>CAJTCY010000006.1:0-200725 GCA_910575075.1 Lachnospiraceae bacterium
CCGGGATGCACCAGTAGTTGTTTTTGTGAGGTCGAAGTTTATTTTTTTTAAAGCGTTTCGGATTGCCTCCCTGCTTACAGGGGTCTCCAGAATGACTTTGGACTCTTCTTCCAACAAACGGATGGTCCACCGGGAGTGCCCTTCCGGAACAGGGCCACAGGCAAGTTCGATCAGCCGGGCTTCCATACGCCCGTCAACCTTACGCCTTGCCTGGTCTGAGTTTATGTTCCTTTTAAATTCAGTAACAGCACCAATCCCACCGTTTATATATTTTGCGACTGTATTTGTGATTGTTGCCAGACAGACACCGTTGGCTCTTGCGCTCTGCTCATGAGTCAGGACTTTTCCGTGTGCTTCGTCCAGGTCAAGGATGATCTGGCACCTGCAGCGTATGGTTTTGGATGTCCTTTTTTTACGGATTATGGATTTGAGTTCCTTGAATTCATCTTCTGTAAGGCTGATTATATATTTTCTGGGTCTTGCCATTGGAATCACCGCCGTTTTTTTCTTAAGTATACATCAAAACGGCTGTTTCTACCAGTATAATTTGGATATATATCAACATGTCAGTACACTAGTAAAATATTTGACTGGTTTATAAAATTAGATTTTTTTGCGGAGAGGGAAGGCGTTTACTTTATAAAAGCACCAGAATTGTCGAATATTAAATTCGATAGTGAAAGACGAAGGAGTAGAAGCAGGTTTAGTGTATCGACAACAGGATTATTTTGGGGACAGACTTCGCCAGAAAAAGTGGCTGAAGTTTGGAAGATGATTGAAAGTGGAAAAAATAATTATGTAGAATTGAAAAATAAGGGTTATAGAAATGCATTAGAAATATTAACAACTACTGTAAGTGTGCAACGGAATGGTGATAAATTATTCACTTCGAAGAGTATAAATGATGTTTTTAAGACTATAAATGAAAGTGATACAATTTGTTATGTTAAGGAATTGTTAAGTGAAAATGCTAGTATAAAAAGTCTTGAAGTGGGCGAAAAATTGAATAATAAATTTCATAGAAATTGGTTGGAGTCTTCTAAGTTGAGGTATGGAAATGCGTTATTAAAATGGAGTAAATTTCTTAATAAAAAATTTGGGGAATAAATGTGTAAAATAGGAAATAATACATTGGGTTGGATTTTGAGGATTGCCTTCAGGACAGATGTGCTGAAAATATCAGAACAGAATATTTCACTACGAGAAATGTAAAAAATTTTTAAGGCGGGGCAGTGCACGTGTCTTGTGTGAAGTTTGGTTTATAGAGATTGAGATTATAATTGTTGTTAGAAATAGAAGGAAATATTAAAAAAGTATAAAAATTGTTTAGTCCTATCTTCACCAGTTTACAACTTTTTACATAAAAATGTCGTATAGGGCTTTATCTGGTGTATAATAAATTTGTCCAAATTATTATAAAGGAAAGTGACCCTATACGACAAATTTATTATACAACAAAGACAGCCTGATTGGTAGGCTTCATCAGTATTTTTACATTTATTTCCAGAAATTTCCTGCCCCTACTGCTGAAACACTGTTTCTGTTAGTGCTATCCATACTTGCAATGGAATCGGCCCATTCCATACGTTTTCTCTACCGGCATTTTTTATCCGGCATAACAGAGAAATCGCTGAATGCTTTTTATTATGCCTGTTCTTATGCCAAAGTAGATTATTCACGATTTATAAACATTACGGCATGTATGGCTTTGAAACTCATTCCCCAGTCTCTGCGATCACAGCCCGTTTTCTTGTGTTTGGATGATACTATGGTGGCAAAGTTCGGGACAAAATTTGACAACGTGTCAAAACTGTTCGACCATGCAGCGCATAATGGCTCCAATTACCTCAATGGGCATTGCTTTGTCAGCCTCATGCTCTGTGTACCTGTATGGAAAAAACAGCGCATTGTTTATCTGGCTGTCCCTTTGGGATACCGTATGTGGACGAGGGAAACATCCAAGCTGGAACTTGCGGCCTCCATGGTAAGGCAAGCCATGCCGGGGCTTTCCGCGCAGAAAAACGTGATTCTCCTCTGTGACAGTTGTTACGCGAAAAAAGATCTGGCATGTGTCACGGAAGAGTACACGAATCTGGATATCATCTGCAATGCCAGACATGACTCCGTCCTCTATGACCTTGCCCCACAGCCAACAGGCAGGAGGGGTAGGCCTGCAAAACATGGCCGCCGCCTTTCCGTTGCAGAAGATTTTGTACTTTCAGACGAAAAGATAGGCGGTTATTATATCGGGGCACGCCGTGTCCTTACGAATATTTTCGGTACCAGGGAAGTCCTTGCGTATGTGACAGCCACAGGGAAGGATGGTGATGCCTGGCAGGAAAAGGCGCCCCTGAACCAGGCAGGAAGTGCATGGATGGATTGCATCCCCTTGTTCCTATACTCATTCAGATGGAACATTGAAGTGAGCTATTACGAACAGAAAACCTTTTGGTCGCTATGCAGCTACATGGTACGCAGTCGGAAAGGGATTGAAATGCTGGTTAATTTAATCAACATAGCTTACGGTGCAATGAAACTGCTGCCATACCAGGATGAGGTGTTTTCAAAGTACCGTAATAAAAGCGTACAGGATTTCCGGTTTGCGCTCAGTGAACGGATTCGGCAAGAAGTATTTTTTGCCACTTTCGTGAAAAAGAGCGAAAGTGTCATAAAATCCTCTGTTCTTATGAAAGTCCTGAAATACCTTGTCCGACAAAAGGACTGTCATTTATAAAAGTTGTAAACTGGTGTCCTATCTTGACACAATCCTATGGGGCGTTGTGTGTGAGGGATAGTATACCCGTTTGAATCATTTTTTGTGATTATAGTAAAAATGTGATTAGAAAAATGTAATCTTCTAAATTCTGAAGAATAGTGGTATACTAAATTTATATAAGATATGGCATGAATAGTTGCTAAGGAACATAATAATCCGTTGAATATTTTATTTGTATGTATGATGTAGGAGGGAAAGGAGAAATACATGAAACGTGAAGAATATATTTCTGATGAAATGGTTGTAAAACGTGCAAATGCGGCAGTAAAAATTGAATTGGAGAAGAAAAGAGCATTGGATATTCCGATTGTTGTTTATGATAGACAAACACAAAAGATATACCATGAGAATAACGATGGAACAAGAGTGGAAATTAGCAAGAGAATGAGAAAGGGGCGTTATAGTGAACGTATTGCAGAAAAAGCCTGAAGTAGTTGTATTCGCCGGGCCCAATGGCTCTGGAAAGAGTACGTTCACAGAGTTGTTAAAACCTCCGATGGATTATATTAATGCTGATGAAATAAAAAAGAATTTGAAGTGTTCTGATTTGGATGCAGCCCAATTGGCAGAAAAACAGCGAGAAGAACATATTGATCAGATGAATGAGTTTTGCTTTGAGACGGTGTTGTCAACAGATCGTAATTTGAGATTACTTGAGAGGGCAAAAGAAAAAGGATATTTTATTCGTTGTTATTATATTCTTACGGCAGATCCGGCAATTAATATTTGGCGTGTAAAGTCGAGGGTCGAATCAGGAGGTCATGATGTGCCGGAAGAGAAGGTAATTGTGAGGTATGATAGAGCGCTTGCATTGATAAAAGACGTGGTAAAGGTTTGCGATGTGTGTCATATATATGATAACTCCGGAAACCAGCCATTTCGTATATTTAAGAAGAGAAAAGATAAATATTTTTATGATGAGTGCAGTGATTGGCATCTTGAAGATATTCAGGCATTGACGAATATAAAAAATGTGGAAAGAATTGTTTTGAACTAAGAAAATATTTGAAAATGAAAATAGGAGAAGCTGTCAGAAAATATAAAACTCTGACAGCTTTTTACACAGGAAGCCATACATTGATGGACGAAGTCCACCCACCCGGAGGGCATGTATTACGGGATGCTCTTTTGGCATACATTGTCAAACGCAGAGAGTCTATTTGTGTGAGCTATGTTAAATGCAGGATGCCTGGATGGTGATGAAGTGTGAAATATGACAACAGAGAGAATGAGGATGATAAATGAATGTAGAAGCATATAATCTGGATTCACTCCGTAAATTAGTGCGAAGCCTTCAGAATGAAAACAGAAGACTAAAAGAATTGTTAGATAAAGCAAATATTGCTTATGAGTCCGAGAATGTATTTGAAGAGAAAATAGAAAAGATTGAGGAATATGACCCTGACCAGGGAGGACGCATCCAAAGCAAATATATTACGGAGGAACTAGCCAATAAATTTTTTTCGATGTTCTGGGGAAGAATGGATGTTTATGCCAAGAGAGGT
This sequence comes from Lachnospiraceae bacterium, assembly GCA_910575075.1. Lineage (GTDB taxonomy): Bacteria > Bacillota > Clostridia > Lachnospirales > Lachnospiraceae > Petralouisia. The sequence continues at coordinate 4,282 of CAJTCY010000006.1, forward strand.
ACAAAAGGTGGATATTTCCCGCAATGCAATAACAGATGGAATAACAGCATATGCCCAAAACAGCGCGGCGAAAAGACAAATTGTGAAGCTTGTACCCATAGGGAATGGACGAAGCTTGAACCGAAGAAAATTGTCGAACACCTTCTTGGATACAGAGAAGATGGTGCGGATGTATTGGGAGTATACCCGTTGTTTCCAAATGGTACGTGCCGGTTTATTGTTTTTGATTTTGACAATCATGAGAAAGGCGCTGAAAAGACAGATTTTGCCAATATAAGCGACGAATGGCATGAAGAGGTAGATGCTTTAAGGCTTATTTGCGAAAATAACGGTATAACGCCGTTAGTGGAAAGATCAAGATCTGGCAGAGGCGCTCATATCTGGATTTTTTTCAAAAAACCAGTATCCGCATCGCTTGCAAGGAATTTTGGATTCCTTTTGCTGGATAAGGGATCATCCTCTATTAATCTGAAATCATTTCATTACTACGACCGGATGTATCCGTCTCAGGATGTTGCAAGCAGCATAGGAAATCTGATTGCACTGCCGCTACAGGGGCAGGCGTTGAAAAAAGGAAACAGTGCTTTCGTTGATAAGAATTGGAATGCTTATCCGGAGCAATGGGACATTTTGCTTAATCACACTGAAAAATTATCGGAGGAAGATATAAAAAAACATATGGCGAAATGGCAGGCGGAGCTTTCCGAAGAAAAGGGGATATTGATTTCGGCGGTTTCTCAGAATCGTCTGAAGCCATGGAAGAAAAAAGACGGATTCATAAAATCAGATGTTGTTGGGAAGATGCATATTGTACTCGGAGACGGCGTATATGTTGATGCGTTAAATCTGACGCCACACCTGCAGAATCAGATCAGAAGTATGGCGGCTTTTGACAATCCGGTATTTTACAAAAATAAAAGGCTTGGGTACTCGAATTATTATCATTTCAGCGATGTGTATATGGGAAAAGATGTAGATGGTTATATCCGTATTCCAAGAGGACTTCGTGATAATCTGATCACTTCATGTAAAGAAGCCGGTATTGAATATGAGATTGCAGACTGCCGGGAAAAGGGACGACCGATCAGAGTTTCTTTTAACGGTGATTTGAAACTGCAGCAAAATCTGGCGGCACAGCAGCTGCTTGCATTTGACCACGGTATTTTGAGTGCGGCTACAGCATTTGGTAAAACAGTAGTGTGCAGTTATCTTGTCGCGGAGAGAAAGGTAAATACACTCATTTTACTTCAAAGTAAGGATCTGTTAGAACAGTGGGTGGAACAGTTAAATAAATTTTTGATTATAGATGAGGAACCGCCGATTTATAAAACAAAAAGCGGAAGAGAAAAGCGCAGAGACAGCGTTATTGGTATTTTACATGGTAGTAAGAATGCTCTAACCGGCATTATTGATGTGGCTATGGTTGGTTCTATGTATAGCAAGGGCAAATTTAATGATTTTATCAATTCTTACGGTATGGTTTTGATGGATGAATGCCATCACTGTGGCTCTAACACATCCATTGAAGTAATGCAGAAGGTGAATGCCAGATATGTTTATGGCGTATCGGCAACGCCAAAAAGAGGAGATAATCTAGAGAAAATCATTCATATGCTGTTAGGACCGGTCAGGCATAGTTATACGGCAAAAGAGCGGGCAATGGAACAGGGAATCGGCCATTATGTATATCCAAGGTATACGAGGGTCATTGATACCAGAGAAAACAGGAATGACATTCATGAAGCGTATTCCTTGATCAGTACGAATTCTGTTAGAAATGATATGATTCTCGAAGATACGAGGCATTGTGTGAAAGAAGGCAGAACGCCTGTGATTCTGACAAGGTATAAAGAACAGGCGAAATATCTGTATGAGTATCTGCAAAAGGACGCAGATTGTGTGTGTATTCTATATGGAGATAACAGTGACAAAGAAAATCTGGAAGTGAGAAGAAGATTAAAAGAAGTGTCAAAGAATCAGAGTCTGATTTTGGTGGCAACGGGCCAGAAAATCGGGGAAGGGTTTGATTATCCAAGACTGGATACCTTGATGCTGGCGGCGCCGGTATCTTTTGCCGGAAGGCTTGAGCAGTATATCGGAAGATTGAATCGTGATTATGAAGGCAAAAAAGAAGTTATCGTATATGATTACGTAGATTCCCACATTCGGGTTTTTGATAATATGTATGCAAAGCGTCTTCGTACATACAAGAAAATAGGATTCAGCTTGATCACAAATCGTGTATTTTCAAAACAGACCGTGAATGCTATTTATGATTCGGGTAATTATATGGATGTATTTGAGAGAGATATCATTGAGGCGGAAAAGAAGATTATTGTATCCAGTCCGGAACTAACGCAGGAGAAGGTGAAACGCTTTATATACCTTGTGAAATCAAGACAGGAAGCAGGAACGACAGTAACGGTCATGACAATAGAACCGCAGAATATATCTTATGGAAATCCGGAATTTTGCCAGGGACTGGTAAAAGAAATGCGGGAAAATGGTATTCATGTGATTGTAAAAGAGGAGGTGACAGAACATTTTGCCATTATAGATGATGAGATTGTGTGGCATGGAGGAATGAATTTGCTTGGCAGGGAAGATGCAGGGGATAATCTGATGCGGATTAAATCTGCCGGGGTTGCCGCAGAATTATTGGAAATCGCGTTAGGGAAATAAATATTTTTGAGTCCTGTTTTATCAAGGATAAAAACGCTAAATTTCTTTTTGTTTTTTATTGTGAATGCAAATGTAAATGGAACATGATATGGATGTAATCACAAATTGCAGAAGTATTAAGGAAGAGATGATTTGATGTCCGAATTACAGCGGGAGGCAGTTCGGATGATCAGTGGATTGCCTTCAGGACAGATGTGCTGAAAACAATATCTACCAGTTTAGTCAATAACGGCAGAACTGGTATTTTTAATATCAAAGTATACAGAAGGACTCAGTGGTGCATTCTGCGGAGCCCACCGTCCACTGATGCGTTTTTGAACGGCCAGTATTTTAAAGAAATTTCGGCGTCAATGGTAAAGGCTACGCCGATGCTAACGCATCCCATTGACTCCAAAATCTCTTTAAAATCAATGGTAATCAAGCAGACCTAAGCTTAGGTCTGCTACACCAACGAGCACTTATAGGGGTGGCCGTTTAATAATGCAAGATGGCTGTTTTGCTCTGCAAAAGTGGACGTTAGGAGTCGCAATATGCAAGTGGCAAATTCTCTGTATAAGGGTTTAATGAGAGTTAAGATGATGATTGGTTGATAATTGCCGTTAGTAAGAGAAAATATTAAAAAAGTATAAAAATTGTTTAGTCCTATCTTGACACAATCCTATGGAGCATCTTGTGGAAAGCGTCAGTAGGAATGGTGTAATGACCCCTGCCACGGTTCGGCAAAAAGAGGACGGGCGGTATGAGCTAATCAGCAGTCACAGGCGGAAAAAGGCTTGCGAGATTGCAGGGCTTAAAACGCTGAAATGCGAGGTTAAGGAGTTGACCCATGACGAAGCGATTATTGTCATGGTTGAGAGTAATCTGCAACGCTCCACTATCCTGCCAAGTGAGAAAGCCTTTGTGTATAAGATGCGGTTAGAAGCAATGAACAGGCAGGGGCAAAGAAGTGATTTAACTTCTTCTCCACTGGATAATAAGTTAAAGGGGACAACATCAGCACAACAAGTAAGTCAAAAAAGCGGCGACAGCCAACCACAGATTTATCGCTATATCCGCTTGACTGAACTTGTACCCGAAATTCTGGAAATGGTAGATGAACGCCAGATTGCGTTCCGCCCTGCGGTGTAGATTTCCTATCTTTCCGAAGAACAGCAATATTCACTACTAGAAGCGATGGGCTACAACGATGCCCCCTCTCTTGCACAGGCTATCAAGATGAAAAAATTTATGCAGGAGGGAAAGCTCACAGACGAGGTTATCCAGTCCATCATGCCGAGAAAGGCATGTAGTGTCTATCAGAGCCAAAATTGATAAGGCACAGACCCGTCTGACAAATCTTATTGCTATGTGGGCAGACAGCGAGCTGTCAAAGGAAGAATACCAGACTATGCGGAAACCCATTGATGACGAAATTCAACAGTTGCAGGAAAAATTAGAGCAAGCACCAAATGACGAACAGCCGAAAAGCGGACTTAAATTAGATGGGATAATCAATACGCTGCATACACTGATAGATTTTAGCGGTACGAAAATCAGTGAGGAAGTTATCAATCAATTTGTGTATAGGGTAACACCAACATCAGACACTACTTTTGATTGGTATGTGAATCTGAATGGTACGGCTGATGTCAGAGCTACCTTTACAGCAGAGGGGAGGAAAAACAGAGCCGTAGTCAAATTAGAGGAAATTGAACTGATTTTCTCGTTATATAGGAAAGAGAATGAGGACAGCGGAATGTTCCTCAAAAACCCCCTTGTTTTTACCTTTCTGCACAGGCAGCGATCGCTCAGAAGTAGTATACTGACAGAAGTGTAAATAATATAATATGAATATATAAAAGCAGTTGGCGGAAAATTCCGTTCAACTGCTTTTGTATAAATTTTTATACGGGTAAGATCATAATGATTTCATCGTATATAGAAAGGAAAATCCCCGGTTACTTTATAGAAAGAGTAGCAGGGAATTTTTTGCGTGCCGGAAAGTATGTGATTTGTAGATGCTGATTGGATACGAGTATCATTTTCGCCATGGTATGGAAGAGACGGCAAGTGTTATCTACAGATTTCCTTGTGGGTGACTTCAAATACCTGAAAGTTTTTCGGCTTACAAGAAAATAATATTTTTTTCTGCCAACGCCTTTCCTTTCTGTATCCGTTCCATTACTTCATCAATAGGTGCATACACGATCTCTCTTTTATCGTTTTGAGTGAATAGATAATCCATAACCCCATCTATTCCTGTCTCTATTTCCAGAAAATCCATCCAAAAATCAAACAAAGCTTCTTTCTCCAAATCTCCTGACCGGAAAATTTCTATAATCAGTTCCCTCAAGGCTTCTTCTGGCAATCCAGTCCTAAAAGGCTCCTGCATAAGCGCCTCTGCTGCTTTAGTCTCCAAGCTGGTATAAGACCAGTATTCATTAACTTCTTCTATATCATAATTTTCTTTCCCTGTCAGTTCTCGCAGCTCGTTTTGCAATGCAATGAGTTTTTCCTTCGCATTAAGGTCAGTATCATAGTCAAATTCCTCCATAATGCTGGCTGCCCTATCTATTATCCTCATAGCTTCCGGCAGTTTTGTCTCATCAATTTTAGTATTGATAATGATTTGCTCTACGTCCTGTCTCATAATTTTTGCTCCTTCGTATCTCCCCATAAAATTCCGATTTTATATAGCTCTATTATATGCTTTCCCATTGAAAAAGTACAGCCTTGGAGGGCTATAACTTCGGTAACGGTTTTATCTCATGGGCAAAGACCAACTAACGGCAGCTATTCCTACGCAAATGCGGTGGAATTTTCCGCTATACAGGCACAGCGGCTAGGTTGGGAGAAATACGGCGACACGCAGTACCTCGCCCATGTGCTTCAGTATTACCCATACGGGAGGGCGTTCACAAGCATTATCTTCTTTGATTGGGAGGAAGATGGAGAAATCGCTTATGTCATGAAAACATGTGACCGCTATGAAACAGACAGAATGGATATGCTGCCCTATGCGGCAATAAAACCTGTGTCAGAATTAGAGAGGACACCGAACTAAAGATTTTTCAAGTAGCTTTTTGCATTCTTGAGTTTGGGGATGGAAAGTGATATAATACAGAGAAATCAACAGAAACAATGCCAACAAGGACAGGGAAAATCATCAGTTTTCCTTGATGTTTAGACGGATAATTGTTATTTGGAGGAAGTTATGTGTAGGAATAAAAAAAGGAAAAACAAAGTTTGTCTCCATGCAAAGCCAGTATAGTAAGCGACATTTGCATGGAGTAAAGAGAAGTCGCTGATTTGATATGGCTGGCTTTGCTGCTTGGATTCAGCAGCCTTAAAGTAAATACTGCCACTGGCAGCCTTTAAGGAAAGCAAGGAGGAAGCCTGCATATGAAGTATATCAAAGCAAATGAGGTTCTCCCCGATATGTTAATTGAGGAGCTGCAAAAATATGTTCAGGCAGGATATATTTATATCCCTGCCAAACGTGAGCAGCATAAATCCTGGGGTGAACTGTCTGGCTATCGGAAAGAGCTTGAAGCACACAATGACCGTATCATTGCCGAATATCAGAAAGGTGTTCCCATTGAGGAACTTGCGGATAAGTATTATCTTTCCGTATATGCCATACGCAAAATATTATATCAGAGATAACTATGGAGAGCTGCCGTATGAAAGGCGGCTCTTTTTTATCTTATAGGAAAGACCTTGCCACGCTAAAGCGTGAAAGTGTCTTCCTATAAGATAAAAAACAGAATCTAACTGTCCTAAGGAATCCCCCGTGCAAGCACGGTACCCCTTAGGACAAATCCGCACTCGTGCAAGAAGAAATATGTCGCTGAAGCGACTGCACTCGGCGCGGCAAACCGTCCAAGTTCCTCATGAATGAGGGATTTAGGGAGTTGAAGCGGACTTGTCCGCTTTGTTCCTGATTATTTCTGTACTGTTTGGTATATTGAGAATTGTTTGGCTGATAGATAAAATGGTAATGTAATTTGTTTTGACAGGAGGATCAAAAAATGGCTGATGTAGGAAAAGTATATCCACGGACAGGGGTTATGCAGACAGTTTATTTAAAAAATGTGGTTACCAATCCGAATATTGAAGTTGGCGAATATACAATGTATAACGATTTTGTAAATGACCCTGCAAATTTTGAGAAGAATAATGTATTGTACCATTATCCAATTAACCACGATAAACTGAAAATAGGAAAATTCTGTTCGGTTGCTTGTGGGGCAAAATTTCTTTTTAACAGTGCGAATCACGCAATGGCTTCTTTATCCACATATCCGTTTCCTTTATTTTTTGAAGAGTGGGGACTTGAGAAAAAAGATGTTGCAAAATCGTGGGATAACAAGGGCCATATTATCATTGGGAATGATGTATGGATTGGTTATGAAGCGGTCATATTGGCAGGGGTTACGATTGGGGATGGAGCAATCATAGGGACTCATGCTGTTGTCACAAAGGATGTTCCGCCATATACTGTTGTCGGCGGTATTCCAGCAAAGCCTATTAAAAAACGCTTTGACGATAAGATCATTTCGGACCTTTTAGAGATCCAATGGTGGAATTGGCCAAATGAAAAAATTACCCAGAACATGGAATCGATACAGTCTGGAAATATTGAGCAAATTAGGAGGATTTAATTATGTGTACAAGATTTGTCTATAACGGGAGTGATACCATTGTAGGATTTAATTTTGATATAGACCTTTCGGTTTGGACACATACCATTGTCAAAGAAGAAGATAAATTTTATATTGGTATCAAAATGCCCGATGGAGATTACCATTCCTTTCACGGAATAAATAAAAATGGGAATGTTGGCACTCTGCTTTATGTAAATGGCAATAGGAATGGAACGTATATTGCTGACAAAAATTGCTGCACCATCTCAGAACTGACGGAAAGTTTCATTCAAGGAAAAATCACACTGAATGATGCACTGAATATCGTCCAGAATACCAAAGTTGTATATGCTCCCGATGCTACAATGTATGCTATGCTTTCGGATAAAAAAGGGCGTGTGCTTATCATAGAACCTGGACTTGGCTATCAGTTTGAACGGTCGAGGCATTGAAACTTCAACACGAGCAAAGTCAGATTGAAAGAAAAACACAAAGCGGAGAATAGCGAGTAGCTGAAAAGGAGCGTCAGTTTGCATTACGGCAGGAAAAGAAAAAAGCAAAGCATCGGGGAAGATAATCCAAGAATGGACTTGCCCAAATGCAGCCTTGACTTTACCCTTAGGGGAACGTGTAAAATGGGGATACAAAAAGGAGATGAATCAATTTATGTTATCCATCGGAGAATTTTCAAATATATGCAGAGTATCCACGAAAACACTTCGCTATTATGCAGAAATTGGACTACTGCTCCCAGGTGAAGTGAATCCGGAAAACGGGTATCGGTATTATGCCATAGAGCAATTGGAAACAATGCTCTTTATCAACCGCTTGAAATCCTATCATTTTTCTTTAGATGAGATTGGTGATATTTTGAAATCTGACAGTTCAGAGGAACAGCTCTATGCCGTCCTTTCTAAAAAGAAGCAGGAATTAGAGCGGCAGGTTCAAAATACACAGGATACCTTATTGCAAATAAATACTGATATGAAAACATTGATGCAGGGGAAAAGCATAATGTCCTTTATAGAGGATATGGATGTAACGCTAGTAGATATTCCTGTGATGTATCTCTTATCTGTTCGGAAAAATGTTCTTAAAAATGATTATGAAAGGGAGTATATCAAGTGTTTCGGCGGGCTCTTTCGCAGGATTGCAAACGAAAAATTAACATTAGCTGCTCCGCCAATGGTACTGTTTCATGGTTCAGAACATACACCCCAGGGATTAGATACGGAATTTGCAGTTCCTGTGAGAGAATATGTTACTGGAACGAGGGATTTTCTGCCGGGGCTATGCTTGAAAACAGTTGTGAAAGGCTCTTATTCCAATCTGCCGTCAGCCTATGTCAGATTGTGTGAATATGCAGAACAAGAAAGCTATGTGTGCAGCAATGCTCTATTTGAGGTTTATGTAGCAGACCCTTCCCAGACAGAAAGTGAACATGAGCTGATAACCGAAGTCTACTATCCCGTAACGAAATCTCATACAGAAAGGAACACACTATGAACGAAAGCGCATTTGAAGAGTTAGAGAAAATAATTGAAAGAGATTACAAGAATATTGCGGGTATGCAGATTAGTTATGATGGTGTGGTTATATATGAAAAATATTGGAATGGATACAGTGCCGACAGGCGTATACACATTTATTCCGTAACCAAAAGTATTGTGTCCACTTTAATCGGTATTGCCATAGACAAGGGTAATATCAGAGATGTGCAGCAGAAAGTAATTGAATTTTTTCCAGAATATATGCCCAAAAAAGGCGAAAAAACAATCCAGAATATTACTCTGGAAAACTTGCTGACCATGACAGCCCCCTATAAATACAGATTTTTCCCACCATATATAAAATATTTCACAAGTGGGGATTGGGTGGAATTTTCTCTTGATCTACTGGGTGGTAAAGGAAACATTGGAGAATTTCGTTATGTACCGCTTATAGGACTCGATATTTTGACAGGCGTTTTGACAAAAGCGACAAAAATGTCTGTATCAGAGTTTGCGGCTGAATATTTATTTACACCTTTAGAAATTGACGCCCCGCCGAATGTATTTTTCCATAGCAAAGAGGAACAAATGGCATGGAACAGGGAAAAATATGTTGACGGGTGGGTAGTTGACCCTATGGGTGTAAATACGGCAGGGTGGGGACTTGCTTTGTCTGCTTCTGAAATGTTGAAAATCGGGTTGCTGTATTTGAATCATGGAGTATGGGGAAATAAGCAGATTGTGTCTGCTGAATGGATAATTGAAAGCACGAAAGAACATAGCCGATGGGCAGCCCGAAAGTTGTCCTATGGATACTTATGGTGGCTTGGTGACGATGGCGGTTATGCTGCAATGGGAGATGGTGGAAATATAATTTATGTCAATCCAAATAGAAAATTAGTTGTGTCTGTCGCTTCCAATTTTGTGCCAAGACCCAAAGACAGGATTGAGTTAATAAAAAGACATATTGAGCCAATCATGGAGATAGCTGTTATGTGTTGAAAGACTATGGGGGCACATATGGGAATATGGTGAAAGTTTCATTTTGTTTATAAATCCTCGTTTCTTGCTTTACCGCAAACGTGCTTGCCAATATGAACAAAGGGCAGCACATTTATAAAAATTTTTCAGCAGAAAGGATGTTTTGACAGCGAAATTTTCGTTGAGTAGATTACTCTATAAATTTTCTATTGTATGTGTTAATGTTAAGATGTACTTACCTGTTGGAGGAGATGTTATATGACGAGGAAAGAGCAAAAGGAAGTGAAAAAATCTCAAATTATTCAGGCTACTTTGGATTTATTTGTGGAACGTGGATATTATGGGACAAAAACAAGTCAGATATCCAGACGGGCAGAAATCAGTGAAGGACTGTTGTTCCATTATTTTCCGACAAAAGAAATTTTGCTGGAAGAGTTAATAAATATCGGGCTTGAAGGGATGCGTACGCCAATGCAGATAAATGCAAAGAATGGTCTGGACTTTTTCTATCAATTTACTACAATGTTGTTTTCACAAGCAGAGAAAAAACCTTCCATAGCACAAATGTTTGTGTTTATGGGGCATGTGGTGTTGGCAGAAGATATACCGGAAAGGCTTCGTGAACTGGCATCCTCTGTAGATACGGTTTCCTATTGCCAATGGTGGGTGGAATCAGGACAACAGGATGGGAGTATCCGGAAAGGAAATGTGATGTCAATTTCAAATATGTATTGGTGTTCTATTCATGGAATAATGGAACAGTATGCCTTACGCCCGGAAATTCCGTTACCAGAAGCGAGTTGGGTAGTAGATATGCTGCGAAGTGATAAGTGTGAAAAAAAACACTTTCAAACTATTGATTTGCAGGAGGAAAACAATGAGTGAAAAAAAGAAGATAATAATTGCAGGCGGCGGTATTGCGGGTCTTGGAGCAGGAATTTACGCAAGACTGGCAGGTTATGAAGCAGATATTTATGAAAAAAATCCCATAGCCGGCGGTCAGTGTATGGGATGGAGCCGGAAAGGCTGTCATATAGATAACTGTATCCATTGGCTCACTGGAACAAAGAAAGGGACAGCTCTCCGCAGGGTATGGGAAACAGTAGGGGCATTGGAGGAACATACAAAGTTTGCGGACTGTGACAGTTTCTATACGAGCATTGCAGGGGATTCGCATGTAACGTTGTGGAAAGATTTAGAAAGGACGGAGGCTGAGTTTCTGCAATTATCGCCAGAAGATGAAAAGGAAATAAAAAAATTTATTGAGCATGTGAAATATGCGGCAGAATGTGAAATACCAGCCGAAAAACCTATGGATGCTATGGGAATTGGTGATTATATTCGTATGGGGGCTTCTATGGCAGACATGCCAAAGGTAACAAAGGAATATGGCTCTATTGATTTGCAGGAGATGGCAGGGCGTTTCAAGCACCCTGCACTGAAAGTACTGTTTACAGACTATATGCCCAAGGAATATGTTGCAAGTTCATTTCTTGTTTCCTATGCTGCTATGGCATCTGGTAATGGTGAAATTCCATTAGGTGGTTCTTTGGCAATGACAAACCGTATGGTGAAGCGTTTTCAACAGTTGGGTGGGATATTACACTGCAATGCTCCAGTATCAAAGATTCTAATAAAAAATAAAAAAGCAGTAGGAATTGAAACAGCAGATAAAAAAACAGTGTTGGCGGATTATGTAATTTCCTCAGTAGACACTATGGAAATGTTTTGTAATCTGATTGGAAAAGAGTATATGGATGAGAAATGGCAGTCCTGTTATAAAGATACTGATAAATATCCGCTTTTCAGTGCGGTTCAGGCTGCGTTCATGGTAGATCAAAGCGCATATGATGAGAAAGGAACTATTTTCTTTGATTGTTTGCCTTTTGAAACAGGAGGAAAGAAAGTTGACAGAATTTCGGTGAAAAGTTATGAATATGAACCGGAATTTGCACCAATGGGGAAAACTGTGCTTCAAGTAAATGTACCACAATTCGATAAGGAATATTTGTATTGGAAAGCATTGTCAAAAGAGGAATATGAAAATCAGAAGAAAGAGGCAATAAGGGTGATAGAAGAACGGTTGTTTGCACAGTTTCCCAAACTTCGGGGACATATGGAATTTCTTGACTGCTGGACGCCAATAACCTATGAGAAATACTGTAACGCATATCATGGAGCATATATGAGTTTTATTACGAGAAAAGGAGTAAAGCCTTTTCGTGTTAAAGGGATGATAAAAGGAGTGAAAAACCTATATATTGCCAGTCAGTGGATTATGGCGCCAGGTGGGCTTCCGGTAGCTGTAACAGCAGGAAAGTTTGCTGTCTGGAGGATTGCTAGAAAAGATAGGGGAAATCGGCATTAGCCCATTTCCCCCGTCATGGACTAATCGCAGGAAGTTGCAAAAAGAAATCCGTATTTCTATCATTCATCCGCTTGTGGGGGAAAGTTAGTGTTTCCAAAAATGGAAACGTCATTATCACGATTACACAGAATTGAGTAATCGCCATTAAAGAGAAAACCTACAATAAAATATTGGATTATATCAGATAAATTGTTATCAGTATCGCCGATAACTTGACGAAAACCTACAACTGAATATTGAATCATATCAGGTTATCCATTCCGGATGCTCTTTTTAGCGTTCGCATCTAAACGAATGCTGTCTATTATCATATCGAAAATCGAAAGGAAGTATTATAAGTAATGAGCAGTAAAAAGAAATTAGAGCAAAGAAAAGAATTTAAAGAATATTTATCCATAGCAGATAAAAGGGTATTGGATATTAAGAAATCAGGAATAGAGCTTATCTCTAATGATGAAGTATTTGTAATGGTAAATGGTACAAGCAATTACTGGATATCCAATCATGGGAGACTGACAAATAATCTACATAATAAATTTTACATGCATAAGGCAGGATATGCACATTTCACTCTTAGCGGCATTGATAAGAAAATTGAAACATATACAGATAAACTTGTGGCAGAGCATTTCCTTGAAAATCCACGTAACTATAACAAGATATGGCACATTGACAAGAGTAAGAACAACTGCTATTACAGGAACCTGGTATGGGTAAATAATGAAGAATACATTGATCTGGAACGTGGTATTTTGCTTGTAGAGGAATTCGGCAGGCAACAGGAGTACATACCATATATCACGCTGAAATCCAATGCTGCGTATTCGATCTGGAATGGTATTTATATACGCTGTTATGTAGATAAGAATGGTTCGTCCATGTGTGAGTTGTGGAGAAATGATATGGATGCCTTTGCCGAGTAGTGGGATTCTGAGTATTATCAGTGTGACGGTGAATCCATGGCAGTAGATAAAGATTTATTGTTTCCAGGCAATAAAGAATATGCGCCTGACAGCGCTGTATCATCCCTCAGACATTAAACACTATGCTGTCTAACTGTAAGAAACATAGATTGCCTAAATGGAAGAAAGCAAAGATGGATTTGCCTTTAGGAGTCTGGTATGACAGTAAGATGAAGATGTATTATGGGGAGATCAAACCTTATGGGCATGATGAGGTAATCAGGTTGTCTTACTGGGATACACCAGAGGAAGTGTTTGAGGAATATAAAAGACATAAACAGGCTGATATTCTGATTATGGCGGATAAGTACAAGAATAAAGTGCCAAAGAAGGTATATGATGCGTTGCTGAGGTTTGAAGTGAAGCCATATGTGGAGGATTGGGATTGATGATTGAGAATATTGAGTATTAAGCGTTGATTATGGGCATATCGGATAGAAATATCTTATCTAGTCTAGTGTAGTGACATGATGATATTTAGTTTTACTACCACCTTTTAAGAGGCGGTAGTAAAACTGGGGTATAAAGATTTAAGTTTTATTCTGGCGTCACCTGTCCTAAAATGCCAGTTAACTTTTGCGGCCATTGTATTACGCTCCATTTCCCATACGGATAATTCATTGCGCAGCAACTCAATGTCATTTATGTGGCGTGAAAGACACTGCCTGGTCATCACATTCAGTTCTATTTCAGCGATGTCAAGCCAGCTTCCGTGCTTCGGTGTGTAATGGATTTCCAATTTTTTGATAATGCGTCTTGCCTCCTCTGGAGGATACCTCTTATATAGAGATGATGGCTTATGGGTATTAAGGTTATCCATTACAAGAATGATTTTTTCAGCTTCTGGATACATGACATCCACCAGATACTTAATCTCCTCTGCCCAGTCGGCCGCCGTGCGGTGTTCCCGTACACTTACATGGTGTGCCCCGCCAAGCGGCTCTACAAAAGCAAATATACTGGCAGTCCCATTCCGGACATATTCGGAATCCGTTTTACGGTCATTTCCGGGAATCATTGGCAGAGGTTCCCTGGCTTCCCCAAGAAGTTGATATGGCTTTTCGTCCATACAGACAACGGGACGTTTTTCGTCATAGGGAAGCTCATATACATCAAGGACATCTTCCATACACGCTATGAATTCCGGATCTTCCTTTGCCGGGATGCACCAGTAGTTGTTTTTGTGAGGTCGAAGTTTATTTTTTTTAAAGCGTTTCGGATTGCCTCCCTGCTTACAGGGGTCTCCAGAATGACTTTGGACTCTTCTTCCAACAAACGGATAGTCCACCGGGAGTGCCCTTCCGGAACAGGGCCGCAGGCAAGTTCGATCAGCCGGGCTTCCATACGCCCGTCAACTTTACGTCTTGCCTGGTCTGAGTTTATGTTCCTTTTAAATTCAGTAACAGCACCAATCCCACCGTTTATATATTTTGCGACTGTATTTGTGATTGTTGCCAGACAGACACCGTTGGCTCTTGCGCTCTGCTCATGAGTCAGGACTTTTCCGTGTGCTTCGTCCAGGTCAAGGATGATCTGGCACCTGCAGCGTATGGTTTTGGATGTCCTTTTTTTACGGATTATGGATTTGAGTTCCTTGAATTCATCTTCTGTAAGGCTGATTATATATTTTCTGGGTCTTGCCATTGGAATCACCGCCGTTTTTTTCTTAAGTATACATCAAAACGGCTGTTTCTACCAGTATAATTTGGATATATATCAACATGTCAGTACACTAGTATGCCTTATTTTTTTACGATTTTTTGAATTATATTTATTGATATATTATTGCTAAGATATTATAATTACATCAAGATATCAAAGGAGGAGTATTTATGATACCAGAGGGAGCTATAGTTAGTGGTTTTATATCAAAAGTAATTAATGATCTTGTAGATGTTTCAAAAGATAAAATTAAGAAAGCTGACAGAGATAGAAAAACTGAGAGCCAGAGTTTTGAGACAAGAATATATCAAGTGATAATAGATGCTCTTAACGAATTTACTTATGATCAATATAAAACTCAAAATATATTATATGATGCAGCAGAAAATATATTGAATGGTTTGAAAAAAGAGGAAGATAATATTGTTGCTGTAAAATCTGGATTAGATAGCTTTAATACAAATGTTAATGATACTGAGTGTGAAAGATTTATGAGAGTATTGTGTCATGAGATTAGCAAAAAAATTAATTTCGATGTGTATAAGGAAATTCTTTTGATACTATTGAATCAAAAAGATGATTGCAATTATGATGAATTACAACAGATAAGAAAAAAATTAGATGAAGTGGTTTTGAAATTAGACAACCAAATTACATATAATGAGAAAAATATTGATATTCAAGACAGTAAATTTCAAAATAATAAGAAAGAAGATTATTTAAAAATCTGGAACAGCAGGCTATTTTTACATATGGATACTGATGAAAGACCTATAACTTTAGCAAATGCTTTTATTATGCCTGATTATAAAGTGCATCAAAATTTTCAAGAAATAGATTTTTCTGCTGGTAATACATTAGATAATTTAATAGAAAAGTTTGTGAATTATAGAAGAACATCAACAATGCTAATTACTGGTGTGCCAGGAATGGGAAAAACGACTATAGTATCGTGGATTGCATATAAATACAAAACCCAGGACAATCTTATAATATTGAGATTTCGTGATTGGGACTTTGAAGAATTAGACAGTGGATTATTAAAGGCTATCTGTGTAACTCTGAAATGTAAAAGAAAGGATTTAAATAAAAAAATATTAGTGTTAGATGGTTTTGATGAAATCAAGTCATTAGATAGAAGAAGAGATATACTAAATGATTTTCTAAATGATATAAAAGACTTAGAAAAATCGAAAATTATTATTACATCAAGGCCAAATTATATTACTACTGATAATTTTGATAATAATATAAAAATTTTGCCATTTAGTACTGAAAAAGTAGGATTATTCTATAATAAAATAACAAATATAGTGCTAAATGAAGCAAAAATAGATGAAAGCAATTTAGATGTTATGGGAATACCTGTAATATTGTATATGGCTATAATGTCAAATATAGATATCACAGAAAAAACTATTATACCTGAATTATATAATCGAATTTTTGCCAAGAGGGGTGGAATATTTGATAGGTTTTCTGAATATGACAATGGTTCACATATTTTGAGAAATGCTGATAATATAAATAAGTATTTAAATTTTCTGCAAAAAATTGCTTTTTTGATGTTTAAGAGGGACAATTTGTCGTTGTCAAAAAAGAAATGTGAAATTCCTAAGTTAAAATTTGAGGGAAAGGATGTAAGTATTTTAGAGTTTCCTATTAAACATTTTTTCGAAAGTACATCACAAAATATAGAGTTTATACATAAATCTATATATGAATATTTTGTATCAGAATATATATTTTGTTCAATTAGAGAAATAATTAAAGAAGATACTTCAAAAATAGAAGATTTAGCAGGGGTTATGGGAAGACTGTTTAAATGTCGAAAACTACCTTCTGAAATAATGGAATTTTTAGAGTATAAGGTTAGAAATAGTTTAAATGATAAGTTTGATATAGTAAATGATACGTTTAATTTGATGTTAAAAGATGGTATGACTTATTATTCAGGGGAATGTTACAGGAATATAATTGATTGTGAATTAAAAGTATTTGCAAATATGCTTGAAATAATACACTTGTGGGAAAAACGTTTTAAATTTGACAAAGCAGGATGTAATTATTTAAAGATTAATAAACGTAAAGGAATCAATTTATCAAATATGGATTTGATTGACCTTGATTTATCAGATAGTTATTTGGTAAATGCTGACTTATCAGATACCAATTTGTCAAAAACAACGCTGAGAAATGCTAATTTAGAACGTGTAAAACTAGATGGGGTAATCTTAAAAGAGACAGATTTTAGAGGTTCAATTCTAATAAAAGTAGATTTTTCTAATGCAATTTTAGAGAGTATTATGTTAGAGGATGCAAAATTGTATAAAACTAAATTTTCTGCAAATCAAATTCGATATTTAACGAATGATTATGACATACAGGGAGATAGAGTTGCAACGACGGAATATATTAAGTTGATGAATATTTTGAAAGATCATCATGATGTGTCAAATTCACAGGATAAAGATATAAGAAAAATACGGTGTCAAAAGGAGATTGATGAGATAATAGATGGGGATAAATACAAGGATAATGTAAATTCTTTAATGACTGAAGATATGGAAGATATAGAAGATATAGAAGATATAGAAGAGTTGTTGAAGTTATTTATTCAAGGTTAAACGTGATGTGTGATTCACATGCTGCGGAACTCCTTCAAATATGTGAGTTACAAAGATTTAAAGAAGTTTGCTTCCGACTTCAAGGCAGTCTATCTTGATCTTCCAGAGGAAGATAAGCTTTGTTCTGTCTGTAATACACTGTTGGTTAAGATTGGAGAAGAGTTTGTCCGCCGTGAGCTTGTTTTTGTTCCTGCGAAACTGAAAACCGTTGAGATCTACAGCCTTAATTACAGCTGTCCAGAATGCAGCAAGCAGGAGCTTGCGATCATAAAAAAAGGAAAAGATGGAAAACCGCATATGCTTTATGGCATGGCATCTGCTGGTACGGCTGCATGGGTCATGTACCAAAAGTTTTGTAACAGTCTTCCGTACTGCCGTCAGGAAAAAGACTGGAAACAGTATGGCGCTGCAATCACACGTGCGGCTATGGCGAACTGGGTGATTCGCAATTCCGAGGCATTTTTCCGCCCAATGTATGAATACTTTCACAAGAAACTCCTGGGAAGAAGCTTTGCAATGGCGGATGAAACGCCCCTTCAAGTCTTGAGTGAGGAAGGCCGCCGTGCCCAGACGAAGTCTTACATGTGGCTTTTCCGCAGCGGAGAAGGGTGATTTAAAGACAGATAACAAACGCAATGGACACTCCTCAAAAAATCTCAAGAGCCAGTACGGGGAATTCCAGATTGACGTTCCCAGGGACCGGAATGGGGAGTTTGAGCCTAAGCTCATCCCGAAATACCAGCGCGACATCTCCGGCATTGAAGAAAAGATAATCTCCTTGGATGCACGCGGGATGAGCACAAGGGACATCCATGATCAGCTCAATGATTTGTATGGGGGTGAGGTATCGGCAGAGATTGTCAGTAAGATTACAGATAAAATCATTCAGCAGGTGAAGGAGTGGCAGTCACGCCCCCTAAATCCGGTATACCCTTTCGTATTCATGGACTGCATCCATTACAAAGTCCGGGAAGAAGGGCGGATATTAAGCCGGGCAGCCTACGTGGTCTTAGGCGTTACGGCAGACGGCTACAAGGAAATACTGAGCATTACCGTAGGGGCGAATGAAACAAGCAAGTTCTGGCTGGGAATGCGGGGTGCAAGCCATTTGGAGCCTATGGTATTTTGGTCAGAAGCCCCCGTTTTACCGATTTTAATATTTGCATTGGCTATTATTTTTTTATTGCACTTGCCTATTATATTGGTGGGAAACGTCTGCTGCGGTGTGATTTGACACAGATCTTACGGAATGATGCAATGGTATAATCAAAAAGATTATAAAAAGGAAGGGAAAAACTATCCCCTTTATTGTCCAAAATCTTGACATGGATATAGCCGCTATGATATTCTGAAATACTTGTAAAAGTTGCGAAAGCGAGGAAACAGAAATGACCGTTGAAGAAATATTGAAATACTGTTTGGAAAATCTTGAGGGTACAGTATTGGTTGAAAGCTGGGGCGAGAAAGGAATTTTCTATAACCCAGACCATGTGTTGAAGCGTGGCGTTTACATACTGACTGTAAAGGAAAAGGACGGTGACAATGACAAAGGCTCTGACTTAGACAGGGAAAATGTCTATCGTGTAAATCTGGGCATACGGAAAGAGAGTTTTGCCAAATTGTTTGGGGAAGTGCCCAAACGTCCTTCTGCGGGCGGGGTTGTAGATATGAATTATGATTTTACGACATTAAATAAAATCCTTCCCCATCCTGTTTATGCATGGATGGCATGGGTATGTGTGCTGAATCCTTCCGAACAGACTTTTGAAGGGCTGAAACCATATATCCAAGAAGCCTACGAGTATGCAAAAGAGAAGTTTAAGAAGCGCAGGAAATAGTTTTGAAGATTGAAAATGAAATAAGCATATAGATTGAAGAATGAATTGATAAATGCAATGGTCTTATCATAATCAGTCCGGGGCACGGTGATGCAAACGATATAAAATTATACGAGATTACATATTTTGTTGATAATGATTGAATTGTACTATTCGGACATAGTTTAGGCGGAGATGAAGCTCTGCAATATCAATCATTTATAGAAAACGAAACATTTACTGGACAGGGCATAACAGAAGATATTTTGCATAAGTATGAGTTGACGGCAGAGAATAAAATCTTTGCCGTCATTTTTTCTATAAGCCTTTCTCTTGACAATATTCCCAGACAATGTTATTATATTTACGAATATTATATAAGAATATTCGTAAATATAATTCGAAAAAGGAGGAAAATAGATATGCCATCAAAGCCAGTGCTTTCAGATGATGACAAAGAAAATATCCGTAAAAGGCTGAGAGAATTATGCGAAGAATACTGGATAGCGCAGGGGTATAAAAAGACGGGCATTAAAAGCCTGTGTGAGAAAGCGGGGATATCCGTCGGCACATTTTATACGCTATACCCAACAAAGGAAGATTTATTTTTTGAAACAATCGAAACAATTCAAAAGAGGCTGAAAGAGAAGATATTTAAGATTAACAGGGACAGACAGACAAAGGACGGATTTGCTGAATCCATGAAAGAGCTTTTTAAGGAATATGACAGCAAGCCGTTTTTGTATAACGTCAATACGCCAGACTTCCAGTCCTTTATCACAAAGCTGCCAGAAGAAACCATAAAGAAAGTTAAATTTGACAGCTTTGATTTTTTCAGGCAGGCAGTCCAGACCGCCAGCCTTGAATTAAAAATAGAAGAATCGAAAGCATATGGGATATTAAGCGCATTGCTGTCTACCATCAATGCAAAAGAAACCCTTTCTGTCACTTGTGACTATTTTGCTGTCTTTGATTTCATGGTAGACAGTCTTGTGGCTGATATATTTAAGTGAAGGAGGTCTTTATGGAGGAATTTGAGTACAAAATAATGTCGGCTGACAGTAAAGAAACAGACAGACAAGATACTCTGTTGGCAGACTGGCTGAACCAGTATGGCAAAGACGGATGGGAATTGGCGGCTGCTTTTGCCTGCCCATACATAGGCAGTTCGCAATACTCCCTTATCGGGCTTGCACAGAAAACAACTTTTATCTTTAAAAGGCGGCTGCTTTCTGAGAAGGGGGCGCATGAATGACATATGCAGTTGAAGTCCAGAATTTATCAAAATCCCTAGATGGCAGCCCCATACTGAAAAATATTTGTATGAAAGTAAAGCAGGGTGAGATTTACGGGTTTCTGGGAGCCAACGGGGCGGGAAAAACTTCTCTGATGAAGACGCTGTACCATATCATACGCCCCGACTCTGGAAGGGTATGTTTATTAGGAGAAAACGTTGTAGGAGGAAACAGCCCTGTTTTTTCCCGTATTGGCAGCATCATTGAAAGCCCTGTTTTTTATAACCATTTGACAGCTTACGGTAATTTAGAACTGCATTGCGGATATATGGGCGCAGGCTATGAAAATATCATGGAAACCCTATCATTGCTGGGACTTTCAGAAACAGGAAATAAAGCCGTAGGAAAATTTTCTTTAGGGATGAAACAGCGGCTTGCCCTTGCAAGGGCTTTACTCACAAAACCAGAGATGCTTATCCTTGACGAGCCTGTCAATGGTTTAGACCCACAGGGAATCATGCATATTCGGGAACTGCTTTTGCGAACCAACAGAGATTACGGCACAAGCATCTTAATATCCAGCCATATCCTTGATGAGCTGTCTAAAATTGCGGATACTATCGGCATCATTGACCACGGCGTTATGCTTGGGGAAATTTCAATGGATGACATTAACAAAAAAGGGATAGGACTGGAAGAGTATTATCTAGGCTTATTGGGAGGAGGTGGAAAAGGTGAAGAACCTTATTTCTCTGGAAATTAGAAAAGTGCCTGTAAAGCCGCATTTGTTTGGGCTGATTGCGGCTAACATAATTATTTTTTTACTGAGTGTATTCACGTCTGGCCTTTTAACCCGAAACGGAACTATGCCTGCGTTTAATGGTTTGCCCCCAGTCCAGTTAGATACGATATCATTGGCACTAATGCTTGTAAGGGCAGCATTGATAGTGTGGGAAGCGGTCTTTCTTTCCGTATTTGTAATTGAGGAATATAGGAGCAGGACTATAAGCCTGCTTTATACCTATCCAGTAAATCGTACAAAATTGTTACTGGCAAAGCTCTTAGTGGTTTGCGGCATTATGCTCCTGTTCCATATAGTATCCCATATGTTCCAATATGGCTGTATTTTTCTTGCAAGCAGATATTTTGTGTTTGTCACCTTCAGCGTTGGAAATATATGGGCGCAGGCTATTACAGCCATCTCAGCTATTATGTTGGGGCTTTTCCCTTTATACGTTGGGATGATAAAAAAATCAACGATTGCAACGGTTGTCTCATCCATAGCCATTGTTGTCATTGCATCAAACTCACAAGGCAGCCATGCGGGGCTGATATCAATACCTGTTGCTGCAATAATTTTGAGCATAGTCGGAATTGTTTTTTCAGCAATCGCACTTCACAAGATGGCTGTATCTGATTTGGATAATTAGAGGAGAGGAGGCGGAAGAATGGATTTTCCAATTCCAGATGTTATACCTGTGCCTAACCCACAAGCTATGCAGATGATATCAATCGTATCATTGATTGTTGGTATCTGTCTGGTTGGGGCAGGGGTGGCTTTGCTGCTGCTAAATAAAAGAAAAGGAAAAAAATCCACACTCGCATGGATTTTCATATGCATGGGGATATTGCTTATTGTAAATCATGGCATACAGTTGATATTTTAGGAGGGCAAAAGAATGATGAAAGAAGTAAATCAAGTTTGTGGGAAATTAAATAAAGCACTGGGCATTTCTGTCATACTCCCAAATCCCAGTGAAAAAGCGATGAAAACAGCTTCATTATGCAACTTTATTGTGGGTGCCGGCTTAATGGCGGCAGGGGCGGCTTTTTCTTCAAAATGTTGTGCGGCATTAGGAGGCTTAGGAATTGCCAGCAGCATTCTACTGCGAAAGGAAAGCAGACATAAATCAAATGACAAATAACAGAAATAAAAAGAACAGCCCTGAATGGTTAT
This sequence comes from Lachnospiraceae bacterium, assembly GCA_910575075.1. Taxonomy (GTDB): domain Bacteria; phylum Bacillota; class Clostridia; order Lachnospirales; family Lachnospiraceae; genus Petralouisia. Next base: position 26,688 of record CAJTCY010000006.1, read on the forward strand.
TATGCCCAGTCTGCCATAGCAAGACACGCATAAAAATAAGACCAGATACAGAATTTAAAAAGTTTCCGCTGTTTTGTCCAAAATGCAGACGAGAAACTTTAATCAACGTAGAAAAACTAAATATTTCCGTTATCAGAGAGCCAGACGCTTTAGACGCAGAGCCAGCGAACTCATGAAATAAAATCACAGTTCGTTGGCTCTATTTTATTCCATAAGGTTTTGTAACGGACGCCCACCATATATAAAGACAGCGTGTGGTGGGCGGTATTGCTATGCCCGAAAAGACTTAACAGACACTCTCCAGACCTGTTTTAAGTTTGAGGAGACTTTTTATGTTCTCTTTTCGGGCAGTTCCTTATCTGTTCACACAAAACAGAATCCATTCATACAGAGCTTATCTGGAAACAGTAAACAGCCAGTTAAAAAGAATCTCTGCCAATACCACGTTGCTTGTTGCCGAAAAAGCAGAAGTAAAATCTCTATACAACAGAATATATATTTCTAATATCCGTAGAGGTCACAGAGCCTTTGCGGTTTTTCTTTTTTCGTTTTTTGGCGGGATGTACCACAAGGCTGTCGTCATATAGTTTATAATATAGTACTATAAAGCACAGTAGTTGCAGCACAGGAATTATAATACTATAATTTATAGTAGTTGTCAAGAAGGAATTGCCCGCATTGGAAGTCTGCTTCGCAGAAGCGGGCAAGCAGGCAATCAATTTTGCTTTGCAAAATTGGTTACAAAAAAAGGAGGAAAATTGAATGGCGACCATTGACTTGATTGTATTGGGAATGTTGAAAAAGGAATCTTTGAGTGCCTATGACATTCAGAAACTAGTGGAATACCGAAATATCTCAAAATGGGTAAAAATCAGCACACCGTCTATATATAAAAAAGTGCTTCAGCTAGAGGAAAAGGGGCTGATTAGGGGGCACACCGAAAAAGACGGGAAAATGCCCGAAAAGGCGGTATATACGCTGACAGAAGCAGGAAAAAAGGAATTTGAAAAGCTGATGCTTGAAATATCCTGCAAACCCATCAACATATTTTTAGACTTTAATGCCGTTATCGTGAATTTGGAGAGTATGCCGAGAGAAAGCCAAAAGGAATGTCTGGATAATATTGAAAACAATATGAATGTGCTGAAAACCTATCTTGAGGAAAATATCGCACTGAAAGAGGATGTACCAGACATTCCAGTTACGGGCATGGCGGTTTTACAGCAGCAGTTTCTTTTGGTACAGGCAATCGAACAATGGATTGCAACGCTGAAAAAGGAATTACAATAAAATATAGCAAGAATCATGAAAAGATGAAAATTCCTTTATGCTACAATACTCTACCAGAGACACTCTGCGGGTATATCATTATGCCCAAAAGGGTGTGGACAACAAAGAGGAAGGAGGAAGCCTAATGCAAGGTCAGACAGTACACATTGTTTCACAGGCAATCGGTTACATAGAAGATAATCTGCATGATAAGCTGGATTTGGATATGGTAGCGTTGGCGTTACATTATTCCAAATACCATCTGCATCGGCTTTTTACAAAAACGGTCGGCTTGACGATTCACGAATATGCGAAAAGACGGCAGCTTACAGAAGCGGCAAAACTTCTGGTGTTTTCCAAGAAACCGATTATTGAGATTGCTTTTATGAGCGGGTATGAAAGCCAGCAGGCATTCACCGATATTTTCAAGGCAATGTATAAGACCAGCCCTGCGGAATTTCGGGAAACAGAACATTTTTATCCGTTGCAGCTTGAGATTCATCTAAAGGAGGAAGTGATAAAAATGGATTTTACGAAAGACGATATAAAGTTTGCCACGCCTGCGGATGTGGATGACTGGATGGAACTGGTAAAACTTACAGTTGACGGATACCCGTGTCTGGATAAAGCAGATTATCTGGAAAACCTGCATCTGTATATTGCGGATAAAAAGGCTTTGATTCTGCGTGATGAGGGTATGGCAGTCGGTATTATGGGATTTTCAGCCGGCACGGGGAGCATAGATTTTTTTGCGGTGCATCCACAGTATCGGAATCTGGGGATTACAAAACTGTTCCTTGATGAAACTTGTGGATGAACTGCTCTGCGGCAGGGAAATCATTTTGACCACCTACCGTGCAGGCGACAAGGCAGACACGGGCTACCGTGAAGAGTACCACCGTCTGGGTTTTGCGGAACGGGAGCTGCTTGTGGAATATGGCTATCCGACACAGCGTTTTGTGCTTCTTCCAGAGAGCCAAAAACAATAAGTTTTCGGCTCTCGCGGCAGTCGCCAAATGCACATGCAAGCATGTTCACTTGGCTCGTTGCTTCGCGCAGATAAGTCCAGCTAATAAATGTCAATAGCAAAATGAGAAAGATCGAAATTATTTTTTTAGCAAAAAAGGGCGCACTTACCCCTTGGTGAAAATATCATTTTTTCAAAAGATATTGATTCGTTGGATTTACAGTATTTTATGCGGCTATGTCGCATTTAGCAGCATTGTATTTTTTGATATGCTCCTGCGGAGTAATGATTTCAAAAGGCTTATTGTCCCTGAGTATTGCAAATATCATGTTGCAGACCTTATGGGAAACAGCCCCCATTGCAACCAGCTTGGGCTTTAATTCACACTTTTTTAGATAGTAATCACGAAGCACTGGGTTTTTGGCTTCTCCAGTACGGGATATGCCGATGCTTTGTAAAGCCAGTGTATGAACCACCCGCCTGGCTATGGCGGAGCCCCTTTTAGACATTTGGGTTTTTGTGCCTTCAAATTTGCCGGATTGTTTTACTGCCGGATCAAGACCAAAGTAAGCAAAAAGCTGTTTTGGCTTGGAAAATGCAGAAAAATCTCCAATTTCTCCCATGAGGGATATGGCGGATAAGAAACCAGCGCCTTTGAACGTTTCAATCAAATGGATCTGCCTGACAAAGCCGGTGGCTTCATTGGCATCAACAAGTTCATGCATGGCGCTCAGGATTCCTTTGATTTCTTCGTCATATTTACGGATGAAACCAATATAAAGGCGGATGCGTTTGATGTTGCTGTCAATGATGTAACCGAACTCATTTGCTTCATTTGCAGCCTGAATAATGGCATTATACTTGTTTAAAGCATATGTAAGCCCAAATCGGGCAGTGGATTTAATGGTGTCAATAATCTCCTGCCGGTCTGCTTCAATAAATGCAGCCGGAGAGGTATACGTCTCCAACAGTGTAAGCGATGTATGAACCGTAACCTTGGAAAAAATGCCAAGGTATTGGGGAAATGCCATGCGCAGTTCGCCTTGGAGTTTGTTCACATAAGCGCTGCGGTTATCCATTAAATCGTAGTATTCACGGCAGAGATTCCGGCAATTAAGGGCAAGGTCGGATGGCATGAGGGAAACTTTTAAATCAGGTTTCAAACCAACTAATGCAGCTTTTTTTGAATCAAAACGGTCATTATGCACTTTCCGTATGTTGATATTTGTGCTATTCTTAGTGATGATAGGATTGATAACAGACACGTTAAAACCCTTATCACGAAGATAGCAGAAGAGTGGGAAATGATAGATTCCCGTGGATTCAAGGAAAATGCGACTTTCCAAAGAATACAGCTCTTCTGCTTCTTTTATTTTAGAAACAGCGGCTGTAAGGGAAGGCATGCTGTTATGCAGGATTTTATAAGGCTTTCCTACAAACTGCTGGTTCGGGAGTGCGATAGACATCCAGGAGAAGTCAGCACCGACATCAATACCAACAGAGATGAATAGTTGATTAACATTAAAAATAACTTTGTTAGACATGAGCGAAAGCTCCTTTCTGATAGGAATCCATTTCCAATCTGGCAGGTACACAGCCTAGCGTGTTATGCGGGTATAGCCTTCCGGCTTCCAACCAGCTAAAACATAGAACCCTGTCGAATGGACTAATTGACTTCACTGTAGGTATCAGCTGAATAATCAGCTTCCCAAGGAGGTGGACATTCTTTGTCCTATCCTAAGAGATAATACCTTATGTTTTATCTGGTGTCTATCAGGAGCCGTCAGACATGATAATTAATATGGACAACATCTGATGAAGGAAGAACGCCTTCTTCTGTTATCTAATTTAGAAATTTATTAACCGAGTAGTCTTGATTGACTACACCATTATTATACTAGGAGGTGGTACATTGATCCATATAGCAATCTGTGATGATGAAAAATACATATCCGACAATATAAAAGCGTTTGCGAGTGAGTTTTTCCGTAAAAAGAACAGAGAAATCCATCTCAGCACATTTCCAAGCGGCGAAGAGCTGCTGGGCTATGACGGGCAGATTGACATCCTGTTTCTGGATATTCAGATGAAGGGCATGAACGGTATCGAAACGGCAAAGCGGCTCCGGGCAGGTAAGTTCCGGGGATTCCTGATCTTTATCACGGTGCTGAGAGAGATGGTATTCCAGTCTTTTGAGGTGCAGGCCTACGATTATCTGGTCAAGCCGGTTGATGAAACGCAGTTTGAGAAAACGATGGAGCGCCTCTATGCTTCCATGCGCAGTGCCAGCGAAGACAGCCTGCTTGTGCAGAAGGGATATGAAGGGCGCATCATCCAAAAAGGTGAGATTGTTTTCTGCGAGATCATAGACCGGAAAATCTATCTGAACCTGGCTTCTGGAGAGGTTCTTGACTATTATGAGCGGATTGAAAATCTGGAGACGAAGCTGGGCGGCCGTTTCTTTCGGTGCCACAGGAGCTACCTGATCAACCTTGGACATTTAAAAGGCTATAAAAACGGAACCGTATACATGGATAACGGCAGGGAGGTTCCCGTATCACGGCTGCGGAGCAAAGAGTTTTCTGGTGTTGTTCTGCAGTATATGAAAAATATGTAAAAGTTTTTACATATGGAGGCAAGTAAAATGATTGCGTATTATGATTTTTTCAATATATACATTATGGGCGTTGTCGAGATGTTTTTCCAGTTTTATTTCCTGGTAAAAATTCTGAAAAAGAAACTATGGCCTCCTTTTTATTTCCTGTTTGCGGTATGTGTGGTGATCATCAATAAGCTTTTTCCAACCAGTACGCTCATGGGATTTGCGGCGCTTGTCTTTCTGCTTACAGTATGCGGGACGTTTGTCTGCCATGCAGATCTGAAATCTTCCCTTCTGTATGCAGCTCTGACAACGGAGATCATGCTGTTATGCTATGGAATTACACAATCCCTGATGAGCCTTGCAGCCCCATTTCTGCCGGAGGCTTTCTATGATATGGCCGGTATCCCATTCGCACTGGCCAGTCAGGTGGCGGCACTGGTGCTGACCGGCTTCTGCTATTATATGGTATACCGGTATTTTTCCAACTATAGCGCGTCAGAAATGCAGCAGATGTTTCTGGTTTTCATTCCCATCCTGATGATATTTATTATGAGCAGGTACATCAATACGATGCAGTTTGACTTCTATTATGTACTTGAGGGGGATGAGGAAGTTTTCGAGTATCTGTTCAGCTACTGGCAGTTACTTGCCATGCATCTTCTGGGACTTGCCAGCCTGTTCTGCATCCTGTTTTTCTTTAAGAAGCTGCAGCAGAATTTCCGCCTCAGCACGGAATTGTCGCTGTTTAAACAGGAGGAGCATTCCCTGAACCAGTATGTGGAGGAGGCGAAGGCCCGCTATGACAGGACAAAATCGCTCCGCCATGATATCAGAAACCACATCGCGGTGGTAAAAGACCTGCTGCAAAGCGGGAAACTGGAGGAGGCGGTAAGCTATATGGAGGATCTGGACGATATGGCGGAAAAAATGTCATTCCCCGTAAGCACCAATAACCCGGTCGTGGATATCCTTTTGGGAAACAAACTGGGGATTGCAAAAAACATGGGGAGTGATGTGGAATGTTCTCTTTTTCTGCCATATCCCTGCGGCCTTAAGGACATTGATATCTGCATTGTCCTGTCAAATGCGCTGGATAATGCCATTCAGGCATGTAAAGGCCTGGATGCCGGCATCGAAAAACAGATCTATGTCTCTGGGAGTGTTCAGGGAGACTTTCTTATGATAGAAACCCGAAACAGCTTCTCTGGGAAAGGTGTGTTCAAAGAGGGGACAGGTCTGTCAAATGTAAAAAAGGTAGCTGAAAAATATAACGGCGCCATGAGCATAGAGACAAGGGAGAATGTATTCATCCTCCATGTGCTGCTGGTCATCCCACAGCATCCAGACGACAGCACACAGCAAATGGATTAACAGATTGTTTTCTGCATTCGAAAAAAGAAACAGGAGCTGCCTGTAAGGCAGCTGCAGGGCAGTTACAAAGAAACTGCCTGACAATACAAAAAAGATGGAGGAACATACTTATGGCAATGCGGGTGAATGGTAATTATAGTAATTCTGGAACCGACTATGCGGAAAGGATCAGGGAAAAACAGGCTGCAGAAGAGGTCAAAAAGGCAAAGGAAGCAACGAAGGCAGAAGAGGAAAAAGGGCAGGCGAAACTGTCCGAACCACAGGATGAATACATCAGCAGTGAAAAAGCCGGGAAAAAGCCTGCCGGGCTGTACCAGGTAGGACGGGATGAAAACGGCATCCGGAAAATTTTCTTTGAAGATCCGAAAGCTGCCTATGCAGACAAAAAGGCGGATCTCAAAGAGGCTGGTGTGGATGGAAAAGGGCTGAAAGCTGATGGAGACAGTCAGGGAAAGCCGGAGGAGAAATGTGTCACGAATACGGATAAGGTTGACAGAGAAATCAGGAAACTGAAAGAGAAAAAGCAGCAGCTTAAGCAGCAGATCCAGTCAGCATCAGGAGACGAGAAGAAAATCCGGGAGCTGGAGAAAAAGCTGACGCAGGTAGAGAATGAGCTAAGCCAGAAGGACAATGACACATACAGGAGGCAGAATGCTTCTGTATCGGAATAAAAGGGATTCGGGCTTATAGCGACATTTGGAATGACAAAAGGATTATGTCCGAAAAAGCTCAGATGGAGGAATAATTATGCATACGAAAACGATGGAAGGCCTTGCGGGGGCAAGCATGAATATGAAACTGCTGAATACACCGTTCCGTGTTTATAAAGAAGCAGAACGGAGAGGAGATACAGCCGCCATGGAGCGGGCAGGGGGATATGTCAGCGAGTTCGCAGATAAAGCAGAGGACTATCAGAAGATAGCTGAAAAAGGAACGAAGGAGGATGCCAAAGAGGCAAGGGAAAAAGCGAAAACAGAGCAGGAGAACGCTATATGGAAGCATAAAGAAGAACGTAAGGAGCAGGAAAAGAGAGTAGAGGAAAGCCGGAATGGAGATACGGATACAGTAAGCATCAGTGAAAGTGGAAAGGCAGCTTCGGATGGGAAATCTGCTCCGCTCCAGGCTGGTACAGACAATGACATATCTGTAGAGGAAACAGTGGATGCCATTAAGATGGAACCTGTAATCTATACGAAAACCGGAGAAACAGCCAAACCGGAACCAAGTACAAATATTTCTGTTTCTATATAGAGGCAGTCATTGGAGGAATAGAAGTGAAAATGAATAAGAAAAAATGGATCCGCATCGTGTCGGTTTATTCCATGATATACACAGTAATAACCTTGTTAAATAGCGTTTTGTATCTTTGCAATGGTATTTATGAGGACCCAAGTGGCAACTGGCATGAATTAGACAGGGCTATGATTCTGCTGATTGGGATAGCGGCATTTGAGTTATGTACGAATCTGCCTGTTAAGCCTTTGATCCTCAGATATCTGATCGCATATATTCCCTCTCAGCTATTGGCGTTCGCATATGTAGGCTTAAGCGGATTGCGGGAACCTTTGGCGAAAACAGCATACAGGGATATCTGGATAAACTTTACGGGCCTTTTTGTGCTGTTGTGCATCATCAATACTGTTATCTATGTTTTTAAGAAAAAGAAAGGAAGAAAATATAATGAGTAAATACAAGGCTTTATGGGAATATGTGCAGAAAACTGGAAAGGAATCTTTTCGGCTGACCTTTGAGGAGATCCAGAATATCGCAGGAATACCCATCGACCACTCTTTTTTGAAATACAAAAAGGAATTGACGGATTACGGTTATCAGGTCGGAAAAATATCTATGAAAGAGCAGACAGTATGCTTTCATAAGGTTGACTGACAGACTGCATCAAATCGCAATGAATGTTCAGGGAGGGAATCATATGGCAGATATGTTGGTGAAACTGTACAATATACCCAATTCGCACGGCATAGAAGAAAATTTATCAGGGAGCGGAATCAAAATCAAAAAAGCATTGGCGCAGTTATGATTGATGAAAAATCTTCGGGGGTATATAAACGGATGATTAATATTGATGAATAGATTGAGGAATAGCTTTATGAAAGACATTGAAAAAAAGAGGCCGGTATTAAGCTGCGTAATACTGTTTGCCATATGTGGATTATTCAGGATTATAGAGTATTTTGTGATAAAGACGGACGAAACAATCCTTGCGGAAAATTTTTTTCACAAAGCTATTGGGATTGCCGTCTTAGCGATTGCCTTTCATTCTCGTGGCAGTACCTGGAAGAGCATTGGATTTACAAAGGGCAAAACGGTATCTGACATTCTGAAAGGTTTCTTATTGGGAGGCAGCTGCTTTCTTGTGGCTTATTCCATGGAATGCCTGATGCTTTACCAAGCCAATCAGAATGTATCATTAGCCTTTTATATCAGTGGATTTACGTTAAATGGGGAAACGGTGCGGCATGACGGCTTTCTTTTCCTGCTTTTATGTATGGTACTGAATCTCATAAATGTATGGATGGAGGAAGGCGTATTCCGTGGCTTGTTTATGAAAATCCTTGTTGAAAAGCTATCCTTTATCCGTGCCATGCTTCTTATTGCTTTTTTATTTGGAATCTGGCACCTGGTTATGCCGCTTCGGGATTATGCGCAGGGGAATCTATCGATTGTTGATTCCCTGATCATGGGGATTGGTTATATCGTATTGGCTGGGATTATGAGTATAAAATGGTCGCTCCTTTATAAAATGACAGGGGCATTGTGGATGGGGCTTGGCGACCATTTGTTTAATAATGTTATCGTAACGAATCTGCTGCATGTGGTTTCAAATGGTGAAGCGGACAGTATGCAGGTGATACGGATTATGATTGGCCAGATGTTATCTTTTGCTATTATCATAATATGGTATACTCATTCGAGCACCCCGCAATCCATGCTCCCTAAAGGGAGCGGGCGGACTTCGTCCGGGAAGGTATAGGAAAATATGGAAGACTGCCAAATACGGAAAAGCTGAGAATTGACAGGAAAGAATTTAGCAATTTTCCCGGCAAGTAGCAGTAACGAAAATTGGAATCTGTAAAGGAGAAAATTTTATATCTATCGGGAAAATACTGGGAATCATCGAGATTGTTTTAAGTGTTCTTATGCTGTTGGTCCGTGCTTCATACCAGGATGCCCTCACTGCTGGAGGTTGTGTAGGAGTTGGCTTCATGCTTTTCGGTTTTTATAAAACTGATTCAGAAATAGAAAAAAAGTTTATGGAGAGTTAAATTCCCGGTTGCCGGACAGATGGGGAATATTCTTTGACGCTCTGCAATCAGGGATATTTTTTGATGATTGGACAGGCAGGAGAATCAGAGTTTAAGGAGGAAATAACAATCATGGAGTATATCAAAGTAACGAAAGAAAATATTGACAAGGAACATATTTGCTGCGCTATATCGAATAACAGAGATATACAGGTTTCATCAAAAAAAGACTGGATGCAGAAATGCTTTGATGACGGCCTGGTTTTTCTGAAAAGCACAGAGAGGGGAAAATGCTTCATTGAGTATATCCCAGCTGAAAACGCATGGGTTCCCATCATTGCAGAAAATTATATGTATATTGATTGCTTTTGGGTATCGGGTTCATTCAAAGGGCATGGATATTCCAATGATCTGCTCAATGAGTGTATGAAAGATTCAAAAGGAAAAGGCAAACTGGGACTTTGCATCCTCTCTTCTGCAAAGAAAAAACCGTTTTTGTCTGACCCCAAATATCTGCTGCATAAAGGGTTTCAGGTGGCTGACGTGTCAGATGCGGGGATCAATCTTATGTATCTTCCCTTTGATGAAAAAGCGGCTGTTCCAAGGTTTACGGAAGCGGCCAGGCATCCGCATATTGAAGAACAGGGTTATGTTTTATATTATACCAATCAGTGTCCGTTTAATGGCAAGTATGTTCCGGTTGTGGAACAGACGGCGGCAGAAAATAATATCCCATTCAAGGCGGTCCGGATTGAAACAAAAGAACAGGCGCAGGCAGCGCCAAGCCCCTGCACCTCTTATGCAATGTTTTATAATGGCGGGTTCTTAACAAATGAACAATTCAATGATAAAAAGTTCTTAAAACAATGCAAAAAGATTTAAACATACGCATGCTGATACCGCCCTTTATGGCTGGCGTTGCTTTGGGGATAACTGCGAAATTTGCGGACGGGCGGGAGATCCTGTACTATGCACCGGTACTTGCCGATATCATGGGACGGTTCGGCATATGGGTCTGGGCGGCGGCGCTGGTAGCGGTTCGTTCCAGGACGCCTTTCCTTGCGGCAGCCCGTCCCCTGGGTTTTTTGCCGGAATGCTGACGGCATATTATGGATATACGGTTCTGTTTTTGGGCTTTTTCCCGAAATCGCAGGTGGTTTTGTGGGAGCTGGTGGCTATGGCCACTCCGTTTTGCGGCTTTCTGATATGGCATGTACATAAAAAGAAGCATTACGCCAATTGGATTGCTTCACTGCCCTTTGCTCTGTTCTTTACGGAATGGTATTTAACGGTTTTTGCGGAAAGGTATCTTACGGTGGAAGAAAAGCTGTCATTATTGGTTGTCTATATAGGTATGACAGTTTCACTATTGGCAGCTGTTCCGGCGAAAAAAAGATTATTCGGGCTGCTATATGGATTCGGTTTGTCAGCGCTGTTGATCTGGCTGGTACAGGCCGGTGTGGTTGTGAACTTATATGAGCAGATGTTGAATGTATAGCCCTATTTGAAAATATACCCATCCGGGCATACCGCAATGCATATGCTTCGCATGGGCGCGCTTTGCGCGATAAAGTATAAGAAAGCAGTCGGACAGCTGATGAGGAATTAATAAAATTTTAGGAGGACGGCTATGAAAAAGAAACTGGTGGTTGCTATAGCAGGCATCGTATTGGTTGGAATCTTATGTGTTTGGTTTCTCACAAAAAATAAGCCTGCCGGGCAAGTAATAATTGAACGCTTAAATGAAGCGGTATCCCATTATACGGACATGAATATAAAAGACGACGGGGCATATTCTCTGAAAGTCTCTGATACGCAAATGCTGGTAACGACATATATGCCTGACTATATCATCTATGGGGTTTCTGTAGATGAGTATACTGTCCGGCCGGGCCAGATAGATGAGACATTCACAACAGAAAAGGAACAGGATCTGCCAATCTGTAATTATAACAATATGTTGCTTTTTTGATGAAAAAGCAGACAAATTTTATAATGTAAAATTTGATGAAAAAGGCAGTCCGGTCATCCCCAATTTTACAGAAGCAAAAGAATTGGCTTATGAACTTGAGCTGCCAGACACCGATGCAGTAGAAGAGATATCCCTCAAAAAGAATTCGGATAGTCCAATCGTGATAAACAGCAAAGACGATGTGGAAAAAATAATGGGTGTTCTGAAAGGTATAAAACCTACCACAAAAAGCGGTGCAATAGGTACGCCCGTCCGTGTGGAAAACATTATCAGTGCAGACTTTATCAGGAACGGGGATGTGATATGCGGGTTATTCTTCTATGAAGATGCGGGAGAATATTTTATCGAACAGACGGGCAACGGAGTATACACGTTTTCCAAAGAAGCGTATGATCTGATAGATAACTATATTCCGTATATCAATTACGAACCGCAAGAGGTGAAATGAGGGAGGAAAAGAGAATGCGTCATATTTATATTCGTGAAATCATTGGGTTAATCTGGCTGGTTGCGGCCATTGTATGCGGAGTGTCCGGCAACTTCCCGATGGCGGGGCTTTATATCATTTTGGCAGGTGTATTTTTATACTCCGCATATGCGGCATGGAAAAAAGAAAAGAACGGCAGGGGGAAGGTAATATGGGACAGGCGCTCCTGACGGTGGAAAATCTAAGCGCATGGTACAGTAATGAGAAAATGGTACTTTCGGATTTTTCCTTTGAACTGGCCGAACATGAAGTGGCAGGATTGATCGGGCTGAACGGGGTCGGGAAAACCACATTCCTGAAGGTGCTTTCCGGTCTGTTGCCTACCTTCCGTTCAGACGGTATCTGCTTTTGCAGTTCCCTTGTGGATTTCAGGAAACAGGATTTTAAGCTGTGCCGCTATACGGTGTTTGCCGAGGATAATTCTTTTTCCTATTTTACCTTCCGGGAATATCTGGCCTATGTATGCGCCGCTTATGGGATAGAGGTTCCGGATGTGTCGGAGCTGATACAGGGCTTTCATTTTGAAGCGTATGCGGATACCCTGTTACGGGAGCTGTCAACCGGGAACCGGAAAAAAGCATTCCTGATCACGGCTTTTGCCCTGAAACCAAGGCTGCTTCTTCTGGATGAGCCGGTGAATGGGCTGGATTTCCAAAGTACGGAATACCTGTATGAGCAGATTGACGGGTACAAGGAGCATGGGACCATCCTGTTTTCCTCCCACATCTTGGAGAGTATTACGCTGACTTCTGACCGGGTATTTGTCCTGGAGGATGGGAAAATCCGGCAGACATTTGAACATGGACAGATCAATGCCGAGGATATCCGGGAGGCTCTGCATGATGAAAATGACAGGTAAGGCCTTTGGTAAAAAGTTGTTTGGAGCAAAGTATGAGCGGTTGCCACGGACACTTTTGATTGACATCATCGTATTTTGGGGGCTGTATATCGCAGGCTTTCAGGTGCAGGTTGCAGCCTCTGTCCGGGTGCTGATGATAAATGTTTTTACGGCCGGCGTGATGTGGCAGGCTCTTTCTTCCGGTGATAATGCGGAAGAATTGAAGCATATGCTGATGCTGCCGCACCAGAACCGGGAATTTGTTTTCTCCTATGTGGCTGTACTGGGAGCCTATGCGGTTCTTACAAAGACAGGGCTGCTTCTGGCGGTCTTGCTGGCCGTTTCAGAATTGTACAATGAAGTTATTTCAGGACGTATGTGAGTAGCTTGATCTGCCGATCGCCATTGCAAAATATAGTCAAAGAGAATGTGCAGTTGAAAATCATGCAGATGCCTCATGCCTTGCAGAATTATATCAGGAGATTGTCTCAACATTTAACAAAATATATATCTGCTGTGAAAATGGGGACTATATACTCGCATTTCTGTCGACCGTCTGTCTCCAGCGGGATTTGGACGAACTGGACGGTTTGGTTTCAAATTTCTGATGCCATCCGGAACCAAAAGATTATCTATAAGAAGATAGGAGGTTTTTAAAATGGAGATATTGAGGGCAGAGAATCTTTCAAAGGTATACCGCCAGAATACGGTATCCTTGCAGGCCTTGCGGAATGTATCGTTGACAGTTCAAAAAGGAGAATTTGTCGCCATTCTGGGGAGAAGCGGTTCCGGGAAATCCACGCTTCTGAACATCCTGGCCGGTTTGGACTGCCCTACGGAGGGAAAGTTCTGCATTGACGGCGTGGATCTCTTTCAGCTGAGCGAAGAAAAAAGGACGCTGCTTCGGCGGGAAAAAGTAGGGTTTGTATTCCAATCATACGAATTGCTGCCTTCACTGTCTGTCATGAAAAATATCCGCCTGCCGGAGCTTACAGCAGATGATGATTATGTGAAGGAGCTTCTTGATGCACTGGGAATCGGACAGTATGAGAGATGTTATCCGGATCAGTTATCAGGAGGGGAACAGCAGAGGGCGGCGATTGCAAGGGCGCTGATCAACCACCCGTCGCTTCTCTTAGCCGATGAGCCGACGGGGAATCTGGATTCCAAGACGGAGAGGACCGTCATAGAGCTGTTGAAAAAACTGGCGGCAAAATACGGAACCAGTATCCTGCTTGTCACGCATAATGAAAGCCTTATAAAAGATGCAGACCGTGTCATTCGTTTGGAGGATGGTGAAATTGTCAATGGATAGGAAGAGAATAAGAACTGTCGTGAGAGGTTATCTTTGGAAGGAGAAAGCAAATACCGTCCTTACAAGCCTGTTCCTTTGTTTTGTTATGGTATTTCTTTTGATTGGGAACCAGCTTTTTGTAAATGTCCAGATGGCGAACCTACAGAATGCGGAGGCTTTGGAGGGAAAGCAGCATGTGACATATTCCGGTATCACGGAGGCTGAATTTCAGAAGATAAAAGCATTTGATTTCGTGGCAGATGCCGGAGTGAGTTTTCATTTGGGACAGACAGAGGATGGGACGGCGTTTGACTATGTAGACGAAAGCTGGCGGGCGCTGGGCGCAGACATGTCTGAGGCGAATATCAAGCAGGTCATAGATGGACATTGGGCGCAAAAAGAAAATGAAGTTGTGTTTACAAAGAACTATGTAGAAAAATACGGGTTAAAGGCAGGTGATACGGTTTCTGTTGATCTGACAGCCACAGATGCAGATACGGGAGATGTGCTGTATTGCCTGCCGGGGCTTAAGCTTACGGTTGTTGGCGTTATAGACAATATGACTGGATTCACAGACCGAAAAAATGGATATGTCTCGGAGGAGCTTGCACAGAAAATCCTCCGGGAGAAAAACGGACGGGTAAACGCTGTGATCCGGTTTACCGATCAGGAAAAGATCACGGAATACCATGCTAAGCTGAATGCTTATTTGGGATGGGAAGAAGACGTGAATGCGCAGATCAATTACATGCTTACCGAAGTAATCGAGGATGGCGGAACCCTGAAGAAGCAGAATACAGCCATGAATCTAACCATATGGCTGGTATGCGTCCTGATTGTGTATCATATTTTTTACAACCGTCTTTTTGAAAGAAAACGGGACTTTATCGCTTTAAGGGAAATAGGGTTCCAGACAAAGGACTTGCAGAAAATTGTCGGAACGGAATTCCTGATTTTTGTTTTGATAGGATTTGTGGGAGGAATCCTGGCAGGCAGTTTTCTGAATCAAGCGGTATATGGGGAGGTTATGAAGGCATTTGTCTATGCTTATGATGCAGAGGAGATTGTTTCTCCGGAGTTATCCTTAAACAGTATCCGGAATACGGGTATTCTGTTTCTGCTCATCATGATTCCGGGCATTGTGGGCCTTATGCTGCAGCTAAAGAATGTTACGCCCATGGAACTGATGCGTGGCAGGAGAAAAAATATAAGGAAACAGTTTTTGGCGCTGATCATCGTTTCGCTTTCAGCCGTTTTGATCAGCGCACTGGGAATTCAGGATAATCAAAGTGACGAGGGCATTCTTTTTGTAAAAGAATATGTTCCGGGGGATCTGCAGGTGACAGCGGGAAGCATCTATGAAAATATAGCGGGCGGAGAGATTCCGTCCATATCGGATACGGATTTTCAGAAAATGGAAGCGCTTCCGGGCATCCGGCAGATACAGGATTATGAAATCAATTATGACAGGGGGATATTCTTATGCGAGGAGAAGGAAAAACTAAGCGCAGACAGTGCGGATTATGCGTCGATGCTGGAAATGGAGCAGGAAATTGATGGAAAGAAGCAATGCTTATACAATCTGGTTTTGATATCAACAGATAATCTGAAAGCGTTGGTTCCGTCCTATGATGAAAAAAACGATGGCCCCGTTGCGATTATGGAAATGGAACTGGCAAAGACATTGAATTTAGGAATCGGGGATGAGTTTACAATCTATGACGAGCAATTGATCCAAACCGCTTCAAAAACCGGCTGCACGAGTGCCCGCGTAAAGCTTCTGGATACCCAGAATGTGATATTGTCAGAAAGCCATGTAGGGGGAAACCTGTTGGTAGTGGACAGGGAGACGGCACAGTTATTCCCTGGTGAACGATACCGACAGGTTGTCAATGTGTGGATGGATGGAAATATGGAGGAAAAAGCGGTATCCGACCTGGAGCATATCTCAAAATCCAGCGGATATATAGTCCGCAATGCCGGCCGGCAGATCCGGAAGTATATGGATCTGAACCATAGCCAGAAGGTCATGCATTGTTTTTTTATCATCATCCTTGCAGTGATCGGTTTACTGGTCTGTTTCAATACTGTATTTGCAAACCTGCTGAACAGGAGAAATGATTTTCAGGTTATGCATAAAATCGGCATCAGAAAAAGAGAGATGTATTGGATGGTGTTGAGAGAAGGTCTGCTGCAAGGCGGTATAGCAGCAGGGATCACAGCGATCACACAATTCGCTATGGCAATAGGCAGGCAGGAGTCATTTTTTAGGATATTCGTAATCACTGATGCGGGAATGATGACAGCGTGCGCTTTGTTCCCGGTTTTCATACTTTGGTATATGTTTCATAGAAGGATAGTAACTATTTATGATGGAGGGAGAGCATCATGAAAACATTGTTGGTTGAGGATAATATTAAAGGATACACATGGAAACGAAAAATAAAAAGATATTATATGTAGAAGATGATTTAAGCCTCATTGAAGGCCTGAAATACACACTGGAGAAAAACGGTTTTGCGGTGGATAATGCCCGTACCGTTAAGGAGACGTATCAATTCTTCCAGATAGGACAGTATGACCTTTTATTACTTGATGTTACGCTGCCGGATGGGACAGGCTTTGATGTCTGCCAGGAAGTACGAAAGACTTCCGCCGTTCCGATTATATTCCTGACAGCTTCGGATGAAGAAATCAGCATTGTAAAAGGGCTGGACATGGGCGGGGATGACTACATTACCAAACCTTTTAAACTGGGAGAAGTCCTTTCAAGGATCAACGCATTGATGCGCCGCTCTGAGCAATTCAAAAAGAGCGGGATGGTACTGGAATCCAACGGGATCAGGATGGATCTGTTGGAGCGGATTTGTTGGAAGGGGGAGACAGAATTGCCCTTGACATTGGTGGAATATAAGCTGCTCTGCCTGTTCTTGAAGAATCCAGGCCGCATTCTGCCAAGGAAACTGATCTTGGACCGCCTTTGGGATGGGAACGGTAGTTATGTGGATGACAATACCCTTTCCGTCTATATACGCAGGCTTCGGAGGAAAATTGAAGATGACCCGAATTCCCCCACAAAGCTTCTGACGGAAATTGGTTTTGGCTATAAATGGGCCGGGAAGTAGAGGAATGAAAAGAATGGGAAAAGAAACAAGGAGGATGCTGTGCTGCCTGCTTGCCATCTGTCTGGCTGCGGCAGCAGGTTTCACGATCCTTTTATCCTATATGACAAATGATTTCCAGAAAACCATGGTGGAGCATGATTATGGGACGGCAGGGTATCTGGTAAACCACCCGGACACAAATCTGGCAGCCGCATTTACGAAAGACAAAACGGATTCTGACATGGAGGCCGGAAAGCAGGTTCTATGGGAAACCGGCTATCATGAAAATGCTGATCCCAGGCTGATTTCTGCTGTTGCTGCTTACCAGAAGCGTATCGCCGCAGGCTTTGGAGGTATGCTTTTTGGCATTTTTCTGGCTGTTTTCCTGACGGTCTGGATCTACATCCGGAAACAAAACAAAGCGATAGCAAAGGCAGATACCATGATCAACCGGTTCCTTTCAGGGGATACGGGACAGAGGATTGACAGTGAGGAAACCGGGGACTGGTACAGCCTGTTCCACAGGATCAATGAGCTTGCCGCTATCCTCTCTGCCCAGGCAGAGCATGAAAAACAGACGCGGATATTTTTACAGGATATGATCTCGGATGTTTCCCACCAGTTAAAGACGCCCCTGGCAGCGCTTAAAATGTATGATGAGATCATGGCGCAGGAAGGGACGGACAGGGAGGCTATCCAGGCATTCAGCCAGAAATCCCTGCGGGAAATACGCCGGGTGGAGGATGTGGTTTATACGCTCTTAAAAATAGCCAGGCTGGATGCAGGCACGGTCAGGATGGAAAAGGCGGAGGAAAACATGGAAATGCTCCTTAAGGATGTGACGGAACGCTTTGAGATACTGGCAGCCCAGGAAGCGAAAGAAATTGTGTTATCCGGGAACAGCGGTGTTTCTCTTTACTGTGATGCCCTCTGGATGTCGGAAGCTTTGGGGAATGTGGTAAAAAATGCGCTGGAGCATACTCAAAGAGGCGGGAAAGTAGTGATCAGCTGGGAGAGGATGCCCCTTCTTACAAACATTGTGGTGGAGGACAACGGGACAGGGATTCACCAGGAGGATATCCATAATATCTTCAAGCGGTTTTACCGGAGCCGGTTTTCCCAGGATACCCATGGGATCGGCCTGGGACTGCCGCTGGCAAAATCCATTGTGGAAGCCCACCAGGGGACGGTTTCCGTAACCAGCAGGGTTGGCCAGGGAAGCAGATTTGTCTTGAGCTTTTTCCATCTTACAAAACCGTAAGTGGGAGGTGGGAGTGGAAATGTTGGAATTTAGGGAGATTGCGAGGACAGGGGAAGAAAATTTACACCAAATGAGGGAGCTTTGGAACGATGATGTGAAATGAAATTTTAAGAGAGTAGCAACAGACCAGTGGTTTTGTGGCGGTACTTCTAACACCATACTTAAGAAGTGAGGATTGGAAATTACTAGAGAAAGGACGGAGGATAATGCAACTGATATATGCAAGGTACAATAAGTATCACAATAGCATTGATATTACGACATTTAATGGCTATCTGCTGCGGATTGACTGTAGTAAGGCGGAGCATGGGTTGAAGGTAACGCCTAATTCGCAATGTGCTTTGAATGCACTGGCGATTGATGAACCGTTGGAATACGCAAGGTTGTATCTGGATGGGGAGATGCAGGCTTGGGGGGATGCGGAGGATAGTTTGGAAGTGTGGTAATGGTTTTATGAGAACCCTCACAGGTCATGAGATGGACTTGCGGGGGTTCTTTTGACAAAATCTAAGTTATAGTGGATAATCTTGGTAAGGATTGTTATAATGAAATAAATATGTATGTTGATTTGCAAATATAGTGTAGATTCGGAGGCTGTTTGCATGAATGAAATAAAAATAACGGATACTACAAATGAATATAAAGCACTTGTTGACAAAATAGCAAAACGGATAGAACAGGGCGTTGCAAAAGCAGTAACAGAAGTGAAAAAAAGTCAGTTAGAGACTTATTGGGATAATGGCAGATATATTGTAGAATTTGAGCAGCAAGGGAAGGAACATGCGGAATATGGAATGAATCTGTTAAAATCTTTAGCCGGTGATTTGACTTTGAGAATGGGAAAAGGGTATAGCAGACCCAATCTCTATAACATGAGAAAATTTTATCAGACATATCCAAATGGATATAAAAGTGTGGAAAAGCTGACATGGTCACATATATGCGAATTAATCCGCATTGATGATGAATTGGAACGGGAATTTTAGAACTTGCAAACAAGGGTGCTATAATAGAAAAGCCACAGGACATCATAAAAGATGTTTATACACTTGAGTTTTTAAATCTCAATGCAGACTGTCATTATGATGAGAGCGAATTAGAGCGTAAAATATGTGCTAATTTGCAGGAGTTTTTGTTAGAATTGGGGAAAGGTTTTACTTTTGTTAAGGAACAGTTTCCCATGAATATCAATAATCATATCTACAAATGTGATTTGGTATTTTATCACCGTATTTTGAAGTGTTTTGTTTTAATTGATTTAAAGGTAAATGCAGTTCAATATGATGATATCGGGCAAATGAATATGTACATGGGATATTTTGCAGAAGAAGAGAACGAACCGGATGATAACCCGCCTATTGGTATTGTGTTGGCGAGGGATAAGGATGAATTGTTAGTAAAATATGCTACTTATGGAATGGATACAAATTTGTTTGTCTCAAAATATGAGTTATATTTACCTAATCGGGAGGAATTAAAGCAGTTAGTGGACAAGATTATGTTTGATGAAGAAGATTAGAAAAATGCTCTTGTCTAGATTTTTTGGTTGCGGAATGCTTGAAAATAAAGGGTTTGTGATTATATCAAGTGGATTTTGTCTAGATTTTTTATGAAAGCTTGGAAGTTATACAAGAGAAAGAGGTATTGTAGTGTGTCATATGAGATATCGTTAAATAGTACATGGCTGATTTTTTAGGTATAAAAACTTCCGATAATACAGGATTATGCGAAGGAGGATGTTATGGGGAGTTTTGATTTCCTTGCAAGCCATTGGAAGGACTTAGCTAAAATTGGAGAATTAGCAGAACAGTATTTATATTCAGATACAAATACCTGTTTTATAAAAATGGGAATGTTAGCAGAGCATATAGTTCAGTATATGCTTGCTTATGATGGAATTGCAGAACCAGATTATGACAATACCCATGCAAATCGTATCAGGATTCTAAAAGACACAATCTTTTACCGAGAGAAATTGACAATATACTTTACATACTCAGAAAAAAGGTGGAATCGGGCAAAGAAGCGGCTGTGGAAAGGTAAGTACATATCAGTGGTGAAAGCGATGGAATAATTCCTGTCGGCTTCATTTGTTACCAGTACAATTTGACTAGTGTACTGACATGTTGATATATATCCAAATTATACTGGTAGAAACAGCCGTTTTGATGTATACTTAAGAAAAAACGGCGGTGATTCCAATGGCAAGACCCAGAAAATATATAATCAGCCTTACAGAAGATGAATTCAAGGAACTCAAATCCAGGTAGTGTAAATAAGTTTGTGTTTTTGGAAATAAATGGCTCCTTTTTGGTAAGAATTAGGATATGTAAATTCTTATCGAAAAGGAGTATTTTTATGCCAGTAGCAAAAGAACAGATTCGACAGATTATTTCAGAAAACAACCTCAGCAGTGTTGCAGATGTGTATGCCTTGTTAAAAGACAGTTTCAAAGACATCCTCCAGAAAGAAGGAATTATCCCTGCGAGAAAAAGAAGCACTGCACGCTTTGAAGAAACAGAAAGAATATATGTTAAAACATGGAATGCTGGAGAATTATACGGTGGCTTTCCACAGTGGCTTTGTGTTCCTCACAAAGAGATTTCAGCTATGGAGTGCTGCACAGTTGGATAGTATACTTCACAGGATTGTATATGATTACAACAGCCTTGAGGTGGCAAATGCCATCATTGAAGATAGGGAGCCGGAGTTATTGCCTAACATCACCGCACATATCCTAAGGCATACCGCCTGCACCAGAATGGCGGAGGCAGGGATGGACCAGAGGACGTTGCAGGAGATTATGGGACACAGCAATCTGGCGATTACCATGAAAGTATACAACCATGTGGATGACAAGCGTATGCGGGACGAGATTGAGAAGTTTGATGCAAAGCGGGATGACAAGGAAAAGGTTTCTTGAAACATTTTTTGTTTTACACCATTCCGTACACCAAAACCACCTAGATTTTACACCACTTTTACACCATTTCACTGAAAAAATATGAAGATTTATGAAAAAATAACTGGTACTTACCACATCCGCAACCCTCTCTAACCCCCGTAACTATAAGGGTTTCAACAACTTTCACAAAAATATCCCAACACCCCCAATCTTACAAAACCGTAAGATAAAATTCATGTGAGAGTAAGACGCATCGGGTATGATAATTCCCGAAAGGCAGGTAATGAATATGAATATACTTGAAGTACAAAATCTGTGTAAGACCTATGGGAAAGGAGAAACAGAAGTCCGGGCACTTGACAATGTTTCTTTTTCCGTGGGTAAAGGGGAATTTATCTCAATTGTAGGCGAGTCAGGATCCGGCAAAAGCACGCTTTTAAATGTGGTGGGAGCCTTGGATAACCCGACTTCCGGGGAAGTGCTGATCGATGGGAAGGATATTTTTTCCATGCCCGAAAAGAGGCTTACCGTATTTCGCCGACAGAATATCGGGTTTATTTTCCAGTCCTTTAACCTGATCCCAGAGCTGAATGTAGAGCAGAACATTACATTCCCTCTGTTGTTAGATTACCAGAAGCCGGATAAGAAGTATGTGGAGGAGCTGCTTGGAATCCTGGGCTTAAAGGAACGCAGGAAGCATCTCCCCAGTGAGCTAAGCGGAGGCCAGCAGCAGAGAGTGGCAATTGGGAGGGCGCTGGCTGCCCGCCCTGCCATTATCATGGCAGATGAGCCAACCGGTAACCTGGATTCCAGGAACAGCCAGGAGGTCATCACTCTTTTAAAATCCATGTCGGCCAAATACAGGCAGACAATCCTGATGATCACCCATAACGAGAACCACGCGGAAGAGGCGGACCGGGTATTGCGCATGACGGACGGCAGGCTGAAGGATTTGGGGGTGGCGGCGAGATGAAAAGTTATCTTGGGCTGATACCCCAGTACGAAAGGGTCCACCGCAAAAACAACCGGATCTCCGTACTGTGTATTATGCTTTCTGTTTGCCTTGTGATGGCGATCTTCAGTATGGCGGACATGGCGATGCGTTCACAGAAAAATTATTTTATCAAGACAGGCGGCGAATACCATGCAGCGCTCCATGATGTGGAAGCGGAGACGGCAGAACAGGTATCGTCAAGGGTTGACGTAGATTTATCAGGATGGGTCTACCAGGGCAGCACAGGGATGTTATCCGGCAAAGCTGTCAGCTTTGTGGGAGCAAATGAAGAAACATTGGAATCGCTGACCGAAATGGATGTGACGGACGGGGTATACCCTTCCTTGCCGGATGAGGCATTATTGAATGAAAGCGCCATGAGGCAGCTGGGACTGTCCGTTGGTGATTATGTGACGGTTACGGTTCCGGATGGTACACAAAAGCAGTACCGGCTTACCGGCGTTCTTGCGGATATGGGTTCTATGCTGAAAGCGGATATCTGGGGGATGACGCTCTGCGAAGAGGGCTTCCTTGCTATTGCAGATGAAAACGCGGCAGACGGCACCACCTACCGCATCCAGTTTAAGAACGGAGCCCATATCCAGGAATCCATAAAGGAAATTAAGGAACAGTTTGGCCTTTCTGACGGTCAGATTTCAGAAAATACTGCTTTATTAGGTCTGATGGGGCAAAGCGAGAGTAATATCATGCAGGCCCTCTATCTGATTGCGGCGATCCTTGTTTTCCTCGTTTTAATTGCGGGAACGGTGATGATCTCCGCAAGCTTTCACGCCAATGTGTTAGAGAGGACCAAAATTTATGGGCTGCTGCGCTGCCTGGGAGCATCCAGAAAACAGGTAAAGCATTTTGTAATCCTGCAAGGGCTTAGACAGAGCGCGAAAGGTGTTCCCATCGGTCTGCTGGCAGGGCAGATTGTGACATGGGCCGCTTGCCTGTTATTAAAATCCATCAGTGGAGACCGGTTTTCAGAGGTTCCGTTATTTGAATTCAGTATCGTGGGTATATTAACAGGAATCGTGGTGGGTTTCCTGATCGTCCTGCTTGCTTCCCTTTCTCCGGCGAAAAAAGCCTCCAGGGTTTCGCCTGTTGCGGCAATCAGCGGAAGTTCCCAGCTGACACAGAATAAACGTGCGGCAAATACAAAGCTGTTCCATGTGGAAACAGGCATGGGTGTGTTCCATGCCCTGTCAGGGAAAAAGAATCTATTCCTGATGACCTGTTCCTTTGCCATTAGCATCATGCTTTTTTTAGCTTTCCAGGTGATGGTTGTATTTTTGAATCAGGGTATGCCCGCTTTGGCGCCTTCTGCGGGGGATGTATCCATTACGTCTGCTATGGGGATTGAACCTCTTGTGATTGAAGAAATGGAAGCAATTGAAGGGGTGGACCTTGTTTTTGGGAGAATGGAATATGGCGGATTATCTGTTTCCTCTGATGCTGAGACTGGCACAGCCACGCTGGTTTCCTATGAAGAAAATCAGTTTAAATGGGCAAAAGAGGAACTGAACGAGGGAAATACCGATGGGGTTCTGGGAGGAACTGGGGATATCTTAGTGTCTTACCGGGATGGCATGCAGTGGAAGGTGGGGGACGCCGTGACGCTCCATACACCTTTAGGAGACAAACGAGTGAAGATTGCTGGAATCCTGTCGTCCACAAATGCGTCAGGTGAGGCCGGAAGCCTCGGATACATCATATGCTCGGAAGGGCTATTTGTAGAGAGCGTTGATGCGGCAGGCTATACAGCTGTAGATATACAGCTTGCAGGCAGCGGCAGTGACGAGACAGTATCAGCGATACGGAGGTTGCTTCCGGCGGACACCTCCATTGCAGATAAACGGCTGTCAAATTCGGAATCCCAAAGTTCCTATTATACGGGTGCAGTGTTCATCTATGGGTTCCTGCTTATCATTGCGCTGATTACCATATTCAATATTTTTAACAGTATGAATGCCAGTGTGGCGGCAAGGACAAGGCAGTATGGCGTGATGCGTTCTATTGGCATGGGGACCGGGCAGCTCTATAAGATGATTGCTGCCGAAGCAGTTACCTATGCGGCATTGGGGTGTGTCACAGGATGTATCTTTGGGGTTCCATTAAATAAAATGATGTTCCAGTTCCTGATTGCCGGTAAATGGGGAACCAGCTGGCAGCTTCCGGCAGCATCGCTGCTGTTGATTGTTCTTTTATGTTTCGGGTCGGTGGTGTTAGCCATCATATGGCCAATTCAAAAAATCAGAAAACTGTCGATTGTGGATACGATAAAGCTGCAGCAGTAGTGTATTGATACGATTAAAGTTTTTGAAAAGTCCGAATTCTGTAACGAGTTGCCACGTTTCGAAACGATCTCCGCATCTACCCATATTTTATGAAGCTGTTGGCGCGGTGAGAAATCCTGCTGCCAGTGTCTGAAGCTGTGCGGCTGTCTCGGAGTCCAGACCGGCAGTATAAGTACAGCCTTCGGGTGATTCCTGGAAAATAACAGCATAGGCAGTGCATGCTGCCAGATAAGAACCTTCCAAAGAAGGGTGCATCCCATCTTCTCCCCAGAGTTCAATTTGGGGATATTGTTCCAGACAGCGCATAAATGCTATTCCTCCTGGAACCAGAAGACTGTCAAGTTCTTTGGACACATTGATGAGGTTCTGGGAGAGAATCGTTTGAACATCGTCAAGGCTTAGGATTCCAGCGCCTTCTTTGGGGGACCAGGTCATGAGAAGACCGGTCTGTCCACCTGCGGCACGGATTTTCTCATCCAGTGTTTTGGCAGCAGGAAGCATGGTTTCTTCGGCAGAAGTGACAGAATCATTTGTGTTTTCCTGCAAAATTACAAAATCCCATGTTTCCTCCGTAAGTTTCTGGTTTAATACGGAGCCCATCTCATCAGCAGGGTCTGCAAATTGTGTCAGGGTATAATATCCCTCTGTAAGCTCCTGTACATCGCAGGGATGGTTCATTGCAGCAGCCAGTTCAGAGAATAGGTCTGGCAGGTTGTTGGTAAAAGTGTGGCTGTTGCCTACAAATAAGATGCGGGGCATTTCTCCGGCAGCTGGTTCCGGTGTTTTTAATGTAAGAGTCTGGTTAAAATCAAATCCATCTGTTCCAGAGGAATTTTCCTGATCAGACGTATCCTGTTTGGGGGTGTTCTCTTGACCAGAAGTATCTTCAGTTGGTGATTGAGTGTCAGGAGTTTTTGCTTCCGGCTGCTCATTGGTGGCTGAGTTTTTTTCCTGATTGACAGGTGTGGAACAGCCGCCCAGTAATATTGCTGGGATTAGAAGGCAGCATAACATTATCTGCCGGATGTTTCTTTTAAAAATGGTTGTGTTCATCATTATCCTCACTTTCATTTTAATATTTGTTGATTGGGACAGGATAAATTATACCATATTTTGCTGAAAAAGGCTTCCAATTGTTTCTTAAAAAGATAAATGATCATTAATAAAATGACGCTTTGGTCCGATATAACTATCAGAAGCACCAAAGTTCGATTGGTTCAGGTGTAAATATGATACGGAAATGGATTTCATAAATATTATCAAGGAGGATAAGATGGCATGGAAATTACAAATAATTACAGTGCTTATATGGCTGAGAATGTGGCAGACAGCAGTACGGTAAACGGAACAAAGAAAAAAGAAATGCAAACAATGCCGGTAACAGGGAATAGCGGCAATTCACAGAGGATGTCAGATTACCTGAATGAATTGGCGCAGCTGGCCCCGAGTGTGGAAGTCAGGGCCGGAATTACTTTTTCAAAAGCAGGCAGCGGAAAAACGCTGACTATCAGTCCTGGGCTCTTGAAAAGAATGCAGAACGATCCGGAGAAAGAAAAAGAAATGAAAGAACTGATCAAAGGTGTTGAATTTATAACGAAATTTATAGATGGTCTCTATAAATCTTCTGGAAAGACACTTGTATACCGGCATAGCTTTATCGATGGGAATGGTAAATATTATGCCTGTTCTTATGTAAAAAATGAAAGAAGCAATAAAATGAGTATGAAACTTCGGAAAGCAAGGTGGAATAATTCGCAGAAACTCGTTGCAAAGACAAAAGAAAATGCGGCAAAAAGAAAGAAGGAATTGCAGAAGACATTAAGAGAAAAGAGAGTCAAAAAGACAGATAAAAATGCGAATTCCAGTAAGACGGCACAGTTTTTAGAAGAGAAAATTGCAGCTTCAAAGGAGGGGGTGGTTTATCTGTATGACACGGATCTGAGGACGCTCATGGAATCCGCCAGAGAAGACCGTACAGGTGAAAATGACAACAAGCAACAAGCGGAAGCTGGCGCAAATTTGGATCTAAGGGCATAATCATGTAACGGGGGAATGTAAAATAAAGCGCGAAAATTAGATACGTCTAACTACACATTTTATTTTACGCTCCCTCATGCTTTATGAATATACATTCTTGCCATTTCAGATTCTCCCTCTACTTGCACCATACTAAGAAACTCCCATCCATAACGCTCATAAAAAGAAGTATGATCTGTCACAAGGTATAACGTATGGATACCTTTTTCTTTCATGAAAATCGTTTTCGATACCCCACAGTCCACCAACAATTCTGTTCCCTTCTTTTGCCACATACCATTGTGGAACTGGATTTTTCTGCCGCAGGCAATCTTCCATGCTTTCCAGGTATGCTGTTAAAGGAATGTCCCATTTTTCATGAAACCAATGTGCCGCCTCTTCTTTGATCTCAGAGTTATCAATAAGGGGTATTATTTTATAATCCATTAAGTAATTACCTCCGCAATTTCAATAATTTATACCCAATATTCTTATACAGGGTTGTTGTTACAAATTCAATTACTTGTATTTTGAATGGCCGGCGCGCGGCAGCCTCTGCTGACTGTTAAAAACGGATATAAAAAATGATATTACCATACTATGCGAGGGCGAAAGCACTCGTTGAGGACTATGAAGCAGAGGTTCTTATATATCGTAAAGCTCAGTATGGACAAGGGAATAATAGATAATGAGCTTTATGAAAGGCTGGCACGGAAGTTAATGCTTGCAGTTGTAAAATTTAAGATAGAATATAAAAATATGTAAACTGTCAGAGAACAACACTCGGAGGACATTCAGATTGGATGTCCTTTTATCTTATATGTCGATATGGTCAGTTAAAGAATGGACAATGATTAATCAATTGGCAATATGCTGTAAAATATTTCGTTGATTATTACAGCGTTTTTGGGTATAATATAAAAAGGAATATTATAGATTGATTTTGAAAGGGATGGTATATCAATGGCAAATATATTACCAGTATCAGATTTAAGGAATTATAATGAGGTTTTGAAAAATTGTCAGATTGGAGAGCCTGTGTTCTTGACAAAAAATGGCAGAGGCAGGTTCGTGGTAATGGATATAGAGGATTACGAGCGTGATAAAGCAGAAAAAAAACTGCTGGAGAAACTGCATGAGGCAGAGGAAGCGGTTAAAGATGGGAATGGCTGGTTGACGTTAGAAGAATTGAAAGCTGAGGTTGGAGAGTAAATTTATGATGAAATTGCGAATCAATCCGGTAGTGGCAGAGGATCTAAAAACAATTAAGAATTTTATTGCAGAAGACAATGTTGATAAAGCATTAGAAACGGTTCAGGAGCTTTATAGGCAGTTTGAGAATATACAACAGTTTCCGTATATTGGTGCTGATTTGTCTAAACGTGTGAGTTTCAAGACGGATTATAAGTATGTGGTGTGGAATGATTATGTTGTGTTGTATAAGGTTACTAAAGAGGCAGTTGAGATTTATCGGGTGGTGAATCGGTATCAGGATATTACGAGGGTATTCTTGTAAAAATTAATTAAATAATACCGATATCCTTCTTCGAAGGCAGTGTATTTTCCAGAATACATGCAACTTATGCAATGGACCAATGACATGATCAGCCAGTAACGTTCCATCCCCTGTCTGGATCGGACCTGATATTTATCCAGAGCAGGCTTCCTTTTACTCTGCCGGAAAAATAATTCAATTGGCCACCGTCTTGCATAAATGCCAATGATTTCCTGGGTGGATAACCCCACATTGGCAGATATAAATACCTCAATGCCTTGGGCGTTCCAAAGGCATTCTTCGGATAGCTGATAAGCACCACTGCATTCGGAATGTCATTGAGTTCCCCTTCATAGCGGTACACATAGTATTCACGGCCGCCAACGGTCACAAGGCTGACGGCAGAATCTATTTTTCGCAGATGAAGGGCAAATGCGCTGGCTTTCTGACGGATTCCGCATGGATAGATGATCCGGTTGGTTTTTAATGCTCCGATCGTATAAAAACCTTTTCGGATAAAACTGTCCATGACTTTTGCAGACGTATACCAGCAGTCACAGAGGAAATAGGAAATAAAAACGCATTAAAATGATACGGCTTTGCGAGAAGAATTAATGTGAAACAGGGCTTGCAACGAACCAGAAAAAGATTTGGGATGAATTAAGTTACAATGACAGAATTTTGTTAAATTTGAGAGACGATATGAAAATTACACTTCCTGAATCGACTTCTGTCCCTTTCTATGCTATAATAATTAAATTATAGTGAGAGAAAGGGGCATTTTCGATGGATGATACATCTGAAAATAAGCCGGTAAAATATATTTGCGTGGGTCTTTTGGCTCATGTCGATGCAGGAAAAACCACGCTTTCCGAGGCGCTTCTCTATGTCGGTGGAAGTATCCGCAAGTTTGGAAGAGTGGACAGCCGGGATGCTTTTTTAGATACCGATGAACGGGAGCGTGCAAGGGGCATTACGATTTTTTCCAAACAGGCGGTATTAAAACTTTCCAATACGACAATTACGCTGCTGGACACGCCGGGGCATGTAGATTTCTCAGCGGAGATGGAGCGGACCTTACAGATATTGGACTATGCGGTTCTTGTGATCAGCGGTTCCGACGGCGTGCAGGGGCATACCCGTACGCTCTGGCAGCTTCTGAAGAAATATGAAATTCCGGTGTTTTTGTTTATCAATAAAATGGACCAGCCGCACACGGACAAAAAACATTTAATGGCAGAGCTGAAAGAAAAATTATCGCAAAACTGCCTGGATTTTTCCGATATGGAGACAGAAGAATTTCAGGAAAATGCAGCCGTATGCAGAGAGGATGTGCTGGAATATTATCTGGAGCATGGCGAGGTGACAAAAGAGCAGATCCAGGAACTGATTTTTGAGCGCAGTATTTTCCCCTGTTTTTTTGGTTCAGCTTTAAAATGCAGCGGAATAGAAGAATTTCTGGAAGCGCTGGAAAGATTTGCCATACAGCCCGATTATCCGCAGGAATTTGGCGCGAAGGTCTATAAGATTACCAGGGACGGCCAGGGAAACCGCCTGACGCATTTGAAGGTGACAGGCGGCAGCTTGAAGGTAAAGACTTCCCCCGCAGGAACTCAGGAAAAAATTAATCAGATTCGTATCTATTCTGGGGAAAAATTTGAAACGGCAGCGGAAGCACAGGCAGGTACGGTCTGTGCTGTGACGGGTTTGCAAGATACAAGTGCGGGACAGGGGCTGGGGATAGAGAAAGACGCGCCGATGCCGGTACTGCTGCCGGTACTGACCTGCCAGGTACTGCTGCCGGATGGATGTGATACTGGAAAAATGCTGGACAATCTGCGCAGGCTCCAGGAAGAAGAGCCGGAGCTTCATATTGTCTGGGATGAGGTTCTGCAGGAAATAAGAGTGCAGGTTATGGGCGAGATTCAGCTTGAAATTTTAAAAAGCCTGATTCTGGAACGTTTTGGTGTAGAAGTTTCTTTCGGGGCAGGAGATATCTTGTACAAAGAGACGATCGCCAGGCCGGTGGAGGGCGTGGGGCATTACGAACCGCTGCGGCATTATGCCGAAGTCCATTTGCTGCTGGAACCGGGAACGCCGGGTAGCGGCCTGCAGTTTGATACAGCCTGCAGTGAAGATGTTTTAGACCGTAACTGGCAGCGTCTGGTGCTGACACATTTAGAAGAAAAAGAACATAAAGGCGTCCTCACAGGCGCGGCAATTACAGATATGAAGATTACGCTGGTAACGGGGCGCGCCCACCTCAAACATACCGAGGGCGGTGATTTCAGGCAGGCGACGTACCGCGCGCTGCGCCAGGGGTTGATGGAGGCTGAGTCAGTGCTTTTAGAACCTGTCTATGCGTTTCGCCTGGAGATTCCGGAGCAGATGATTGGACGTGCCATGACGGACGTAGAGCGGATGCACGGAGGGTTTGAACTGCCGCAAACGCAGGGAGGAATGGCAGTGCTGACGGGAACAGCCCCGGCTTCAAAGATGCAGGATTATCAGCAGGAAGTTTTACAATATACCAAAGGGAGCGGAAAATTATTCTGCAGTCTCAAAGGTTATGAGCCCTGTCATAATACGCAGGAAGTGATGGAACAGAAAAAATATGATCCGGAGGGAGATTTGGAAAATACGCCTGATTCTGTATTTTGTGCTCATGGAGCAGGATTTGTGGTGAAATGGGGGCAGGTAAAAGACTATATGCAGGTAGAGACGCCTGCGCAGGTACGCAGAATTTTAGAAGGGAAGAATGAGTCAGGTCCCCAGGTCCGGGAAGACGTGCAGGCCAGCGGCGTAAAGCGGGAGCAGCCAGAATCAGGTTTGCAGGAAGAGCAATGGATTGGGGAGGATGAAGTGGAAGCCATTTTATCCAGAACCTTCGGCGCCAATAAGCATGATAAGGAGTCGGCGAGGAAAGGATATCACAGAAGAAGGCCGGGATATCAAGAACATACAGCCTCCTTTACCCGTACGTTTCAAATTCCACAGAAAAAAGAGGAATATTTTCTGGTGGACGGGTATAATATGATATTTGCCTGGCAGGAATTGAAGGAGCTGGCGGAGCAAAATATTGACAGCGCCAGAGACAGGCTGCTGGATATTATGTGTAATTATCAGGGGATTCAGGGCTGCCATCTGATTGTGGTCTTTGATGCCTACCGGGTGCAGCAGCATCAGACGGAAATTCTTAATTATCATAATATACATGTAGTATATACCAAAGAGGCAGAGACGGCGGACCAGTATATTGAGAAATTTGCTCACGAACATGCCAGAGAGTACCGTGTCCGGGTCGCCACATCGGACGGATTGGAACAGATCATTATAAGAGGCCAGGGCTGCGGTCTGGTTTCTGCAAAAGAGCTGTGGAAGGAAATTCAGTATCTGGAAAGGGAGCTGAAGGAAGGACTGAAAGAGGGGCAGAGGAAGGGCAGATATTTTCTGGGGGACGCGATACCCCAAGAAGTGAAAGGGCAGATTCTAGAAGAATGAGGTAAGGAAATGAAGGGAAAAGTATGGCTGGTGGGCGCAGGCCCAGGTGATCCGGGACTGCTTACCGTCAAAGGCAGAGAAGTGTTGGAACAGGCGCAGGTGGTGGTTTATGACCGCTTAGTGGGAGAGGGGATTTTAAATCTGATTCCACAGCAGGCAGAAATCATAGATGTAGGAAAACGCGCTAGTAACCATACCATGCCTCAGGAGAAAATCAATCAGGTTTTGCTTGAAAAAGCGCTGGAGGGAAAGCGGGTGGTGCGCCTCAAAGGTGGAGATCCTTTTGTGTTTGGCAGAGGCGGTGAAGAGCTTGCGCTGCTGGCAGAACGAGGCGTTCCCTACGAAGTAGTGCCGGGAGTGACTTCAGCATTTGCAGTTCCGGCATATGCCGGGATCCCCGTGACACATCGTGATTTCGCGTCTTCTGTCCATGTGATTACCGGACATAAGAAAGCGGGGGAAAAGCTGCAGCTTGATTTCAAGTCGTTGGCACGATTGTCTGGAACACTGGTATTTCTCATGAGTGTTTCAGCAATTTCTCAGATTTGCCAGGGATTACTTGAGGCAGGCATGAAACCGGAAACGCCTGCGGCGGCGCTGCAGCAGGGAACAGGCGCCGCACAGAAAAAAATCATCACAGATTTGGAGCATCTGCCAGCCAAAGTGCAAGAACAGGGCGTGCATTTGCCGGCAATTTTTATGATAGGCAGAGTGTGCGCACTTGGAAATCAATTTGGCTGGTATGAGAAGCTTCCTCTGTTTGGCAGGAAAATTCTGGTGACAAGGCCAAGAGAACGGAGCGGAACTTTAAGCCGCAGGCTGCGTGAGCTGGGAGCGGAAGTATTAGAACTTCCGGCAATCCGTACAGAGCTGTTAGAAAACAGCCAAAGGCTTACAGAGGAATTGGAAAGGCTTGCAGAATATCAATATCTGGTATTTACCTCTCCGGCAGGTGTGAACCTGTTTTTCGATGAGCTGAAGCGTCAGGGGAAGGATATCCGTTCTCTTGGCTCAGCTCAAATTGCCGCGATTGGAAAAGGAACCAGAAAGGAATTGGAGGACCGGGGGCTGATCTGTGCCTTAATGCCGGAGATATATGATGGAAAGCATCTGGGTATCCTGCTGGGAGAAAGCTGCCAGACAGGAGATAAGATCTTAATCCCCAGGGCGGAACGGGGAAGTGCGCAGTTGATTGAGGAAATAGAAAAACGGGTTTCTGTGAATATTACAGATCTGCCGGTTTATCGGACCGTTTATGAAAAACCGAATGAGCTGATTGACGAGAAAAAACAGATCGAAAACGGGCAGATTCGGATGGCAGTATTTACCAGCGTCTCCACGGTCCGGGGGTTTGCAGCAGCCGTAGAGGGGCTTGATTACAGTCTGGTACATGCCGTGTGCATCGGAGCACAGACGGAGGCGGCGGCAAAGAAGCTGGGGATGCAGACCGAGACAGCGAAAAAAGCAGATTTAGACAGTCTTGTGGAAGCCTGCGTATCAATGGCGCAACATTTAAATATTCAGGAGGCGGACGACATATGGAATTAAGAAACAGACCGCGGCGGCTTCGCCAAAATGCGGTGTTGCGGAAGATGGTAAGGGAAACCAGAATGGATAAATCTTCTCTGGTCTATCCGATGTTTGTGACAGAAGGCAGGAACCTCAAAGAAGAAATTATTTCCATGCCAGGACAGTACCGTTACAGCGTGGACCGGATGGAAGAGAAACTGACAGAGCTGTATGATTCCGGGGTAAGTTCTGTCATGCTCTTTGGAATCCCGGCACAGAAAGATGAGCTGGGAAGCGGCGCCTATGCCAGTGACGGGATTGTGCAGAAAGCATTCCGCAGGGCAAAAGAAGTATGTCCTGATATGTATTTAATTGGAGACGTCTGCATGTGTGAGTACACATCCCATGGACACTGCGGCGTACTGCGGGAAGAAACGGTAGACAATGACCAGACCTTAAAGCTGCTGGCGCAGACAGCGCTTTCCCAGGTACAGGCTGGCGCAGATATGGTGGCGCCTTCCGATATGATGGACGGCAGGGTGCTTGCCATCCGCAGGAAGCTGGATGAGCATGGATATATCAATACTCCGATTATGTCTTATGCTGTAAAATTTGCTTCCTCTTTTTACGGACCGTTTCGGGAAGCAGCGGATTCCGCGCCGTCGTTCGGAGACCGGAAATCTTATCAGATGGATTATCACAACCGCAGAGAAGCGTGGAAAGAAGCCATGCTGGATGTGGAGGAAGGCGCGGATATCATCATGGTCAAACCTGCCATGGCATATGGGGATTTAATCCGAGAGGTGAAGGATCGTATACATATTCCGGTAGCATCTTATTCTGTCAGCGGAGAATACGCAATGGTAAAAGCAGCGGCGCAGGCAGGATTTGTGGATGAAACCAGCATTCTGTGTGAGATGGCAGTCAGCGCTTACCGTGCTGGAACAGATGTTTATATCAGCTATTTTGCCAAAGAGCTGGCAGAATACATGGATCAGGGAATAATCGGCTGAACCAGTACAGCGAAAATTAAGTTCTTTGATGTTTAATATTCGCTGTATCAGGCAGGCATTGGAGAGGAAGGATAAGAATGACAAAATCAGAACAATTATTTCAGGAAGCAGTACAGGTGATTCCGGGCGGTGTCAATTCTCCGGTACGTGCATTCCAGTCGATAGGAGGAACGCCGAGATTTATCAAACATGCCCAGGGAGCCTGCCTGTATGATGAAGATGATAACTGCTATATTGATTTTGTAGGTTCCTGGGGTCCTATGATTCTGGGACACAGCCGTAAGGAAGTGTTGGAACGTGTGATAGAAGCATGTCAAAGAGGATTGAGTTTTGGCGCAGCTACGGCTGCAGAAGTAGATATGGCAAAACTGGTCTGCAGTATGGTGCCGTCCATGGAAATGGTGCGTATGGTTAATTCCGGCACAGAGGCAGTGATGAGCGCTGTGCGGGCAGCAAGAGGATTTACCGGAAGAGAGAAAATTATCAAATTTACAGGCTGTTACCATGGGCATTCCGACGGACTGCTGGTACAAGCTGGTTCCGGTGCGATGACGGCGGGAGTGCCAGACAGCCTGGGGGTGCCCCAGGGATGTACCAAAGACACATTGTCAGCAGAATATAATCATCTGGATCATGTGGAAAGTCATTTTCAGCGCTGCGGGGAAGAGATCGCGGCAGTGATTGTGGAGCCTGTGGCGGCAAATATGGGAGTAGTGCCTCCAGCACCAGGTTTTCTGGAAGGGCTGCGGAAGCTTTGTGATACGTATGGCGCGCTGCTGATCTTTGATGAAGTGATTACCGGGTTTCGGCTGGCGGCTGGCGGCGCTCAGGAGTATTATGGAGTAATGCCTGACCTCACTACGCTGGGAAAGATTATCGGCGGGGGAATGCCTGTGGGGGCTTACGGAGGCAGGCGGGAGATTATGGAGATGGTCGCTCCTCTGGGAGGTGTCTACCAGGCAGGTACATTAAGCGGGAACCCTGTTGCCATGGCGGCAGGGCTGGCGCAGCTTACGTTATTAAAGGAACATCCAAACTTTTATCAGGAACTCAATCAGAAGGCAGATTGGTTCTATGGAAAAATGAGAGAATTGGTGGAAAAAGAAGGACTGTTCTGCCAGGTAAACCAAGCAGGTTCTCTTGGATGCCTGTATTTTACGAAACAGAAGGTTGTGGATTATCAGAGCGCCAAGACTTCTGATACTCAGGCTTTTGCAGAGTATTGCAATTATATGCTGGGACAGGGAATCTATCTTGCACCGTCGCAATTTGAAGCCATGTTCCTGTCTTTGGCACATACAGAAGAAATGCTGGAACGTGTTTTCCAGAGTATGCTTACTTTTTTCTTACAAAAAGTTTAAAGAATTTTAATTTATTTTATTTGAAAAAGGTGTATACTGTAACTGATAAAAGTCGGAAATGGATTCAGGGGACCAGCACCAAAGAACGGAGAGATTACAGTGACCAGTGAAGAGAGAAGACGCCGGGAAGCATATCTGGCAAGAAAACAGCGAAGAAAAAGACGAAGAACGATTCAGATGATAAGAAGATGCGTCCTGTCCTGTCTGGGAGTTTTACTGATTGTGTTTGTCATGACGAAGATATTTCAGAAGGATGACAGTCCCAATGCGGTTCAAGCAGAAAAGAGCACGCCCAAGGTACAGAGCGTACAGGTGAAAAAGGAGGAAGGATTTCAGCAGAAGGTTATCGAGCAAGCGCCGGATTATCAGGTGGATTTGCTGACGCCTAATCCTTATTCCAGACCGCAGACAGCGTTAGAAAAGGTAAAGGGGATTGTGGTTCATTATACTGCGAATCCGGGAACTACCGCAGCTCAGAACCGCAGTTATTTTGAAGGGCTGAAAGACATGCAGAAGACGAAGGCAAGCAGCCATTTTGTGGTGGGGATAGAAGGGGAAATTGTCCAGTGTATTCCCAGTTCAGAGATATCCTATGCTTCCAATGACCGTAATGCAGACACGTTATCCATCGAATGCTGCCACAAGGACGAGACAGGGCAGTTTACCCAGGAGACATATGATTCTCTGGTGGAATTGACAGCCTGGCTTTGTGGGAAATTTAATCTGCCAGTGGAGAGTATTATCCGTCATTATGATGTGTCGGGCAAGGAATGTCCTATTTATTATGTGGAAAATGAAGATGCGTGGGAGCGGTTTAAAAAGGATGTTCAGAAATATCTGGATACCAATGGAACAGAGCGGAAACCGGATCAATCCTGAAGTGGATGAGATCTGGCAGCGGTTTGAACGCTAAAGAGAAGAACTGACAGGGTTTTGCAGCAGGCTCTGTCAGTTCTTTTTATTTCTTTATTGCTTGCAAGCATCATGGCAATGTGTATGACCGGTTCAGCAGATGCCCGTTTGCGAATGGTGGTGAAATACGATTTCAAGGGTTTTTTCGAGACACCATGGTTCAGGTGTCTGGTCTGCTTTTATGGCGCGTCAGGTCATGCCTGGGCTTTGTGCACAGAAAAACGTGATTTATTGACACAGTCTTAAGAAAATTATATACTTTATGAAGAGTAAAGTGGCACATGCGGATGAGTTCTGGTAGATCCATAAGTATTGCACAACAAGCTCGGACAACCCATGGAAGAAGATACAGCCACTGATTGTCATTACCTGCAAGCTGCTGCGGATTATCTTTACGATACTAAGGGATGTGGCAAAATACGATTCCAGTATAAAATACCATGACTGTCCAACATCATTAGCTCTGTTTTCAAGAAAAGTTTATTTGAAGGAATCCCTAAAAATCAATAAATTAGGGATTGACATAATAGGAAGGAGAAATGAAATGCGATTTAATGAAAAAATAATATCACTATTACTAGCGGCTGTCCTATTTATTAGCGCTATATTGCCAGTAAATACGTCAAATGCTGCTGACAGAAGCCGGGATCAAATAGCATTTCGAAGCAGCAATATAATGTCTGTTTCGCCGGACCAGGCGACAAAAGACACGTCTGCGCATACAGAGGGGCTGGCGTTTGAATGGATTACAAATGATGGGTATGATATCCATTATTATAGTCCGAACGATGACAACGAGTCTTATGTAGCTTATGAGTGTTATAATCAGAAGGACAGCCCAGTCACGTTGTCCATTTCCAGTTCCAATACTGATGTACTGAAAATTATATCAGATAAAACAGTTACATTAAAGCCTTACGGTTCCTACCTGTTTGAAAAAATCGAATATAAGGTGGCAGGCATCGGTTACGCGGATGTAATAATTTCAACCGGGACAATATCTTATAAGCAGCGTGTTTATTCCCTGCCATGGAGCGTTGACTATTCGATGCCCAAACAGACGGATTTTAACCAAATAACCATACAATGGAAACAAGTTCCTGGCTGCAGCGGTTACTATGTGGAGAGCACAGTGGGGAACGGTAAACGTACAACTGTTAAAACAGTAGGACCGAACGTAACCAGCGTTACCCTTCCCGCAAAATGGAACGTGGAATGCTGTTATGAGGTTCGCACTTACATAAAGGATGATGTGCGTACCGTAGCCAGCCTTACAGGTGCGCCGGCAAGGTTTACTGCTAGGAAAATGCCAGGAGCTACAATTTCCTCGGTTAAAAAATCCGGGAACAGTAGCCTGCAGATTAAGTGGAACGCTTATAAAGG
The DNA here is from genome assembly GCA_910575075.1 of Lachnospiraceae bacterium. Lineage (GTDB taxonomy): Bacteria > Bacillota > Clostridia > Lachnospirales > Lachnospiraceae > Petralouisia. The sequence continues at coordinate 64,505 of CAJTCY010000006.1, forward strand.
CGCAAAGTGCTATAAGCTCTACCGTTCCACCCAGGAGAACGGAACTTATAAGTGTATTTATACTACAAAGGACGGCAATACAACTTCTTATAAACAGAAAGTCAGCAAAAATATCACCTACTACTACAAACTAATTACGATGAACGATATTGGCGACAGTGATTTTTCTCCGTCTGTGTCCCAGATTATTCCCACCCAAAATAAGGCCAGGAGAATACCATGCCGCAAGATGAAAAACCGTGCTTTCCCAAGAGGTGGACAATACGTGGGTTACTGGTCGTCGCCGGATAAGATATATTACTATCAGTCCGGTGGCAAACTTCATGCAGTTTTCGTCCAAGAGAACGGCAATTTAAAAATATATACTCTGAATTCTTCTTTTAAGGTGCAAAAGACGAAAACGGTGAAACTGAAATATGATGTCTGGGGTGGATTTTACCAGGGGATAGACGGCAATTTTTATGTGGCCGTAGGCTATGAAAACCCCAAAGAAAGCGATAAAAAGATTGTCATAAAGGTAATCCAATACAACAGCAAGTGGAAAAAGTTAAAAACAGCAAATATCAACGGCGGAGGCAAATCGTTAGGGATGGGGATTTATTCGCCGTTCGATGCTGGAAACTGCCGCATGGATATGCAGGGAAACACTCTTTACTTATTTACCTCAAGAGAAATGTTTACGTTTTATGACGGATTGCGCCACCAATCCAATATTGCCTTTAAAATCAATACTAAGACTATGAAAGCAGAGGATGCAGAGGAGAGTTATGTCAGCCATTCTTTTAACCAGTTTGTCAAATTCAAAGACGGCACGCTTTATCTTTTGGATCACGGAGATTCTTTTCCACGTAGCCTTCAGCTGACAACCGCATCGGACTATGGCTTTTCCTGGCAGGAAGAAAGTTCTCTGTCAATGTTGAAATTTAGCGGAAAAAGCGGTGATAACTTTACCGGATGCAAGGTCGGGGGCATGGAGATCGGCAACGAAAATGTGCTGGTATGCGGAACCTCACAGCCCCATAAACATAAAATAAAAAATATTTCCGGTTTCGGTTATGATATGAAATATAATGTATTTCTTGCCCTTGCCAACCGCAAAACTAAAAAAGTGACATATAAATGGCTGACAACATATCATCCAAAAAAATCTACGGTTACCGTAGGGGAAGCGCGTATGGTCAAGTTATCGGACAGCCGTTTTGCCATCCTTTTCACCACCACGCAGAAACAAAAAAGCACATTACATTACATGGTGTACAGTGACACCGGTAAAAAGATTTACAGCAAAAAATATAGCAATATGAAATTTGACGGAAATTCACAGCCCATTTTAAGCAACGGATCTATTGTATGGATGGTTTTAACGGCAGACTGGAACAAAACAGATACGACGCTTTATTCTATACCAGCCATATTTTAAAAAGAAATAAGAATTTTTAATCAAATTACCTTTTTGACGCTACAGAAGAATTGGCATAAACTGGTAACAGTTCAGACAGTCCTATATAATTCCATGACGAATATACCGGTCATTTTATGACCGGTATGCCATTCATGGCACAAATAATGCCATGAAAGATATTACAACACGTCCTCTGGTATGCCTATTCTGTTCCAGGTAATCAGCGGCAATTTCGTCGTACCTCTGGCTGTAGCGTTCCAGAGACTCCTGCGGGAAGCAGACGTCTCCTTTCTGCCTCCTTTCCAGTATGGTTCATCCAATTTAAAAAACTCCTCATGTCCTGGCTCCATGAATGACCGGTTTCTTCACTATTTTTTATCAGGTAACACCCAGATGGACGTTACATTTGCCATGCCTGGCACCAGAATGGTAAAGGGCTGTTTCATAGTCAAGGGTGAATGTGCCGGCAAACGTCTTACTGTTTGAGTTTCCCAATTTTTAAAAACAACCGATATTTTAGTACCAAAAGGTCATGCTGCCTTTGGCAGCATAGACATCTTGCACAAAAAGTGTCTGGAAAGCTAACTTTCCATAGCACTTTTCTGTGCAAAGTGTTTCCCCCACTTTGTGCTGGAAACCTTTTGGTACTATAAAACCAAAAATGGGGAAAGTCAAGTTTTACTGCTATTGCCAAAAAACAGATTATGAAGTAAAATAAAAGTACTTGCAATTTTTGAGGGAATGTGGACAAAGAATAGAGGAAATCATGATAAAAGAACAATATGAAGATCTGAAAATGAAACGGGAACTGAGAAAAAATCTCATTGCTTTGAAACAGGAATTGAAAGAGGAAGGATTGAGGCAGGAGCTGCTCTCTCTTCTTCAGGGGGATTATAGTGTATTTACCGGATTGCTCGAAGATTCTGAACCTAAAGTCAGAAAGAATGCTGCGCTGGTGTTGGGAAAACTGAAACAAAATGAGAATGTAATTCCGTTGTATGAAGCGTATAAGAGAGAAACACAGCTTTTTGTAAAAAGTGATTATTTGAAAGCGCTTGCAGATCTGGATTGTTCTGCCTGCAGGCAGGAGCTGGAACAGCGTCTGAGAGAACTGGAGCAGTATCAGCCGCAAATGGAAGAAGAGAAGCATATACGGGAAGAGCTGGCAGCATTGAGGAAACTTACAGACAAGGGGAATTCTCATAAACGGCACAGATTTGAGGGCTATGATCATACCTGGGAAGTAATTTTGTCCACTGGAAAGAAATATCAGAATGTAACGGCAGAGCAGATTAAGGGAGGGGAGATTACCATTCTGAACAGCGGCGTGCGTCTGATTACCAGCCAGATCAAGCATGTCTTGGAGATTCCCACTTACCGGGAGCTGCTGTTTCCATTGAATATCCGTAAGATTTCGGGAACTCCCCAGGAAACGGCAAGGGCACTGGCAGACTCTAATCTGCTGGAGCTTCTTAAGAAGGCTCACCATACAGAGGATGATTTCTATTTTCGCCTGGGGCTGCAGAGTTCCAAAACCCTGGAAGAGCGCAGTGATTTTACAAAGAAATGTGCATTTGCCCTGGAGAAAGCGACAGATGGAAAATTGAAAAATTCTGTATCTGATTATGAATTGGAAATCCGTTTGTTGGAAAACCGGGAAGGACAGTTTCTGCCTCTGGTCAAACTTTATACGTTTGAGAAGCAGCGTTTTTCTTATCGGAAAAATGTGGTGGCGTCATCTGTCAGGCCAGAGCAGGCAGCCTTGATCGCCAAGCTGGCGCAGCCTTATATGACCAGGGAGGCGCAGATTCTGGACCCTTTCTGCGGAGTGGGAACGATGTTGATTGAGCGGGATCGTGTGTGCCCGGCAGGAGTGATGTATGGGATTGATATCTTTGGCGAAGCGATTGCTAAGGCAAAAGAAAATACCAATCTCGCCAATCGGGAAATTTATTATATTAATCGAGATTTTTTTGAATTTAAACATAAGTATCTCTTTGATGAGATCATTACGAATATGCCGGAGCGAGGGAAGAAATCTAAGAGAGAGCATGATGAATTTTATGGAGCTTTTTTTCAGAAAACGGAGGAAGTTTTAAAGAAAAAGGGAAGAATTTTTATCTATTCTAATGAGAAAAATTTTGTTAAAAAACAGATTCGACTGCATAAAGGTTTTAAACTTTGCCAGGAATACAGTATGGATGAAAAAGATAATTATTATTTGTTTATTATTGAGAAGGTGGATTAAGATAAGTTATGAGCATGGAAGCAAAGAATATAAAACTACAAGAAAGCGGAACATGGGAATGGAAAGATTTTATGCATCAGGAAATTGATTTTTATACTTCTGGAATTGAAGTATTAAATAATCTGAATTGCGGTATCTGCGTCTCTTCTCTGGAAGGAGACCACATTTTATTTGCAAATCAAGAATTTTGTTCTTGCTTAAACGATGATATGAATGTAAAAGATGAATTGCTGATTGATCTAAAAGACGGTGAGAGCAGAGAGGTGTATCTGTCGAGAGCAGACCGCTGGTTTGACATTCACCGCAGAGAAATACAATGGCTGGACCAGGAAAAAGCTGAATTGTATACAATATATGATATTACCGAGAATAAGCGGTATCAGAAGAGAATAGAGAGACAGGCGAATAATGATTTCCTGACAGGGCTGTACAACCGGATGCGCTGCGAGAAGGATTTGGAGATACAGATTGATGTAAGCAAGAGAAAGGGGAGTGAAGGCGCGCTGTTGTATATGGATTTAGATGATTTTAAACATATTAATGATGGGCTGGGCCATCAGTATGGGGATGTTCTTCTAAAATCTATTTCACACAGTATGCAGCGTATCAATGGGATAGAGAGTAATTGCTATCGTATGGGCGGTGATGAATTTATCATTATCGTTACAGAAAATAAATATGAAATGCTGGATAAGATACTGCAAGGGATTGCTGAGATCTTTGCAAAACCCTGGTTTTTAAAAGGGGCAGATTACTATTGCACTATGAGTATGGGAATTGCTCGTTTTCCAGCAGATGGTGATACCGTGCAGGATTTGATCCGCAAGGCAGATCTGGCATTGCTTGAGGCAAAGAAATCAGGCAAAAACTGTTATGAATTTTATACTGATTCCGTGAAAGGAGTGTCTTCCAAACGTTTGGATTTAGAGAAAAATATGCGGGATGCTACTATGAACGCCTGTGATGAATTTGAGGTCTATTATCAGCCTATCGTGGATGTGACAAAACAGGGAAATCCCTGTATGGGAGCAGAAGCGCTGATTCGATGGAACAGTGAGAAACTGGGCTTTATTTCTCCAGCGGAATTTATTCCTTTGGCAGAATATCTGGGGTTGATTAATCCAATTGGAGAACACGTGCTCCGTGAGGCATGCCGTCAGTGCAGAGCATGGAATGAATCCGGGCACCCTCACTATAAAGTAAATGTAAACCTATCTGTGGTACAGCTTCTGAGGAATGATATTATAGATCAGGTGCAGGATGCGTTGAAAGAGACAGGGATCAATCCGGCAAATCTGACGTTAGAAGTGACAGAGAGCCTTGCCATCAATGATATGGACCGGATGAAGAGCATACTGGGGCAGATCCGGGAACTTGGAGTTCGTGTTGCCCTGGATGATTTTGGGACAGGCTACAGTTCTCTAAACCATATCCGGGAAATGCCCATAGATGTGATCAAAATTGACCGCTGTTTTATAGAGGATTTGGGACAGGATGAGTTTGCAGACGCTTTTGTCAAGATTGTATGTGAACTGGCAAATGTAATTGGAATGCGTGTATGTGTGGAAGGTGTGGAGCACAGCAGGCAGTATGAAATCTTAAAAAATATGCAGATACATATGATTCAGGGCTTTTATTTTGACCGTCCTATGTCTGCAGAAGACTTTACAAAAAAATATGCATAAAATTAAAAAATATCATTGACAATTTTGTTTGAATCTGTTATTATTTTAAAGTCGTCGAGATGACGTGGCAATTTATAATTGTCTGCGGAAGTGCTGGAATTGGCAGACAGGCAAGACTAAGGATCTTGTGTCTGTATAGACGTGTGGGTTCAAGTCCCATCTTCCGCATTGGTTTAAAGTATGGGAAACCTCGATTTTGCAAGGTTTCCCGTTTTTTCTCTTATAGGAAATCGCATACCATTTGCTCTATTGAATAATTTGCATATCGTTTAAAATGTTCTGTATGAAATGTCCTCATAATATATACTTCTTGTTCATCTGGCATTAAGACCTTTTTTACAGTAAATATCTTGAGATTTACATACAAAGCGACAACAATTAAGATAATGGAAATAGTGGTTATTGATAAAATCATTATTATTTTTTTCTTTTTCATCATTTGTATCATATATATGTTTCTCCATGTAAATCAAATCAGTTCCCTATCATTTTATTTTGTGTTATACTCTATTACAGGATTCTCTCCCTGATTCTGTCCTTACGAACATTTGCAACACAACCGATTTATGAAGCAAAAAGCACAAACCTAATTTTTCAACTGCTGCGTTGGCGTCGATCGATGCAGCCACCGCTGCGTCTCATTCCGCTGCCTTGCAGACTGAAAATTTATTCTTCGCAATTCATCCAAGTGTCAAGCCGTCAGTACATTGGGTGAAAAATAGAAAGGTAAAATAAAAACAATGAATAATGAAAAAGTGTATCAAATGTCCTTTGCAAAGGTGTACTCTTTGCTTGTAAGCAAGGCTGTCAAAAAAGGGCGAAATAAAAACGAAGTGGATACAATTGTTAAATGGCTTACGGGATATCAGCAGGAGGATATCGAAAAATTTGAGAACAGTTCTCTTACCTATGCGGATTTTTTTGAAAATGCGCCAGAGTTGAATCCTAACCGCAAACTGATTAAGGGAAAGGTCTGCGGAATAAAGGTTGAAGAAATTGAAGATACTCTCATGCAGGAAATCCGGTATTTGGACAAGCTGGTAGATGAGCTTGCAAAAGGGAAGCCGATGGATAAAATATTGAGGGCGTAATGGTCATTTTTGACCACATCATTATAATACAAGGAGACTGAGTGATGAAATTTATCTCATGGAATGTAAATGGGCTGCGTGCCTGTGTGCAAAAAGGATTTTTAGATTTTTTTCGGGAAGCGGATGCAGATTTTTTCTGTGTGCAGGAGACAAAACTTCAGCAAGGGCAGATTTCCCTGGAGCTTCCAGAAGGGTATTATGATTACTGGAATTATGCAGAAAAGAAAGGATATTCTGGGACGGCGGTTTTTACCAGGCATGAGCCGCTGCATGTGACATATGGAATAGGGATAGAGGAACATGACAGGGAGGGCAGGGTTCTTACGCTGGAATATGATAAGTTTTTTCTCGTGACCTGTTATACACCTAATTCACAGAATGAACTGGCAAGATTGTCTTATCGTATGGAGTGGGAAGACGCGTTTTTAAATTACCTGGATCGTTTAAAGGAAAAAAAGCCAGTGATTTTCTGTGGAGACTTAAATGTGGCACACCAGGAAATTGACTTGAAGAATCCTAAGACTAACCGGAAAAATGCAGGTTTTACGGATGAAGAGCGGTCAAAATTTACGGAAATTTTAAATCATGGTTATATTGATACCTTCCGGTATTTCTACCCTGACGCGGAGCAGGTGTATTCCTGGTGGTCTTATCGGTTTAAGGCCAGAGAGAAGAATGCCGGTTGGCGGATTGATTATTTTGTGGTGTCAGAAGATTTAAAAGGGAAACTTTTGGATGCAAAAATACACACAGATATTTTGGGTTCTGACCATTGCCCGGTGGAACTAACCATATCATTTTGAAGTGAGAATGTGTGCAGCAAATGACAATACCAATGATAAGTGAAAGGAACTAAGATGGAAAAAGGGGATATCAAGTTACGTAAAGTGATTGTGCATATACTGGATTCTACGGTAGGGATGCCTGTGCTCTCGGATACGCTTCTTGAGTATGGCTCGGATTTTGAAGATTTCCTGCGGGGACATATTTTTAAGCTGATGGCTACAGATGACAAGAAGACGTGTGAATTTCATAAAAATGATTCCAGGGTGTATCAGCAGCTTGTCACATTGACAGAGGCAGGGCAAAAAGACGAAGCTTTTGTGGAGACGAGCCAGCAGCTGGCTTTATATCTGTATGAGATTATGAATAAAAATATAGAGATTCCCCAAGCGGATTTTGTGGAAATTCTGTTTGAGGCAGAGGGGGAGACGTATCTTGCTTTGCTGAAAATGGATTATAAGACCTCTTATACGCATCAGACACAGTCAGATGCTTTTGGAAATGCCAATCAGATTATTAAATTCCGGGCCATTCTTCCCACAGAAACGCAGAAATTGTCAGAGGCTGCTGTGATTTGCCTTTCAGATTTCTCTATTTATATGATTGAGAAGAAATATGAAGTAAATGGACAGAAGACAAATTATTTTTCCAAACTTTTTTTACATTGCAGCGGCGCCCTTTCAGCCAAAACACAGCTTTCTATCGTCACGCGCGCAATTGATACCGTACAAAAAAAGTATTACGGTGATTCTGAGCAGTTTGAGGTGCAGATGGAGGCAAAACAGGTCATTCATCAGCAGTTGGAAGAGACGGGGGCGGTGGATGTGCCTTTTGTACTGGATCAGGTATTTAAGGAAAAAGAAGAGTTCAAACAGGAAGTCAATGAGCAGCTGGAAAAGTATCATATGGATACAGATGTCCAGATTGAGCCGCAGGCGGAAAGCACAGCCCAGAAATTTGCCAAACAATATCTCGCCACGGATACGGGGGTGGAAATCAAGATTCCTATGGAACAATATCAGAATGGAGAGCATATTGAATTTATCACGAATCCGGATGGAACAATATCTATATTGATAAAAAATGTAGGGCGTATTACTTCAAAATAGTTCTTGCACTTTTGACTGATTTATGGTAGAATACAAATCTGTGAGACAAGAAAATGATGGTCCTCTGTTACAAATGTATTAAGAACATCTAACGAAATAGGAGGTCACAAAATGAATGCGACAGAAATAATCAGAAACATTGAGAAAGAACAGTTGAAAGACAAGGTAGATGACTTCAGAGTAGGTGATACCGTGAAGGTTTACGGTAAGATTAAAGAAGGAAACCGTGAGAGAATTCAGGTATTTGAAGGCATCGTATTAAAACGCCAGGGCGGAAGCAACAGAGAGACTTTTACGGTTAGAAAATTCTCCAATGGTGTTGGTGTTGAGAAGACATGGCCGCTGCATTCACCGAACGTAGAAAAAATCGAAGTAGTTCGTTATGGTAAGGTAAGACGTGCAAAACTGAATTACTTAAGAGATCGTGTTGGTAAGAGAGCGAAAGTCAAAGAATTAGTAAAATAATTCAAAACTGAATTGGAACACGGGAAGGGACAAGTACGATAGGTAGTTGTCCCTTTTTTATCTTATCAGGAAAGACCTTGTCACGCTAAAGCGTGAAAGTATCTTTCCGATAGGTTCTGAGCGAGTTGAAGTGGGCTTGCCCACTTTGTTAGAAAAGACAGGAGCGGTAAAATATGAGAAGAAATGCAGCTGGACTGAGTTTTTACCGGCGTAAGAAAAAAATAAATACGGCGCTGCTCAAAGAGATTGCAGTCTGGGCAGGAGAAATTCTGCTGACCATTGCAGGAACTGTAATTTTGGTGTCCTTTTTCGGATATCAGGTGTCGGTGGTGGGTCCTTCCATGTCTCCGACGCTGGAGAGTGGAGAACAGATTCTGGTAAATCGTTTTATATATAAATTGTTTGACCCGAAACCGAATGATTTGGTAGTGTTTTCGCCTAATGGCAATGAAAAAGCCCATTATTATGTGAAGCGGGTGATTGGGGTTCCGGGAGATACCATACAGATCAAGGATGGAGAGGTCTATGTAAATGGAGAACTTTTTCCTGAGAAAATAGAAGGAGACGCCATTGAAAATGCTATGATGGCGGAGAATGAGATTTTGGTGGAGGAAGATGAATATTTTGTGCTGGGAGATAACCGCAACAACAGCGAGGACAGCCGTTATGCAAGTATCGGCAATGTGAAGAAAGAATATATTACAGGGCAGGCGTGGATGATTATCTCACCCTGGAAGAAAGTAAGTTTCTTGAAATAGAAAGGAGGAAGGAAATGCATTTTCAATGGTATCCAGGGCATATGACAAAGGCAAAGCGCCAAATGCAGGAAGATATGAAGCTCATAGATCTGGTAATTGAGCTGGTCGACGCCCGCATCCCTTTCAGCAGCAGGAATCCCGATATTGATGAACTGGGAAAGAATAAGGCTAGGCTGATATTGATGAATAAGGCTGACCTTGCCAATCAGCAGCTGACAGCAGCCTGGGGGGCGTATTTCAGGGAAAAAGGGTATTTTACAGTAAACCTGGACGCAAGAACCAGGGCAGGAATGAAGAATATCAGTGATGTGGTGATGGAAGCCTGTCAGGAGAAGCTGGAACGTGACCGGAGAAGAGGGATCAAAAACCGTCCGGTGCGTGCTATGGTAGTGGGGATTCCCAATGTGGGAAAATCCACGTTTATCAATACTTATGCAGGGAAAGCCTGTGCAAAGACGGGAAATAAGCCGGGTGTGACGAAGGGAAAGCAGTGGATTCGTTTGAATAAAAATGTGGAGCTGTTAGATACGCCTGGGATTTTGTGGCCCAAGTTTGAGGATCAGAGAGTAGGGCTGTATCTTGCGCTTATCGGTTCGATCAAGGACGAGATTCTGAATATTGATGAATTGTCTCTGGAACTTATTCAGATTTTACAGGAAAAATATCCTGGAGTTCTCCAGGAACGTTTTCAGATTCAAGAAGAGCAAAAGCCGGCAGAAATTCTTGGAGAGATAGCCCAAAAACGCAATTGTGTGAAAAGGGGCAATGAACTTGATTACAGTAAAGCAGCAGCATTGTTGCTAGAGGAGTTCCGCAGTGGAAAACTGGGAAAAATAACACTTGAATTTCCAGAAAAACAGAGATAAAATAAATCATAATAGAGTTAATAACAGAATTTTCAGGGAGCAGGAATAAAATATGGATAATGAGCAGGAAGGGAAGAAGAAATCTTCCGAAGAAAAGGCCAGTATGATGCGGGAAACCATAAGTTTTATTTTGTATATAGGTATTGTTTTTTTACTGACCTATCTGGTGATTCATTATGTGGGGCAGCGCACGCAGGTGAGCGGAACCTCTATGGAATATACCTTGAGCGATGGAGATAATCTGATCGTGGATAAGATTACTTATCGGTTTCGTAAACCAGAGCGGTTTGATATTGTGGTATTCCCCTTTAAATATAAAGAAGATACATACTATATCAAACGTATTATCGGTATGCCGGGCGAGACGGTACAGATCGATTCTGACGGCGTAATTTACATTGACGGTGAAGAACTGGAAGAATCTTATGGGCGGGAAATTATACAGAATCCGGGAGAAGCAGCAGAACCTGTGGAACTTGGCGAGGATGAGTATTTTGTACTGGGAGATAACAGGAATGCCAGTTCAGACAGCCGTGATCCCAGTGTGGGAAAAGTGCTTGGTAAGGATTTTGTTGGCAGGGCATGGCTGAGAATTTATCCTTTTGACAAGATTGGGTTTATCAAGCATCGGTAGTATTTAAAGGAGAAACATCAGTGGGTGAATCGAGAAAAGTTACAGAGATTAAAGCAGAATTACAGGCAGCAGAGGATACCATGCTGCCTTCTTTTATTTTACAATACAAAGCAGATCAGCGCACAGGCGTGCAGAAACTGGTGCTTTTGGCAGAAAAGCGTTTAAAAGCATTAGAACAGGAGTGTCAGCGAATCGAAAGACTGAAAACTTATGAGAGACAGTATGCGGACAGAGAATATATCTGTGGGATTGACGAAGTAGGCAGAGGTCCTTTGGCAGGACCGGTGGTCGCGGCAGCAGTGATTCTGCCCAGGGACTGCAGAATATTGTATATCAATGATTCTAAGAAGCTCAGTGCGAAAAAAAGAGAGGAATTGTATGAAATTATAATGCGGCAGGCAGTGGCAGTGGGAATTGGCATGGCAGGTCCTGAGAAAATCGATGAAATCAATATTCTACAGGCTACCTACGAAGCTATGCGCCAGGCAATTCAGAATTTGGCGGTAAAACCCGATATATTATTAAATGATGCTGTGACCATTCCTCAGGTGGAGATTCCTCAGGTGCCAATTATCAAAGGGGATGAAAAAAGTATTTCCATTGGAGCGGCAAGTATCATTGCCAAGGTCACCAGAGACCGTTTGATGGAGGAATACGATCAGATCATGCCGGAGTATGGATTTGCCAGAAATAAGGGTTATGGTTCCAAAGAACATATGGAAGCAGTTAAAAAATATGGTCCGTCCTCTATTCATCGTCGGAGTTTTATCAGAAATATCTGAACTATTTTATAGAAAGGCAGGAGCATCATGTCATTTGTGGAAGGTATTCATCAATATCAAAATAATGCAGCTTCCGGTACCCAGACGCTGGCACAGACCAGAGAACCTACGGCAGTGCGTCCATTGTCTGCGCAGGCGCAGGAGTTGGTTCCTGGAAAAGTATTTGAGGGAACGATAACAGAGATTAAGAATGGACAGGTAACCATCGGATTGAACGATGGACGTTCTATTTCTGCCAGATTGGATGCGGGAGTAAATCTGGAAAAGGGGCAGCCTATGCTGTTCCAGGTGAAATCATATTCTGGAGAGCAGATAGCAATTCGTCCGGTTACTTTGGAGAGCGCCCAGAACCCTACGCTGCTGCGTGCCCTGGAGGCGGCGGGACTGCAGGTGAATGATAAAAACCTGTCCATGGTCAATCAGATGATGGCGCAGCAGCTTCCCGTTGATAAGAACAGTCTGCATCAGATGATGCGGATACTTGCAAATTTTCCCAAAGCGGAGGTTCAGACGCTGGTGCAGATGCAGAAACTGGGACTGGTGATTACAGAAGAATCTCTGAATCAGTTTCAGAATTATAAAAATGGGCAGCAGGCGCTTCTGCCAGAGATGAACCGCCTCATGGACGGTATTGCAGAATTGCCAGGAAAGATCTTTGGATCAGAAGGAGGAATGTCCAGTTCTGCGCCAGGAACGCCAGGAACGATTTTAGGCTTCCAACAGCAGATTGCAGGGATTCTGCTGGGCAGCGGTCAGCAGCAGACATCGTCAGCCCAGATAGGAGCAGTGCAGAATCAGGCGGCGCTGGGGGAAATGACACAGAATCAGGCAATGCAGAATCTGTCAGTCTCCAATATTGATGCTGCCCAGGGGGTGATTATCCATGAAGATCTTACCCAGGGCGGCGGGAACCAGGCAGGCTTTGAAGGGAATGCCATGAATGGAAACGCCATGGGAGAAGGCTTATCCCAGGGAAGCCAGATGCAGGGCGGACTGTCTGGTGAAACACTTGCCCAGGATGGATTATCTGCAGGAAATCCTGCAGCAAATGAAATGCAGGGAGAAGCTTCTGAGATAAATACTTCTGTGGATTCGGCAGAGAAAGGTTTAGCAGAAGGGCAGAAGGCAGTGACAGCAGAGCAGTTTTTAAGCAAAGAACAGCAGGGCAGGCTTACTTCGCTGCTGCAGGAGTTCTCAGGTGCAAGGGAAAACCAGCAGCTTCTTCCCCAGGGAAAATTAAATACAAACCTCAGTGCAGGAGAACTGTTGGAACAAATAGTCAGTGCTGTGGAAAAAAGTGAAGATTATACCAGTGCATCCATGCAGAAATTGTTTAACTCGGAAGAATATAAAGGTGTGCTAAAGCAGGCGATGGCAGACCAGTGGACCTTAACTCCAGAACAGCTCAAGGAAGAAGGCGCTGTAAAGGAAATGTACCAGCGCCTGTCCAGGCAGATGGAAGATCTGCAGCAAGTACTGACCCAGGCAGGAAAGGAAGGAACAGCTCTGGCAAAGACTGCCCAGTCCGTACAGAGTAATCTGGAATTCATGAACCAGCTTAACCAGGTATATACTTATGTGCAGCTCCCACTAAAGCTTCAGAACCAGAATGCCCACAGTGAACTTTATGTATACACCAATAAGAAAAATCTCAGGGAAAAGAAGGGAGACTTGACGGCGCTTCTGCATTTGGATATGGAGCATCTTGGTTCTACAGATATTTTTGTAAAACTGCAGGGGGCGGCTGTAGAGACAGAATTCTATTTTGAAGATGAGCTGTCCTGCCGTTTGATTTCTGGATATGCAGATCAACTGGTAGAGCGTTTGCAGCAGAAGGGATATTCTTGTGAGGTAAAGGTGGAAAACCGCAGAAAACAGCAGAATTTTGTGGAAGATTTTCTGGAGAGAGAGAGGCCTCCGGTAAAACTGCACCGATATTCCTTTGATGTGAAAGCGTAATATTGAATCGAAATAGGTAATTGCGAAACTCAATAGTTTTGAGAATTTCATATACAATTCAAAAAATTTTGGAAGAAATATTTTAGCATACGAAACGCTAAGAAATGCATTTTAGCGCCATGGAAACGAAACACAAAAATCATGGAAGCCTTTGCGGAACATGATTTTCGTATTAAGTGGTTCGTTGTAATGCTTGGTGCGCCCTGCATTTTGTGCGTTTCGTATGAATAAAATATTTTAGAACAATTGTATAAATTGTATATGAAATCTCAATAATTTGATAGTTTCGCAATTGCCTAATTGAATTAAAACAGGGAAAGGAGTGACAGTTTGATGGAAGAGACGCGATACAAAAATACCAGAGAACTGGTCACAATGGACACAAAGACTGGGGAAAGGCAGAAGACAGCGGTAGCTGTGGCTTATGAACCAGGAGAGCGGGCGCCTAAAATTATTGCCACTGGAAAAGGGTATTTGGCAGAACGCATTATTGAGAAGGCGAAAGAAGAGAAGATTCCTTTTTACCGGGATGATAAGCTGGCAAAAACGTTATCAAAGCTGGAAATAGGGGAGATGATTCCCCCAGAGCTGTATGAGGTGGTGGCAGAAATTCTGGTCTTTGTGGATGATATGGAACGAATGAAGGAAAAGATTAAATAATAAGCCAATGTTGGCTGGAAGTATTTATATTTTAAATGCTGCATGAGAACAGTTTTTAAATATGATGTAGAACAGACGAAACAGGAGGAACTGTTGGCAGGAAGAAAAAATAATTATCGGAAAATTGGTTCAGAGAATGAACAGAAGGCGGCAGAATTCCTCAAACAGAAGGGTTTTCAAATCGTGTGCCAGAACTTTTACAGCCGGTACGGAGAGATTGACCTGGTGGCGAGAGACGGCAGGTATCTGGTATTTGTGGAAGTAAAATACCGTGAAAATATCAGAGGGGGACATCCTCTGGAAGCCGTAGATTTACGTAAAAGAAGGCGCATCTGCAAAACAGCAGACTATTATTGCCTGTGCCGCGGATGCGGTGAGGAAACACCCTGCCGGTTTGATGTGATAGGGATTGCGGGAGATGAGATAACGCATATCCGGAATGCATTTGAATATGTCAGATAGGAGGAGCAGAGATGTGAACGAAGACAGAAGATACAAGAGCAGCGTGAAAATGATAAGGAAGAAGATCAGAGGACGGGAATCTGCTCCAGTACTGAAATCAGTTTCTCTTGATACGGGAGAATTTCCTTTTTTGTCCTATCCTTTGCTGGAACAGACGGACATGGTGAAGCATTGCTTTACTACCAGACAGGGCGGTGCAAGCCAGGGGATATTCGCCAGCTTGAATCTCAGTTTTACCAGGGGAGATGAAAGAGAGGCAGTAGAAGAGAATTTCCGCAGGGTTTCCCAGGTTCTTGGCACCAGATATGAAGATTTCGTATTTACAGACCAGACGCACACGACAAATGTACGGCGGGTGGGGAGAGAAGATGCAGGAAAGGGATTAATCAGAGAACGGGGCTATTCAGATGTGGATGGGCTTATCACCGATGAACCGGGATTGGTATTGTCCACTTTTTATGCAGACTGTGTCCCCTTATATTTTGTAGATACCAAGAACCGCGCCATTGGTCTGTCGCATTCTGGCTGGCGTGGAACGGCAGGCAGGATGGGCCGCGTGACGCTGGAAGCCATGCGGCGGGAATTCGGTACACGGCCAGAAGATGTCGTCTGCGCCATAGGACCTTCGATTTGTCAGGATTGTTATGAGATCAGCCAGGATGTGGCAGAAGAATTTATGCGGGAATTTTCAGAACACAGCCAGGAAATTTTAGTGGAAAAGGGAGGGGGAAAATATCAGCTTGATTTATGGCATGCCAACGAGATCGTTTTGCTGGAAGCGGGAATCAGAAAAGAGCATTTGTCTGTGACAGATGTGTGTACCTGCTGTAATCCCCAATTGCTGTTTTCTCATCGGGCAAGCCAGGGCAGAAGAGGGAATTTGGGAGCCTTCTTAAGTCTTAAGCTATCATCGTATTGATTTTAGGAATCATGATCTTTAGCCTTTTCTTTTTGCCAATACAGATTTGATATTTTGTAAGGGGCATAGATAGGGCTGCCGCACTGACTCATATTACAGATTAAATGAGTGAACAAATTTTGCGGCAGCCCTGTACATTTATCTATTTCTCATGGACGGCTCTATTCTTTTGCCGCCTTTTGGCGCAGTACATGTCATAGAAAACGCCTGCATAACATAATTAATCGTCTTCTTCCTGTGCATTGCTGGTAGAATATACCTGCCTCTTTCTTGCCATCTCATCGCTCTCCAGATATTCATCATAAGTAGTAATTTTATCAATAAATGTACCGTTTGGCAGAAACTCAATAATACGGTTGGCTGTGGTCTGTACCACCTGATGGTCGCGGGATGCGAACAAGATTACGCCCGGGAACTTGATCAGACCGTTATTCAGGGCGGTGATGCTCTCCATATCCAGGTGGTCCGTAGGCTCATCCAGAATCAGGATATTGGAGCCTTCGATCATCATCCGTGACAGGAGCACCCGTACTTTTTCCCCACCAGATAATACCCGCATTTTTTTCACGCCGTCTTCTCCTGCAAAGAGCATTCTTCCCAAAAATCCGCGTACGTAGGTAGCGTCTTTGATTTCGGAGAACTGGGTCAGCCAGTCTGCGATCTGCAGGTCCGTGTCAAAGATGGCCGTGTTATCTTTGGGGAAATAGGACTGGCTGGTGGTAACACCCCATTTGTAATTGCCTTCGTCCGGTTCCATTTCTCCGGCGAGAATCTGAAACAGAGTCGTCTTAGCAATTTCGTTGCTTCCTACAAATGCAATCTTGTCGTCATGTCCTACGATGAAAGATACATTGTCTAATATCTTAACACCGTCAATCGTTTTGCTTATATTTTCCACGGTCAGTACTTCATTTCCAATTTCCCTTGCCGGACGGAAATCAATATACGGATATTTCCGGCTGGAGGGTTTGATCTCATCCAATTGGATTTTTTCCAGTGCTTTTTTCCGGGAGGTAGCCTGTTTGGACTTGGAAGCATTGGCGGAGAAACGAGAGATAAATTCCTGCAGTTCTTTGATTTTTTCTTCTTTTTTCTTATTTGCCTCTTTCATTTGCTTAATCAGAAGCTGACTGGACTCATACCAGAAATCATAATTTCCGGCATATAACTGAATTTTTGCATAATCAATATCAGCAGTATGGGTACAGACCTTATTGAGAAAATAGCGGTCATGAGATACCACAATCACTGTATTGTCAAAATTAATCAGGAATTCTTCCAGCCATGCGATGGCATCCAGATCCAGGTGGTTAGTCGGCTCGTCTAACAGCAGGATGTCGGGATTGCCAAACAGCGCTTGGGCAAGCAGTACTTTGACCTTTAGGTCACCTGTGAGATCTTTCATAATGGAAGTGTGGAATTCCGTCTCAATGCCTAACCCATTTAAGAGCTGGGCGGCGTCAGATTCTGCGTTCCAACCGTCCATTTCTGCAAATTCCGCTTCCAGTTCACTGGCACGGATACCATCTTCATCCGTGAAATCTTCTTTCATATAAATAGCGTCTTTTTCTTTCATGATATCATATAAACGCTGATTTCCCATTATGACGGTGTCAAGCACAGAGAATTCATCATACTTGAAATGGTCCTGCTGCAGGAAGGAGAGACGCTGTCCCGGAGTAATGATGACTTCGCCCTTGGTAGGTTCCAGCTGTCCGTTTAAAATTTTGAGGAATGTGGATTTGCCAGCCCCATTTGCACCGATAAGACCATAACAGTTTCCTTCAGTAAATTTAATATTTACATCTTCAAATAAAGCTTTTTTGCCGATTCTCAGAGTTACATTATTTGCACTAATCATTCTATCTAACCTTTCTGCGTTTAAATTTTCATTTTTCGTAGGCAGCTCAGCCGCACCATAATATAAGTGATGTCTGAACTGTAACTAAGTATACCGTAAATCTGCTATTTTGCAAGAAGTTTTATTGAAAATACAGGAAAAATTTGCTATGATTAAAAACAGCAGGGTTTCATGATAGAGATAAACGATAATAACAGGATCGATAGAAGCGGGGTTTTTGTATGGAGAGTCAAAAGATGCTGGAACAGTTTTTCCAGCAGGAAGAAGAACAGATATTGGAGGAAATCCCCTGCGGTATCTGCTGCATTGGTTATGAAGAACCAGAAGATATGGAAAACGATGATTTTAATCTGCTTTACGGTAATGAAGAATTTTTCCAGTGTATCGGTTATACGCGGGCAGAATTTGCGATTGCCAGAAATGATATACGTTCTGTAGTGACAGTAAAACAGCGGGAAGAACTGCGCAGACAGCTAAAGGAGGCAATGGAGGGAATTGGACAGGGTATTTTCCGGAATTACAGAATCTGCAATCCAAGGGGAAATGAATTTCATGTGCTGCTGGCTATGAAAATGATAAAAATGCAGCCAGAATTTCATGTGCTGTTGATAGGATGTATGCGGCAGGATCTGGTGCTGGAGGAAAAAATACAACAGGACAGGCAGTGGAACCGAATTGAAGAGAGCATGGAACGTCTGAGGCGGACGATTCTAAAGCTTCCCACTGGATGCGCTGTGCTGCAGGGAACAGCGCAATTGGAACTGGTCAGCGGCAATGAAGAATTTTTTCGTACGATAGGTTACAGTGAGGAAGAGATCCAGGTATTGCCCAATGATTTTTTAGATGCAGTTTATCGTGAGGACCGCAGGCAGCTTAAAAAAGTTATGGAAGAACTGCTCCACACAGAAAAAGTAGGGCAGTGCGACATCCGTATTTGTGGAAAAAACGGTGAAATCCGTTGGATTGCATTGAATATCCGTCTGTTTTATTATCAGGGCAGAACTCCCTATTTTCTTGTTTCGAGCTGGGATATCCACAGACGCAAACGTGTAGAAGAAGAGCTGTATCTTCAGACAGAACGTTACAAACTGGTGGAAGATATCAATCAGGAATTTCCGTTTGAGTATGATGTGGATTCTAAAACGATTTTTATCGCACCGCAGTCTAATATTATGCTTGCAGACCGGAACGGAGAAGGATTTTTTACTCCGGCAAATGCGCTGGAGGACATTTTATATTGTGAAGACTATGGAGAATTTTTCGGAATGCTGGAACGTGCGTCTGCGGCAGAGGAAAAGGGAATGCTGGAATATCGGGTAAACGTTGCAGACTTTGGGGAATCTCCCATATTTGCCTGGCACAGAACGATATATAAGAGTGTGCCGGGGGAAGATGGGAAAATTTTACGGATATTAGGGCGGACTGAAGATATTACCAGGGAAAAACATCTGCAGGATGAGATAGAACAGAGGCTAAAACAAGATGATCTTACCGGGCTTTTGAACAAGTCTACGACAAAATCTGAGATAGAAGGATTTCTCAAGGATAATGTGCGGGGGAATCATGCGTTGTTTCTCATTGACGTAGATAATTTTAAGATGATCAATGACACCCTGGGGCACATGTTTGGAGACAGTGTCTTAATCAATGTGGCCAAGAAAATACAGGAACTGTTTCGTGCAACAGATGTGGTGGGCAGAATCGGCGGCGATGAATTTATGGTATTTATGAAATATACCGATTTTTATCAGGCAAAGCAGAAAGCAGAGAATATCTGCAAATCCACCAAACAAGTGTACCATGGAAGAGACGGAGAGGAAATACAGGTGAGCTGCAGTGTGGGGGTAGCAGTTTACGGCACTGTCAAGGAGAGCTATAGTTCCCTGTTTTCCAAGGCTGATATGGCAATGTACCAGGCAAAGGAGGCAGGGAAGAATCAGTATCGTGTGGCAGAAGGCACGGATCCTCTCTGGAAGATTCGCAAGGCAAGCAGGATTGAAGTGCGCAGCAGCCAGTATAAAGCGGGGAAGATGCAGGATATGGATTTTCTCTCAGAAGCATTTTCTTTATTGTCCCATGCCAAGGACCTGAATGATTCATTGAATATTTTAATGGAGCGGATTGGAAGGCAGTATGACCTGGGAAGGGTTGCGGTGCTAGAGTGTGATAAAGAGAGAAAAGAGCTGATCCAGACGAACTGCTGGACCAGAGAGAATGGTATTCTGGACCGTCCGGAGTTTGTAGATAAATATGAAAACTGGGATGGATTTTTGAGTGGTTTTGATGAATGGGGGCTGGCAAGTATTGACGACTGTCTGGGAGATCAGCAGGTATCTGAGGCAGACCGCGAAGTTTTTCGGGAACGCCGGATGCGTGCCATTGTAAACTGCAGTTTTTCCTATTCAGAGCTGGGAGAGGGATTTATTACATTTTGTGATACAGAAAAGCCCAGGAATTGGACCAATTTTGAGAAGGAAACATTCCTGGAACTGTCTAAGATGCTGTCTGTATTTGTGGCGCTGCGGGTACAGCGTGAAGCGGACAAGAAAGCTATCCGGTATTTGAAACACCGGGACATGCTGACGGGGCTTTATATTGAAGAAGTATTTAAGAAAAGAGTCAAAAAGGAGCTGCGAAACTGGAATTGTGAGCTTCAGTATGCCATTGTCTATACAGATATCAATGATTTTTCATATATCAATGAGAACTTTGGCCACGAAGCAGGGAATGAAATACTCAAAAAATTCGCAGTGCGTATACGCAGCGGAAATAATAAGATTTCCTGCAGGCTGTATTCGGATTTGTTTGTCACGTTAATTTGGGGAGAGAACAAAGATACGATTCTTAATATTGTGGCAGGAGCGAATATGGAATTCTCAAGACAGCAGCGGGAAATTTACACTTCCTGTAATCTCAGGCTTTCTACCGGTATTTACTTTATCGACCAGCAGGATGAGGATTTGAATATTGCCATAGAGAATGCGAATATAGCCAGAAAGAGTATTAAGGGGAGCAATCTGTTCTGCAGAGTTTATGAGCCCCGGATGCGCAGGCAGCGTGAGATGGAGAAGCAGGTGCTGGCTGAATTTCAGAGCAATCTTGCAGAGGGAAGGTTTCAGGTATATGTGCAGCCTAAATTTCTGCTGTCCCGGTTTGAACTTTTCGGAGGGGAAGCGCTGGTTCGCTTGAAGAAAAAGAGCGGGAGTCTGGAAGCGCCTGCAATGTTTATTCCGATTTTAGAGAAATCGGGATATATTGTAGAACTGGATTTCTATATGTACGAACAGGTTTTAATTTACATGAAGCGCTGGCAGAATGAAGGAAAACAGCTTCCGGTGATTTCTGTGAATTTTTCCAGAAGCCATTTTGAGAAAGATGGAATCTACAGACGTATCATAGAATTGACAGAGAAATATCAGGTGGACCCTCAGTATATTGAGATTGAGATCACAGAGAGCCTGTTTGTGATGGGATATGAGCTGGTTAAGTCTGAAGTGCAGCTTCTGCGCACAGCAGGATTCCGGGTGGCGATTGACGACTTTGGCACAGGCTATTCTTCTCTTGGAATGCTCCTTGATATTCCGGCAGATATTGTAAAGATTGACCGCAGTTTTCTCAATCGGGAGAACCGGCGGAATGAGGAGGATTTTATCCGCAATATGGGCAGTTTGATCCGAAGCGTAAAAGAAGAGGTTATTTTCGAGGGAATTGAGACAGAAGAGCAGCGGGAGTTTCTTGTAAACTGCGGCTTCCAGTATGGCCAGGGCTTTTTATTTGACAGGCCTCTTCCCATTGAGGTGTTTCAAGAAAAATACATGAAATAGAGCGAAAACTATTGATTTTTTGCGCTATAATTATTATAGTATAGTAGAAAGAAACTCTGCATGTCCGCTTCTCATAAGAAGTGATATGCTTAATTTTAAAGCAGGAGGAAAATGTAATGAAAAGATCTATGAAAACCATGGATGGTAACCATGCAGCAGCACATGCTTCCTATGCATTTACAGATGTTGCAGCCATCTACCCCATCACACCGTCATCTGTTATGGCAGAAGCTACAGATGAATGGGCAACCCAGGGAAGAAAGAATATTTTCGGACAGACTGTTCAGGTGACAGAAATGCAGTCCGAGGCTGGTGCAGCAGGTACTGTGCACGGTTCTCTTGCAGCAGGTGCGCTTACAACCACCTATACTGCATCCCAGGGATTACTGCTGATGATTCCCAACCTTTATAAAATCGCTGGTGAAGGGCTTCCGGGCGTATTTAATGTATCAGCGCGTTGTGTGGCAACCCACGCATTGAACATTTTCGGTGATCATTCCGATGTATATGCCTGCCGTCAGACTGGTGCGGCAATGCTCTGTGAGTCTTCTGTACAGGAAGTTATGGACCTGACTCCGGTTGCGCACTGCGCTGCTCTGGAAGGACATCTTCCATTCATCAATTTCTTTGATGGATTCCGTACCTCTCATGAGATTCAGAAGATTGAGACATGGGACTATGAGGATTTGAAGGATATGGTAAGCATGGATGCCATTGATTCTTTCCGTAAGAATGCACTGAATCCAAATCATCCCCGTCAGGACGGTTCTGCACAGAACCCGGATATTTTCTTCCAGACCAGAGAGTCCTGCAACTCCACTTACGACGCAATGCCTGCAATCGTACAGAAGTATATGGACAAGGTAAATGAGAAGTTAGGAACAGATTATAAACTGTTCAACTACTATGGAGCAGCAGACGCAGAGAAGGTTATCGTTGCTATGGGTTCTGTATGTGATACCATTGACGAGACGATCGACTACTTAATGGCTAAGGGCGAGAAGGTCGGCGTTGTTAAGGTTCGTCTTTACAGACCATTCAGCAAAGAAGCTTTTGTGGCAGCTATTCCTGAGACTGCTAAATTGATCGCTGTATTAGACAGAACCAAAGAGCCGGGATCTCTGGGAGAGCCTTTATATCTCGATGTAGTTGCTGCATTGAAAGGAACAAAATTTGAATCTGTTCAGATCACAAGCGGACGTTATGGTTTAGGCTCCAAAGATACTACACCTGGACAGATCATTGCTGTATATAACAATACTGAAAAAGAAGAGTTTACCATTGGAATCTATGATGATGTTACGAACCTTTCTCTGGAAGTAAAAGAAGACCCGGTAACAACACCAGAAGGAACCATCAACTGTAAATTCTGGGGACTTGGCGCTGACGGTACCGTTGGTGCAAATAAGAACTCCATCAAGATTATCGGAGATAACACAGACATGTATGCACAGGCATATTTTGACTATGATTCCAAGAAATCCGGCGGAGTTACCATGTCCCATCTGCGTTTCGGTAAGAAGGCCATCAAGTCTACTTACCTGATTAAGCAGGCAAACTTTGTGGCATGCCACAATCCTTCCTATGTGCGCAAATACAACATGGTTCAGGAATTAGTGCCAGGCGGAACATTCCTTCTGAACTGCTCCTGGTCACCAGAAGAGTTAGAGACACATTTGCCTGGACAGGTAAAGAGATATATTGCAGAGAATGATATTCAGTTCTATACCATCGACGGTATCAAAATTGGTAAAGAGATCGGACTTGGCGGACGTATCAACACAGTTCTTCAGTCTGCATTCTTCAAACTGGCTGCCATCATTCCGGAAGAGAGAGCGATCGAGCTGATGAAGGCTGCTGCTAAAGCGACCTACGGCAAGAAGGGCGACAAGATTGTACAGATGAACTATGACGCAATTGATGCCGGAGCAACCGGAGTTGTTAAGATTGACGTACCTGCAGGCTGGAAAGATGCTCAGGATGAGAGCTTTGCAAAGGTTGCGACCGGAGACAGACAGGATGTTGTTGATTTCGTAAATGACATTCAGATTCCTGTAAACGGACAGGAAGGTAATAAGATTCCGGTATCTGTTGTTAAAAAATATGAAAATGGACAGACACCTTCCGGATCTGCTGCATTTGAGAAGCGCGGTATTGCGGTTGACGTTCCTGTATGGAATCCGGAAAACTGTATCCAGTGTAATATTTGTTCCTATGTATGTCCTCATGCAGTTATCCGTCCAGTGGCTATGACAGAAGCAGAAGCTTCCAATGCTCCAGAAGGAATGCAGACCCTGCCGATGACTGGTATGGCTGATTACAAGTTCAGCATGACTATTTCTGCACTTGACTGTACTGGATGCGGCTCCTGTGCAAATGTATGTCCTGGTAAGAAAGGTGAGAAAGCGCTTACGATGCAGAACTGTGAAGCAAACGTGGGCGAGCAGGCATTCTTCGATTATGGGTTGACTGTAGAGAAGAAGATTGATGTAGTAGAGAAATTCAAAGAGACTACTGTTAAGGGATCTCAGTTCAAACAGCCATTGCTTGAGTTCTCCGGAGCCTGCGGCGGATGCGGTGAGACACCTTATGCGAAATTAATTACACAGTTGTTCGGTGACAGAATGTACATTGCGAATGCAACTGGATGTTCCTCTATCTGGGGTAACTCATCACCTTCTACACCATACACCGTAAATGAAAGAGGACAGGGTCCTGCATGGTCTAATTCTTTATTCGAGGATGCAGCTGAATTTGGTTACGGTATGCTGCTTGCTCAGAAGGCAATCAGAGGCAAACTGAAAGGCAAAGTAGAAGCTCTTGTTGCAGAAGGCAAGAACGCAGACGTTGCAGCAGCAGGAAAAGAGTGGTTAGATACCTTTACTGTCGGTGCATTGAACGGCAGCGCAACAGACAAGCTGGTTGCAGCATTAGAGGCTTGCGGATGTGATGCTTCTAAGGAAATCCTGGCAGAGAAAGATTTCCTGGCTAAGAAATCCCAGTGGATCTTTGGCGGCGATGGATGGGCATATGATATCGGATTCGGCGGTGTTGACCATGTACTGGCAAGCGGACAGGATGTCAACGTTATGGTATTCGATACTGAGGTATATTCCAACACAGGCGGACAGTCTTCTAAGGCTACACCTACCGGAGCGATCGCACAGTTCGCAGCAGGCGGAAAAGAAGTGAAGAAGAAAGACTTAGCTTCCATCGCAATGAGCTACGGCTACGTATATGTTGCACAGATCGCAATGGGCGCTGATTACAACCAGTGTATCAAGGCAATTGCAGAGGCAGAGGCTTATCCGGGACCATCCCTGATTATCGCTTACGCTCCATGTATCAACCATGGTATCAAGGTTGGAATGAGCAAGGCTCAGACCGAGGAAAAGAATGCGGTAGAGGCTGGTTACTGGCATAACTTCCGCTTCAATCCACAGCTCAAGAAGGAAGGAAAGGCTGCATTCTCCTTAGACAGCAAAGAGCCTACCGGAGATTACAAGGCATTCTTGAACGGCGAAGTTCGTTACAATGCGCTTGCAAGGTTCAATCCGGAGAGAGCAGAAGAACTGTTTGCAGTTTCCGAAGAGCATGCAAAAGAGCGTTATGAGTATCTGAATAAATTGATTACCTTATATGGTGAGAAATAAGACAATAAAAGGGGAAATCGGCTAACGCCGATTTCCGCCGATTATAAAAAGAAATATAAAGAACCCAGGGAATGTGTCGGTACTGAAAAGCACACATTCCCTGGGTTCTTTATATTTCTCATGTTTTGAATTGATTTTGAGCGCAATAAATAAAAGTATGTATCTTTGAAACCGCGCTTTTTCTTATGCCGCATTTTCTGCTGTTTTCCCTTCAAATAAAAATATGGTTGGTATTCTGGAATTTTTTCACACTAAATTTACCCAACACGTGTTAAATTTCTGCGCAATGTTGGGTATAATATGGATGGGTGAAAAGAATGAATTTAATTATAAGTACAGTACTACAGGAAAAACAGAGGATTGATTATATGCTGGTTAAATATCAGGAGGCACTTGCCGAACTTCCAAAAGGTACAATTTCCGAAAAGCATGTCAATGGATATACTTATTATTATCTGAAATATCGGGATGGAAAAAAGATCGTTTCCAAGTATGTCGGGAAACAGGAAATTGAAGCACTCAAACAGCAGATTGATAAACGGCGTCATATTGAAGTAATGATTAAATCATTGCTGGAAGAACAAAAGATTGCAGAAAAAGTATTGGAGGGGAATCTATGATTCTGTATCATGGAAGTAATGTGGTTGTTTCCGAACCGAAGCTGATTAGGCAGAACCGATTTCTGGATTTTGGCTTTGGTTTCTATACCACCACAAACAAAAAGCAGGCCATAGGCTTTGCAGATAAAGTTTACAAGCGCAGAAAAAACGGAGGAAGAATCTATACTGCCGGAGCATTGACAAAAGAGCAGACACTCGATGCCCTTAAAATCAAAAAGCTGAATAACCAGTTAGTGCTTACCTCAGAAAAGGCGTTAAGTTACTTAAAGTTTATTGGCACGGTGCCAGAGGAGGAATTTTAATGGAAAAGCAGAAATTTGAAGCTATGCTTATGCTTCTTGTCCCTCAGGTGATCCACTTGATTATTGAGAATTATCCATATGATGAAGTATCTGCGGCAAAAGAATTTTATGATTCTGGGGTATATTCCTTCTTGGAGCAGGAGGAGACAAAGCTGTGGCATTTGAGCGCACTGACCTTGTTTCATATGTTTGATGAAGAAAAAAAGACAGGAACATTTACATTTCCGGAGGAGGCGTGATCATGAGTAAAGAAGGTAATTTTTTAATCTATTGTACTGAGCAGTATAAAACTGCAAAAGGCTTGACCGGAAGACAAGTTTCCGAACTGTTCACAAAATACCGTGTATGGGATTATATTTATTCCTGTTTTGAAGCTCTGCATACAACTGGAGAAATGTATATTGTAGAAGATATTGATTTGTATATAGAGGCAAGACGACAGGTTATGGCTTAGTCAAAAAACTGTAATTATGTAAAGCAGAACCTGTTTATTCTAAACAAATTTTTAGAATAAGCGGTTTTTTATACCTAAAGCGGGGGGTGTCGTACTATAAGAAGAATAATAGTCCGAATATCGTGAAAATATCAATAAAACTGATGTAAAAAAGCATATGAAACAGCAGAAAATAGTTGCGTGCGAATGTCCTAATCGTGGAATCCAAATCGCTTTTTATATTTGAATTTTTCTAAAAAAAAACAAATAAAATAATTTTGATTTTATAATCTCTGTTTTTATGATATAATGAAATTAATTATTGTAATAGGAGATTTTACTATGTGGCCACATACAGGGAAATATATTCCTCATCAAGATGTCAGAGATTCAACATTCACCTACTTCACGTTTACTCCACGTCACTTAAGAGAAGGATGCCTATACAAAATGGATGATGAACTGGCTGTTCGATTGGCTGTTACACATCAAAAACTTGGATTTCTGCATGGGGTGATGCAATATGCCCCCAACAAGCAGGTCTTTAGCAACCTGATACTGTTAAAGGAAAGCGCTTACTCTGTAAATATAGATAATGAAGGGGTCTCATTTAAAGATATACTATATGACGTTGGGACAGGAAAGGGAGACGCCAAAGCAGCCAAAAATGTGGCATTGGCATATAAGGATGCTGTGAACCAACGCATTACGAATCAATCTCTGAATCAAATTTGCAGAATTGCACTCTACGGAATTGAAGTGGAAAGGCTTGTTCAAATTCGGAGTAAACAAACATTTCTACAAAGCATTAAAACAAATCTTAGAACTTATAATCCGACGGCTCCTGATGAACTTTTGCCAGCATTGGGCGATATTTACTCTTATTTATCTGAAAGTTCGGACGATGTGGCAGTGAAAGTGGCTATGGCTCATTATCAGTTTGAGATGCTACATCCATATGAAGCCGGCAATGGCATTGTGGGTCGAATCTTGGTGTCTATGATCTTACAAGAGGTGTTGGAGGAAGCTACTTTGCTTCTGTGCCTGTCAGAATTTTGGTATTACAATAAAAACGAATACTTCGATTTGCTCAGATCGACACAATATAGCGGGGGATATGAACGATGGATCAAACATTTTGTCTGTGCCGTTGGTGAAGTCGCAGAACATTCGGCTTGATTGCTTGAAGAATATGAAAGAATCATTTCTAAAGATGAAGACCGGCTAAGGATTTCCATTTCCCCATCGAAAAGTGTGTGGCTTGTATATAATCATCTCAAGAAATTTCCTGTAGCAAGTGTAACCGCTATTGAAAAAGAGGTTGATCTTTCCTTTAATTCGATTTCTAAAGCCCTATATATTTTGCAGGAAGCACAGATCATTCAGCAGGAGGGACAAGGTGCGAGAAATCGTATTTGGAAGTATACAGAGTTAGAGCATCTGTTGACAACATATCCATTTGTATAATAAAAGAGATAATAACCGGAGGGTATAATGTCAAAATCAAATATAATTATGTATACCACAGAGGATGGGATTACGAAAATAGAAGTGACCTTTGATCAGGATACGGTCTGGTTATCCATAGACCAGATGGCTGAATTATTTCAGCGCGATAAAAGTGTGATAGGAAAACATATAAGAAATATTTTTAAAGAAGGTGAATTAGTAAAAGAAACAGTTTGGGCAAAATTTGCCTATACTGCTTCTGACGGCAAAACATATCAAGTGGATTTCTATAATCTGGATGTTATTATTTCCGTTGGTTATCGGGTAAAATCCCTTAGAGGGACACAGTTCAGAATATGGGCCTCCTCTATTTTGAAAGAGTATATGAAAAAGGGATTTGCACTGGATGACGATCGTCTCAAAAATCTTGGAGGTGGAAATTATTTTGATGAACTGTTATCACGTATTCGTGATATTCGTTCTTCAGAAAAAGTATTTTGGAGAAAAGTGCTGGAAATATACGCAACCAGCATTGATTATGACCCAAAGGCAGAAGACTCCATTCTGTTTTTTAAACAGGTGCAGAATAAAATGCACTGGGCAGCCCATAAGCATACGGCGGCAGAGGTAATTTATCAACGGGCAGATGCGGAAAAAGATAATATGGGATTAACATCGTGGACAAGCAAAGAAATTAGACGTTCCGATGTAGAGGTTGCAAAGAATTATTTAAATGAAACGGAAATAGACGCATTAAACAAAATTGTTACTGCGTATTTAGACATTGCAGAAGTCCATGCTTTGAATCAAGAACCAATGTATATGAAAGACTGGCTGGAAACAATTGATGACTATTTAAAAATGACAAGAAGGGATATCTTAACTACAAAAGGACGTGTCACTCATAAACAGGCCATTGAGAAAGCTCATGAAGAATATGAGAAATATCGAAAAAAACAGGATGAATTTCTTTCACCAGTAGAATCTGATTTTCTTAAAAGTATAGAAAAATTACATGAATTGGAAGAAAAATAGAAACATAATCAAAATTGTTTCATTCATTACAAGGCTATGGAATTATTGAATGCTTAATAAATACTGATCAACCGCGCTTATAGAAATAATAAGAGAATAAAATGTGAGAAATATGGGAAAAGGTATAAAGAAGAAAAACAAGAAAGTTGCTGCTCCAAAAATAAATATCCAGGAATTAAGTATTTCCAGAGATGGCGGGCAAATCGCACTTAGAGGGTACTCATATCAATTCCTGTATTCGTGCTATCTAATTTTGTCATCATCAAGTCCGGACATTTCCTTTCAGCTTGAAGGAATTGAAGATATTGATTGTATTAAGCAGAAAGATGACAGCAGTAATATCACTCATATACAGCTGAAATATTCTGTCAACAAACAGGATGCCAGTTTTTTGTCTGATGTACTTAAAAACTTCCTTGAAGCCTATTTGCTGGATCAAAATAGATTTTTTAAACTGATTTACGATTTCCCTGTTGCTAAAGGCTATCTAAGTAAGATGCTTACATCTAATCTAGATGAGAAGGCACGCGCCCATTGGAGTGATGTGATTTCAAATATAAAGGAAAATAATCCTTCTTGGAATTGGTCTGTATATGATTTCGATAAATTTATTTCACATTTATCATTTGAAAAGATTGAAAAAGCTACACTGACTGCTGAAATTGAAAAAGCCTTAATTGAAACATATGAGATTACCACGGACAATGTTTCTTTATTTGCAAATAGTATAAAAATCCTTTGTTTTGAAAAAATGGAGCAGCGCGCTTATGTAACCAAAGCGGAATTAGATCTCCAAATTCAATCTGTCAAAATAGATATCAGTAAGGGTTCTCAGAATCCAGCTCATAGTTGGATTTGTAAATTAGACTACTCTAAGCCTGGTCTTGATGAAGGCCATAGTTTCTATGAGGGAAAAAAGGCAACACCAGCAGATATAGCAAGTGGTTTTCCCATCAAACGTCCGGGCTTAGAAAAAGATATCATTAATTCTATTTGCGAAAACACAGTTACTGTGATTAAAGCTTCTAGTGGGCAAGGAAAAACCACGCTGGCTTTGCAGGCAACTTATGTTCTTCAAAATGAATATAAACCATATCAGTTACTATGGTGTGATGAGATCAAAGAAATTGGGAACATTGTTCAATATTTCAAAGCAAGAATTCAGTTAGGAGAAAAGATTCTTATCATAATTGATAATTTGGATAATCATCTCAGCAAATGGAACTATCTTGCTCAGCTTTTGCAATCCGAATTGCATTGTCATTATAAATTGCTCATCACATCACGAGAGATTGACTGGTATAATTATAGCGGCGATTTGAGCGATATTCAGTCTCTGAAAGTAATTAAACCAGTTTTAGAAGAAAAAGAAGCAATAGAAATATTCAATATATTCAGGGAGGCTAAGCAGCTTCACCCAAGCATAACAAGTTGGCAAAGAGCTTGGAACAAGATTGCGGAAAGGCAGTTACTTATAGAGTATGTGTACTTGCTTACTCATGGCGAAATGTTATCAGAAAGAATAGCTTCGCAACTATCCCAAATAGGACAATCACCTTCCGGCAAAGCAAAATGCGAAGTCCTACGCAAAGTATGTTTTGCAGATCTTTGTGGAGTCAGACTTTCTATTGTCAACCTTTATGCAAGCCAATTAGAAGATTCAGACTGGGATTTTGGGGAACTCTTAAAAAGTATGGAATCTGAGTTCCTTATTCAGGTGAATGCTGAAAGTGGATATATTGAAGGACTGCATCCCATCAGATCTAAACATGTTGTTGACAAATTGCATGAATTTCTTCCTGTTGACAATACAGCTATTTCCGTTATTAAAATTGTAAGTAAAGCGGATCTTCCTGTATTGTTTTCTCACCTGCCAGAGTTTAATCTCCATAGAGATGAATTCTTCAGAAATATTGTAGAGGTATTGTGGACTGAAAATGATTTATCAATCTATATTCCTGCAATACAGGGACTTTTTTCAGGATGCGTGATGAAGTATTATCAATCGAATCAGGATGCGTTTAATGATGCAAATGCTCATGGTGGCCTGTTTATCCTATCAACTGAAATGTGTCCTTTTGCAGTATTCAAAGAGTTTGGTGTATCGATAGATACTCTTGATAAAATGCGAGAAATGTTTCCGAATAATAAGAATATAGAGTATCTTTGTGAATTGCGCGATCGCATTGCCGCTTGTAATTTACAAGAAACGTTTGTTTATGAATTTTGCAGTTGTTTGTATAAGAAGTTACTTCCTCACAACTTTACGGAAATAAAAGATATTGCATCTTATGCTTCTATCTCCGATTGGATATATAGCATAGACTCTGAATTTAATTTGTCCGCAAACATATCTTTAGATGCTATCTGGGGTGCGCCGGAAAAATTAACTTTGGAGTGCATTTCAACTCTAATGTACATCTCATATTGCGGAAACAAAGATGTATATATGGAGTTTGTTGGAAAGAACCTTACCAATATCCTTACCTATTTTAAACAACAAACAAAATCGCACAAATTATTTATTGATTCTGAAAAAAATACAATACATATTGAGTATATTCTTCGATTGCGCGATATCAAGACCGGGAATGAGCAAAGTGTTTCAAGACTGAAGTGTATCTGTAGGGCATTGCCTATATTTGATTTGTACTGCGCGGACGCTTTGAGACCAACTTTTAATCTATTATCCGCTTATACTATACCTGATGATGCACATAAAGAAATGCCTATTAGAAACATTGTGATCATGTTCCATCAGAATCTTACATCGCTATGGAATAAGACCATTATGAGTAATTATGAATTTGACACTGTGACAGAATGGTTAAATTATTGGTTTGATGTGAGAGAGCGTATATGTTTACTCGCAGATAAGTACTGCGCCTGTATCTACAAACTTCTTAGTGGAAAGTTATTAGGTGGCTTAGCCGGGGAAGTTGATCAGCTTTGTAAAGAGTTTGCTCTAATTACTACTGGTGAAAAGCTATATCCTAAGGAAGATCGGCCTTTTGAAGAAAAAGCTACAATACCTGAAGGGTTAGGAAAAATAAAGAGCAAATATTTTCAAAGTATACAGAACTTTACGAATCAATTTGCAGGATTCTTGGTTAAGGATGAACAAAAACAGAGATTAGCCACGGTTAACCTCACAACAGCCCAAAGTGCACTTGCAGCGATGCAGCATTATTTTGCAGAAATCGCAACTGATTTTGGATTCCAAGAAAGACACTTTAACCTTTGTACTTGGGAAAGACAAAGTATGGAACAATTAATTATGTGCTGTAACTACTACCAGACACATTCGCCAAATAAGTATTTTAATAAATATCAAATTAAAGACTGGTATGACGAGCATTGTCGGAGCGAAAGGAAAATAGCAGAAGATACGTTGTCTCAATTACGATCCCAATATTCGATTCATTTTCCAGATCAGATATATACTATTGATATGTTAAGTTATTATCCTATCGTAGTTGATGGCTTAAATTTTGCATCAGAAAGCGATTTAATGGAATGGCTTTATGGCTGCATCTTGTTTGCTGATACTTCCTTTGATTATCTGGTCATATTATCTGCAAACGAGGTCGGAGAAATACATCCTACAGCTTTACAGTTTCCGCGAAGAATACTCGTTGAGGTTAAAAAGGCAATCGAATCGAAAAACTATCTCTTGTTTGATAAATTAACACCTCCATATCCTGTGGATGTGACGCAGCAAATGCTTGGTTGCTTCATTAAAAAATATGATTTTCCTGAAAAAGACTGCTCTACTATGACCACACTTCCTATAGAAGATGTTGCAGAAGAACTATGGGTATATTCAAAATCCGTAGAGTTGTTGACGGAATCAGCGGACGACAGCTATCTTGCATCCGAAATACAAGGTATACGTACTAACATTGATAGGATGCTTTGTTTATTAAAGGACAAGCTGCCGTCGAAAGATACTGATTGGTTAGTGAATATCTGCAATGACGTATTCTTAGGAAAAAGATTTGATGATGCTTCATTCAATGATGTTATTGAGCATTTTACACAAAAGTATATTGAAAAATAATACCTTGGTTTTTCAATTGATTTAACCGACAGTATCTGTTGAATTAAACCGATACTAATATTGAAAATTCCAAATAATGACTGACATTTTTCAACCAAAGTCAGCAGTATAGGAATGATATACGAAAACAGAAACGCCAGACTACCAAATTATAATTGGTAGTTTGGAATTTCTGTATTTGCAGATATATTTTTGTCTTGTGCTTGACATACGGGTGTCGGATATCATGGAGCCGGACGCGCTTCACTTTGCCGCCTTTGGTTCTCCTCATCATCTCATGTTCAAAGAATGACTTTGTATAAGGGAACACCCTGTCATGTTTATGTACGCCGTAGAGCCGTTCTGTATAGCTTTGGTAACAGCTCCTTTTTATCTTAAGGCATATTCAGCATAATTTCAGAATAAAATTCTGAATCCGAATGATAGAACCGGGTAACGCCATGATATTTTTCAACGGTAATGGAAATGGATAAAAGCCCCATTCCATTGCCGTCTTTTTTAGTGGAAAGATATTGATGCCTTGATTTCTTCACAATGCCGTCAAAGCTGTTCACACAAATGAGATAGAGTTCTTTGTTTTTATTCAGATCCATCGACAGGTTTATGTAACGCTGGGATGGAGGAATTTTTATGCAGCCGTGAATGGCATTTTCCAAAAGATTTCCCAGAATGGAGCACAGGTCTACATCTGAGATACTGATTTGTTCCGGCAGGTCAACGCGCCAGTCAATTTCAATATTCTGAGATTGGGAAAAACCTGCATAATGGGCAAGAATGGCATTGGCTGCCGAATGTCTGCAGAAAAACCAGGGCCGATAAGAATCCAATTCCAGGTTATATTCTTCCAGGTATAGCAGCAGATCGTGCCAATTTTCTTCTCTTGCAAGAGCATAAAGAGTGCGGGCAGTGTGGCGGAAATCATGGCGCAGTTTGCTGGTTTCATTTATATAGTCCAGCAGAAGCTGATATTGCCGGGACTGTATTTCAAAAAGCTGCACTTTTTGTTCCTGTTCACTTTTATCAGTCAGATTTCTGGCAATTCGGTAAAACATCAGCTGAAACAGCAGAAAAAGCAGCAGGAGCGTAAAATCAATCAGCAGATAAAGTTCAAAAATGCGTCCAACAGTTGCATTTTTATGATTTACGGGAATCATCATATAATTGCAGAAGGTAATTAAGGCGGGAACAATCCAGACAATATTCCATACAGATTTTGTATGGAAATGATCCACGATCCAGTTATTTTTTTTATTCAGGAAAGGCAGAAAGATAAAGCAAATGAAAAGTATGGTTATGCTCCATTGGGCAGTCAGGCTGGCAATATAAAAAGGGTTGTTCAGATGATGATTTTTCATGTATGCTTCTACCATAAAATAGGCAAGACCGCCGAAAGAAAACAGCGCCATAGCGTTTATGGTCAGGTAAAACAGTTTGATATTTTCAAGGTCTACTGCCAGGCAGTAGAAGACAAAACAAACAGGAACTGTCAGGGTGAAGGGAATATTATGGTTTGTGATTGGTATCTGCAGTTCCGCAAAGGATATCAGTAAGCTGTAAAGTACAAAGCTGGGAAATAGTATGAGAACCAGTTTTTTTCCGGAAATGCGCAGGTGGCTGCGTACTGGCAGCAGACACATCAAGGAGGCCGGAATAAAAAGGAGATAGGATGCAATTTTACTCATATATAACATATAGTCCATGTTAACATCTCCTTGATAATTGTTTTCTTCGTATGTTGAAACGGTAGTTAATTAAAATCTGCTTTAATTCCGTTTTCTTTTTCGTATTCAGGGGAAAAGACACGCCGCTTTTCATCCAGCAGACAAGGTCCTCCATGGAATCTACATAATCCAGATTTACGAGGATTCCCCGGTTTATGGCGCAGAAACGCTCGTCTTTCTCCAACGTGGATTTTAATTTATTGAAGGGAATGCGGCAGCGGTATTGTTCCTGCGCCTGTACGATACAGTAATTGGAGTCGGTGCAAATATATTCTAAATGAGAATAGAGCACAGGAATGACCTGTTTTCCCACCGAGAGGTCCAGATATTGCTGTTTTTCCGGGAAAATGCGCAGAAAATCGGAAAGTGTACGCGTAAGCCGTTCCTGGTCCAAAGGTTTCATGAGATAGTCGAAGGCATGACAGGGAAAGGCCTGCGCCATATGTTCCTGACTGGAAGTTAGGAAAATCAGGCAGCAGTCGGGACAAGAGCGGCGCATCTTAAGGGCTGTCTGGATGCCGTCAGTGCCTTTCATATAAATATCCATAAATACCATATCGTATTTACCAGGAATGCCAGCAGCCAGAAAAGTATCTCCGTCCAGAAAGCAGTCACAGCAGATATCCAGTCGCTGGCTGGCTGCAAAGTGCGTTAACATTTTTTTCAAGCTACGAATTTCCAGTTCTTCGTCGTCTACAATGGCGATTCTCATTGCAGTGCACCTCCTACTGTTATCATAAACAAATGCGTACGCTAAATCAACTTTTTTTTCTTCTGTTTATCCCCAAAAGAAGCCGTTTATCACAG
The DNA here is from genome assembly GCA_910575075.1 of Lachnospiraceae bacterium. Lineage (GTDB taxonomy): Bacteria > Bacillota > Clostridia > Lachnospirales > Lachnospiraceae > Petralouisia. The sequence continues at coordinate 100,093 of CAJTCY010000006.1, forward strand.
AAATGTTGTCGAAAACCTTTAAATAACGGTATGATAAAGTAAATTTAAGGGAACAGGAGTGAAGCGTATAGTGAAAAATAACAATATAAATTGGAAAAAGATACTTGTGATAATATTGGCGGCAGTATTTTTCTGCAGTTCTGACAGTGTTTCCATGGTAACGAAGGCAGTTCAGGAACAAGGAGGGCAGCCGGAAAATACTTCCGGAACGTCCAGACAGGTGGAGGAACTTTGGGTACATTGCCGCGCCAGAGGAAAAAACTGGGAGCCGAATATGGATGTGTCGGATGAATATATGCGTTCCGTTATCAATTTTAATGTGGTTTCTGGGGGCAGCGCAGATGAACTGGTACAGGATTCCTATCAAATCCAATGGATTGAGGAAGATGGAACCGTACTTTCTGGTATTCCCCAAAATGCCGGCAAATATACGGTCAAGGTGATTTTGGATGAAAACCTGGCAGAAACGGCAAAGATGGCGGAAGGGCGGGATTCCTTTTCTTTTACCATCCGTAAAATGAACATTGCAAATATAATCATAGGATTGTACGGGACGATACCGGAATGGACTGGAGAGCCTGTGCTGCCAGTAAATGCGTATGTGGCTAACAGCAGTTATCGTTTGCCGGAAGATTGTTATGAGCTTCAGTTTGTAGACGGCAAAAATTGTGTGGAGCCAGGAATGGGTTATGTAAAAGCCATAGGAAAAGGACCAAATGTGGAGGGGGAGAAAGAATTTTCCTATCAAATCAGTAAGGCGCATATGGACCTGACACCCTTTCAGGAGGCGGTTCAGGCAGAATTTTCTTATGATGGTACAGGGAAACGCCCTATAGTTGGAAGCCCTCTTGAGGGAATACAGGAGGTGGAATATGGGGATTATTATGACAGCAATTTTACCAGACTGACAGCGATGCCCGAAGATGCCGGAGATTATAAATGCTATATCAGGCTCATTTCCGAAGATGCTGTCCATTATTTCAATGGCGCGTGGTATCAGGACTATACCATTGCGCCCAGGAAATTGGAGGTGGACGTGCAGGTTGAAAAGAGTAAAATATATGATACCAGTACGGCGGTAAAGCCCCCGCAGACTACGGTTAAGAATCTGGTGGCAGACGATGAGGTCTCACTGTCATCTTTTGCAGAATATGATACAAAACAGGCAGGAAAAAATAAGACGATTACGGTATCTTTTGCAGTCCAGGGAAAGGATGCCAGAAATTATATGGCGCCAGATGGGTTTACGCTTACGGACGGAGAGATTGTTCCCAAAGAAGTTCAGGCACAAAATATTGTCCTGCAGTCTTATTATTACAATGGCAGCCGGGAAGTGCCTCTGGATAACCTGTCTGTCACGGATAAAAATCACTGGGTGGCTGCCGGGGTATACAGCAGTGTGGACGATGTGGCATTGGATACGTCTCAGGCAAGGGCGTTTATGGAAAATGCAGATGTGGGAGAGAGAAAACCTGTTACGTTTACAGGTTTAAAGCTAACGGGAGCAGACAGCGGCAACTATGATCTGGAACAGCCTCAAACGGCAGTGACCATCAGAAAAATTCCATTTTCCAATGCAGTGTGGGTAGAGATGCCGGATTATCAATATGGGAGTACAGTTTCAGAACCCTCCCTGCCGCGTTATAAAGGCAGCGGAGAGATTACTTATAAGTTCAGAAAAGGGGACAGCGAGGATGAGTATCAGGAATGGAAAGAAATTGGTCCCCAGACATTAATGCCAGGAAAGTATGAAATCATTGCTGAGGTAGCGGACACAATCAATTATGAAGGAGGGACTACAGTCTATCCTCAGGAATTTTATGTAAATAGTATGTCTCCGGAGCTTAACGGAACACAAAGTTGGGAGAAAACGTATGGTGATAAACCATTTTATCTGGATGCCGAACATAAGGGTGACGGACAGCTTCGGTATCAGGTGTCCCAGGGAGAAGAGATACTTTCTGTAGACGCTGACGGTAAAGTGACCATCAAAAAAGCAGGAGAGGCAGTCGTTCAAGTAATCTTTGATAAGACAGAGCTTTACCGGGCAGACAGCATTTCCGTTAAAATTTCTGTGGCAAAGGCAAAGGGCAGCGCCTCTGTTTCACAGGAAGGATGGGTATATGATCCCGAAAACAGTCACGCGAACTTGCCGGTTCCTGTATCAGAAACCAATGGGACGGCTCATGTTACGTATCAATATAAAGCAAAAGAGGGGGCAGACAATGCTTATACGGACGAAATTCCGGTAAATGCGGGAACGTATACCGTGAAAGCTATTTTTGCAGAGACAGAAAACTATCTTGAAATCAGCGCAGAAGCGGATTTTACGATCACCAAAGCTCAGGCACAGATTACAGGGATGAATTATTATTTGGTGCGTTATGGTGATCAGGCATTTACACTGGATCTGCATAAGACCGGGGACGGAGATTTGATGTATGAGGTGACTTCCGGCATGGAAGTTGTGGAAATCAAAGAGGGAGGAATGGTAAGTATTCTTAAAACGGGGACGGCGCATGTAACGGTATCCATGGCAGCCACTAATAATTATGAAGCTGCAGTAAAGAAAGAAATTCAGATCATTGTCTCTCGTGGGCAGGGAACAGGAAGCGTGACGCTTAAGGATTGGGTGTACAGTCCCGACAATAAGAATGCTAATATTCCTTTGCCAGTCTCAGATACAAACGGGACAGACTGCGTTTCTTATCTGTATAAACCAAGAGGCGGGACAGATGAAGCATACACATCAGAAATTCCCGTGAATGCAGGAGCATATACTGTGAAGGCTGTGTTTGCAGAGACAGAAAATTATCTGGAAGCAGAAGCAACGGCAGATTTCCAGATTCTTAAAGAAAAAAATCCGGAAAATATGCCGGTAGGTGAAAACGTAAAAATCAGCGCTGCAGGCACTATGAATCGGGTGAAAGACATACTGCTTCCGGCGGGATGGTCCTGGAAAGAGACGGATACAGAGTTAATTCCAGGCGGGATTGTCACGGCAGAAGCAGTGTATGAGGATCGTGTCAATTATGAACAGTATCAGGTGCAGATAGCTATAAGCAAGGCTGCGGAGCTTATTATATCTGCCACGGACAAAGAGTATATCATCGGCAAAAGTACCAGGGCGGTGATTACGTGTACCGGGGCGCTGTCGGAATTTAAGGGGGTGGAGGTCGATAATCTAAGAATTGACGCTTCAAACTATTTACTGGAGGAAGGTTCGACGGTTCTTATCTTCCAGAAAACGTATCTGAATACGCTTTCTATAGGAAAACATAAGATCAGGCTGTGTTACACGGCGGGAGATGTGGAAAGTACGCTTACCGTAAAAAAACAGAATGACGATGATGAAAAAGAAGAGCAAAAACCAGGGAAAAAGAATCCGGGAGATCATAAACCAGATAGTCGTACACCGGATAAAAAGCCCAATACCCAGATACCTGTCAGCCAGAACAGTCAAAAGCCAGACAATCAGCAGAAGAATACTTCTGGCACAACAGATCATACCGACAGACCTGTAACTGGAGACAGTGCGCCTTGGAATTTGTATATCCTGCTGTTGTTATTCTCAGCAGCAGTCATGGCAGCAGCATGTGCAGGAAAGCGGAAAAAGTCACCGCGCTAACATAAATAGCAAAGCATAAGTTCGTTCCAAAGGCTTTTCCATATGAGCGGCAAGGCCTTTAGAACGAGCGGCATATTCGTATGACAGCCCCTTTTTACCTGGCAGTTTTTCAAACTGTTCTCAATATTTCATATTCCTTTTTAAGTTTATGTAATAGAAGTCTAATCTCTTTCGTGTTTGAATCCCCATTTCATAATCTCATAAAAAATAGGCATTAAATCTCTTCCACGTTCTGTAAAAGAATATTCTACATGAGGCGGTATCTCATTAAACTGCTCTCTGTGAATAAAACCGTCCGCTTCCAATTCACGCAAAGCATTGGTAAGCATGGTGTTAGTAATTCCCTGTAAATCTTTTTTTAATTTACCGAAACGGACAGTGTCATAAATGCACAGCTCATATAAAATCTGTGTTTTCCACTTTCCCTGAAGCATAATCAGCAATGGGGTAACAGGGCAATTTCCAAGTTCAGTTATAATTCCCTTTTTAACATTTTGCAAATATTCCTCATAAGTCATATATTCCTGCATAATAAAATCTTTCCTTTCATCATTAAGTGTACAAAGTACGTTTTACCATACTATGTATCAAATTTCTGCGTACTTGATTTCTATTTTTGATATAGTATAATTTTTGAACAAAGAAAAGTCAATAAGAAAGTGGTGATAAAAATGGAACGTGATATTTGCCGCAAACAATTATTTTATATAGAAGACAAAAAAATCGAAGTTTATCTAAGTTCTGGAGATGACAGCCCTGTTATTTATCTGAATACTTTTGCGGGAGAGGGAAAACAAGTATATCAATTATTAAGGGATGCGAATTGTCAGGATTTTACTTTCGTTGCCATAAGCGGTCTTACATGGGATCACGATATGGCTCCCTGGGATATTCCGCCGATATCGAAAAATGATACTCCCTGTACAGGCGGTGCAGACAGGTATGTGCAGCTTTTAACAGACGAAATTGTACCAAAGGCGGAAAGTTTTGTGCAAGGGCGTGTTCTATGGAGGGGACTTGCCGGATATTCTCTTGCGGGGTTATTTGCGCTGTATTCGCTTTATCATACGGGAATTTTTTCAAGGATTGCGAGTATGTCCGGATCTCTCTGGTTTCCGAATTTTAAGGAGTATGTTTTTTCGCACGATATGGTACAAAAACCTGAGTATTTATATCTGTCTTTAGGCGACAGTGAAAGTAACACGCAAAATCCATATTTGAAATCAGTACAGAAACATACAGAGGAGTTCCATGCCTTTTACGTACAAAAAGGTATCGACACAGAATTTCAATTAAATCCGGGCGGCCACTATCAAAACACCGTTCAAAGAACAGCATTGGGTATGGAAAAGATATTGTATTTTACCATGAACAGATAAAGAAATCTGCAAGAAACAACAAAGATTTAGAAGCATAAAAAACGGAGGATTTTATGAATACAGTTTATTCATTTTTTCAGAAAGCAGTTACAGAAAACAGCAATAAAACGGCGATTATTGAAAATGACAGGACGATGACTTTTGGAGAGCTTTCTAACCTGGTGGATCTGATAGCGGGGAGTTTTCCAGTGGGGATAACCAGTGTGGGAATTGTTATGAACCACCGTGCAGAAATGATTGCCGCAATACTGGCAGTATTAAAATGCGGCGCAAGGTACGTTCCGGCAGAGCCGAATTTTCCCACAGGCAGAATACGTTACATGATGGAGGAAGCAAATGTAGATTTTATCCTTACCGAAATGTGCTTTACGGATAAGCTAGCCGGCTTTGATATGCGGCTGACAGATTGTGAAATCTGTGGACTGGATACTCCTGCTTCGAAAAAAACGGACACGGGAAATCCTGAACTTCCCGCCTATGTGCTTTACACTTCCGGCACAACGGGGCGGCCAAAGGGAATTTGCGTCACAAATCGTAATGTCTGTCATTATGTCAAGGCGTTTGCTAAGGAATTTAAGCCGAACACAAATGATATTATGCTGCAATATTCCGTGTGTTCCTTTGATATATTTGTGGAGGAAGTTTTTGCAAGCCTGCTGAATGGGGCCGCACTTGCCATTCCGTCCGCAGAAGATAAAGAAGATGTAAAATCTTTAATGAAATTCGTAGAGCGGCATCAAGTGACAATGATCAGCGCTTTTCCTTATCTTCTTGCTGAAATGAACCACCTGCCCAATATTCCTGTTTGTCTTCGGCTTTTAATCAGCGGCGGTGATGTGCTCCGCGGGGCTTATGTTGACCATCTGCTGGAACAGGCGGAAGTGTATAATACATATGGACCTTCCGAAACTACGGTATGCGCCTCTTATTACCGTTGTAACGGTGGAACGGTTTTAAAAGACGGTACATATCCCATTGGCAGGCCCGTCAGGGGTGCAAAAATTTGCATCTTGGATGCAAAAGGCAATAAATTAGCAGACGGTGAAACAGGCGAAATCTGTATTTATGGGGACGGCGTTTCGGACGGATATATCGGGGAACATGCTGAAGAAAACAAAGCGTTTGAACCGACACAGGACGGCGGTATCCTCTACCGCAGCGGCGATTTAGGATACTTTCTGCCAAATGGTGAGCTTGCTTTTCTTCATCGCAAGGACACGCAGATCATGATATACGGAAAACGTGTGGAAGTTATGGAGGTGGAAGCAAGGCTTTACCAGTGCAGCGGTATAGAGCAGGCTGTTGTGAGGGCGTTTACGGACGAGAACGGGCTGTCTTATATGACTGCTTATATTGTTCCGTCTGTACAGGATATGAGGGTGTCCGAAGTTCGGAAAGAACTTTCGGAAAACCTTGCCGCTTTTATGATACCAGAGTTTATTGTTAAAATGCCGCAGATCCCGCTTAACAGCAACGGAAAACCTGATACGGCGAGACTGCCGGTCGTCATGAAAGCAGGTGTTTAATTATGGATATTGAAATACGGAAAGCGGAGCTTAGAGATATCGATCTGCTGATGAAATGGCGTATGAGAGTTTTGCGTGAGGTTTTTGCTATTCCAGATAATCAGCCCGCAGAAGAGTTAGAGCAGGCAAACAGGATATATTATCAGTCCGCATTGCCAGCGGGCGGACATATCGCCTGCTTTGCCTATAAGGAAAATGAAATTGTCGGCTGCGGCGGTATCTGCTTATATCCGGAAATGCCGTCCCCAGACAACCTTTCCGGACAATGTGCGTATTTGATGAATATTTATACTTGTCCGGAGTTTCGGGGGCACGGTGTTGGAGAAACGGTTGTGAGGTGGCTTACCAGGCAGGCGGTTCAAAGAAACATAACAAAGATTTATTTAGAAACCTCAAAACCTGGCAGAAAGTTATACGAAAAAACAGGTTTTGCTGATATGCCGGATATGATGAAGCTGCAGACTGCCAAAAGTATAGCAGATGAAGTATGTGGAATTTAGCACTCACCTCTTGACAGTGCTAATAATTGGTGTTAATGTTATATATGAAATAGAACATAATATGAATGATGTGTTATCGTTGTATACATCATATATTTCAATGTGAGTGAAATGCTTATTTCAGGGAAACATTAAGTTATGAAGCAAAATGGGAAGGAGGAACCCTTATGAATATTCAAAAATTTACACAGAAATCCGTGGAAGCTATCAATGGATGTGAGAAACTTGCGTACGAATATGGGAATCAGGAAATAGAGCAGGAGCATCTCCTGGTTTCTCTGCTGCTGCAGGAAGAAGGGCTGATTCCAAAGCTTATTGAGAAGATGGAGATTAATAAAGAACATTTTATTCAGAATGCACAGAACCATCTGGCAAAAAGAGTAAAAGTTTCTGGCGGACAAATTTATATGGGGCAGAATCTCAATAAAGTATTAGTGAGCGCCGAGGATGAGGCAAAGAAAATGGGAGACGAATATGTGTCTGTGGAACATTTATTCTTGACCTTGCTCAAATATCCCAATCAGGGATTGAAAGAGATTTTCAAGGAATATGGGATTACCAGAGAACGGTTTCTGCAGGCGCTTGCCACAGTCAGGGGAAATCAGAAAGTGGTTTCAGATAATCCAGAGGCCACCTACGATACGCTGGCAAAATACGGCTATGATATGGTAGAACGTGCCAGAGACCAGAAATTAGATCCTGTGATTGGCCGTGATAACGAGATCCGCAATGTCGTCCGTATTTTGTCAAGAAAAACCAAGAACAATCCGGTACTTATCGGAGAGCCGGGCGTGGGAAAAACAGCAGTAGTAGAAGGGCTGGCACAGCGGATTGTGCGGGGAGATGTTCCAGAAGGCCTGAAAGATAAGCGTCTCTTTGCACTGGATATGGGAGCTTTGGTGGCAGGAGCAAAATACCGCGGAGAATTTGAAGAGCGTTTAAAGGCAGTTTTAGATGAGATTAAGAGCAGTGATGGTCAGATTATTCTGTTTATTGATGAATTGCATACCATAGTGGGCGCAGGCAAAACAGAGGGAGCTATGGATGCTGGACAGTTGTTAAAGCCTATGCTTGCCAGAGGGGAACTTCACTGCATTGGCGCAACCACTCTCGATGAATATCGGGAATATGTGGAGAAGGATGCTGCGTTGGAACGGAGATTTCAACCAGTACATGTAGAAGAGCCTACTGTGGAGGACACGATCTCTATTCTGCGCGGCCTCAAAGACCGTTACGAGGTGTTTCATGGAGTGAAAATTGCAGACGGCGCTCTGGTGTCAGCAGCTATGCTGTCCAACCGGTATATCAGTGACCGTTTCCTGCCAGATAAGGCGATTGACCTGGTGGATGAAGCATGTGCACTGATTAAAACAGAGCTGGATTCTATGCCTGCAGAGCTTGATGAGCTGCAGCGAAGAGTGATGCAGATGGAAATTGAAGAGGCAGCGCTGAAAAAAGAAGAGGACCGTTTGAGTAAAGACAGGCTTGAGGCTTTGCAGAAAGAGCTGGCGGACCTTAAAAATGATTTTCAGACTAAAAAGGCACAGTGGGATAATGAGAAAAAATCTGTGGAAAAAGTACAGAAGCTGAGAGAAGAACTAGAGGCGATCAATAATGAAATCGCTATGGCACAGCAGAGTTATGATCTGGAAAAGGCAGCAGAACTTCAGTACGGCAGGAAACCAGAACTGCAGCGCCAGTTGGAGATTGAAGAAGAACAGGTAAAAAATAAGGATTTAAGCCTGGTACATGAAAATGTCAGTGAAGAAGAAATTGCCAGAATTATTTCCAGGTGGACAGGAATCCCGGTGGCAAAGCTTACAGAAAGTGAACGGAATAAGACCCTGCATCTGGACGAAGAACTTCACAAACGTGTAATTGGCCAGGAAGAAGGGGTTACTAAGGTTACAGAAGCAATAATCCGTTCCAAAGCAGGCATCAAAGACCCCAGCAAGCCGATTGGCTCTTTTCTGTTTCTGGGACCGACTGGTGTGGGAAAGACAGAACTTGCCAAGGCGCTTGCAGCCAGTCTTTTCGATGATGAAAATAATATGGTACGAATTGATATGAGTGAATATATGGAGAAGTATTCCGTTTCCCGTTTGATCGGAGCGCCTCCCGGATATGTGGGCTACGAGGAGGGCGGACAGCTCACAGAGGCGGTGCGCAGAAAACCGTATTCTGTGGTGCTGTTTGATGAAGTGGAGAAAGCACATCCAGATGTATTCAATGTGCTGCTACAGGTGCTAGATGATGGAAGAATTACAGATTCTCAGGGCCGAACTGTCGATTTCAAGAATACGATTCTGATTATGACCTCCAATTTAGGTTCTTCCTATTTACTGGAAGGAATTGAAGAAAACGGAGAGATTTCACCTAAGTGTGAAGAGGCAGTTATGAATGAACTTCGAGACAGTTTTCGCCCAGAATTTTTAAACCGTCTGGATGAAATAATATTGTTTAAGCCTCTGACCAAAGAAAACATTGGCGGTATTATCTATCTTCTGATGGCAGATTTGAACAAACGTCTGACAGAACGGGAGATTTCTGTGGAATTAAGCCCGTCAGCAGAGCAGTTTGTTGTGGACAATGGTTATGACCCAGTGTACGGTGCAAGACCGTTGAAACGATATCTGCAGAAAACAGTAGAGACTCTTGCGGCGAAACTGATTCTATCAGATAAGGCCGGTGCGGGAGACGTTATTTTGATTGATGTGGAAAATGAAACTTTGACAGCAAAATGTAAAAAATAAATCTCTATGGGCAGATTAGAGTGTGTTTGAAAGTATCCTTTGGATAAAAGATGCAACATATAATACAACCTTTTCATCATATATTGCATAGAAGTATCTGCGGAGTATAGGATGAATGAAGGAAGAAAAGATTTGGAAGCGAATTTGGAAAAGTTACAGAAAACTGCATTTCTGGAGAAAATGCCTGGTGTTTGATCTGCTCTGTGTCTGTATAGCAGGAGGGATTGCTGTTTGCGGGGTTGGAAACGGACAAATCCTGCAAAAGCAGATAATCGCGGTACTCAAAGGGCAGGAAGACACCAGGAGCGCTTCAGCCAGAAGCCAGGGAGATACTGGGGAAGCAGAGGGGGGAGAGGCAGGAGAAGCATTTGAAGAACAGGGCGAGAAGAAGAAAGTTGCCCTGACCTTTGATGACGGCCCGCATCCTGAGTATACACCCAAGATGCTGGCAGCGTTAAAGGAAAAGAATGTAAAAGCAACTTTTTTTCTGCTGGGAGAGGAAGTGGAAAAACATCCGGAAATTGTAAAGCAGATTCATGAGGAAGGGCATGTAATTGGAAATCATTCTTATAAGCATGAACAGCTGAGTAAACTGACCATGGAGCAGGCATGCGAACAGGTGGACCGCACCAACAGGCTGATTTATGATATTACTGGAGTATATCCGTCTTATTTGCGCCCGCCGTTTGGGGACTGGCATGAAAAATTAGACTGTGAAGTAAATATGGTAGAAGTACTCTGGGATGTAGACACTCTGGACTGGTCCAGCAAAAATCACGCCCAGATTGTGGATAAAGTTTTAAAAAATGTTCAGGAAAATAATATCATTCTAATGCATGACGGTTATGAAACGTCAGTGACTGCGGCAAAAGAAATTATAGATACTCTCAAGAAGCAGGGATATGAGTTCGTAACTGTGGATGAGATTTTATTTGACTGAAAAACTTTGGAGGTATGTAATGGCAGAATATAAAATCAGATAGTTTAATATCAAAACAGCATAGAACATTTTCAGACCCGCAGATATAGACGAATCTTAAGGATCATGGTATCATCTTTAGAGAAAATATTAAGGAGGATTCCATGGATTTATTTGAATATATGAGAGAGCAGAAGCAGGAAAAGGAATCGCCGCTGGCCAGCCGGCTGCGTCCCACAAGGCTGGAAGAGGTTGCGGGACAGCAGCATATCATCGGAAAAGGCAAGCTGCTGTATCGTGCTATTCTGGCAGATAAGCTTAGTTCAGTTATTTTTTATGGGCCGCCGGGAACAGGGAAGACTACTTTGGCAAAAGTGATTGCCAATACCACCAGTGCGGAATTTACCCAGATTAATGCCACTTCTGCCGGTAAAAAGGATATGGAGGAAATTGTTCAGCAGGCCAGAAATAATCAGGGAATGTACGGGAAGAAGACGATCCTTTTTATTGATGAGATTCATCGTTTTAATAAAGGCCAGCAGGATTATCTGCTGCCATTTGTAGAGGACGGGACAGTTACTTTGGTTGGGGCAACTACGGAAAATCCATATTTTGAGGTAAATGGAGCGCTTTTGTCCCGTTCCATAATCTTTGAACTGAAGCCATTAGAAAAGGAAGAGATCCGCTCCATTTTGCAGCGTGCAGTCACAGACCAGGAGAAGGGGATGGGGGCTTATCATGTCCAGATAGAGGAAGATGCACTGGAATTTCTGGCAGATGCGGCAAACGGGGATGCCCGTGCTGCTCTGACGGCCGTTGAGCTGGGAGTTCTGACTACGCCCAGAGGGGAAGATGGCCAGATTCATATTACACTGGAGACGGCCTCAGAATGTATTCAGAAACGTGTCATAAAATATGACAAGGCGGGGGACAATCACTATGACAACGTTTCTGCTTTTATTAAAAGTATGCGTGGCTCAGACCCGGATGCAGCTGTCTATTATCTTGCGAAAATGCTGTATGCTGGAGAAGATATCAAATTTATTGCAAGACGCATTATGATTTGTGCTTCCGAAGATGTGGGAAATGCAGATCCCCAGGCTTTGACAGTAGCAGTCAGTGCAGCGCAGGCAGTGGAACGAATAGGGATGCCGGAGGCGCAGATTATTTTGTCTCATGCAGTGACTTATGTGGCAAGTGCGCCCAAGAGCAATGCATCATGTCTTGCCATTCAGCGTGCTATGGAGACGGTAAAGAATACAAGAACCAGTCCTGTTCCGGTTCACCTGCAGGATTCTCATTATCATGGAGCTCACAGGCTGGGACATGGCGAGGGCTATCTTTATGCCCATGACTTTCCCAATCATTATGTAGAGCAGCAGTACCTTCCGGACGGCATGGCAGATATGAAGTTTTATGAGCCCACAGAAAATGGGTATGAAAAGCAGATACGTGATCATCTTTCTTTTTTAAAAAAAGGGAGCAAAGCCTGAGGGAATAGCGCCTTGCGTTTTTGGAAGAAAGACAGCAACTGTGATTTTACACATAAATTCCGTGATGTGCGGACAAATGTAAATTTGTGAAAGAAAAAGCTTTACAATCTCAGAGTGATGGTGCATAATAATTAAGGCTTTAAAACAATGAGAACTTCAGGAGGATGAAACAATGCACTCATATCAGGAAATGAGCAAAGAAGAGTTATTACAGGAAAAAGCAGAGCTGGAAGCAGCTTATAAGAAATATGCAGAGAGTGGACTGAAACTGGACATGTCCAGAGGCAAGCCTTCTGTGGAGCAGCTAAACCTGTCTATGGGAATGATGGATGTGCTCAACAGCAGTACTGACCTGAAATGTGAGGACGGAACAGACTGCCGTAATTACGGTGTTTTAGACGGAATTCGGGAAGCTCAGGTATTACTGGGTGATATGATTGAATGCAATCCCGATAATATTATAATTTATGGAAATTCCAGCTTGAATGTTATGTATGATACAATTTCACGTTCTATGACCCATGGTGTGATGGGAAGCACCCCCTGGTGCAAACTGGATAAGGTCAAATTCTTATGCCCGGTCCCTGGCTATGACAGGCATTTTGCCATTACAGAGTATTTTGGGATAGAGATGATTAATGTGCCAATGCTTCCTACTGGGCCAGATATGGATATGGTAGAGGAGTTGGTGAGCAGTGATCCGGCAATTAAGGGAATCTGGTGTGTGCCGAAATATTCCAATCCTCAGGGAATTACGTATTCTGCTGAGACAGTACGCCGTTTTGCAAGACTCAAGCCAGCGGCGGAGGACTTCCGAATTTATTGGGATAATGCCTATGGCGTACATCATTTGTATGACCTTGACCAGGATCATCTGGTGGAGATCCTGGCAGAATGCAAGCGTGTGGGAAATCCTGATTTAGTATATAAATTCTGTTCTACTTCTAAAATCAGTTTTCCAGGTTCTGGAGTTGCTGCGATTGCAGCTTCAAAAAATAATCTGGTGGACATAAAAAAGCAGCTTCAGATTCAGACCATCGGTCATGATAAAGTGAATCAGCTCCGTCATGTGCGGTTTTTCAAGGATATCTATGGAATGACAGAGCATATGAAAAAGCATGCAGATATTTTAAGGCCAAAATTCGAAATGATTCTTGATACCTTTGAGCGTGAACTTGCAGGCAGAGATGCCGGAAGCTGGATTGCGCCTAAGGGAGGATATTTTATGGCCTTTGAGGCATTAGAAGGCTGTGCTAAGGCCATAGTTGCCAAGGCAAAAGAAGCAGGAGTTACCATGACGCCTGCAGGTGCGCCATATCCATATGGAAAGGATCCGAAAGACGCTACCATCCGCATTGCCCCTTCTTATCCCACTCTGGAAGAACTGAGAATGGCAACAGACATTTTTGTGACTTGTGTGAAGCTGGTGACGATCGATAAGGTTTTGGAGAATAAATAATGCTCCAGTAATTGGTAAACATAGTAAGAAGACAGCCGGAATTTGTGGGGACCCATAAATTGTGGCTGTTTTTGCGGAAAAATAGTACTAAAGGCTTCTTTAGTACCAGAAAATATGGTATAATAGCAAGAGCTATTATACGCGCAAGAGTGCGCATAGTTTACCATGCCATGATGCGGAGCATATGGCATAATATCGTCAGATATGATAACGCCGGAAGCAGAGCGGCATAGTTGGCCATAGCGAAACAGCAGTTGAGCCAATCATGGTATGCTATGGCATAAGAATGGATTCTGATGCCTTTTATGGAGAGCAGGGATGCAGAGCTGAAAATTGACAGAAGGAAGGAAGTATTATGGATTTTGCCCAAAAATTTAATGAAGGTGTGAATAGTTGGGAGACAGTGATTTTTTTATACAATTCAGCCCTGAAAGAGGTAGGAACCAAACTTGAGATTTTAAATGATGAATTTTGCCATATACATAATTACAATCCCATTGAATATATTAAATCCAGAATTAAAACGCCGGAAAGTATCGTAAAAAAATTGAAAAGGAACAATTATGAGAGTACGATTGATAATATGGTCAATCATGTAAATGATATTGCGGGAATTCGGCTGGTCTGCTCATTTACGTCTGATATATACAGGCTTGCGGAGATGATTGGAAGGCAGAATGACCTGACAGTGGTATCCGTGAAGGACTATATCAGGCATCCGAAAGAAAGCGGCTACAAGAGTTATCATATGCTGGTTACAGTGCCGATATTTTTAACAGACCGTGTGATTGACACGAAGGTGGAGATTCAGATTCGAACCATTGCTATGGACTTCTGGGCCAGCCTGGAGCATAAGATCTATTATAAATTTGAAGGGGACGCTCCAGGATATATCAGCCGGGATCTGCAGGAGTGCGCTGGGATTGTATCTATGTTGGACGCAAAAATGCTCTCCTTAAATGAGGCGATTCTGCAGGCGAAAGAAGAACAAGAGGAAGAACAAGAATGATAAAAGTAAGCATTTTAACAGAGAATACAGTTTATAAACGAGGATTTCTGGGTGAACATGGTCTATCTCTGCTGATTGAAACGAAGGGAAAAAGATATCTGTTTGATACAGGGCAGAGCCGGGTTTTTCTGCATAACGCTGACATGCTTCACCTGCCGCTGGAGAATTTGGATGGAATTATACTGAGCCATGGACATTATGACCATTGCGGAGGAATGGGGTACGTGCAATGTCTGGGGACAAAGGTTCCGGTCTATGTTCAGCAGAAGGCATTTGAAAAAAAGTATACAGAGAATCCCCAGACAGGAGAATTACGGTATATCGGCATGGAGGATGCGTCAGAATGGAAAAAAAGTCAGCAGCTCAATCTGCTCTCAGAATCGTGTACTCAAATTAGTGAAGGGTTTTATCTCTTGTCAGACATTACGTATACCACAGAGTTTGAACCAAATTCAGGTGGATTCTGGCGGGAAGTCTGCAAAGAACAAGGACCAGAATTGATGGCAGATACTATGGAAGATGAACAGATTCTGGTGGTAGAAAGTTCAAAAGGGCTGTGTGTGTTTGCAGGCTGTGCCCATCCTGGCATTATAAATTGCCTGCATTATGCGCAGTCTGCATTTCCAGGGAAACATATTCACAGCCTTATAGCGGGAATGCATTTAAAGGGCAGCGGCAGACAGCGGATTATACAGACCGTTCAGGCACTGCAGAATTTGGATATTGATAAGGTGATTCCGCTGCATTGTACAGGTATCCGCGCTATTGGGATGATAAAAGAAGCGTTGGGAGAACGGTGCATTCTGGCGGAGGCAGGAAAACAGATAGAAATTTAAACACATCTGGAGGATAAAATGAAACAGAAAAAGAGTTTGATGTATGTATTTTTGGAAGGGTCGGCGGCATTGTATGCAATTATGATGCTGGTTCTTTTTCCATTGTTTTATGCAAATAATTTTATTGATATTTCCACAGCAAAGCTTTCTTTTTTTCGAGTGTGTTCCATAGGATTGCCGCTGCTGATTTTTATGTTTGCGGGAATGGGATGGCTGCAGAAGTATAAGGAATCTGTACAGCAGAAAGGGAAAAATCACAAGAAAAAAGGAAAAACAGCGCCCAGGCAGGAGACGGCTGCGATGACAAAGGGAGAAGCAGTTAAAAAATGGCTGTCAGAAATATCTGTGCCAGGATGGTTTGCATTGGTTTTTACTGTCGGGGTCTGTATTGCTACCATCTTTTCTGCAAACCCCCTGGAATCCTGGCAGGGACTGGGGGGCAGAAAACTGGGACTGCAGGTTTTTTTGCTCTGCGTAGTTTCTTATGTACTGCTGGGAAAATATTTAAGGCCCGGAAAATGGCTGATATGGACATTTTTTGCAGGAAACTCTATTGTATGTGCGCTTGCTGTTTTGAATTTCTGGGCAGTAGATCCCTTAGGGATGTATGAAAATCTCGTGAAGGAACAGTATGATATGTTTATCAGTACCATAGGAAATGTCAATGCATGTTCCAGTTATCTGTGTATGGTTGTTCCGGCAGCCATGGCGGTGTATATGGTGGTGAAAACAAAGGCGCTGCGGGCAGCCGCAGCTGTTTTTCTGGTATTGGGATTCTGGACCTGTTATTGTACGGTGAGTGAGAGCTGGCTGCTGGGAGTCGGAGCAGCGTTTCTGGTATTGCTTTGGTTTGCAATGAGCAATAATGAATATATGCAGCGTTTTCTGGAAATTTTCGGACTGTTCTGGCTGGCGAGCCTGCTGATGAAGATTTCCTGTTTCATTGGTTCCGGAGCGGGCTCACAGAGTTTGATGTTTCTGAAATTTTATGCAAACAAAGTGCAGAAGGACATTGTCTTGAATGGATATCTGCTGGCAGCAGAGGGTATACTGATTGCAGGAGGAATGCTTCTGATAAGAAGCAGAAAAAAGAGACAGAAAGAACTGCCCAGCCGTTTGCTGAGAATTTGTGTGTTTGGCGTTCTTGCTGTGATAGCAGGATTTGGAATTGTTTGTCTGATAGCGGCAAATGTAAAACAAGAAGACTGGCAAGGGACGTTTGCATTTCTGAATAAATTGAAAATAAAGGATAACTTTGGCAGCAGCAGAGGATATATCTGGAAAATAACGGTCAAGGGCTGGGCAGGACTGCCTTTATGGGATAAAATTACAGGTTATGGCCTGAACTGTTACAATATGTTTATCGAACAATATGGCGGAGAAGGCGTTGCATCTGCATTTGGAGGAGCAAAACTGGTGGATGCGCATAATGAACTGATGCAGTTTATGACAACCACAGGGGTGTTAGGTACGGTCGGATATTTTGGGCTTTTAATCGGAACTGCAGTCAGAACGGCAAAAAAATATATCCAGAAGCCGATTATGATGTTAGGAGCGGCAGTGATATGCGGTTATCTGGCACAGGGGATTGTAAATAATCCCACAGCTTTTCTTACTCCGTATCTGTTTCTGGCGCTTGGAATTATAAAGAGTCTGGAGAACTTGGAAAATGTCGAAAAATAAAAAAAACTTGCCGCAGCATGTCCCGATATGCAGTGAATCGTGCAGAAGTAAGGAAATTTTAGATCTGGCAGTATCCATGGGAGAAGAATTACTAAAAAATGGGGCGGAAATATATCGTGTGCAGGAGACAGTTGAGCATGTGATGAAGGCATATGGTGCCGAAGATTTTAATGTTTTTGTACTGACAAACGGTATTTTTGCCACAATTCATGAGAACCGGGAAGATGCCGGAAGCATAGTGAGAAATGTGCCGATCGGTACGGTGAATTTGGAAAAAATAGCAGTTATTAATCAGATGTCCAGAGAAATTTGTCAGGGTACCTGCAGCATTTGCCAGGCGAAAAAGCAGTTAGAGCAGTGCAGGAAAACTTCTGTTATGCCGAAAAGGCTGCTGATTCCTGCCTGTGGGATCGGAAGCGCGGGTTTTTGTTATCTGCTGGGCGGACATCCATTTGACAGTCTGTTTTCCTTTTTTCTGGGGATGCTGCTGCAATGGTTTTTGTTAGCGGCAGAGGAGCGGCACGTCTCAAAATTTCTGACAGATATTCTTGGAAGCGCCATGGTAACCATTGGAGGGCTGGTACTCTATGTACTGGGGCTTCATATTCAGTTTGACCGTGTAATTATCGGCGGCATAATTCTTTTAATGCCAGGGGTGGCCCTGGTTACTGCCATCCGCGATTTATTTAACGGAGATTATCTGTCTGGCGGTATACGACTGATGGATGCCCTGCTCACTGGAATGAGCATTGCCATTGGAGTCGGTGCTGCCATTAAGGCGTTTCAATTGCTGGGAGGAGGAATGCTGCCGTTATGATGATTGAGATAATAGTTGCCATGGTTTCTGTTCTTGCGTTCGGAGTATCATTTCATATCCCTAAATCAGAATATTTGTACTGTGCCCTCAATGGAGGAATCGGCTGGGCGGTATACCGGCTCTGCCTGAACTGCAGTTTTGGTCCCACAGCTTCTGCATTGTGGGCGACTTTGGTTTTGACATTGGCAGCCAGGGTGTTGTCGGCGGTTCGGAAAATGCCCAGTACAGTATTTCTTATTGCAGGGATATTCAGCCTGGTGCCTGGTTCGGGAATTTATTATACTTCCTATTATCTGATTAGAAATGAATTGTCTCAGGGATCAGCGAAAGGAATTGAAACTTTTAAGATCGCAGGAGCAATTGTGCTGGGAATAATTTTTGGTCTGGCTCTGCCTCAGAATTGGTTTAACTATTTAGGAAGGATTACGGAGAGAAGACAAAAGAAACAAGAAGAAGAGAAGAACTGATTTACGGTAAAAAAGAAATTTTATTAGAATTTGGATTTGCTATGAGAGTGCTAAAAGCCCTGTAATCTCGATTAAATGAGAGATTTCGGGCTTATTTTTCTTTCATAGGAAAGAAAAATAACAATTATGCACACGAAAGGAATTTTGTCAGACGTTTTTGCCCGCCGCAAGCGAAAAAACTCGCTTGCGGCGGGCGTCCAAAAATGATAGCTGTGTTCAGGGACTTATTAAATTGCAGGATCAGCAGATACTGCTTTTGCCACTTATTTCTCACATTTCCAGAAATAAGCGCTGTAGGCGGGAAGTTCGCTTCCTCCGCCGAAATCATGGTCTTTTCCTGTGATCAGGTCAACTGCCATGCCGCACCCGGCATCAAAATGCGCAGTGTATGGTTCACTGTCAGCATTGATGGCAACCAAAACCCGCTCATTTTCACTTTTCCGCTCGAAAATACACTGTTTATTGGTCAGTACTACAGAACGGAAAGTACCATAATTTAAAGCTTCAGAAGATTTCTTTGCAGCGGTGAGCCTGGAAATCCACTCGGTTAATTCTGTCCAATCTGGAGCTTCAAAGCTGGGGCGCAGGGAAGGATCTCCGTTAGATTTGTCACCTTTTACCCCCCATTCACTGCCATAGTATACACAGGGGATGCCAGGCATTCCAAAGCAAAGAGCATAAATCAGAGGAAGATGTTCAGGAGTGCCGAGAATAGAAGCAATTCTGGAAACATCATGGTTATCCACGAAGCTCAGCAAATGTTTTCCACGGTACAAGGTCCAGTTTTCCGGGCCGAACTGCCGCAGCAGCGAATGGATAATCTCAAACATATTCATGGAATTAAAGCTGGAATGCAGACCCTTATAACATTCATAATTAGTAGCAGAGTGCAGCATACTGTCGTTCATTAACTGGTTATAGTCGCCGTGCAGCATTTCTCCTACCAAGAAAAAATCTTTTTTCAGGCTGTCACAGTGACTGCGCAGCCGCCGCACAAAATCGTGGTCCAGACAGTAGGCGACATCCAGTCTCAGGCCGTCAATATCCCACTCATTTACCCAGAAAGAAACGCTTTCTAAGAGATATTGAATGACTTCTTCATTGCGCAGGTTTAATTTCACCAGGTCATAATTGCCCTCCCATCCTTCATACCAGAGTCCGTCATTGTAACCAGAATTTCCATGGAAATCAATATGGAACCAGTCACGGTAACGGGACTGTTCCCGGTTTTGCAATACATCCTGAAATGCAAAGAATCCTCTGCCAGCGTGGTTGAACACACCGTCTAATACCACACGAATACCTGCTTCGTGCAGTGCGCCGCAGATTTCCTTGAAATCATCGTTATCTCCCAGACGCGTGTCAATTTTCCGGTAATCTCTGGCATTGTAACCATGAGTGTCTGATTCAAAGAGGGGAGAAAAATAGACAGCGTTAACGCCCAGCTTTTCCAGATGAGGAATCCAATCCTTCACTTTGGTGATACGTTTTGCAGGAATTCCGTCGTTTTCAAAGGGAGCGCCGCAGAATCCCAGAGGATAGATTTGATAAAAAACACTTTCGTAAGCCCACATAGTTCAATAAATCCTTTCTACAATTAATTTTTTTGAAAAAATAAAACGAAATCATTCAGATAATGTTATTATAGTTGTAAACTACTTAGATAGCAATGACAAAAAGCAACAAAGTTTGAAAGGAAAAGGAAAAAAGAATTGATATAAAGACCATGCTGATCTTCGGGAAGAACTGCGCCAGATCAGTGAGGAATCATTTTTTTCTGGCTGGAATTGCTTTGTGCTTTTGGAAGAGAGATGAGATTTGATAAAAAAGACGCTTTGTGCTATGATTAAAGAAATTTATAAAAATGATTGTGATATATCACACCACATAAAATTAAAAAGCATAGCTGAGTGTATAGGATCTCAGTTTAACTAATAAATATGTTTTTAGTTTGAAGGGCACCGATAGGGATGGAAGGTTTGGATTTTAGGGAAAAGATTCGAGTACCACAGGAATGGAGAGCGGAAATGAAAAGAAAGCAAAATAGAAGCAGAAAGGACAGAGGGATTCCTCTGCTTGTTTCTATTATATTAGTTTTTTGTATGTTGGGAACTGCCGTATTTGCTGTATCTAGGAAAATAGAGATAGAGATGTCTGAGTCTGCAATTCAAAATCTTAGTGAAAGCCTGGATTTGATAAAATGCACCATAGAGGCTATTTTAAAAAATGAGGCGGATTTTCAGAAGCTGGTAGCCCAGAAAGTTGCGGTGGCGGAAAATCCGGAAGAATATATTCTTGATTATGAGAAGAATCAGACAATGGTGAAAATATCTCTGATTTTAAAAGGAAAGACGGAAGGAATTTCGAATACAGGAGAGGTATTTTCTGAAAAAGAACTGGATTTTTCAGCAGGCGGGACAGTTGACGGGCTTCCGGTTTCCCAGTCTTATGTCAATTATATGGGAACCTGGGCGTATACCATGAAGTGCCCTGTGATAAGAGATGGAACTGAGATAGCGACGCTGTATATTGAATATATTTACGACTATCTTGACCAGTCCCTGCCAGACGGTTTTTATAATAAACAGGCAACGCTTTATATTATGGATACCATAAGTGAGAAGCTTGTTCTTAAGCCCAAAGGAATGGGACAGCGGAGCGCCGGACATTTAAACCTGAAAGATTTTTATCACGCCAATGATATTGATGACGCCGAGCTGCGGAGAGAAGTTGATAAATGCATGAAAATTGGAGAAGATATCTTATTTTATCATGATATCCGTAAACAGGAATCCCTGAATTATATGTGGGCGGTGAATGGCGGTACTATCTATTTGATTGGGTATGTACCGATAGACGCGATTCTTAAGGAGGGAAAAAGCGTAAACCAAAATATTCTTATTGTCGTGACTGTGATGCTGGTAGCCTTTTTCCTGTGCTGTCTGATCTATTATTTTAATCAGAGGCAGCAGATCAAAATCCGGAAGGAACGGGAAAAGGAAAGAGAGCTGCACAACAAGCAGCTTGCAGAAGCATTACAGGCAGCGCAGCTTGCCAGTAACTCAAAGACGATGTTTCTTTCCAATATGTCACATGATATTCGCACGCCGATGAACGCGGTTCTGGGCTTTACCGCGCTGCTTGCCATGGATGCGGAAAATCCGGTTAAGGTCAGGGAATATACCAAGAAAATTACGGCGTCCGGACAGCATCTTTTGAGCCTTATCAATGATGTCCTGGACGTGTCTAAGATTGAAAGCGGAAAAGTTGTCCTGAACGTAGAGGAATTTACGTTAAATGATTTGGTATCTTCCGTGGACGCCATTATCCGTCCTATGGCAGACGGCAGAAACCAGGATTTTCATGTGGAAGTGACGGGAATTAAACATGAATACCTGCTGGGGGATGAGACCAGAATCAACCAGATACTGATCAATCTGCTCTCAAATGCAGTAAAATATACGCAGGAGGGGGGCAATATCTGGTTCCGTATGGTAGGACTGAAACAGCGTTCCAGCCAGTATGAACATATTCGGATTGAAGTAGAAGACGATGGTTATGGAATGACGCCAGAATATTTGGAGACTATTTTTGATGCATTTACCAGGGCAGAGAACAGTACAACCAATAAAGTGCAGGGTACCGGGCTCGGTATGGCGATTACGAAAAATATCGTAGAGCTTATGGGCGGAACCATAGATGTTTCTAGTGAAGTGGACAAAGGAAGTATTTTTAAGGTTGAACTGGAGCTGCGCGTACCGGAAGGACAGACAGATAAGCGTTTTTGGAAAGAGCATGGAATTTCACGGATTCTTGTGATAGAGGAAGAGAAAGAAACATGTGAAAATATCCAGATGCTTATGAAAGACACAGAGATTCTTACAGAAATGGTTTTGAGTCTGGAAGAAGCAGAAAAAATATTAAAAGAACATGGCAGGGAAATCTATAATCTCATTATTATGGATTGGAATATAGCGGAACAGGGAGGCATTGCGGCAGCAAAAAAGATAAGGAAAATTATGTCTGATAAAATGCCCATTTTCTTTTTGGCATCCTATGAGGAAGAGGGCATAGAAGAGGCTTCTGAGCTGGAGTATACGGCAATTCTTACAAAACCATTCTTTGTATCTGCATTAAAGGAAAAAATTTCAGAACTGCAGGACAGTAAAGAGGAAAAGACAGTAATTGAAAAAGAAATCTGCAGCAGTCTGGAAGGCCTGCATTTTCTGGCGGCTGAGGATAATGAGATTAATGCAGAAATTTTAACGCAAATCCTGGAAATGGAAGGAGCAGACTGTGAGGTTGCAGAAAATGGAAAAATAGCAGTGGAACGTTTTGAACGGTCTGAGGAAGGAGAGTTTGACGCAATTTTAATGGATGTCCAAATGCCGGTGATGAACGGCTATGACGCCACAAAGGCGATTCGGTCATTAAAGCGCAGTGACGCAGGAAAAATACCAATCATAGCGATGACGGCGAATGCATTTGCCGAAGATGAAAAAGAAGCGCTGGCGGCAGGCATGGATGTGCACATGGCAAAACCTATTGACATAGAGTTGTTAAAGAAAACCATAGGCAATTGTGTTCAGAGAAAGGAATAAGAATGATACAAATACAAGCAAACAGTCTCAAAAAAATGGCCGCAGCCTGTCTGGCAGGAATAGCGGCAGTTATGTTGGCAGCATGTGGAAACAGTCCCAATATGGGGAAAAATCTGTTGAAATCAGAAGAAGAAAAAGGGCGGGTTGTGAATTTGTTCAGTCCAATGGAAAAGACGGATCCAGATGCTGAAAACGTAGCAAGAAGTGCATTTGACCAGACAGTGCTTATGGCAGAAGAAAAACTGGGAGTGGAAGTGGCGTACCGGACATATACGGCGGAAAATCATCTGGATAAAACATATGATGACGTGATACTGGAACGGGTAAATAATAATATGGATGATTTGTATCTGCTGAATCCAGACAGCATTCAGATTCTGGGGAAAGAAGGAAGGCTTGCAGATTTATCAGATCTCGCTTGTGTGCAAAATCTGCGGAAGATAGTGAAGACAGCAAATACCGTAGATGGAAAATTAGTGGCAATTCCTCAGGAAGTTGCTGCGTATGGTCTGTTTGTCAATAAAGATATGTTTGATATGTATAAACTGAAATTGCCAGAAACGCCCGAGGAATTTTTGGAGTGCTGTAAAGTATTCAAAGAAAATGGCATTGAGACGCCGATTGGCGCGAACCGCTGGTGGCTGGAAACTTTTGTATTTGCTCAGGCGTATGCAGATTTGTATAATGGAGGAGATACAGAGGCTGAAATTGCCAGGCTTAACAGCGGAGAAAGTAAATACAGTGATTATATGCGCCCTGGGTTTGAATTTCTTCAGCAATTGATAGACAAAGGGTATGTGGATGCCAAAAAGGCTTATGTCAGCGAGGCCATTGAAGGGGAAGGACCTGATTTTCTGGCACAGAAGACCCCGATAGTTATGGCGTATTGGGGAGCGGCAAATACGGAAACGGCTTATGGAAAACCTGATTTTAACCTTCAGGTTATTGGATTTCCCAGCAGCCGGGGACAGATGCCGGTGGTTCCTATTACGGGATTGGGGGTTGGCGCTGACGCAGAGCATTTACAGGATTCAAAGGATTTGCTGGAGTTTATAACTTCTGATGAGGCGCTGGAGGTATATACTCAGACGAATAAGGTCATTTCGTCTTCAAAAAATGTTAAGGTGGACTGTATTCCGGCTTTAAAGCCTTTGAATGATAAGATTGAAGAGAATGTTTACGTCCTGGCCTCCAATGCTGGGATGGATGTGGAGCAATGGGGCAATACCTGTCTGATTGTGAGAAAACTGCTGAGCGGTTCTACGGTAGATGAGTGTATGGCAGAATTTGACCGGCTGCAGGAAGAATCACTGAAAAAGCAGTGACGGGTCGGCTGCACTCAAGAAGAGGAAAGATGCAAGCGCTGTACGTTTCCGGTTGATGAAAGGATTCATGTTAAGTAAACGGGCAGAAATGTACGGCTGCGTTGGTAGTGTTCTGGTTGTGAAAATACTATAATTAGTATATCATATTCAGGAGGTAACGCTATGAGTTTAGGAAATCATTTATTTCACGCAAGGAAGAAAAACGGACTGTCCCAGGAAGAAGTTGCTGAAAAACTGGGAATCAGCAGACAGACTGTTTCAAAATGGGAGACAGATGAGACTTTGCCGGATATTTGCCAGTCAAAAAGGCTTGCAGTTCTGTATGGATTATCGCTGGATGAGCTGGTAGAATATGATATTGATATTAAAGAGATACAGGAAGCCATTGACAGTACGAGTGAGGAAGCAGCGTATAAGATTGACTGGACAAAGGCATGGAGCAAAAAATACCCGGTCCTTGCCCGGTATCGGGAGGAGGTAGACACAGTCTGTTATGTGGAAAAACTGGAGAAGCTGTTAAGCGATTTGGAAAGAGAATATGGATATAGTGAACTGGATTCTTTTCTTGTATTGAAGGATATTCTGGCGTCTGTCTGGAAAGAGAGGAAGAAAGGTAAATAGGTTTACCAGTATCGTTCATCGGAATTAAGGCATCAGCTATAAGGGGCTGGTGCATGAAAGGGCATCGCAGGTTATCTTATAGCAGGGCTGGAGCACTAATAAATTCACTCGTTTATTAGTACCCCAGCCCTTTTGGCTTCTATGGCATTATGTCATGTCCTTCGATTTCTGAACACAGGCGCGCTGCGCAGAAATTACGGCGCTTCGCAGTCCCTGTTGCTCTAATACAGCAACAGCTTCTATGGTAGTTCCTCCAGGAGAACAGACAGCATCTTTCAGGGCGCCGGGATGCGTTCCCGTTTCCAGTACCATCTTTGCAGCTCCAAGTACAGATTGGGCGGCAAACTTATATGCCTGTGCCCGCGGCATGCCGTCAGCGACAGCGGCATCAGCCATAGCCTCTATAAACAAATAGACATAAGCGGGCGAAGAGCCGGAAACACCGATCACGGTATCCATCATGGTTTCCGGAACAGTTTCGCATTTACCGAAACTGTTAAAAATAGCCATGGCATCTGCAAGTTCTGTTTCTGTAATATTTTGATTGGTGCAGAGAGCGCTCATAGCTTCTCCTACCAGTGCCGGCGTGTTAGGCATGGCGCGTACCAGTTTGACATCCTTTCCAAATAAGGTTTCAATCTTTTCCATAGTCTGCCCGGCAGCGATGGAAATAATCAATGTCTCTGGACGAATACAGTCTTTGACCTGAGAAATGATTTCTGAAAACAGGTAAGGTTTGACAGCGAGAAAGAGTATGTCTGACTGGCTGGCAGCCTGTTGGTTATCTGCAATCGCAGTGATTCCAAAACGTTCTCTCAGGGAAGTGAGCGTGTGTTCTGTCTTTGCAGTGGCAATGATCTGTTCTTTTGCGGCGAGCCCGGATTGCAATATTCCGCCGATGATGGCACTGGCCATATTTCCGCCGCCGATAAACCCGATTATTTTATCCATAATAGTTTCCCTCCGTAATCATTTGCTTTTCACTAATATCATAACAGCAGCATGTATTTTCTGCAAGGCAAAGCTGCTTTTGGAACTGGTTGTACCAGAATAAGAAAAAGCAGTAATTGACAATATTCTGATTAGAAAGTATAATGAAAATAAGACTAAAAGTAACTGGTATAACCAATAGGAGAGAAGGCAGAATGAAGGAATTCAAAGTAATTGAGGTAAAGCGCAGTATTTTGGAAGATAATGATGCAGATGCGGCAAAGCTCAGAGAGGAATTAAAAGCACAGGGGACCTTTCTGCTAAATCTTATGTCATCTCCAGGGGCAGGAAAGACTACAATGTTAAAAAGAGTTATTTCCATGCTTGGTGATGAGTTGAAGATTGGAATTATGGAAGCAGATATTGATTCAGATGTGGATGCGCAGGCGATCGCAGAAGCGGGTGCAAGGTCGATTCAGCTTCACACGGGAGGCATGTGCCATCTGGATGCTGCAATGACCAGGCAGGGAATCCTGGAATTTGGCGCCGAGGATTTGGATTTGGTAGTTCTGGAGAATGTGGGAAATCTTGTCTGCCCGGCAGAATTTGATACCGGGGCCTGCAGGAACGCTATGATTCTCTCTGTGCCGGAGGGAGATGATAAACCTCTGAAATACCCCTTGATGTTCTCGGTCTGTGATGTGGTGCTGATCAACAAAATAGATGTGCTTCCCTATTTTGATTTTGATATGGAGAAATGCAAAGAGTATATTCAGATGAGAAATCCCAAAGCAAAAATAATTCCCATCTCTGCCAGAACCGGAGAGGGTTTTATGGAGTGGACACAATGGCTGCGTGAAGAAGCAGCAGCGTGGACAAAATAAATTTAAAAGGAAAGAGGGAAAAGTTATGATGTTTCAAGTGTATGGAGATGGTGCAGGCTGGCAGCTTTTTGGCTGGCTGCTGGTATTTGTAAGTCTTATCTTAATGAACGAGATTGCACGTCGTTCAAAAATTGGAGGTATCTGCTGTTTTCTGATTCTTCCGGCGGCGCTGACAGTATATTTTATAGCGATTCAGATTGGCGCGGCGTCGGGCGCTCAGTGGGCGCTGGAAAATGATACCTATCTGCATATGAACAGCTGGTTCCATTATGCCAAATTGTATGCGGCAACCATTGGCTGTATTGGCTTTATGATGCTGAAATACAAGTGGAGCATTGGAAAGACTCAGTGGTTTAAGGTATTTCCTTTTGCGATCGTAGCAATCAATATTTTAATCGCTGTGGGAAGTGATTTTGAGTCTGGAATCCGTGGATTTATGGCATTGGCAGAACAGGGGGACCGCTGGTGGCTGTCTTCAGAAAACGTGTGGCTGTATGGCGGCTGGTGGAACTGGGTAAACGGCATTGCAGGCATCCTGAATATTTTCTGCATGACGGGCTGGTGGGGGATTTATTCCTCAAAGGATAAGCGTGACATGCTGTGGCCGGATATGACATGGTGTTTTATTATCGCCTATGATATCTGGAATTTTGCCTATACATATAACAATCTGCCGACACATACCTGGTACTGCGGCGTAGCGCTGCTTCTGGCTCCTACCTTTGCGGCAATGCTGTGGAACAAGGGCGGCTGGATTCAGAACCGTGCAAATACGCTGGCATTGTGGTGCATGTTTGCACAGGTATTTCCCCTATTTCAGGATGAAGGAAAATTTGCGGTTCTTCCCACTCTGTACAAAGACGGCGTGATGGATGCGGCGATGCGTCCAACGGCGGCGGACCCAACCATGCAGGGTGTAATTTCTGCACTGGCATTGATTGCTAATGTGGTCTGTATGGCAGCGATTATCAAACGGGCAAGAGAGCAGAAGAAGAATCCGTATACGCACGAGATTTTTACAGACCAGAAAGATTTCCAGGATGCAATGGCAAGGGCAGAAGGTAAATAAAAACATAGGTAATTGCGAAACTCAATAGTTTTGAGAATTTGATAGTTTCGCAATTGCCTAAAATAAAAACACAAAGAGAGGAGAGAGGCTATGGCAGATCCATTATTTCCTAATCCGCACCCGGACGAACCTTTCCGTGAGCCGGTTGCGAAGCTGGCAAAAATGATTACGGACAGAATTCCTATTGTATTGGGGTTGGAGAAAATAACCAAAGATTCTCCCGAATATATCGGGCTATGTGCCATCTGTACGGACGAAATGGCAGAGATAGCTATGAAAATGGGAAAACGCAAGCCACGTACCATGGAAGACATGATACGGCTTACGGGCAGGGACAAAGCATATCTGGAAGAGATACTTCAGAAAATGTCAGTCAACGGGCTGATTGAATATAACTGGGAGAACCCACAGCGTGAAAAACAGTATGTATTGCCTATGTTTGTTCCGGGAAGCGCAGAGTTCGCCAATATGAATGAAGATCTCCTGAATGAGCATCCAGAGATGGGGCGGTTCTTTGAGCGTATGAGCCGTCTTCCGCTGGAGAAAGTGACGCCTATGGTGCCGCCGGGAGGAGCCGGGATCGGCATGCATGTAATTCCGGTGGAGAAAGCAATTGAGATGGAGAATCATTCCGTTTCGGTGGAGCATATTTCTCACTGGCTGGATAAATATGAGGGAAAATATGCGGCAAGCCCCTGTTCCTGCCGACGTTCCCGCAAAACATTTGATGAGGGCTGCGGAGATGATCCGGAAGGCTGGTGTATTGCAGTGGGGGATATGGCAGACTATGTGGTAGAAACTAATAAAGGCGGCCATTATATTACCAGGGAGGAAGCTCTGGAGATTATGAAAGTTGCAGAAGAAAACGGTTTTGTCCATCAGATTACCAATATTGACGGTGAAGATAAGATTTTTGCAATCTGCAACTGCAATGTAAACGTCTGCTATGCACTGAGAACGTCTCAGCTGTTCAATACGCCCAATATGTCACGGTCAGCTTATGTAGCACATGTAAAGACAGAAAATTGTGTGGCATGCGGCCGCTGCGTGGAATACTGTCCGGCAGGAGCAGTAAAACTGGGGCAGAAGCTGTGCAGAAAGGATGGCAGTGAGGTGGATTATCCCAAACATCCGCTTCCCTCTCAGGTAAAATGGGGTCCCCATATGTGGACAGAGGATTATCGGGATAAGAACCGTATCAACTGTTATGATACAGGAACAGCGCCCTGCAAGACTGCGTGCCCGGCGCATATTGCCGTACAGGGTTATCTGAAAATGGCAGCTCAGGGCAGATATCAGGATGCCCTTGCGTTGATTAAGAAAGAGAATCCATTTCCGGCAGTCTGCGGCCATGTCTGCAACCGCAGATGTGAGGATGCATGTACCAGAGGTTCTATTGATGAAGCTGTTGCCATTGATGAAGTGAAACGTTTCCTTGCGGAACAGGACTTAAAAGCAGAGACCAGATATGTGCCGAAGAAGGTAGTTCCCTCCCTCAAAGGCGAATTTACAGAAAAAATAGCCATTATCGGCGGAGGTCCGGCAGGACTTTCCTGTGCCTTCTATCTGGCAGAAAAAGGGTATCATCCTACTGTGTTCGAAAAAAATCAGAAAGCTGGCGGCATGCTGGTTTATGGAATTCCTTCCTTTAAGTTGGAGAAGGACGTAGTGCAGGCAGAAATTGACATTATCAAAGAAATGGGCGTGGAGATTAAAACCGGCGTTGAGGTAGGAAAGGACGTTACCCTGGAAGAACTGCGGGCACAGGGATATCAGGCATTTTACCTTGCCATTGGTTGCCAGGGAGGAAGAACTGCGGGCATTCCGGGAGAAGAAGCACAAGGAGTTATGACTGCTGTAGATTTTCTGCGGGCAGTGGGTGAGGACGAAACTTATCAGTTAACAGGCAGAACGATTGTAATTGGGGGAGGAAATGTGGCGGTTGATGTGGCGCGTACCAGCGGCAGGTGCGGTTCTGAGCATGTATCTATGTATTGTCTGGAAAACAGGGAAACTATGCCGGCATCCGCAGAGGAAATCAGGGAGGCAGAAGAAGAAGGAATTGTCATTGAATGCGGCTGGGGCCTGAAAGAGATTCTTACAGAAAACGGCAGGGTGAACGGCGTGGTCTTTCAGAAGTGTGTCTCTGTTTATGATGCAGATGGAGCATTCCATCCTCAGTATGATGAGAATGATACTGTTACTGCAGAATGTGAAAATCTGTTTCTCAGCATTGGTCAGAGCATACTCTGGAAAGATCTGCTGAAAGGTTCCAAAGTAAAATTGGGCCGGGGAGAAGCGGCGGTGGCAGACCCCTTGACCTATCAAACGGCAGAAGCGGATATTTTTGTGGGCGGCGATGTTTATACGGGGCCGAAATTTGCTATTGATGCTATTGCGGCAGGAAAGGAAGGAGCAGTTTCCATTCATCGGTTTGTACAGCCTCATACCAGCATGACGATTGGGCGCAACCGCCGTCAGTTTGTGGAGCTGGATAAAAATGATATCCATGTGGAGCAGTATGATAATTCCAGCCGTCAAGTTCCGGGGAAAGAAGAAAATCATGACCGAAAAAGGTCTTTCCGGGATGTATCAAAGACTTTTACAGAAGATCAGGTGAAAAAAGAAACGGCAAGATGCCTTAGCTGCGGAGCTTCTGTGGTAGATGAAAACCGTTGTATTGGCTGCGGTGTCTGTACTACAAAGTGTGAATTTGATGCCATCCATCTGTACCGGGAACATCCGGAATGCAGCACCATGAGAAAGAGTGAAGATAAGCTGAAATATATTCTTCCTTATGGAGCAAAGCAGGCAATTAAAATTAAGTTCCGTTCCGAACGTCATGGAAATAAAAAGTAAGGACGTTCAATATAATAGGAAAGGTTGATTGCTTTGCACGAACTTGGAGTAGTGTTTCATGTAATAAAAATGGTGGAAGAGGTGGCACGGGAAAATGACTTAACGCAAGTGGAATCTGTGACGCTGGAACTGGGAGAAGTGTCCGGGGTGATAGACTCTTATCTGGAAAACTGCTGGAACTGGGCAGTAAAAAAGCAGGAGAAGCTGTTGAGAGAAGCAGATTTGATAATTGAAACAATTCCTGCCGTGACTTACTGTGAAGATTGTCAAAACCTCTATGGAACCATAGAACACGGAAAAATATGCCCTCGCTGCAAGAGCCCGCACACGTATCTGCAGCAGGGAAATGAATTTCGGATCAAGGAGATTAGCGCATGCTGATCTCCTGTTTTTTTAATCTATAGGAAAGTCCTTGTCAAGCTAAAACGTGAAAGTGTCTTCCTATAGAATAAAAAACAATATGCGCACGGATACAGAATGTATTTTATTGCTGCGCAATATACAATCGGTGAATCAAAGCAGCCAAGCCGATGATGGAGGAAAAAGTTAGAGAATGGAAACGTGCTTGTACACTTTGTTATTGACGTTTTGGAGAATGCGTGCTATATTAAATTGGTAGTACCAATTTAAAGGAGGAGATTTTTTTGAGATTTTTGAGGCAGTTTGGAATTATATTATTGATTTCATTTATTGGAGAAATATTGTATGTCTTATTGCCATTTCCAATTCCGGCAAGCATATACGGAATAATCATATTATTTTTATGCCTGGAAACCGGGCTTGTATCAGTGGCTTCTGTGAAAGAAACCAGTGACTTTCTGATAGAGATTATGCCGATTATGTTTGTTCCCGCGGCAGTTGGGCTGATGGATTCCTGGCAGACCATAAAGTCAGATCTGGTTCCTTATGCTGTTATTACTGTAATTACCACTTGTGTGGTTATGATTGTGTCAGGAAGGGTGGTTCAACTTGGCATTAGATTTGGCATGAGGAGGGACAAGCATGAGTGAGTTTTTTGAAACGTCTGTATTTTTTGGGGTATTTTTAAGTATTTTATCTTACGGAATTGGTGTCATGCTGAAAAAAAAGTGGAAGCTGGCTGTATTCAATCCCTTACTGATAGCAGTTGTAATCGTGATATTGTTTTTAACAGTATCAAATATTGACTGCAGCGTATATCAGGAAGGGGCGAAGTCCATTAGTTTTCTGCTGACGCCAGCCACCATCTGCCTTGCTGTTCCGCTGTACGAGCAGATGGAACTGCTGAAGAAAAATTATAAAGCCGTACTGATTGGCATTTTTTCCGGAGTATTGACAAGTCTTGCCAGTATACTTCTGCTGGCGTTTTTATTTGAGCTTGACCATGCGTCGTATGTGACCTTGCTGCCAAAGTCAATCACGACTGCGATCGGCATGGGAGTTTCAGAAGAGCTGGGAGGATATGTGTCTATTACGGTAGCAGTGATTATCGTGACAGGAGTGATGGGAAATATGTTTGCTGAGACCATATGCCGGATATTTAAAATCCATGATCCAATTGCCATAGGGATTGCCATAGGTACCTCTTCTCATGCCATTGGAACCGCTAAGGCAATGGAGCTTGGGGAAGTGGAAGGTGCAATGAGCAGCCTTTCTATCGTTGTATCTGGGATTTTGACTGTGATTGGAGCAAGTTTGTTTGCTCAATTTATCGTGTAAGCTGAAAAATGTACTCTCGGAATCTCTCCGCACCTGCCTTTGTGGCTGATTTTCCGCCAGATGCACCCAAATTTAATCAACGTACATTCCACGTACGCCTCATAAATTTGGGTGCATCTGACAAAAAATCATCTCACAAAATCAGGCACGGTGAGACTCCGAGAATACATAAAACTTTTTAGGAGGGATGGATGTGGAAGAAGGAAGGGAATACCAAAAAGCAATTGAATATCTCTGCAGACTTGTAAAGAAAGGAGAGCTTAAGGTTGGTTCGAAACTTCCGACAGAGCGGAAGCTTGCAGAGACATTGTCCATAGGACGCAATTCCACGAGAGAGGCACTCCGCATACTGGAAAATATGGGAATGATTGCCTGCCGGCAAGGATCGGGAAATTATATCACAGGAAATATGACAAAAACGATTTCAGGAGTGATTGAAATGATGCTTCTGTTAAAACAGGTCACGAGAGAAGAGGTTCTCATCTTCCGGCGGGATATGGAAAAAGCAGTATGCCATGCCGTCATTGAAAAAGGAAATATCGAAAAATGGTATGATAAAATTATGGAAATTCTTTCAGTGGATTTGGATTTGCAGCCCTTGGAAGAACAAATTGAAGCAGACCGCAGGTTTCATTATCTGCTGATTCAGGCAACAGAAAATCAATTGTGGATTTGTATTTCAGAAGCAATCATTACTGTATACCGCAATTGGATAGACAGTGTGCTGCAAGTTGCAGATTTGGATATGAAGAAGAAATTGAAGCAATCCCATCTCGCGCTGCTTAAGGCATTGAAAGAAGGTTCCAGAGAACTATGTGAACGGGCAATTGACAGTCATTATGACCTGGTGGATGAGAAACTGACAAAAAATAATTAGAAATTTTATTCATAATATATTTTACGGTTTCCTTCAATACTGTTCATGACAGATTCCTGAATCCATGAAGCTGCGCCCTGTGCGTCCCGATTTCGGATATAGGTAAAAAGCTTGTGGTTATTCTCATATAATGCAGGGATCCCGTATAGAACACAGAAACGTTCCCACAGAGATGTAATTGCGGATTTGAAGGAACAGAAAATCAGCGGAATCAAAGTATTGCCGGAAAATATGGCAAACTCATGCTGAAATTCATAGGCGGCGGCAACGGCGTCTTTGATAGAAGAAGCATGTTTGAGCTGTTCAATAATATTTCCCAGAATCTCAATCTCTTCCTCTGTAATGTGAATGGCGCAAAGCTGTGCAGCAAGCGTGTCAAGTGCAATCCGAACCTCCAAAATAGAACGGATTTCTTCTGAGCGGAGCCTGCCGCCATTGTAGTTCATAATTGCAAGAAGGGTGTCGGCAGTGCCATTTCTGCGGTAATCTGCAACATAAGTGCCGCTGCGGGGTTTAACCACCAGAAAACCTTTCTTTTCCAGATCTGAAATACCTCCGTTTACCACGGAGCGGCTGACCTGCATAGCTTCTGCGAGCTGACGCTCTGGCGGAAGTTTTTCCCCTACAGCCAACTTGCCAGATAAAATCATGTGTTCCAGTTGTTCTACAAACAATTCCCGAAGGGAAGGAGAACTGATTTTTTGAAATTCCATAAGGAGCTCCTTATTTCAAGAGGTTCATGTCAAAATTATCAATTCTATTCTATCACAAGTCCGGTAAAAATCAATTCTTTTCTGAGTTTCCATATTTAACCGCCGGAGTAATATAATCTTAACAGGCAGATATTGAAATAAGATTTGCCAGAAGGTATAATAGAAAATATGTAAGACGAAAAGGAAGGCGCTGCCGGAATCTGATGTCAATAAGCGGTTCAGAGAATCATAACAGGAGGGAAATATATGGAAGTTATTGTGCAGCCACAGTTTGCATCATTGGATGATGCGTTGTTTTCGCTTTTTGGGAGCAGCGTCAGGATTAAAAGTACCCACAGGATCGCGGGAGGAG
Source organism: Lachnospiraceae bacterium (assembly GCA_910575075.1). Lineage (GTDB taxonomy): Bacteria > Bacillota > Clostridia > Lachnospirales > Lachnospiraceae > Petralouisia. Next base: position 134,491 of record CAJTCY010000006.1, read on the forward strand.
ATATTAATCAGGCTTATGGGCTGGAACTGACAGATGGGACACGTGTCTTTATGAAAATGAATTCCAGAAAAAATGCTTCGTTTTTTTCTGCGGAAGCAGTTGGTTTGGCTGCGGTTGCAGACACAGGTGTGATAGGTACGCCCAAAGTTCTTGGCAGCGGAGTTGATGAGGCAAAGGATGACTGCTCTTTTTTGCTGTTAGAATTCATAGAAGGAAACAAGAGGATTTCAGATTACTGGGGCATGTTTGCCAGACAGTTGGCGGCTATGCATAAGGCGGAGACATCTGCACTTGTGAATAATGGAACATATGGTTTCTTTTGTGATAATTTTATTGGTTCAGGAAAGCAGAAAAACACAGCACATGAGAGCTGGATACAGTTTTTCCGGGACTGCCGTCTGGAGCCGCAGTTTCGAAAGGCCGCTGATTACTTTGGAACAGAAGATTTCAGGAGAATTGGCAGACTGCTGGATCATTTGGAAGATATTCTTGTGGAACCAGAATATCCGTCTTTGCTGCATGGGGATTTATGGTCAGGAAACGTTATTACGGGAAATGATGGCAGAGTATGGCTGATTGATCCAGCAGTTTATGTTGGCTGCGCGGAAGCGGATATTGCCATGACAGAGCTTTTTGGCGGTTTTCCTCCACAGTTTTATGATATCTATAAGGAGACAGGATTGCTATTGCCAGGGTACGGCCGCCGTAAAAATCTCTATAATCTGTACCATCTCTTGAATCATTTGAATCTGTTCGGGCGTTCTTATCTTCCTGCTGTCGGACAGATTGTAAGAGAGTACCAATAAATGATGGCAGAGAGTAGCTGTCAAAATGTTAAAATGCAAAAACTGACTGCCAGGGGCAGCGGAGAGAGGGTAAGGAAATATGGAACAATTGAGTCTCTTTGATAACAGGGAAAAGCTTGCGCCTCTTGCAAGCCGGTTAAGGCCAGACAATTTGAACGATTATGTGGGACAGAGGCATTTGATAGGAGAGGGCAAGATTCTGCGCCGCCTGATTGAAGAAGATCAGATATCTTCTATGATTTTCTGGGGACCGCCAGGAGTGGGAAAGACCACGCTGGCAAGGATTATAGCAGAGCAGACGAAAGCAGAATTTGTGGAATACAGCGCAGTCAACAGCGGAATCAAAGAGATTAAGGAAGTGATGGTGCGGGCGGAACAGAATCGGAAAATGGGAATCCGTACACTGTTGTTTGCAGACGAGATTCACCGTTTTAATAAGGCGCAGCAGGATGCATTTCTGCCTTTTGTGGAAAAAGGCAGTATTATTCTGGTGGGAGCTACCACAGAGAATCCTTCTTTTGAGATAAATTCCGCTTTGCTTTCACGCTGTAAGGTGTTTATTTTGAAGGCATTGGAAGAAGAGGATTTGAAGGAACTGCTGACACATGCGTTAAAGAGCCCCAAAGGGCTTGGAAATATGCAGATTTCCATAGAAGATATTCATTTATCTGCGATTGCCCGTTTCGCCAATGGAGATGCGAGAACAGCGCTGAATACTCTGGAAATGGCAGTGTTCAACGGCAGGATGAATGAGAAGGCAGTTCTGTGTGTGGACGAGGAAGTGCTGGCACAGTGCATGAACAGAAGGTCTTTGTTATATGATAAGAATGGAGAAGAGCATTATAATTTGATTTCAGCTTTACATAAGTCTATGCGTAACAGTGACCCAGATGCGGCAGTGTACTGGATGTGCCGGATGCTGGATGGGGGAGAAGATCCGCTCTATATTGCAAGAAGGCTGGTACGGTTTGCCAGTGAGGATGTGGGGATGGCAGATCCAAATGCGCTGCAGATCACGGTGTCTGCTTATCAGGCATGCCATTTTCTTGGAATGCCTGAGTGTGATGTGCATTTGACGCATGCAGTAGTATATCTGTCAATGGCGCCAAAGTCCAACGCGCTTTACCTGGCATGTGAAACCTGTAAGAAGGATGTAAGGGAATTTCCGGCAGAGCCGGTTCCTTTACAGATTCGCAATGCTCCTACAGGTCTGATGAAGGAACTCAATTATGGAAAAGGATATATTTATGCTCATGATACAGAAGAGAAAATAAGCAGTATGCAGTGTCTGCCGGATATGTTAACAGACAGACGGTATTACCTGCCCACGGAGCAAGGACAGGAGAAACAGGTAAAGGAACGGCTGAATCAAATTCTGGAGTGGAAACGCAGCGCGAAAAGGGGATGAAAAATTGTGAAAGCATTGGTAAAACGAAAATTTGTGGAGGTGGCAGCATGAACCGTATATTAAACAGGATTAAAGAAACAATTAGCAGCAACATGGAAGTGTATTTACCTCATGTGAAAACCAGCGATTTAGAAAAGGATGGGGCAATATACTACATGAATGGAAGAGATGGAACGGAATTTGACTGGTATGTTAACAGTAAGTTATCGCCATTTATGGTGTTTTATGATGATGAAGATAATTTAGGTGCAATTAAATTATTACTTTATCGTGATGGGAGCATAGCAGTATATATTTATGATGAAAAAGGGAAAAAATTGATAAAAGAAGTTCATACACATTTAGAAGTAAATGAAACAGATATATTTGAATTGGCTGTAATATTAAGGAATGAGGCAGATGATAATAATATCTGGGGTGCAGATATTGAAAACATAAATACGGATCTTGAGGTCAATGATGAAAGGATAAATGAATTTAAAGAAAATAAAAAAAATTATGATCCTATGATAAATAAGAGAATTATTTTAAATTTATACTCATATGTTTCCAAAAAAATTATTGAAGAAGGCTGGAAAGTTGGGTATATGGAAAGAAATGAACCATTTCGTGAAGAAGACAGCGGCTGGTCCTTTTTTGCAGGAAATGAAAATGATGAATATACATCAGATCCTAGAAATGTAGAGTTGGTAAGGGTAGGAAATGTATGGCAGCAGTTAGATCCAGATATTTTTAAATATATTGATATGCCAATAGGAACAAAACTTATCAGAATATCTCCGGAAGATTTTGAAATAGATAAAAATGATAAAAAAATATATATGGTAAAAAGATAATATCAATTTCCATTTGCTGAACGGGCAGATAATCAATATGCACAACAATCGTTTGGGAAAGCGAGCTTCCCATGATGATTATTGTGCATATTGTGTTTACCGTTTTAACTGCAAGAACTTTTGAACACGGTGAGATGATCTTCATGAGCCTTCCATATGTTTTATTAAAGTTCTTGCAACGGCGGTTTTTAGGATTATAAAATTAAAAATCTGTCAGATCAGCAGCACGTCTCTCTAAGAAAGCAGTCATGCCTTCGGTCTTGTCATGAGTAGAGCAGGTGATGCCGAACAGGTTTGCTTCCATTTCTACGGCGTTCTTGATATCCATGTCATAGCCATTGTTGATGGCAGCCTTTGCGATTGAAACAGCGTAGCTTCCTTTGGATATGATCTTAGAAGCCATTTTCTTAGCAGTGTCCATCAATTCTTCTTTGGCAACTACTTTGTTTACCAGACCGATACGGTAAGCTTCTGCAGCGTCAATGTTGTCGCAGGTGAAGATCAGTTCCTTAGCACGTCCCATACCTACCAGGCGGGCAAGTCTCTGTGTTCCGCCAAATCCTGGAATGATGCCGAGACCAGTTTCAGGCTGAGCAAAGGTAGCATTGTCGGAAGCGATACGGATATCACAAGCCATAGCGATTTCACATCCGCCGCCCAATGCAAACCCATTAACAGCAGCGATGGTTACCTGACGCATGTTCATGAGTTTGAAGAATGGCTCGGCAGCTCTCATGCCAAAAGCGCGTGCTTCTGCGGCAGAGAAATTTACCATCTCAGCGATATCTGCGCCGGCAACGAAAGATTTGAATGCGTTGTCCTTCTTGTCAGGTCCGCCTGTCAGGATTACAACCTTAACATCATCTCTTGCCTCGATTTCGCTGAGGACAGTGTTGAGCTCGTCCAGAGTTTCACTGTTAAGAGCGTTTAATGCACCAGGTCTGCTGATAGTCAGGACAGCGATCTGATCAGCTACGTCTAATTTTAAGTTGTTCATGTGTAGAACCCTCCTATAAAATATGTATTTACTGCTATCTATAATATATAACTTTGATAAAAATATGTCAATATATAGAGCTTTTGAGTTTCCGCAGTTTTTGATTTTATAGTACCAAAAGGTTTCCAGCACAAAGTGATGGAAACACTTTGCACAGAAAAGTGCTTTGGAAAGCTAGCTTTCCAGACACTTTTTGTGCAAGACCTTTTGGTACTAAAATATCGGTTGTTGTTAAAAATGGGGAAACTCAAAATAGAGCTTCTTGAGTTCCTATATTTTGCAAGCTCAATCTGTCAAAAGGGCTTCCGCACTCAGATATTTACTTGTGCAAAAGTCCTTCTAATCTGCGGATAATATGCTGGTATCTCACGTGACCGGAAAGGCTGGTGAATAGAGGATTGTCAGTCAGCGCTTTTACGATGTCGCTGCGCACAAGAGATTCTTCCCTGGGCAGGCTGCATCCCAGAGGAAGGCATTCTTCCAGCCAGTCGTCAAGAAGCGTGAAATAAGAATCCCCCTTAAGCCGCAGTGGATATATATCAGAAACTGCCAGCTCAGCGTATTTTTCAAGGATATCAAGGGATTTTTCTTTGTCACTGCGTCTGCTATATTCTTGGGCAATGGAGAGATATACAGTCAATAAGCTCGAAGGATGCAGCGTCTTAAGCTGGAAAATCTCTGTAATAGCAAGGATGCGGCGGCAGGTTTCTTCGAAGATTTCATTCTCTTCTGGACAAAGTGCCAAATAGGGGATCAGGAGATTCAGCAGTTCTAATATAACTTGATAAGTTCCCGCCTGCAGAATCTGTTTTGCTTTCCTGGTATTTCCGGTTAATTGGAAAGCTTCAGACAACAGGGTTTCTGTAGACATCCGAAGAGATGTGCAGTCTGATAACAGGTCGATTACTTCTGCCTCGCGTCCCAGTCTCAGCAGGCAGAAGGCTTCCATGTTTAATGCCTGTTCTGTTAACGATACATTATCGCTTTCCTCTTTCACATGGATAAATAATGCCATCGCTTCTTCTAAAACAGTAAGGGAATCCTGAGGTGTTTTGGCGAGCGCACAGTGGTTTACATATAGGTTCCCGATTTGAAACAGGAGAGGAGCGCAGGAAAAATATTTTTTGGTGAGTTCCCGACAACGTGCCATTACCTGTTCAAAGGGTTTTACAGAAAAATCGTGGGAGAGCTGCCGATAGAGTTTTCGGATATCGTCTTTTGACATCTGCGGCTCATATCCCATCAGTTCGTCGATACTGATATTGAAAAAGGCTGCCAGCCGGGGAAGAAGTGTGATGTCTGGGTAAGTAGCGGCGGTTTCCCACTTGGAAACAGAAGCTTTGGAGACACCCATGTATTCGGCAAGTTCATCTTGTGTGATATTTTGCTGATGGCGGTGCTTTGCGAGAATCCGTCCGATATTTAGTTCTTTCAAAGTTATCACCTCAATTTTAACTACAATATAGTGTTCCAGAAAGTTTATAGAGTTTTACAGTAACATACAAGGAAGCGCTTTACTTCCTGCGCCGGAAATTAAGCGGCGTGCATTGGTATTTTTCCTTGAATAACCTGTTGAAGTAAGATACGTTGTCAAATCCGGTATCTGCGGCAATGCAGCTTATGGTGTCCTCAGAGGAAGTGAGAAGTCTCGCCGCCATAGTAAGGCGGTAATCATTTAAGTACTCTGTAAAAGGAACAGTCATGTGTGCCTTGAAAAATTTCATAAAATGGGACTTGCTGAAACCACAGATATCTGCGGCATCTTCGATCGATATTTTTTCGTGGTAATTAGTTTCTACATATTTGAGAATATTTTTAAGGCGTCCCAGAGAAGCATGGTTCTGTGGCGGCAGAAGAGTTTCTGCAAAGGATGCCAGTCCGTAAAAAAAGGAGAAGAGCTTTCCTTTGACTGCAAGCTGATAACCGGAAGAAAAGTTTTTGCAGATTTCATCTATATCGTCCAGGCATTCAGACAGTACAGAATGCGGCGGAGAACCGACCGGATAATAAGCGGCAAAAATAATTTTGCCTCGAATCAGAGGCTGAAAAAATTCTTCTGTGCAGGGGTCTTTCTGTGCCGCCATCAGTATAGAAAGCTGAAAAATAATATTTTCGTACTCCATGGAACAGTCAGAAAATTGTTGAATCGTATGGAGCTGGCCTGGCAATACAACGACAATGTCTCCCTGTGAGACTTTATATGGTTCAAGCTCCACAGTAATCGTTCCCATACCTTTCTTGATATAAATGATTTCCATCTCATTGTGCCAATGTGCAGGTACCAGTGTAAAATCCAGAGGGATGCTGCACAAATATATGTTAAAGGAAAAATTTCCCTGCCCCTGAAAGTTTCTTTCCTGACAATTTTCGTATTCTGAAATATTCATAAGAAAAATTTCCTTTCTCTGATTTTGATAGTATTGTACTATATGTTGCTACCATACAGCAAGAAAAATATGGAAAAAGTGAATATACTATAAATATAAAAGCAAAAGCAGTGCAGGATTCTTCAAAATGTGTACTGCAGCGATACGGCTGAGGACAGTTCGTGGGAATAAGCAATCAAAAAAAGGGAACGCTTAGAGTAAAAGGAGAATAAAAATGAGTGTGAATGTGAGAGAATTATTGGAAAAGAAATGCTGCAATAATATCGCAGCATGCACAGATGAAGAGATTTATTACGGTCTTTTAGGGCTTGTAAAAGAACTTGCAAAGGAAAAAGAGAGCGGCAAAGGAAAGAAAAAAATTTATTATATTTCAGCAGAATTTCTGATTGGAAAATTGCTGTCAAATAACCTGATCAATCTGGGGATTTACGATGAAGTGGCAGATATGCTGAAACAGTATGGAAAAGATATTAACCTTATCGAACAGGTGGAACCAGAACCTTCTCTTGGCAATGGCGGATTGGGACGTCTTGCGGCATGTTTTCTGGATTCCATGGCGTCATTGGGATTAAATGGAGACGGCATCGGGCTTAATTATCATTTTGGATTGTTTCTTCAGACCTTTGAAAATCATCTACAGAAGGAAAATAAAAATCCCTGGATCGAGAACGAGAGCTGGCTCACCAGAACAGATGTTTCCTACCCTGTTCAATTTGGCGGTTTTACCGTTTGGTCAAGAATGTACGACTTGGATGTGACAGGCTTTGATAACCGTACCAATAAACTTCATTTGTTTGATATTGAGACAGTGGATGAAAGTTTGGTCAGAGATGGAATCGATTTTAATAAAGAAGATATCTGCAAGAACCTTACGCTGTTTTTATATCCAGATGATTCGGATGATGCCGGAAGGCTGCTGCGTGTATATCAGCAGTACTTTATGGTGAGCAATGCGGCGAGGCTGATTTTGCAGGAATGTACGGCAAAAGGCTGCAAACTCTATGATCTGCCGGAATATGCGGCCATTCAGATTAATGATACGCACCCCAGTATGGTAATCCCAGAACTGATCCGTCTCCTGATGGAACAGGGCATCCGCATGAAAGATGCGATTGATATTGTCTCTAAGACCTGTGCATACACCAATCATACGATACTTGCAGAAGCACTGGAAAAATGGCCTATGGATTATCTGAATAAGGCTGTGCCTCAGTTAATGCCGATTATACGTGAATTAGATACCATGGTAAAAGACAATTTTGCAGATAAATCGGTGGCCATTATTGACGAACAAAACCGTGTGCACATGGCGCATATGGATATCCATTACGGGTACAGCGTTAACGGGGTGGCATATCTGCATACGGAAATTTTAAAGAAAAATGAGCTTAATAATTTCTATAAAATTTATCCTGAAAAATTCAACAATAAAACGAATGGCATTACGTTCCGGCGTTGGCTGATGCATTGCAACAAAGGGCTGAGCAGCTATTTGAATGAAATCATCGGCACTGGCTGGCACAAGAATGCAGATGATCTGGAGAAATTGCTTGCTTTTGCAGATGACGCTAAGGTGCTGCAAAAACTGTTGGATATCAAGAAAGAGAATAAACGTTCCCTGGCTGCATATCTGAAAACGACTCAGGGTATTGAGATTGATGAAAATTCTATTTTCGATATACAGATCAAACGCCTCCATGAGTACAAACGCCAGCAGATGAATGCCCTGTATGTGATTCACAAATATCTGGAAATTAAGAAAGGCAAGAAACCCGCCACGCCAGTTACAGTGATTTTTGGAGCGAAGGCAGCTCCTGCATATGTGATTGCCAAAGATATTATCCATTTGATTCTCTGCCTTCAGGAAATCATCAATAAAGATCCAGTGGTAAGCCCTTACCTGAAAGTGGTGATGGTGGAAAATTACAATGTGACCAAAGCGGAAAAACTGATTCCGGCATGTGATATTTCTCAGCAGATTTCTCTGGCAAGTAAGGAAGCGTCAGGTACAGGAAATATGAAATTCATGCTGAATGGAGCCGTAACACTTGGAACGATGGACGGCGCTAATGTGGAGATTGCAGACTTGGTGGGAGAGGATAATATTTATATATTCGGCGAAAGTTCTGATACAGTGATTGAACATTATGAGAAAGCAGATTATGTTTCCAAAGAATATTATGAAGAAGACGAAGATATTAAGGAAGCAGTTGATTTTATTGTCAGTGATGAGATGCTGAAAGTAGGTCAGAAGGAAAATCTGGAGCGTCTCTATAAGGAACTGCTGAATAAAGACTGGTTTATGACTCTGCTTGATTATAAAGACTATGCAGCAAAAAGGGAAGAATGCTACAGAGATTATGAAGACCGAATGGCATGGGCAAAGAAGATGCTGATAAATACGGCCAAAGCAGGATTCTTTTCCTCGGATCGAACGATCGCAGAGTATAATAAGGATATCTGGAAATTATAGGAAAATGGAATAATGATAGATAAAAGGGACGTTTCGTTGCAAGACGTCCCTTTTTTGATATTTCAAAGTTTCTATGTCTGATTTAGGAAATTGCGAAACTCAGTCATTTTTTGAAGTGTATATGGAATTTGGATAATTTAGTTGTCGAGAAACTGCAAAATTTTCAAACAATTTAGAGAAAGAGAAAGAAATGTCTCCTGTAAGCTTATAAAATAAGAAAAAAATCTTGGGAAATACGGCTTGAATTGTTTTGAAACAAAAAATAATAAAGAAAAAACAAAAAAATTAACTGATAATTTTAGTGAAATACATATTATATTCAAATTATCAGTCAATTAAAAGAAAAATATGGTTTACAAGAGCGAAAAAAAGGTGTATAGTATTTTACAGAGCAGTACTTCACCATGGCAAAGTGGTAAAAACAGGGAGGACAAGAGATGCAGGAGACAAAAAGAACAGCAATGGGAATGTATGATCCCAGATTTGAACATGACAACTGCGGAATTGGTGCAGTAGTAAATATCAAAGGCATCAAGACCCATAAAACAGTAGAAAACGCGCTTAAAATTGTTGAGAATTTAAAACACAGAGCTGGAAAGGATGCAGAAGGCAAGACTGGAGACGGCGTGGGAATTCTTCTGCAGATTTCTCATAAATTTTTTCAAAAGGCAGCGAAAGAAGCTGGAATTATTTTGGGAGAAGAACGGGATTATGGAATTGGTATGTTTTTCTTTTCCCAGGATGAGTTGAAACGCAATCAGGCAAAGAAAATGTTTGAAGTGATTGTCAGGAAAGAGGGCATGGAATTTCTGGGCTGGCGGCAGGTGCCTATTGCCCCTGAGAAATTAGGCAAGAAGGCCGTGGACTGTATGCCTTATATCATGCAGGGATTTGTAAAACGTCCCAGTAATCTGAACAGAGGGCTGGATTTTGACCGCAGGCTGTATGTAGCTCGGCGGGTGTTTGAGCAGTCCAATGACGATACGTATGTGGTTTCTCTTTCCAGCCGTACTATTGTATACAAAGGAATGTTTCTGGTGGAGCAGCTCCGTCAGTTTTTTGGCGATCTGCAGGATCAGGATTATGAATCAGCAATTGCAACCGTGCATTCCAGATTTTCTACCAATACCAATCCAAGCTGGGAGCGCGCGCATCCTAACCGTTTTATCGTGCATAACGGAGAAATCAATACCATTCGCGGAAATGCTGATAAAATGCTTGCCAGAGAGGAAACCATGGAATCAGAGCATTTGCGCGGAGAGCTGCAGAAGGTGCTTCCGGTGGTGAATGCAGAAGGTTCTGATTCTGCGAGATTGGATAATACTCTGGAATTTTTGGTGATGAGTGGTATGGATCTGCCCCTGGCAGTGATGATTACCATTCCGGAACCCTGGGCGAATAACCGGATTATGAGCCAGAAGAAAAAGGATTTCTACCAGTATTACGCCACCATGATGGAACCTTGGGACGGCCCGGCATCTATCTTGTTCAGCGACGGGGATATTATAGGCGCTATCCTGGACCGGAACGGCCTGCGTCCCTCTCGTTATTATATTACAGAAGATGACTATCTGATTTTATCTTCGGAAGTGGGAGTGCTTGATATTCCGCCTACGAAGATTGTGGCGAAAGAGCGCCTGCGTCCCGGGAAAATGCTTCTGGTGGATACCGTTCAGGGAAGAGTGATTGATGATGATGAGTTAAAAGAAAAATACGCAGGCAGGCAGCCTTATGGTGAATGGCTGGACCGGAATTTAATCAAGCTCTCAGATTTGAAAATCCCCAATCAGCGGGTGCCGGAATATCAAAGCGAAGAGCGGCAGAGGCTGCAGAAAACCTTTGGCTATACCTATGAATCTTTAAAAGAGTCCATACTTCCCATGGCGAAAAACGGTGGGGAGGCAACGGCGGCAATGGGAATTGATACCCCTCTGGCTGCACTGGCAGGAGATCATCAGCCCCTTTTTAACTATTTTAAACAAAAATTTGCTCAGGTGACGAACCCGCCGATTGACTCTATCCGGGAAGAAGTGGTAACCAGTACGACTGTGTATATTGGAGAGGACGGCAATCTGCTGGAAGAAAAGCCTATGAATTGCCAGGTATTAAAGGTGGATAATCCGATTCTTACAAATACGGATCTCATGAAAATTAAGGCCATGAAAGTGGAGGGCTTTCATGTGGTGGAGATTCCCATTACTTACTATAAAAATACCAGTCTGGAAAAAGCTATTGACCGTTTGTTTGTGGAGGCAGACCGGGCGTATCGGGATGGAGCCAACATTCTGATTTTATCAGACCGGAGTGTGGACGAAAATCATGTGCCGATACCGTCTCTCCTTGCTGTGTCAGCTTTGCAGCAGTATCTGATTAAGACCAAGAAGCGCACGGCGCTGGCTATGATACTGGAGTCTGGAGAACCCAGAGAAGTTCATCATTTTGCGACGCTTTTAGGGTACGGCGCCTGTGCCATCAATCCCTATCTGGCTCAGGATACGGTTAAGCAGCTGATTGACGAACATATGCTGGATAAGGATTACTATGCGGCGGTGGAGGATTACAATAACGCAATTCTTCACGGTATTGTAAAGATTGCCGCAAAAATGGGGATTTCAACCATCCAATCTTATCAGGGAGCCAAGATTTTTGAGGCGATCGGAATCAGTGCGGATGTGATTGAGAAATATTTTACCAATACGGTAAGCCGTATCGGCGGCATTACCTTAAAGGATATTGAAGAAGATGTGGACGCTCTGCATTCCAGCGCCTATGATCCTCTGGGTCTGGAGACAGATTTAACGTTAGAGAGCCGCGGACGCCATAAGATGCGCAGCGGCGCCGACAGTCATCTCTATAATCCGGTGACCATTCATCTTTTGCAGGAATCTACGAAAAGAGGCGATTATAAGCTCTTTAAACAATATACTCAAGCGGCGGATGCGCAGGAGAAAAATGCGAATATCCGAGGTATGATGGCTTTTCGTTATCCCAAAAAAGGTATTCCTCTGGAGGAAGTGGAGAGTGTAGAATCCATTGTAACACGTTTTAAGACAGGAGCCATGTCCTACGGCTCTATTTCTCAGGAAGCGCATGAAACTCTGGCGATTGCCATGAACCGCCTTCATGGAAAATCAAACAGCGGAGAGGGCGGAGAAAGCCCGGAGCGTCTGACGGCAGGCAGGGATGGTGTAAACCGCTGTTCTGCCATCAAGCAGGTGGCGTCTGGAAGGTTTGGGGTTACCAGTCAGTATCTGGTGAGCGCAAAAGAGATACAGATAAAAATGGCCCAGGGAGCCAAACCGGGAGAGGGAGGACATCTTCCGGGACAAAAAGTATATCCCTGGATTGCAAAAACCAGGCTGTCCACACCGGGCGTGTCTTTGATTTCTCCGCCGCCGCACCATGATATTTATTCCATAGAGGATTTGGAGCAGTTGATTTATGATTTGAAAAATTCCAACCGCCAGGCAAGAATTACGGTGAAATTGGTATCAGAGGCCGGCGTAGGTACCGTTGCAGCCGGTGTGGCAAAGGCGGGAGCCCAGGTTGTCCTGATTTCTGGTTATGACGGAGGAACCGGAGCAGCGCCCAGCAGTTCTATCCACAATGCAGGTCTTCCATGGGAACTGGGTCTTTCTGAGACGCATCAGACATTGATCCTCAATGGTCTGCGCAATAAGGTGCGGATTGAGACGGACGGAAAACTGATGACTGGGCGTGATGTGGCAATTGCTGCCATGCTGGGAGCAGAGGAATTTGGTTTCGCCACGGCTCCTCTGGTAACCATGGGCTGTGTGATGATGCGTGTCTGCAATCTGGATACCTGTCCGGCGGGGATTGCAACTCAGAATCCTGAATTGCGGAAACGATTTGCAGGAAAACCGGAATATGTTGTGAATTTTATGCGTTTCATTGCCGAGGAACTGCGGGAATATATGGCAAAATTAGGCGTCCGTACTGTGGATGAACTGGTAGGGCGAAGCGATCTGCTGAAAGTCCGCGAAGATTTGAAAGGAAGAGAAAAGGAACTGGACTTGTCTGCTATTTTGCACAATCCCTTTGCAGGGCCTAAGGAGAAGGTGATTTTTGACCCCACCCAAGTTTATGATTTTGAACTGGAAAAGACCAAAGATGAGAAGATTTTATTGAAGCAGTTAAAATCAGCTCTGGAGAGCGGGCAGAAACGCAGCATTGACGTGGAAGTTACCAATACGGACCGGGCATTCGGTACAATTTTCGGTTCCGAGATTACCAGGCGTTATGTGAACAGTCTGGAAGAAGACACGTTCCTGGTGAAGTGTACCGGAGCAGGCGGACAGAGTTTTGGGGCCTTTATCCCCAAAGGGCTGACCCTGGAACTGGTGGGTGACAGCAACGACTATTTTGGAAAAGGATTGTCTGGCGGCAAGCTGGTAGTTTATCCTCCAGCGGGAGTGAAATACCGACAGGATGAAAACATCATTATTGGAAACGTAGCGCTTTATGGAGCTACCAGCGGAAAGGCGTTTATCAACGGTGTTGCCGGAGAACGGTTCTGTGTCCGTAATTCCGGGGCAAATGCAGTGGTAGAGGGTGTAGGAGACCATGGCTGTGAATATATGACTGGCGGCAGGGTAGTTGTTCTTGGCAAAACCGGGAAAAACTTCGCAGCAGGCATGAGCGGCGGTATTGCCTATGTATTGGACGAGGACAGTGACCTGTACACCAGAATCAATAAAGAAATGGTATTTTCCCAGGAGATTACCTCTAAATATGATGTGATGGAATTGAAGGATATGATAAAAGAACATGTGGCATTGACAAATTCCTGCAAAGGGAAGGAGGTTCTGGATCATTTCAGCCAGTACCTGCCCAAATTCAAGAAGATTGTACCTTATGACTATAACCGGATGATGATGGCAATTGTCCAGATGGAGGAAAAAGGCTTAAGCTCAGAACAGGCACAGATAGAGGCGTTTTATGCCAATACGAATTTGGTGTAAAGAACCCTGATGTCTTAGGTACGATGAAAATTAAGTTCTTTGATGTATTAGGATAAGTCAACAAAGTGAGAATTTAAGGAGGAAGTTGTCATGGGAAAACCAACAGGATTTATGGAATATGACAGACAGACAGCAGAAGCTGCGGCGCCAAAGGAGCGAATCAAGCATTTTAACGAATTTCATACGCCTCTTAGCCAGGAAGAACAACGCAGACAGGGCGCCCGCTGCATGGCATGCGGCGTTCCTTTCTGCCAGTCAGGCATGGACATTATGGGGATGACTTCTGGATGTCCTCTGCACAATCTTGTGCCTGAGTGGAATGATCTGATTTATACGGGAAACTGGCAGCAGGCATACAGCCGCTTGAAGAAGACCAATAATTTTCCGGAATTTACAGCAAGAGTGTGTCCGGCTCTCTGCGAGGCAGCCTGCACCTGCAGTCATTATGGTGACGCTGTTTCTGTCAAGGAAAATGAATATGGCATTGTTGAGTTCGCTTATGAACAGGGATATGCCAAGGCGAAACCTCCTAAGGTGCGCACGGGGAAAAAGGTGGCAGTCATTGGTTCTGGTCCGGCAGGGCTGGCAGCGGCAGACCAGCTCAACAAGCGGGGACATATGGTGACTGTATATGAAAGGGATGACCGCCTGGGAGGGCTTCTGATGTATGGCATTCCCAATATGAAATTAGAAAAGCATATTATTGAGCGCAAGATTAATATAATGAAAGAAGAAGGCGTGGAATTTGTCACTGGCGTAAATGTGGGTAGGGATGTAAAGGCGTCCAAACTGCTGAAAGAATATGACAGGGTGATTCTTGCCTGCGGAGCCAAAAATCCACGGGATATCAAGGTTCCTGGGAGGGATGCCAAAAACATTTATTTTGCGGTGGATTTCCTGGCGGCAACTACAAGGAGTTTGCTGGATTCGGAATTAAAAGATAACAAGTATATTTCTGCTAAAGGCAAAAAAGTGGTGGTAATTGGCGGAGGCGATACAGGAAATGACTGCGTGGGAACAGCAATCCGACACGGGGCTGCTTCGGTAGTGCAGCTTGAAATGATGCCGAAAGCGCCAGATCAGCGCAGTGAGGATAACCCCTGGCCCCAGTGGCCTAAAGTCTGTAAGACAGATTATGGACAGCAGGAAGCCATTGCAGTCTTTGGCAGTGACCCCAGAATTTATCAGACCACAGTGAAGGAATTCCTGAAAGATAAAAATGGAAATCTCTGCGGTCTTACCACTGTAAAACTGGAGAGCAAAAAGGATGAAAAAACCGGGCGCTTGATGATGGCGGAAGTTCCTGGAACAGAAAGTAAGATGGATGCAGATCTGGTCTTGATTGCCGCTGGTTTTCTAGGTGCGGAGAAGTATATTGCAGATGCGTTTCATGTCTCTTTAAATGAGCGCGCCAATGTACAGACAGAACAGGGACATTACCATACCAGTGTGAAAAATGTTTTTGCAGCAGGGGATATGCGCAGAGGCCAGTCTCTGGTGGTATGGGCAATCCGGGAAGGCAGAGAGGCAGCCCGGGAAGTGGATTTCAGTCTGATGGGTTATACGAATCTGGAAGCGTAACTTTTAAAAAGTGTTTCCATTACTTTGTGCTGGAGATATTTTGGTATTATAAAATCAAAAAATGGGGAAACTCAAGCTTTTTAACTATACGAAATTATAATTTTTTTCCAAATTCTGCAAGGATTTTCTCCTTTTAATCGTATTATAAGTGAAACAGGTTATAATGGCAGTTAATAAGGAGGAAATAAATAAAATGACAAAATCAATCATGTTTGGAATGATCGGAGGAATGACAGTTGCTATAGGAGCTATTGCACTTCCGGCGAGCAATTTTTCTGTCCAAAGCGAAAATGCAGCAGGAGGCAGTACGCAGCCTGCGGTAACACAGGACTATGCAGAAACAACCCAGATTTATGCAGAGCCAGCGGTGGCTCAGCAGTACACAGAGGCAGTGGGTCAGGGTTATGGATGCGATTATGTGGATGGACATCATACAGATACATGTCCCTATGTGGATGAGAACCATACAGATTTGTGTCCGTTTGTAGATGAGAATCATGACGGGATCTGTGATCTTGGAAACCATCACTCTTCCAATTACAGCGGCGGCAGCACAAACAGTGATACGGTTTCGGCTCCGGCACAGGGAACAGGATATGGAAGACATCATTCAGAAAGCGGGCACCATGGAGGAAGGCATCACTGATGTATAGGAGAATATGCGCAGGGGCTGTCACATTAAGAAATTAATGAGACAGCCTCTTTTTTTAGAATGAAAACTGACGGATTCTGGTGTATAATATGGCCAGGAGGAGGTGGCGCATAAATGCGCAGTGAAGCAGAAGTTAACCAGGCGGTGGAGAGATATGCAGATATGGTGCAGCGCGTCTGTTTTTATCACTTGAAAAATCGAACTGATACAGAAGATGTATTTCAAAATGTTTTTCTGAAATATATGCTGTCAGATGAGGTATTTGGGGACCGTGAACATGAAAAGGCATGGCTGCTTCGGGTGGCAATCAATGCCTGCAAAGATTATCTGAAAAGCTTTTTTAGAAGAAATGTAGTGTCACTGGAAGTGATGAATGAGATGGAGACAGAGGTGCTGGAAGATTACAGAGAAGTTTTAGAAGCGGTCCTGTCTCTTCCTGAGAAATATAAGGATGCCATTTATCTTCATTATTATGAAGGATATACAGCGGCGGAGATAGGAAGGATTCTTGGAAAAAAGGAAAATGCTGTATATTCCCTGCTTTCCAGAGGGCGGGAGATGCTGAGAGAAAAGCTGGGAGGTGACTGGATTGGAAAATAAAGTACAGAATGCATTTGACAGTATTAAAGCGGATTCCGGTCTGAAAGAAACCACAAAAGAGCTTTTATCCCAAAAAAGAGAAAAAAGAAACAGGCTATTTCATTATAGGAAGATTCAAAAAACATTTGCAGCAGTTTGTGGAATATTGCTTCTGGCAGTGGGGATTGGAAGCTTTTGGTGGATTCAAACACCAGTGTCATATGTGAGTATTGATGTCAACCCGTCGGTAGAACTGGCGTTAAATCGTTTTGACAGAGTCGTGTCTGCAAAAGCGTATAATACGGAAGGAGAAGAGATACTCAAAGAGCTGTCGCTGAGAGGAAAGAAATATATAGAAGCTATTGACGCAGTTGTAGAGAGCGAGGCGATGGAACGTTATCTGGTACGGGGAGATGAGATTGTTTTTACAGTAGCAGCAAACGGTGAAAGAGAAAGTGAGATCGAAACGGGGGTTTCTCATTGCCAGGGGCATATCCGGCAAAACACGCACAGTCTTGCAACTGATCTAAAGACGGCTGCCCAGGCACATGATCATGGACTGTCTGTGGGAAAATACTATGCTTATCTGCAGTTATCTCAGTATGACAGTACAGTGACGGTGGAGGAATGCAGGCATATGAGCATGGGAGAGATTCACGGAATACTGAAAGAACATGAGCAGAATGGAGGAAACTGCCAGCAGACAGATCAGGAAACATCAGATCAGGGATACGAACAGGAAAACAGCAATCTGTCAGAGCATGGAGACTGCCACAGTGAAGGACATCATAAATAGCCGCAGTCTGGATTTATCATTTAGGGCAAAATGACGACGCAAAATTATTACGAGAGATAAGCAATGGTTAAAACAACTAAAAAAGTAAAAAAATAGGAAAAAAATTGTGTATTATGTTGAAAAAATAAAAGAAAGTGATACAATAATACTAATATAGTAAAATTTATAGTCGTTATTTTGATTGAAAAGAACCAGGAGAGTATTATGGGAAAGACAACATCCATCAATCTGGTGGGCAGAGAAGAATTTGAAGTGATAATGGAAGTATTTGCAAGATGTACAGATGATTATATGTTCCTGTTTGATTTGGATAAGGATGAGTACATTATATCTGAACAGATTCTGGAGAAATTTGACTTGCCAGGCAATCATTTTTTTAATGCTGGCGCCGTACTTGAAAAAGTAATTTATCCAGAGGATATGCCTGAGCTGACAGAGGATTTGGAAAAATTAAAGAGCGGCAGGAGTGAGGAACACAATCTGGAATACCGCTGGGTGGACCGGCAAGGTAAGATTGTGTGGATCAGCTGCAGAGGTGTGGTGATTCAGGACAGCACGCAGAAACAGAAGACAAATATTCTTATGGGAAGAATTACCGAAATTGGCAGTAAACGCAAAGCGGACAATGTAACGGGGCTGTTTGCGGAACGGCAGCTGCTGCTTGATTTTGAGAAATTTAAGAAGGAAGGAAATTTTAACAACGGAGTTCTTCTGCGTATCGGCGTGGATAATTTTAAGGAAATCAACGAGCGGTATGGCATGGATACTGGCGATGCTGTTTTAAAAATGATTGCTCAGTGTATGGAACTGGTGAGAGGTGAGGATGACCGCTGTTACAAATTGGACGGGGATGAGTTTGTGCTTCTCATGGAGGGGGATGATACCCAGAAGGCAAGAGAGCATTATCATACGATCAGGATTTTGATAGAAGAACAGAGAAAAGTACAGGGATATCAGAATTTTTACACAATTTCTGCAGGTGTGGTGGGATTTACCTACAAAGAAACAGAATTTGAAAGACTGCACAATTATTCAGAATTTGCATTGGGAATGGCAAAGAAGAACGGCAAGAATTGTTCTTATGTTTATACCGAAAAGGATTATGAGGATTATGTAAAGAGTATTAAAATCCAGGAGAAACTCCGTTATGCGGTAAATCATGGATTTCAGGGGTTTGAAGTATACTATCAGCCGATTGTGTCTTTAAAGACGGAAGAGGTTGTGGGGGCTGAGGCGCTGCTTCGCTTTTCTTCCAGGGAATATGGTATGCTCTCACCAGGAGTTTTTATTCCGATTTTGGAGGAAAGCGGTCTGATTATTCCGGTGGGAGAGTGGGTATATCAGACCGCAATGCGCCAGAGTATGGTTTGGCAGAGGTTAATGCCTGAATTTAGAATCAATATCAATCTGTCTTTTATTCAGATCTGTAAGTCAGATGTAGTTAGTGGAATTATGCGTTCCATTGATGAACTGGGTATTGAACCTAGTACAGTGCTTTTTGAATTTACGGAAAGCGGCATGATCTCCTATGACGATTCTGTGCAGCGTCTGTTGGATGTACTCAATGAAAATGAGGTGAAAATTGCGCTGGATGATTTCGGTACAGGTTACTCTTCCTTGGCGTATCTGCAGAATCTGCGGGTGAATCTGCTGAAACTGGACCGTGGATTTACTTCTCAGGCAGTAGTAAATGATTTTGATTATAATTTGATTGGGCATATTGTGACTATGGCGCATAGCATTGGAATGAAAGTGTGTTTTGAGGGGATTGAGACAGAAGAAGAGCTTTTGAAACTTCAGAAGCTGGAGCCTGATTATATACAGGGATTCTACTATGGAAGACCGGTGGATGGGGAGACATTTTATCATAATCATCTGAGGAAGCTGGAGAAGGCTTCTTAGCAGTTTTAACACTAAGTATGGAAAAATCCAGACAGGAACCACGAGTGCGGAGATCCTGTCTGGATTTTTTGCCTTATCATAAGATTCAGGTGTCAAAAGGTAGTATTATAAATGCTTATTGGCAATTTGTACAAATAAATACAAACGTTGTGAAAACTGTCAGGACAATCCACAACTTTTTGTACCTATTTGTGCAAATTGCCAGCATCATTTTATTTCACTACCTTTTGACACCCGATTCCTTATAAGATAAAAAAAGGAACCTAATCGTCCTAAGGAATCCCCCGTGCAAGCACGGTACCCCTTAGGACAAATCTTGTAATCTATGTTGTCAGGCAGTATATTTCTGCACAATCTGCATAAATTTATCACGATGTTCTGCAGTGAATTGTTCATAAGTCTGGCTATTGGCTGAGATTTCTTTTCCGAGCTCTGCCAGAAATTCTGGGATTTCGGATTCCAGCATAACGCCCAGGTCTTCTCCGAAGGCTTCGTTGCCCTGAGTTTCACAGCCTTGTTCGAAAACGGCAAAGGCGGGCTTGGGTCCATCGGGCGTCTGTTTTACGCCGCCTCTAAATCCCAAAGGTGCAATCTGGTGTGCAGAGCAGGAGGAAGGGCAGCCGGAAATATGGATTTTGGGCAGTGTTCCGTCTGGGAAGTTTTCTTTGCGTACTCTCTCCACACAAGCATGAAGCAGACTCTGTGAATCTCTTGCACCCACCTGGCAGATGGAAGCTCCGATACATGCGACAGAAGATTCAAAAGTATTATTTGCGCTGTCCTCTGTGATGGCAAGAATTTTTTCGGCTTCTGAAGAAGTCAGATTGATGATATACATTCCTTCGTCTGGGGAGAGGCGGACCAGTACATCTTCCATAGGAAGAATGGCATCGTATAATTTACGGAAAAATTCCGGCTTGGGGCTGCCGCCCACGGGATGATAAGAAACAGCATAAAGTCCGGGCTGTTTTTGCGGGATAGCCCTGGGATTGTCCAATGTATTGCTGTTTGCCTGTTTCGTTGTTTTAGGAAGTTCAATTTTAAGGTCCAGATTCTCTTCGGCAAGGATTTTGGTGAGTTTTTCCTGGTAAGCTTTTACATA
This sequence comes from Lachnospiraceae bacterium, assembly GCA_910575075.1. Taxonomy (GTDB): domain Bacteria; phylum Bacillota; class Clostridia; order Lachnospirales; family Lachnospiraceae; genus Petralouisia. Next base: position 154,992 of record CAJTCY010000006.1, read on the forward strand.
ACCTTCAGTTCCAAGCGTTTCCTGCATGAACCTGGTACGTGCAGCGGCACGGTTATCATAATTACCGTGAGCGATAAAAGTCTCTACCATTGCTTTGATGTAATAAAGAATTTTGCAAGGCTCTACGTCAGAGGCAACCAATGCTCCCATTCGTGGATTACGTCCAAGACCGCCGGCGCTGTATACGTCAAAAGTGCCATTTTCTTTTGCTACGAATCCGAGATCCCTGAAGGTGGCATGAGTGATATTTTCCTTGCTGTTGGAGAAACAGACTTTTAATTTACGGGGCAGTTTTACGGTGTTGATGAAACCTAATAGATAGTCAGCTGCTTCTTTTGCGTATGGCAGTACGTTGAAATATTCGTCTTTCTGCACACCGGAGAGAGGCGGGCACATTACGTTTCGTGGGAAATCGCCGCCTCCGCCCATGGTAATGATCTCATGGTCAAATGCTTCTTCAATCAGGGTGCAGACCTGTTCGGCGGATAAGTTATGAAGCTGCAGGGTTTGGCAGGTGGTGATATGAGCCAGAGAAATATCATATTTTTCAATACTGTCTGCGATAAATTTAAGTTTTTCTTTGTTGATTTCACCACCTGTCATACGCAGACGGAGCATGTTTGCATTTCCTCCTCTTTGGGCATAACTGCCAAAGCGTCCGGAAAAACCCTTGTACTGTGCTACATTGATTTCTTTTTTGTAAAATTTGTCTGTCATTTCGTGGAATTCTTTTAAATCTCCACGGAATTCTGCTGCGTGCTTGGTCATGGTTACCTCCTTAAATAAATAGATTTTCGTGAATTATGTTCCGGTACTCTAATTTTTAGGGTGTCCGTTCTGAAAGGGATTTAATCATAAGAGATGAATCCCGTCCATTTCTATCATATATTTTACCAGAATTTTCATATAAAATGAAATTATTATTATTTATAAAATAATAAAAATATGTTATGCTTTAGCTTGAAAAGGGGTCCAGTATTTGGCATGAGGAAGGACCCGGCGAAGCAGAGAGGAGCCCTGCTGCTATTTGAAGCGGCCAAAGAAGCAGGAACAGGGAAGAGCCTGGATGCTTTGCAGTATAGCCGAAAAGAATAGGATTTAATATGTAATTAAAATTAAGAAGGAGGTTTTATGCTTGACAGTCGCATTTATACATTTTTGGAAGTATGCAGAACTTTGAATTATACCCGGGCATCTGTGAATCTTCATATTACGCAGCCAGCGGTGACTCAGCATATCCGCTATCTGGAGGAATTGTATCAGGTTCCTTTGGTGGAAATGCGGGGAAAGAAGGTTTGCCTGACAGAGCAGGGAAAGATTTTGGAGCGTCTTGCTGCCTCCATGTGTGCAGATGAAATGCATATTCAGGAGGCTCTGCATAATAGTATGCACAGAAGGGAAAAGATGGTAATGGGAGCAACGCTCACTGTGGGAGAGTTTGTGATTCCAACAGTGCTGGGGCGGTATTTGGAAGATTATCCCGATACAGATATCTCTATTAGTGTGAAGAATACAGAAAATCTCCTGGAAATGCTGGAAGCAGGAGAGATTGAGTTTGCGGTGGTAGAGGGAAGATTTGATAAAAGCGCTTATTCCTATCATTTGATTTCCAGAGAAAAATATATAGGAATCTGCGGCGAAAAATTTTTTCTGGAGTGCTGTCAAAATGGGAATATTCCTATGGAAGCATTATTTCAGAACCGCTTGATTGTCCGGGAGAAAGGTTCCGGTACCAGAGGGATTTTGGAACAATTTTTGCAAACTCATAACCAATCGTTAGATAAGTTTAAGAATCGGATTGAAGTTTCCAATATGGGAGCAATCCGCAAGCTGGTAGCGCAAAATTGTGGCATCAGCTTTCTGTATGAAGCAGTGGTGGAACAGGAGCTTGGCAGAGAAATTCTTTATGAGATTCCAGTGGAAGGGTTTCAAATACAGAGAGAATTTAATTTTGTATATCTGAAAAATAGTATTTTTAGTGAAAAATATGATAAAATAAGCAAATATTTTGAATCATGGAGAGGAAACATATGAAAAAAGCAGTATTTTTTGATATCGATGGGACAATTTGGGATGAGAAACAGAGGATTCCTGACAGTACAAAAGAAGCATTCAAAAAAATGAAAGAAAAAGGGCATTATTTGTTTATCAGCAGTGGAAGGACGCGGGTTTTTATTCCGGATGAAGCTTTAATGCCTCTGGGGTTTGATGGGATTTTGGCTGGGTGCGGCACTTATGGGGAGTTTCATGGAGATGTAAAATTCTATCATCATATTCCTTTGCAAGAAATTCAGCGGGTCAATGATTTTCTGCGCCGTTTAGGAGCTGCATATATTTTAGAAGGCCGGTATTTTCTGTATCTGGATGAAGAACGTTTTCCGAAAGATTCCTCGTTTCCGCAGGAAATGAAAGCGGAGATGGGAGATAAGATGATTCGGGTTACTGGAAATGAAGAAAATTTGGAAGTCAGTAAGTTTTGCGTGAATTACCTGGAAGATCCAAAGAAGCAAAAGGAATTGGAATCTGTTCTGGAGCCAGATTACACCGTGATTCATCGGGGAGGGAATTTTATGGAGATTGTGCCCAGGGGATTTCATAAAGCCACAGGGATTCAAGAGATCTGCAGGTTTCTTGGGATTGCTCATGAAGATACATATTCTTTTGGAGACAGTACCAATGATCTGGATATGCTGGAATACACGGCGCATTCTGTTGCCATGGGAGATGGGATGCAGCAGGCCAAAGATATGGCGGAATATGTAACGGCGCCTCTATGGGGGGATGGAATTTATCTGGCGTGTAAACATTATGATTTAATATAAATGAAGCAACAGCCGATGCAAACTTATTATGTAAGGAGGTAAATCATGAAACAAATTGCCATTGTAACTGGAGCAAGCAGCGGAATTGGAAGGGAATTTGTAAAATTGCTTTTGAATGAGAGAGAAATAGAAGAAATATGGGCAGTTGCCAGAGATAAAGTGAAACTAAACCGGCTGAAGAAACGATTTGGAACCAGGGTAAAAATATATTCTGTAGATTTGTCGAATTTGGATCAGATCATGAAATTTGGGGATATGATAAAGCAGAGGAAGCCAAATATAAAATATCTGGTCAACAGCGCGGGATACGCAAAGTTCTGTTCTTATTATAATTTGTCAGTACAGCAAACGGTAAATATGATTGATGTAAACTGCAGCGCTGTTGTGGCGATGACATTATTGTCTGTTCCATATATGAAAAGGGGCGGCCATATTTTGAACCTTTCTTCGCAGGCATCCTTCCAGCCGCTTCCATACCAGAATGTGTACAGTGCCACCAAGACATTTGTCAGACATTATTCCAGAGCTTTGAATGTGGAATTGCGGGATAGGGGGATTACTGTGACAGCAGTCTGTCCAGGATGGATGCGTACGGCATTGTATCAGCGTGCAATTATAGGAGCAGACAAAACTGTAAACAATTTTTTGGGGATGGCTGCACCGGCTAAGGTGGCGGCCAAAGCACTCAGGGATGCCAGAAGAAGCAGAGATATGTCGGTATATGGAGCATATGTCAAGGCATCACATACTGCAGCGAAACTGCTGCCGCAGAAGGCTATGATGAAATTGTGGATGGCGCAGCAGAATTTCTAAAGAGGTGCCGCAAACTGCTGGCAGATACAAGATATTGAATACAAAAGTTTATAATTTTTTTAGAAAGTTTAAGATTTGGAACATTGACAAAAACTGGCAAAAGGAATAGTATGGATTGCAAAATCGAAAGTGGAAAGGGAGCAGAAGTTTTTATCTGTGAACTGGAAAAATGCACAGAATGGAGGAAAAAATGGGAAAGATATTTAAATACCTGAGTGAACACAAAACAGCGGTATTTGGGATTCTGCTGCTTTTGATTGTGCAGGCGTACTGTGACTTATCACTTCCTCAGTATATGTCAGATATTGTGGATATTGGAATTCAGCAGAGCGGAATTGAGTATGCTGTTCCTGAGAAAATGTCGGAAGAAACCATGGAAAATCTTTGCATATTCCTCTCAGAAGAGGATGCCGGGATACTTAAGGATTCTTATGAGCAAGACACAGATGGCAATTATAAGCTGACTGTCAATGAAAAAGAAGAAATGAAAGCACTAGAAGGGCTGCTTGGCATGCCGCTGGTGGTGATGTCTTCCATGTCAGAACAGGCAGGAATGGATATGGCTGCCTTAAAAAAACTGCTTATAAGCGGAGAGATGACAACTGAACAGATTCTGCAGGCAGAAGACCAGGCGAAAGAGAAGATGGGAGAAATGAGCGACTCCATTATTGCCCAGAAGGCAAGGCTGATGGTACGCAAAGAGTATGAAGCGCTCGGTTATGAGATGGAAGATTTTCAGAACAGATACATGCTGCGTACCGGTGGGAAAATGCTTGCCATGACTGTGATTATGACACTGGCATCCATTTTGGCGGGGTTGATTGCCTCCCGTGTGTCTGCAAAGATTGGCATGGATCTCAGAAGCAGGGTGTTTAAGAAAGTGGTGGGTTTTTCTAACAGTGAAATAGAACAATTTTCCACGGCTTCACTGATTACCAGAAGCACCAATGATATTCAGCAGGTGCAGATGGTTGCGGTGATGCTGCTTCGTATGATCATGTATGCTCCGATTATTGGTATAGGAGGAGTGTTAAAAGTATCTGGAACAAAAACCGGAATGGGATGGATTATCGGCGTTGCTGTAGGAAGTATTATTCTGCTGGTAGGGATTTTGATGTCTGTAACAATGCCGAAATTCAAGAAAATGCAGACATTGGTAGACCGTCTGAATTTGGTTTCCAGGGAAATTCTTACAGGTGTTTCGGTAATCCGGGCATTTTCCAGAGAAGAATTTGAGGAAAAACGTTTTGAAGGAGCCAACCGGGATTTGATGAAGACGCAGCTTTTTACCAGCCGGGTGATGTCTATGATGATGCCTGCAATGATGCTGATTATGAACTGTATTACTGTGATGATTGTTTGGTTTGGTTCCAAGGGAGTGGATTTAGGAAATCTGCAGGTGGGGGATATGATGGCATTTATTACTTATACCATGCAGATTGTTATGGCATTTTTGATGCTGACAATGATTTCTGTAATGCTTCCCCGTGCGGGTGTGGCTGCAAATCGTATTGAAGAGGTTATTCAGACCAGAGAGACTATCCTTGATCCGGAAGAACCTGCAGACAAACAAGAGAAAACTTGGAGAGGCGAAGTGGCATTTGAGGATGTTTGTTTCTGTTATCCGGGAGCGGAAGAGGATGCTGTCAGCAATATTTCTTTTACAGCAAAACCAGGTCAGACTACGGCCATTATCGGAAGTACTGGCTGCGGGAAATCTACCGTATTAAATTTGATTCCCAGATTTTATGATGTGACTGCAGGAAGAATCACGATGGATGGTATTGATATCCGGCAGATAAGCCAGAAAAGGCTTCGTGCTTTGATCGGTTACGTTCCGCAGAAAGGTGTGCTGTTTTCTGGAACGATTGCTTCTAATATACAGTTTGCAGGCAATGTGACAGATGCACAGATGCGGGAAGCAGCGGAAATTGCTCAGGCCCAGGAATTTATTTCTGAAAAAGAAGATCAGTTTGAAAGTGCAATTTCTCAGGGCGGCACTAATGTATCTGGCGGGCAGAAACAGCGTCTTTCTATTGCCAGGGCGATTGCCAAAAATCCCAAAGTCTTTCTTTTTGACGACAGTTTTTCTGCGCTTGATTATAAGACAGATGTGGTTCTTCGAAAAGCATTGCAGGAAAAAACCGGGGATGCGGCGGTAATCATTGTGGCGCAGAGAATCAGTACTATTCTGCATGCTGATCAGATTATCGTTCTGGAAGATGGAAGTATTGCAGGTATGGGAACTCATGAGGAATTGATGGAACATTGTGAAACGTATCAGGAAATCGCAAGATCCCAGCTGTCCGAGCAGGAGCTCAAGAACAAAGGAGGTGCGTGCTGATGAGTGAACAGAAACAGCCACGGAGAATGGGGCATGGACCTGGCGGGATGGTGCCAGGAGAAAAGGCAAAGAATTTCAGAGGTACATTGAAAAAGCTTCTGCAGTATATGGGACGCTATAAAGTGGGTGTTCTTTTTGTATTAATATTTGCAGTGGCATCAACAGTGTTTGGAATTGCGGGTCCTAAAATTCTCGGTAATGCCACTACAGAGCTTTTTCAGGGGTTGGTGGCAAAGGTATCTGGTACCGGCCAGATTGATTTTCGAAGAATCGGTGAAATTTTATTATTTTTGCTGGCTATTTATCTATTCAGCGCTCTGTGTTCTTTTATTCAAGGCTATATCATGACAGGAATTACCCAGAAGATCTGTTTTCGTTTTCGTGAGGATATTTCGCAGAAAATCAATCGTATGCCGATGAAATACTTTGAATCCCGAACGGTAGGTGAGGTATTGTCACGTATTACCAATGATGTGGATACTTTGGGGCAGGGATTAAACCAGAGTGTGACTCAGCTTATAACCTCAATTGCTACTTTGGTCGGAATCTTAGTGATGATGCTCAGCATAAGTCCGGTGATGACTCTGATTGCTCTTGTTATTCTTCCGGTTTCTGGCATTTTTATCGGTATTGTGGTGAAATTTTCCCAGAAATATTTTATCGCGCAGCAAAAATATCTAGGGAAGATTAATGGCCAGGTAGAAGAGGTTTACAGCGGTCACAATATTGTAAAAGCTTTTAATAAGGAAGAAGATATGCTGCGTGAATTTGATGAAACCAACGATATTCTTTATCAATCGGCATGGAAATCCCAGTTTCTGTCCGGGATGATGCAGCCAATTATGGGGTTCGTTGGAAATCTTGGATATGTGGCAGTTGCTGTGGTGGGTGCCATGCTTGCCATTCAAGGAAGGATTGAGGTGGGAGAAATCCAGTCATTTATTCAGTATGTAAGGCAGTTTACCCAGCCTATTTCTCAGGTGGCGCAAGTTTCAAATATGTTGCAGGCCACTGCTGCTGCGGCAGAACGTGTTTTTGAATTTTTAGACGAAGATGAGGAAGAAGTGTCTGTGCAGCATCCGGTAAAGGTGAGCAATATGCAGGGCAGAGTTACGTTTGAACATGTGCAGTTTGGTTATGACAAGGATAAAATTATAATCAGTGATTTTAATTGTCAAGTAGAGCCTGGTCAGACGGTAGCAATAGTAGGCCCTACTGGTGCGGGTAAGACTACTATGGTGAAACTTTTAATGCGTTTTTATGATGTGCTGAAAGGAAGCATTCAGGTAGATGGCCATGATTTGCGTGAATTTCACCGCAGCGAATTGAGGGAGAATTTTGGCATGGTGCTGCAGGATACCTGGCTGTTTAAAGGAACTATTATGGAAAATATCCGTTATGGCAGGCTGGACGCTACAGATGAGGAAGTAATTGCAGCAGCTAAAGCAGCGCATGCCCATCGTTTTATTTCTACGCTTCCAGGTGGTTATCAGATGGAATTAAATGAAGATGCCAGTAATGTATCTCAGGGACAGAAGCAGCTTCTCACCATAGCCAGGGCAATTCTGGCGGATAATCCGATTTTGATTTTGGATGAGGCTACCTCTTCTGTAGATACCAGGACAGAGGAAAGAATTCAGAAGGCGATGAATAATTTGATGAAAGGGCGAACAAGTTTTGTGATAGCCCATCGTTTGTCTACAATTAAAGACGCAGACGTTATATTGGTGATGAAAGATGGGGATATCATTGAACAGGGGAGCCATCAGGAACTGCTGGCAAAGAATGGTTTTTATGCCGACCTTTATAATTCTCAGTTTGAAGCTGCGTAGAGAAATTCTGTAAAGGTTAAGGGCTGCCGCAAAAAAGATATATCAGATATCTGCTTTGCGGCAGCCCTTAACGTTGAATAATATGCGAAAAGAAATATAAAACTAGAAAATTATATCTTTATAAGCTCTTTGCCTGTTTGGGAATTCTGGCTATCTGTGTGTCATATTTATCTAATCTTCCATTGATAATACGGATGTTTTCTCTGAATTCAGTGTTGCTTTCCATTTGAGAGACAAAAAATTTTTCTGTCAAAGAGTAGTTATTTTGAATAGTTTCTTCCATGCGGTCCAGACGTGTATCTATTTTAGAAATGTGTATGTTGATGTCTTTTATTTCAGCCTTCATATTTATGATGTCTGTCTTTACATCCTGCATTTCAGCTTTCATGTTATTGATATCGGTCTTCATGTTATTGATATCGGCCTTCATGTTATTGATATCGGCCTTCATGTTATTGATATCGGCCTTCATGTTATTGATATCGGCCTTCATGTTATTGATATCGGCCTTCATGTTATTGATATCAGATTTCATATCTTGCATTTCAGATTTTATATCTCGTATTTCGCATTTCATTCCTTGTAATTCAAAAAGAATTAGATCAAGTTTTGCAGAATCAGTCATAGTTCACCTCCTTTGCTATTGCAGTGATTATAACATATTTTTTTCAGAAACTCAAACGTTTTTCATATTGACTTACTGAATGTAACATGATAGGATAAGACACAAACACTATATATAGTGCTTAGAACAAATGGAAACCATAAATACAGGGGTCGGAGTTGTATAAGAAAAGAGGATGCGAGATGGAGAAGGATTTTAAAGTTGTCAAAAAGGATGGAACAAAGGAAGAATTTAATGTACAGAAAGTAATAATTGCTGTGAACAAATCAGCGTATCGTGCATTAATCAATTTTACAGATGAGGAATTAAATTTTATCTGCCAGTTTGTGGAGGAGAAAGCAGAATCCATGGGTGTGAAGGAGATTAAAATTGCTCAGATGCATAATATTGTGGAGGGTGCTTTGGAGAAAGTAAATCCTACAGTGGCAAAGAGTTACCGGGATTACCGGAATTATAAGCAGGACTTTGTGCAGATGCTGGATGAGGTTTATAAGAAGAGCCAGTCTATTATGTATATTGGAGATAAGGAGAATTCCAATACAGACAGCGCATTGGTTTCCACCAAACGTAGTTTGATATTTAATCAGCTTAACAAAGAACTGTACCAGAAATTTTTTATGACGACCGAGGAAATTCAGGCATGCCGGGATGGATATCTGTATGTACATGATATGTCGGCAAGACGTGATACTATGAATTGTTGTCTTTTTGACGTGGAAAATGTTTTGCGTGGAGGTTTCGAGATGGGAAATCTCTGGTATAATGAGCCGAAAACATTGGATGTTGCCTTTGATGTGATCGGAGATATTGTTTTAAGCGCTGCCAGTCAGCAGTATGGAGGATTTACTGTACCAAGTGTGGAAAAAATTCTGGAACCTTATGCTCAGAAATCATATGTCAAATATAAGAAACGCTATCAGGATTTAGGATTAAATGAGGAACGGGCAGAGGAAGAGACTATGAAAGATATCTCCAGAGATCTGGAACAAGGAGTTCAGGGATGGGAGTATAAATTTAATTCCGTATCTTCCAGCCGGGGGGATTATCCCTTTATCACCATGACCTTTGGGACAGGAACAGGTCGTTTTGCAAAAATGGCGTCTATTGCCATACTGAATGTCCGCAGAGAAGGACAGGGCAAGGCAGAGTGTAAGAAGCCCGTACTGTTTCCGAAACTGGTATTTTTATATGACGAAAATCTCCATGGTCCAGGAGGAGAATTGGAAGATGTATTTGAAGCGGGAATAGAGTGTTCCAGAAAAACGATGTATCCTGATTGGCTGAGTTTGACTGGAAAAGGTTATATTGCCAGTATGTATAAACAGTATGGGAAAATTATCAGCCCTATGGGCTGCCGTGCATTTCTGTCTCCTTGGTATGAGAGAGGAGGAATGAATCCTGCAGATGAACATGATTCCCCAGTGTTTGTAGGACGGTTTAATATAGGAGTGGTTAGTCTGCATCTGCCTATGATTCTTGCAAAGTCCAGGCAGGAGAGCCGGGATTTTTATGAGGTGCTCGATTATTATCTGGAATTGATCCGACAGCTTCATATCCGCACTTATGCATATTTGGGAGAGATGCGCGCGAGCACAAATCCTCTAGCATACTGTGAAGGAGGTTTTTATGGAGGTCATCTTGGAATTCATGACAAGATAAAGCCATTGCTTAAGACAGCTACAGCTTCTTTTGGGATTACGGCGTTCAATGAGTTACAGCGGTTATATAATGGAAAGTCTTTGGTGGAAGATGGACAATTCGCGCTGGAAGTGCTGGAGCATATCAATGAAAAAATTAATGAGTATAAGAAAAAAGATGGAAATCTTTATGCGATCTATGCAACGCCCGCTGAAAATCTCTGTGGTCTGCAGGTAAAGCAATTCCGCAAGAAATATGGAATTGTGGAAAATGTTTCTGACCGGGAATATGTCAGCAATGGGTTCCACTGTCATGTGACGGAGGATATTACGCCAATTCAGAAACAAGATTTAGAATATCGTTTCTGGGAACTTAGCAATGGCGGCAAAATTCAATATGTAAAATATCCGATTGATTATAATAAAGAAGCCGTAAAAACTTTGGTACGACGTGCCATGGAAATGGGCTTTTATGAAGGAGTAAATTTGTCTCTGGCATACTGTGACGACTGCGGGCATCAGGAACTGGAGATGGATGAGTGTCCAAAGTGTGGCAGCCGCAATTTGACAAAGATTGACCGGATGAACGGTTATCTGTCTTATTCCAGAGTAAAAGGTGATACCCGTCTGAATGATGCCAAAATGGCAGAGATTGCAGAACGAAAGAGTATGTAAGGAGATATAAGATGAGATACCATGATATTACAAAGGATGATATGCTAAACGGTGACGGACTTCGTGTGGTCTTATGGGTGTCCGGTTGTTCTCATTGCTGTAAAGATTGTCAGAATCCGATTACCTGGGATCCGAATGGAGGGCTGCTGTTCGATGAAGAGGCGAAGCAGGAAATATTTCAGGAGCTTTCCAGAGATTATATATCAGGGATTACTTTGAGCGGAGGGGATCCACTGTATTTTGGAAACCGTACTGATGTAGGGAAGCTGGTAAAGGAGATAAAAAAAGTATTTCCGGAAAAGACAGTATGGATGTATACGGGATTTGTATGGGAGACAGTTTCAGAGTTGGATATTATGAAATATGTGGATGTATTGGTGGACGGGGAGTTTGTGGCAGCGCAGAAAGATACACAACTTTATTGGCGCGGCAGTGCTAACCAGCGAGTGATAGATGTTTTGTCAACTTTAAAAAAGGGAGAGATTGTACTGCATTGTGAATAATGCATAAATATGTTGACAAAATATGCAAAATATAGGATAATTATACAATAAGTATATGATATAGTAAATTATGTGCACCTCGGCGCGTGTAATATCTGCTGGTATCAGAAAATATTAAATAAAGTCAGGGGACAGGTAATATGAAAAATGATAAAAGTACGAAAGACAAAAAAGGAAAAGGAATGAAAAGCCTTGCAACCATGGTGGTTTTGGTTGTGTTCATATTGATTGCAGTTACTGCTGTGTGTTTGGGAGGGCTTGGAACATTCTTTCTCCGCCAGTCCATGACAGAATCTGTTGATCAGTTCCATGAGACGAAAGATCAGGATTACCGTACAGAAATCAAATCTCAGGTTCAGTCGGCAATTGCTATTGTGCAAGGGTATTATGACAGAGCAGCAGACGGAGAAATGACAGAAGAAGAAGCTCAGAACCAGGCAAAAGAAGCGATTCGCAATATGCGCTACAGGGATGATGCATCGGGTTATATATGGATTGACGGCGCAGATGGCGTGTTGGTGATGCATCCGATTCTTTCAGAACAGGAAGGAAGCAACCGGATTGATATGACAGACCCGAATGGGGTGAAAATTACACAGGGGATTATAGATTCAGCACAAAGCGGTGATGGTTTTCATGAATTTTCGTTTACAAAAGCAGACGGAGTTACTGTTGCGCCAAAGATTGCTTATGGGCAGGAATTTGAACCATGGCGCTGGGTAGTTGCAACTGGAAATTATGTGGATGACATGAATGAGGAAATTGAAGTTACCAGGCTGCGCATAAATCAAGAATTTAAGCGGATGATAGTATTTTTTGGAGCAGCAGTTGCTGTGATCTTACTGATTGCTTTTGTTGTATCTCTGTTTTTTGGAAAGAGGCTGACAAAAGGCATTCAGAGGATTGAAAGCCACCTTCATAAAACAGCAGAGGGAGACCTGTCTTTCGAAATTGATCCACGTCTGATGAGCCGCGCGGATGAAATTGGAAAGATTGCCCGTTCCCTGGATGGTGTTAAACGTTCTTTGGCAGGTATGATTGGCAATGTAAGTGAAGCGGGAAGCCACATGAAGAGCAGCAGTGAAAAGTTCAGTGAGAAATTTGACAGTATAAGCAGCAGTATACAGAATGTAAATACTGCTATTGAAGAACTGGCATTGGGGGCAACAAGCCAGGCTGCTGAAACAGAGACAGTAAATAATAAGATTTTAGAACTTGGAAGTGTTATTGAGGTAGAAAAACAAGGGGTAGAGAAATTGGAAGAATCTGTGTCCACTATGATGGAATATTCTTCCGGGGCATCGGATAGCATTGACTTGTTGTATAAGATTACAGAGATTACCATAAATGCGATCGGAACAGTATATGAGCAGACGAACAAGAATAATGAGTCGGCGGCTAATATTAATAAAGCAGTCGAAATTATTAAAGAATTGGCAGAACAAACGAATCTGCTTTCACTGAATGCAAGCATTGAGGCGGCACGTGCCGGAGAAGCTGGCAAGGGATTTGCGGTGGTGGCAGAAGAGATACGGAATCTTGCTGAAGAATCTGCAGGCAGTGCCCAGGAGATTGAAGGAATTGTGAAAGAGCTTACTGGAAATGTTGCGGTTTCTGTTGATAATATGCAGGTAGTTTCCAAAAATGTTCAGGAACAGCAGACAAGACTGGAAGAGACGCGTCAGGCATTCAGACATCTTTATGATGAGATCAAGAGAGTTGAAAGTGTCACGAAAGAAATTGGCGGACAGACCAGTGTGCTGGATTCCCTGAAACAATTGGTGGCAGATTCAGTAAATAATCTTGCCAGCATTGTGGAAGAAAATGCAGCGTCTACAGAAGAAACCAGTGCCAGTATGCAGTTGGTAGCAGAGGGAATTGAAGAATGCAGTCATGATACGCAGTCGCTGGTAGAATTGAGCGTACGGCAAAATGAAGAAACCATGAAGTTTAAATTGGAGAATTAATTGGCAATATAGAAAATGAGATAAGGGCTATTAGGAAAAAGAACGTATTAAGTATGGGCTGCCGCACTAAGTAATTAGTGCGCAGCTTTCTTTTTTCTTGACATTTTTGTAATAAAGTATTATAGTGTTCCTGAAAAGTAATACTAGTGGAGGCGCAGTTTATGGAGGAAAAGACACTGGTAGAACATTTGACAGCATTTGGCTTGACGGGGCAGGAGGCAATGATTTATCTGGAATTATTTCGTTCTGGAACCAGTAATGGATACGAATTGTCAAAATGTACTGGGATTTCCCGCTCCAATGTATATAAGGCGTTGGAAGGACTGGCGGATAAAGGTGCAGCATATATCAGCGAAGGAACTTCACGCAAATATACGGCTGTGGAAGTAGAAGAATTTTGCCAAAACAAAATCCGTAATCTTATGAGAAAGCAGGATGTTCTGGCAGAGCATATGCCAAAAGAAAGAAAGGAGACCGAGGGGTATATTACAATTGTCTCCGATGAGAATATTTCGGATAAAATACGCAATATGCTGATAAAGGCGAAGAAGAGAATATATCTTTCTATGTCTTTGAAGCTGCTGAGTCAGTTTCGGAAAGAATTACAGGAACTAGCGTCAAAAGGAATTAAGGTGGTAGTACTCACTTCATTTTTAGGAAGTGCAGAAGAGAGTTCTTTTTTTAAAAAGACAAAGGGCATCAAAGTTTATATGACATCTGATAAGAAGAACCAGATTGGGATTATTATGGATTCCAAATATGTTCTTACTGGTGAACTGGGAAAAGGGAGAGAGAGTACTTGTCTGTATACAGGACAGGTAAATTTTGTACAGGTGTTTAAGGATTCTATGAAAAATGAAATTCGTTTGTTGGAATTAGAAGAAAAGAACAAAAAATAGAAAATTTGCAAGACAAAGGAGTAACAGTTATTATGAAGAAAGAACCATTTGTAACTAATGAACAATTGCAGGAAATCATAAAAAAATATCCCACACCTTTTCATTTATATGATGAAAAAGGGATTCGTGCAAATGCGCAGGCACTAAAGGAGGCTTTTTCCTGGAATAAAGGGTTCAAAGAATATTTTGCAGTGAAGGCAACGCCCAATCCATTTCTTATTAATATTTTAAAAGAGTATGGCTGCGGCTGTGACTGCTCTTCCTTGACAGAACTGATGCTTGCGGATGCGCTGCATTTTAAAGGCGAAGATGTCATGTTTTCTTCGAATGCCACGCCGGCGGAAGAGTTTAAGTTTGCTGACGAAATGGATGCGATCATTAACCTGGATGATTTTACCCATATTGAATTTCTGGAAAAAACCATTGGGAGAATTCCAGAAACCATAAGCTGCCGCTACAATCCAGGCGGAGTATTTAAAATCAGCAACAGCATTATGGACAATCCCAACGACGCAAAATATGGATTTACTACAGAGCAGCTTTTTGAGGGATTCAAGGTATTGAAAGAAAAAGGGGCAAAATATTTTGGTATTCATGCATTTCTGGCTAGCAATACAGTGACGAATGAATATTATCCAACTTTAGCAAAGACCTTATTTGAGACAGCTGTAAAGCTCAAAGAAGAAACAGGAGCAGATATCCGTTTTATTAATTTGTCAGGTGGAATTGGAATTCCATACAGCCCGGATGAGGAAGCAAATGATATTTATAAAATCGGAGAAGGTGTACGTGAAGTATATGAAGAGATTCTTGTTCCGGCAGGTATGGGGGATGTGGCAATTTATGCAGAATTAGGACGTTTTATGATGGGACCTTATGGATGCCTGGTTACTACCGCCATTCATGAAAAACATACGCATAAAGAGTATATTGGATGCGATGCCTGCGCGGTGAATTTAATGCGTCCAGCTATGTATGGAGCATATCATCATATCACAGTTATGGGAAAAGATAATAATGTCTGCGATCATAAATATGATATCACAGGTTCTCTCTGTGAGAATAATGATAAATTTGCCATTGACCGAATGCTGCCCAAGATTGATAAAGGAGACCTGCTGGTGATTCATGACACAGGGGCGCATGGATTTTCTATGGGATATAATTATAATGGTAAATTAAAATCAGCAGAGATTTTATTGAAAGAAGATGGAACTGTTCAGTTAATCCGCCGTGCTGAAACACCACAAGATTATTTCGCCACTTTTGATTGTTTTGATATCTTAAAGGATATGAAACAAGTATAAGACAATGAGGAACGGTTATGATTGAGCGTAAAGATATTTTGTCTATTCCATATTTGAAAAAATCAGCGTTTACCGGAAGCTATGAGGGACTGCGCTTCCGGTTTGCAGCTGTAAAAAGGAAAACAGAGTCCGAAGAGCAGGAACAACAAGTGTTGCAGATAAAGGCGTGGGAGGCGCCCTACAGCTATGATGTCACTCCAGAGGAAAAAATGAAGAGTATGGATATGGAGTTTTCCGAAAAAGGAATACAACAGGGCATTGATTGGCTGAATGGTTTGTGGGAAGCAGAGCCAGAGAGGTGGAGAGCAGCAAAAACAAATTTTACCACCTTTTGATACCCGAATCCTATAAGACAAAAAAGCCGAAACTTCTGGGAAGTTTCAGCTTTGTATACTGCCGGCAATGGGACTTGAACCCATACGTGGTTGCCCACAACAGATTTTGAGTCTGCCTCGTCTGCCATTCCGACACGCCGGCATGTGCTCGCTCAACCGAACGTATTTATTCTAGCATATTCAAAACAGAAATGCAAGGGTTTTTTGAAAAAATATTGAAGAATCTTGCAAGATGTAGTAATATTTAGCGTGAAAAAATAAAAATAACATGAAAAGAGGAAATAATAATGATGAAGAAAGCAATTAATGCAGAGAAAGCACCAGCAGCAGTAGGGCCTTATGTACATGCAGTGGAAGCATGCGGACTGATTTTTACTTCAGGACAGCTGGGATTGATTCCGGAGAGTGGATTACTGCCGGAAGGAGTAGAAGCTCAGACTCATCAGAGCCTGAAAAATCTTGCTGTTGTGTTGGAAGCAGCAGGCAGTGATTTAGATCATGTAGTAAAGACCAGCGTTTTCTTGCAGGACATCAATGATTTTGCCAAAGTTAATGAAATCTATGCACAGTATTTTCAGGGAGAAACACCAGCGCGTTCCTGCGTACAGGTGGCGAAGCTGCCAAAAGGTGGTCTTGTGGAGATTGAAGTGGTTGCGGTAAAGAAAGATTAAAGGAGTAAAAAGAGTGGCAGCGGCAGAAAGAATAACAGCACTCCGTACAGAAATGAAACGGTGTGGAATAGATATGTATATTGTGCCCACTTCAGATTTTCATGAGTCTGAGTATGTAGGGGATTATTTTAAAACAAGAGAATATCTAACTGGTTTTACAGGTTCTGCTGGAACAGCAGTTATTACAATGACACAGGCGGGGCTGTGGACGGACGGTAGATATTTTATACAGGCGGAACAACAGATAGATAACAGTACAGTGACACTCTACCGAATGGGGGAGGAAGGGGTTCCGACCATTAAGGAATATGTGGAACAGAATCTTGTTACAGGCGGATGTCTTGGGTTTGACGGACAGGTGGTGAATGCCGCCGCAGGAGAAGAATATGAAAAGATAGCTGACAGAAAACAGTGTTGTCTGGCGGCTGAGCAGGATTTGGTGGGTGCAATTTGGCAGGATCGTCCATCATTGCCTAGAAGCAAGGTATTCATACTGGAAGAAAAATATGCGGGAGAGAGCGTAGACAGTAAATTGAAGAGGGTCCGGGAGAAAATGCGGGAAAAGCAGGCTGACGTGCATATTCTGACTTCACTGTGTGATATAGCCTGGCTTTTTAATATCCGCAGCGGAGATATTTTGCATGTGCCAGTGGTACTCTCTTTTGCGGTTATTACCATGGAGGAAAGCATTTGGTTTGTGCACAAAGAAGCTCTGAACGAGGAAGTGCAAGCTTACTGCAGAGAAAATCAGATCCTAATAAGAGAGTATCTGGAAGTCTATGATTATGTAGAAAATATTTCAGTTGAAAAAAAGGTTCTTCTTGACAAAAATATTGTAAATTTCAGGATTTTTCAGAGTCTGAAAGAAGAAGTGCCAGTGATACAGGACAAGAATCCTACAGAATGGATGAAGGCAGTGAAAAATCAGACAGAGCTTTCCAATATTCGCAAAGCACATGTGAAAGATGGCGTAGCGTTTACAAATTTTATGTATTGGCTGAAAACTAATATCGGGAAGCAAGAAATGACAGAGCTTACGGCAGCGTCTTATCTGGAAAACTGCAGGCGCAGTCAGGAACTGTTTGTAGATTTAAGCTTTGAAACCATCAGTGCATATGGTGCAAATGGCGCAATGATGCATTATTCAGCAACAGAGGAATCTGATGCCAGGCTGGAACCCAGAGGGTTTCTCTTAGTGGACTCAGGAGGACATTATCTGGAGGGAAGCACAGATATTACCAGAACCATCGCATTGGGAACATTGACCAGAGAAGAAAAATTTTATTTTACCACAGTGTGCCGTTCTAACTTGAATCTGGCAGCTGCAAAATTTCTTTATGGCTGCCGGGGAAGTAATCTGGATGTTCTGGCCAGAGGACCTCTGTGGAATTTGGGAATGGATTATAAGTGCGGGACCGGGCATGGAATCGGATATCTGTTAAATGTCCATGAGGCGCCCAATGGTTTCCGCTGGCGGATTGTGCCAGAACGCAGTGACAGTTGTGTTCTGGAAGAAGGTATGGTGACAACAGATGAGCCAGGCGTTTATCTGGAAGGAAAATACGGAATTCGCACGGAAAATGAGCTCATATGTAAAAAGGCGGAGAAAAATGAGTATGGGCAGTTTATGGAATTTGAAACTATTACGTATGCTCCAATTGATCTGGATGCCGTACTTCCAGAAGAGATGACGAAAACAGAGAAAAAATGGCTCAATGATTATCATAAGATGGTGTATGAGAAAATTTCACCATATCTGGAGCCAGAAGTAAAAGAATGGCTGAGAGAATATACCAGAGAGATATGACACAAGTGTAATTTCTCTAGATTACGACAGTATTCTTACCCTGGCGTTTTCCAATATACAGCTTCATATCGGCTCTGGCAATCAGAGAATCCAGGGATTGATTTTTATGGTGATGGGCAACTCCCATGGTCATAGTATGAGAAATATGACATTCCAGGCAGTCTGTTTCAGAATTAGAGATTAGAATTCTGATATTATCTGCCAGTTTTGCGGCAGAATCCAGGTCATATCCATTTAACAAAATAAGAAATTCTTCTCCGCCCCAGCGGCAGATATGGCAGCCTTCTGGGATAGATTCTGTCAGAATTTTGGAGATATGCTTTAACACTTCGTCTCCGCAGTTGTGGCCATAGGTATCATTGATTTTTTTAAAATCGTCAATGTCGCACATAACAAGACAAAAGGGTTTGCCGCTGTGCATCGCTTCTGCCAGAAGGTCTTTCATGCTCCAGCGGTTAAATAAACCGGTAAGTGCATCATTTCCGGCTATTTTGCCCAGCATAGTATTTTCTTCAAACAATTTCTTCTGTGACATGCGCACATCAAGCATAAAAAGGACAGAAAAAGTGGTAATAAATGCAAACGTACAGAAAGAATTGAATGTGTATAGTAAATGAAGAATGAAAGGATCTGTAATGGGTGAAAAAGCAGTGTGATTCTGACTGTAATAGTAACAGGAAAAATAGGTTAGAATCGCCAAAAACCCGAATATTAGTGGAGACTGGATCTGATACCGCCGAAAAGTATAGGAAATATAGAACCCTGCCGCAACCACTGCAAAAAGGTAGGAAGCATATCCGCATGTCCAGCCCAGGAGGAATGTGGTCAAAATAGTGTTGAAAATAATTTCAATGCTGGCGATAGAATATACAAGAGAAAAGTTTTCTCTGCGCAGCAATACGGTACACGACAGATAAATCACAGTGGAAAACAGATTGTAAACTGCCAGAGGTGGAATTTGAATAAAGAGATACAGTAAGAAAAAAATAGTGTGAACCGCAGCAAGAGGATAGACGATTAAGTTGTATTTTAAATTTTCAGTGATGGATAATTCCCCTGCGATAAATTTTTTAGTCAGTTCGAATATTTTTTTCAATTGTTATGCCCTCTTTCGAAATGAACTTCGCTGATAATAGTTTAAATTGTATTAAATAATTATAACATAGATATTAAAAAAGATATATTAAATATTTGCACAAAAATATGAATACGTTATTGTAGAAAATTTTAAGGAATTATTGCAATTTTTATGTGAGTTCAGAAGATTGCAATTGAAAAACAGAAAAGTGTTTCCATCACTTTGTGCTGGAACTCTTTTAGTACTATAAAACCAAAAAACGAGGAAACTCAAAAAAATAAAACTTTTAAAACTTTCCCATATGGTGTAAAATAAAAACGATGTGGTGTATTTATTAAGAAAGTAAGAACGAAAAGTATCAAGAGAAAGGGACAGAGGGCACAGGGTTTTATGAGTAAAAAGATAGTTTTGATTGACGGACACAGTATTTTAAATCGTGCCTTTTTTGGAATTCCAGATCTTACTAATGCGGAGGGACAGCATACCAATGCAGTGTATGGCTTCCTGAATATTCTGTTTCGGATTCTGGAGGAAGAAAAACCGGAATATCTGACGGTGGCATTTGACGTACATGCGCCTACCTTCCGTCATAAAATGTATGAAGCATATAAAGGAACCAGGAAGCCTATGGCAGAAGAGCTAAGACAGCAGGTTCCGGTGATGAAGGAAGTCTTAAAGGCAATGGGTGTTGCCATTGTGGAAAAGGAAGGGTATGAGGCGGACGATATCCTGGGAACGATCGCAAAACGCTGTGAGAGAGAAGGCATTGAAGTGTCTCTGGTTTCTGGAGACAGGGATCTTTTGCAGCTTGCCAGCGAACATATCCGAATCAGGATTCCCAAAACGAAGCGCACAGGGACAGAGATTGAGGATTATTATGCCGGAGATGTTAAGGAAAAATATCAGGTGACGCCAGAAGAATTTATTGATGTAAAGGCATTGATGGGAGATACGGCAGATAATATTCCGGGAGTGCCGGGAATTGGAGAAAAGACGGCAACAAATCTGATTGCAGCCTATGGGAGTATTGAGAATGCCTATGAGCACATTGATGAGGTGAAACCTCCCAGAGCGCAAAATAATCTAAAAGAACATTTTGACATGGCTAAGATGAGCAAGGTTCTTGCTACAATTGAACTGAATGTCCCCTTAGATTATGATGTGGCACAAGCGGAATTGAATAATTTGTTTACACCAGAAGCCTATGTGTGGATGAAGAAACTGGAATTTAAACAGATGCTGAACCGTTTTTCCGTGGAAGCGCCTGAAAATCCAGTAGAACAGTACTTTCAGATGATTTCAGAGAAAATTCAGGCAGACGAAATATTTGCAGAAGCGCAGAAAGCAGAGTGCGTGGGATTTTATCTTATTGCAGACCGTAATCTGAATCCAGAAGAATCAGAAGGGCAGCTCACGCTGGAACATGTATTTGGAATCGATTCTGGCGGAGGACAAGATACAGAAGTATCTTCTGGAAAAAAAGCACAAATTTTCGGGCTTGCCCTTGCATATGGAGAACAGAAGATATTTTTTCTCAAAGTAAACGATTCCATTACAGGAGATTATCTGACAAAAGAGACAGAGAGAATGATAAGAAGGGACAAGCAGACAGTGTCTTTCGATTTGAAATCTCAGCTTTCATATCTTACTGTTTCAGAAAAGAGCAGGAACTATGTGGATGATGCGCTGATTCAGGCGTATCTTTTGAATCCGTTGAAAAATGATTATGCTTATGACGACGTGGCAAAAGAATATCTGGACCTTCTGGTGCCTTCCCAAACGGATCTGCTGGGAAAATTATCTTTGGCACAGGCTGTAAAGGAAAAAAGTACAGAAGTTTTTCAGTATGGCTGCTGGAAAGCTTATACTGTCTTTAAAGCGGCTGATATACTGCGAAAGAAATTGGAAGAAGCAGGAATGTGGAAACTTTACCGGGAAATCGAAATGCCTTTGACCTATACGCTGTATGATATGGAACAGGAAGGGGTTCTGGTAAATGCTTCTCAGCTTAGAAAATATGGAGAAAATCTTTCTGGGAAAATTGCGCAGTTGGAGCAGGAAATTTATCAGGATGCCGGAGAGACATTCAATATCAATTCACCCAAACAGCTTGGAGTTATATTATTTGAAAAGCTCAAGATGCCTTACGGCAAGAAAACGAAAACAGGGTTTTCTACGGCGGCAGACGTATTGGAAAAGCTGGCGGGGGAGTATCCGCTGGTGTCAAAAATCTTAGAATACCGTCAGCTTGCCAAATTAAAATCAACCTATGCAGAAGGCCTTGCAAATTATATTGAGCCGGACGGAAGAATTCGTTCCAGCTTCCATCAGACCATTACAGCAACGGGACGCATCAGCAGTACAGAGCCTAATCTGCAGAATATTCCAATTCGCATGGAGCTGGGCAGGCTGATACGTAAAGTATTTATTCCTCAGAATGGATGTGTACTGATCGACGCAGATTATTCCCAGATTGAGCTTCGGGTACTGGCTCATATGTCAGGAGATGAATACTTGATCAATGCATATAGAGAAGCGCAGGATATTCACAGAATGACAGCTTCCCAGGTATTTCATGTGCCGTTTGAAGAGGTAACAGATCTGCAGAGAAGAAACGCCAAAGCGGTAAATTTTGGAATTGTGTATGGAATCAGTTCCTTTGGGCTAAGCCAGGATTTAAGCATTTCCACCAAAGAGGCGGCTGCGTATATTCAGTCCTATTTTGAAACTTATCCGGGCGTGAAGCAATTTCTGGATCAGCAGGTGAAACAGGCAAAAGAACAGGGATATGTTACTACTATGTTTGGAAGGAAAAGACCTGTTCCTGAGTTATCTTCCGGCAATTTTACACAGCGGTCTTTTGGAGAACGGGTGGCAATGAATTCTCCTATTCAGGGGACGGCGGCAGATATCATCAAGATCGCCATGATCCGGGTCAGCCAATCTTTAAAGGAACAAAACCTGCGCTCTAAGCTGATCCTTCAGGTACATGATGAATTGCTGGTTGAGACATGGGAGGATGAGATAGAACAGGTAAAAGACATTTTAAAAAGAGATATGGAGTCAGCAGCACAACTTTCTGTGAAGCTGGAGATTGATATGAAACAGGGAAAAGACTGGTATGAAGCACATTAAAAGATAAGATATGGAGGGAATTATGCAGATAATTGGAATTACTGGCGGAGCAGGAGCAGGAAAATCCGTCGTCTTGGAGTATTTAGAACAGAATTATAAGGTGAAGAATCTGGAGGCAGACAGAGTCGCGCAGATGCTGATGGAGCCAGAGACTGATTGCTATCTTAAGCTTCAGAAATTTCTTCCGGCGGAGGTTTATAATGAGGATGAAACCATTAACCGCGAGGCTTTGGCAGAAGAACTGTTCAGTTCAGAAGAACTGCGTCAGCAGGTAAATCAGGTGGTGCATCCGGCAGTAAAGAATTATATCCTTACACAGATTGCAGAACATGAAAAAATCGGTGTTATGGATTTTGTCATTATTGAAGCGGCGCTCCTTATTGAAGAACACTATGAAGAGATCTGTGATGAACTCTGGTATATTCATGCCGAAGAAGATATCCGCAGACAGAGGCTGATACAGTCCAGGGGTTATACCAGGGAGAAAGTAAACCGGATTTTTGCCAGCCAGCTTCCGGAAAAAGAATACCGCAGGCATTGCAGGGTTGTAATTGACAATAACGGTACAAAGGAAGAGACTTATTATCAGGTGGCTCAGGAAATCAAAGACAAGGGAGAGCTGATACGGATGGAACAGCAATTGGATGGAATGCCTCTGGTATTCGGTCTGGATATTGGAACAAGGAACGTTGTAGGGACGGTAGGATATAAAGATAAAGAATCAGAAGAATTTATTGTGGTGGCACAGCATGTAAGAGAGCATGAGACACGTTCCATGCTCGACGGGCAGATACACGATATCGGCCGTGTGGGCCGTACGATCAATGCAGTGAAAAAAGAACTGGAGCAGCAGATTCATCTGACTTTGAATGATGTATGCATTGCGGCGGCAGGCCGTGTCTTAAAAACGGTGACCACTACTGTCGAATATACATTTCCGGAAGAGACAGTTGTTTCCGGTGAAGATGTTCATGCGCTGAACTTGCTGGGCGTGGAAAAGGCACAGGAGATTTTAAATGAAAATAACGATACTAAGTTTAAATTTTACTGTGTAGGATACTCTGCTGTAAAGTATTATTTGAATGGAGATGTCTTTTCCAATCTGGAAGGCCATAAGGCAGAGACGGTAAGTGAAGAGATTATTGTAACCTTCCTGCCGGAAGACGTGGTGGATGGATTATACTCGGCAGTGGGGCTTGCTGGACTGAGAGTGGCAAATATGACATTGGAGCCTATTGCAGCTATCAATGTTGCAATTCCTGAAGCATTTCGAATGCTGAACATTGCATTGGTGGATGTTGGGGCAGGTACCAGTGATATTTCAGTGACCAGAGATGGAAGTATTATTGCATACGGCATGATACCCAGTGCGGGAGATGAGATTACAGAGATGCTGGTACAGCATTTTTTGGTAGATTTCAAAACTGCAGAGCACATTAAGCTAGGCTCTACCACAGGGCAGGACATTGAATATCAGGATATTATGATGATCAAACACACTGTTACAGCAGAAGAGGTATGGGAACTGATTAAACCCATGGTGGATGAGCTGGTGGAGAGCATCGCAGCCAAAATCAAGGAACTAAATGGAGACAAGACAGTGAGCGCAGCTTTTGTAGTAGGCGGCGGCGGAAAGATCCATGGATTTATTGAATATCTGGCAGAACAACTGGAGCTGCCTCAGGAGAGGGTGGCGCTTCGTGGGGAAGAAGTGCTGCAGGAGATTCATTTCCTACAGCCTGAAATCAAGAAAGATCCGTTGATTGTTACGCCTGTGGGAATTTGCCTGAACTATTACGACCAGAGAAATAATTTTATTTTTGTGCGTTTTAACGGAGAACGGATTAAATTATATGATAATGATAACCTGACTATAGTAGACGCAGCGCTGCAGGCAGGATTTCCTAATGAGAAGCTTTTCCCAAGGCGCGGGAAAGAGATTAATTACACTGTCAATGGCAAAAAGCGTATTGCCAGGGGGGAAACCGGTGATTCAGCAATTGTCAGGGTTAATGGGCGTTTGACGAATATCAATGCTCCTCTGGAGGTAAACAGCGATATTGTAATTGAACCTTCTACCCAGGGAGAACCGGCATTCTGCCGTTTGGAGGATTTGGAGGAATACGGAAAATCCATGCTGAACTTTGAGGTAAACGGGAAAAAGATTTCCTGTCCAAGATTTGCTGAGGTAAATGGTGTGATGGAGCCTCCATATTATGAAATTCAGGATAATGATGAGATTGACATGATCAATTACTATACAGTGTCCCAGATTATAGAGTTTATGGATGTCGAGATTGACATGGACAGTGATATTCTGGTAAATAATAAGCCGGCAGAGCTGGATACGCTTGTATATGAAAATTTTTCCATAGAGTGGAAGGTGCTGGCTTACCGGACACATCCTTCTGACGTCAAACATCAGAACATGAGTAAAGAGGAGCTGAGAGAGCAGAGGATTCAGAAAATTCTGGAAAAGAAGCAGATTCGGGAAGAAAAAGCAGCAGAAGAGGAAAAACAGCAGTTGAGCGAGACTGACCAGCCAGAAGAAAAAGCAGCAGAAGAGGAAGAAGCCAAAGAGCCGGAAGTCCAGGATCTTACCGTTATTGTAAATAATCTTCCGGTAACCATGAAAGGAAAGAGTTCTTATGTGTTTGTAGACGTGTTTGAGTACATTGACTTTGATCTGCATTCTGGAAACGGCAGAGCTGTGGTTACCAGATTGAACGGTGAGTTTCCTTCTTATATGGCAATTCTAAAAGAAGGGGATAAGATAGATGTCTACTGGGAGGAGTAACAGAACATGAAGTTATGCAGTATTGCAAGCGGGAGCAGCGGGAATTGCATTTTTGCAGGTTCTGACTCCACCAGTCTTATGATAGATACCGGAATCAGCGGTAAGAGAATAGAGGAAGGGTTAAATGAAATTGGACATACTGCCAGGGAGATGAATGGAATTCTGATTACCCATGAACATTCGGATCATATCAGTGGACTGGGTGTAATGGCGAGGCGATATGGGATCCCAATCTATGCCACAGCGGGGACCAAAAGAGCTATTCTAAATTGCAAAAGTATGGGAGAGATTCCGGAGGAGCTGTTTCGGGAAATTTGTCCGGATGCAGATTTTGTGATTGGAGATATTACCGTCAGTCCAGTTAATATTTCTCATGACGCAGCCCAGCCTACAGCTTATGTGCTGCGTCAGGGCAGAAAGTCTATGGCGGTAATGACGGATCTTGGGAGATATGACAGTTACATTGTAGAGAAACTGCAAAATCTGGATTTGATTTTACTGGAAGCAAATCATGATGTACATATGCTTCAGGTGGGGAAATATCCATATTATTTAAAGCAGCGGATTTTGGGGGACAGAGGTCATCTTTCAAACGAGTTGTCCGGGCAGCTGTTAAGCCAGATTCTACATGAACATTTAAAAACTGTTATTTTAGGGCATTTGAGTAAAGAAAATAATTATGAACAACTGGCGTATGAGACGGTACGGCTGGAAATTGACCTTGCGGATAACCCATATCATGCAGGGGATTTCCCGATTCATGTAGCAAAACGTGATATGGTATCGGATATTTTTGAGATTTAATGGCTGATATGGCAGCAGCTGGCAGAGAATTTAGCACGCAGGCGTGCACAGGAGGAACAGTATGGAAAAGAATATGGACAGAACAATTATTACGGTAGTAGGGAAAGATACTGTGGGCATTATTGCCAAAGTATGCACATATCTTTCGGAACATCATATCAATGTGCTGGATATCAGCCAGACCATTGTACAGGAATTTTTTAATATGATGATGATTGCAGATATGAAGAATTCAGATAAGCCTTTTGACCAGTGCGCCAAGGACCTGGAGGTGCTGGGAGAGGAAATCGGTGTGAACATCAAATGTCAGCGGGAAGAAATATTTCAGAGAATGCACAGAATTTAAGGAGAAGCAATGATAAATATTTGGGAAGTAAATGAAACAAATAAAATGATCGAGCAGGAAAATCTTGACGTGCGTACCATTACACTGGGGATCAGCCTGTTGGATTGTATAGATTCAGACTTGCAGAGATTAAATGACAAAATTTATCAGAAAATTACATCGGTGGCGGCTAAATTGGTGGAAACCGGAGAAGAAATTGAGAGAAATTACTGTATTCCAAT
Source organism: Lachnospiraceae bacterium (assembly GCA_910575075.1). Taxonomy (GTDB): domain Bacteria; phylum Bacillota; class Clostridia; order Lachnospirales; family Lachnospiraceae; genus Petralouisia. Next base: position 181,610 of record CAJTCY010000006.1, read on the forward strand.
TGTTAATAAACGGATTTCTGTAACGCCGATTGCCCTGGTGGGGCAGTCAGCCTGCAGGTCAGCAGAAGATTTTGTTACTGTTGCAAGAACGCTGGACCGTGCTGCCAAAGCTGTAGGAGTGAATTTTATCGGAGGCTATTCTGCATTAGTCTCTAAGGGTATGACAGCGGGAGATGAGTATTTGATCCGTTCGATTCCGCAGGCACTCGCAGAGACAGAACGGGTATGCAGTTCTGTCAATGTAGGCTCTACGAAAACAGGCATTGATATGGATGCGGTGAAACTGATGGGGGAGATCATACTGAAGACAGCAGAGTATACGAAAGAGAATGATTCACTCGGATGCGCCAAATTAGTGGTTTTCTGCAATGCGCCAGACGATAATCCTTTTATGGCAGGAGCTTTCCATGGAGTGACAGAAGCAGATTCCATCATCAATGTTGGCGTGTCAGGGCCCGGGGTAGTGAAAAAAGCGCTGGAACAGGTACGGGGGGAAAGCTTTGAGGTACTCTGCGAAACCATCAAGAAGACAGCCTTTAAGATTACCCGTGTAGGGCAGCTTGTGGCACAGGAAGCAAGCAGGCGTCTGGGCATTCCATTTGGAATTATTGATTTGTCTCTGGCTCCTACTCCGGCAGTAGGGGATTCTGTGGCAGAGATTTTAGAGGAAATTGGGCTGGAATACGCTGGGGCGCCTGGAACCACCGCTGCGCTTGCGCTTTTGAATGACCAGGTAAAAAAAGGCGGGATTATGGCATCTTCTTATGTAGGGGGCTTAAGCGGTGCATTTATTCCTGTCAGTGAGGATCAGGGAATGATTGATGCAGTGGAAGCAGGAGCATTATCCCTGGAAAAGCTGGAGGCTATGACCTGCGTCTGCTCTGTTGGGCTTGATATGATTGCAATACCAGGAGAAGTTCCGGCATCTACAGTTTCTGGTATCATTGCAGATGAGATGGCAATCGGAATGATTAACCAGAAAACAACCGCAGTCCGTCTGATTCCGGTAATTGGAAAAAATATAGGAGAGACTGTGGAATTTGGAGGGCTGCTGGGCCATGCACCAGTTATGCAGGTGAACCGCTATGGATGCGAAGCATTTATCAACCGTAAGGGAAGGATTCCGGCGCCGGTACACAGTTTCAAGAACTAATGTTTGTTTTCCTGTTGTATTTATTACAATGGTTAAAGTGCGCAGTGTAAAAAGATGTGGACACTCTGTACATAAAAGTATTGTAAAACGCAGGTTTTCCAGAAGGATATGGCAGCTTAATCATAGGCAGATAATAAATGAGGAAATTCAAAATAAATTAATAAATTGTGTAATGTGACGTAGTGTGTTATGATAGATATACAGTATGAGAAAATGCACCGGAGGTGGAACCTTTGAACGAGAGAGAAGATTACCTGGACAGATTGTTACGGGGAATGGATGAGGAACCTGAGAATAAAGATGCGGAAGATGATTTTTTCAGCAGTCTTGGAGGGACAATTTCTCAGGATACAGAGGATGATTTTCTTAAGGCATTTGAAGAAAGCAGATCACAGTCGTCCGCCGCATCGATACCGGAACCGGAAATCGATACGAATATGTCAGAAACAGATTTTGATATGGATGACATTGATCAGATTGTAAGCCATGTTAAAAATGGCGGCCTTGAGGAGATGGATGATTTTGGCAGCCTTGAAGACGGGATGGATCTGTCTATCGAGGAATCTCTGCAGAATTATACAGAAGAAGATGAAGGATTAAATGAGATTGGCGGGAATTATGAAGAAAATGAGCCAGATGTAATGGTTAATACCATGGATGAAAACCAGGATACAGACTATAAGTCAGAAGAGGCGAATCAGGAGCTTCTGGATATGCTTTCTGGAATTGGAGAAGAGGAAGGTTCAGAGCAGGCAGAAATGGAAGATTCTTTTCAGCAGGAGGATGAGTTTTCTTTACTGGGAGAGGATTCTCTGTTAGATGAATCAGACAGTTCCAATATGTCAGACTCTTTAGAATCGCTGGATCCGTTGGAAGTTCCGCCTTTATCAGAAGAAGAATCTGCAGCGGAAAGTCTGGCAAGGGAGCTTGAGAGTCTTGGATTGGAGCTGGAAGAAGAGGATGCTCAGCAGAAACAAGAGTCTTCCAGGAAGAAAAAAGATAAGAAAAATAAAAAAAATAAGAAAAAGGGCGGTGAAGCGTCAGACGAAGAGGAAAGTGAAGAAAAACTGGGATTTTTCCAGAAACTTTCCAAACTGTTGTTTGATGGAGAAGAGCTTATAGAACTTTCAGAAGAAGAAACAAAAGAACTGAAAGAAGAAGAAAGTAAAAAGGCGGCAGCAGCGGCGGAAGCAAAGGAATTAAAAAAGCAGGAAAAGAAAGAGAAAAAAGAGCAGAAGAAGAAGGAAAGCGCGGAGAAAAAAGCGCAGAAAGAAAGCGCAAAACAGGAAAAAGCAAGGAAAAAGCAGGAAAAGAAAGAGACAATGGTGATCGAGAAGACTAAGCCTTTGCCAAAGGGGCCGGTCTTCCTGATTATGCTACTTGGTCTTTCTTTGGTACTCCTGATTGTTTTATTTACCAGCCAGACAGGATACAGCATCAGTATAGCGCAGGCGAAGGAATATTATGAACAGGGAGATTATGTGGAAGCATACGAATGCTTTAACCAGGGAAGCAAGGTGAGAAAAGCAGACGAAGAGCTGTATCACAAGGCAAGGCTTACTGCATACCTGCAGCAGCCGATCAGGAGCTACCGGGTTCATCAGAAGCAGAAAATGTATGGAGAAGCTTTGAATTCATTGATTCTCGGCGTGGGAAGATACGATAAGAATGCTTATGAAGCTTCGACAGCAGGAGCGGCCGTAGAATATGATAATATGCTGGCGAAAATAAAGAAGGCATTAAAGAAAAAATATGGCATGACTTTAGATCAGGCGAGAGAACTGTATACCATTCGTGAGAAAGAAGAGTATACAATGGAGCTGTACAGGATTATAGACAAACTTGGGTTGGAATAAAAACGGACAGGAGCAGCGGCATGATAGCAATCATCGACTACGATGCGGGTAATTTAAAGAGTGTGGAAAAAGCTTTAAAATATCTGGGGCAAGAAAGTATAATTACCAGAAACGCCAGAGAAATTTTGGAGGCAGATAAGGTGATTCTTCCAGGTGTAGGAGCCTTCGGAAGGGCGATGGAGCAGTTAAAACAGTATGACTTGGATAAAGTAATCCATCAGGCAGTAGAGCAGAATAAACCTTTGCTGGGCATCTGCCTGGGATTGCAGCTTTTATTTGAAGGCAGCCAGGAGAACGGCGGAGCGGAAGGCTTAGGGATTCTGCGGGGTGAGATTGTACGGATACCGGATAAACCAGGACTTAAGATTCCTCATATCGGCTGGAATTCCCTGTATTTACAGAATCAGGGAAGATTATTTCAGGGATTATCCCAGGGGGAATTTGTATATTTTGTACATTCCTATTATTTGAAGGCAAGGGATGAGCATATAGTCAAAGCCTGCACGGACTATGGGGTGCAGATTCATGCGTCTGTAGAACAGGGAAATATATTTGCCTGCCAGTTTCATCCTGAGAAAAGCAGCAGTGTCGGGCTGCGGATACTAAAAAATTTTGCAGAGGCAGGGGAGGAATAAGACATGTTTACAAAGAGAATTATTCCTTGTCTGGATGTACATAATGGCCGTGTGGTAAAAGGCGTTAATTTTGTCAATCTCAGAGATGCAGGAGATCCGGTGGCAGTAGCGGCTGCTTATGACCGAGCAGGAGCAGATGAGCTGGTGTTTCTGGATATTACTGCCTCGTCAGATGACAGAAATACCGTGGTGGATATGGTGAAAAGAGTGGCTGAGACAGTATTTATTCCATTTACCGTGGGTGGAGGAATTCGCACCGTGGAAGACTTCAAAGTTCTGCTGCGGGAAGGGGCAGATAAGATTTCCATCAATTCCTCCGCGATTAATACGCCAGAATTGATCAGCAATGCGGCAGATAAATTCGGCAGTCAGTGTGTGGTAGTGGCAATTGACGCCAGACGCAGAGAGGATGGCAGCGGTTGGAATGTGTATAAAAACGGAGGCAGGATTGATACGGGACTGGATGCCCTGGAATGGGCGGTCCAGGTAAATCGTATGGGCGCCGGAGAGATTTTGCTCACCAGCATGGATTGCGACGGCACTAAGAACGGATATGATCTGGAACTTACCAGAATGATTGCTGATAATGTTTCGATTCCTGTGATTGCATCTGGAGGTGCAGGGAAAGAAGAGCATTTCTATGAAGCGTTGACGGCTGGCGGCGCAGAAGCAGCTCTGGCAGCTTCACTGTTTCATTATAAGGAATTGGAGATTATGAAACTGAAGCAATATTTGGCGCAGAATGACGTATCAGTGAGGATCTGATGTTTTTGCGGTAAAAGGCTCATTGTAATGTTTAGTACGCTCTGTATTTTGTGCGTTTATATGAATAAAATAATTAGGCACAATTGTGTAAATTGCATATGAATTTTTGATCATTTAGTTGTTTTGCAATTACCTAAATACTTAAGAGGAAGAAAGGAGTATAACCGATGGGAATGCTTGAGAACGACTGGGTTCAGGCAGTGGGTGAAGAGTTTAAGAAGCCATATTATGCCAGTTTGTATAAATTTGTGAAGGAAGAATATAGTACCAAAGTGATTTATCCCCCAGCAGATGATATTTTTAATGCTATGCATCTGACTCCGTTAAGTCAGGTAAAAGTATTGATTTTGGGTCAGGACCCATATCATAATGCAGGGCAGGCGCATGGGCTTTGCTTTTCTGTAAGGCCAGAAGTTGAAATACCTCCCTCGTTGGTGAATATATACAAAGAGCTTCAGGATGATTTGGGCTGCGAAATTCCGAATAATGGTTATTTGGTGAAATGGGCCAGACAGGGTGTTTTAATGCTGAATACGGTGCTGACCGTACGGGCGCATCAAGCATTTTCACATCAGGGTCAGGGATGGGAGCAGTTTACAGATGCTATTATCGCCGCAGTGAATAAGCAGGAGCGTCCCGTTGTTTATATGCTTTGGGGAAAACCTGCACAGAGTAAGATTTCTATGTTGAATAATCCCAGGCATTTGATTTTGAAAGCTCCTCATCCAAGTCCTCTGTCAGCTTACCGTGGTTTTTTTGGCTGCAGGCATTTCAGCAAGGCAAATGAGTTTTTGAAAGAGAATGGTGCAGAGCCTATTGACTGGCAGATAGAAAATGTTTAAATGATGATGCCTCGTAATGAGTTACGGGGTATCTTATGTTTCCGGGATTTGAGTTTTCCCTTTTTTGATTTTATAGTACCAAAAGGTTTCCAGCACAAAGTGGTGGAAACACTTCGCACAGAAAAGTGTTATGGAAAGCTGGCTTTCCAGACATTTTTTGTACAAGATGTCTATGCTGCCAAAGGCAGCAATCTTTTGGTACTAAAATATCGGTTGTTGTTAAAAATGGGGAAACTCAAATTTCAGGGTGATTGCAAAAAAAACAATGAAATGTTACAATAGTAATTAGCATAAGAGACCATAATAATGATTGTTGAGCATTTATGTATGTACTGGATAATCATACGAGGCAGGAGGAACAATATGGGCAGTGTATTTGATAAAATGCACAGAATGACAAGTCGGTTACAGGAAACCGAGACAGAGAAAGAAAGGATACAGAGAAAGGTGCAGAAAGAAGATTTTTTATTAAAGCAAATTGATGAATTTAAAGAGAAAGCAAAACAGCTTCAAAGTATGCTGACTACAAAAGAAAGCAAGGTTCAGGAGCTTCAAAGTGTGTTAGAGGAACGGGAAGAGAAAGCAAAACAGCTTTTGGGTGTTGTGGAACAGCGGCAGCAGGAAGCAGATGAAGTGGTACAGGGTGTACAAAGCCAGATTAATGGACTCATTCTCAAAGTAAATGAGCAGATAAAATTGATGGATGATACCATGGGCAGTGAAATTGATGCTTTGGATGAGCGGATTTCTGAGCAGATTACAGAGCTGAACAGTAATTCCCGGCAGGAAATGGCAGAGTTTGACAAAAAAATCGGCCAGTTTTCACAAGATTCTGCCAGAAAGCTGGAGGAACATACGAATTCCATATCTTCAGAATTCAAAGAGATCTCTGCTCAGCTGAGAGATATAGAGAAAAAGCTCGAAGAATTAATGGAATCGTTCGCCAAACAAGATGCAAATGAACTGAATGACATGAAAGAAGAATTGTCTGAAAAAGTTCATAGTGAGCTGGAGTCTGTAAAAGCAGAATTATCTGAGAAGGTTCACAGTGAAAATGTAAAGTGCTATCGAAATGTTCAGACTCTGGTAGAAGAATTGGAACAGAAGATTGATGGTTCAGATCAGGAATATCACAGCTTGAGAGTGGCAAAAGGCTATTTTGGAGGTCTGATATTACTTTCTCTTGTGAATATAGCAGGAGTAGTTGTAGTACTTGCCCATATGTTCGGATTTATCTAAGAAGCCGGGAATTACAATGGATTTATGAAGAAAAATCAGAAAAGAAGAAAAACAAAAGGGATTACACAGGAAAGTAAAAGGAAATTTCAAGTAGATGAATCACTGATTTACCATAAACAGCATTGGAAGCCGGGAAATATGATTTATCCAGTTCCAGCGGTTATGGTAAGTGTAGCAGATAAGACAGGCAAAGATAATATAATTACAGTGGCATGGACAGGGACTATTTGTACAAATCCGCCTATGGCATATATTTCTGTACGTCCAGAGAGATATTCTTATCATATGATAAAAGAAACAGGGGAATTTGTTATCAATCTTACGACCAGGGAGCTGACGTTCGCATTGGACTATTGTGGTGTCAGATCCGGCAGAGACGTAGATAAATTTGATTTTTTGGGGCTCACCAGGCAGAATGCGTCAAAAGTCGCTGCTCCTATGATAGGAGAGAGTCCGGTGAATATTGAATGCAGAGTAACGCAATGCCTTGAGCTGGGTTCTCACCATATGTTTTTGGCAGAAATAGCAGCTGTACATGCTTCTGAGGCATATATGGATGAGAAAGGCAAATTTCATTTGGAATATGCAGAACCTGTTGTTTATTCTCATGGAGCTTACTGTGACTTAAAGCAGTCTCTGGGGACTTTTGGATATAGTGTGAAAAAATAGATAAACAATTGTATTATAGTGGAATACTTCTTCGAAAGGTGTTATAATTATAAAATAGTTGTCTGTTTGTGCCAAAGCGCACGGAATGGAGTAAAATAAAAATGAAGGGAAGTGGTGAGGACTTTGGAACATGTATCTTTATTTGAAAATGTAAGATTTTGTGCGATTTGTCACAGAGCTTTGCCAGAATATTATGAAGCGGAGCTGTGTCCGGGATGTCAGGAAAATCAGTTGTTCAGTGAAGTAAAAGAGTATATTCGTTCGAGTGATGTGACAGAATATCAGGTGGCAGACCATTTTAAAATTTCTCATCATTTAGTGAGAAAATGGATAGCAGAGGGAAGAATTGAGTATAAGGAGCAGGAAGAGAAGATTGCAAACCTCCATTGTTCTATGTGTGGAGAATCAATTACTTTTGGAACACTTTGCCAGAAGTGTTATCGTGAGAAATATCATACACAGACGGTTTACGCAGCTTTACAGGAAGTTGGTGAGAAAAGTAAGATGCGGTTCCTGGAAAAGGAAGATAAAAATAAAAATGAATAAAATTCTGACAGATGGAGTATCGCTGTATTCTCTTTATAAAAAAATGCAGGGAACAGCGGATGCTCTTTTACAGTACATACTGTGACAAAAGAGAATTATGTTGCTGAGGCAGCCCACCGCATACGGAGGGGCCGTTGCAAAATAGCCGTTTTATACAATATATGGTGTTTGGGCACTGTGAGCTTTAGTTCTATATGGTATATAAGCTGCATTTTGCAACAGCTCTTTTTTTATTTCATAAGAAGATCCATCAGATAGCCATAAACTTCTTCATTCTGTTTCTGCCAGTTGGCACAGATCGCTTCAGCCTGTTCCCGGGTCTTAACAGTGATGGTCAGGTCAATAAGAGAATGTTCTTTTTCTTTGATCTGACAGCGTGCCGCAAATTCAGGACCTGTGGTTTTATAGTAATCTGCTACCACAGATATTTCCTGCCTCAGCTCCATTTTGTTTTCTGCAAAATAGGAAAGCACGTCAGATTTGATGGCGTCAGAGATTTTATCTGGGAAATAGGAAAGAGTCTCTCTCCCGGCAGGTGTGATATAATAATGGGTATTATTGTGGGTTGATTCTGTGCGCACCAGTTCTGCGCTGATTAACTCGCTGATTACCTGCTGAATGGTAAAGTAAGTGGTGTATTCTTTTTCCAGAACAAAATTGGAAATTTGGGTGTTGGTGAGAGGAAAATCCACATGATCCAGCATGTATAGTACAATCAGTTTATATTGTGTCAAGGCTTCTGCCATATAATCACTCCTTATTTTGATAATATTACTACGGCGGCTGGGCTGAATCGTAAAAGATCTTAGTTGCCTGAATTTGCATCTATGTAATTTTATTGAAATCTAATTGTCAGAGCAGTATTTTCCCTGCCAGGTATCTCTTTCCTTTAGGGTTTGTTCGATCTGGTTGAGCACGCTGCGCTTGGAGCTGCTCCAAAGAGGCGCTATCAGCAGTTCTTTGGGACCGTCTCCGGTAAGACGGTGGATGGTTATTGATTCCGGGAGCCGTTCCAGACAGTCTGCAATCAAATTGCAATAGGTCTCCTGGGTCAGAAGAGGAAAAGGCTGTTTTTTGTATAAATCACCAAGGTCAGTGTCAGATAAAATGTGCAGTAGTTGCAGTTTTATTCCAAATACCCGCAGTGATCCCACATGAGAAACTGTTTCAAGCATTTGCTTTCTGTTTTCTCTGGGGAGACCAAGAATTACATGTACAATTACAGGAAGATGGCAGAGTTTCAGTTCGTTTATTGCCCGATGAAAACATTCCAGTGTAAATCCGCTGCGGATAAAGCGGCTGGTGTCAGAGTGTATGGTTTGTAATCCCAGTTCTACCCACACAGGTTTTATCTGGTTCAGCTCTGCCAAAAGCTGGAGAACTTCATAAGAAAGACAGTCTGGGCGGGTTGCAATCGATAGAATTACCACATCCGGGTCCAGGATCGCTTCGGTAAAAATTTTGCGCAGATAATCTACCGGGGCATAGGTGTTGGTATATGCCTGAAAATAGGCAATAAATTTCCGGCAGTTCCGTTTTGCACGTATTTGTGCTTTAGCGTCGGCGAGCTGCCGGGAGACAGGCTGGCTCCCTTTTTGGGCAAAATCCCCGCTGCCCGCCTGACTGCAGAAAATACAGCCTCTGTTTCCGAGTGTGCCGTCACGGTTTGGACACGTCATGCCGCCGTTTAATGCCAGACGGTAAATTTTTTCTCCAAAAGTCTGTTTTAAATAGTAATCCAGGGAATAATATCGTTTTTCATTCCAGAACATGTTATTCTCCGGAAATATGTGATTTGACAGCGTGGCTGACTGCCTGCGCCACGCGGGGATCAAAGGCTTCCGGCATAATGAAATCTTCGTTCAGCTGTTCTTTCGGCACCAGCCCTGCAATTGCTTCAGCGGCTGCAAGTTTCATTTCTTCGGTAATCTGAGAGGCACGGCCTTCCAGAGCACCTTTAAAAATACCTGGAAATGCTACCACGTTATTGATTTGGTTGGGAAAATCGCTTCGTCCAGTTCCAATCACTTTTGCACCAGCAGCTTTGGCAATGTCGGGCATAATTTCAGGGACGGGGTTTGCCATAGCAAATAGGATAGCGTCTTTATTCATGGAAGCCACCATTTCTGAGGTGACAATGTTGGGGGCAGAGACACCAACAAAGATATCAGCTCCCTTTAAAGCATCAGCGAGAGTGCCAGTTTTCTGCTCCAGGTTGGTAATTTCTGTCATTTTCTGCTGCATCCAGTTCAGGTCAGGACAATCTTTGCCTATGATGCCCAGGCGGTCGCACATAGTTATATGAGGAAAACCGTAAGACAGCAGAAGCTTTGTGATGGCAATGCCGGCAGAGCCTGCACCGTTTACGACAACCTGACAGTCCTCCTTCTTTTTGCCAGTTACTTTTAAAGCATTGATAATCCCAGCCAGCACCACAATTGCAGTTCCGTGCTGGTCGTCATGGAAAACAGGTATGGGAAGAATTTCTTTCAGGCGTTCTTCAATTTCAAAGCAGCGGGGAGCAGAAATGTCTTCCAGATTGATGCCGCCGAAGCCAGGAGCCAGAGCAGAGACCGTCTTGATGATTTCTTCGGTATCTTGAGTATCCAGACAGATGGGGACGGCATTGATGCCGCCAAATTCTTTGAAAAGAACACATTTTCCCTCCATTACCGGCATGGCAGCGTAAGGACCGATATTTCCAAGCCCAAGCACAGCGCTTCCGTCGGAGACGACAGCCACGGTGTTTGCTTTCATGGTATAGACATAAGCGTTTTCTGAATTTTCAGCGATGAGTTTACATGGTTCTGCTACACCGGGAGTGTAGGCGATAGACAGGTCTTCTCTGGATTTTACAGGGGATTTTGCCGTTGTCTCCAGTTTACCCTGCCATTCTTTATGTAAAAATAGTGATTTTTCCTGTAATGTCATTTGTTTTCACTCCTTTTCTGTTGATTGAGAATCGAAAAGATTCAATTAATCATAGCATGAAAAAAAATGTAAATCAAGAAAAATGGACTTTCTATTTATAAAAAGATAGTGTATAATAGATACATTACATTATGAAATCAGTCATAGTCAACTCTGACATAGATTCCCAATCATAACGGTTAAAAAGGAGAAATATATGAGAGAAAAATATGAAAGTTTATCTGTAACGGTATTGCGTGAGGTGGCGAAATCCAGGGGATTAAGACATCTTTCGGGACTGAAAAAGAGTGAACTGGTAGATTTAATGCTGAAAGAAGATGAGAGGGATGCTCAGGCAGATAAAGAGGAAAAGGCCACAGACGCAGAGACAGGAGAAGAGCATCAGGAGAGGACAGAAGAGGGAAAACAGGGGAAGGCGGAGAAAGGAAATACGGAAGGCAGGACTTCTTTACAGCATGACAGCCGTAATGAGCGGGGAGATAAAAATATCAAAAGTGAACGGCCAGAGCGCAGTGAACGGCAGGAGCGGAAATGTGCCAAAATCATTACGGCAGATGGAATAGAAATTGACAATCCTGAGCTTGACAGTGGAATCAGTGCTCATGGGATTCTGGAAGTTATGCCGGATGGATACGGCTTTATCAGATGTGAAAATTATCTGCCGGGTGAACATGATGTGTATGTCTCACCTTCACAGATTCGCAAATTCGGTTTAAAGACAGGTGATATCATCAATGGAAATACCAGAGTAAAAACTCAGCAGGAGAAATTCAGCGCATTATTGTACATTCGCAGTATCAATGGCTGCCATCCTTCGGAAATTCTCCGGCGTCCTAATTTTGAAGATCTGACTCCGGTTTTTCCCAACGAACGGATTCGCCTGGAAACAGACCGGGGAGCGGTTGCCATGCGCATTATGGATGTGGTATCACCTATCGGCAAGGGACAGCGCGGCATGATTGTTTCCCCGCCGAAGGCTGGAAAGACCACTTTGCTGAAACAAGTGGCGAGGGCAGTGACCAGAAACCATCCGGATATGCATTTAATCATTCTGTTGATTGATGAGCGCCCGGAAGAAGTGACAGATATCAAAGAGGCTATTGAAGGAAGAAATGTGGAAGTGATTTATTCCACCTTTGACGAGCTTCCGGAGCACCATAAACGTGTGTCAGAGATGGTGATTGAGCGTGCAAGGCGTCTGGTTGAACATAAAAAAGATGTGGTAATTCTTCTGGACAGTATAACCCGTCTGGCCAGGGCATATAATCTGATTGTTCCTCCCAGCGGCCGGACTCTGTCCGGAGGTATTGATCCAGCGGCCCTTCATATGCCCAAACGGTTTTTTGGAGCGGCACGTAATATGCGGGAGGGAGGGAGCATTACTATTTTGGCGACAGCTCTGGTGGATACGGGAAGCCGTATGGATGATGTTATTTATGAGGAATTTAAGGGGACAGGCAACATGGAGCTGATTCTCGACAGAAAACTGTCAGAACGGCGGATTTTTCCGGCTGTGGACATCGTCAAATCCGGAACCAGAAGAGAGGATCTGCTGCTGAACCGCGAGGAACAGGAGGCTGTGGAAGTGATGCGCCGTGCCATTAACGGTATGAAGGCGGACGAGGCGGTGGAGAGTATTTTGAATTTGTTTGTCCGTACCAGCAATAACCGAGAATTTTGCCAGATGATAAAAAAGACCAAACTTTTGTAATGCTGCATGTAAATTCAAGAATCAGAGCGTCGAAAGGAGGAATCGCTGTTATAAAGGGTGTAGTGGAACGATGAAAATGCAGAAGGAACAGGAGGGCAAGCTTATGAGAACAAAAATAGCGGTTATTTTACTAGCGGCAGGATTACTTGCCGGAATCATTCCCAATCAAATGAATTGGGTTTCAGCAGCGGGGTTAGAGGAAATAGAATGGAAAGAAGATACAACCAGACAAACAGTTTGGAAAGAAAACATATCGTCCGGTGAGACAAACAGAGCCGCTGAGTCTGGGAATAAAGAGAATGATAAAAACGGAGTATATTTTAAATTTTCTGATTATGTGCATGTGCCGGGGTACGCATTGACTCCTGGACTCACAACAGATGTGTATTTTGATTATAAGAATGATACAGATACGTCGTATAAAATATATGTGTCAAGTTCTAATCCCAATGTCGTCAAGGTTCTTTCTAAAGTCAAGTCAGCGCCGGCAAATTCTGAGTTTTCGGGATATGTCAGTCTTGAAGGAGTGGGACCAGGCGTGGCTGAAATTACAGCTAAGATTGGCACAAAGGAATATAAAACTAAAATATATGTATTGCCGGATAATACGGAGATTAAAAATATTAAGCAGACAGGGTATAAAAATATTGTTTTGACATGGAAGAAGGTTCCAGGAACCGGAGGTTATCTTATTGAGCGGGCGCCTGCCGGGGGAGAGAATTACCAGACAGTAAAAAAAATAGAAGGGGATGATAAAACCAGTGCAGTATTGGAAGCAGAATGGGAAAAGCAATACAGTTACCGGGTGGTTGTATTTATAAAAGATGGAGACCGTATCATATTGGGGAGTCCATATGTGAACAGCTATACATTTGCCACTCGCAAAATAGGAGCAGAGATTACCTCCGTTCAAAAATCCGGCAGCAGCAGTCTATTGCTAAAGTGGAAGCCCATGAAAGGAGCGACTGGTTATAAAATATATCGTTCCTTGTATGAGAATGGTACGTATAAATTCGTTTCCAGGGTCAGCGGGGGGAATAAATCTTCTTATAAGCAAAAGGTAGACAAAGGTGTTACATACTATTATAAGCTGGTTACAGTATATCCAGAAGGAGCAAGCAAATTTTCCGAAGCCGTGTCACAGTTTATCCCCAAGAAGGGAAAAGCAAAAACTGTACAGCAGAATAAGATCACCCGGAACATTGTCGGGAGCGGGCAGTACAGCGGGAATTGGGCACACAGTGACCATACTTATTATTATCAGGCTGGGGGCAAAATGCATGTGGTCTGTGTGCAGGACGACAATGCCTCTCTGAAAATTTATACTATGGACTCTAATATGAGAGTAAAAAGTACCAAAACGATAAAGATTGGTTATGACGTTTGGGGAGGGTTTTACCATGGACCGGATGGAAATTTTTATGTGGCTGTCGGGTTCCATAATTATCTGGAGAGACGTGAAAAGGTAGTTATAAAAGTGATAAAATATAACAGCAGGTGGAAACAGGGTAAGACGGCGAGTATTAGGGGAAAAGCTTCCAACGTTTTTCGCGGGATCTATGAGCCGTTTGACGCTGGCAACTGCCGGATGGATATGCAGGGGAAGACGCTGTATCTGGTGACTTCGAGAAAAATGTTTAAAGGAGAGGATGGCTTAAGACATCAATCAAATATTTCTTTTAAGATTGATACCAAAAAAATGAAGGTAAGAGAGGCAAATGACAGTTATGTCAGTCATTCTTTTAACCAGTTTGTGAAATTTAAGGGGGGAAATCTCTATGTATTGGACCATGGGGATGCATATCCCCGGGCTTTGATGCTGACAATGGTAAATGGATATGGGACAGAGGACGCAGGAAAAAAGAAAAAAACGCTGTTTTCCTTTCAGGGAGAAACTGGGGATAATTATACAGGCTGTACGGCAGGCGGTATGGAAATCGGAAAGAATAACGTGCTCGTCTGTGGAACTTCTGATCCGCATAAATATAATGTGAAAGGTGTTTCGGGTTACGGAAACGGCCTGAAGAAAAATGTTTATCTGTCACTGACAAACCGCAAGACGGGAAAGACAAAAGTGAAATGGCTGACACAGTATCATGCAATAAAAACGTCTGTGACAGTGGGAGAAGTGCGGATGGTAAAATTGTCAGATACCAGATTTGCAATTCTTTATACTACTACGAAGGGGAATCGTTCTAATCTGCAATATCTGGTGGTCAGTGATGCAGGGAAAAAGGTTTATTCAAAAACATATCCGGATATATCTTTTTCGGCGAATTCCCAGCCAGTTTTAAACAGAGGAAAAATTGTGTGGATAGAAACAGTACATCGGGCAGATTATAGTGGAACAGATACGAAGATGTACTGTATTCCGGCAGTATATTAAAATATTTGCTGATTGCAATGGTACAGTAACCATATGCAACATTTGCAATATTTGCAACATTTGCAATATTTGCAACATTTGTTCGTAAATATTTTATAAAAGAACTTGCATATAAATAAAATGTATGTTACAATGATAAAGCTGTTGCGTGGGCAATAGTACAAGCAGAAAATCAGGTTAAGAATTTTGAAATATAGAATGAAGAGGTGAAAAATATGAGAGAAGGAATCCATCCAAATTATCATCAGGCGACGGTAACTTGCAACTGTGGAAATACTTTTGTGACAGGTTCTACTAAGGAAGATATCCACGTTGAAATCTGTTCTAAATGTCATCCGTTCTATACTGGACAGCAGAAGGCTGCTCAGGCTCGCGGACGTATTGATAAGTTCAACAGAAAGTATGGAATGAACAATCAGTAAGAAGGTTACGTTCAACCAGAAGAGGATGTCTTTTAAGTCGGCATCCTCTATTTTTATATAATCAATACCTGTTATAGTAGGCAATTGTGAAACTCAGTAATTTTTTGAATTTCATATACAATTCAAAGAATTTGAGAAGAAATATTTTATCATATAAACGCTAAGAAATGCATTCTAGCACTATGGAAACGTACTCCAGAGCATCCCTCTATGTCAAAAAACTGACATTACTAAGGAAAAAACACAAAAATCATGGAAGCCTTTGCAGAACATGATTTTCGTATTAAGTGGTTCGTTGTAATGCTTGGTGCGCCCTGCATTTTGTGCGTTTATTATGAATAAAATATTTTAGAACAATTGTGTGAATTGTATATGAAATTTCGATAATTTGATAGTTTCGCAATTGCCTAAACTGTTATAGTTATAAAAGGAGTGAAAAATTTGGCTTATTCTGGAATCGGCGGGCAGGCTGTTATGGAAGGCGTGATGATGAAACATAAAGATACATACGCTGTGGCAGTCCGCAAACCGGATCATGAGATTATTATAGAGAAAAAGACCTATAGCGGGATTTGTAAGAACCAGATTTTACGAAATTTAATATTTGTCCGGGGAATAATTAATTTTATTGAGTCCATGGTTTTGGGTATGTCTACATTGACGTTCTCAGCTTCTTTTTTTGAAGAGGACGATAAGAAAACAGATGGTTCTTCAGAAGGGGCATCCCAGGAACGGAATAAGAGGAAGGAAAGTTTAGAGGTGGGACTGACCATTGCAGTATCTTTGATACTTGCCGTGGCAATTTTTATGGTGCTGCCTTTTTATGCATCTTTGCTTTTTCAGAGGTTTGTCTCTTCTAAGACAGTGGTAATTCTGATTGAAGGTGTTTTGCGGCTGATCATATTTTTTGCTTATATTATTCTGATCTCGCAGATGGAGGACATTCGGCGGGTGTTTATGTATCATGGCGCAGAGCATAAATGTATCAATTGTATTGAACATGGAATGGACTTAACTGTGGAAAATGTGAAAATGAGTTCCAGGGAACACAAACGATGTGGAACCAGCTTTTTGTTTTTTGTTGTTATTATTTCAATTTTGGCGACTATGTTTATAAGAGTTGATTCCAGAATTTTGCGTTTGGCGCTTAGAATTGCGATTATTCCTCTGATTGCAGGAATTTCTTATGAATTTATCCGTCTTGCAGGAAGAAGTGACAACAGATTGGTGAATTTATTGAGTAAGCCGGGATTATGGATGCAGAGACTTACCACCAGGGAGCCGGATGAAGAGATGATTGAGGTGGGTATTGCTTCTGTTGAAGCTGTATTTGACTGGAAAAGTTATGTGGAAACCGTAAGAAAGGAAGGGGAGACATGACGTTTGAAAAAGCGTGGAACCATGGTAAAAGTATTTTGCAGAGTGCTGGCATTGCAGAAAGTGAGCTTGATGCCTGGTACCTTCTGGAGTATGTTTTTAAAATTGATAAGAGCTGGTATTATCTCCACAGCAGAGATGAGATGCAGGAGGAAAAATATCATGAATATGAGCTGCTGCTGAAAAAACGCAGTGAGAGAATCCCACTCCAGTATATTACAGGCAGTCAGGAATTTATGGGCTTGAATTTTAAGGTGAATTCTCATGTACTGATCCCGCGTCAGGATACGGAAACACTGGTGGAGGAAGCGGTAAAGCGGCTGGAGCCAGGCATGGAAGTACTAGATCTTTGCACTGGTTCCGGCTGTGTGATCATCAGCATCATGAAGCAGAAGCCAGTGACAGGAACAGCCAGTGATATTTCGAAACAGGCTCTTTTGATTGCAAAAGAGAATGCCAGGAATAACCAGGTGGAGGTAACTCTGGTGCGCAGCGATCTGTTTCAGAATATTACAGGAAGTTATGATATGATTGTTGCGAATCCGCCCTATATTCCCACAGAAGCAATTGCAGAACTGATGCCTGAGGTCAGGGATTTTGAGCCGATAGATGCTCTGGATGGCAAGGAAGATGGAATGTATTTTTACCATAAGATAGTTCAGGAGAGCCGCAGGTTTTTGAAATCTAATGGTTATCTCTGCCTGGAAATAGGACATGACCAGGGGGGGAGGGTGGCATTTCTTATGGAGGAAAATGGTTTCCGGAACGTGAAAGTAGTAAAAGACCTTGCCAGAAATAATAGAGTAGTTTGTGGGAATCTGCCGGCAGTGAAATAGAAAGGAAGAGATGTATGTTTGACAAATTAGAAGATATTCTGATCCGCTTTGAGGAAATTATGAATCAGTTGAGTGAACCGGATGTTGCAAATGATACGAACCGTTTCCGAAAACTTATGAAAGAACAAAGTGATCTTTCACCGATTGTAGAGGCTTATAAGGAATATAAGCAGGAAAAGCAAAATATCGAAGATTCTCTTGCCATGTTGGAAGAGGAAAGCGACGAAGAGATGAGAGAACTTGCCAAAGAGGAACTCAGCGCATCCAGACAGAAGGTAGAGGAACTGGAGAATAAATTGAAGATTCTACTTCTGCCGAAAGATCCCAATGATGATAAAAACGTTATCGTAGAAATCCGTGCTGGAGCAGGCGGCGACGAGGCAGCCTTGTTTGCTGCGGAAATTTACCGGATGTATGTTCATTTTGCTGAGGGCCGCCGCTGGAAGGTGGAAACTTTGGAATGTGAGGAAATCGGCATCGGGGGAATGAAAAATGTTACGTTTATGATTACTGGTCAGGGCGCTTATTCTGTGATGAAATATGAATCTGGCGTGCATCGGGTTCAGAGAGTGCCTGAAACTGAGTCTGGCGGACGCATCCATACTTCTACGATTACTGTTGCAGTGATGCCGGAGGCGGAAGAGGTCGATGTTGTGATTGACGAGAAAGATATCCGTATTGATGTCATGCGTGCTTCCGGAAATGGAGGCCAGTGTGTCAATACCACAGATTCTGCAGTCCGTTTGACGCATTATCCCACGGGAATCGTGATTTACAGTCAGACGGAAAAGTCACAGCTTCAGAACAAGGAAAAAGCGTTTGCACTTCTCCGCGCCAAATTGTATGATATAGAATGTCAGAAACAGCATGATGCAGAAGCGGAGGCGCGCCGAAGCCAGATTGGAACCGGAGACCGTTCTGAGAAAATCAGAACTTATAACTTCCCTCAGGGGCGTGTTACGGATCATCGGATTAACTTAACTTTGTATAAGCTGGATAAGGTGATGAATGGAGATATTCAGGAAATTGTGGATGCCTGCATTGCAGCCGACCAGGCTATGAAGTTAAGCAGCTTTGAAGATAAGGGCTGAAAGCCTTGAATCCCGCGAGCAATGCACCCACAGGGCACTTAGGAAAATAGACATGTTTACATGGATATTTGACGAATGCCGCGAGGCCGATAACTCTGCTGCTTGCAGTGGAGTTATCGGTTTGCTGGGTTTCTGGGGATGTGCGGGTTTTATGCTAATTGAATAAATAGGGGAAAAAGACGGTCATTGACAGCTTCATCGACCGTCTTTTCTTATATTCGGGGTTCATAGATGCACTGAGCACCCCTATTTTGGCAGCATAGATGCTTGCATCGTAAGCGTCAAATAAGAACGTGTAGTGAAATATATGGCGTTCTCCTGTAAAATCCGGGTTAGAGTTCACTCCAAAAACTCTAAATCCAGATAAAGGAGAATACCCATGGACATTTCCACTTTCACTCCGGATAAGCAGGTAAAACTTCAGTACTGGCTGGACGTGATCCGGCAATGCAGGGCCTCCGGCCTGACGAATCAGGCATGGTGCGAGCAGCATGATATCTCTTTAAAAAGCTATTATTACTGGATCGCAAAGATCCGGAAGCTGGCCCTTGAGGAACTGCCCCGAAAAAGGAATGGATCCAGGCCGGCAATGGAGCAGACTGCGTTACTGCCGGATACGGCCTCGGAATTTACGGAGGTATCTTTTTGCGGCAGGCA
>CAJTCY010000006.1:200882-204386 GCA_910575075.1 Lachnospiraceae bacterium
GGAAACAGCTTAACGGTCTGATCGATATCATCCAGTACAGCTTCCAGCTCGATCCTTACAGCAATTCCCTATTTCTTTTCTGCGGGAAACGGGCGGACCGGATCAAGGCAGTCCACTATGAAGGGGACGGCTTCTGCCTTTTCTATAAGCGCTACGAAAACGGCCGCCTCCAGTGGCCGCGCACGGGCGAAGAAGCCAGACAGATCTCCCATCAGCAGCTCCGCTGGCTGCTGGAGGGGCTGAACCCGGAGCAGCCCAGAGCGGTTCGCAAATGGGAGCCCCCAAAACCAGGGAGACCCGAAAATTCCTTATAAATACTGGAAAATCCTGCTGTTTTATGGTATAAGGAATCCATTAGAAAAGGAAGGTTTTCATCCCATGCCGGACACAGAACAGGAGTACAAAAAACAGATCAAAGAACTGGAACAGCAGGTCCGGCTCCTGAAGGAGCAGGTTGATTTCCTTACCCGTAAACTTTATGGAACAAAGTCGGAGAAGACATCTTCCCTTGAAATGGAGGGACAGATGTCTCTTTTTAATGAAGTAGAATCCTGTGCCGATCCGGGTGCCCATGAGCCGGACCTGGTCGAAGTCGAAAAGCATCTGCGTAAAAGGAAGTACGCGGGCCAGCGGGAAAAACTGGTCAAAGACCTTCCCCGCAGCAAAGTGCTTCATACGATCGATGAAAGTGAACAGATCTGTGAAAGGTGCGGGGGTGCCATGGTAAAAGTCGGTGAGGAGTTTGTCCGTACTGAGGTACAGTTCATTCCTGCCAGTTTCAAAGTGATTGACCACTACCGGGAAACCTATGAATGCAGGGCATGCCGCAAAAACGGAACACCTTATATGGAGAAGTCCCCGGTGCCCCATCCCCCGGTCATGCATTCCCTTGCGTCTGCTTCCACAATCGCATGGCTTATCCACCAGAAGTTTGAACTGGGTATTCCGTTATACCGCCAGGAAAAGGAATGGGAGGCCCTGGGCCTTTCCTTAAGCAGGGCGACGATGTCGAACTGGCTTCTTTGCGTCTACCGGGACTGGCTCTCCCATGTGGCCGGCCGCCTCAGGCAGGAACTTCTGAAACAGAAGTATCTGCATATCGATGAGACCCATGTACAGGTGCTGAAAGAACCCGGGAGGAAGAACACTTCGGATTCTTACATGTGGGTATACTGCAGCGTTAGGGACTGCAAACGGCCGGTCCGGTATTTTGAGTACCAGCCGGGGAGGGGCGGAAAATATCCGGAAGCGTTTTTAAAGGGTTATACCGGATATATCCATACGGATGCTTATTCCGGGTACAATGGGGTGAAAGGGGTTACGAGATGCCTGTGCTACACCCACCTGCGCCGTGCTTTTGTGGACGCGCTGCCAAAAGACATCCATGGGGCAGAAGCTTCAAAGCCTGCGGAAGCGATCCTACGGCTGAATAAGCTGTTTGAGATAGAAAAGGAACTGGAGTGCCTTCCCCCGGAACAGAAGAAAAAGGAACGGATAGGCCTCGAGAAACCGCTTCTCGAGGCTTTCTGGTCATGGGCAGTAAGAAACTCTGCCGGGGAACTGCCAAAGTCGAAGCTGCATACGGCTTTCCAGTATGCCCTGAACAACCGGCAGGAATTTTTTAATTATCTTGAAGATGGGAACTGTTCCATTAGTAATTCCCTTGCGGAGAATTGTATCCGCCCCTTTGTGATCGGTCGGAAGAACTGGCTGTTTGCGGGAAGTCCGAAGGGCGCTGCCGCAAGTGCAGGGATCTACACTCTGGTTGAGACAGCGAAAGCCAATGGACTGGATGCAATGAAATACATCAAATATATCCTGTCAGATATGCCGGGGAGTACATTTCTTGAAAATCCGGAATATCTGGATGACTATCTGCCATGGGATCCCATGGTACAGGAACGTTGCCGATGACCACTGCCCTTTTAGTATAGAGGGTTGGTGGTTATTTTTCTATCCACTATCTTATTTGACGCTTACGGAATGGGAGCGATGAGTTCCTGTGGGTGATGAACCTGTCAGGCGACCTTGTGGACGCTTCGGAGAAATACCACATACCAAGATACAGCAAAGAGTATGCCGACTCACTGAAAGATGACAGGAATTTCAATATTGTGGCAAATTTCCTCATCCCGCTTGAGGAGTGCAGGAAATACTGTGAGGAAGAAGTGGGGCGCAGATTTGTGCCAAGGTACTGGAAACCCATCACAGTCAAGGTTGCAGTTGCGTCTGAATAATAAAATATAATTACTGAGATATAGGAACCAGCTATCAGGGGGCAGATGGCTGGTTTTCCTGTTGCAGGGGAAGAAGCCGGTGTGGTATACTAAAAATAAACGGAGGTGTTTTGTATGCCTGAAAGATTAACATGGGAGCAGATACAGGAGAAGTACCCAGACCAGTGGGTGGGGCTGGCAGAAGTGGAATATGAGCCAGACAATGACGCAACGATAAAGTCTGCGGTTGTGAAGTACACAGATAAATCAAAAAGTGAGCTGACTCGGATGCAGATTCAGACAAATGGGAGCTTGCTTGGAGTATATACGACACCCGATAATATTTTTCAGATGGGAGCAGTGGGGTATTTTGGATGAGACAATTTACATTATCGTTAATGAAAAATAGTTTACGCCCAGTTGTAAAGCTGGAAAATTGGAATAATGTCAGGGCACTGCTTGATACAGGGGCATTCTTCCCTATTTGGACAGCAGATGAAGATATCCTTGGGTTATTAGGCGGAAGGAAATTAAAAGAAGATTTGCCATTCAGTGGGTTTGGCGGGACAACAAAGGGAAATTTATATGAGTTGCAGCAGATTATAATAGGCGATTTGATTTTTCCCAATACCCATATTGTAGCCTGCAAAGATTTGAGGGACGTACCTTTTCAATTGATTTTAAGCGCAACAATGTTCCAGAACCTCATTTATGAGGTCGATGATAAGAACCACAAATTCAACGTGACAATACCAGACAGTGAAAGCAACGTGAGAAATCTCAGGATTGAGGATTCAAATGGTAGATTGCATATTTTGTGCCATTCTGCCTGATAGCGGATGAAAGAAATAAAGCAATCGTGAGAAGCTGAGGCACTATATGAAGCTGTGCAAAATAGTTTGGATATCCATTGAAAAGTATGAGTTTATTTTATACAGCGCATATTTTATGGGAAGATTAATTCTAAAGCCTGTTTTTTTGCTGAGGTATTAGGGGGTATGACCTGCTAAAGCTGTGTTTGCTTCGATCCCCCTGCAAAGATGCGTTTGTACCGCGCCTGTTTGTGCATAGCAGCATTTGCTCCGCGCCTGTTTCCATAGCTGTGTTTGTCCTGCGCATCCGACCAGGCTATGAAGTTAAGCAGCTTTGAAGATAAAGGCTGAAACCGTTGATTTTACAAGGGCACTGAAAAAGTCTGATTCTTTGAAAAAGAATTAGGCTTTTTTCAATGTTGGCATTATAATAGAAATATAAGGAAGGGGGATTCTTCGATGTTGAGAGATAATTC
>CAJTCY010000007.1 GCA_910575075.1 Lachnospiraceae bacterium
AGAACAAACCGGCGGTTTGACGCATTCCGTAGTTCCGCATACACACCTGTTGGCATGTAGGAGTAAAAATAACGCCCATCTTTCACAAGTCCGGCTATGATCCGCGGATCTTTTCTGTCATTCTTGGATGGACTGTTATCATCCAGTTCCTTGCTTTTATGCACATGATGCGGATTTACCATTACAAACCTGATATTCTTTCCGCTCATGAACTGGCCAAGGTCAAACCAATAGTGCCCTGTCGGTTCTATACCTACCATTGCCTCTTCAAGATTATTTTTCTGCATCAGCTCCACAATTGTATTGTAAAAGCTGTTGAATCCCCCCATAGAGTTAGAAAATGGCACAGGCTTCCTGGTAAGTTCGATGCCCCTCCAGTTAAAAGCCCTGAAAAAGTGCTTCTCACTTCCGACATCAACACCGACAATCATTGTTGTTTCTTTTACTTGCGAAATCTTCTTGTTTTGTGTAGAATTCATCTTGTAGATACCTTCCTTTTCTGTTCATTTGCTAACTGCCTGGTCAGCAATGACAGTATAGCGTAGGTATCTATTTTTTTAAATCCTTACTGAACTCTACACTTTGAATTATACAGGAAGCTTTCTAAATCAGATAAATAATTCTTCTTCAATAAATGAAATTTATCTATATTACCATTTAATCTATAAATCTTTCTTTTGATTTCATCACTTTTAAATTGAAGCTGCTCAAACTCTACTTCATATTTCTTTACTTCTTCATTTTTACTATCAATAAATTTATTAATTTTCTTTATTTTTTCTGTAAGGTACTGTCCATCTATTACTTCATTTTTAGCTTCCAAATTTGCATTTTCAATCCTCAACTCATCTATCATATGACTCAGTTCTTCAATCTGTCCCTTAAGTTTTGCTTTTACAATTTCCGGACTATCTTTTTTATCTGTCTTTTCATAATCACTGCCAGATATAACCGTCTGAAATGATGTCAATTCTGCCGTAGCGGAATTACTCCCTTTTGGTTTCATTCTATAAATAGCCGAATGCTTTTCTGTTACCCGTAATTCCCCCATCATTATCATTGGAATAAATGATCTAAATGTAAAATTCTGCGGGGTTCCTTTTGCCTTTTTACCAATTACCGTTTCGTATGGACAATCACACATATCCTACAGTTTCTTAGATAGGCTTTTCTTCGCTTTATGTGTTGATGATAGTTTTTCAAAAGTGTTCTGTCCAATATCTTTGTATTCCGAATAACAAATAAAAATTGATTTGTTATCATCTTTTGAAAAATCCCGCCTTAATGTAAAAACTTCCTGTTGACAAGAATCTTTTATTTCCATATATACAGTCTGATAGCCTTTAGCTTCTGGCGGACATGATGGAACCTCACTTGATCCCAAAATAAAATTTATGCATTCAAACGCAAATGACTTTCCAGTATCAGAGGCTCCTGCAATAACATTTAATCCTTCATGAAAATTAATAACAGCATCCTGTTTCCCATCTCCTGTCACTATTAGCTTCTTTAATATTAATCTGCTATGCATTTTAATCCCCTTCACCTTCAAATTGTCCAACCCATTTTCCGATATTGTCTGTCACATATTTTGATATATCATCATCTTGCATATATCGAAAAAAACTATCTACTTCAACAACACATTTCTTATACTTCAATGAATGAGTATTATCTAGCAATTCTATTAGGTGATCCGCTAAATCTGTATTTTTGTACTTAAAACCAGAAGCACTATAAACAACTATAAGCAATCCTTTGCTAATTAAATATGTTATCGCATTTTTAATAGTTTTTCTTTTTATAATGATTTCCGATGAATGATTAGGATTGGATGGATGCAGCCCATCATACCCTTCTTTTAAATCATTAAGATGTAAAGAAAAATAGTCGTAATATCCCAGCCTTTCTGCCGAATAGGCCTCTTTTACAATTCCAAGTAATAGTAGTATTCTGCATCCTATTTCCGGATTAGTATTATATATTTTCACTTATATCACTCCATGTTAATCTACTTTCGTTTACAAGTTCATGACACATACCTGTTTTATCTTGTACGGTGATATTTTTAATTTCATCATTACCAATGTATAATGTATTTGCTTGCTGTGTAGTGCTTTTTACTCGTTGTAACTCACTTTCAACTTTTCGTTCGTATATATCCATTACGCCATATTCAACTTGGTCTTTTAATTGCTCATAACTTTCTTCATCAATCAGCTCATCTCTTACAAATCTTTTTAATGATTGTGCCGAAAAATATCCTTCTCTCTGTTGTAAAAAATGTTTATAGAATCCTTGCTCTTGTTTTAATTCATCCTGTGTTTTATATTCCTGTTGTCCTTCTTTTGAATATACCTGCAATAACTGTCTGACATATGGCAGCTTCTTCTCGTCTGGTTCTAATTTCTCTGGTGGTCTTTCATATTTCGGACGTCTTTTTAAGCCTCCACCAAAATGGTATTTATACCATACTGAACTGCTAAAATCCTCTATCAATGTAATGGGAGATACATCTGAAACAATTGAAAAATCAAATTCTTCAATATATTTCTTCAATTCATCCGTTAATTTTATGCCCTCTGAAATAATTTGTCTTTTCTTTCCGCATTTATCGTCCCATTCCTCAATCAATTTTGTATTTATTTCCGAAGGATTCTCTATTAAACTTCTTAAAGATTTTCCGATTCCATTACTCGCTACTATATAATATTTTCGTGGTACATTATATTCCCCTATGAATGTATAATAACATAATTTCCCAAATTCAACCATGTAAGCCGCTGGTGAGAGCGGTTTATCATACTGCTTGCACTGATAAATATCAAATTTGTTCATATCTGAATCTATGTAGGCAACCAAATCTCTCCCTGAATCCCCTGAACCTCCCATTAAAGCCACATTACTATACTTTTCTGAATTTTTTAGACAAGAATATGCCCATTCACCAACTACACGCTCAAATTCATCATCACCCATGTCTCTAAGTCGCAATAAAGGCTCTGTTGTATCAAATATACGGGATGTATCTTTCGGTTTTTCCGGTGTCAAGATTGGTCTTGTTTTCATATTGCTCATTCACCTTTTAAATAAATATTGTAATTATTGCTAAAAAGGTCAAAAAACTTTTCTTTTTTGGCATTTAATGTCATTATACTCCAAAACCAACAAAGCCACAAGCACCCCGCTCATGGCTCCATCGATCTCCTAAAATGAAATTTTAAATTCTGCTATACACTTCCTCGTTACCTAGGCGTGTTCGGGACTTCCACCCGCTAGAGCGCGCCCATGGCGCGCAAACAAAAAGCCGCTTACCCTTAAAATAAATAAGAATAAGCGGCTTCATAATGATGTGCCTTAGACATATTCAATTTTCATTCTCTTAATCGGAGTGTTTACAACCTTAAATATCAGCTCGTCCACGCAGTCCGTATATCTGCCCTGCTGTATAAGCTGGTTTTTCAGCTCCACAAGGCTATGTAAAAGCAATGTTCTTTCTTGGTTATCCACATATAAATGATTTTTCTTTTCTCTCATAAATGTCACCGTCCTTTCTTAGCTCCATTATACAAGAAATTAACGATAACACTCAAAGGTACAAATCCGTAAAAGACATCCTACCATCAAATCATCCGAAAATATTCCAACGCCTCTCTTATCGCCTTTTCTTTCTCTGGCGGGCATTTCGGCTGTCTGGAATTTTCCGATTTCGGCAGATTGTAATTCTCTCTCTCAATAATACCACACTTTTGTTTTATCTGTGCGATATACAGATTGCTGACTTTCAATCCCGTATGCTCCAGTACATAACCCTTGATTTCTTCATAGGTGGCTTTGCTCTCCGCAGCCGTCAAATCAAGCTCGTCCATCGTGAGTTCCACCTCAATATGATGCTCGACATTGAGTTTGGACAATAAACATACCGTCTCAACGGTATTACCAGATTCCCACAAAAATCACTTTTTATCCCTCTTCTATTTCTTTTAGTGATATCCCTTTTTTATTCTTCCATGCATTCCTGCCATTAATACTATATCCTACAACTATAGCTGCAGC
Source organism: Lachnospiraceae bacterium (assembly GCA_910575075.1). Lineage (GTDB taxonomy): Bacteria > Bacillota > Clostridia > Lachnospirales > Lachnospiraceae > Petralouisia. Next base: position 4,057 of record CAJTCY010000007.1, read on the forward strand.
AAGTGAAGGACTCGTAAATGCCCAATCCTGAGTAAACGTAAAATTCTCATCAACAATACCTTTATCAAATAATACTTGTCGTTTATCGACAACAGACTTTGACAAAGATGACGCTACATTATCAGCAATTTTAGAACCTTTTAACACCGCAAAACCTTCTGAGATTGGTTTACCATTCGCCTTAATTCCAGAATGATCTTGTAAAATATAAAAAATCTCTTTCTCATCACTCTTTTTCTTTATAGAAGGTTCTAAAATTTTATGTCCCAACACTCCTAAAATCAAACGCATATTATCAATAAACTCATCCATTTCTGCACGATCCATTTCAGATATTGATGCTTCTGCAGGCACATTGCCATTTATCACCTTCTCATTACATTATCATACAATACATTATTTATAATTCTAATTTCTGCTAAATGTAGGAAGATTATTTAAGCTTACTTCCTCTAATGTCTGTAACTGCTGTATCGCCAACTGCCGAAGCAACTCCATTCGTTCCTTTTGATTTTTTCTCTGATTGATTAAAACAGCATTATAACTTTCCAAATTGGCAAGCACTAACAACTGGTTTAATGTCGCTACATCTCGCATATTGCCTTTTTCAGTTGGATTCTCATCTTTCCATTGCTTCGCTGTCTTTCCGAACAAAACAACATTTAACATATCTGCTTCATTTGCATATGTATAAGAAATTTGTACTGGTGTCAATTCTGGCGGAATTAAATTTTCTTTAATCGCATCCGTATGTATCCTATAATTCAGCTTAGAAATTTCCCTATTCAAATTCCAGTTCAAAGATAATCGACTGTTCTCATCCGACTTCAATCTCCTGTAATCTTTCATAATATATAACTGAAATTCGGGAGAAATCCATGTTGCAAAGGACATTGCAATATCGCTATGAGCATATGTTCCGCCATAACGTCCTGCTTTTGAAACAATGCCAATAGCATTCATCTGTGTAATCCATTTGGTTGGCGTCATTACAAAACGATTTAACCCCGCCTCATTTTTAACCGCCTCGAATTGCACACGGTTAAAATCTGGGTTATGCAATTCTTCCCAAACTCCCAAAAATTCTATCGTGTTTCGATTACGCATCCAATTCTGAATTACAAATCTTGGGTCATCTTCGTTACGGTATTTGGCAATATCCGTCAACGAAATAAAGTCACTTTCAAAATTTGTTGTATAAATACCAATATCAATACCCTTTGCATGAATCGTTTCTTTAACTATTTTTCCCATTGCCCCTCCTGTAATCATATCATTCGCTTTCTAAATACTCTGTCTATTTTTTTCTTAACTAACTAATTCTACTGAACGGTCATTCATTTTCATCTTCCCACATCTCCCGATATGCATCAATATAAGATTTAATGCAACTTGGATAAATATATAAATACGTTCTGCACACCTTTTTATATAACTCCAGCATTTTTTCACCACAGGCAAAGTCCAACAAATAATCAAGGAAATAGGATAATTCCTCTTCCGATACTTTCCTTCTACACACATCCTCGACCAATGGCAGATAAATATCATAAGCCTTCTTATTCAGTTGATTAATCTGTTCTGCAATTTGAAATATACTTTCTTCCATCAAATCACCTCAAAATATTTAAGCGCTGCTTTTATTGCTTCTACTTTTTCTTTTGGCGGATGCTTCCTCGGCTGTTTTAATTCTTCCACTGCATTAGGAGCATCATACATTGTCAATCCCAAAGACCGTTTCACTTCTGCAATATATGCTGTATGCACCTTAAATCCATAGTTTCTTTCCACATACTCCTGTATCATTTTATATGTAATCCTGGGCTTGGGCTGGTACTTTTTCGCCCGTTCCGCAATCGCATCCAAAGGCACTTTTCCTTCACCTTCTCCAAATTCCACCTTTACATTTATCGTGCTATCTGGTGATTTGTGGGACAAAAGTACAATGGATTCTATATTTGCAGTTCCAGGAAACATGTCCACACAGCAAATTCGTTCTGCCATATAGCCTCGTACCTGCAAAATTTCAAGATCCCGCGCCAAACTGGTTGGCTTGCAGGAAATATACACCATCTTATCCACTCCATAATTTATAATTCGTTCCAATGCTTTCGGATGAATACCATCCCTGGGCGGATCCAGCACAATGAAATCTGGTTTGTCCGAAATATGTTCCAAAACTTTCAGCACGTCGCCTGCCAAAAACTCGCAATTATTCAACCCATTCATTTTAGCATTTTCCTTTGCAGCCTCTACAGCCTCATCTACAATCTCCACTCCAATAACCTTCTCTGCCACTGAGGCCAATATCTGCGCTATGGTTCCCGTACCACTATATAAATCATATACCACTTTGCCGTTTCCGGCATCCGCAATATATTCCCTTGCCGTGTCATATAATACCTCAGCCCCCAAAGAATTCGTCTGAAAGAAAGAAAACGGTGAGATGCGGAAACGAAGCCCTAAAAGTTCTTCGTAAAAGTAATCCTGCCCATATATTACCCTGGTTCCCTGGTTGATCACTGCGTCCGCCAAACTATCATTTTGTGTATTCAAAATTCCAACAATCTTTCCCTCCAAATTAAGCTGCAGTAAAATTTCCTTTAATCCTTTTAACAGTCTATCTTGCTCTTCATCTCTAATTTGGCTTGTAGTCACCAAATCTATTAAAATTTCTCCTGTCTTTACCGCTTTGCGAACCAAAAGATGCCTGAGATATCCTGTATGACGCATTTTATGATAAAATGGCGTTTTTTTCTCTTGAAAATAAGTCAGCACAGCCTGCAAAACATCAGAAAAATCCTGATCCACTATCTTACATCCCGTTACTGTTACAATATCATGAAAGCTTCCCCGCCGATGCATACCTAGAGAAAGAGGACCCTCTTTCACACTGTCACCAAAAGAAAATTCCATTTTATTTCGATATGCAAACTTCCTTGGACTTTCCTTTATCCCCTCAAAAATATCTTCAAATGATTTTCCTCCACGCTGCTGCCTATATGGCTCACAAACTGGTTTTAACAACTCCCTGACCTGTTGTTCCTTTAATTTCATCTGTTGCTCATAAGATAAATTCAAATATGTACATCCGCCGCATATGCCAAAGTGTTCACAAGATACTTCCTCCAACTCCAGCGGTGATTTTTCTAAAATTTGAAGCAGTCTGCCTTCCCCTCTGCCTTTCCTTATCTTATTTACGGAAAAAGAAATCTTCTGTCCTGGTATAACATTTTTCACCACTGCCTTCTTTCCGTCTTCCAAAACTACAATTCCTTTATTGGGGAATACTGTTCGTTCCACAATCCCTTCATATACCTGACCCTTTTTCATAATTTCATCCATCCTTCTTTCATAAATTTTACAGCAAAAAACAGACATTTTCTGTGAACACAACTAATTTTTACAGCAAAAAAACGGCATCCCTTATGAACATATATAATTTTTACAGTAAAATAGCGGAATTATCCTTGATCACATAGTTTTTACAAATTGCTTTATAGCATCAATACATTGCCCGTAAATCAAAAACTCCCACATATTGTGGGAGTTTTATTTTACTGCTCTTTCAGGTTCTTAGCTCTGACTAATCCTGTAATCTTCCTTCAAGGCTTCATCTTCGTTTTATTGAAAACTTTTCGTCTTTGTCTGCTTTCTATTCGTCACTTTCATCCTCATCATCAAAGAAATCATCATCGAAATCGTCATCGAAGTCATCTTCAAAATCTTCCAGATAATCCGGTGTAAAGAAACGATATACACCATAAGCAATCGCTGCAACCGCAACCACTGCTCCGGCTATAGCACAAATCCAAAGTACTTTTGTTTTCTTCTTTTCACAGCAATCCTGCTTGTGCAATAATTCATTTAATTTTACTGAGCTCAACAATTCATCAATCCTCTCTTTATTCATGATTACCTCTCCTTCTCCTGAAAAATTTGAAACATTGAATCACTTTCCTCGGATTCTTTATGTGCTTGCAGTGATTCTGCCGTCTGCACAAATATCAAACCTTCTATTTGTTGATATTATAACACATCTTTACAGATTAGCATACCAATTTTTTGAAATTTTATACTTTTTTTAGTTTTGCAAAAGAGGCAAACATCTTTTTTGTTCCTACACGATCGAACTCCACTGTTACCTCATAGTCTCTGCCGCCTTCTACAATCTGTGTTACAGTTCCTTCTCCAAATTTATTATGTTTTACCCGATCTCCCTTTGTATATTCCAGGGAAATCCTGCTGGTACTGGAACTGGCAAAAGAAGTGTTTTGATAAGGCTTGTTCTGATATACATTTCTGGTATTAAAAATTGGATTTACCTTAGAGCCTGCCAGACGGAATGGCTTTTTAGGCTCATCACTGCCTGCTTCTTCCTGCTTCTGCTGTCTAACAGCGCCTCCCAGAAGGTTTCCCGGAATCTCTTTCACAAACCGTGATACTTTATTATATTGCGTCTCGCCGCGAACCATACGTTGTCTGGCACATGTTATTGTCAAATTTTTCATAGCACGGGTAATCCCCACATAACAAAGCCTTCGCTCTTCCTCAATATCCATAGGATCATCCGACATAATGGTCATATAACTTGGAAACATGCCGTCCTCCATGCCCGCCAGATAAACATTGGGAAATTCCAGCCCTTTGGCACTATGTAAGGTCATCAATACCACATAATCACTGCCTTCCTGCAGATTATCAATATCTGCCACCAGTGCAACTTCTTCCAGAAATCCGCTTAAAGTAGGCATCTCATTTGATTCGTCATAGGCTGCCGCCTTGCTAATCAATTCATCAATATTTTCAATTCTTGCTCTGGATTCCTCCGTATCCTCTGCCTCAAGTTCTGCCACATATCCAGTTTGTTCTATGACCTCCTGCAAGATCTGTGAAACGCTGAGAAACTCCACTTTACTCCGCATGGTTTGTATGAAATTTACAAAAGGCTTGATTTTCACACCAGCTTTTTTAATCGTGGGGATGTCTTCTGCCATTTTCAGCGCATTATAAAAGCTCATATCCATCTCCGATGCATACTCCTGTACTCGTCCTAAGGTAGTGGCTCCAATTCCTCGCTTGGGTACATTGATAATTCGCCGTACGGCAAGATCGTCCCTGCCATTGTCGATGGTCTTTAAATAGGCAAGTAAATCCTTGATCTCTTTTCTGGCGTAAAAATTTACCCCCCCAACAATTCTGTAAGGTATGCCACTTACCACAAATCGCTCTTCAAATAAACGTGACTGGGCATTCGTACGGTACAAAATTGCACAATCCCCATACTGGCATGTACCTTCCCGCACTTTATTTCTTATATCCTTTACGATAAAGACTGCCTCTTCACTTCCTGAATCAAATTGCTGAAAATCAATCTTGTCTCCCTCATCATTATCTGTCCACAACTCTTTGGATTTTCTGCCTACATTATTGGCAATTACCATATTTGCCGCATTTAAAATATTCTTGGTAGAACGATAATTCTGTTCCAGCTTAATCACCCTGGCATCTGGATAAACCTCTTCAAAATTAAGGATATTCTTAATATTAGCTCCTCTGAATTTATAGATGGACTGATCATCGTCTCCAACCACACACAAATTCTGATATTTCCCCGCCAAAAGCTTGATAAGCTGAAACTGCGCTGTATTGGTATCCTGATACTCGTCCACCATAATATACCGAAATCTCTCCTGATAACTATCCAAAACCTGGGCATCATTCTGAAACAATTCCACAGTCTTAACAATGAGATCATCAAAATCCAATGCATTATTCTTTCGGAGAGCTGCCTGATATTCCCGATATACGGCAGCCTGTCTCTCTTTTGCAAAATCACCTGCTGCCTGCCGTGTAAATTCCTCCGGTGAAATCAGTTCATCCTTTGCAGAAGAGATCACACCTAAAAAGCTCTTTTCTTTATATAACTTTGTATCTATCTGCAGCCGTTTACATACCTCCTTCATCACAGTCTTCTGGTCATCTGCATCATATATGGTAAAATTATTGTCATAATCCAAACGTTCAATATAGCGCCGTAAAATTCTGACACAGGTAGAATGAAACGTGGATACCCATATGTCCTTCGAACCATATCCCACCAAACGATCGATTCTCTCTCTCATTTCTCCCGCTGCTTTATTTGTAAATGTAATGGCCATAATATTATATGGATTGACACCTTTTTCTTCTATCAGATAAACCGCCCGGTGCGTCAGCACTCTGGTCTTGCCTGACCCTGCTCCTGCTAAAATCAGCAGAGGACCTTCCGTACAAAACACAGCCTCCCGCTGCATGGAATTTAACTTATCATACATATATTGTTTTCCTTCCTGTATTCAAACATATGTTTATTATAGTAAATTTTTTGTCAGATTTCAAGCTGTTTTCCATCATTCTCCCGAAAAACAACAAAAGGCTTGTCATATGGTTTTTAATACTATATAATGTATTTTGAGGTGAAACAAATGACAATAGACGAAAAAGATTTACTAAACAGTATTTTAGACAGTCTTGCCCGCATTGAATATATCAAACCGGAGGATCTTCCAAATATAGATTTATATATGGATCAGGTAACGACCTTTATGGATTCACAGCTTTCTGTTTCCAAACGTCATGCCGATGATAAAATACTGACCAAGACCATGATCAATAACTATGCAAAAAATAATCTTCTGCCTCCTCCAATAAAGAAAAAGTACTCCAAAGAACATTTACTGGCTTTGATTTTTATTTACTATTTCAAAAATATTTTAAGTATTGGTGATATTCAGGCGATTTTAAATCCGCTTACAGACAAATATTTCTCTTCCGATCTGGATTTTAACCTGGAAGATATCTACTCAGAAGTATTTTGCCTGGCTGAAACTGAAATTCTAAATATGCAGAAAGATATCACCAGGAAATATCAAACCAGCCAGCAGACCTTTTCTGACCTGCCGGAAACAGAACAGGAAGAACTTCAGCGTTTTTCCTTTATCTGTATGCTTAGCTTCGATGTATATTTAAAAAAGAAATTAATTGAAAAACTGATTGATGCAAAGCTTGCCGGAAACAGCGATCAGCCAACAGCTTCTTCAAAAAAGAAATAAAATAAAAAAGGAAATGAATCCATACTGAAAGGTCTCCGTCATGGAATCATTTCCTTTTTCCATACACATAATTTATGATTCTTCTCTCTCCATACCAGTTCTGGCAAACACCATGTCATACCCATCATTACCATAATTTAAAGAGCGGTTAACTCTGCTGATCGTAGCTGTGGAAGCTCCTGTTTTTTCTGCAATATCCAGATAAGTTTTCTGAGCCCTCAGCATTCTTGCAACCTCAAATCTCTGAGAAAGCGACAACAGTTCATTGACTGTACAGACATCTTCAAAAAATATATAACACTCTTCTTTACTCTCCAGACTCAATATTGCTTCAAACAAATGGTCTACAGCTTCCGTCCTCAATTTTTTGCTCATATCCGTTCTCCTTTTATGTATTTCTCCTATTATAGAATTCGGGTGGCAAAAGCACCTTTAGTGCCACACTCATACCATATATTGTTATTACAGGCAAGCCTGTATATCAATATATGGTATAGAGTGGGTGCGATGCACCCTTTTGACACCCGAATCATTATAGGCAATTGAAAAGCAGCTCATCCTGCTATAGCTTCTTCTCAAATTATAATCTAAATGCACCTCGCTATAATATTAACATATTAAAGTCATGACGTAAATAGATATTTTATTTTCTGATATAGTTGATATAGTCATACAACATCTCAATCTGACTATTTATAATTAAATTTTCAGGAAATTTTAATTCTTCCAGCAATTTTTGGGCAAACGCATGATCTCCTGCCCGGTTGTCAACATGTGCATCGGAATCCATCACGATAGGAACCTGATATTTTACACATTGTTTTAACATTTCCTGATAATTTTCTTTTGCGTTCTCCCTGTAACTTGCAGGCGACAAAGATGAACTATTTACTTCCAGCAGCACATGATATTCTTTTGCCGCCTGGACAAGCTTCTCATAATCTACAGGGAAACGGCTGTCATCCGGATGTGCAATAATATTAATATATGGGTTTTTCATGGCGCCAATATAAGCTGATGTATTTTCCTGCACATTTCCCGGCTTAAAACAGGGCATATGAATACTGGCCAGAGCCAAATCCATCTCCTTTAAAATATTTTCTGGTAAATCCACATTGCCTTCATAATCCAGTATATTCAGTTCTACGCCATATAAGACCGTCATTGACTTATAGTTTCTTGGCAGCACTCTGTAATTCATAAAATACATCTCGTGGCAGCTTCCAGGCATAGCAGGCGCATGCTCTGTTATTGCAAATACCTCCATTCCTTTCTCATAAGCTGCTGCAATCATCTCATTTCTGGTGTTGTATGCATGACCACTTGCTATGGTATGGTTATGCAAATCTATCTTATCTGTCATTTCTTCCTCCCAGTCTGTATACTTCTGTCTCACTTTCATAATTGTATTTTATCTTTTTTCTTCACAAAAAACAAGATAAGAAATAACACATTTTTATTCTCTCTCATACCATAATAAAAAAGAATAAAGGACGAAAATATGAAGAAACATTTATTCCGGGTTTTCACCATGCTGGTATGTATCGTTGCCATTTTAGGAACATCTATTCTATCTGGGTGCTCTGGTACAGGAAAATCCAAACACGATACCGTAAAGCTTACACTTAACGAGGTAGCTCACTCTATTTTTTACGCTCCGATGTATGTAGCAATTCAGGAAGGATATTTTCAGGAAGAAGGCATTGATCTGACGTTGGTGACTGGTTTTGGCGCAGATAAAACCATGACTGCAGTTCTCTCTGGTGAAGCGGAAATTGGTTTTATGGGACCAGAAACAACTGTCTACGCCTATAATGAAGGTGCGAAGGATTACGTGATAAACTTCGCCCAGCTAACCCAGCGGGCTGGTAACTTCCTGGTAGCTCGGGAAGAAATGCCTGATTTTACATGGGATGATCTGAAAGGTAAAGAAGTTCTAGGCGGACGTAAAGGCGGAATGCCTGAGATGATTTTCGAATATATTCTCAGACAAAACGGCATCGACCCCAAAACAGATCTTATTATTGATCAAAGCATTGATTTTGGCTCTACCGCTGCAGCGTTTTCTGGCGGAAAAGGTGATTTTTCAGTAGAATTTGAACCAGGCGCAACCTCTCTGGAACTGGAGGGCAGTGGATATGTGGCTGCCTCTCTGGGCGTAGATTCCGGTTATGTACCTTACACGGCATTCAGCGCTAAAGCCGAATATATTGAAAAAAATCCCGAAATCATTCAGAAATTTACCAATGCACTCCAAAAAGGAATCAATTACGTACAGAACCATACCCCAGAAGAGATCACCAAAGTCATTGCCCCGCAATTCAAAGAAACAGATGCTGAAACCCTCACTGCCATTGTAACCAGATACTATGAGCAAGATACCTGGAAAGAAAATCTGATTTTTGAAGAAAGCAGTTTTGAACTGCTCTTAGATGTGCTTTCAGATTCTGGGGAACTGACTGCTGAGCCACCTTATGAAAAACTGGTAGACACTTCTTTTGCTCAAAAAGCAGTAAAAAAATAAAACTTTTCATTAACTCTGCCAAAGTCTCCATGTCTGTAAACTGCCGGAGACTTTGGCTCTTCAAATACTACGTGAAACTATTGTCTGCAATGAGCAAAGACGGCTAAGAACTCCCTGTTTGCCTCCTGCCCTATTTTCCAATCACCTTTTTGCCCTTTCATAATCCAATTCTGAACAGCAAGTATATCTTCGTGCGTAAATACCCAGGTTTCCATCGGGGTCTTATTATTCAAGATACTTTTTAAATATTCCAAATTTTGTGGTTCTCGCCAAATAGAATTATTTTCTAACGTATTTAAATATTTTTTTGAAATATACCGAACATAATATTTGGGCATTTCCGCTGCAGCCGCATCACCATCCAGCACCATGACTTTTATGGTCTTGTATGTAGTTTTTTTATAGGCGTCTGTCACCTGATAAGTGATTGCAAATATTGCTTTGGCTTCTGTCTGCATTTTAAAATTTTGCGGATCAAAATCACGAAACCGAAGTTTTGAGGTAATGTCCCCGTCTTCTATATCTTCTGCAGATGCCCTGGCAAGAAGAGCTTTCTCCGTAATCTCTCCCTTGTCGGCTTCTTCTTTCAGGTAATAGAAAATATTCTCGCTGTGAATCTGTGGATAATTATTATATTTGACTTTAACTGGAAACTCTTCTTCTGTGGTATTCCCCGTACTGTCAGTAACAGCGAACGTCACAAGCACATCTACGCTCTCATTTTTCTCCAGCTTCAAATAATATGTGTCAAGAAGGAAATCTTCTGGCACATCCACTTTATATATCTTTTCATAAGCTTTCTGGCTCTTGTTTTTTGATTCCGGATAAGATATTTTTTTAATACAGATTTTATCGTTCATATACGGATAATCCTTATGATTATCTTCTGCATCATGCGCCGTCAAATGACTGACAAGCTTATCTTTTGTAACCTCCTCTCCTTCGTAAAATTCTAACTTATCCTCCGGATTTACTACAATCGTGGGAAAGGCATTCCAGCGTGCCTTCAAATTAATATATTCTTTTGCATGTATGCTCTTTACTGCAGTATTTCCTGTTTCCTTTTTTGTCTGCTGTGCTCGCTGATTTTTTCCCTGCAAATAAGGCATGACAGGGTCTGACAATATTTGAACTGGCTCTGATACCTGGTAGGTATTGATGTCTTCCTTTGTACTGAATGAGAGAATCTTTTCCCTTTTTGCCGTCTGATACACTTTAGATAGCTGATCCTGTCTTTTTTGCGTATACAGAATATCAGGAGCCATTTCCCAACCTTGAAAACCATATTTCACCTTACATCTATATTCTTTCTGATCTTTGGTATACTTTTTTTCAATCTTCTCTTTTGTAAACGTGTTATCCCTGAACTGATAAAAATTCTCCAGGGAAACATCATATTCTAAAACATTACAGCCTGCAGTAGCTCCATCACCAGTATAGGCCATATTGATGTCTTTGTAACGAAAATACCGCTGTACAGTTCCTGGCGCCTGAATATTATCAAGTTCAGAACAATCATAATATTGATAGAGATCATACTCTGTCTTATCTGAATTCCAGGCGCTTCCTGCCAGACTGCTTCCAGAAACCGCTTCTTTCAATTCCAGCGTCCCAAGTTTTGCCAGCATACGAAACCGTCCATTTTCATAATAGACCAAATGATCACAGAATTTCTCACCGTATCTGGTTATTTTCAAATGAAAAGCCGTGCCATTCTCAACATTAAGGGTCGCTTCCACGCTTTTGCCTCTTCCAGTGCTGCCAAATGCCGAGGAAGCATTTTTCGTGGACTGAAAATTTCCAATTCTTGTCCCTGCCGGTTTTCCCGTCAGAGATATGATGCATCCCGTCTTGCCTGTATATATAGTTACTTTTCCGCTGCCTCTGTTATAGATAAGACGAACGCCAAGATCTTCCCGATTATCCTCATCTGTTTTCTCAAGATCACAAGGAATATCTGCATAATCTTCACATCCTACCAGATAGCCATAGCGGGCATACCAGATTTCATCTCCCAGGCACTTTTTCTTGTCCAACCCTTCTGCTGTCGGTTTTCCAGCTCTGTCAATCATCTGTTTCCCCCCAGTTTTACTGTCATAATACCCTTGAAACAAATACCCTGATTTTTGGGGAACAACAATTGGATTATCTCCTGTGAAGCTCTGTCGGCATGAATTATCCAGAAAAATTCCTGTTTCATATTTCTTATAAAGATGATCTGTTCCCGCAGCAATAGGATTTATCAATTGATTATCCAAGGCCACTGTATAGACATTAGGCTGCCACTGAGCATACAGAGTAATCACCTCTCCATTCTCTGCACTCAGATTTTTTACCGTTTCACCTAATTTATACGCGATTCCGCTTCCATCGCTCTTGGTATTCCATTCTGTCAGCGTATATCCGTTACGTTTAAACTTTGTTCCTTGTCTTAAAATAAAATCCTCATTATAAACTGCATTCTGATCACTGATAGTTCCTGTTCCTCCGTTCGCATTATAAACTACCTTATATCTGTTGGGGACAAACTTATATACATAAAAGGAATGTTTAAGCTGCTTTGGATGAAATTCTGGAATTCCTCCATCCCCTCTGGTACATCCCAGCCAGACATGCGATTCCTGCACCTTATAAAATTTTTCTGTGTTGGGGCAATAAGAAAAATGGAATTCATAATAAGCATATCCTGCATTACCATCTGGGCATAGATACGGGCTTGCCAGATATGCAGGCTCTATTTCCGGTATATCTTTCATCGTAACCTTCAGCCGCTTATGTGCCACTGTATTTTCTTTTCCTCCTGCGTCATAATTCTCCACTTTTGCTGTAAACGCCTTTTTTTCTAAGAGCCCTGTAAGCACAACATTTCTTTTCAACTGATGTTCTTCTGGATTTAAAGGTTTCGGTGCCGCAAGACATTTCATACTTCCATTAATACCTAACGCTGTATGGCTGCAGGCAATTGACCTGCTGATTGCTGTGGTATATCCTTTTTTCTCCACATTTTCAAGAGTTTCATTTTCTTTAAGTGTTAGAATTTTCTCTGCCTTATTCTGTTCCAGATTTTCAATCTGTGAAGCTGCTGATATATAGCTGTCCTGTATTTTCCCTTCTTTGTTTGCTTGCTTTATCTGCGGATCTGTCTCTTTCATCTCTGCCGTAATCTCTGTTTCTGAATATTTCCTGTTTTCTGTATGATCTGCCAAGGGAAAACCTGATACCAGAAGATGAAAAGATAACAAAATGCTTAACATTAATTTCATTTAAATCTCCCTTCTTACTAACATAAAATTTCAATAATTTGCAAAGCGTTACTGATAAACAGCATAAAAAATTGTGTCCTTTTTCAGAATCGTATCATTTGTAAGCATTTCCTGATTCTCTGAATTTTTCCATCCAAGGAACACTCTGCCTTTTTTCTCTGGGACTTTCGGAATCATCACAGAACTTCCCTGGTACACTGAATATTTATCATAAACCATTCCATCTACCAAAAATTCCGCAATATTATATGTTCCCTTTTCTGAATACTCCTCTAATATGACTGTCTTTCTGCATAACGCATGCTTCTGTCTTCCCCTTACTGTTTTATATTGTGTTCTGACTTCTACATCTAACACGCCTTTTTCAGTATCTGCAGTAAGTATCTTCACCTGCAGATCACTGTCTGAGGAAATATGCATCAGCAGTGCCTGCTGAAAATCCGCAATCAATTCTCCTGGATTCTTCACTTCATAACTTCCATCTTCCCTCAGTTGCTCTAAAGTCTGCTCCACTGCCGTATTCAATGCCTTATCCACTTCATTTTCCCGCACATTCCTGCCACTGACAATCATCACTCCTGCAATTACCATAACCACCATAAACAACAGCGCTGTTCCAAAAATTGTATACTTCATGCACCCTCCTTTTCTGCTGCCTGCCCTTCATCTGTCATCCACAAGAATAACGATTTTCTCTCTGCCGATTTTACGCTCCGTATCCATCGCTTCCAGAGAGAACGTATAAACTCCACGCTTTGTAAATACAGCTTGTCCCGTTGATTTCTGATAACAGTTCAAAACGCTGCCTCCATTCTGGTCTGCGATATCCAAAACCATAATTTTAAGTTTTCTTCCTTCTTCATCTGCTGCGGAAAACACATTAGAAACTGTCATATGTTCCCCCGCCTTCCACACTTTTTTTCCAATGCACTGAATCAAAGGCTCTTTTCTGTCACATACTGTTTCCATTGCCTGTGTGTCCGCCATACTCGAAAAGTTCTCACTTTCCGCTGCCATACGGTTTCCTATCTTTTCAAACAATGCCGCTCCCGTTAATATAGCTGTCACTGCCGCAATCACAATGCCTGGAAGTACCAAATCTGAAAATGCCTGAAATACTTTTTTCATGTTCCCTCCTAACAGATGCTCTGAGAAAATATTCGGATTGCATCAAATACCTGCCCATTGACAAAAAGAACTGTGGCAAACCCAATCAGCATCATAGAAGCCGCCGCTGCTATGACGACTTTTCCATATTCTTCAAATACTTCTCTCATATTGATTTCCTCCTGTAACCTGCTTTCAACAATCATACTATGCCAATAAACGCTCCAGTAAATATACAAAAATTCCCAAAATACTCCCTCCTGTAATGGCATATAGCACCGCACCGCCAAATTCCTCTATTACATGTTTCATTCTGATTCCCACCTTTCTATTTTGCAAAACCCCGTACCTGGTGATCTGTCACAAGGTTTAATACCGGAATTGCATATTTATAATCTAAAATAACCTCTGCCCGTTTTGTGTGTCCCTGTGCATCATATGTCATAGTCTTTACCTTCAATTTATAACCTTCTTTTTCTGCCTGCTGCCGGCAGGCTGCCACTACAGCATCATTAAAATTGCTGCACTCTATCTCGCTGATCACATCTGCATGATAATTCCTGGCATTTGCAGACTGAATTCCGGCTGTCACCACACCGATTCCCACAATTCCTGTAACTATAAGAAAAAACATTCCCAGATATGTCTTAATTACCTGTCCCAGATTGATCCTCTCCTTTTCTTGTTATGATCTACATCACTTTCTACAATTTCATCTGCCCTAAAAATACCAGCATAAACACCACCATATTTACCATGGTCTGAAAAGACACTGTCACCTGGGGCAGATAAAACACTCCGCTAATTCCAGCAAGGCTTTTTTCATTCATAATTTTCTCTGACTTATCCATCATCTTACTGTTACGCTGAAGCAAAATCTGAATTTGAGACTGAGTGTCTCCGCTGCCGGACTCTGAAACAGCATAAAGCATTTTCATGGATGATAATACCGACGATAACCGGAACATGCCTAAAAATTCCAGATATGGTTCTAAAGCGTCCGGAGTCTGTTTCAGTCTGTCTGAAAGTTTCTGCAGCTCTGTTCTTAAAACTGCCGGCGCAGTGCTAATGGTTTTTTCAATGGAAACTTGTACATTATTTCCTTGAAGAAGCAAGGCCATTTCCATAAGCCATCCTGGAAATACCCTGTTTATTTCTCTCACCACGCGATCGTAAGCAATTCGGTACCCAATTTTATGCTGATTCAGCAACAGGACGGCAACGGCTGTCAAAACAGCGGCCGCCAAAAGATGTCCCAGCATACCTGCCATGATTGCAGCAGCAAATACAGGCGCTCCAAGAATCAGGCTTTTTTTCATTTCTCTTTTCTCCTGAAAGCTGGTTATCATCTGAAAATACTCTGACATTTTTTCTTCCTCCATATCCTCTGGTTCAATCCAGCTTTTAGCAATCTGCCTGTTTGCTTTCCGCAGAATCCAAATATTTAAAGTCAAATACAAAGTTGTCGTAATCTGAGTGACCGGATGATAAACAATGGAATATCTTGCTGGCATGGAACGATAGACACAATGAAAGATAACAGCCAGAAATACTGTAACAAAAAGTGAAAAAATCACTCTCATACGTGCCGCCTTCTTGTCTTCCTGCAGCAGTATTACATTGTCTGTCCAGACTGCCTTGTCCTGCAGCAACAGATCAATGCCCTCTGAGCATGCACCCCCATTACTTTCCACAGTACACATATACTCATGTATGGAAGGGAGACGGTTGGCCGGATATGCATCTTCTATAATTCCCAGCGCCTCACGGTATAAATCTTTTTTAAATGTCCCCTGTTCAATATAAGCAATGGCTTCTCCCAAAGCCTGATACATTCTCCCTTCTGAAAACAAAGCACGGCTGTCTTTTAAGGAAAGCAGAATTTTCTGATTCAGACGGAATGAATATAAAATCTGTTCCATATAATCTGACACATCCAGAAACTGTCTATGTTCATACATTTGTTTATATCCATCCAGGATCAGAAACGGCAATACTGCAATACATACCAGCACCACCAGAAAAATCAAATACCAGCGCAGACTAAACAGCGCACCGCACCCTATGGCGCCTGCTATAGTCACAAAAAGAAATACACTGTACTTTCCCATAGAAAAACTGTAACCATAACTGTCAATTTCTTTCTGCAGATTTCCTGGATGAAACAGCTCAAACCTGCTCTTATTTATCTTACTCTTTCTCTTATTCTGTTCCTTTAATTTCCTGTTCATATAACCTCCTGTTCTGCCTGTCTGGATGCCTGCACCAGTTCTATATCCAGAGGTTCATACGCACAGGTTTCCGGACAGTGAAAAGGTTCTAAAATTCCTGCACGATGCAGGCGTTTTAAAATATCTGCCGGAATCACATCCGAAATCTGTTTTCCATCTTCCACCAGCATATATATCTCATTTCTCCCAGAAAACCGGTCATAAAAACACATCTGGTCAATATAGCGTTCCAGCATTCCCTGTTCATTTTCATACTGGCGGATCAACACTCCCACACTGATAAATTCATAGATATAATTTTCCAATCGGTCTGCGTCTCTGGAACGTCCAATCATATTCATAATCCGGTCCGGAAGATTTCTAAGGTCGTCCAAATGCAGGGTCGTAAACCCATAGACTCCCGTAGACCACTGCTCTAAGAGATATTGTACCTCTGTAGATCTTGCCTCTGATAAAATAATCCACTTAGGATTTTGCCGCAAACACAATTTGATGGCATCTGTATAGCTTAAATTTTTACTGACCTGCAGTTCCACGCAGTCATTCTCTGGATTAATTTCATGGAAATGCATTTCCAGATTATCTTCGATGGTAATGGCACGCTGGTTAGGTGGAATAAATCTGGAAAAAAATTTCGCACATTCCGTTTTTCCCACACCAGGTTCCCCACAGAAAGCAAAATTCATTTTTGCTTTTACACAATTAATTAAAAGACTTAAAATCTCCAGTGTACAATACTGGCTGTCTAACATACTTTCCACCGTATGGCGGACTTTGGGCAGTGACTTACGAATGCATATGCTCCGTCCAGACACTGCTGCGGATTCGTGAATAATGCTGATGCGAAGTTCATTTGTCTCCGCTTCCAAAACATTATTCGCACGGTTAAATGGTTTATTGACATGGTTGGCTATTCTGTGGGTAAACCGTTCTATAAATTCCTCTGTAATGGTAATCTGAGCCTTGTATCTTCCATGCCGCAAATCAGCAATCCACAGATTCTTCCCGTTATAGTCAATATCTGTCACATTTTTATCTTGAATGTAGGAATAAAAAGGACCAAATTCTTCCTCTGTTAATTCCCAATTGTATTTCATTCACAACCTCCATTTCATACAGATTTCACTCTGCAGAGCCATAGGACAGCCCAGGCCTTTAGGCTGTCCTGCCTGCAAATATCAGGAAACCTTTGCTTTGTTAAATAAGCTGTCAATTAAGCCTACGAATGCTGTATGCACCGGGCCATTGTTGGCAAGCAGCAAACCCACCACAGCAATCAAAGCTATTATGGCAACGGCTGTAATGATAATGCCGCTGTATTCTTCAAAAATAACCTTCATACCTGTTCCTCCTTTCTGCGGAATGGAATCAGTATCCTTCTGCTTATTTTGTTTTCATTCATGCACTGGTAAATTGGTGAACGTTACAACCAATTGATTAAGAATTTCATGGATCTCCACGTCTGAAAATCATTTTTCAAAATTCTTATGCAGAAATTAAAAAGATTTGTATTGCCGGCACAGAGACTGCCAGCGGTCTGAAAATGTAACGGAAAAATTTCCGTAGTGGTATTGTATACCCTGTTCTTCTAAAAAGCAATTATGCATTTGTCACAAAATTTTTTATACAAAAAAAGCCTTGCTGAGCGCTAATCCGCTTTTTGCAAGGCTTTTCAATGTCAAAAAGGATCTTCGTCAAGGCAGAAAATCTTAAACATTTTCCACTTTATCGGCCGCATCTTCTAAATATGGATTTTCCACCTTATAGAATTCCCCTTCATCCGCCAATCTGGCATACTCTGGGTCCAAAGGCATCTTTCCTAAGACGGGAATCCCTATTTCTGATGCTGCCTCATCTATATGGCTTTCACCAAAAAGTTTAATCTCTTTTCCACAATCCGGACATTTCAGGTAACTGTAATTTTCTATCAGGCCCAAAACCGGAATATTCATCATGTTTGCCATATTGATGGCCTTTTTTACAATCAGCTGTACCAATTCCTGGGGAGAAGTCACAATCAGAATTCCATCCACTGGCAGAGACTGAAATACCGTTAATGGCACATCTCCAGTTCCTGGGGGCATGTCCACAAACAAATAATCCAGATCTCCCCAATATACGTCATGCCAGAACTGTTTTACCGTGGAAGCAATTACCGGTCCCCGCCACACAACCGGAGCCTCCTCATCATCCATGAGAAGGTTCAGTGACATAATCTTAGTGCCATCCGCTCCTGCGATCGGAAACAGACCCATTTCATTACCTTCTGCGGGTCCATGTACTCCATACATTTTGGGAATGGAAGGACCTGTAATATCTGCATCCAAAATACCCACTTCATATCCTTTTTTGCGCATTGCTGCTGCAAGGGACGCCGTGACAAAAGATTTTCCCACGCCACCTTTTCCGCTGACTACGCCGATTACCTTTTTCACACTGGAAAAAGGATTGCATTCCTCTATCATGCTCTGTGTTCCTCCCTGGCTGGGACACCCTTCACAACTCTCTCTTCCGCAGCTAGAAGCGCTGCTGCAGTTCTTATTTTCCGCCATAAAAATTCCTCCTATATTCCTCTCAGCAGACCAAAAGCCAGACATCAGTCATAGACGCCGGAGATTTTTCCTATAGACTTAGGAAGCAAAAACATCTCTGATATCCTAATCCTGCGAAGAATAAGATACCACTGTACAACCTGTTCTCTCAGCTCATACAGTGGCTCCTCTGTTTTCTTTATCTTTTTCTCTTACTGTGCTTCTGTCACTGCTTCGATATCGAACATCAAACGCTCCAGATTATATACATCTTCTTCATTTGGAGTATACACTTTATCCTTCAGTTCCACACGGACAGTTGCAGTCTGCTCATCTTCATACTCTACGCTTCCCAGAGATTCCTGAATTGCATCTTTGAGCATGCTGTAAGACATCTCATTTATTTCTTCGTCGGAAGGAACTTCTCCCTCGCCTGCATTCTCTGTCATCTCTTCCACATACGCCTCTGTAGCCGCAGTGTATTTCTCCATAGCTCCGGCAAATATTTTCATCTTCTGATACTTGACTTCTACTTCATAGGAACCATCGTCTTTCTTGGTTGCCTCTCCAACCGTATACTTTACACTTTTATAAATGTCCTTTACGACTGCCTCAAATTCCTTCTTTAAATCATCAGAAAACTGTCCCTGAGCAGTCAGGCTGCTCAATGCTGTGTTAATGCCAGTCTCGTACAATTCGCTTGCTTCTTCCGCTGTTCCGATTTTCTGCTCTACAAACGCAGTTGAATCATTTTTGTACGAATTGTCAAGTAATGCCTTTATGTAACCGCTAGCATCAAAATTTCCGCATCCGCCCAATACAGTCGCCAATAACATCGCCGCCAGCAAAATAGCGGCTTTTCTCATTTTTTTCATACACCTTACTCCTTTGTGGTAAATTTCTACAACACTGCTATTATATAATGTTCGCTTCTGCCAGTCAATATTTTTCTTAATATTTTATTAAATAAAAATAATTTGAGTTTCCCCATTTTTTGATTTTATAGTACCAAAAGGTTTCCAGCACAAAGTGATGGAAACACTTTGCACAGAAAAGTGCTTTGGAAAGCTAGCTTTCCAGACACTTTTTATGCAAGATGTCTATGCTGCCAAAGGCAGCAAGACCTTTTGGTACTAAAATATCGGTTGTTGTTAAAAATGGGGAAACTCAAAAAAAATAATAATTGACATTTGAGTTACTAAAATAAAATTAGTAAAAACGGGCATACTGATTGATATGAAAAAAAATTTTTTACTTTGCGGTTTTACCGGATGGTGCCTGGAAATTCTATTTACCTCTTTTGGCTCCTATCGAAAACGAGAATTAAAATTAATGGGACAGACCTCTCTGTGGATGTTCCCTATTTATGGCATGGCAGCTTTTCTGAAACCTGTCTGCTGCCTGGTCAAAAAATTCCCAGCCGGAATTCGTGCCCTGTGCTACAGCATATTTATTTTTCTGGGAGAATATATCAGCGGAAGCATCTTGAAAAAACATAAAATTTGTCCTTGGGACTATAGTAAGGCACAGGCTAATATAAAAGGAGTGATTCGCCTGGACTACGCCCCTTTCTGGATGATAGCCGGACTTATTTTTGAAAATGTCCTCATGCGTCCCAGAAACTAATTTAAAAATCTTCTGTTTCTATAGTTCCTATATCCAATGTATTCAAGGTACGCTTCTTCTGCCTTGCCAATTCTGATGCTTCCAGAATAAACCCCTTGATTTCTCTCGCATGTTTGATATGCGTGAGGGAAATCTGGGGATCTGTGGTATCCCCCGTGTAGCAGATTACCGTGGAAAGGCCAAAAATCCGCTCCATTAACGTAGTTGTCATCTTCACATCCTGAATTTTGTACATGTAGCAATCATCTTCCACTGTTTTTAGAAAACCTTTTTTAACGGTAAGAAGATCTTCGCCTATGGTATAATTGGTAAACGTCCATGGCAGTCCCAAAAATAAAATTCTCTTTTTCTCCTGATATTCTCTTTTTTCTTTTTCCATTCTGACACCTCATTTGTTTTTCTATTCTGTATTCCCAATCACTGGCTTTTGCTGTCCAGTTCAAACCAAAACGTCACTCCGTCTTCCTCATTATTCACACCGCATTCCCGATGAAAAGAATCCATAATTGCCTTCACAATCGATAAACCGATTCCATTGCCGCCATATTCTCTGGTTCTTGCCTTATCCACCTTGTAAAATTTTTCCCAAATATGTGCAAGTTCTCCATCCGGAATAGAATTTCCGGTGTTAAATACCTCCACCCTCACTGTATCCTCCCCTGGAATTACAGAAACTACAATTTTTTTCTCTCCTGCCGCATAATGAATTGCATTGCTGATATAATTCATCAATACCTGCTCAGTCTTAAATTCATCTGCCCATACATATTCTGGTCCCTGCCCATGAATTTCCAGGTTAATTCCATTCTGCTCTCTCAAAATCGCCGTTGCATTTACCACGCCAAGGATTAATTCCATCAGTTCAAACCTCTCAAATACTACCTGTTCACTGCCAGATTCCAACTGATTCAGCGTCAGAAGGTTTTTAACAAGCTTGTTCATTTTATCTGCTTCATCCATAATAACTTCACAGTAAAATTCACGGCTTGCTGCATCATCGTTAATACATTCTTTCAAACCTTCTGCGTAGCCCTGAACCAATGCAATAGGCGTTTTTAGCTCATGAGACACATTTGAAATAAATTCCTTGCGCATTTCATCAATTTCTGTCTTCCGCTCTATATCTATTTTCAGCTCATTGTTTGCACTTTTAAGTTCTGAAATGGTCTTTTCCAATGTCTGTGACATCTGATTCATATGTTCCCCCAGCAAATCCACCTCATTGTGCCCTCTGCTCTCAAACTTTGCTTCAAAATCCAGGTTGGTCATTCGCCTGGAAATATCCACAAGCTGCAAAATAGGGTTCGTAATCCTTCTGGTCACTACATAAATAATCACTGCGCACATAATTACTGCCGTCACGCCCACATAAGCCAGAAAGCGATTAGCAATTCCCACACTTTCTTTAATGCTTTCTACTGCCGTACGCATCAGTATCATATTTCCATTCTGCAGATTCCCCCAGAGTACCAGATAATCTGATTCCAGTCTGCTGTCTCTGGTTTTCTCCACCATATACTGAGATGTATTCTTCAATATCTGCGTATCCTCATCATCTTTACAAAATACTAAATTTAAAAATTGAAGCAGAAGCTGTTCATTATCTCCCACCGTAGAATACATAAGGGTCCTGTCTGATCTGATAATCATCATCGTGACATTGCTGTTTGCACACTGCCTGTCCAAACGAATCAGAAAATCTTCTCGTCCGGTCTTTCCTTCTTGGCTTTGTTTATCCACCATCTCAAAAATATCCAAAAGAGTCCCCTGTTTATGTTCCACATAATAGGACTCTAAAAGCGTATTATTAATAAACCAGCAGAGCAGCACTGTTCCCGCCACAATACTAATCATAATTACTGTTATCTTTCCTGTTATGGAATGCCTCATGCTTCTACCTCAAACTTATAGCCCATACCCCAGATGGTCTTAATATAATCACCTTTATCTCCTAGTTTACTGCGCAGTTTCTTCACATGCGTATCAATCGTTCTGGCATCTCCAAAATAATCATAATTCCATACATGGTTTAATATTTTTTCTCTGGAAAGAGCAATGCCTCTGTTTTCTATAAAATACGTCAAAAGCTCAAATTCCTTGTAGCTTAGCTCCAGCTCCCTTCCGTCCACTGTTACCTGATGTCCCAGCCTGTCAACAGAAATTCCTCCAATCTCCAGAATTTCCTCATCGGTCTTACCCGTACGCCGAAGAATTGCTTCTACCCTTGCCACCAAAATTCTGGGACTGAAGGGCTTGGAGATATATTCATCTGCTCCAATGTCAAAACCCTGCAGCTCATCACTCTCTTCCCCTTTGGCAGTCAGCATAATAATAGGAACTTTAGAAGTCTCACGTATTTCCCTGCATACGTCCCATCCATTAATTTTAGGCATCATCACATCGAGAATGATCAAAGCGATATCCTTCTGTTCATAAAATTTATTTAATGCATCTTCTCCGTCTTCTGCTTCTGCCACTTCAAAATTCTGCTTTACAAGAAAATCACGGACCAGCTTACGCATTCTGCTCTCATCATCAACCACTAGTATTTTCAGTTTTTCCATTCTTCACACACCTTTCATCCCAACAGATTCATTCAGAGAGACCACTGATTCAGCAGCTCTTATCATAAACTGATAGAAGAATAGCATAAAAATATGTTGAATCTGTGAAACCTTTTCAGGGCGTAATCCCCAATTCCTTCTGCTGCTTTTTCAGCTCTTCTTCACGTTTTTCTAAGTCCATTTCCCACGTCTCATACTTATTGATTATTTTATTTTCGTAGTTGATAATATTAGGATGGCTTCCTGTCATAGAAATCACTCCCATTCCTGCCGCTACCAGAAACAAAAAGAGACACAGCATGAGGCTGAAACGCAAACGTTTCTGGCTCTGCTGCGTTTTCTCTTCCGCCCGCCGTTTCCTGTAGCTTGCCATCCGCTCCCGCTGCTTGATTTCTTCCAGATTTTTTGCATACCATTCGATGGTTTCTTCCTGCATTGCCTCTCCTGCACAAAATGCTGGAAGTTCAATCGCCTCCAATTCCTCTCCTGCAAGCTCTGGCGACATAAGAAGATAATTCTGAAGTTCTTTCAGGTACATCAGGCCCACTACTGTCTCAAATACATGCTCTGACAGCAACCTGCGGTACATTTCCAATACCATCCTGGGATTATCCATATCCAGCTTGCCTCTCACATATTGTATGCTCTCTGCTTCATGACAGGCTTTCTGTGCCATAATTTTATCTGTAAATAAAACTCCCTCCACAATCATTTCAAATTCATTCATTCTTTTCTCCTTATATAAAAAATTGGAATTTCCTATAAGATAAAAAAGAGAAAATGCCTTTTCCCCTGTAAATACAGGATTTCAAGCAATTTTCTCTTTGACTTTGCCTTATCCCTGGCCCACAGGCTCACAGGATTTTATTCACTTTCCGCAATACGGACCATCTGTTCCATATCAGAAATAAGCTCTTTTGAATACTCGCGCGCTTCTGTGCACAACTGATTTGCTCTGGTATAATCTTCATCAAATAATGCCTGTATGACATCTGAGCCATATCCATGGAATTTCCGGTGCTTCTCTCCAAGAGCATCCCAGATATCACGGACTCCCTGAATATCTGGTGTAATAGAATAATAAAAATGCCCAAATCCGCATTTTGAAGAATCAAGCTGCAAAGGCATAATCACCTTTTCCCTTACCATTTTCTCCAAATTAGAAATCCATGCCTGATGAGCCGAAATGGCATTTTTTACATATGTAGCAAATTCACGATTCTCAAGATGATAGAACGCATCTTTTGACATATTTCCCATTTGCTTTACTGCTTCATCTAAAGTTCTCTCTATTTCCACCACAGGCTCTTTAGCCTTGGCAAGCTCAGCGCCGATTTCACTCATAAAATCTGTGCTGTTCCTTAACTGGTTCTCCATCTCAGACATTGTACTGCTGATTTCTTCGCTGACTGCCGCCAGAGAAGTAACTGCCTGGCTGACCTCAGAGACATGCCTCTGATTCTCATCGTTTATTTTCCATACATTTCCAATCTTGTCTGTCATGGTTCTGAGCGCTTCGATCGTATTGCTGGTACTGCCAGAACTCTTCTGAGAGGCCGTCTTAACCCCCTCTACAAATGTTCCCATACTTCCTGTCAGCTTCTGTGTCTCTTCTGCCAGAGAACGTATCTCATCTGCCACCACGGCAAATCCCCTTCCGGCACGTCCTGCCCGTGCCGCTTCTATCGAAGCATTCAAAGCAAGCAGATTAGTCTGGCGTGAAATCGACTCAATCCCTGAAATAACCTCATTCATATGATTGATGACTTCTATCAATTCTTCCATATCTTTTCCCATTTCCTGGGATACGCCGATTGCCTGATCAGACAGATCACGAATTGCTGTCAATTCTCCCTGACCTGTCTCTATTTTACGGTATACCTCATCGGTATCCTCTGAAACCTTTATAATCGTATTCGTCAGTTCTTCCAGAGAATTATTCCCCTCTCTCGTACTGCTGGTATTGGTCCCAAATATAACCTCTGCCGCCTTGCTCACATTGCGGGAAATTTCCAGAATCTTGTCTGTCTCATGCTGCAGTGTCAGATCCAGGGAACTGATCTGCATTACTGCCCTTATATTTTTCTCTAAAATCTCTGCAAACTGTTTTCTGCCGCTGGCAAGTCTCTGATACATATCATTCAATTCCGGATTTCTGGAATAGTTGGTATTCTTCAATTCTGCCACTGACTTTACAAGTTTTTTATTTGAATTTCCAATTCCCATCTTTACAACCTCATTTCCTCTGAATGTTATCCTTAACCGTACTCTGCTTATTGGGCATCCTTTTCGGGCGATAAGGCATTCTCCCTACCGCAAATAATAATGGAGCTGAGGGGAATCGAACCCCTGTCCGAAAGTCAATTCACTATGGCATCTCCCATTACAGTCATTAGTTTATCATTCCCTCCGCCGGACGCCTAATGACAGGCTTCCAGTTTCAGTAGCTTCATATTACGCCCATGCGCGCAAAGCTTAACGCATGTCGTTTCTCACATAGTCGAAGCCGGTATCTTAAACTGTGAGTGGTCTAAGGCCGACTGCTGCAACTAGGCAGCGATTGCTAAATTATCTTCAGCGTTTATATTTATTGTTCCCGTTTTAAGGCGGTCAGGAGCCGCCAATGGCTTCCATAGCTGCACAACCCCCGTCGAAACCAGTACAACCCCTGGTTAAAACGCTGTTGTTTCATGCTAATATATTATACCAGCAGAATCATGATAAAGTCAAGATTAATACAAGTTTTTTACTTTGAATTCCCGTTCTGATTCTCTGCGCATATCTTTTTTAGCAATATCCTGCCGCTTATCATAGAGTTTCTTTCCTCGTGCAAGAGCAATCTCCACTTTTACCAGGCTTCCTTTGAAATAAACCTGCAGCGGAACAACCGTATAGCCCTTTTCCTTCATTTTTCCTGCAATCTTATGGATCTCGTATTTATGCATCAGAAGCTTTCTGGGGCGGAGAGGGTCTTTGTTAAAAATATTCCCTTTTTCATAAGGGCTGATATGCATTCCATATATAATAACTTCGCCATTTTCAATGCGTATAAAAGACTCCTTGACGGAACACTTTCCCATTCGCAGTGATTTTACTTCTGTACCCGCAAGACTGATGCCTGTTTCATATTTATCTTCAATAAAATAATCGTGAAACGCTTTTTTGTTATTAGCAATTAATTTAACAGTTCCTTTCCCCATTTTAAATTCCTTTCCAGGTAACTGCAAAATCCTGTCATCTCATAAATCCCATATATCTCCGGCGGCGCCGGCATCCAATACCCTTTTACGGTATAATATTTATGCGTTTATATAGTATATGAAAGATTGATAATTTGATGATTCTGCAGTTACCAAATATCTGCTCTGTGGTTTATTCCGGCAAAATAAAATCGATGGTGCGCATATACTCGTCTGTATCTGCCACCACAACTTCTATCTTCTGCCCCAGTTTATATGTTTTGCCTGTGGTCTCGCCTGTCAGTTCATATGCTTCCTCATTAAAATGATAATAATCGTCATTCAGATTCGTAACATGTATCATGCCTTCCACCGTATTTGGCAATTCCACATACATGCCCCATGCCGTCACACTGGAAATGACTCCCTCAAAAGTTTCTCCAATATGTTCTGACATATACTGCACCTTTTTTAATTTATCTGTCTCACGCTCTGCTTCATCAGCACGCCGTTCTCTGGCACTGGACTGGGCTGCTGCTTCCGGCAGAATCTGCTCATAATGGGAAATCCTTTTTTCATTCATTTTTCCCCGCAATGTTTCCTTGATAATACGATGAATCTGCAGATCCGGGTAACGGCGGATCGGAGAGGTAAAGTGGCAGTAATATTGAGTTGCAAGACCGAAATGCCCGGTGTTCTGCGTGGTATATTTTGCCCGCTTCATAGAACGAAGTGTCAGCCGGCTGAGCAAAGGCTCTTCGGGTGTGTCTTCGATTTTCTCCAACAGTTTCTGCAGCTCCTTGGGATGGATTTCATCCTGGCCGATTTTAATAGAATAACCAAAATTATTGATAAATGTACCCAGCTTACGGATTTTCTCAGAATCCGGTGTATCATGAGTACGGTAGACAAAGGGAATTTCCTGCCAGAAAAAGTCCTGTGCCACTGTCTCATTGGCAATCAGCATAAAGTCCTCAATAATTCTGGTCGCAACATTGCGCTCATAGGGTTTGATTTCTAAAGGTCTTCCCTGCTTGTCCAGAACAATCTTGGTTTCTGGAAAATCAAAGTCAATAGACCCCCTCTTTCTGCGCTTCTCCCGCAGAATCGCAGCCAGCTCTTCCATCTGTTCAAACATAGGAACCAGTTCCTGATATTTCGTTCTCTCTGATTCATCTTTATCCTTTAAAATATTACGGACGCTGGTATAGCTCATCCTTTGATCTACTCTGATCACCGTCTCTGCTATTTTATGGTCAACAACTGTTCCTTTTTTGTCAATCAGCATAATACAGCTCAATGCAAGCCGGTCCTGTCCGGCATTTAACGAACAGATTCCATTTGACAGTGTATGCGGCAGCATAGGAATCACACGGTCTGTCAGATATACGCTGGTTCCCCGTTCCAACGCCTCTGCATCCAGGGCGCTGTGTTCCTGAACATAATTTGCCACATCAGCGATATGCACGCCCAGCCGGTAACGCTCTCCTTCTTTGGTCAAAGAAACAGCATCATCTAAATCCTTGGCGTCTTCCCCATCTATCGTTACCATCTGCCAGTCCCGCAAATCCATACGTCCTGCCATATCCGCAGTACTCACCGGCTTGCCCACCGTTTCCGCCTGGCGCAGGACTTTTTCCGGAAAATCCACCGGAAGATCATATCCTTTTACAATGGACATTATGTCTGTTCCCGGATCATTGATATGTCCGATAATCTCTGTTACTTTTCCCTCTGGCTTTCTTCTGTCATCCCCATAATCTGTGATTTTCACCACAACCTTGTGTCCGTCTACTGCACCTCTGGAATGCTCTATCGGAATAAAAATATCCTGTCCCAGTTTCAGATTATCTGGAATTACAAAACCAAAGTTTTTGCTTTTCTGAAAGGTTCCTACTACCTGCGTCAGCCCTCTTTGCAGAATCTTTGTCACTGCACCTTCGCGGCGTCTGCCCGAAGAGGGATGTCCTGCAGATAACGCCACTTGAACAGTATCTCCATGGATAGCGCCGTTTACCTGTGATTCTGATATAAAAATATCCTCTTCTTCTCCCTCTACGGTGACAAATCCAAAGCCTCTGGCAGTTCCGGTAAACACACCTGTGATAAATCTGCCCTCCGTCTTAGAATATTTGCCGCGTTTGGACAGTTCTATCTTTCCTTCCAGCAATAACTCGTTTAATACCTCCTCCAGTGCAGAACGCTCTTCCCTGGGAACATTTAAAAGGATGGCAAGTTCCTTGATTTTCATAGGCACATAAAGATCACTGCACATAAACTCGTAGATCATTTTTTTTCTGTTTTCTAATAATTCCTTCTCCATACATTTCTCCTATTTTATACCGCAAGTACACCTTTGGATAAAAATAAGACTGCCGCTCCCGACAGTCTCTCATTGAATGTTTGCTTCCTAAAAGCTTCCAATATTTAATACAGCTGCAATTACCAGAAACAGAACAACCATAACTCTGGTGATCATCACGAGCCTTCCCTCCATGGAACGGCCTTTATTCTTGCCCCAGTATGTATCTGCGGCACCACTGATGGCTCCAAGTCCTGCTGATTTGCCTTCCTGCATTAATACAATAACTGTCAATACTATGCTGATTAATATAAATATTACCATTAATACTGTTTTTAATACTGCCACTTTTCTCAAACCTCCTGCATTTGTTCCTGCTCAAAACTTCTCTTATTTTATCATAAACTTGTATTTTTTTCAACATCTTTTTTTGAGTTTCCCCATTTTCCCTTTTGCCTTATGTGGCAGCAACCGTGATAAGCGCAATGGCTTTGGGGAATCAGTTTGCTGATGACTGCGGCAGCTCTCAATCACGAAAAAAAGAATGCGTAAAACGCATTCTCCAACGTGAACAGGCTGCATAGCAGCAGATTCCCTGATACTGTCTTCTCCTACCGTACCAGGGAATCCTTCCTTCTTTTACATAATTCTTAAACCAGTAGATGCTTACCGGATTACTTGAAGGTCAATATTTATCAAATGGATTTTTGTACTCTGCCACAACGCCAAGCTGTTCCTCAATACGAAGAAGCTGATTGTATTTGGCTGTACGTTCCCCGCGGCAGGGCGCGCCTGTCTTAATCTGCCCGGCATTGACCGCCACGGCAAGGTCGGCAATGAAGGTATCCTCTGTCTCTCCGGAACGATGCGAGATAACCGCACGGTAAGCATTCTTATGCGCTGTCTCAATTGCTTCCATCGCTTCCGTAAGCGTACCGATTTGATTTACCTTTATCAAAATAGCATTTGCCGTCTGAAGCTTGATCCCGGCATCCAGGCGTTTGGTATTGGTGACAAACAGATCGTCGCCCACAAGCTGAATCCGCTCGCCAAGCTGCTCAGTCATCGCCTGCCATCCGTCCCAATCTTCCTCATCCAAACCATCCTCAATAGAGATAATAGGATATTTATCAATAAGAGCCCTGTAGTACTCGATCATCTCATTGGTATCCCGGACCACTTTTTCTCCTTTGATTCTGGATTCTCCCGGAAAATGATACATACCTGTCTTTTCATCATACAGCTCACTTGCCGCCGCATCCAGCGCAATCTTAAAGTCCTCTCCCGGCACATAGCCTGAAGCTCTTACGGCTTCCATAATCAAATCCAATACTGCCATGGCGTCTGGAAGATCGGGGGCAAATCCACCCTCGTCTCCCACTGCAGTGGAAAGGCCCTCTTTCTCACAGATTTTTTTCAGATTATGGTACACTTCCGCACACATACGAAGCGCCTCCTGGAACCTTTTTGCTCCCACAGGCATAATCATAAATTCCTGAAAGTCCACGGTATTGTCTGCATGGCGCCCTCCATTTAAAATATTCATCATAGGCACCGGCATTCTTTTGGCATTCGTTCCTCCCAGGTACTGATACAGAGGAAGTTCCATCGCCTTCGCTGCTGCCCTCGCAGCGGCAAGGGAAACACTCAGCATGGCATTCGCACCCAGATTAATCTTGTCATCTGTTCCGTCTTCTGCTATCAGGCATCTGTCAATTTCTACTTGATTCAACGCATTTTTTCCTATCAGAACTTTGGCAATTTTATCATTTACATGTTTGACGGCATTCTGCACACCCAAACCAAAATATCTGGGTTCACCGTCTCTCAATTCTACTGCCTCAAACTGTCCGGTAGAAGCCCCGGATGGCACCGCGGCACGTCCAGTGGTCTTTTTCCCCGTACTGGTAGTCTCCACTGTCACATCTGCTTCCACGGTTGGATTTCCTCTGGAATCGAGGATCTCTCTTGCGTGTACTTCTGTAATCTTCAAACACAAACTCATAACAAACTCCTTTCGCACATCATAGCACAAGTTTCCTGTTTAAAGTATTTACAGAAATCAGGGAAATATACGTTATATCGTATAATCCACGATTCTTTCTGGATGTTCCATATAATACCGATAAGGCTTATCGGGATCAAAAAACGTATGTTGATGTGTGGAACCTCCCTGGACAAACTTATGATAATCACCGTACCGTAATTTTAAAATTTCATCATACCCTGCCGGCGCTGGAACTTTCATATTTTCAAAAGGCAGATAAACGATATCTGCATACCATTCCCGCCTGCAGCTTATAGATCTTTTGCATATCTCACTTACAATAAAATTCACTTTCTCCGAAGTTCCAAAGTGGGAAAGAGCCAGCAGTTCAAACTGACGGTACCTTTCTCTTACAGGCAGATTCAGCAAATCCATTAAGATATCAGAACCCACCTGAAACTGCACTCCTTCTGACAGGTAATAACGCATATTTTCTGAATTTGCAACTGTCTGCCAGACCTCCCGCTGAACCTGGAGAATGTTCTGGCTGAAATTCTTCCCGTCCGGCACGTCATCAAGGGCATTCACATCTAAAAAGATACCCTGATGGAAATCCGGATTCATATCTGGAAATTCAATGCCGGTAGTACGGTCATCCCGAAGCTTGCAAAATCCCCAAACAACCAAATCCGTATATGTATTCTGAAAAAAATAAGGTTCCTGAAACTCCAAAGGACCAATCTCCTGAAGCTTCATGTAATCATCGCGAAACATCACCAGGTCAATATCATCATCCCATGGAATAAACCCCTGATGACGTACAGCGCCTAACAGTGTTCCATATTCTACAAAATAAGTTAAATTGTATTTTTTGCACACCTCGTCAAATTTCTGCAAAAGCTCCAGTCCCGTCCGCCAAATCTTTTTACGTTTTTCTGTCACTAAAAATCCGCAGCGTGTTTCTTCTTTTAAAAATGACGAATCAAATTCCATAATTACACATTCTCCTTTTCCATTGTCCCGATAATTTGATCCACGCAGTTTGCCCAGATAAAATTATCTCTGACCTTCTCATACCCTCTCTCTATCATTTCTTCTGCTTTTGTTTTGTTATTCAGAAGCTCTCCGGCAATTTCCGGCAATTTCTCCAGTTTTTCAAGATCATAAATTGCAATCTCTTCTCCTGCCCTGAAATTTTCATCAATCCAACTGCTGGAATCTGTCAGCGGCAGAGAATGCTGCAGCAGAATATTAAATATACGGTCATGGGTACCTGCCTTAAACCACGGCATGACATTTAAATTAATTCTGGCATCTGCCATATATGGAAGTGTCTCGGCAAACGGTATACGATCGTCAATCCGATGTACATTGGAAAGATGTGCCGACGGATGGTTCTCCCATCCTCTGCCCAGCAGCCAGATCTCTAATCCTGCATCTGCCAGAACCTTTACTGCCCGCTCTCTGTGGTGCATACGGACCATCCAGTCTAAAGGTTCACTGCAGCGGAAAATTGTTTTCAGCTGGCTGTCCGGCACTTGCAGCCCTGTCTGCCGCATCGTAGCAAGCGCTGCCTGTTCTGTCGTCTCCTGACTGTGCGCCAGCATATAGTCTGCCATGACCATGTAAAACTGATGCATCATATCCCCTTTGGGAAAATACTCGTTAATTCTATTCAATTCCTGCTGGGGCGCATAGTATGTGCCAGAAAAAAGAATATCGTATTTCCTTTCCTCATAGGGTTTCACATGTTCTCCCTGTGTAAAGGTCCCTGCATGAGGCATAAATGCCGTATGAGCAACACAGTCTGAGAAATATTTCTTCACATAGGAGACATGGTTCCTGTCACAGCAGAACTGGATATAACGTCTGGGATGCTTTTCCATGGTGGGATGAAAACGCAGGGGATGGTCCATCAATATATTAACAGCCGGAACGTTTAGTTCATTCCACAATTCAATAAATAATTCATCTCTTATTCCAAAACCATCAAAACCTATGGCCATATCCACCTTTTCATTTAGAAATTCTGTAAAATAATGATAGGAATGCGGGTCTTCTTTGGCTGGATTTTGCAGATCCAGAATAAAAGTTTGGTGACCTCTTTGAGCAAACTCATCACATAACTGGTCCGTAAAATAATTAAACGAATCTACTCCTGAATAAAATAATACAATCCTCATATCGTTTCCTTTTTCTAGACATTGATCTCTGCTGTCATTCCAATAACGTCCTGATTCTTCTCTAATACTGGTTTCACCGACTGAGCCAGGAATTTTTCCACCTGGAGAGGCGCCCGCCCCACATATTTGGAGGGGTCCATGGAATTTTCCAATTCTTCCAGGGTCAGATTAAATGCCGGATCTGCCGCTATCAGTTCCAGCAGATTATTATCTTTGCCTTCTACTTTGACATGTCTGCCTGCTTCCATGGAAAGCTGGCGGATCTTCTCATGCATTTCCTGACGGTTTCCGCCGTTCTTCACGGCATCCATCATAATATTTTCTGTCGCCATAAAGGGCAGTTCCGCCATCATATGCTTGCGGATGACTTTATCATAAACTACCAGGCCGTCCACCACGTTCAGGCATAAATCCAGAATGCCGTCCACCGCCAGAAAACCTTCCGGAACAGATAAACGTTTATTTGCAGAATCATCCAATGTTCTCTCAAACCATTGGGTAGCCGAGGTAATCGCCGGGTTTAAGGCGTCTGCCAGCACATAACGTGCCAGAGAAGCAATTCTTTCACTTCTCATAGGATTGCGCTTATACGCCATAGCAGAGGAACCAATCTGGTTCTTCTCAAATGGTTCTTCCACTTCCTTCAAATGCTGAAGGAGACGGATATCATTGGACATCTTATGAGCGCTGGCGGCAATCCCTGCAAGAATATTTAACACCCTGGTATCTACCTTTCTGGAATAGGTCTGTCCTGATACTGCATAACACGCCTCAAATCCCATTTTTTGTGCAATCATAGGATCAATTTTATCAATGGTTTCCTGATCGCCCGCAAACAGTTCCTGGAAGCTTGCCTGAGTTCCAGTGGTGCCTTTTGACCCCAGCAGTTTCAGGCTTCCCATCACGTATTCCAGGTCTTCTAAATCCATCAAAAATTCCTGCAGCCACAGAGTGGCGCGTTTTCCTACCGTAGTGGGCTGCGCTGGCTGAAAATGGGTAAACGCAAGGGTTGGAAGCTCTTTATAAGTGTCCGCAAATTCAGCAAGCTCTGCGATGACATTGATAAGCTTTTTACGTACCAGTTTCAGCGCTTCCTTCATTACAATAATATCTGTGTTGTCTCCCACGTAACAGGAAGTGGCCCCGAGATGAATGATACCTGCCGCTTTCGGACACTGCTGGCCGTAGGCATAGACATGGCTCATCACATCATGGCGCACCAGTTTTTCTCTCTCTTTCGCCACCTCATAATTGATATCGTCCACATGGCTTTTTAATTCATCAATCTGCTCCTGTGTGATCACAGGCTTGCCATTTTCACTCAACCCAAGCTCCATTTCCGTCTCAGCCAGGGCAATCCACAGCTTTCTCCAGGTGCAGAACTTCATATCTGCTGAAAAAATATACTGCATCTCCTTGCTGGCATAACGTTCTGACAACGGGCTGCTGTATCGATCTGTTGACATAATCTTTCTCCTTTTCTTATCGCTCATAATTTCCCCGAATATCTTGTGTGGGAGGATCCATAGGGTAAGCTCCGGTAAAACATCCCTTACAGATGGAACGTCCTTCTGCCATCTCTGTAAGCCGTTCCATCTTAAGATACCCCAAACTGTCTGCCCCTATAATTTCCCGAATATCTTCCATACTGCGGTTATAGGCAATCAGCTGCTCCCGTTCTGGAATGTCTGTTCCAAAGTAACAGGGATGCAGAAACGGCGGAGAAGAAATCCTCACATGAACTTCCCGTGCGCCTGCATCCCGCAGCATCTGCACAATACGGTCTGAGGTAGTTCCCCTCACAATTGAATCATCTATCATGATAATCCTTTTTCCTTTTACTGCTTCTCTAAGCACATTCAGCTTCACCCGCACGCTGGATTCCCGGCTGCTCTGCCCGGGTTTGATAAATGTCCGTCCCACATAACTGTTTTTGACAAACGCCGTTCCATAGGGGATTCCTGACTGCAGAGAATATCCCAGGGCCGCCGCATTGCCAGACTCCGGCACTCCCACCACCAGATCTGCTTCGGCCGGAGCGTCTATGGCAAGAAAACGCCCGGCCCGAATGCGGGAAGCATAGACACTCACCCCGTCAATATGGCTGTCCGGCCTTGCAAAATAGATATATTCAAAAATGCATCTGGCTTCTTTTTCTCTGGGCAGACACAAACTGGTATCTGAGCTGATTCCCTCCGGCGTGATGGTTACCACCTCTCCAGGCAGGATATCCCGCACAAACTCAGCTCCCACAGTTTCCAGTGCACACGTCTCTGAGGCAATCATATAGGCATTGTCTCTTTTTCCGATACAAAGGGGTTTAAACCCAAAGGGATCTCTGGCTCCCACCAGTTTCCTGGGGCTTGCCACCACCAGAGAAAAAGCGCCCTTCAGCTTTTCTGCGGCGCGTCTCACCGCCTCCTCCACCGTTTTGCTTGCCAGCCGTTCCCTGGCAATGTGATAGGCAATCACTTCCGAATCAATGGTGGTCTGAAAAATTGCTCCTGTATACTCCAACTCTTCACGCAGCTCATTGGCGTTAATCAGATTTCCATTATGCGCTAAGGCCAGCGTTCCCTTTACATAATTGAGGACAAGAGGCTGTGCATTTTCCCTTGTGGAGGCTCCGGCAGTTGAATAGCGCACATGTCCCACGCCGATATCTCCCTGCATTTTCGCTAAACCATCCTGGGTAAATACTTCATTTACCAACCCCATTCCTTTCGAAACATTGATATTTTTCGGAGGGCCGCTGGTTCTGCTGACTGCAATCCCGCAGCTTTCCTGCCCCCGGTGCTGCAGTGCAAACAATCCATAATAAATCGTAGATGCCACATCATTTCCGTCAAAATCATACATACCAAAGACACCGCACTCTTCATGCAGCTTGTCCGCCTCTGTATGCGCTTGCATTTTCCTGCTGTCCATATCCTTCTCCAGTCAATTTAAACGAATTTCTCTCCCGTTAAAAGCTCATACGCCTCTTTGTATTTATTTACGGTCTTCTCTACAATCTTATCCGGCAGATGATAATCGCTGTCAGGATTCTCCTTTAACCAGTCTCTTACAAACTGCTTATCAAACGACGGCTGTGACTTCCCGCAAACATAGCCTTCCACTGGCCAGAATCTGGAACTGTCCGGCGTGAGCATCTCATCTCCCAGAACCACATTTCCGTTTTCGTCCAGTCCAAACTCAAACTTTGTATCTGCAATGATAATTCCTTTGCTGCGGGCATATTCCGCACATTTCTTATAGAGCGAAATGGTACAGTCCTTAATAGTTTCTGCATACTGCGCCCCTTTGCCCGGATATTGTTTTTCCAAAATCTCCACCGTATCTTCAAAGGTAATGTGTTCATCATGAAGCCCCAGTTCCGCCTTCGTGGTAGGAGTATAAATCGGCTCTGGCAATTGCTCCGATTCCTGCAATCCCTGCGGCAGTTTAATTCCGCAGACTGTTCCATTTTTCTGATAGCTTTCCCAGCCTGTACCTGTGATATAGCCGCGCACAATGCACTCTATAGGCAGCATATCCAGCTTTTTACATTTCATGCTGTTTCCATCAAAATTCTCATTGCGGAAAAATTCCGGCATATCCGCTACATCCGTAGAAATCATATGGTTGGACACAATATCTTTGGTAAAATCAAACCAAAATTCAGACATCTGTGTCAAAATCGCCCCCTTCTGCGTGATTTTATTCTTTAAAATCACGTCAAAAGCGGAAATTCTGTCTGTCGCCACAATAATCATACTGTCTCCAGTATCATAAACCTCCCGTACTTTTCCTTCTTTTACCGGTTTAAATTCCTGCATACTCATGAATGTCCTCCATTTCTCACATACCTTGTTTCATTTCTTGTTCGGCTTAATTATAATACAGGCTCTTTTTATCCGTCAATGAAATTCGTCCTCCGCATGACAGGGGAATTGTAGAAAATTCCAGCGATTTTTAAAAATGTTTTGTCTAATGTGTAAGTTTTCATGGATGTCAGCTTTGCAATCTCTATCTCTTATGCCCATGTGCAGTTTATTTTCCTTCTATCGGAAAGATACTTTCACACTTCCATATGACAGGGTCTTTCCTATAAAGATGATGTTGGGGTCGAATATAATTTTTAACTGCTATTGTTCTAATTGTTTCTAAATTGCACCAGTAAATGTTACTATTTGCAGCATAATTCATTTCAATAAATGTATGTAATTCAGAGAAAATTCAGACATTTTAATGTGCTTGATCTATTTGACCCCAACATCATAAAGATTCAGGTGTCAAAAGGTGGTATTATA
Organism: Lachnospiraceae bacterium; assembly: GCA_910575075.1. Lineage (GTDB taxonomy): Bacteria > Bacillota > Clostridia > Lachnospirales > Lachnospiraceae > Petralouisia. Next base: position 40,940 of record CAJTCY010000007.1, read on the forward strand.
AATGCTTATTGGCAATTTGCACAAATAAATACAAACGTTGTGGAAACTGTCCCAGACAGAAGAATTTCTAAGTGTTCCAGCAAAAAATATTGAAATTTTACGCAACCAGCTTATATTCGCCATCCCTGGCTCAAATAAGCCTTTTCCAAACATCCTGTTTGGAAATTGCTGGTATCTAAATCGAGCACTAAGAAATTCTAACTGTCAGGACAATCCACAACTTTTTGTACCTATTTGTGCAAATTGCCAGCTTCCTTTTAATTCACTACCTTTTGACAACCGAATCCTATAAAAAATAGAACTGCCGTTTTCACGATAAAACTCGAAAAGCGGCAGTCCTGCTCATAGTATCCATATTCCAATAAAACAAACACATATACCAGACAATTGCATTCACTTTTTAACCGCCGGACAAACTTTTTCTATCTCCTCTTTTTGCAACTTTGGTATCCCGTCTGCTATATCCTCCACTTATTAGAATCGTTCCGCGTATAGCAGACGTTAGATTTTTACATATTTATCAATCGTAGATTGCTCTAGCACTTTATTTCCTATCAATGTAATTGCCTTCTTTGGACAATTACTAAAACATCTGTAACAACATGTGCAATTATTCTGTGGTACAGGTTTATTTTCAATCATCTTAATGTTTCCCATAGAACAGACATCAGAACACTTACCACAAGAAACACATTTTTCATAATCAATTTTTAACTTTTCTTTGAGTCTGTACGGTTTTCCATAAAACCATAACCTTTGACCCAAAAGCCCCGCTATACGATTGATAAACGTCAGTCCGTCCTGACTAAATTGTTTATTTTTTATATTCCTGACCGTTTGCTTTATTTTACGGTCTGCATCTTTTACAATCTCTCTATTTTTTTCAAGCGGTTTCTTCAATGCTTTTACATCTCCTATACAATCAGGCATTTTCAAATGCAAACCGCCTAATATATTAGCTCCATACTTTCTAAACAACCTCGCTGAACAGCCTGTTCCATCACCGCTAAACAATCCCATCGTCGCTATAATAAATATGTTTTTACCTGCAAACATTTGTGAATGAGCATTTATAAAATCTCTGACAATCATAGGCATATCGCTGTAATATACCGGATATCCAAAAACAATATCAGAACTTTCTTTCAGCTTTTCTATGCAAATATCATCTTCCATAGAATACATTTCTGTCTGGAAAACATTTTTATAATATTCCAAAAATTTACTGACACAATATTTTGTATTTCCCGTACCGCTAAAATATATACCTGTCATATTTTCCTCCGAGTCTGTCTGCTTATTTGTTTCTGATCATAAAATCATTTGCCGGCCGCCCGCAATGCATATTTACGGGCTAATTTTAATGAGTATGCGATTCAGAAAAGAAAAAGACACATATTTCTGCAGATTCTCGCTATTTCCTTTTAAAATTGAGAAGAAATCGGCATAAGCCGATTTCTCCTTTCCCGTTATACTTAATTAGGTAATTGCGAAACTTAGTAATTTTTTGAATTTCATATACAATTCAAAAAATTTAGGAAGAAATATTTTATCATACAAAACGCTAAGAAATGCATTTTAGCACCATGGAAACGTACTCCAGAGCATCCCTCTATGTCAAAAAACTGACATTGCTAAGGAAAAAACACAAAAATCATGGAAGCCTTTGCGGAACATGATTTTCGTATTAAGTGGTTCGTTGTAATGCTTGGTGCGCCCTGCATTTTGTGCGTTTCGTATGAATAAAATATTTTAGTACAATTGTATAAATTGTATATGAAATTTCGATAATTTGATAGTTTCGCAATTACCTATATACTTAATAGGCAATTGCGAAAGAACCTCTAAAAGTATCAATTTCTCTGCATCATTTACCGTTTTACCAGTAAAGATTTTCCTGTCATCTCTTCCGGCTGCTCCATGCCCATAATTTCAATCAGGGTCGGCGCGATATCTGCCAGACAGCCTCCCTCTCTCAAGGTATAACTGTCATCATAGTTGACCAGAATAAACGGAACCGGGTTGATAGTATGTGCAGTAAAACTCTCACCCGTCTTATAATCAATAAGCTGCTCTGCATTTCCGTGGTCTGCACACAGGAACATCGTACCATCGGCTTCTTTCAATGCCGCAACTGCTTTTCCCACACAATCGTCTACTGCTTCCACCGCTGCGATTGCCGCTGCCTCCACTCCGGTATGCCCTACCATATCCGGATTTGCAAAATTTATAATTATGACATCAAATTTATCAGATTTAATGGCTTCCACCAGTTTGCCGCACACCTCATATGCGCTCATTTCCGGCTTCAGGTCATACGTTGCAACCTTGGGAGAATTTACCAGTATGCGTTCTTCCCCCTTGTTGGGTTCTTCTACGCCGCCGTTAAAGAAAAATGTAACATGCGCATATTTTTCTGTCTCGGCAATTCTCGCCTGCGTCTTGCCATGATCTGCCAGAAACTGTCCAAACGTATTCGTCAGCTCAACCTTATGGAAGGCAATAATTTTATTGGGAATGGTTACGTCATACTCTGTAAAGCATACATAAGTCACATCTTTTCTGTTTCCTCTGTCAAAACCATCAAATTCATCCATACAGAAGGTTCTGGTTATTTCTCTTGCACGATCCGGGCGGAAATTAAAGAAGATAATCGTATCTTTGTCGTTAACAGTTGCAACTGGCTTGCCGTCTCTTTCCACAACGGTAGGCACCACAAACTCGTCTGTAACATCCTCTGCATAAGATGCAGCTACCGCCTCCACTGCATTAGCCACACGGTTTCCTTCTCCCTCAGCAATCGCACGATACGCCTTCTCCACGCGGTCCCAGCGGTTGTCCCTGTCCATGGCATAATAACGTCCGGAAACAGTGGCAATCTCTCCTACGCCGATTTCTTTCATCTTGCTCTCAAGCTCTTCCATAAATCCCTTGCCGGAGGTAGGCGCCGTATCACGTCCATCTAAAAAGCAGTGCACATAAACTTTCTCAATTCCTTCTCTTCTCGCCAGTTCCAAAAGCCCATACACATGCGTATTATGGCTGTGCACGCCGCCATCTGACAAAAGACCATACAGATGCAGAGCAGAATTGTTGTCTTTTACATTTTTCATTCCTGCAAGCAATGCTTCATTCTTAAAAAATTCACCGTCTTCTATTTCTTTGGTAATCCTTGTCAATTCCTGATACACAATTCTTCCTGCGCCCATATTCAAATGTCCAACCTCAGAATTACCCATCTGTCCGTCTGGAAGACCTACCGCCAGCCCGCTGGCATTGCCTCTGACAAAGGGACAGTCCTTCATCAGACCGTCTATATTCGGGGTATTTGCCTGATATACTGCATTTGCCTCATGCTTCTCATTTAAACCAAATCCATCCAGAATCATTAATACCGTAGGTTTCTTACTCATAATATCCTCCTTATTTTTCTGTTTTATCTAATTTATTAATCGTTTTTATTTTATCATGCAAGGCACAAAAAAACAACTCTCTATAAAACTTATTCTGTCACTGCACCATCACTGTCCACAAAAACTCCAGGTGCAGAGATTTTCTGCATATACTCCAAAATTCTCTGCTTTTCTTCTGGTTCTTCTGCCAGAGAAGTAAAACAATTTCGCTGAACACAGGGAAGAAACCGAAATTCTATCTCGCCGCTGTCTGTGTGGATAACTACCTGAGATACCCCCGTATCTGCTGTTCTGCCGTTAAACCAGAAATTTCCCAGACTGTAGATCACAGGCTTACCCTTATAATAATCAAAGCCTTGAAGACAATGCGTATGCCCGCCGATCACTACATCTGCCCCAGCATCAATAAAGGCATGTCCCAGTTCCACTTGCCCACGGTCATAATACTTGGTATTTTCTGTGCCCCAGTGTACAAAAGCGATCACATAATCACTTTGGGACTTCGCCTGTTCGATCACTGATACAAATTTATCTGGATTCAGTGTTTTCAATACTCCTGCTGTTTCCTCCGTAGCTTCTTTGGTATAATTCAAGGAACGCTCGATCTGGGTGGCTGACACAATGGCAATCTTTCTGCCGTTTGCTATGAAGTATACCGGCTTCATGGCTTCCTGTATATTTCTGCCCGCCCCCACATATGGAATCTTTGCCGCTTCAACAGTTTCCAGTGTATCCAAAAGAGCCTCCTCACCGTAATCATAGACATGATTGTTAGCAAGAGACACAACATCTGCTCCTATTTGAGTGATGACATTGATCCGCTCTGGGTTCGCCCGGAAAGTATATGCCTTTCCCGGCAGAGCCGTTCCCCGGATACTGTATGTAAACTCATTGTTTATCATCAAAATATCCGCCGACTGCATTTCCTGCCACAAAGCTTCCGAAAAGCAGTCTTTGATGCCGCCAGGCTGTCTGTCCAGATAGTTCGTGGAACTCCACCCTTCCGAAAGATTGATATCACCTGTAAAATCCAAAATAACCTGATCTTCTCTGGCACACATTTTTTCATATACTTTTTCCAGATAATGATCCATCCCCTTAACAGAACGGCAGTATTCCACCCACAGGACATGAAGAGATTTTCCAGTAATTTTATACCAGGTCTCTATCTTCAGTTTTCTCTTTTCTGTTGACTGACGCAATAAATTCAGCTTTTCCCTGCCATACGTTCTTGATAGCCATTGCAGAAATGCTTTATCTATCTTATAACTGCCTGTCATGCCTCTTTTTGCGCCATCCAGTATCTCCTGCATTGCCTGTTCCTCTGCTGACTGCAGAATGTTCTTCTGCAGCACACGGCCGCTTTGCCGCTGTTTTTTTTCAAGCACCGCCAAGCTCGTTACGGGTACAGCATCCGTCTTGCCAGTCAAAAACCCTTTCTGGACAGAATAATCCGCTTCTGCCAGACTGGCAGAAACAAGCAGCATGCAGACAAACATCACAAACAGGCAGCGCAGTAATTTATCAACATTTCTCATCTGTTTTTTACTTCCCCGAATATGCTAATGTGATACTAATGTTTGACAACTTTTTTCAAAGCCTGTGAAATAGCGCTCCCTGCCACGAAACACGCTGCTGTCTCCACTAATCCATTGATTCCTACAAACAGCAGAATAAACACCAGTGGATTTTTTGCTCCCAGAGCCGCGGCAATTCCCTGTACATACTCACTCTGATAAAAGAAAACCGTTAATGTTCCCATAAAAAACAGCGTATTTAACAGCGGGCAGCAGAGATTGGCAATCGCCAGCGATACTTTTTTCAGAGGACCGCATTTGAGCAAGCCCTGATACAAGAGCCCTGTCAACCAACCCGTTAAGATTCTGGTAGGTACGCAGACAAGAAACGTAAGTACTGGATTGATACTTAAGAGCGCCGCTCCAAAAGGGCTCATGCCGAAGCACTGAATGAAACTGGTAACGCCAAAAACACCTCCCAGAACTGCCCCCGCAGCGGGACCCAATGTCACAGCGCCTACCGCCACCGGCACCACAATCAGGGTAATCTCTAATCCCAATGTACGAATATATCCCACGGGCGTAAACGCCATAACTAAAATAATTGCGATCAACAATGCCATTTCCACCAAATACACAGTTCCTATGTTCTGTTTATGTTCCACAAAAATTCCTCCCTTTCCATTACATACCATATAGGCAATAGAACATTTCTTATTCCGCGTAAATCATACACTATTTGCTGAAAAATAGCAAGGTAAAAAAAGAATCCTGCGTAGCAGGATTCACCGCCTGCGGCGGGTCGCTTTGGCGGCATATTCCTTTCCGCCGCAGTGCGGATTTGTCCTAAGGGGTACCGTGCTTGCACGGGGGATTCCTTAGGACAGTTAGATTGTGTTTTTTATCTTATAGGAAGACACTTTCACGCTTTAGCGTGACAAGGTCTTTCCTATAAGACAAAAAACGCCTTTCCACTATCTCAGTAGAAAGGCGCTTCTTCTTACCATTATATGATCTATTCTGCTAACTCAGCCTTTAAAGCTTCTGTCAGAGCCGGAACAATCTTGTTCAGATCTCCTACGATACCATAATCAGCTACATCAAAGATTGGAGCATCCTCGTCTTTGTTGACAGCGATAATAATGTCAGCTTCTTCCATACCAGCCACATGCTGAATCGCTCCGGAGATACCAATTGCAAAGTATACATTGGGGCGAACTGTCTTACCAGTCTGGCCTACCTGCAAATCTACCGGCAGCCAGCCGTTTTCAACGACTGCACGGGAGCAGCTTACGGTTCCGCCGATCACTGCTGCAAGATCCTTTAACATCTGGAAATTCTCAGCGCTTCCAACGCCACGTCCGCCAGATACCAGAATCTTAGCTTCCATAATATCTTCTGTCTCTTTGACAGATTTGATGATATTTAAAATTTCCACATACTTGCTGTCTGGGGTAAATCCAGGATTGTATTCTTCCACAACAGCCTTAGCACCCTTAATCGGATCAATTTTCTGCATAACGCCAGGACGTACCGTTGCCATCTGAGGACGGTTGTCCGGGCATGCGATCGTTGCAATCGTATTGCCGCCAAATGCAGGACGAGTCATCAAAAGCTGATTATGCTTCTGCTCATCTTCCTTGCCAGGTACTGGATTCAGTGGGAAATCACCGATCTCTAATACTGTACAGTCTGCTGTCAGACCAGTTTTTACTCTCGCAGATACACGGGGACCTAAGTCACGTCCGATTGCAGTAGCGCCTACCAGCATAATTTCCGGTTTGTACTGGTTGATGACAGAAGCAAGCGCATGTGTATAGGGCTCTGTTCTGTACTCTTTCAATTCTGGATCATCTACAACGATAACTTTATCAGCGCCATACTCTGCCAGCTGATCTGCCAGATCTTTGACACCGGAACCAATCAATACCGCTGTTACATCTGTATCTAAATCTTTTGCCAAATCCTTTGCTTTGCCAAGTAATTCAAAAGCAATTCCGCTTAATACATTGTCTACCTGCTGTGCAAAGACATATACTCCTTTATATGCTTCTAAACCCATTATTTTCACCACTTTCCTTATTTTTACGGATGTCTGCAATTTATTAAATCACATGCTTCTCTTTCAATTTTCCTACGATATAGCTGACTGCATCTTCTGCTGTATCAGGAACAACCTTTTCTCCGGCGCCTTTTTTAACTTTATCAGATGCCTTTGCAATCTTGGTCGGTGATCCTTTTAAGCCCAGGTCAGAGTCATCTACATCTTTCAGATCTGCTCTGCCCCATACAGTCACTTCTTTGTCATACGCATCGAAGATTCCGCCTGGTGTCATATAACGCGGCTCGTTTAACTCAGAAAGAGCAGTGATCAGGCAGGGCATTTTAGCCTTTAACTCATGATATCTGTCCTCATACTGACGCTGAACGACTACATAATCTCCATCAATCTTAATTTCCTGCGCATAGGAAATAACAGGAATGTCCAGATGTTCAGAAATCTGAGGTCCAACCTGTGCGGTATCACCGTCAATAGCCTGACGGCCAGTGATAATCAGATCGTATTCCAGATTGCGGATTGCACCTGCAATCGTGGTGGAAGTAGCCCATGTATCAGCTCCGCCCAATACTCTGTCTGTTACAAGTATACCCTTGTCTGCTCCCATTGCCATAGCCTCTCGGAGTACCTCATCTGCCTTTGGAAGTCCCATAGTAAGCACAGTTACTTCTGCGCCATACTGTTCTTTTAATCTCAATGCTGCTTCCAGACCTGCTTTGTCGTCCGGATTCATGATCGTAAGCATTGCACCTCTGTCCAGAGTACCGTCTGGATTGAATTTAACTCCGCCTTTGGTATCTGGTACCTGCTTTATACATACAACGATTTTCACGGTAATTCACTCCTTATGTTTTATTTTTATTTCATGCGCTGACCGCCCATAAGCAAATCCTCGAAAATGCTCCGCATTCTCTCAGGCGCGTTGCGCACCAAATGTCTGCATAAAGTTAATTTTCCATACAAATATGGAAATCAACTTTCTCCATCCATTTTCTTTGCCTGTTCGCGACTATTTCAACAGCGCGCCGGAAATAACCATACGCTGAACCTCAGAGGTACCTTCATAGATCTCTGTAATCTTAGCGTCGCGCATCATACGCTCTACGTCGTACTCACGGATATATCCGTATCCACCGAATAACTGAACGCACTTAGTAGTTACTTCCATAGCAACTTCTGCTGCAAATAATTTTGCTTTTGCTGCCTCTACGGAGTAAACCTTCTGTGTAGCTTTCGCCATAGCTGCCTTGTATACCAGCATCTGAGCTGCTTCAATCTTAGCTGCCATATCTGCAAGCTGGAACTGTGTATTCTGCTGAGCTGCGATGGAACGTCCAAACTGCTTTCTCTCCTTCGTGTAAGCAATTGTTGCCTCCAATGCGCCCTCTGCAATACCCAGAGCCTGAGCCGCAATACCGATACGTCCGCCGTCCAGGGTATGCATAGCGATTGGGAATCCCTTGCCCTGAGGTCCTAAGATATTGTCCTTAGGAATTCTGCAGTCTTCAAAAATCAACTCATATGTAGCAGATCCGCGGATACCCATTTTCTTTTCCTTGGTTCCGAAGGAGAATCCGGGAGTATCTTTTTCTACGATAAATGCAGAGAAGGATTTCTTCTTTCTTCCTCTTGCATCCACCTTAACATCCGTAACAGCAATTACGATATAAATATCTGCCTCTTTACCATTGGTAATAAAGCACTTAGAACCGTTCAGAATCCATTCCTCACCGTCTAAAACAGCCTTGGTCTGGCAGCCCTGTGCATCGGTACCTGCTCCTGGCTCAGTCAATGCAAAAGCGCCCAGCTTCTCACCCTTCGCAAGCGGAGCCAAATATTTCTGCTTCTGCTCTTCCGTACCATAAGTCATAATCGGGTCACAGCACAGAGAAGTATGTGCAGATACAATAACGCCTGTGGTGCCGCACACTTTAGACAGCTCTTCCACACACATAATATAGGTCAGAGGATCACAGCCCTGTCCGCCGTACTCCTTGGGAATTGGAATTCCCATGAAGCCTATTTTCTGCATTTTTTCTACTGTTCCTCTTGGAAATTTCTCAGTCTCATCAACTTCCTGCGCAAGAGGCTTAACTTCATTTTCCGCAAACTCTTTGAAAAGAGTTCTCGCCATTTCATGTTTTTTATCTAAAGAAAAATCCATGATATTTTTCCTCCAAACTTTTTAAATTTATTATGTTATACAACTCTTTATTTGCTGTAATCGTAGAAACCGATTCCGGTCTTCATTCCCAGCTTGCCAGCGCGAACCATTTTCTTCAGCAATGGATGCGGACGGTATTTCGGATCGCCTGTCTCGTCATACAAAACATTCATGATGGCAAGGCAGATATCCAGTCCAACCAGGTCTCCCAGAGCCAGAGGTCCCATCGGATGGTTTGCACCCAGCTTCATAGCAGTGTCAATGCCCTCTACACTTGCAACGCCGTCTGCATAGATGCCGACTGCTTCATTAATCATTGGGATCAGAATTCTGTTTACTACGAAACCTGCTGCTTCATTTACCTCTACTGGTGTCTTGCCGATTTCCTTGGAAATTGCAACAATCTTGTCCTTCATATCATCTGGTGTATTCTCGCCCTTGATTACTTCAATCAGCTTCATTACAGGAGCAGGATTGAAGAAATGCATTCCGATTACCGGTCTGTCCAGACCAGCGCCGATCTCTGTAATAGAAAGAGAAGAAGTGTTGGTTGCAAACATACAGTCTTTCTTAACAATATCCTGCAGTTCCTTAAAGGTCTGCTTCTTAACATCCATAACTTCCAGAGCTGCTTCTACGATCAGATCACAGTCGCCGCAGATTTCCTTGGTGCCTGTGGTGATTTTAGCAAGGATAGCGTCTGCCTTGTCCTGTTCCATCTTACCTTTGGCAATTCTCTTCTCAAAACCTTTGGCAATCTTATTCTTGCCGTTTGCTGCGAATTCATCATTAATATCGCATAAGCATACTTCATATCCTTCTGTCTGTGCAAATGCCTGTGCAATTCCGGAACCCATGGTTCCTGCTCCAATAATACCTACTTTCATGATTATCCTCCTTAAAATCTATCGCTATTTAAAACGCCATCAGCGTTTGACGGCGGCGCGCGGACTGCTTTTGCAAAGTCTGCAAATCCACGCGCCCGACGTCTAATCTATTAATCTCTCTCTACGATGGTTGAGCATCCCATACCGCCGCCGATACACAGAGTTGCAAGACCTTTCTTCGCATCTCTTCTTACCATCTCGTGAAGCAGTGTTACAAGGATACGGCATCCGCTGGCTCCAACAGGATGTCCCAGTGCGATAGCACCGCCGTTTACATTTACTTTGCTCATATCAAACTCAAGATCACGTGCAACTGCAAGAGACTGTGCTGCAAATGCCTCATTTGCCTCTACCAGATCCATATCGCCGATAGTAAGACCAGTCTTTTCAAATACTTTCTTTGTGGAAGCAACAGGTCCAACACCCATGATAGAAGGATCTACGCCGCCAAGTGCGCCTGCAACGAAAGTTGCCATTGGCTTAACGCCTAATTCCTGAGCTTTCTCTTCGCTCATTACGACGATTGCTGCTGCACCGTCGTTGATTCCGGAAGCGTTTGCTGCAGTAACAATTCCGTCTGGCTTAAATGCAGGACGAAGTTTGGAAATACCTTCTGCAGTTGTGCCAGGACGCGGTCCCTCATCTGCCTCTATGATAACAGTTTTCTTCTTCTGCTTCACTTCTACCGGAACGATTTCATCTTTAAATTTGCCATCTGCGATTGCTTTCTCACACTTCTGCTGGGAGCTTGCTGCAAACTCGTCTAACTGCTCTCTGGTCAATCCCCATTTCTCTGCTACATTCTCAGCGGTGATTCCCATATGATACTGGTTGAACGCATCCCACAATGCATCATTTACCATGGTATCTACCAATGTGGCATTGTTCATTCTGTAGCCATAACGTCCCTGCATTGCTGCATAAGGAGCCATAGACATGTTTTCCATACCGCCTGCAACAACGATATCAGCGTCGCCTGCCTGAATCATCTGTGCTGCCATATTCACACAGTTCAAACCAGAACCGCATACAACATTCACAGTAACTGCCGGGGTCTCGATCGGCAAACCGGCTTTGATGGAAGCCTGGCGTGCTACGTTCTGTCCTAAACCAGCCTGGATAACGCAGCCCATGTACACATGATCTACCTTATCTGCCGGAACACCAGCTCTGTTCAATGCCTCTTTGATTACGATGGAGCCCAGCACCGGTGCCGGAGTTGTGCTTAATCCTCCACCCATAGTTCCGATTGCAGTACGGCATGCGCCTGCTAAAACAACTTTCTTTGCCATTTTCTTCTTCTCCTTTACCTTAATATTATCATTGGTCAGCGATTCAGCGCCGATCTGAAACAGAATCCTGAAAACAGTTTTGACTGGCTGTTAAAATGTATACTGCCTGCTCATGCTGATTATTTGCGTGTGTTATTTTTTTAACAATCTTTTTTTAAAAAAAAGGAAAACAGATCTGGCTATTGCCATTGTACCTGCAAGATCTATTTCTTGCCGTCACACGTTTTCAGTCCTCACTAAAAATATCCTATCACATTTTCCTTTTTTTTGCAATCTATTTAATAAAAAACATGGTTTCCAATTACTGTACCAGGAATACTGCCATCATTGCGCCTGAAATACAGGCAGCTATTGGTAATATTTCCCCCCAGAACCTCCTGTGCCGCCTGGGTGCAGCTTGCATTGGCGCCGCTTGCAAGCACAGATGCAAACCTGCCGCTTGCCACTGGTGAAAACTGTCCTCCCTGATATATGACTCCCGCCACTGTATTGGGAAAATGAGAGCTGCGCACCCGGTTCATTACCACGCTGCCCACAGCTACTTTCCCCTCATAGCTCTCCCCTCCTGCTTCACATTGAATCAATGCTGCAAGCATAGCTGCATCTGACGCATCGCCTTTCACCGGCGCTGGTTTCTGGCTCTGGTTCTGGTTTTGATTTTGGCTTTGAACCTGACTCCTCTTATTTTCTTCCTCCTGGCGCCGGATCTCTTCCATACGCTTTGCGTCTTCCTTCGCCTTCTGAGCTTCCAGCTCTGCCTCATATGCTTTTTGCTGTTCAATCTTTTTCTCATATTTCGCAACATTTGCCTGGGCATCCGCAAGCTGCTTCTTCGCCGCTGCCAAATGCTGGGAGGTATCGTTAATCAATGCGTCGATTTCCTGCTTTTTGCTCTCCTGCTGCGCTAACAGGCTGGCAAGCTCATCCTCATGTTCGTCCAGCTCTTTCTTCTTGCCTGCGATTTCCTCCTTAGTATTCCGATATTCTTCCAGCATGTTCCTGTCATATTGATGAATACTGGAAAAATATTCTGCCTTATTCAAAAAATCTGCAAAACTTTTCGCTCCCAGCAGCACTTCAAGCATACTTTCCCGATCCATCTCATACAAAAAACGGATTCGTTTCTTCATTGCCTTATACTGTTTATCTTCCCGCTGACATGCTTTTTTTAATGCCTTTCTGGTATCTTTCAAATTCTGCCGGGTAACTTTGAGCTGCTGTTCTGTCTCATTCAATTCTGCCGTGACACTGGCAAGCCTGTTATTGAATTCTGCAAGATCGCCTTCCAGTCCCCCAGCCTCTTCTGATAAGCTGTCTGCCTGCTGCTGTGCCTCTTCTTTCTGATCTTTTAAGTCCTCAATCCCCTCCTGCACCTGGTCTATTTTTTGCTGGGTAGCATCTGCCCCCATAGGAAACAGACTGCATAAAACCAAAATGACTGCCAGATTCTTTAAAAACATTTTCTTCATTTGTCACTGCCTCCTAAGTAAAAAAGGAAATTCCTGCTAAAATAAAAAGTCTTTTTATCCGATAACATTAATATAACTGATACCTTATCTATATGCAAGAGAAACAAACCTTTGTTTTCCTTTTTCCTGCATTGGATTGGAATAGATACGATAATGGAGGTGTTTTCGTGCAATATATAAAACTCAACCATGTACGGCCGGGCATGCGTCTCGCACGCCCTATTTACAATAAAAACGGCGTTCTGCTCTTTGAACGTGACACCAGGCTGACGCCTCAGGGTATTTCCAGCATTAAAAATTTCGGTCTTTGGGGACTGTATATCCTGGAGCCTGCAGAGCCTGTGCCGCCTCTGTCTGAGGAAGATGTGGAACTGGAGCGTTTTCTTACTGTCTCCACCTTCCGGCTGAAAGATGATCTGACCCTTCTGTTAAATAACATGAAACCACAGAATATCCTGCCTCTGGCACAGGAAATCCTCCGAAAATTCGGCGGAGTTGACCACCAGATCAATTTCGCCGTAACCTTGCGCAGCAATGGGGACTACATCTATAAGCACAGCTTGAATACAGCAATCCTCGCTTCCATAATGGTAAACAGGCTTCAATATGCCTACCCGGAACAGCTTGCCATCGTCTGCGCAGCGCTCGTGCATGACGCCGGGCTGCTGCTGGTACCGGAAGAAATTCTGGAAAAGGGCGAGCGCCTTCTGTCCCCCGATGAACGGAGATTAATCCGGGGCTACCGGGAAAAAGGCTACCAATTGCTTCATCCAGATTATAATGACTACAAATTCCCAGAACTTACTTTACAGATCGTTGGTCAAATGACCAGGTTAGAGCACAGCGTCTCTGCGCCTATGCCGAAAAATATCCGTTGGAAGAACGGAACACATGTGCTCCACACCGCAAGCATGTTTGATGAGATGACCTCTATGCATCTGGACAGAGAGCCTGTCTCTGAGCTTGCCGCTATAAGATTTTTGAGAAAACATACAGACCATTATCCTGCCGCCTTCGTAACTGCCCTGACCCAGTGCATTCACATTCTTCCGGGCGGCCGCTGCGTAGAATTTTCCAATGGGCAAAAAGGTATCGTAATCGAAGAAAATCGGAAAAATTATGCTCAGCCTGTGGTCATCCTCTTTTCCACCAATCAGCGGGTGGATTTTAAAGATTCAAAATTTCAGAAAACCATGCACATTTCTGATGTGATGAAAACCATGGACGCGCGGCTTAAAGTAGACCGAGACACCTTTAAGCAGTATGCCTCTGACGCCCGTACCAGGGAGACTGCCGTACGCTTCCGCGAGAAACGCAAGAAACTTGCCGCTGCCGGGCGGATATAATGCCTTCCTTTTTTATCTTAATAGGAAGACACTTTCATGCTTTAGCGTGGCAAGGTATTTTCTAAATAGAATAATAGATAATTGCGAAACTCAATCGTTTTGAGAATTTCATATACAATTCAAAAAATCTACGAAGAAATATTTTATTCATATGAAACGCTAAAAAATGCATTTTAGTACCATGGAAATGAGACTTAAAAACTATGGAAGCCTTTGCTGAACATGGTTTTTGTTGTAAAAGGCTCATTGAAATGTTTGGTACGCCCTGCATTTTGTGCGTTCATATGAATAAAATATTTAAGCATAATTGTATGAATTGTATATGAAATTTCGATAATATGATAGTTTCGCAATTACCTATAAATAGAATAAGAAAATAAGGAGCTGTGTACTAATTACTTAGTGCAGCAACTCCTTATTGTTTGTATTGCTCTAATTGATATCAGCTCCGGTATCCGTCTGGATTCGTGCTCTGCCATCTCCAGGAGTCTTCACACATCCTGTCAATACCATATTCCGCTTCCCAGCCTAACTCTTCCTTTGCCTTCGTGGCGTCAGAATAGCAGGTTGCAATATCTCCTGCACGTCTCGGTTTCATTTCATATGGAATCGGTTTTCCGCAGGCCTTCTCATATGCTTTAACAACATCCAGAACACTGTATCCATTTCCAGTTCCCAGATTATAAATGCTGACACCTGATTTATCTTCAATCTTTTTCAATGCTTTTACATGTCCCTTTGCCAGGTCTACCACGTGAATGTAGTCTCTGACTCCAGTCCCGTCCGGCGTATCGTAATCATCGCCGAACACACCCAGGCATTTTAATTTGCCAACCGCAACCTGCGCAATATAAGGCACCAGATTGTTGGGAATTCCTTTGGGATCCTCTCCGATAATACCGCTCTCATGAGCTCCAATTGGATTAAAATAGCGCAGAAGTACCACGTTCCACTCTGGGTCCGCCACATGGAAATCTGTTAAAATCTGTTCCAACATTCCCTTTGTCTGACCATAAGGATTCGTAATTTTGCCTTTTGGGCATTCCTCCGTAATAGGAATAACTGCTGGATCTCCATATACTGTGGCAGAAGAAGAGAAAATAATATTTTTCACGCCGTTTTTGCGCATCACGTCACACAGGATCAGTGTCCCAGTAATATTGTTGTGATAATACTCCAGAGGCTTCTGTACAGATTCTCCTACTGCTTTTAAACCTGCAAAATGAATGACACTGTCAATTTTTTCTTTCTTAAACACTTCTTCCAGGGCAGGAGCATCCAGAATATCCACCTGATAAAAAGGAACCTTTGCCCCGGTGATTTTCTCTACTCTTTTCACTGCTTCTTCACTGGAATTTACCAGATTATCCACCACAACTACCTCATATCCGGCATTGATCAGCTCAATACATGTATGGCTTCCAATATAACCTGCTCCGCCTGTAACTAAAATTGCCATAGAAATTTACCTCCTGTTCTGTTTGTTATTCAGCCTGTCAAATTTTCGATTGTATTTAGTATAGCATATTCATAGTATTTAGTAAATACTTATTTTATTTACTTATTTATTTAGTAAATTTCTTATACTTTGAGCTCTGCTCTTTCATGCACAGAACCAAATATGATTCAGCACAGATACATTGGGCAGCGTTGCTCTTACAACAGAGAATGGCATTCCTGTACAATACGTTCCATCTCCTGCCACTTATCTTCCATATCTGCCACCAGTTTCATCTGTGTACGGCACCGATCCAGATTCTGCCCCTCCCGGTGGATTTTAAAATAAGTATCTCCCTGTAAATAATCCGTCAGAAAACGCATCCCGCACTCATAAGTCATAACCTTTGCTCCCATAGGCAGCAGCATCTGTTCCATCTTAGTGAGGCTGCCCTGGCAGCCTTTGAGAAAGCCCCTGGTATACAATTCGAACAGATGCATATCACAGCTTATTTTGGACAAATCTTTCTCATCTTCTGCTCCTGTACTGGCTCCAAACCGGATAGCATCCCCAAAATCATGGGCCGCAAGACCCGGCATAACTGTATCCAGATCAATGACACAGATCCCTTTGCCAGTCTTCTTATCCATCATAATATTGTTCAGCTTGGTATCATTATGAGTAACACGCAGCGGAAGCTGCCCCTCTGCCAGAAGACTTCCCAGATACTCTGCCGTCTCTTTCCGTTTCAGATAAAAACAAATCTCTTCCTCCACATCTTTAGCTCTGCCGCAAATATCCTGTTTCACAGCATGCTGGAACACTTCATATCTTGCTTTGGTATCATGAAAACCCGGGATCGTCACATGAAGCGTTTCTGCAGGATAATCAGACAGAAGCTGCTGAAAATTTCCAAAAGCAAGGGCGCTCTCATAGAAATCCTGTTCGCTTTCCACCTGATCATAACTCACCGCATCCTCTATCATATAATACATGCGCCAAAAGTCACCATGTTCATCTCTATATGCCGGTTCATGATCTTTGGTATAAATCACCGTCATAGTTTCCCGCATCTCGTCGCCGCCGGCCTTCTTAATTTTTTCTTTCAGAAAGGATGTCACCCCAATGATATTTTCCATTACTTCCAGCGGTTTTGTGAAAATCTTCCGGTTCATCCTTTGAAGAATATATCTGTGTTCTCCTTCTACCAGATAAGTGTCGTTAATATGTCCGCTTCCCCAGGGGCAGGGTATGCCTGGTTCTCCTGGCAGGTCAAAATGTCCAACTGCTTCTCGCGCACGTTCCTGCAGCTTTCTGTCCTCCATAAACTTCCTCCTCTCTGTTTTCCTATGTGCTAAAATTCTTCCGGATATAACCCCTCTTTCTTTAACTGTGAAATGGCATTTACCACCATCTCCTTATCCTCTTTATAAGTCACACCATACCATTTGTCCTGGGAAGTCAGGACCTGAACGCTTGCCTTTCCTTCCCGAAGCAGCCTATCTACCGCAAAGGGAAGGAAGTATTCTGCTTTCTGGGGATTTTTGGGAATCTCATTGTTCAAAAAAGATACAAAACCTGTTTCCAGTTCCTGTAAAATACTTCTGGAGAATCCCCACATATTCATGGATACAGTACTGTCCATAGACACCTCTGTCCATGTTTCTCCATCATCTTCTGTAAATACTGCCTTCTCTCCCTGTTTCTCGATATGCGTGCGCTCATCAATACCTGTCAGGAACCCCTCTTCATCTGTCCGGCAAATACCTCTTGCCACATGCCCATTTTCAGTCAGTGTATTTTTTAAGGCATAACCTACCATGGTATAACGATATTTTTCATCATCTTTATGGTTTGTAAGATAGTCATAAATTGCCTGATACGCATGTTTTCCATAATAGTCATCTGCATTGATTACCGCAAACGGACCAGTCAGAACATCTTTGCAGCACAAAATCGCATGGCCTGTGCCAAAGGGCTTCTCCCTGTCTTTCGGTACTGTAAATCCTTCTGGCAGTTTGTCAAGCTCCTGATACACATACTCTACCTGAATTTTTTTTGAGACACGATTGCCAATGCTCTCCTTAAACGCTGCTTCATTTGCTTTTTTAATGATAAACACTACCTTTTCAAAACCTGCGGCCATGGCGTCATAAATAGAAAAATCCATAATGATGTGCCCCTGTTCATCTACTGGATCAATCTGTTTTAACCCTCCATAACGGCTTCCCATACCTGCGGCCATAATTACCAGTACTGGTTTCTCCATATTCCACACTCTCCTTAAAAATATATTTTTTATATAAAAAAGAATGCGTTTTTCGCATTCTTCGCGCGTGAGCGGGCTGCAAAGCAGCAACTTCTTCTCCGCGAACTGCGCATATTATTTTTCTCTTACTAGGAAAGATACTTTCACGCTTCAGCGCGACAAGCTCTTTCCTATAAGATGAAAAAAGAAGCTGCCGCACTAATATAAATTACAAAGCATAGATTCGTTGAAAATTAGTGCGACCGCCCCCTTTTGGATAAATATAAACGATCTAAGTTATTTTTATGCAACAGCTCTTCAAAGTCATTCAATCATACTGCAGCATTTCATCCATATGGTCATGGAGATTCTGCAGATACTCCTTCATTTCCTCTTTCAATTCATCACTACGCAGAGCAAATTCCAGATTAGCCTGGATAAATCCGGTCTTACTTCCCACGTCATAGCGGTGCCCTTTAAAGTCATAGGCATACATGGCTTGTTCCTTCGCCAGACGCTTTAAGGCATCTGTCAGCTGGATCTCTCCGCCCTTTCCGGCATCCTGTGTCTCCAGAAAACGGAAAATCTCTGGTGTGATAATGTAGCGTCCCAGCACAGCAACATTTGAAGGCGCTTCCTCCAGGGCAGGTTTTTCTACCATGTCATTCACCTTATATACCCGGTCATCCACCTGTTTTCCTGCTATGATACCATACTTATTCACCACTTCATGCGCCACTGTCTGCACACCCAGAATAGAAGTCTGATATTCCCGGAAAATATCCAGCATTTGTCCCAGACAAGGCTGCTTTGCTACAACCACATCATCTCCCAGCAGTACAGCAAAAGGCTCTTCCCCGATAAAATGCCTGGCTGCAAGAATGGCATGGCCCAGCCCTCTCGGCTCCTTCTGGCGGATATAATGAATATTTGCCATCTCAGATATTTCCTTCACCATATCCAGCATTTCCTGTTTGCCGCTTTTTTCCAGTTCCAGTTCCAGCTCAATGGAACGGTCAAAATGATCTTCTATCGAACGTTTATTCCGCCCCGTTACTACAATAATATCCTGGATTCCAGCTTCCACTGCCTCTTCAATAATATACTGAATGGTCGGCTTGTCCACAATTGGCAGCATCTCCTTAGGCTGTGCCTTGGTAGCTGGCAGAAATCTTGTCCCCAGCCCTGCCGCAGGGATAATCGCTTTCCTTACATTCATCATGCGTTCTCTCCTTTTCTTTTCTTATAATACTAGGTAATTGCGAAACAACTAAATTATCTGAATTTCATATACAATTCATACAATTGTACTTAAATATTTTGAATTGTATATGAAATTCTCAAAACTATTGAGTTTCGCAATTACGCATTTTATGATATTTCAACGGGTGTTTCTCACCTAAGAAAGTGTAAAATCCCTGGCTTCTTTGGACTTAATATGCATCCTGATAGAACAGTCAGCCAAATGTTCATAATTTACTTCCAGATTATATTTGACCTTCACATCTATATCATCTTCGGTTTCTGCAATATCCACACTCTTGGCGTCAATGCCGATCAGAAGGCTGCCAAAAGGCGTATTATAGTAAGAAACATTTTTTTTATTTTTCTCAAACACCATATGTACATTGGAAACGCCCTTCTTGGTGATATCCAGAGAATCCTCTGTGAGCTTGATAATATTTCTGGTATTTCCATCAAACCCCTCCATCACCTCATCATACAGTATATAGTGTTTTCCGTTTTTCTTATAATAATCTCCGGCCGTTATCATTTCCACCGGCTCTATTTCTTCCTCCTCCTGGGCCGCAAACTGCAGGCCCCGAATGGACAACAGTACATCTTTCGTCATAGCTACTCCTCAATATGTATTAAACGTGCCTTCTCTATTTCACAAGGTAAAATAGAATTGGCAAAATTTTTAAATTTTTCTGCTGCGTCACTTACGTAAAATTGATACATAGGTTCTCTGGCTTCCTGTCCGTCATTGACCAGATCATGCTGTTCTAACAGCCTTTTCAGCCCTTGTGCCGTCTCATACGCCGGATTAACCAGGTTTACCTGCTCTCCCATAATCTCATGAATCATAGAACGGAGAAGCGGATAATGCGTGCACCCCAGAATTAAAGTGTCTATATCCGATTCCTGAAAAGAAGACAGATATCTCTTCGCCACCTCAATGGTGACAGGATCTTTCAGCCATCCTTCCTCTACCAGAGGCACAAACAGCGGACATGCCTTGCCCAGAACTTCCGCCTGCGGGTTATGCCTGTGAATCATCTCCGTATAAATATGGCTTCCCACGGTTCCTTCCGTACCGATCACTCCAATCCTTCCATTACGCGTAAGCCCTGCCGCCACTCTGGCACCTGGCTTGACCACTCCGATAATCGGCATTTTCATTTCCGGCCGGATTTCCTCTAAAGCAAAAGCACTTGCTGTGTTACACGCCACCACAATAGCCTTTACCCCTTTTGACTCCAGAAAATGAATAATCTGTCTGGAATAACGGATAATCGTCTCTCGGGATTTACTTCCGTAAGGCACCCTTGCCGTATCTCCAAAATAGATAATTCGTTCTCTGGGAAGCTGACGCATAATTTCCCGCGCCACCGTCAAACCTCCCACACCAGAATCAAACACCCCTATAGGGGCATATTTTTTATTTTCAACTGATTGGTCCATCTTATTTTCTCCACAAAATAGGTCATACACATGTATATTACCTGTTTTAGCGTAAAAATGCAAGTGCCATCAGAGATTTTCAAATATTTCCTGTATTCTCTCTGCCAAAGCAAATCTTACTTTATAATTTTTTTCTTCCATAAGGCTTTTATATTCCTCCTGCGTCAGCGCCTTTTTGAGAGATTCCTCAGCCTCTTCGTCCACTACCTGGTAGACACTGTTGAAAAAACAGAGATTAGGGTACATCACACACCACCAGTTATGCCCCCCTCCGTCTCCGATTACCACCTCCAGCGCCTCATACCTGCCTGCCGGAAAGGTATATTCCCCATACGTTTTCTCTGGAAAATCAGTGATAGCCAACGCAGCAGTAACTCCATATGTATACCCCTCCGATTCTACAACCTTCAAAGCTTCCCTTTCAATTCCCGGCAAATTTTCTTTCACTACCTGACGGCTGGTTTCTATATCTGATATACCAGAAAGACGGGGCTGCATATACGTTCCCACTGCATCCCGCACTTTCAGTTTCAGTCTCTGGTCCGCCTGTGAATCACTGTTTGCCCGCACATGAAAACGGATAATTTTCCCTGCGATATCCTCAGTCATATGCTGCTGCCTGCACTGCCAGGCTCCCCCCAGCAACGCTGCCAATATCATCAATATCATTCCTTTTTTTATCCAGTCCTTCATTTTTCTTACCTTCCTGTCCTAATTGATAATAAGAATATTGCCAGAAAAAAAAGGTTTATACATTTTTTATATATAATGATATTTATTTCCAGTTTAAAAGACTGATATCTACCTCGAATACCTGCCGGGCCTTCTGATTATACACTCCTGGCTGTCCCTGATATTTCCTGTAAAGATTCCGGTTCAATCCTCCAAGAGAACTGTAAGTATTCGCCATATCTATGGCGTATTCCGTTCTCAGCTTTTTAGCCGTCTCCTGCAGGTCTGCTGTGAGATGCTTCTCTATTTTCCCTTCCAGCCGGTACTGCTGTGCAGAAGAACTGGGCCGTCCTGTTACCATCCTTGCCTTTCCCTTAATGGAAACCGTCACCACGGGCACATCTTCGTTTTCCTCTACGGCGGCTGATACCTGCAGTTCTGAGATCTCCGCCACTTCGTACTCTGACAATTCAAAGGTAAATTTTCTCAGCAGATTCTGACAGAGAAATATTTCCATTGCCTCTTTGACAGACAATATTCCGCCGTATTGAAAATCCAGCACTGCCGCATATCCAGTAACAGCCGGTCGGTTCCCCTGCCCGGTCAGCATTGGTATCAGCAAAAGTTCATCCTGATTATGCCACTGGTTCATAAGGCTTCCCAGCGTCGCCGTTTTATTCTGCCTGAAATCTTTCTGGCTCTCCAGCATATCTTCCAGATATTTCCCCATGGAGCCTTCTGTCTCTTCTGTAAGTGAAAGAATCTCTGCTGCTGAACTGCCCACAAACAGATCGATATTTCTCGCAGAGCTTTCCTGCTGCTCCCATGCAAGCAGAAAACTTCTGAGATACTTTGGATTTTTTACCAGCTCCTCTCCCAAAACCACTGCTTTCAGGTGGTTATAGTCCAGAAGCCGGTTGGTGTTGTTCTCATAAGATTTTTCCACATGATACATATCCGCTCCCTCCAGGGACATCCCCATAGGAGTATCTGTAGTCTTCCCCTTTTCTGATATCTGCGCAAGATCAGGAAAATCAAAACTCACTACCAGTTTTCTGTCTTCACCTTCTTCGGCATCTTCTTCCTGCTGCAGGTCAATGCCTGCCGCAAGGGGAAAGCTGCGTTCTTCAAGCTGCACTGATTCACATCCGCAGAGAAACAGCATTCCAAGCATTGCAAAACCTATCCCTTTCCACATCAGCCGTTTCCTCCTTTCTGAGTCTTTCTCTCTGCCCTGGCCCAATGCAGAAACAACAAAAACAGCAAAATAAAAAACATCCCCGGCAGAACCACCCATATCTGATAAATTTCAAATACTTCTGTCAGAAAACTGTACTCCAAAAAACCTTTTCCCACCAAAAATACGATCACCGCCACTACCCATAAACTCAAACGGTTCCGATGCATCTGACACAATTCCCTCATCACCAGCGCCCCCTGAAATATTCCGGTATTCAACAGTGCAAACAGTGCAAAAAACCATACAGCAGTCATCAGTACATCCTGTCTGGTAAAAAATCCGCCTGGCAGATTTACCATACCCATCAGCGTAATGACAGGGCGGTCCAATACTCCCATGGTATTTCTGCCAAACACTCCCAGAAGAATCAGATAAATTATAATATTCAGAAAAATTACTGTTACCATTGCCGATTTTCCACAGGAAACCATTTTCTCCGGTTTTCTGCAGAACGGCTTTAAAAACAACAAAGCTGTCAAAGGCAGAAGAAATATCAAAACGCTAAGGCTGCCTCTGGAAAATGACATGAAATCCGACGATGCGATTGGGGTAAAATATGCCGTTTTAACATCCCCCACCGCAAGAACCAGCATAAACAAAAGAGGAATCCCCAAAAACCAGAAAATAATTTCATATATCCTTGCTCTGCCTTCAATGCCCCTGGCGCTTCCATATACTCCAAGCAGCAGTAAAATCAGGCTGATCCCCAGCCAGGAACCGTCTGGCAGCAGCCATGTCAATGACAGTGTCGTAAGTTCATACAGCACATATCCGCTTAATGTGACAAAATACAGAAAATAAAACACCATGAAAATATCTCCCAAAAGCTGTCCTGCCGTCTCCTTCATATAGCTGTAATAATCTTTTCTGATATGCTTTAGATTGGCTCCCATAAGGAACAAAAGCAACATTCCTCCTGCCATTCCCAGAAGCAGACAGAAAATACCGTCCGCACCTGACATAGAAGACAAAATTCCTGGAAGCATCAGGCTGCTCATGCCAAAAATATCCATGATAAATAGCCTTCTTATCTGTCGTAACGATATTTTCCAATTATCCGCAAACATAATAATTCCTTTTCTTTCTACTTATTTCTGTTCCTTCTCCTTATACAGACGAAGCCTGGTGCGTGCGCCTTCTCGGGTATACACTGGACGTTTCTTCAAATAATCTAAAGGCAGCCTCAGGAACGTATCACGTTCATCCTGATAGCCATTCAAGTCTGCCCCTACAAACGGCGCCAGATAAGGAATGCCGAAACTCTCCAGATGAGACAGATGAATGAGTACTGCCAAAACACCAGCCAGAAAACCGAAGAATCCCAGCGTACCGCAGAGGAAAATAAAAAGAAATTTTAAAATCCTGAATGCCGTGGCAAATTCTTCATTCGGTACGGCAAAGGAACATAACGCAGTCAGCGCCACCACAATCACTACAATCGGACTGACAATGTTGGCGTCTACCGCTGCCTGGCCGATAATCAATCCGCCCACAATACCGATGGTATTGCCGTTGGCCCCAGGCAGGCGCACTCCTGCCTCCCGCAGCAGTTCAAAGGCAATTTCCATGAGAATAACCTCTACCATTGCCGGAAAAGGAACCCCCTGTCTGGCCGCTGCCAGAGACAGCAGCAAGTCGGTAGGCAGAATCTGGGTATGAAAATTAGTAATAGCAAGATACAGCCCCGGAAACACCATGGCAAGAAAGGATGCCAGATACCGAAGCGCTCTGGTAAAAGACGCAATTTCCCACCGGCTGTAATAATCATCACTGGTCTGAACAAACGTATTATAGGTCGCCGGCAGAATCAATGCCACGGGAGAATTGTCTGACAGCAGAACAATCCTGCCTTCTAAAATTGCCATGGCCGCCCGGTCTGGACGCTGTGTCGTCTGAAACTGAGGAAAGGGAGAATACTTTTTTCTCTCTGTAAGCTGTTCAATGATCCCGCTGTCTAATGCTCCGTCAATCTCAAACTCGCTGAGCCGCTTTTCAATTTCCTCCAGCATTCCGGGATAAATCAGGTCTTTAAGATAGACCAGATCCACATTGGTGTTGGTACGCCTGCCGGCAAAACTTTCTTTTACTTTCACATGAGGGCTGCGCAGGCGTTTTCGAATCAGCGCTGTATTCAGTTTGATAGATTCGGAAAATCCTTCGTTGGAACCCCGGATTACCTTCTCTGATTCCGTCTCATAGACGCCTCTGCCCGGATAACCCTTATCAGGTATTTTCAAAGCCTTATTGTAGCCATTCAGAAAAAACAGCACATCTCCAGTCAGCATTCCTTCAGCCGCCTCTTCGATGGTCGGGAAAGGCTGGGAATCTGAGATATCTTCCACGTTCTCTTTTACATAATCGCTAAGCTCCTGTTCTGGCATTGTCCTCAGTTTTCCCAAAAGCTTTCCCACAGCAGAATCTTTAAAATCCACGCTGCTCAGCGTCACTTCGATATAGGCAATGTAACATTCCTGCTCCAAATGCTCTCCCACCTTTATCTTCCGCTTTTTGATATCCTCGCAATCAGAAAAAAGCTCTTCAAAATTTCTGATGTTCTCCTGTAAATCAGATGTAATCTGTATCGACATGTCTCCCTCCTCTCTGGTTTTGTCTCAACCGTTCTGCACTAGACGTTCTGCCGCCCCGCCTGTAAATGAAAAACCCACTCATTTCCGCGAACTGCATATAATTTTTATTTGCTCTTTCATAGGAAAGGAACTTTTACACTTTAGTTTGACACGCCATAATGAGATAAGAAAAAAGAACAGGTATTATCCTATTCTTTTTCTCATTATTTATTATGTTTTCCCATATTTTCCTGTTTATTCCTGTTCATGGATAATATTTTTCACCATAATCTCCTGATTTACCACATGGGAGCCCACAAGCTCCACCACCATCTTCTTATCTTTGTGCTTCAGTCCTTCATAAATCTTCTTGTGCTCCTCGATCAGAACCGGATATACGTCGTCATTTTTCAGATATTCCACCCGGTAGCGGTACATCTGCTCCCTGAGATTATTAAGAAGATTCACCAGCTTCGTATTATCGGCAGTCTGATAAATCACTTCATGAAATTCAATATCTTTCTGGGCAATCTGCTTCACATCCCCTGTCTCTATGCTTTCCTCAAAACGGATCAAAGCCTCATGAAGCTCCGCCAGTCTCTCTTCTGTCATATTATCACATGCAAGCCCTACGGCAAGTTCATCCAGGGCGCGGCGGATCTGCAGTACATCCTCCATATCCTTCTCTGTCATCTTCGCCACTTCTGCGCCTTTTCTCGGAACTGTCACCGCGAGCCCCTCCAGCTCCAGCATACGAATCGCCTCACGGATCGGGGTACGGCTCACGCCCAGTTTTGCCGCAAGCTGCAGTTCCATCAGCCGTTCCCCGGGCTTCAATTCTCCCTTCAATATGGCTTCCCGCAAGGTGTGAAATACTACATCCCGCAAGGGAAGATAAGCATTCATATTTAATTTCAACTGGTCTGTCATCTGCTCCACCTCACCGTCTATTGTTGTATATATCTGTCAAATATACCTGCTTTGCCAGATCTCCTTCCCGCAGGCTGCTGTAAGCTTTCTCTGCCAGACTTTCATCTTCAAACAGCCCGAACACGGTAGGTCCGCTGCCGCTCATCATAGCATTCAACGCACCATACCGCAGCATCTCATTTTGGATTTCACTGATAACAGGATAGTTTGGAATGGTCACACTCTCCAGTATATTCCCCATATTAGACGCTATTTTCTTTAAATTTCCTTCTTTCAGCCCTTCCAGAAGCACATCAATATCAGGATGTATCGCTGCCTCATCCAGCCTTAAGTTCTCATAAACAAACTTCGTAGAAACACTGACAGGCGGTTTTGCCACTAATACTTTACAATTTGGCATAGGCGGCAGAGGCGAAAGTTCCTCCCCGATTCCTTCTGCCAGAGCTGTTCCGCGCATAATGCAGTAAGGAACATCTGCCCCGATTTTCACCCCACGCTTCATCAGCTCTCTTTTTGACAAATTCAAATGAAACATCTGATTCATACCATATAGAACAGCGGCGGCGTCTGAACTGCCTCCCGCCATTCCGGCTGCCACTGGGATAAATTTCTGTAAATCAATATGCACACCGGATTTCAGGCAAAATTCATCCATCAGAAGTTTCGCTGCCTGATATACCAGATTATTTTCATTTTCTGGAACATAGAACAAGTTGGTCTTTACCTGTATTTCCGGTTTCTTTATTTTCTGTATGATAATTTTATCATACAGGCTGACTGTCTGCATAATCATGCGCACCTCATGATAACCATCTTCCCGGCGCCTTAACACATCCAGTCCAAGGTTAATTTTGGCAAGTGCCTTTAATTTCATCTCTGTCATTGCATTTCTCCTGTATTGCATTTCTTCTGTATTTTGTATACATTCTATAGTAACAGTTAAACATTTTTTACGGGAAAAGTCAATTGTTTCTCTCTCTTGAATCTTTCTATCATTCATACAATAGAAGATTTTAGGGTGCTTGAAATCAATTGTTCAATGAATGATGCAACGTTTTCTGGCGATTCCGCCATACCGTCATTAATCCAATAATTTAATATGCCGCTGCTTCCCTGTGCTGTATAAACATAAATCCATGCCCGCTGCGTTTGTGATAAATGGGGGAACTGCCTATTGATATAGGCGGCAAACTCCATATAGCACATCTGAAAAACTTTCAGCGGAAACTTTGTATCTCCATTTTCAGAAAATAATGTTATATACAATGAACCGTTCTCTTTCATTTTTTCAAGCAGCTTTACAAGGGTTTTGCCAATTCCGTCCAAAATAGAGTTTCTCATCGTTTCATGCAGTTCTTTCAGAATTTCTTCCTCTATTTTGTCCATAAGATCATAAACATCCATGTAATACTTGTAAAAGGTGGCACGGTTGATGTCTGCCATTTCACAAAGCTCTTTTACCGTAATTTTGTTCATAGGTTTTTGTTTAAGCAGGGAAACGAAATTACTCTGAATAATCATTTTCGAATATCTCACACGTGCGTCCTGTCCCATATAGCACCTCCAAAACCAACAGATCGATTATTTTTGTCACAGAAACCGACATATTTTCAACAAATGTTTACAAAATAACATATTGGTGAACACTGACTGTTGTTTTAATTACTGTAAGTATTATACTAAAGGCAGAATAGAAAATCAACATATGTTTGCAAAAATTCCTTTTGCAGAAGCGAAGGAGGCGTATCGATATGTAATTGCATTTATACCAAAGGTCAAGAACAAAAAGCGAAAGAGAATTGAGGATATGTTAAGAATAGTTTGGTAAATCACGAAAGCGTCTATCATAGGACGGTTATAATAATTTCAATCATTTTAGGATAGGTAATTTCAGGAATTTGAAAGGAGTGAAGACTATGCGGCATGACAAATTATGGCTTCCACCGTTTATTTGCGGCCTGCTTCTTGCAGGATGTGCCTCAAGGACAGAAAATACTGAAAAATCTGAATGGAAAGAGAATGAAAACAAAAACCGAATGAAAATAGTTGAGAAAATTATGCGTGTATCCGCAGACGGAACAAGAAAGGTTTTCTCAGAAATGTTCAACAAAGAGGAGGATTAAAATTATGCCAACATTATTACAAGTTTTATTAGTTCCTGTAATTATTGCATGCGCTCTTTGCGGCACAGTTGGGATTTTGAAACTGATTCTTAAGTTTTTACAAATGCAGGAACAAAAGACGGAAAAAAATGAAAACTGATTCAAAGGCGTTGCCAGGAATGGGACAGTTATAACAGCATCTGCAATTGACGTTAAGACTCTGTATGAACATATAAACCCTGTGTTTATAAACTCGGCAGATATAGAGAATTTCATATAGGCGCTTCGATAGATGTGGCTGCCACCTTTATTTCAGTCTCTCCCCAGGAAATTATATTTTTCAAAAAACAGTGTTAATTTTTTCCTTCCGCTTCCGATATAAATTATAGAACTATAGAAACCCAAACAAGGTTAAGGAAAACCATATTTTTATTGCCAAGGAGGGGCACATTATGAGTGTAAACAATGTAAGCAATACCAGTACTGCGGCTTATACATCCAATGTTTATCAGAACAATTACAAGTATAATGCAAATACTGCAAAAACTGATGATAAAGACAAGGATAAGAATCAGGGCGTAGTATATGAGAAAAGCAATGCTGCTTCCAAAAGTGTATATGCAAAGGAAGACGTCGTTGCCCGTATGAAGAAAGACGCCGAAGACAGAACTAATCAGCTCAGAAGCCTGGTTCAGCAGATGATGGGCAACCAGGGAGGCAAAATCGGACAGGCAGACGACATGTGGAGATTCCTGGCAAAAGGTGATTTCACTGTCAGCCCTGAGGTAAGAGCTCAGGCACAGAAAGATATTGCAGATGACGGCTATTGGGGCGTAAATCAGACCTCCGACCGTATCGTTGATTTTGCAAAAGCTCTGGTAGGTGATGATCCGGAGAAGGCTGAGAAGATGCGGGCTGCATTTGAAAAGGGCTTTAAAGCTGCTACCAAATCCTGGGGCAAAGAGCTTCCAAGTATCTCCCAGAGAACTTACGACGCTGTAATGGATAAGTTTGATGACTGGGCCGGCGTAGAGACAAAAGCATAATTGTTCTACAGAAAATGTGTGTCTGTCACACTTCTGTAAAACGATGAGAAACACGCTCTGCGAGTTTCTCACGTTCGCGGGCGGCACCAAGCTGGAATGCTTGCATTCCAGCTTGGCTTATGCCTTCCGCGCAAATAAGAACTCTGAAAGCATCTCCTTTGCGGGATGCTTTCTTGTCTTATAGGAAAGACCTTGTCACGCTAAAGCGTGAAAGTATGTTTCCTAAAATAATATGCGCAGTCCGCGGAGAAGAAGTTGCTGCTTCGTAGCCCGCTCATGCGCGGAGAATGCGTAAAACGCATTCTTTTTTATTTCGCAATTGCCTAACAAGATTCAGGTGTCAAAAGGTGGTCAAAAATGATGTTGGCAATTTGCACAAATAGGTACAAAAAGTTGTGACTTGCCCTGACGGTTAGAATTTCTTCTGTCTGGGACAGTTGGAACAACGTTTGTATTTATTTGTGCAAATTGGCAATAAGCATTTTTGAAACTACCTTTTGATATCTGAATCATAAACAATAATATTGCTGAAAGGAGTATTTATCTTGAACATTTTAATCATTGATGCTCAAGGTGGCGGCATTGGAAAACAAATTATTTCTTCTATCAAGAAATCCTATCCTTCTGTCACCATAACGGCTGTGGGCACGAATTCTTCTGCCACAGCTAATATGCTCAAAGCAGGGGCAGACCATGCGGCTACCGGGGAAAATGCTGTAATCGTAGGCTGCCGCAAAGCGGACGTCATTATCGGTCCTGTCGGAATTGTAATTGCAGATTCACTTTTCGGTGAAGTAACTCCGAAAATGGCTGCCGCCGTGGGACAGAGCACAGCAAAACGTCTGCTGATCCCCATAAATCAATGCGATAACATTGTTCTGGGCATCACCAGTATATCAATTCCTGACATGATCGCCCATATCCTTGCATATTTAAACACAGAAATAAATCATTGACAATTTATTTTGAAGAAACTATAATAGTAATGAAAATGCCAGATAGAAATCTGGCAGCAACACAGAAGTGTCTGCAGGAATTACTGAAACCTAAGTTTAAAAATGCTGATGAAGGCATACGATTTCCAGAAGGAAATGGTATGTTTTTTGTACGTAATTTTTTCTCTTATAGGAAAGACCTTGTCACGCTAAAGCGTGAAAGTATCTTTCTTAAGAGAAATAACAATTATGCGCAGTTCGCGGAGAAGAAGTTGCTGCTTCGCAGCCCGCTCACGCGCGGAGAATACGTAAAACGCATTCTTTTTCATATTCATGCAGAACGAAAAAGGAGGATATATTATGGCATGTTTTGTAGTACCTGCGGCGGAAGCCGTTGTAACAACCGTAGTACATAAAGTGATAACCGCAAAAGAGAAAAAGAAAGGCGCTGCCATTGTCTCTGGAGAAAACGGGGTTGTTAAATCTGAAAAACTTTCATTTTCCCATAAGCTGAAATGGCTGAACAATATGTTATGGGGCGGGTCTGCCCTCCTTGCCTTCGAGCATATCTGGCATGGGGAAGTCACACCCTGGTTTCCATTTTTATCTGCAGCTAATTCTGCCAGCGATACAGCCGAAATGCTGCATGAAATGTCCACCACAGGCGTTGCCATGGCTGTATTGGTTACTGGGGTATGGCTGGGAATGACCGTAATATCAAGCGTTATTGAAAAGCGCCCTGTACAGGAAATGGAAGGCAAAAAGGGAGAATTATCATGACATTATTGACGGCTGTTTTTGCAGCAGTTTCCGCCACCATTTTGTGGTACTTCAAAGACAGCAGAAACCAAATAAAACTAGGGACTCTCAGTCTGGTATACTGGGGCGCGGCATTAATGTGGATGGTAGATGCGGTCTTTGAATACGCGGAACTGGGCATGGAATATTTTACGCCCGCACCAGCAGATATGCTGAACGATTTCTTCTTGGGAATCTCGGTAGTGGCTTTAGGACTGGTGATCTGGCTTGCGCTTCTGCTGTTTTGCGACCCAAAAGGCGTGATCAGAAAAGCCCTGCGCACATCCGGCAATACCTAAAACAAATCTGCAAATCTATCGTAAAAAGGGACTGCCGCAAAGCACATCAGATCATATATTATTTTATAATATATGGTATCTGTTGTTGTTTTGCAGCAGTCTTTTTCGTTGTAATTTGACTTTTGCGCCAACAGCGTTTATTATATTATATATCTATACTCACCTCATTTTCATACAGAAAGGACGCAAGGTTATGGCAATTATGCTTCTCTTATGCTGTGCCGTCATCCTCTCCTGCATCATAGCAAATCGTTTTTCCAGCAAATTTGGAATGCCCGCACTTCTGTGCTTCATGGCTCTTGGTATGATTTTCGGCTCTGACGGACTATTTAAAATCTCTTTCAGCAACTATCTAATCACAGAACAGCTCTGCACCATTGCATTGATTTTTATCATGTTTTACGGCGGATTCGGGACCAAATGGCAGACTGCACGCCCCGTAGCTGTCAAGTCTGTGCTCTTGTCCACCCTGGGTGTCATTATCACCGCACTGCTGACATGCCTGTTCTGCCATCAGATTTTACATTTTTCTTTTACAGAGAGCTTTCTTATCGGCGCTGTTTTAAGCTCTACTGACGCAGCTTCTGTATTTTCCATTCTGCGCTCTAAAAATCTGAATCTAAAATATTCCACTGCCCCTCTTCTGGAAATCGAAAGCGGAAGCAACGATCCCATGGCTTATATGCTGACCATGATCGCTCTTGCCATGATTTCCGGAGACAACAGCGCCTCTGTGCCGCTTATGCTGCTCTCCCAGGCTGGCTTCGGCATTGCCATCGGAATTGCCAGTGCATTTTTCGGCATCTGGGCGCTTCAAAAAGGAGAGCTTATTTCCCAGGGAATGGACACCGTTTTTGTGATTGCTCTTGTACTCTTTTCCTATGCACTTCCCACTCTGATCGGCGGCAACGGCTACCTGAGTGTATATCTTACAGGAATTATCCTGGGAAACAGCGCCATCAATAATAAGGTCACTCTGGTTCATTTCTTTGACGGAATCACCGGGCTTGCACAGATACTGATCTTCTTCCTCTTAGGGCTTCTGTCTTTCCCGCATTTGCTTCCGGGATTGTTTGTGCCCGCACTGTTCATTGCACTGTTTTTGACTTTTATCGCCCGTCCGGCAGCGGTATTTCTTATTCTTCTCCCATTCCGCTCTTCGATCTGGCAGTGTCTGCTGGTCGCATGGTCCGGACTTCGGGGGGCTGCCTCTATCGTTTTTGCCATTATGGTCATTGCAAAAGGGACTTTGCTGGAACATGATCTGTTCCACATTGTATTTTTTATTTCCCTGCTGTCCGTAGCTGTTCAGGGTTCCATGCTTCCCCTGGCAGCAAAAAAACTAGATATGGTGGATAACAGCTCCGATATCCGCAAAACTTTCAATGATTATCAGGATGACTCAGACCTGACACTGATGCGCATGTACATACCTCACGGGCACAACTGGGAAAACCATAAAATTGAGGACGTAAGTTTTCCCACCGGTTCTCTTGCCCTGATGATCAAACGTGACAGCGATACCTTGATCCCACGGGGAAATACCACGATCCTGGCTGGAGATACCGTTATCTTAAGTGTCCCTGCATACCGAAGCGAAAATGACGGCAAACTCAAGGAAATCCTTATTGACACCGCCCACAATTGGTGCGGTTCTGCCATTACGGACCTGAATCTGCCGGAGAATATTTTGATTGCCCTGATTAAACGCGGTGATGAAAACATCATTCCCCAGGGCAGTACTGTCATTCATTCCGGAGACCGGGTTGTTATTTATAAATAGCTGGCCGATGGAACACTAATTTCATTATAAAAAGCAGCCGCCATGCAAATTTCATGCGTTAGCGGCTGCCTAAAATAGTGGCAAACTATAAAAACCTTGTCTGCTGTTATTTCTGTTTTCGCTTATTTCTTAGCAAATTTCACTTTAAATACATACCACAGTGCACCTGTAATGCATACAGAGGAATAACCTCCGCAGATAATACCTGCCATCAGAGGCAGCGCAAACTCACGAACGGAGCTGACACCCAGGATAAACAGGACAAATACCATGATAAAAGTGGTCAGAGAAGTATTGATACTTCTTGTCAGTGTCTGTGTGATACTTCTGTTTGCTATTTCCATCAGGCTCTCCGGATCTTTGTTCTTTAATCCGCCCATATTTTCACGGATACGGTCAAAGATAACGATCGTGGCATTGATCGAATAACCTACAATGGTCAGCATACATGCAATAAAGGTATTTCCGACAGAAATCCGTACAATTGCATAGAACGCAAGCACTACCAGCACGTCATGAACCAATGCAAGCACCGCGCTTCCGGCAAAGCGGATGTCTTTAAAACGGAACCAAATATAAATCAGCATGCAGATCGTAGCGATTACAACTGCCCAGACCGCATCAGACCGCATCTCAGAACTGATCGTAGAACTAATATTCTCAGCCGTAATGCCCGCTTCATCTACCTTAAATTCATCCACCAACGCCTGATTCAAGGCTTCACGCTCGGAAAGCTCCAGAGAGCGTGTCTTGATAACTACCTGGTTGCCGCCCTCAATCTTCTGCGTCTGCACATTGGGATCATTGGTAACTTTCTCTACCACAGGCACAATCTTTTCATCAATTTCCGCAATTGTATAATCTTCATTAAAGGTAACTGTAGTGGAAGTACCGCCCACGAAATCAAGACTGTAATTTAATGCGTTTCCTTTGGAGCCGTTGATACCCATTCCCACAAATCCTGCTACAATAACTACCAGAGACAAAGCGAAGAAAATCACTTTTTTGCTCAGGAAATTAATGGTTTTCAGCTCCTTAGCCTTGCCGTAGAGTTTTGCATCCTGCAAGCCCAGCGCATAGAAGCATTTCATCAGCCAGCGTGTCACCACCAATGCAGTAAACATAGATAATACAATACCGATTCCCAAAGTATAAGCAAATCCCTTCACAGGGCCGGAACCTCTCATTCCCAATACTACAGCCGCAATCAATGTGGTAATATTACCGTCCACAATTGCAGACAACGCCTTCTCATATCCAAGCTTTATAGCTGTGTTCACCGTCTTTCCTGCCGCAATCTCCTCACGGATACGTGCGAAAATAATAACATTGGCATCCACCGCCATACCGATAGACAGGATAATACCTGCGATACCAGGCAATGTAAGTGTAATATCAAAAATCCACAACGCATACACTGTCAGCGCAGAATACAGAATCAATGCCAAACTGGCGGTAAATCCCGGCAGCAAATATACAATAATCATAAAGAGCATTACAAGTACTAAACCGATCGCTGCCGCCTTCAAACTGGTGGAAATGGCTTCTTCACCAAGCTGTGCCCCAACCACCTTAGAATTCAATTCCTGCAGTTCTAAGGACAGAGAACCGATACGAATCGTAGAAGCCAGGTTTTCTGCCGCCTCAAAGCTCTCCATACCGTCAATTTGTGCATGTCCGCCGCTGATTGCAGATTTTACCTGCGGCGCACTGATGGTTTCTCCATCATAGACAATTGGCATCGTCTTGCCCACATTATCTGAAGTCGCCTGCTCAAATTTCACTGCACCTTCATCCGTTAAAGTGAGTTCTACCACATATTCCGTATTGCCCATTTCATTCTTATAAGATGCAGCCTGGGCATTCTGGATATCTGTACCACTTACCAATGTCTCTCCGCTCTCATTCTGGAATTCCATAGAACCTGGCTTGCCAAGCTCTTCCAAAATTGCATTGGCATCAGAAACACCGGGTATCTCAATATTGATCCGGTTATTTCCTTCCTGATATACGCTTGCCTCTGTACTGTAATTTTCCACACGCTTCTGCAGCTTGTAGATGGTATCCTTCATGTCTTCTTCTGATGGATTATCTTCCACCGCGCCGTAGGTGATGCTGACACCGCCTGCAAGGTCAAGTCCCAGCTTAATGTTACGGTTCTCTCCTACGCCAACCGTCGAGATAATGGTTCCAGCATACCAGGACATCCCTGCCATAATCGCTAAAATCAAAACCAGAATCCCCAAAGCTTTGCTTTTTTTCATGATTTTATCCTCTCTTGTCTTTTATCTTACCGGCTGATACAGTCTCACAAGAAACCATAACCGGATTTTTAACAGTTATCTGAACAGCTGCGTCAGCCTTCCTCTGCCAGTGCAGCCTGAATCATAATAGCGCATTCAATCCGCTTCTTCTGAAGCTGGCACCCAATGTCATATGCATCCGTAATACTGCCATGAAAATTATAAGAATTTGCTGCGCAGCCCCCGCTGCAATAAAATTTTGCAAAACAATCTCTGCATTTTTCCTTAGCGTATACATTACAGCACTTAAATTCATTCTGCAGCTTTGTGTTCTGAATACCATCCCTGACATTGCCCATAAGAAATTTTTCATTTCCCACAAATTGATGGCAGGGATAGAAATCTCCCCAGGGCGTCACTGCAAGATACTCTGTACCTGAACCACAGCCAGATAACCGCTTTGCTACACAGGGCCCTCCCTCCAAATCAATCATAAAATGGAAGAAATTAAAATCTTTTCCTTCTCTGTGACGTCTGACCATTTCCACTGCAAGCCTGTCATATTCTTCAAACAGACTGGGGAGATCCTCTTCCCTCAGTGCATATTCATCTTCTGGCTGTGCCACTACTGGTTCTACAGAGATCTGTTTAAACCCGAGTTCTGCAAGATGAAGCACATCCTGGGAAAAATCCAGATTATGATGTGTAAATGTTCCTCTCACATAATACCGTTCCTGTTTCCTGCTGTCTGCAAGCTTCTGGAATTTCGGCACAATCAGGTCGTAACTTCCTGCTCCCTCAGGAAAAGGTCGCATCCTGTCATTTACTTCTTTTCTTCCATCAATGCTTAAGACTACATTCGCCATTTCCCGATTCACAAATTCCATCACTTCATCATTCAGAAGAACGCCGTTAGTAGTCAGCGTAAAACGGAAATTCTTATTATGAATCTTTTCCTGCTCTCTGCCATATGCCACCAGCTGCTTAACCACTTCAAAATTCATCAGCGGCTCACCGCCAAAGAAATCCACCTCCAGATTTCGCCGGTTCCCGGAATTCGCAATCAGAAAATCCAAGGCCGCCTTCCCCACTTCATAAGGCATCAACGCCCTTCTTCCATGATACTCTCCCTCTTCTGCAAAACAATAACGGCACTTAAGGTTACAATCATGGGCAATGTGCAGGCATAATGCCTTTACTACGGTAGGCCTTGCCTTAAAGTCTTCCATATAATTCTGGTACGCATCCTCTGTAAAAAGTTCTCCTCTGGCAGAAAGTTCCTGTATTTCCTCATAGCTTTCTGCAATCTCCGTCTCAGAATATTTTCCCTTCAAGCATTCTGTGATTTCTTCTATGGTACTTGTCTCAAACAGGGGAATTACTTCGTAAGTAACATCATCCACCACATGTACGGCACCGCTGTTTACATCCAAAACAATGTTATAACCATTGTTTTTATACTGGTGAACCACTGTCATTCCTCTCTTTCTATTTTCAATTCTTCAATTGTGCGGATTTTACCAGATAAGTAAGAAATTTCCTGCCTCTGATATAACGCACAAATGACCGCTCGGCTTTGACGAACGGTCTGTGTTCTGAAATTTGTTCATTTTCTGGAAATTATCTGTTCTCACAGCTCTGATTGCCAACAGTACAGCTTGTCTTGCATGCAGACTGGCAAGAGGTCTGGCATTCGCCGCATCCGCCCTTCTTCACTGTGTTCTGCAGTTTTCTTGTATTTAACGTCTTTACATGTTTCATAATTCTACTTCCTTTCTATCATAATGATCCAGATATTCCCCTCAGCCTGCTGTTGCTGAACGGGTACGCCAAAAATTCTGAATCATCTTTTCATTTTGGCAACATCAGGCTTAGTATAACATATTTTTATTCATATGCAAAGCATTATTTCAATTTGAGTTTCCTCATTTTTTGATTTTATAGTACCAAAAGGTTTCCAGCACAAAGTGATGGAAACACTTTGCACAGAAAAGTGCTATGGAAAGCTAGCTTTGCAGACACTTTTTGTGCAAGATGTCTATGCTGCCAAAGGCAGCAAGACCTTTTGGTACTAAAATATCGATTGTTGTTAAAAATGGGGAAACTCAAAATTATTTCAAAAATTCCACTGCTGCCTTAAACTGGTCACAGTCAATATTTACGTCAAAGGTTCCTCCCAGAGCTGCGGTATAGGTATTGACAATGGCAAGACCCAGTCC
This sequence comes from Lachnospiraceae bacterium, assembly GCA_910575075.1. Classification (GTDB taxonomy): domain Bacteria; phylum Bacillota; class Clostridia; order Lachnospirales; family Lachnospiraceae; genus Petralouisia. The sequence goes on from CAJTCY010000007.1 coordinate 78,292, forward strand.
ATTTCCGTCTGTTGTCCTGGATTCATCTCCACGGGCAAACCGCTCTACAATCTGTTCTTTGGTGAATTCCATCCGGTATCCTGCTGTATTCGTAATCTCAAAACATACTTTCTGCTGCTCTTCCTGCCCGGGCAATACCATGGTCTTAAGAAAAATCCTGGTATGCTCCTGGGAATATTTCAAAGCATTTTCCAGCAAATTCTGGCAGATTCGGTACATATAACTGCTGTCAGCCGTAAATCCCGTATCCTCCTTCGTCAGAGACACCACCAGTTCTCTGCCGCTTCGGATGATCTGGTCTTCCATATCCGCATATACCTGTTCGATCAGACGGTTCATCTCCAAAGACTCCATTTTCAGCTCCACATTTCCGCTGCTGGTTTTTGCCAGATCAAACAGACTGTCAATCATCTCTTTTAATTTCTGAGCTTTTCTTGAAAGCACTTCCACATAATCGCTGACGACATCTGTCAATTCTTCTTTTTTGATCAGCTCTATATACCCCACCATGGAGGTAAGCGGCGTTTTCAGATCATGAGAGACGTTTGATATTAAATCTACCTTCATCTGTTCACTGCGCAAAGCAGCCTGCAAACTTTGCCTGTTTATTTTTTCCAGGGACTCCATGTACTCTTCCAGCTTCCTCTTCATAAAAGCCAAAACAATCATTTCGCATAAAATCCCCTGAACAAGAGCTGTTATCACCAAAACATATCCGGTACTTAAATTTGCATAATTCCACATATGTTCATATATATACAAAAAATTCATAATCGAAGCCCACAACGCTGCCAATTCCACTGCTCCAAGAAATATCTGCTGTCTTTTGAGCTTGTTTTTCCATTCCTGATAGAATCCGTCACGGCCAGGATTCCATCTGCGGTATTTAAAACGGAGGCAGAAGCTTAATATTCCCCAAATTCCAAATCCCAGAAAAAGATTCATAAACCCTCCTTCTTTCAGCGTATCCTCCGTGGCAAACCACTGTCCATGCAAAATATCTTCAAACATAAGCAATGAAAAGACCGTACACACTATCCCCACAAACAGCCTGACTTCCTCCCGTTTCCATATTTTTCGGACAAATTCTCTGCACCTTTTCCATTTCTCAGTATTTTTCCATTTTGTAGCCAATGCCCCACACCACCTTTATATACTTTGGATTCTTCGTATCAATTTCAAGCTTCTCCCGGATATGGCGGATATGTACCATCACCGTATTTTCCACAGCACCTGTGGCAAGTTCCTTCCAGACCCGTTCATAAATTTTCTCTGCTGAAAACACCTGTCCCGGATGCTCCATCAACAATTCTAAAATCTTGTACTCTGTGGCAGTAAGTTTCACTTCTGCACCGTCCACAATCGCTTTCTTGGTCTGCTTATCTAACACCACGCCGCCATTGACCAGCTGCTGGGCCTCCGCCTTAGGCGCGCCTCCTCCCCAGGTATGATAGCGCCGAAGCTGGGCTGCCACCCTGGCGGTAAGTTCTGCCGGATTGTACGGCTTCTCCACATAATCGTCGGCCCCCATCACAAGCCCGGACACCTTATCGCTCTCCTGGGTTTTTGCCGAGAGGATTATCACTGGTATCTGATTATTTTCCCTGATTTTCATCAATGCCGACAAACCGTTGAGCCTGGGCATCATCACATCCAGGAGAATTAAATCCACCTCATTTTCTTTCAGCGTCTCCAGCGCCTCGATCCCATCATATGCTTTCAGAACCCGGTAACCCTCATACTCCAGCAGCTTACCCAGAGAGAATACGATTTCTTTGTTGTCATCCACCACCAGAATTGTCTGTTGTTCCATGTTCTTTCGCTCCTTACTTCTTTTTACTCTGCCATTATAACTAGGATTTCAAAATTAAAACTCAAGAAAATTCTTAAATATTCCTTAAATATTGCAGGAACAAAGTGCGCATATTATTTTTGTCTTACAGGAAAGGTACTTTTACGCTTTAGCGTAACAAAATCTTTCCCATAGAACAAAAAAGGCTGCTGCAAAATAGCCGCTATATACAATATATGGCGGCTGGATTCTATCAATCTCCGTCATACATGTGTATAAGCTGCATTTTGCAACAGCCCCAATTTTCTGCTCTTCGCTTTATACCCTTGATAAATATTCACCTGTTCTGGTGTCTATCTTAATAACGTCCTCCTGCTCCACAAACAGAGGAACATAAACAGTAGCTCCTGTTTCCACAACTGCCGGCTTTGTTGCCCCGGTAGCTGTATCTCCTTTAAATCCTGGCTCTGTATCAGTAATTTTCAGTTCTACAAACAGAGGTGGTTCCACCGCAAATACACTGCCATTATGGGAACACATTTTCACCATTTCATTCTCTTTTACAAATTTCAGTGCGTCGCCGATTGCCTCAGCGTCCAGCGCGATCTGCTCATAGGTCTCGACATCCATAAAATGAAAAAGATCTCCATCAGAATACAGATACTGCATATCTGCCCTGTCGATACGTGCCTGAGGGCATTTCTCAGTAGGACGGAATGTCTTCTCTACCACACCGCCGTTCTTGATATTTTTTAATTTAGTCCGGACAAATGCCGCTCCCTTCCCTGGTTTTACATGCTGAAATTCAATAATCTGGTAAATATTATTATCCAATTCAATGGTAATGCCATTTCTAAAATCTCCTGCTGAAATCATTCAAACTTCCTCCTTAAACTATAGCTTGGACCAATTGCCCGCATACTTTTCTCATTCTATACTATAATGGAAGAATTTTCAACCTTTTTCTTCAATCTCATGGATCATATCGATCCTCGTCTGATGCCTTCCTCCCATGAATTCTGCCTCCAGATACGCCTTCACAATATCCTTTGCCTGCTCATTTCCCACAATCCTTGCGCCAAAGGCAATCACATTCGCATTGTTATGCTCTTTAATCAAATGTGCCGTAGTGGTATCAGAACATACGCCGCAGCGAATCCCTTTTATTTTATTGGCTGCCAGAGAAATGCCAACGCCCGTCCCGCAGATAAGAATTCCGCAGTCTGCCTCTCCTGCTGCCACTGCACGCCCTACTTTCTCACCGTAGATCGGATAATGACAGCTCTCTGTGCTGTCTGTCCCCAGGTTCACCACCTCATGCCCCAGGCTTTTTACATACTCCATCACTTCCATCTTCAAATCAACTGCCGTGTGGTCATTTCCAATTGCTACTTTCATCTTATCTTCCTCCGTTTCCTGTTCTTAAATCCTCTGAACTAAATCTTATCCTTGTTTATCTTCCTCCGGTAAAAAAACAATACAATCTTCTCCAGGTAACGTTTTAACACGATCTGGATTTCTTCTTTGGGATGAATGGGTTTCGTCAGTATCGTACGGATTCCTGCACGGTTCGCACCATACACATCTGTAAAAATCTGATCTCCCACAAAGAGAGTATTTTCTCTATTTGTTCCCATCCGTTCCATGGCACGCTCATAGCCGATAATTTTGGGCTTCCCTGCCTTAAAAATATACTGTACCTGTACCACGTCATTGAACATCTTCACCCTTGGCTCTTTGTTGTTTGACAAGAGACAGCACTGGTAACCCAGCTCCTTTAAACGAGCAAACAACTCTTTGGCACGGTCATCCGCCGGGGCTCCATGAGGTACCAGCGTATTATCCACATCAAAAATAATTCCCCGGTATCCTTCCTGGTACAGCCGGTCAAACTCTATCTGGTAAGCTGAATCCAAATATTCATCGGGATAAAAATTTTTTAACATTTTCTCAAACTCCTGAAACAAATCTTTTTAATTGTCCAGCATTTTTTTCAATTCATCCATAAACGTATTTACATCCTTAAATTCCCGGTACACAGACGCAAAACGGACATATGCCACTGGATCTAATTCCTGGAGGAGGTTCATAACAATTTCTCCGATTTTTGAGCTTAAAATCTCTCTTTCTTCTTTGTTAAAAATCTCTACCTCAACCTCATCCACCAATTGATCAATCTGCGCCGCAGACACCGGACGTTTATGGCATGCTCTGAGAATGCCTGCCTCCAATTTAGAGCGGTCATACTGCTCTCTGTTATCATCTTTTTTAATAACAATCAAAGGAATCGTTTCCACTTTCTCATAAGTCGTAAAACGCTTCTTGCACTCATCACAGAGACGCCGTCTCCGAATAGAATTATTATCATCTGCCGGCCTGGAATCAATTACTCTGGTATTGTCACTATTACAAAACGGACATTTCATAGAAGTTCCTCCTTGGTACAGATATTCAAAGTACTTTAGCTCTATACTAGCATATTTCCCTTTAAAAGCAAAGCATTTTCGTAAAATCTCGCAAGTATTCCCTAATGCCTGGCAGAAAAGAAATCCGTCAGAATTTCTTTAATATAATTGTACCGTCTGGCATAAGAGTTTTCCACCCGTATCATCTGCATGTCAAAAGCTTTGCACAATTCCAGCTTCTGCTTCTCCACTTTCTGTACAAGTTCCTCCTGCATACGTTCCCTGCCTTCCAGTTCAACGGCAAGCACAGGCTGCTGCTGTTCCTGCTGCTCATATACCACGAAATCAAGTGTTTCTGACTGAAACAAACTTACACTATCAGGACGTCCTGGAAATATTTCTGAAATGTCCACTTCCCTGCGGACCGCAAAACGGTTCTGAGACAGCCAGATATTTTCCAGCGCATGAGTAAGGTTTTTTAGAAATGCTTCTTCTGTGGCAGCAGTGAAGGGTTTCACTCCCAGAGCCCTGGAATTTGCCTTCTTCTGAGTTACCTGTGATTTCCCATTGCGTCTGGCATACTGTACCAGCTCATACAAATCATCTTCCCCTTCCCGCTGATGAAGCCGTTCCAGATTCTCTGTGTTGGACAGGACAATCAGCTTTTCCTTTGCCCTGGAAGTAGCTACATTAATCAGTTCTTTATTGTTTTTCAGCCATTCATAAGTCCCTGCCTGCGTCTGATTTGTGATGGCAGTGGAAAAGAGCACAATATCCTTCTCATCTCCCTGAAAAGCATGGACTGTGCCGCAGTCCACGTTGGTGAGCTTTGCTCTCCCTGCCGCCTCTTCTAACAGCTTCCTCTGATTGACAAAAGGTGTGATAACGCCTATCGTCTTATCACTGTTTTCTGCCGCATATTTTATAATCTCTTCCACCTCAGCAGGCGCCGTATTTTTCCAATTGCTCTGGCTGTCTTTTACATCAATGTACAACAATGGTTCCTGCTCGTTGCTCTGCGTTTTAATGCACAGCTTTTCATTGTAATATTTCCTGTTGTTAAAACCGATAATTTTCTCATGGCAGCGGTAATGATAGTGGAGAAGGATTTCATCACTCACTGCGTCGCAGGCAAGAAACGTCTTATAAATAGAATTTTTCCGATAATCATATTCATCAGAAATGCCATACCGCTTCCTCAATTTCTGGTTTACCATTTCCTCAAGCTGAATCACAGGATTTAACTGCTGGGGATCTCCCACCAGCATCAGGCTGCTGCCTCGTATAATTGGAACCAGCGCTGCTGCTGTGTTGCATTGGCTTGCCTCATCCATAATTACCATATCAAACATAGGCTCCGGTTCTCCCAGCTTATGTGCAGAGATACAGGTAGTGGCCACAATTGGGAAAATCTCCTGCAGCTTTTTGATATTCTCTTTCTTGCCCAAATATTTTGCAAACTCCTCCAGCCTGCCTTTTTGATCCGCGCTCTGTATGATGTTCTTCAAATCTTTATGTCTTGGGGCGTCCAGTTTTTTCAGATACCTGGCAGAAGTATAGTACAGATATTTCTTCCATTCCTCCTGGTTATCATCCAGCAGAGCAAACGCTTCTTCCTCTGTGATATCTCCGGTCTTCTCAATTCTGCGCTTTACCTGGTCCATCTGCCTTCCCTGCAAGTCTGCCTGGAAAGGCAGCGTCTGAACAGAAAGCTTCTTCTCATGCTCAAATTCCAGCATTCGGCTGATGGTTTGCTGCCTCTCTTCTAAATCCAGTCTCTCTTCATACCGCCTAAGCAGATTTGACAATCTTTTTGCCCTCTGGATTCTGCCGTCCTTGTTTCTGTCCAGTGTGGATTCATAGACCTGAATCTTCTGTGTCTGTCCATACAAATACTCCATCCACACCAAAGCTTCCTGCATTTTTTCGCTGCTGCCCAGCCTGAGAACCGGAAAGGGGATGGTTCTGCCCTGATATTTCATTCCCTGCAGCTTTTCTGTCACACCATTGACAGGGTGATTATTGTAAGAGACAAACAGTACTGTTTTCTCATTGAAAAAAGCTGTCAAAATAGTATTGATAATGGTGCTTGTCTTGCCTGTTCCTGGCGGACCCTGAATGTAGGCCACTGGATATTTCATGGCATTATTGATGGCAAGAAGCTGATCCAGATTCACTTTGCGGTCTGCCAGTACCAGAGGATAAGCCTTTCTGCGGACGGGCCTGCTCACCATTTCTCCGAAAAAGGCATGCAGCGGAACTGTTGCCTGACGGTTCTGATACATGTCTATGACAGCCTCATATTCTTTGTGCAGATCCAATATGATATCCATGCCCAGTCCTATCATATAAGGCATATCGTCTACGCCAAGCCCCTGCCGGTTGTGGTTCGTAATACATTCCTTGATCCTTTCCTGGTTCTGTTCAAAATCATGCAGAAGTTCATATTCTTCTGCGTCCAGATATTTACGCACATTTTCCTTGATTCCATCTAAGGTATATTCCGTACAGATCACAATCTCATCATCTGGGCGCAGAACCCTTCTCTTTACATCCAGCTGAAGCTTGCGGTAAGCAAGAACATAGAGCCCCCGGGGCGTATGAATGCTCAAAACATTCATGGCAAGCTGCTGCAGTCTCAGCTTTCCTCCTTTTTCTCTTTTTTCTTTTGTCTGATACTGAAAATTTTTTACAATCGTACAAAACTGTTCTTCATTTAACTGGTACTCTCCCCCACAGAAGCTTTCCCGGTCCAGGTACCTTATTAAATCAAAATCAGAGTAATAAGGAACCGTGTCCATACGATTGCACATTTCCAGATAATTGAGTATTTTCAGATTTACGGTATGGTCAAACAGCTCTTTATATTTATGTGGATTCCGATAAATATCCTGAACCAGGCGCTGGTTTACCGGGCAATAGGACCCTTCCACAATACTGGAAGATAAAATAGAATCCATATAAATCAGCTCAAACGTCTCCGTGGTATATCTGCCAAGATGCAGTCCTTCCACCTTCAGCGTACGCTTCTTCGGATGCAATTCATAGATTCCTATCCAGTATCTTGAGACTTGTTCCTCCTTATTCCGATACTCAATGCTGAGCCATTTTCCCTCATGGATCGCTCTGAAAATATCCCGGTAAACACTGTTCATGTTCTGTTTCTCCTCATGCCTTATCTTCTGCAGCCTGCTGCACTATCTATGCTCTGGCTCTGGGATTTCCACCAGGATGATATCCGGTCCCACTCTCACTACTTGTTTCCAGGGAATCAGAATTTCACTTTCTTTGCCAAAAATCCCCCAGACCTTCCCACAGCCTGGAATAATCAGTGCCAGCACCATTCCGGTACAAACATCAATATCAATGTCTGCCACAAATCCAAGGCATTTGCAGTTGCAGACATTGATAACTTCTTTTTCTCTCAGTTCACACAGACGCATGGCTTTCCTCCCGGATTATGTAATCAGGGACCGTATTATTCCTCTGGCAGTAAATGTCAGAGGAATAACATACAAGAATCCCTCTGCCTTATTATATGCTGCAGAGGGATTCTGTGACATTTTGGCGTTGCAGCTCCAGTTTAGTTTAAAACATTCCTTGTAGCCACCACATCCACTCCTGTGTCTGCGGCATTGCTGACAACCACGTCACCGATATGAACCGGGGCCTGTACCTTTACGCCCCTCAGGGCTTCTATCACCTCGAAAATTTTTTCTTTGGGGATATCTTCTCTGGTTTTCACGGACACTACCCTCTGATTTCCTCCTTCTACCAGCACGGAACTCGTCACAATCCTGGTAGGATTGACAACCTCTTTTCTCGCGTATGTCTCTCCTCTTTTGCAGGTATTTCCCGTAACCTTATGCACCTGCCCCTGATCTGTTTCCACCTTAAGCAGACAGCCCAACGGACAGCCAATGCAGGTTAATTCCCTTGTTTCCATTTTCTCAAGCCTCCTCCAGTTTCACCGTAATCTTAGTCAAATCAGGAACGGCAGCCAGTTCTTCCTTTTTCAGTACTATTTCTTCCATCTCTCCCGGCGCCAGTATCTGCTTTTTCCTGTGGTAAATCCGTTTTTCATCCAGATAAACTGCCACATAGCAGTTCTTGTATACATCTCCCACCCGAAAACGCAGCGTATGTTCCTCGTCCATCCGCTTAAGATTGACCGTATTCGGCACCGTATAGCGCACGCCCTGTTCTGCTGCAATCGGTATATCTGCGGAATTATCATGCTCCGTCTGATTTTTGACGTACAGGGCCGCATGTTTTCCTGCTGCTTCTGCTTCTCTGGAAACAAAGTCTACCAGGTCATGGACATGGAGCACATTTCCACAGGCAAATACTCCCGGCACGCTGGTCTGAAAACTTTCATTTACTTTTGGCCCAGAAGTAAGCGGATTTATTTCAACTCCCAGTTCCTTTGACAGTTCATTCTCAGGTATCAGCCCGCAGGACAAAAGCAGCGTGTCACAATCATAATATGTTTCGGTTCCCGGAACTGGTTTTCTGTTCTCGTCTACCTGGGCAATGGTGACTCCTTCCACCCGTTTCCTGCCATGGATCTCTACAACCGTATGGCTTAACTTGAGAGGAATGCCAAAATCATCCAGGCACTGCACAATATTTCTTTTCAGTCCGCCAGAATATGGGAGCAGCTCTGCCACCACCTGGACTTTCGCACCTTCTAAGGTCATTCTTCTTGCCATGATAAGCCCGATGTCGCCGGACCCCAGAATCACCACCCGGCGTCCCGGCAAATACCCTTCCATATTTACCAGTCTCTGCGCCGTTCCGGCAGAATAAACCCCTGCCGGCCGAAAACCTGGAATATTCAAGGCGCCTCTGGAACGTTCCCGGCAGCCCATGGCAAGGATGACTGCCCTTGCATGTATCTGCAAAATTCCCTCCGTACGATTCATAGCCGTCACCACTTTCTTTGCAGAAATATCCATCACCATAGTATTTAATTTATACGAAATCCCTGCCTTCTGCAGTCTTTCAATATACCTTGCCGCATATTCCGGCCCGGTAAGTTCTTCCTGAAACGTGTGAAGCCCAAATCCATTGTGAATGCACTGGTTTAAAATCCCGCCAAGTTCCTGGTCTCTCTCCAGTACCAGAATGGATGCTGCGCCATTTTCCTTTGCAGCTATGGCCGCTGCCAGTCCTGCCGGACCGCCTCCCACAATTACAATGTCAAAATTCAGCATGTTTTTTTCCTCATCTATCTTAATTGTCAATCAGCGGACCACGGCTCAAAACGCCTCCCGATCCTTGTTCCTTCCTGCGGTCATCTGTGAATCCTTGCCGGATTTTGTGATCTGTAAGAATTCCAGGTTCCGTTCTCTGGCAAGGAGTTCCATCACCTTCGGAGCACAGAATCCTCCCTGGCAGCGTCCCATCCCTGCCCTTGTCCTGCGCTTTACGCCGTCTAAGGATTTTGCCCCCAGAGGACGGTTGACTGCATCGAGAATCTCTCCTTCTGTAATCATTTCGCAACGGCAGACAATAGATCCATATGCTGGATGCTGCTTAATTAACGCTGCATGTTCTTGTTCACTCAAGGTATTCGGATCTAAGATCCCCCTTCTCTTTCCTGTAAACTCTGGATTCACCTGAGGCTGTTCCCGTTCATAAATAATATCCGCCACCATCTTTCCGATTGCCGGAGCGGCAGTAAGACCAGGAGATTCAATTCCGGCACAGTCAATAAAGCCTGGCGCATCCTCCGCCTCTCCGATACAGAATTCATGTCCATCTTCATGTGCGCGCAGCCCTGCAAAAGAAGTGATCACCTGCTGAAACGGAATCCCTTTCACCACAGCACCTGACCGCTCCATCAGTTCCTCGATGCCTGCGCGGGTCGTATTGGTTCCTTCTCTGTCTTCAATATCTTCTGCTGTGGGACCTATGAGAATATTTCCATGAACAGTAGGAGTCACCAGCACTCCCTTTCCAAATTTGCCCGGAAGCTGAAAAATGGTATGTGTGACAAGGCTGCTGGCTGAATGGTCCAGCAGGCAGTATTCTCCGCGCCGGGGCGTAATATGAAGTTTCCTGGCGCTTACCATATTGTGCATCCGGTCTGCATAAACACCTGCCGCATTTACCACATATCTGCTCTCAAGTTCTCCCTGGCTGGTCTTGATGTTCCAATATCCTTCTCTTTTGCAAAATCCAGTTACTTCTGTATCAAACCGAAACTCCACGCCGTTGGCGGCCGCATTTTCAGCAAATGCGAAATTCATGGCAAAGGGGCATACAATTCCTCCGGTAGGCGCATATAATGCCGCCACTGCATCATCGGAAATACCAGGCTCCAGCTCTCTCAGTTCTTCTCTGTCTATGATCCGCAAATCTTTTACGCCGTTTTCGATTCCTCTGTCATACAATGTTTTCAATCCTGGCATCTCATCTTCCTGCAGACAGATGACCAGGGAGCCATTTCTCTGAAAAGGAAAATCCAATTCCCCAGACAGCGCCTCCATCATCTCATTTCCCTGTACATTCAGCTTCGCCATGAGAGAACCAGCCGGGGCGTCAAAACCGGCATGAACAATCGCGCTGTTTGCCTTGGAAGTCCCACAGCATACATCTTCTTCTTTTTCCACCACACAGATATTCAGCCGATATCTGGAGAGCTCTCTTGCCACGGCGCATCCGGATACTCCCGCGCCTATAATCACTACGTCGTACATGTATCTCTACCTTCCTTTGCCCAGCCATAAGTATATTTCACTGCCTTTTTCCAGCCCTGAATCCGTTCTGTACGCTCCCTGGCGGAAATCTGAGGGAAAAATGTCTGATCCACGGACCAGTTTTTCAGCACATCCTCTTTATCTGTCCAATAGCCGACGGCAAGTCCCGCAAGATATGCCGCACCCATGGCTGTTGTCTCTACACAGTGGGGACGGTTTACCGGAGCGTCTATCAGATCTGCCTGAACCTGCATCAGGAAATCATTGGCGCTTGCCCCGCCGTCCACCTTCAGTGCATTCAGCCTGATGCCAGCGTCTGCCTTCATTGCCTCTAACACGTCATTTACCTGAAATGCCAGAGATTCCAGGGTTGCACGGATAATATGGTATTTATTGACGCCGCGTGTCAGCCCTACAATGGTTCCCCTTGCATATTGGTCCCAGTAAGGCGCTCCCAGCCCGGTAAACGCCGGAACCACGTAACAGCCGTTGGTATCCTCCACTTTCTTTGCCATATACTCTGAATCTGCCGCACTGTCAATCAGCCTCATCTCATCCCGCAGCCACTGGATCGCCGCGCCAGCCACAAAAATAGAACCTTCCAGGGCATAATTAATGTTACCGTCTATTCCCCACGCAATCGTTGTGACCAATCCATTTCTGGAAAATACAGGTCTCTCTCCTGTATTCATTAACAGAAAACAGCCTGTGCCGTAGGTATTTTTTGCTTCTCCGGCATGAAAACAGGTCTGTCCAAACAGCGCCGCCTGCTGGTCTCCTGCCGCGCCGCTTATAGGTATCTCTCCGCCAAAAAACGACGGGTCTGCCATTCCGTACACACAGCTGGAAGGTTTTACCTCAGGCAGCATACATACCGGAATATCCAGCTCTTCCAGAATTTCCTCATCCCACTTCAAATCTGTAATGTGAAACAGCATGGTCCGGGAAGCATTGGAATAATCCGTTACATGGGCCGCTCCTTTCGTCAGCTTCCAGATCAGCCAGGTTTCCACCGTGCCGAAGAGAAGTTCTCCCCGCTTTGCGCGTTCTCTGGCATTTTCCACATGATCCAGAATCCATTTGAGTTTCGTCCCTGAAAAATAGGCGTCAATTACCAGCCCGGTTTTCTGGCGGAAGTCTTCGGTCAGTCCCTTTTCTTTCAGGGAATCGCAGTATTCTGATGTTCTGCGGCACTGCCACACAATGGCATTGTAAACAGGTTCTCCTGTATTTTTATCCCAGACTATGGTCGTCTCACGCTGATTGGTAATGCCGATCGCTGCGATATCCTTTGCAGAAGCGCCTATTTTCTGCATCGCTTCCACAGCGACTCCAAGCTGTGTAGACCAGATTTCATTGGCATCATGTTCCACCCATCCTGGTTTTGGAAAATACTGGGTGAATTCTTTCTGCGCCACACTGCACATTTCTCCTTTTTCATTAAACAAAATGCAGCGGTTGCTTGTGGTTCCGGCGTCCAGCGCCATAACGTATTTTGCCATTTTATACCTCCTGTTATTTCTCAAATAAGGACCACTTTGTTCTTCCCACTCTTCTTTGCTTTGTAAAGGGCCATATCTACACGGCTGCACAGGCTGTCTGAGGTATCATTTCTCTTTGCCTGGGTAACTCCCAGGCTTATAGTCTGGGGTCTTATGCCAGGGAATTCTGTATTTTCGAAACATTTCCTGATAAGATTTGCAGTATAAGCCGCTGAGGCTCCTTCCATGCCTGGCAGCAGCATCATAAATTCCTCTCCGCCCCACCTTCCGGCGGAAACATTATGCATGCCGTCAGCCTGTTCATTCTGCAGAATATTGGCAAGCTCTATAATCACATTGTCTCCCTGCTGATGCCCATACGTGTCATTGACCTGCTTAAAATTATCTATATCAAGCATAATCAGAGAAAATTTTTCTTCCCTGATCTGTAAGAGCGCCTGACTGATCCGGGATTGAATTTCTTTGCGGTTATAAAGCCCTGTCAGTCCGTCTATGATCGCCGCCATTTTTAATTTCTCGTTGGCTGATTCCAGTTTTTTGTTGCTTTCCTCCAATTCCATGGAAGTTACACTGATAAAAGTGGCCAGCCGTGAAACCAGAGGAACCTTTGAAAGATGGCCTTCTTCTATGGAAGCTACCGGCGCTGATTCATGTTTCTTCCCTTCCCTCATAGCGGCTATCACAAGAGTCACGTTATGCTGGTTCAGATTTCCATTTGTCCGCAGAAATTCACCATGTGAAAAAAATCCACAGGAGGATGAAATTTTCTGAAAAGGATAAATCTCATAAGTCGGTTCTCTTAACGTCCAGAATGTGCGCCTGGCTGCACAGGAAAAAATATGTAGTAAATCCGGCTGGAACTCGGCAATTCTTCTGCTGTCATGGCGGATGCTCTCCAAAATAGTGCCTGGATCTCCATAAGAAATCCGCACTACGGAGCCAATCTCAATATCAGAAGTCATGGTAACGGATCCATCCTCATTGCTTGCCACCGGCGTCCGCAGGATTGTGGTATTATTATGCTCATAAAACAAGGGAAATTCCAGTGTATTATAGAAAAAATTCTCATCGTTCTTAATATTCAGATACTTACGGTATACTTCATAGGCAGGAATCCCATCCAGTTCCTGCAGGACAGAACCGTCTGATTTTGTAACCTGAAACTTCCTTCCCAGAGGCTTCCATCCAGTCACACTGATCGCATCCACATAAAAATCTTCTCCGCCGTAAAACAGAATGAGAATGGAATGTCCAGAAATTCCATTGTCTCCGGAAAACACGAAAGAATCGTCACTTGTGATGTCATCACTGCAGGCAACACCGCCAAACACCTGAATATCCGGCCGCAGCTCTTTGAGTCCTTCACAAAATTTTGTGGTAGATTCTTCTGGAATTGTAAAAAACATCTCAATCGCTTTTACCCATGGATGCCTTCTGGCCTCTTCCAAAATGGAAGATGTAATCTGTTCCGTGCGGTTCTCTGATAAATCATACTGAAAAAGCTTGACCTTAGTCGTTGGAAATTCAAAAGCTGTACATACAACGGTTATTTTATCAGAAAGCTCACAATCAATAATGTTTCCGCTGGTGGAACATCCCATAGAGATCACATCTGGAAACATTTGTCCAATAACACTGCAAACCTTTTGCACCTTCTCATAATCTAATACTTCTGAATAAATCTGAAACATTTTCACTGTTATATTTTCGCGGCTGCATCTGGCTTTAAAACCGGAAAGTTCCTGGGAAAATGATTCTAAACCGTGATATTCAAATTGAAACTGTTTCATAAAACCCTCATCCCTTTCTGTAAAAATATAACTCTTAATCTTGCATTCGCTTCTTTTTTATACTAAGATAATGAAATAATACTACCACAGAAAGGATCCATTATGCGAATCTGGTTTAAAATATTTAAAGATAACCATCTTTTACGTGATACCGTAATCACGGATGAGAGTGAAGATACCCGCACCCATAAAATATTCCGTGCGCTGGAACAGGTCTGCTATGATTTTGACCTGAGTAAACCGCTGTGGCTGGACGCCACTGTATCAGAATTTAAACGCCATGCCAAAGCAAGATTTTACCAGGACAACTTTGTGGAAGACATTGATTTTGATTTCCTCGAAATCCACGTCATTGAAGAATAACCACGCAAGACTATCTGCGCTGCCTGTTCACTTCATACATCAGCAATGCCGCCGCCATGGCGGCATTGAGAGATTCCACCTTTCCTTCCATTGGAATCCGGATATAAGTATCTGCCAGGGAGGCAATTTCTGCACTCAGCCCATTTCCCTCATTTCCTATCAGAAACCCGCAGGCGCCTGTGTAATCTGGTTTATCATAGGACAAAACGCCTTTCAAATGGGCCGCATAAACCGTAATTCCCTGTTCCTTTATGGTACCAATAGTACGTGAAAGATTCTCAGCAATAAAAAAAGGAACACGAAACAATGAACCCATGGTAGAACGGATTACCTTGGGATGAAAAATATCTACCGTGCCCTTGCTCATTATGATGCCGGTAATGCCAGCGCCTTCCCCAGTGCGCAGCATGGTCCCCAGATTTCCAGGATCCTGGATATCCTCTAAAATCAGCAAATGTGCCTTTCCCCTCAGCAAATCTTCCATTTCATACTCCGGCATCTTCACCAGGCAGAAAATCCCCTGAGGCGTCTTGGTGTCGCTGACTGCTTGAAATACACGGTCTGCCACTACTTCATACGTACAATCTTTCAGCAGCCTCCGTTTTTTTGCATCTTGAAGAAAGCTCTCGGACACATAGATTTTTTGTATCTGCTCCCTGGGTGTTTCCTGCCACATTTTGATTCCTTCCACCACAAAAACCCGCTGTTCATAGCGGGTTTTTGCCTTTTTATTTAACTGCATAATATATTTCATCTGTGAATTGGAAGAACTTGTTATCATATTTCTGCTCCTTACAGACTCAGATTCCTGCAGATTTCAAACTGATAATCAGAAATCCCTTTCTGCATCGCAAGCGCTTCATCAATATCAAAATCCACATATTCTCCGTCACGGTAGCCCACCACACGGTTTGATTTTCCCTGGCAGAGCAGATCCACCGCATAAGCTCCCATGGTAGACGCATAAACGCGGTCTTTGCAGGTAGGGCTTCCGCCTCGCTGCATGTGCCCTAAAATAGTCGCGCGTGTTTCCACTCCAGTTGCTGACTCAATCCGCTTTGCCATACTTGCAGAATGGCCGATTCCCTCTGCATTGATCACAATATGGTGCTTTTTGCCTTTCTTGCGGTTATTAATAATATTATTTACCAGAGCCTGTTCATCATAATTATATTTTTCCGGAAGAAGAATGTCCTCTGCACCGTTGGCAATACCGCACCACAATGCAATATAACCTGCGCCCCTGCCCATAACCTCAATAATAGAACATCTCTCATGAGAGGTTGAGGTGTCACGTACTTTATCAATCGCTTCCATTGCTGTATTTACCGCGGTATCAAATCCGATAGTATACTCCGTACAGGCAATGTCCAAGTCAATGGTTCCCGGAATACCGATGGTATTAATTCCCAGGGAGGCAAGCTTCTGCGCTCCCTTAAAGGAACCGTCACCTCCGATGACAATCACTCCGTCAATCCCATGTTTTCTGCAGATTTCCGCTCCTTTCTGCTGTCCTTCTTCGGTTGTAAAATCTTTGCATCTCGCAGTCTGCAAAATGGTGCCGCCCCGCTGAATAATATCTGATACATCACATGCCTGCATATCTATAATTTCTTCCTGAAGCAGACCTGCATAACCTCTCTTAATTCCTTTTACTTTCTTGCCTTTTACAATCGCCTGCCGCACAACTGCACGGATGGCAGCGTTCATTCCTGGTGCGTCACCGCCGCTGGTAAGCACGCCGATTGTCTGAATATCTTTCGCCATAACATGTCCCTCCTGTCTTTCTATTTTTCACATCATTTGTTCAATCTATTACATTCTAATCTCTTTTTCAAAGATTTTCAATACTCTTTTCTACAACTTTTACGTTATTTTCCCCCAAAATCTCTGACAAATTATGAATGAGTTCTGGCTGGACAGATATATGTCTGCTGGGAGGCAGCCGTTTCATCTGTTTCTCGCTGGAGATATAAATTACAACGCTGTCTTTTCCATCACTCTCTTTCAGCAGTTCCAGAACGCTGGATTCCTGCCGCCCATATGCTTCCCTGGTGGAAAACTGCAGCCACAGCTCCTTTTTGGTATCATCAAAAGAATAAATCCGTTCACAGATCAGTTTTGCGTTTTTCTCATCTTCTGTTTGTACTCTGCCTCTTACAAATACCTTTTCATCTACGTTCAGAAGGCGGCTGTTCTTTTCATAGCTATTGGGAAAAATAATAATTTCCAGCGTACCTGCCAAATCTTCCAGCGTGATAAACGCCATAGCTTGATTCTGCCTGGTATATTTTATCGTTTTATCCACAATCATTCCGCCTACCATTGCGATTTCCCCCTCTTTCACTCTGGTCTGCCCGCTCTCTTCCTCAAGCTGGAAATCTGTAGTCAGCCTGGTGACATTCTTCCGCCATTTTTCTTCATACTCTTCCAGCGGATGCCCGCTGATATAGATGCCCAGCACTTCCTTCTCAAATCCAAGATACACTTCTTTGGAGTATTCTCCCACATCTGGAAGTTTTACCTCAAAATCTGCCTTTTCTTCCTCACCCGCAAAATCAAACAAGGTCATCTGCCCGGCCATGGTATTCTTCTTGTCCTGAGCAATTCCCTCCATAATGCCTGCGTATACCATCATACTTTGTTTTCTGGTGGCTCCAAGGTTATCCAGCGCTCCCGCCTTAATAAGATTTTCTACCGTCCTCCGGTTGATCTCACGGTCCGCCATCCGGGTAAGAAAATCTTTCAGGCTGGTAAATCTGCCCCGTTCTTTCCGTTCTTCACAAAGTTTTTCAATAAAAGTATGGCTGACACTCTTGATTGCCGATAATCCGTAACGGATCGCATGATCCGAAACGGAAAATCCGCTCTCCCCTTCGTTGATGCTGGGAGGCAGCACTGGAATGCCCATCTGGCGGCAGGTAAAAATGTACTCTGAAATCTTCCCAACATGGTCCATCACAGAGCTCATCAGTGCAGCCATATATTCCAATGGATAATAGTATTTCAGGTAGGCAGTCTGATAAGCCACCACTGCATAGGCTGCCGCATGAGACTTATTAAACGCGTATTTGGCAAAATCCGTCATATCATCAAATATCTTGTTGGCAACCTGCTCACTGATTCCATTGCTGATACAGCCAGGAACTCCTTCCTCCTGATTCCCGTAAATAAAATTCTTCCGCTCCTGTTCCATCACAGATACTTTTTTCTTGGACATGGCACGGCGCACCAGATCGCTTCTTCCCAGCGTGTACCCGGCAAGGTCCCGGACAATCTGCATCACCTGTTCCTGATATACAATACAGCCGTAGGTCGGCTCTAATATAGGTTCAAGCTGAGGACAATCATAGGTAATGGACTGATGGTTGTTTTTCCCCCGGATATAGGCCGGAATAAAGTCCATAGGCCCCGGTCGGTACAAAGAAATTCCTGCGATAATATCTTCTAAACTCTGAGGCTTTAATTCTTTCATAAAGTTTTTCATCCCCGCGCTCTCCAACTGGAACACACCCTCTGTCCTCCCGGTTCCCAGGGAGGCAAGTACTGCTTTATCATCAAAATTAATCTGATCGATATCAAGAAGCTCTGTTTCTGCAATTTGGGGGTCTGCCTCTCTCTGGCTGGCGTGAATAAGATTGACGGCATTTTGAATCACGGTGAGATTTCGAAGCCCTAGAAAATCCATTTTTAACAGTCCTAATTCCTCCAGGGTAGTCATGGTAAACTGTGTGGTTATAGCGCCGTCGCTTCCTCTGGAAAGAGGCACAAACTCATCCACTGCTTTGGAACTGATCACCACTCCTGCCGCATGCATAGAAGTATGCCTGGGCAGCCCTTCCAGACGTTTTGACATATCAATGAGCCTGTGAATGCTCTCATCATTTTCATAACTGGCACGCAGCTGTGGATTCATCTTCAGGGCTTTGTCTATGGTAATCCCAATCTCTGTGGGAATCTGCTTTGCAATATTGTCGACAAATGCGTAGGGCAGATCCATCACACGCCCCACGTCTCGGATGACGCCTCTTGCCGCCATCGTACCAAAGGTGACAATCTGTACCACACGGTCCTTGCCGTATTTCTCACTGACGTAATCAATGACCTCCTGCCGCCGTTCCACGCAGAAATCAATATCAATATCCGGCATGGTAACACGTTCCGGATTGAGAAAACGTTCAAAAATCAAATGATAGCGGAGAGGATCTATATTGGTAATTTCCAGGGTATAAGACACCAGGCTTCCCGCTGCGCTTCCTCGCCCCGGTCCCACGGCAATTCCGTTTTCTCTGGCAAAATGAATAAAATCCCACACAATCAGAAAATAGTCCACGTACCCCATTTGCTTTATGATATCCAGCTCGTACTGAAGTTTGTCTTTCAATTCTTCCATCTGCATAGGCTCTTCGATTCCTGGAATGGATACCACGCCGTCTTTCTGCGGATAACGCTGTTTTAGTCCCTGATGACAGAGCTCGTTCAAATATTCCCAGGAGCTGTAACCCTTGGGCACGTCATATTTCGGCAGTTTCGTAACGCCGAATTCGATTTCCACATGACAGCGGTCGGCGATTTTCTGCGTATTGTCCAAGGCCTGCTGTGCATAGGGAAACAACGTGCGCATCTGTTCTTCCGATTTCACAAAATACTGCCCGCCTTCATAACGCATCCTATTTTCATCCGAGAGTTTTTTGCCGGTCTGAATGCAGAGAAGAATATCATGAGAGTCCACATCTGTCTCATACGTATAATGCACGTCATTGGTAGCAACCAATTCAATGCCCGTATCCTGGCTCAAACGTATAAGCTGCTGGTTGACATGCTGCTGTTCTGGCAGCCCATGATCCTGCAGCTCCAGAAAATAATTTCCATGCCCAAAAGTTCTGTCATGCCAAAGTGCAGCCTCTTTTGCCTCCTGATAGGCTCCCCGCAGCAAAAGCTTCTGCACCTCTCCTGCCAGACAGGCGCTCAGCACAATCAGCCCTTCATGATAAGTCTCCAGCACCTCTCGGTCCACCCTGGGACGATAGTAATAACCTTCTGTGAATCCTCTGGAAACAATTTTCATCAAATTCTGATATCCAGTCTGATTTTCGGCAAGAAGGATGAGATGAAAATAACGGTCTTCCCCTTCCACCTTTTCCCTGTCAAAGCGGGAGCCTGGCGCCACATAGACTTCACAGCCCAGAATCGGCTTAATTCCTGCTTCCTTTGCCGCCCGGTAAAAATCAATGACGCCGTACATAACACCATGGTCTGTAATCGCCGCCGCATTCATGCCCAGCTCTTTCACCCGTGAGACATATTCTTTGATCTTATTGGAACCGTCCAGAAGGCTGTACTCCGTATGAACGTGCAGATGTACAAATGACATAATAATCCTCCTCTCTGTCATACTTATCCTTTAGGTAATTACCTATTCAAATTAGGTAAGATTCGAGTGTCAAAAGGTAGTTTAACAAATGCTTATTGGCAATTTGCACAAATAAATACAAACGTTGTTCCAACTGTCCCAAACAGAAGAATTTCTAAGTGTTCCAGCAAAAAATATAGAAGCTTCACGCAACCGGCTTATATTCGCCATCCCTGGCTCAGATAAGCCTTTTCCAAACATCCTGTTTGGAAATTGCTGGTTGTATGATCGAACACTAAGAAATTCTAACCGTCAGGACAAGTCACAACTTTTTGCACCTATTTGTGCAAATTGCCAACGTCATTTTATCTCACCACCTTTTGACACCTAATTTAAATTAGAAGAAAAAAGGAGCTGTGGTAAAATTACAGCCAGACACAGTATATCATATTTCCAAAATATCGTCTAACTCTTATACTGTATCTGATACTGTTTTTACAACAGCTCCGCCGCACTGCAGGATATGTTCCTGTCTGGCTCTTTCTATTTTTATAATACCTTTTTATAATACCTTAGATAAAAAATCCTGCAGTCTCTGATTCCTGGGATGTTCAAAAAATTCCTGAGGCGTATTCTCTTCACAAATCACACCTTCATCTATAAACATCACTCTGGTTGCCACTTCTCTGGCAAAACCCATTTCATGGGTTACCACCACCATGGTCATTCCGTCCGCCGCAAGCTCCTTCATCAATTCCAACACTTCTCCCACCATCTCAGGGTCCAGGGCTGAAGTCGGTTCATCAAACAACATCACGTCTGGGTTCATGGCAAGTGAGCGGGCAATGGCAATCCTTTGTTTCTGTCCGCCGGAGAGCATTGCCGGATAGGCGTCCGCCTTATCTGGAAGACCTACCCGTCCTAACAGCTCCTTTGCCCGCTTCTGCGCCTGTTCCTTATCCATCAGCCCCAGCTTTACCGGAGCCAGTGTGATATTATCCTCAATCGTTAAATTGGCAAAAAGATTAAACTGCTGAAACACCATACCGATTTTCTGGCGTATCTTATTGACATCTGTCCCTGGTGCGGTAATCTCCTTTCCCTCAAAAATCACACTTCCTCCCGTGGGAGTTTCTAACAGGTTCAGGGACCTCAAAAAAGTAGATTTGCCGCATCCGGAAGGCCCGATGATCGCCACCACTTCTCCCTGGCAGATCTGGGTGCTGATGCCCTGCAGTACCGAGTGGTCTCCAAAATCTTTCCTTAAATCCTTTACTTCCAGCAATACGTTACCGCTCATTGACTCTCAGCCTCCTCTCCAGTTTATTCACACACCAGGAAAGCCCGGTCACCAACAGCAAATAGATCAGCGCAACTGCAACCAAAGGCATAAATGCGGAAAAAGTGATTCCTCTTATAATGTCTCCGCCGTGAGTCAGGTCTGTCAATCCGATATAACCGCTGATCGAGGTCTCCTTCAATAAGACAATAAACTCATTTCCCAGCGCGGGAAGCACATTTTTAAATGCCTGGGGCATCACGATAAACTGCATGGTCTGACGATAATTCAGACCCAGGCTCCTGCCCGCTTCAAACTGTCCCTCATCTACAGACATGATGCCGGAACGTACAATCTCTGCCACATAAGCGCCGGAGTTGAGGCCGAACGCCACCACTGCCACAAAAACCTTGGGAATATTTACCGTGGCAAATATGACATAATAAATAATTAAAAGCTGAATCATGGTAGGCGTTCCCCGCATCACCGTAAGGTAAATCCTGCAAATGAAATTCCCTGCCTTCATACGCCCTGTCTTATCGTGGCTGGAACGGATAATGGCTACCAGAAACCCAATCACAATTCCCACCAGCACTGCAAACAAAGAAATGATCAGGGTATTGACAAATCCTTCTATTATGTACTGATATCGGTTTTTTTCTATAAAATTCAGTGTAAATTCATTGATAAAGTTCTGCACGGCGGCATTTCCTCCTATTTTGCACGGACAATGATCACCTGTTTTGCTTTTGCATAAGTATCGCTGAAATCAATACTCTGAAGACGTTCCTCATTCACTGTCATTCCTGCCACACCGATATCTGCTTTGCCAGACTGTACGGCATTGATGATAGCGTCAAAGTCCATATCAAGAATCTCCAGTTCCATGCCCAGCTTGTCTGCAACTGCCTGCGCCATCTCTGCGTCAATGCCTACAATCTTATTATCTTCATAATATTCATAAGGTTTAAAGGCAGCGTTAGTCGCCATAACCAGCTTTCCATTAGAAGTATCCACATCTGCCGGGGACTCGTAAGGGCAGGTTCCCATAGTATCGTCGCCTGTATAATTTGCCATAATCTGATCCAATACGCCGTCTTCCTTTAATTCTGCAAGCGCGCCATTAATCTTTTCTTTCAGTTCTGTGTTTTCTTTGGCAATCGCAATGGCATAATCTTCATCTGTGTATTCTGTATCTAATATGGTCAGATCCTTATTCTGGTCAACAAACGCTTTTGCCGGCTCTGAGTCAATTACAACACAGTCAATTTTGCCCTGTTTTAAGGACTGCACAGCGTCTGCTCCCTTTTTGTAACGTTCCACCGTAGTGCTGCTGTCTCCCTCAAATTCACCTGTCACCAGCGTATCTCCAGTCGTTCCCAGCTGTACTCCGATTTTCTTTCCGGCCATATCTTCCGGCGCATGAACGGTGTTTGCCGGAACACCACAGCCCACAATACCTGTAATCATAGCCCCTGTCAGTAACAGTGCTGCTAATCTTTTCCAATTCTTCATATATATTAATCCTCCTGATAAATAATGTATAAATATACGCTAACTTGTATCTTATAACAATTTTGGAAAAAAAGCAACAGATTTCCCCTTATTTTTCCCAAAACACAGTTGCAAACTTCTTATTGTACTGCTACAATAGTACAATAAAAAGAATGCGTTTTACGCATTCTTTGCGCGTGAGCGGGCTGCGAAGCAGCAGCTTCTTCTCCGCTTGCATCCGTGCGCATCCTGCCCGGAGGGCTTTTTATTCTATTTCTATAGAATAAAAAACACCTGTAAAACACATAGGCGATTTCGAAACTCAATATTTTTAGAATTTCATATACAATTCAAAAAATTTAGGAAGAAATATTTTAACATATAAACGCTAAGAAATGCATTTCTGACCATGGAAATGCACTCAAGAGCATCCCTTAATGCCATAAAGATGGCAAAAGCAGAGAAAAGACTTAAAAACCATGGAGGCCTCTGCTGAACATGGTTTTTGTTGTAAAAGGCTCATTGAAATGTTTGGTACGCTCTGCATTTTGTGCGTTTATATGAATAAAATATTTAAGCATAATTGTATAAATTGTATATGAAATTCGGATAATTTAGTTGTTTCGCAATTACCTAATGTAAAACACAGATAGAAAGGAATGATATCCCATGAAAATCTTGAAAAAAACCGGCAGTATCCTATTTTGCCTGCTCCCAGCGCTTCTCGCCCTTGGCATTCAGTTAATTGTGTCTTTCGCGGGAGTGTTTCTGAAACTGATTCTGGAACTCGTCTCTAATCCGGAATCAATAGGCCAGATGACAGATCCTGATTTTACTATGAACTTCCTTATGGACAGTCAGTTTCTTACCGGCATCTCCGCAATTTATGCGGTAATTGCAGCCTTTGCCCTGGGTTTTTGGTACTGGAAACGTTTTGTTCCTAAAAAACAGCCACGGCGCAAAATCTCTGTTCTGATCAATCCCTGGATATTTGCAGCTCTGGTGTTATTGATGCTTGGGATGCAGTACATATCCGCATATGTAGTGGCGCTTCTTGCCGCCGTCAATCCAGACTGGTATCACACTTACGAAGAATTGATGAAAAGCATCGGCTTTGGAAATGTCACGCCGCTGCTCGCCCTATATTCCATCTTGATAGCCCCCATCAGTGAAGAGCTGATCTTTCGGGGCGTCACTTTGAAATACGCCAGAAACGCCATGCCCTTTTTTGCCGCAAATATATTCCAGGCAGTTCTCTTCGGTGCATTTCACGGAAATGTGATTCAGGGCACCTACGCTTTTGTAGTTGGATTGTTCTGCGGTTACGTATGTTATAAAGGCGGCAGTATCTATCTGTCCATTTTGTTCCATATGCTGTTCAATATCTGGGGCACCTTTACACCAGAATCGTTCTCTTATTCTGGCAATTCCATTATCATTCATCTTGCAATTTTTGCCTCTGCTGTGTGCACCGCAGCTTTAGGAATATTCTTATACCGCAAAGGCCTTGAAAAACGTGATCCTATGCCTTAGGCCTATGAAAACACCCTTGATTAATCTAACAGGCGGGAAAATTTTCAAAAATCTTCCCGCCTGCCTGATGTTTTAATAAAAATCTATTATCCTTCAATTGCTATATATTTTCTTTCCTCCACCGCCGGCCTCTTCTCTTCCATCTTCGGTATACGCAATCTCAATACGCCGCTCTCATACTTCGCGCGGATATCTTCCTGTTTTATTTCATCTCCAATATAGAAAGACCTGCTCATGCTTCCTGCATAGCGTTCCCGGCGGACAAACCTGCCATTTTCCTCCTCGCTTTCTTCCTTATCAATGCTCTTGGCCGCGCTGATTACCAGATATCCGTTCTTAAGTTCCAAAGAAAGATCTTCCTTTTTAAAACCTGGAATGTCAATGTCTACTTCGTAGCAGCCATTGCGCTCCTGCACGTCCGTCTTCATCATATTTGCTGCGTGATGTCCATACAGCTGTTTCTGTGCCTTCTGCATTGCCGTCTGGTTAAATGCAGGAAAATCAAAGAATCCATCAAAGAAATCGTCAAATAAGTTTCCTCCAAAAATGCTGGGTGTCATCATAAGTCATCTCTCCTTTTCTTTGTTTATACTTTGTTCTATTTGTGTTATAACACATTTATTAGCACTCGTCAAGTGAGAGTGCTAATAAATTTTGTGAACTTTTTGTGACGCCCTTATTTTATGCATTTTCAAGAATTTCCATTCCGTTCCTTCTGATCTCTTTTGGCTTTATATAGATTCGCATTCAATTTTCCAACATTCTTTTTCCCAATTGCAAACTGTACCACCCAAATAAGGATAAACATTACGACAAAAATCACAAAATAGCTGGCAACCCCTGTAACACTGTGCTCCATCCAATAGTTAAAATAAGCCACGGGAATCATGATCGCAGACAACAGTAAAAAATAACATCCTGTCTGTTTCAAAATACTCCAATGATCAATTTCCCAGATAACAGAACCTGCCGCTGCTCCAATTCCTAACAGACCACAGAGAAATGCCTGCAGAATTACAGCCTTGATTTCACTGCCCATTGCAGAAATTAGCTCTGGCACACAGGGCGCATAAAATCCATTTGCCCAGACAAGGGAGATGACGATTGTAATCACATATCCCACTGCTATCCCAATTGGAAAACCTGCCATACCGCGCATGATGATCTTTTTTTTCATAATTACCACCTCATATTCCTAATAGTTTTTTAATCTTGGAAACGTATCTTCTGGAAACATATGTTACCGTACCATTTGACAATTTCACACAAATCGTTCCGGTAAAACTCAAGTCAAAACTGCTGATTTTTCTCAGATTAACAATCTCAGAATTTGAAATACGGACAAACTGGCTGTCTCCCAGCCGCTGTTCTAAATCATACAGTCTGAGCCTGACCACATATTCGCCCTTGTCAGTTACCGCAAAAACTTTCCCTGAATTCGCATAAATCCGAATCAGATCCTCCGGTTGCAGCACCACAATTTTTCCATCTTTGATTCCTGAAATGACGCTTGGTACATGGTCCGATAATTTACGGATAAGCTCTTGCAAATCCTCTGTCATAGAAGCTGCCGTTATCATAATTTTGGGCTCTTTGCACGAACTGTCAATCTTTATTTCAACCTGCATTGCTTCCTCCTTTCCGCATGTTTTTCATCACAAACTTTCACGTTCTGATAACATACTACCGGAAAACATCCTGGCGTTTCAATAGATTTTACACAGTCGGTTGATTTGAAGACACAGGTGGTCTGAAAATGATAATTATGTCAGATCTGATACCTCATACAATTTTCTGCGGAATTCCACATCCTCATTAATTCTCTCTTTTTTCTTTATTCATAAACATTCCTCCTGATATGAAATATAATTTTATGTTAAGATTTTCGCGGGAATGCCGCAAAGACCGGGCTAACGCCTGTTAGATATGAACTAGAAATCCTGCCTGCACTTACTCTGTCACAGACAGCTATACATGTAAATAATAAAGAATGTGTTTTACGCATTCTCTGCGCATGAGCGGGTCGCGAAGCAGCAACTTCTTCTCCGTGAACTACCCATATTTGATAGTTGTTCTTTCATAGGAAAAACACTTTATAATAACAGCTTTGCTTTAGTCATTCTATATCTATCATATATTTCATACACTTTCAACTATATATTGTTTTTACCATTCTTAACACATCAATATATAGTTTCATTTATTTCTTGCTTCTGTATCTATTGACCTCACTATTTTTTCAATATCACATATAAAATTTTGTACAATCTCTTTTGTAATAATATTAACTTGTGCATCCGTATGGGCTCTATCCGACTGATGCGCAATAATATTTCTCCTACCGAACAACCCATTCAGACGTCTTTTCAATTTATCTTTTGTATTTTCTGTTCCTCCTCTTTGGTAGAAAGCTCGATCTGCAACATGTGCTAAATTGATTCCCAATAAATCAAGTTGATCTTTCACAGACTCATATGAAACCATTGTAATTGCACGATAATAACTGTTTATATAATCAAGAAACCAATCTATATCCCCACCAGATTTTAACGCCACCTCTATAACTTTCATATTTACTTAAAGATTCTCATACTTATCTGTACGATCCCAATTTTCATCATAAATTTCGCATAAACCATATTTTGTCAATTCATGCATATAAAAATCAAGAGCACTTGCCAGAAATATAATCTGTGCGCGCCAAATATTTTCCCTTTCGATAACTTTTCCAGATTCAAACAATTCATCCGCCACATCAAATTGTGCATTTATGGCTTGTATAGTCTCAGCAAAATGTTGCAGTATTTGATCTAACTCAAATCTAATAACCTCCGTATGAAATTTATCTCGTGTATCTTCATTTCTTGCCACTAAGTCAAGATTTCTTTCCTCCATACAGTACCTCCTACCCTAAAATACTTTCATTTAATTCATGAAAGAATTTTTTATTAAGCATAGGTATCGCACCATATTTTCCTGAAACATATCCCTTTTCCAAATTTTCAGACTTACGTACATTTTTAATTTCAACAAGAGAATACAAATCTGTTGCACGTTCTTTTGTATTTAATTGTGTAAACCACACCTGATCTCTCCTAAACAAATCTGTATCTAACAAACTTGTGTCATGTGTTGAAAAAATTAATTGTGCAAATTTATCTTTCTGATAATGTTGAAATAATTGTACAATTTGGAAAATTACTGATTCATGCAAACTAGCTTCTATTTCATCACAAATGAGTATTTTACCCTTATTCAAAATATCAATTATCGGACAAATCATTTGAAATAAGCGCTTTACTCCGGTTGACTCTTCAGTCATCAAATCAACTTCAAATTGATCATATACTATTTTTGCTTCTATTCTATTACCTTCTTGAGCCCCTAGCAAGCTCTTCAATGCGTCTGGTAATTGTAACTCTTGTGGTAAATGCGCCAACTTTATTTTTTCAAGTTTTACTTCTACATCTTTAACTCCAGTTCCTAATGCCTGCAGAATATCCACAAATGCTTTTTTAATCATGACGTTATTCTGCATTAACTCAATCGAATATTCCGTCCAGTTATTAATTTCTGGATTATATACCACTATATCCGTATTGAAAAACATAAAAGCATCTTCAATTTCTTTTTTATTACTATAATTAGCGGCACAAGATAAAAACAACCTATTATCTTTCAATATGCTAATGCTTACATCAAACACTCCCTTGTATCTATCTCCGGGTCTAATCTCCAGTCCATTACGCTCAAAAATTTTCACCTGTCTTCCCTTTGGAAAATAATACAAGTATTCATCTTGTATTAAATTTTGTTTCACAGAAAAGCCATATGCATATCTCATATCATTTCGTACAAATTGAATACTATATTCACTCGGTGTCTCTTCTGCACTCAATTTATGACGTGCCTGAAATACTCCTTGTCCCGGCTGATGATTAATACTATTGCTAACCAAATCACTCATAAAGGATAAAGCACTAATAAAATTACTTTTTCCAGACCCGTTTGCGCCATATATAACTGCAGAACGCAAAACTCTAAGATTTCCAAATTCTTTTAAAAGTTCTTCAGATGTATTATCACTTCCTGCAATCATAGAAAAATTCACTTTTTCTTTGATTGATCTATGATTTGAACATTTAAATTCTAATAACATCTTTGACACCTCTTTCGTTTTATATGTGTTCATATTAATCCCCTTTTAGTGTTATGTCAATTGTTTTTGCTATTTTTTTGCAAATTCATTATATAAAACATCAATGTTTTGGTTTTTAATATGAGTATATGAATAATATTTCATTTTAACCTCAAAAAAATCAATGGTAACAATTTTTTTAGGCAATAAAAATTTAGCATAATAAAAATACAGCAGGCAATCCTATAGACCACCTGCTATATAAAATACACTGTGTAAAATTTTCAATTATTCGGTCTCGACTTTTCCTAACTAATTTTAATTAGAAATCATTCTTTGATAAAACAAAAACAGCCGCCTAAAATCTTCGTTTTCAGACGGCTGCCGTTTTCCTGATTATTTAAATCCGATTACTATATTTCCACGCATTAAGCAAATGGATTTTCTGTGGGATACATCATGCCCTTTGGCTGGTTAAAATCAATCTCCTCTACCGGTACGCCCACATACTTAAACACTTCATATAATGTTTTGCCGAAATGCCCAAAAGCGACAGCCCCGTGGTGCGGATAGTTTTTCTCAATCAGCACATGACGGTAAAATCTTCCCATTTCCGGAATAGCAAATACACCGATTGCACCAAAGGAACGTGTGGCAACCGGAAGCACTTCTCCCTGAGCAATATAAGCGCGGATCTTAGCATCAGATGTACTCTGAAGACGGTAAAATGTAATATCGCCAGGCACAATATCTCCTTCCAGTGTTCCCTGAGTCACCTCTTCTGGCAGGCTTCTTGCCATAATAAGCTGATATTTCATCTCACAGAAGGACAGCTTGCTGGAAGCTGTATTGCCGCAATGGAATCCCATAAAAGTATCTTTCAGCGTATATTCATGTTTTCCTTTGATTTCAGCATCGTACATATCTGCCGGAACAGAATTGTTAATGTCAAGCAGAGTTACTGCATCCTGGCTGATTACAGTTCCGATAAACTCACTTAATGCTCCATAAATATCCACTTCACAGGATACCGGTATTCCCTTCTGGGTAAGACGGCTGTTGACATAACAAGGCACAAATCCAAACTGTGTCTGGAATGCCGGCCAGCATTTTCCGGCAATTGCCACAAAATCCCGGCTTCCTTTGTGTCCTTCCACCCAATCGAGAAGCGTTATCTCATACTGAGCCAGTTTTGTGAGAATTTCCGGTTTCTTATTGCCTGCTCCCAATTCCTGTTCCATCTCTGCTACAATTCCGGAAATCCGTTCATCTCCTGCGTGATTGTTAAATGCCTCAAAAAGATCCAGCTCAGAATTTTCTTCAATTTCCACACCCAGATTATACAGCTGTTTAATTGGCGCATTGCAGGCAAGGAAATCTTGAGGACGCGGACCAAAAGAAATAATTTTCAAGTTATGTAATCCGATAATTGCCCTGGCAATTGGTTCAAACTCATGAATCATATCTGCACACTCTGCGGCTGTTCCTACTGGATATTCTGGAATATACGCTTTCAAATTGCGCAGCTTCAAGTTGTAGCTTGCATTCAAAACACCGCAGTACGCATCACCGCGCCCTTGAATCAGATTATCTCCTGTCTCCTCTGCCGCAGCAACTACCATAGCCGGTCCGTCAAATTCCTTGATCAGCAGAGTTTCTGAAGATTCTGGTCCAAAATTTCCAAGGTAAACAACCAATGCATTACAGCCTGCCTCTTTTACATCGGCAAGAGCTTTGCGCATATGTATTTCATTTTCCACGCAGACCGGACATTCATAAATTTCTCCGTATTTCTCCTGATAAGCTTTTACCACTGCCTTTCTTCTGTTTTCAGACAAAGTCATTGGAAAACAGTCCCTGCTCACTGCTACAATTCCGATTTTTTCTTTTGGCATGTTGTTCATAATGGTTTCCTCTCTTTCTATTTTCATTATTATTTCATTATTAATTTTTCTCGTTTGAATTATTTTTCCACACGTCAATGCGACATATTCTCTTTCATCGAAGAAAATAATTGCTTACAAGCTGGATAAATTTTCTTAAACTGCTGATAGCGTTTCTCATATAACGCTGCCAGTTCTGGTTCCGGTTCAATCGTCTCTTTTATTTTTACGATGGTCTCTGCTGCTTCTGCCACAGATTTATAATCCCCGCAGGCAACAGCCGCCAGCATAGCGCCTCCCAGAGCTGGACCTTCCTCATTTTCTAATACATCCACTTTGATATTGAGAACATTTGCCACAATCTTTCTCCACAGAGGGCTCTTAGCGCCGCCGCCGCAGATTTTTGTCCTGGTAATCTGAATGCCCAGAGATTTTGCTACCTCCAGAGAATCCCGAAGCGCAAACGCAACTCCTTCTAAAACTGCCTGTGTCATATCTGAGCGAGTGCTGTCCATGGAAAGACCTATAAAAGTTCCTCTTGCATCAGGATCATTATGAGGCGAACGCTCGCCCATTAAGTAGGGCAGGAAATAGACATGATTCTCTCCCAGTTTCTGTATCCCTTCCTGCTCCTTTGCATATTCCTTAGTTCCGATAATTTCATCCATCCACCATTTATTGCAGGATGCAGCGCTCAGCATACAGCCCATAAGATGGTAGCTTCCATCTGCATGGTCAAAAGAATGAAGCGCGTTATGCTGGTCCACGCCAAATTTCTCGGAAGAAATAAAGACAGTTCCGCTGGTTCCCAATGAAATATTACACGCCCCATCACCTACAGTTCCGGTTCCCACTGCTGCTGCTGCATTATCCCCTGCTCCCGCTGCAACAACTACATGTTCCGAAACTCCAAGTTCTGCTGCCAGCTCTGGCTTCAATGTCCCTACTGCCTCACTGCTCTCATATACCTTGGGCAGCCATGACTTTTCTATTCCGCAGATATCACACATTTCTTGGGACCAGCAGCGGTTCTTCACATCAAAAAACAAAGTTCCAGAAGCATCCGACACGTCTGTGCAATGAGTTCCGCTTAAACGATAAGCAAGATAATCTTTGGGCAGCATCAATTTATTGATTTTTGCAAATAATTCCGGCTCGTGCTTTTTCATCCACAACACTTTGGAAGCCGTAAATCCTGCAAAAGAAATATTTGCAGTATATTCAGACAAGGTTTCCCTGCCAATTTCACGATTCAGATAATCAGATTCCTCTGCCGTCCTGCCATCATTCCAGAGAATTGCAGGGCGTATCACCTGGTCTTTTTCATCCAGTACCACGAGACCATGCATCTGTCCCCCAAAACTGATTCCGGCAACCTGATTCTTATCGCTTCCCTCCAACAATTCCTTAATTCCTGCAATCGTCTCCCTGTACCAGTCTTCTGGTTCCTGCTGAGACCATCCCGGCTTTGGGAAACTGATAGGATATTCCTTATTTACAATCTTCAATATCCTGCCGTCTTGCTGCATCAGCAAAAGCTTTACAGCAGAAGTACCAAGATCAATTCCTATATAATTCATAATCTCCTCCTTTCTTGTGCACGTGCACGGTTTTATTTATTATAATCCTGTAATATAATTTTTACAATAGATTTTCCTGCCATCTTACTTTTTTATGTATTTTCACCAATAGTTATCTGCCGTATTTGTGCATTTTTAATTTTATACAGACAAACCTTTCTGTTTTTGCAGCATCCTCCCTTAGCACATAATAATTGCCTGATTAGAGAATTAAAAAGGTTTTTTCCTTTACAAATGTTTCTCCTTATGTTATATTAAAACAACCACAGATTCTGTGGTTTCTGATTCACGGCAAGGGAAACGTCAGGTTTCCATATGCCTGCCGGAATTCTTACCCTCCAGAATGGAGGAATTTCAATGTCTAAGAAAAGCAAACTGTTACACATTATCATCACGACACTAATCATGGCGTCTGTACTGTTTCCTTCTATGATGTCTTCTGTCAGAATACACGCAGCTCCCAGTGTTGGATTCGTACTCTTAAATTCCTATTCCAAAACGCTGAAAATCGGAGATGAATTTTATCTTGCCGCCATAACTTCAAATGGGAAAAAGCCTACGTTCAAATCCAGCAGCAGCAAGATTGCATCCGTCAATACTTATGGAAAAATCACTGCCAAGAAACCTGGCACTGCAAAAATCACTGCCAAAATTAAAAATGGGGAAGCTACCTGCACCGTAAAGGTAGAAGCTACCAAAATTCAGTTAAGTGCCAGACATATCTCACTGGAAAATGGTTATTCTGCGCAGCTCAAGGCTTCTGCCTCCACTGGTCATACCGTCACTTTCCGCTCCAATAAAAAGAGTATAGCCGTCGTAGATGAACATGGAATAATTACGGCAAAAAAACCTGGTACCGCAACTATTACTGCAACTGCAGATCATGCAGCCGCAAGTTGTACCATTACGGTAAAAAAACCTCGTGTCAGCCTCAGTAAAAGTTCCGTTTCACTTTACCGCAAACGAATGGTACACCTGGCAGTTAAATCCAGCTCCAAAAGTACCCCCAGATGGAAAAGCAATAAAAAAAGCGTAGCCGTGGTGGACAGCAATGGAACTGTAACAGCCATAAAAAACGGCACTGCGATTATTACCGTGACAGTCGACGGTGTCAGTAAAAGCTGTGAAGTCACTGTAAAAAAACCTACGGTCACCTTTGAAGTAAGTGAGATCACGCTCACCGTAGGAAAGAAAAAAAACGTAAAAGTATCTGTTTCATCCGGAAACAAACCTATCTTTTCAAGCTCCAACACCAGCATCGCCACGGTAGATGAAGATGGAACCGTTCTGGCGCAGGATGTCGGAAAAGCTTATATCTACGCCAGTGAGGACGGTGTAAAAAGCCGTATGCGCGTCATTGTAAAACAGAAATAATTCTATCAAAATAACAGCAGATCACAAACTTACCGTAACCTAAGCAAACAATAACAATTCTAAAAATTGAGGGTAAGAATTCCAAATGTCAGATGTTGATTTGTACCATATAATCCTCTATAATAATGATAATTATTTCTAAATATGGAGGTCCCTATGGCAACAATGAAAGAAATAGCAGTCTTATCCGGCGTCTCACGGGGTACTGTCGACCGTGTGTTAAACCATCGCGGCTCTGTAAATCCAGACACGGCTGCACGGGTAATGAAAATTGCAGAAAAATTGAATTACCAGCCCAACAAGGCTGGGTTGATGCTTGCTGCCCAGAAGAAAAACTTAAAAATCGGCGTTGTCCTCTTTCAGGACACGAATCCGTTCTTTCAAGAAGTATTGAAAGGCGTTTATGCCAAAGCAGATGAGTTGTCCGGCTATAACTGCCAAGTACTTGTACGCCAGGTTTCTTTTGATGAAGAATGTCAGAGAGAATCCATGCGGGAGCTGGAACAGGAAGGCATTCACGGTCTTGTGATTTCTCCTTTTAACGCGCCCTCCATCGCCGCCGAAATCAACAGGCTCTATCAGAACGGCGTTCCCACAATCACCACAAACACAGACCTCCCTTCAAGTCGGATCGCCTATGTGGGAAGTAATTACTATCTCTCCGGCCAGACAGCCGCGGGACTCTTAGGACGCATGACTTTTGGAAATGTAATTGTGGGAATTATCACTGGTTCTTCCCACGTTCTCTGCCATACTGACCGGATCGCAGGATTTCAGGAAACAGTCGGAACTTATTATCCCAATGTTACGATTATAAAAACTATTATAGAAAATCATGATAACGATGAAGAGAGCTTCCAGAAAGTAAAGAAATTTCTGACAGAGCACCCAGAAATCAACGCATTATATTTTGCAGCCGCTGGGGTTTCCGGCGGCTGCCGCGCTGTCATGTCTCTGGGGCTTTCAGAAAAAATAAAGATATTTACTTATGACAATGTCCCTGCCACAACTGAGTTCATCCGCAAGGGAGTCATTACAGCCACGATCTGCCAGCAGCCTTTCCTGCAGGGATTCCGTCCTGTAGAACTGCTGTCGCGCTATCTGCTGGAAGGAATCCTGCCAGAAACAGAACTGCAGTATGTGGACATTGATATCCGTATCCGAGAAAATATTTAACTGCCGGAGTAATATCTACTCCTTTTGTGCCGCCTGTACTCTCTTCTGAATCTCCAGGTTCAGTTGATTCAGGTATGCATCCACATCTATATTTGCCTGATAATTGCTCATATAAGCGGACCAATTCTTCTCAAATTCTTCTTCGGATGACATGATGACTTTGGGGAGCCACAGCCGCTTCGTCCGTTCCATCTCTGCTTTTGCCTGTCCATAAGCGCTGTCTGCCGGCCAGTCAGCAACACAGGAATACAAAGGAAACCAGGGACTTCCCTCTATCTCTTCTCCCAAAAATTCCTTCCAGGTTTGAAAACCGTATGCGTCCAGCACTTTTTTATCATAGTCTGAGAGTTTGTCATAATACTCTCCTGGCTGTTCTGAGGGCTGTATGGTATTGATGTTATCTGCAAGCATTCCTTCATATGCTGGAAAATACGTATAGGAAAAAACATTTTCTTTCTGAAAATCTCTATTTGCCCAGTTTTTCCTCTGTTCCTCTGTGCGGTAAAACTGTCCCTGCCCATCTACCTCATAGTCAATCCCGCGCTCTCCCCAATAGCGCAAGACCATAACTTCCGGCAGCAGAAGATCGTTTAAAAACTGCAGCGCTCCCTTCACATCCTGGCAGTCCACAGAGATTCCCAATCCAGCCCCAATGTTCAGATTCGGTTCCGTACAATTATATTTTCCCTGAATCTGTTCATTTGCCGTGATGGCAAGCGGGACATACGTCCTATCATCCCTTCCATTGGCATACAGATTATTCTGTGCGTCCATAATCTGCCAATATTGATCTACAAATCCCAATACATTCCCTGCTGAAATCTTATCAATATACTGGCTGTATGACAGCGTAAACGTTTCCGGATCTATCACTCCCCGATTAAACATCTGGCACAATTTCTGATAATACTGTTTTGCCTCCGGAATCGTATCATAGACTGCTGCTTTCTGGGTCTTTGTGTCTACAATGGCACAGCCTTCATTGGGATAACCAGCGAGAAACATAGCCGGGTTCTCCAGACAGAAATACCGCCAGTCATCACATAATATTTCAAACCCGATATTTTGCTGGCCGTCAGACTGTGGATTTTCCTCCAAATAAGAGGTAATCAGAGTAAAATATTCATCCAGCGTCTTCACTTCTGGAAAGCCTGCCCATTCCAGCACTCGTTTCTGAATCCAAAATGATTCACCTGAAAGCATCGTCTGGGTATTGTGCCCCTGTATAACTCCAAAAGGAGGAATGTAATAAATATGCCCGTCCTCCTTGCGCAGAGATTCCCACTGTTTCGGCGTCAAATATTGATATAAATTGGGATAATCCTTGAGATAATCTTCCAGAGGCACCAACACTCCCGCTTCAATCAGCATACTGGATGCATCTGCCCCGTTGATAAAGTCAGGATATTGTCCGTTCTGAATCATAGAAGCGATTTTCTCTTCCGCCGTCTGCCCACTGAGCCATTCAATTTCTGCTCTGGCACCAGTAAGTTCAGCTATTTTGCTGCGGATTCGATTATCTTTTCCCTTCTCCTCCCCAGGCACTGCCATAAAAGCAGTAAAGGTCTTTATCTCTTGTACAGATTTGCGCAATATATAGAAATACGCCAATCCAAACACCAGCGCTGCCAGAGCTAATATACCTGCCAGCCATGCAGATTTCCTTTTTACCAGGTTTTTCATTCCTTCCTCCTTTTTATATTCTGCCGTCCGGCTTCCGATTACGGATGCGGTATTGATTCGGCGTCATATGGTAGATCTGCACAAATTTATTGATAAAATATTCCGGCTTTCCAAATCCCACCTGCTCTGCGATCGCATAAATTCTCAAATTCGTACTGACCAGAAGTTCTTGTGCTTTTTCCATTCTAAGATTATTCAAATAATCACGGAATACAATTCCATATTTCTTCTTATAGAGCTGTCCCAGATAGACATTATTGACATAAAACAATTCTCCCAGAGACTTTAGGCTCATCTTCTCCATGTAATGTGCCTGCACATAATCGTCCACCCTGTCCAGCACTTTCCTGGATTCCTGTGTGCGCACCTGGGCCAGATACCCCGCATAATCAGAAAAAAATCCAGTGATTTCCTCCGTACTTCCGCTGATTACCAGCTTATTAAAAGACTCTTTTCCGATATACTCCAGAATCTCCTGCTGATTCGTCTCGTCGTCAAACTCCTGCACCATCTCCATTAGCCGGTATAAAATATGGTAAATGCTGGCATTGACCATTTCCATGTTCATATCACTGCCGCGTATCTGTGTAAATATGCGTTCCGCACAGGACTCTATTTCTGAGATCTGATTGTTTTTTACTGCTTCCAGGAGAGAATCCACATCTGTCTCGCGAACCTTCATGGAAGATTTTCTATTTCGGAAATCCTCATAATTCCTGACCTGCGCTTCCTCTTTGGCAAGGCCATGAAAGCAGCGCGCTACCCGAATGGACAAAAAGGACTGAGACAGCTGTTCCAGCGTTTCCACTGTCTGTCCTACATAAATCTGAACTGCACAGGAAAAGTGCTGCGTCACCCGTTTCTGTAGATTTTCCAAAAATTCTTCCTCACTGGATTCTGTTTTTTCATATAGTTCACTCGTCAGCAACAGCCCAACGCCAAAAATTTCTTCCTCCGCTTCCACCAAGGGCAGCACATGATAAGAAAATTCTTCCATTAAATCCTGCAGATATTGTACCAGCTCCCTCTCCTGCTCCATTCTCTGTTCTCTTGTGAGCAGGGCGAATTCTTGCTGATTTTTATCTAATTCAAAACTGACATATTTTTTACTTCCCTGGCTGCTGAGATAATTCTGCACCCAATTTACATTTTCATCAGAAAATTTTCCCAAAAGAATCTGCGAAATGTGAAAATCGTATTTCTCCCTCTGTTCTTTTTGTTCCTTTTGATAATTCTGATTGATTTTTTTTAATATTCCAAGCAATTCCTCTTCTTGAACAGGTTTTAGGATATAATCCAGCACATCCATCTGCAATGCCCTTCTGGCATAATTAAACTCTGCATAACCGGTGAGAATTACAAACCGCACCTGACGTTCCAGATTTTGATGCGCATAAGAAATCAAGTCCATCCCGCTCATTCCCGGCATTCGGATATCTACAAATACCAGGTCAATTTCTATCTCTTCCAGAATCCGAATGGCATCCATACCGTTCTCTGCTTCCGCTGCAATATGATAGCCATATTTTTCCCAATCCACCAAATGCCGCAGCCCCTGACGGATAAACTGCTCATCATCTACCAGCAACACTTTAATCATTCTATTTCACCTGCTTTCACCATTTTTGGAAACTGTATACAAACTTCCGTTCCCTCCTGAGCGGTACTATTAATATCAATCCTCACCTGATCTCCATAATACTGATACAAGCGTACCACAGTATTTGCAATACCAATACTTTTTTGAGCCTCCTGGATATAACTGATATCCGCCTGCTGAACCAGACTCTTCAAATGTTCCAGCTCTTCTGGCTCCATACCTCTTCCCTCATCCATAATCTCAAAAAGCAGGCTTTCTTCATCCTCTGACACCGCCACTGTAATAGAGCCGCCCTCCACACTCTTTTCAATACCATGGACACATGCATTTTCTACAAAAGTAATGATGGTAAATTTAGGAATCATACGTTTCTGGCATTCCGGCTGAATATATAAAAAGAATTCCATTCGTTCTCCAAAACGGTACTTCTGTATTTCCAGATATCTCCTGACATTATCACATTCCTCTTCAATTGAGACAAAGTCCTGATTCCACTGAATATTCTTCCTCATCAACACCGCAAAACTCTCCAGAATCTTAGCTGTCTCTGTCTCCTGTTTTAAAATACTGTGCATACGGATGCTTTCTAATGCATTAAATATAAAATGAGGATTCAACTGGCTCTGCAAAGCTTTCAGTTCCGCCTGCCTCCTGGAAATTTCAAGATTCTGCTCCCGTTCCTTATTTTTAAATACTACTTCTACCAGTTCCTTAATCCGCAATGCCATCAGATTATATCTGTGTATCATATTCCCAATTTCATCCGCGCCCTTTTCAAAAGGAATGACTTCATACATTCCCTTCTCCATACGCTCTAAATAATTCTGCGTCAATTCCACTCTGTCGTGCAGAGACCGGTACAAAATATAGACAAACAGACTGGGCAGAATTAAATTTGCCAGATACAGAAGAAGGATGGATATTTTCTGTCTTTTAATGACGTCAAACATAATGGAAGGCTCTGCCGTCAGCATCAGCTCCATATTCAGACCATATATTTCCATAGGAACTTTTACAGAACATCCCTGTTCCTGATACTCTGACAATTCCCAGAATTCTTTTTCCTTGCTGTTTTTGTCCCTTGTAGACAAAATAATTTTGTCACTGGTGCACAGATACCCTTCCACTTCTTCACATATGAGGGCCATCTTGTCTACCAAAGACTGGTAATCCAGCTCCAGCATAATAATATTATCCCCGCCGCAGTGCGGCATTCTTTGTATCAGCACGAGCCGCCTGCCTCTGGAAATATAACCGCCGGATTCTTTTCCATCTTCATAATAATTGTAGAGATAAATATTTCTTCCACTGTTCTGAAATGCACGGTACCAACTGCTGTTCTCCACATCCTGCTTTTTTACAAAATAAGTGCCGTTGGTGATGGTTTCGTTATCCGTACAAATTACTATACTGTAAGCAGACTGCGCCGTATAATAATATTGAATGACCTGGTTGTCCATCAATTCCACATAGGCTTCATAATAAGCCGGCAGATTCTTGTATTGCTGTTTTAGAAATTTCTGCAGATTTACATTGCGGTCCAGATAATCTGCAATCGATAACTGTTTACTTATATCACTGACAAATTCAAGCTCCAGCCTGTCTGCGATACTGTCAATTCGCTGCATCTGTTCTTTGTCCATGCCATCCTTCATACTCCAGATAATAAATCCATTGGTAGTAATCAAAGGAATCAGTACACAGACCAGAAAAAGAATCAGAAATTTTCCTCCAAGTTTGATGTCGTCCAGTTTTGTCAATATCTTCTTTTTCATCCCAGACCTCCTTCCATTCTATTTTAATGGATTTTACTCTGAAATACCAGTATCACTCATTGGACAATGTGAAATAAACAAAGGGTATCCACAAAGCCATAGCACTCCAAAAGCCATATCAGAAAATATACGATCGGGAAAGGGATGCTTTTTCATCCGATATGCGCTTTGGGGAGCTACGACTTTAAGGACACCCCCTGTTACATGCAGCCATCTCTGCGCCTAAGGGCGCAAAGATAACTGCTGCAGTGTTACACTGCTAATTTCCATTGAGAAATTATTTCATTTTAGAAATTATTTCATTTTAAAATTACTTGTTTTTGCTTTCTTCAGCAATTTCTTATAATACGTTCTCTTAGACTTCTTCACACTGAAGACTGCATTCTTCTTTATGCTCTTAAACGCATTCTTGCCAATCGTCTTCACTGCCGTGCCGCTGAATTTAACCTTTGCAAGTTTCTTAGCTCCGCTGAATGCCTCGCTGCCAATATTCTTGACATTCTTGCCGATTACAACGCTCTTAAGTTTCGTCTGTTTGCGGAACGCTTTCTTATTTATTGCCGTTACCTTAAAGACCATACCATTGAACTTCACTGTAGCTGGTACATTTACAGATGTAAGTTTCTTAGATGATCCGGTAACTGTAACTTCTTTCACAGACATCGTACATTTTGTAATCTTGTACTTAAGATTCTTGGCAGTAAAATTCTTATTCATAGTAAATACTGCCTTCTTGCCAATATTCTTAAATGCATCCTTGCCAATGGTCTTTACCGCTGTTCCCTTAAAGGTTATCTTCACCAGTTTCTTATCGTTCAGGAATGCTTTCTTGCCAATGGTGACAATATTCTTGCCAATCACAGCGCTCTTAAGATTCTTCTGATTTGCTAATGCAGAATCGCCAATTGCTGTAACCTTAAATATTTCTTTTCTATACACCACAGTATCCGGTATCGTTACGCTGGCAAGCTGTTTGCTGGCCTTTGTTACAGTCACCGTTTTTGCTGCAGCGCTGTAAGCGGTAACTTTATAGGTCAGTCCATCCGCCTCAGTAAACGTCTGGTTCAATTCTGGCTTTTCTTCCTGTCCAGGAGGCGTTGGCGGAGTTTCTGGTTTTTTTGCTTCCTCAATTGCTGCAATCAACCGATCCAGTACAGCCTTGATTTCTGTCTCTGTTGCATCTGGTTTGCTCAAGATAGTTTCTGCTTCACGGATGACAGCCTCAAGTCCTGCCTTCTTGTCAGCGCTCAATGTCTCCAGAAGTTTCTTTGCAGCAGCAATCTTGTCAGCCAACTGCTCCTCTACTGGCTTGGTAATCTCAATTGCTTTGTTTACTGCTGCTTTCAGGTTAGCCAGCACTTGTTCTAACTGTTCTTTGGTTGCTCCTTCTGTCTTAAGTATTTCTTTTGCCGCGTCAATCGCCGCCTGCAGTTCCTCTTTATCAGTTCCGGTAAGCTTCTCTAACAGTTTTTCCGCCTCAGCAATCTTGTTGTTTAACTGTTCTTCCACTGGTTTGGACTCTTCTACTGCATTGGTGAGATTACGCAGCGCTTCCTCTAACTGCTCCTTCGTCACTCCTTCTGTTTTAAGAAGTTCTTTTACTGCGTCAATGGCTGCCTGCAGTTTTTCTTTCTCTGCACCGCTCAGCTTCTCAAGCATCTCTTCTGCTTCAGCAATCTTATCATTTAACTGTTTCTCAGTTTCCAGGTATTCCTCTGCTGCTTTGACCGCTCCTTTCAGGCTGTCAAGCACAGGCTGAATCTCTTCATCTGTTGCGCCTTCCTTGTCTAATACTTTCTTTGCCTCCGTGATGGCTGCCTGCAGTTTTTCTTTCTCTGCACCACTGAGTTTCTCCAGCAGATTTTCTGCCTCGGCAACCTTGTTGCTCAGCTGCTCTTTCAGCGGTTTCTTTGATTCAATAATCTCTTCTGCTGTTGTTACGGCTGCAGATAACGTATCAAACGCTTCCTGAAGCTCTGCTTTGGTCAGATCTTCTTTCTCAAGAATATTCTCCGCCGCTGTAATTGCATTTTGCAGATTTGTCCTGTCCGTTCCAGTCAGAGCGTCCAGCAGTTCTTTTGCCTTAATAATCTTGCTCTGCATATCCGCAATCTGCTGTTCTGTAGGTTTATTTGCCTCAATTATCTGCTCAGCATTTCCTACTGCTGTGTCCAGTTTATTAAGCGCCTGCTGGAGTTGTTCGTCTGTTGCTCCAGGTTTCTTCAACTCAGCTTCCGCTTCCTCAATCGCTGCCTGCAAATCATCCTTAGCTGTACCGGTTAATTGATTGAGAAGAGCTTTGGCTTCTTCAATCTTCTTAGTCAACTGATCACTTACAGGTTTCGAGGCGTCATCAATCGCCTCTTTGGCTGCTTCAATTGCCGCATCCATCTTGCTTATCTGCGCTGTAACGTCCGCTGCTGTTACATCAGCACTATCCAACACTCTCTGTGCAGCGGCAATCGCCGTCTCAAGTTTTGTCTTAGCTGTACCGCTCAGTTGCGCAAGAAGACCTTTTGCTGTGGTAATTTTGCCCTCCAGCTCTGCTATCTGCTCCTCAGTGGGTTTTTCCGGCTCCGGATCTACAATTCCTCCTGTCTTCTCTGTAAACTGATAGTAATCCACATTCATAAGATTGTCTGAAACTAACAATTCCTTTGCTCCAGTAATCAACGTCTGCAGTTTCACTTTTTCTGCCTCTGCCAATTCTCCCAGAAGCGCCTCTGCCTCCGTAATTTTATATTTCAGTCTTTCTTTCGTCAGATTATCTGTAGGCTGTTCATTATCCAGCTCATCCATCTTCGTTGACAATTCTGTCAAAGCTGTGTTGATTTCTGCTTCTGCCGCCTCCTGGTTATTTAAAACGCCTTGCCCATTCTTAATCAAAGCATCCAATTCCCCTGCTGGTCCCGATGATAATCCTGATTTAAGTTTTCCCGCTTTGTTAATGGCACTCTGAAGCTGCTTTCTTGGTGTAAAAGTCTTTTCTGCAGCCGTTATCCCTGCCTGCAGACTGTCCACCGTCTCACGGTAAGTACCGAGCGTAACACCATCTTTTCCACTGAATACTAAGAATACATCCTGAGTTCCCTTGATATTTTCCACTTTACAGCTAACCTTCTGGTACGTATCATCACTTCCAGTAGCCGGAACATCCAGGGTTCCAATCAGAGTTCCCTGAGGGCTTCCCACGCGGATTTGAATCTCTCCGCCTTCCTTAGACGCTGCATATGCCTCAAACTCTGCCGCACCCTTTTCGCCAAATTCTAATTGAGATATAGAGGTCCAGTCACCATTCTGAAGATCTGTCAAAGCCATATTATAGTCATTGAACAGGCTTCCTGGTTCTTTACACTCCACTGCTTTCACGCCAGAATTCCATGCGATTGTCTCTGCATCAATCCTCTCATAAGGATTCATGCCCCGAAGCTGTGGAATTCCCTTGTAAGTTCCTTTTATAGACCTAATCGTGTCATCACTGTTAATTTGAATATTGTCAATATGGGTGGAACGATATCCTTTCTGTACTCCCAGCGCCTTTGATACTGTCTGTGCATGGTAGATAAAGTAGCTCTTGCCTTCGTACACAAAAGTTGCATGGTGGTTATTTCCACCTACGTTAAACCATACCTGCGGATTACTGAAAATTTCTCCCTTGTACTCAAATGGTCCCATCGGATTATCACTTACCATATAACAGATACTTCCAAATCCTGGATATCCATCTTTATGCGGGCTGATAAAGTTAGAACAATAGGAATAATAATATTTGCCGTTATATTTAAAGATGCCTCCGTCTTCAAACATGCAAGGAGCGTCAATTTCCACTGCGTCCCCGTCAATGCTGACCATATCGGCTCCTAATTTCGCTACTCTGGCTGTCTTAGGATTGTCCTGCTGTCCTTCTGGAACGCCGCCGCCGAAGTATATGTACGCGCTGCCGTCATCATCTACCAGCACGGCCGGGTCAAAGCACCATACTACGCCCTGGCATCCAGGAGTACTTCCTGTAATCAGCGCTTTGCCAATCGGATCTTTCCATGGGCCTAACGGACTGTCTGCTTCCAACACGCCAATGCCTGAGGCATCATTTGCAAAATACAGGAAGAATTTATCTTTTCCGTCAATCTTCTTATACGCAACTGCCGGCGCCCATGCATGGCTCGCCCATTCTGCCGGTCCTTTTCCTCCATTCCGTCCTGCTACGTCAATTTCTCCATGGTCGGTCCAGTTTACCAAATCTGCTGAAGAAACTACCCGCAGAGTCGTAATATAGCCAAAATTATTAGAATATGGATTTCCTTTATCAGAAAATTCATAGTCATCGGCCGTCATATACACATATACTCTGCCATCATACACAATAGCGTAAGGGTCTGCGCCGAATTCATGTGTGGTAATCGGATTGCCATACCCCAGCTTCTTTGCCAGCGCTTTTGTATCGAGATATTTCAATTTTATGGAAGCGCTGCAGTTATCTGTATTATACTCTGCCGCCCCGCCGTCTGCACGGATATAATCTGCCGTAATTGATACGGTCTCGTCTTTGTCCGCATAGCCTTTCGTTTTCAGTTTAATGGTTGCAAACAATTTGTCTGCCGCCGCAAAAGATACATCACTTCCTTTTACAGTAATATTCAATCTGCCGTTCTTAAATGTATAAGCTGTTTCTCCTTTAATTGCTTCTGCATTGAATACGACATCCTCTACTGTTAAAATATCCGGTACAGAGAGAGAAGCTTTCAA
Source organism: Lachnospiraceae bacterium (assembly GCA_910575075.1). GTDB lineage: Bacteria > Bacillota > Clostridia > Lachnospirales > Lachnospiraceae > Petralouisia. The sequence goes on from CAJTCY010000007.1 coordinate 122,462, forward strand.
GCTGGTGTAATTTCCTGACTCCAATTCATCGAGATTCAGTTTCACTTCGCATTCGCTGCCCATAACACCGCTGATTTCTTCCGGCGCTGCTGTCATCGCCGCATTCAATGTCTGGACAGGCTGCTCTGCTCCGGTAATGCGGTCTGATACGCGGAAATAATCATAGTCCACATAACCGCCGGTTGTCTTGGTCGCATAGTTAAAGATTGCAAACTTGCTTCCCATGAAATGTACCAACTCATAACTCATTTTCATAGAATCACCCAGTTTTTCCCAGGTCTTTCCATCAAAGCTGTAATAGAAGGTCACGGTATCTTTATCTGTACCGTCTGCATTCCCCGCGAAATTAAAGTCCTCTTTCAGATATACAATATTTCCATTGCAGTCTGCACTCGCTTTTTCCACAGGTTTATCTTCTTTTGTTTCTGTATTATTTCCAGAGGCGTCCACCATCACAAGTTTCGCCTTATCCGCCTCTTTCTTGACAGCAATATAACCATATTTGAAAGAGAGCGAGCCCAGGCCTGCCACATCTCCTGTCTTCATATTGCTGATATCCATCTTGACAGTTCCAGAACATACTGGTCCAAATGTTCTCTGTGTCAGTGTGTTTCTTGCATTCAGCAGACTGGTGGATTTGTTTCCAGTTTTCAGTCTCAGCCAGCCATTGCGCTCTGTCAGAGACCAGTTATTGTTGTTAGGGTTATGATTCCACTGCCATACTAAATCCAGATTGGAGCCGTTATAATCATGTTCTCCTGATTCTGCAGGCTCTTTCGGGTCGTTTACCTTCTCGATCATTGATACATTGTCTACATAGAAATCCATGAGATCATTCTCGGCAGTCGGAGCTGCTGAATAAGGAGTTTCAAAAAACAGATAATTTTGTGTAGTGCTCGCATCATCTGGCATAGTCCACACTGCTGATATTTTGGTCCATTCTCCTTTCTTTGCTGTTGCACTGCCCAGTACGGTACGATAACGATAATCCGGCCCGTTCTGAATCGTCAGATTAAACTGCTTCTGTTCCACACCTGTATTATATTTTACCCATGCTTCCATCGTGTAAGTATTTCCTGGGGTCAGTCTACCACTGAGATCCTGGGAAGGTCCCTGATCACACACCGTACGCCCAGTTACTGCCACACTCTGACTCCCTTCCTGGTGCTCCTCTTTGGTAACCGCAATGGTCGCATTATCAAAACCGCTCCAATACATAGTTCCATTCTCAAAAGAACCATTACGGATCATATTATCAGACGGCGTCGTCATAGAGAAATCATCCAGGTAATAATTCATATTCTCTGTTGAATCATACTGATTCTCCACAAAAATGAAATTCTTTTGCGGATCGAATGGAAACTCTTCGCTCTTATCAGCAGCCGTATAAGTTCCCTGGAATTCTACCCATTGGCCTTTTTTCGCAGTAAAGCTGACCACGTTCGTACGATAACGATAATCGTCTCCATTCTGAATCGTTACTATAAATTTCTTCTCATCGACCGTACCTTCCGTATACTTCAATTTGCCGGAAACTGTATACGTCTTACCCTCTACCAGCTTACCGCTGATATCCTGACATGCCCCTGCACCGGGACTCTTACGGTCTGATACATAAATACTGTACGTTCCATTCGCTTTTTCTGTATCCACTGCCGCAAGCGTACATGCCTGTTCTCCTGGCGTTGACGTCCACCCTTCCGTAGTTCCCAGCTCTGCGTTTCCATTGGTAAACAACTGCAGCAGAGAATCGTCTATTTCTCCTCCCACGGGTCTTTCGTAAGTAATGGAAATATCATCCAGATAATAGTCCATACCATACTGCTCTGGATTGGCTGCCGTAGTCGAGTCACTTGCATATTCGGAATCTTCTATAAAGAAATAATTTTTATCCGTGCCAAATGCAAAATTTCCATTATCAGCTGCCGTATACGTCAGTTCAAACTCTTTCCAAACGCCTTTTTGCAGATCTATCTTCCCTGCTGCCGGACGGTATTGGTAATCCGGTCCATTTTGGAATCTCGCCGTAAAACTCTTCTTATCTGGTCCGGTCATATACTTCATTTTTCCTGTGATCGTATAGGTAATTCCCTTTTTCAGCTTGCCCGTAAGGTTATACATGGCGCTGGAAGAAGAATTCTTCCTGTTTTTTACCTTCAGCACATTACCATTATTCACTCCATCATCTGCAGATACTACCTCTATTTCTCCCTTCTCAAATCCAACCCAGCCGGTGGTTCCCTTTGCACCCTCAAAATCTCCGTTCTCAATCAGCTCTACGGTCTCCATGCCTGAATCTTGTGCTGCAGCATTGTAGGTATTTACCGTGGCAGTTGCTGTCTGCTCTGCATCAAATACACGATGCTCTGCATCATTATAAAATTCGTCGGATTTTACCAGAGACTTGCCGTCGCTGCCTACAACAGGAAGGGGCATAGTTGTTTCTATCGTTACGCCATCTCCGTCCTTACCCAGCATCGGCCAGTCATTTTTCCAGGTACAATCAGTGAGCACCGGAACTCGGCCAATTGCCCCATGATCCTGGAACATATATCCATACCATTTTCCATCTGCAGTATCAATGACAGCTCCCTGTGCCACTCCGCCGCTGACGCCATTATTCTGGAAATTTGCTTTTAAGATTATCTGATTTTCCCATTCTGTACTGGGAAATGTCTTACTTCTGTGGCAGATTTCTGTACGTCCTCCTCCGCTCGGCCAACATACATTGAACACATAATAATACTCGCCTTTTTTTATGATGTGCGTCCCCTCGCCTGCAAGACCGGTTCCAATATTTTCGTCTCCCCAATCTTCCGTCTTAATATCAAAAAGTACTTTTTCTGTATCTTTATTCACAGTTTTCAGATCTGCGGACAATTCCGCACATTTAATCTGACCGCCGCCATAAAGGACATATGCTTTTCCGTCGTCATCAAAAAACAGTGACATGTCATGGAATCCACCGTTCAAAGTCGTCTTACTCCAGGCGCCTCTCTCGATATCGTCTGTCGTATAGAGATATGCCGTACCTGTGGTATTGCTGTTAAAAGCCACATAATATGTACCGTCATGGTATTTCAGGCTGGCCGCCCACTGCCCGTTGCCATACATGCTCTCACCATTTCTCAGGTTCATGGCGTCTGTATCGCCCAGAATATCATATACATAATTTACGATCTCCCAGTTTACCAGATCCGTAGATTTCATGATCGGACATCCGGGGGATAAATGCATGGTCGTGCTGACCATATAATACGCATCGCCCACGCGTATAATATCAATATCCGGTACATCAGCATAAATGACCGGATTACTGAAAGTTCCATCACCATTGTCTGATGATGATGTGGCTGCCTGTGTATTTACCGGAAGCATGGTAATGACCATTGCCGCCGCTAAAATCACAGAACAGACACGTTTCCATCCGTTTCTCAGTGCTTTCCTCACAATAAATTGTTCTCCTTTCTCTTTGGGGAAGAATTGTAAGTATTCCACAAGGAACCCTCGCAATCCTTCTTGGTTTTTAGGAATGTAATATAATTTTTGCATATTATAGACTATTTTTCATCCCCAAAAACTATAGGAAATGCACAAGAAAATATTTATTATATTTAGTTTTTTATATTTTTTCTTGTAAATTTTAAATAATTTGGTTATTGCAGGTACTAACATGCCCAAAAACAGGCGCCCCATTCTGAAGGCTGGCACTCACACCACTGGATCAGATTAATATTTTGGAAGGGATGCAAATCTAATCCAGAGTGTCTCGTGCGCTTCAGAAAGTGGGGCGCCTGGGGATGCTTATTTCATTTTATAATTCTTTGTCTTCGCTTTCTTCAAAAGCTTCTTATAGTATGTTTTCTTAGATTTCTTCACCTGGAACACAGCATTTTTCTTAATACTCTTAAACGCATTCTTGCCGATGGTCTTGAGCGCCGTGCCGCTGAACTTAATCTTTGCAAGTTTCTTTGCTCCGCTGAAAGCTTCGCTTCCAATGCTCTTTACGTTCTTACCAATGGTAACGCTCTTAAGCTTCGTCTGCTTGCGGAACGCTTTTTTATTCACTGCCGTTACCTTAAAGGTCATGCCATTATATTTTACCGTAGCCGGTATATTTATAGAAGCAAGCTTCTTGGAAGCTCCTGTAACCGCTACCTGTTTTACAGATGCCGTGCATTTGGTAACCTGGTATTTCAAATTCTTGTAAGTAAATGCTTTCTTCTTCATGGTAAATACCACTTTCTTGCTGACGCCTTTAAATGCGTCCTTGCCAATGGTCTTCACGGATGCTCCCTGGAAGGTCACCTTCGTGAGATTCTTACAATTATAGAATGCCTTGGCTCCGATACTGGTAATGTTTGCGCCGATTACCACGCTCTTTAAGCCCTGCTGGTTTGCAAAGGCTGAATCAGCAATTGCAGTTACCTTAAAGGTCTCATTTTTATATGTCACTGTAGCTGGTATGGTTACACTTGTAAGCTGTTTGTTCGTTCCTGTCACCGTCACAACCTTATCTTTACCATAAGCAGTCACTTTGAACGTCTGTCCGCTGTTGTCTGTAAAGGTTTCATTCAGGGCCGGTTTGCCGGGCGTCTGTGGATTGTCGGGTTCCTTTGGAATCGTATTCTCTGCCGCTGTCACTGACTGAGCCAGCTTTGCCAGAGCTGCTTCAATTTCTTCCTGGGTTGCGTCTTCTTTCGCCAGCACTGCTTTAGCTTCATTGATTGCCGTCTGCAGTTTTGCCTTTTCTGCCTCTGAAAGTTTTGCAAGAAGCTTCTCGGCCTCTGCAATTTTATCATTCATCTGGCCAATATATGGTTTCTCGGCCTCTTTGACTGCTGTCTCCAGTTTCGTCAGAGCTTCTCCCAGCTGTGCGTCTGTTGCTCCTGCCTGGTTCAGCACCGCCTTGGCTGCATTTACTGCTGTCTGCAGTCTATCCTTTCCGGACCCTGTTAAGCTGGCAAGAAGTTTCTCTGCTTTGCCGATTTTTACAGCCAGTTTATCTTTGACAGGCATCTCCGCAAACTCATAATAATCAACGTTCATAATATTTTCCGTTTCAGATCCGCGAAATACCAGGAATACGTTTTTCGTTCCAGTGATATTGTCCAATTCGCACTCGATTAATTTATAAGTATCTTCTCCTCCCGTTGCTGGAACATCTACCGTGCCAGCCAGTGTTCCTTCCGGACTGTCCAGACGTACTTCGATTTTTCCTCCCTTAGCGGACGCCGCATTTACTTTGAATCCTACGGCTCCATATTCTCCGAAGTTCAACTGTGCTACAGAAGTCCAGTCTTTATCCTGAAGATCTGTCAGCGCCGTATTATAATCCTCATACAGTTTGCCAGGCTCTTGACAAGGCGCCACTTTCACACCTGCGTTCCAGGCAATGGTCTCTGCGTCGATTCTCTCATAAGGATTCATCTCGTGAAGCTGCGGAATGCCTGCATAAGTTCCCTTGATATCCTTAATGGTACCGTCTGCTCTCATCTCAATCTTATCAATATGCGTGGAACGGTAGCCTTTGTCCTTGCCCTCTGCCTTAGACACGGTCTGTGCATGATAAATAAAATAGCTCTCTCCTTCAAATACGAAGGTTGCATGATGGTTATTGCCGCCGGTGCCGAACCATACGCTCGGATTACTGAATATCTCGCCTGCGTAAGTAAACGGTCCCATCGGATCATCGCTGACCATGTAGCAGATGGTTCCTGTTCCCGGATAGCCATCCTTATTGGCAGGCGTAAAGTTTGAGCAATAGGAATAGTAATACTTACCATTATATTTGAAAATACCGCTGTCCTCAAACATACAGGGTGCGTCAATCATTTTTGACTCGCGGTTTTCAATCTGAACCATGTCGTCGGTCAATTTGGCAACTCTCGCGGTTTGTGGATTCAGGTTCTGCCCATCTGGAACACCGCCGCCAAAATAGATATATCCACTTCCGTCATCGTCTACCAATACTGCCGGGTCAAAGCACCATACGACACCCTCGCATTCCGGATAGCCGTAAGTCAGTAATGCTTTCCCATTAGGATCTTTCCAGGGACCTAAGGGGCTTTCGCCTTCCAGCACACCAATTCCAGAACCGCCGTTTGCAAAATAGAGGAAGAATTTCTCCTTGCCGTCAATAGTCTTATGCGCAATTGCCGGAGCCCAGGAATTTGTTGCCCATTTCGCTGCGCCGTTGGGACCTGCTACCGCAATCTCTCCGTGATCCGTCCAGTTCATCAGGTCAGAAGATGAGACAACTCGCAAAGTATTGATATAACTAAAATCATTGTCCAGCAGTTTTCCGTTCTCATCATACTGATAAGCGTCTGCCGTCATGTATACATAAACTCTTCCGTCGTATTCCATGGCATAAGGGTCTGCACCAAATGCCTGTGTGAAAATAGGATTTCCATAACCAAGTTTCTTAGCGATTGCCTCTGTATTCACATGTTTGAGCAATACAGACGCCAGACAATTTGTCACATCATATTCTGCCGCTCCCTTGTCAATGTTGATATAGTCAGCCTTAATTTCCACATTTTTATCTGCTTCCGCATAATTATTAACTTTCAGTTTTATGGTTGCAAACAATTTGTCTGCCGCCGCAAAGGAAACGTCGCTTCCCTTAACTGTCAGGAACAATCTGCTGCCTTCTACCTTGTAGCTTGCCTGTCCTTTGATCGCTGCAGTATTGAAAACTATATCATCCACGCTCATAATGCCAGGGATGGAAACAGATGCTTCCAGGCTGGTATGGTTTCCTGCCTTCAATTCATCCAGGTTCAGTTTCACTTCACACTCGCCGCCCACGACGCCGCTTACTTCCGGCGTTGCTGTCATAGCTGCGTTCAATGCGCCGGCTGGCTGCTCCGTTCCTGTAATTTTATCAGAAACCTTAAAGTAATCTACATCCACATAACCGCCGGACTTGACCGTTGTATAGTTAAAAATGGCAAACTTGCTTCCCATGAAGTGAACCAGCTCGTAACTCATTTTCATAGGCTCGCCCAGTTTGTTCCAGGTCTTTCCATCAAAACTGTAATAGAAAGTTACCGTATCTTTGTCTGAGCCGTCTGCATTTCCTGCATAGTTAAAATCTTCTTTCAAATATACAATATTGCTCTCGCAGTCTACGCTTTCTTTTTCAACAGGATTATCTTTCTCTGCTTTGCTGTTGCCAGACGCGTCTACCATTACAAGCTTCGTGGTTCCCTCTGTCTTTTTAGCTGCAATATATCCGTAATTGTATGATAAGGACGCTAATCCTGCTACATCTCCGTCCTTCATATTGCTGACGTCCATGCGGATCATTCCAGAACATACAGGTCCGAAGGTTCTCTGTGTCAGTGTATTCCTTGCATTCAGCAGGCTGCCTGCCTTGCTTCCGGTTTTCAGCCTCAGCCAGCCTTCACGCTCCGTCAAAGACCAGTTATTGTTGTTAGGGTTATGGTTCCACTGCCATACCAGATCCAAATTAGAACCGTTATAATCATGTTCTCCCGGTTCTGCAGGTTCACCCTCTTTTACCTGTTCCTCCATTACCACATTGTCTATATAGAAATCCATCGTGGCTCCGCCCGGGGTATTGAAATACATTTCATGTGAATCCCCAGCGTCATCCGGCATCTTCCAGGTACCTGTAATCTTGGTCCATTCACCTGACTTTGCAGTTACATTTGCCATCTGGCGGTACTTATCGTCGCCGTCCTTTACATTTTCCTTCATTGTTATGGCAAACTGCTGCTGCGCCGGCTCCGCATCATCATATTTTACATAAGCAGAAATCGTATACGTGTTGCCAGGCGTCAATCTGCCTGTGAAATTCACAGACGGTCCCTGCCAGTCTGCGGTACGTCCGCTTACTTTCAGGCTGCTGTTGTCATCATAACCAGTTTCCGCCACTTCCAGAGTCTCAACCTTGCCGAAGGATACCCATTCTCCGAGGCCATTCTTGAAGGATCCGTCGGAAATCATATTATTGCTGGGCGCTTTCACAGAAAAATCATCCAGATAATAGCTCATCAGGTCGTTGACAGGATCCTGTTCTGCCGTCCATCCTGTCTCTATAAAAATATGTACGTTTTCTGGATCAAAAGTAAACTCATCACTCTTATCACGCGGAATATAAGTGCCGCTGAACTCTACCCATTCTCCTTTTTTACCTTTGATGGTTACAAGATTCTGGCGGTAGTTATAATTCGGTCCATGCTGGAGGGAAACAAGAAAGTCTTTCGTAGCTGGTCCCTCCGTATATTTCAGTTTTCCGGAAATCGTATAGGTCTTGCCCTTGCTCATCTTGCCGCTTAAATTATAGCAGGCTCCGGTTCCGGTTCCCGTACGCTCAGATACATACAGACTGTACTGACCGCCGGCTTTTTCCGTATCTACTGCTTCCAGCTTGCCGCCTTTTTCTCCCGGCGTGATTTCCCAGCCCTCTGCAGTTCCCGTCTCAAAATCTCCATTGGCAATCAGTTCGATACCAGAAGGATCTTCGTCTCCGCCGCCCGGATTTTCTTCACTTCCCACCGGCTTCTCATAGGTAATAGAAATATCATCCAGATAATAGTCCATACCATACTGCTCTGGATTCTCAGCCGTGGTCGTGTCATTTGCATATGCGGAATCTTCTATAAAGAAATAATTCTTATCGGTGCCGAATGCAAAATTTCCATTATCGGCTGCCGTATACGTCAGTTCAAACTCTTTCCAAACGCCTTTTTGCAGATCTATCTTCCCTGCTGCCGGACGATATTGGTAATCCGGTCCATTTTGGAATCTCACCGTAAAATTCTTCGTATCCGGCCCAGTCATGTACTTCATTTTTCCTTTGATCGTATAGGTAGTTCCCTTTTTCAGCTTGCCTGTAAGGTCATACATTGCGCTGGAAGAAGAATTCTTTCTGTTTTTAACCCGCAGGACTTTACCGTTATTCACTCCATCATCTGCAGATACTACCTCGATTTCTCCCTTTTCAAATCCAACCCAGCCTTCGTCTCCTGACTCGAAATCTCCGTTCTGCACAAGCTCTACGATCTCCATCTCTGGTGTTTCTGCCTCTGCATTATATGTCTTCGCTGTGTCGGTATCCGTCTGCTCTGCCTCAAATACTCTGTGCTCTGCATCGTTGTAGAAATCATCCGATTTTACCAGAGTTTTTCCATCACTTCCCACAACCGGGAGAGACATGGTCGCTTCTACGGTCTTGCCATCGCCGTCCTTGCCCAGCATTGGCCAGCCGTCTTTCCAGGTACAGTCTGTCAATACCGGGGTACGTCCGATCGCTCCATGGTCCTGGAACATAAAGCCGTACCATTTTCCATCGGGAGTATCAATCACTGCGCCCTGCGCCACACCGGCATTCACGCCGTTATTTGCAAAATTTGATTCTAAAATAATCTTGCCTTCCCAGTCTCCTTCCGGGAATGTCTTGCTTCTGTGGCAGATTTCCGTACGGGGCTTTCCTGCCGGCCAGCTGATATTAAACACATAGTAATAACCGTCTTTTTTCATAATATGTGTTCCTTCACACAGCAGCCCTTCGGTAAAGTGAGTCTCCCCTTCGTCCTTGGTCACATCAAATAATACTTTCTCTGATTCTTTATTGACTGTTTTCAGATCCTCTGACAGCTCTGCACACTTAATGGCTCCGCCGCCATAGAGCACATACGCTTTGCCATCGTCGTCAAAAAACAGCGACATATCATGAAACGCACCGTTCAAAGTGGTCTTAGTCCAGGCGCCCCGCTCAATATCATTCGTGGAATAGATATACGCTTTGCCTGTGGTGTTGCTGTTAAAAGCTACATAGTACGTATCATTATGATATTTCAGGCTTGCTGCCCACTGGCCGTTTCCATACATATCCTCGCCATTTCTCAGATTCATGGCGTCTGTATCGCCCAAGATATCATATACATAGTTGACAATTTCCCAATTTACCAAATCTGTCGATTTCATAATCGGGCATCCTGGGGATAAATGCATGGTCGTGCTGACCATATAATACGCATCCCCTACACGTATCATGTCGATATCCGGTACATCTGCATAAATCATCGGATTATCGAAAGTTCCATCATCATTGGCTGATGATGAGGTTACGGCTGCCTGTGATTCTGCCGGAAGCATGGTGATAACCATGGCTGCTGACAAAATTACGGAACAGACACGTTTCCATCCGTTTTTCAGTGCTTTCCTCACAATAAATCTCCTTTCTTTTAAGGGGAAGGCATTGGAAATATTCCGGAACGGAATATCCACAAGCCTTCTGGGTTATATAAATGTAATATCATTTTTGCACATTAGAGCTTATTTTTCATCCCCAGAAACTATAGGAAATGCACAACAAAACCTTATTTATATTTAGTTTTTTATACTTTTTCTAATAAATTGACAACATGTTTCCTCTTGTGCGAAGTGCGGATTTGTCCTAAGGGGTAACGTGCCTGCACGGGGGGGTTCCTTAGGACGGTTAAGTTTCGTTTTTTTATTCTATCGGAAAGTACTTTCACACTTTAACGTGACATTTTTTCTTATAAAGATTCAGGTACCAAAAGGTGGTGAAATAAAATGAAACTGGCAAATTGCCAATAAGCATTTATAATACCACCTTTTGACACCTGAATCCTACAAGACAAAAAAGAGACTGTCAAAATTCAGACAGCCCCATCCATTTTATATTACTTTTAAATTCTGCAATTATTTTTTCAGATAATAAATCCTCGCCTCATAAGGCTGATACGTACATTCCATTTCGATTGATTGATAATTGCCGTACAGCAGGTTCATTTCTCTCCAGTTTTCTTCTAACGGACAGTCACAGGTTTTCCCGTAAAAATTACAGATCACGAAAATCTTTTCCTGCTGGTTTTCCCTTGTGTACGCAAAAAACTCAGGGTCATTTTCCAGAAGCAGTTCAAACGCCCCGTCCGCAAAGACCTCATACGTTTTGCGCAGCTGAATCAATGTTTTATAACAGGCAAAGACGGAATCCGGGTCTTTTAACTGCTGCTTTGCATTGATTTCCGTATAATTAGGATTCACTTTTATCCACGGCGTACCCTCTGTAAAACCGGCGCTGGCCGTACTGTCCCACTGCATAGGAGTACGGGCGTTATCACGGCTTTTGGCATAAATAGAAGCCATGATATCACATTCTTTATAACCTTTTTCCTGGCGCTCCTGATACATATTCAAGGTCTCTATATCACGGTACTCTTCTATCGGATAGGCCACATTCGTCATCCCCAGTTCTTCTCCCTGGTAAATATAAGGCGTGCCCTGCATCCCGTGTAATAACACTGCCAGCATTTTTGCTGACTCTGTTCTGTATTCCTTGTCGTCGCCCCAGCGCGACACAATACGAGGCAGGTCGTGATTGTCCCAGAACAGGCTGTTCCAGCCGCATTGATACAATTCCTTCTGCCAGCGCGCCAGTACCTGTTTCAATTTTAAAAATGGCAGAGGCGCCAGATCCCATTTTTCTTTTCCTTCCTGCTGATCCAGTTCGATATGTTCAAACTGGAAAACCATGGAAAACTCGCTGCCATCTGGATTGCTGTACAGCTTCGCGATTTCCGGCGTGGCTCCCCAGGCTTCCCCCACCGTAATCAATTCCGCTTTCTGGAACGTCTCTCTGCTCATTTCCCGGATAAATTCATGAAGCCTTGGACCATTATCTGTAATTTTTTTATCCGGTTCTTTGGCAATTCTGTCTATTACATCCAGACGGAATCCCCCGATTCCTTTGTCAATCCACCAATTTATCATCTGATAAATTTCCTGGCGGACCTTAGGATTTTCCCAGTTCAAATCAGGCTGTTTGACGGAAAACTGATGGAAATAATATTGTCCCAGTTCCGGAACCCATTCCCATGCAGAGCCGCCAAAACATCCGCGCAAATCGTTGGGCGGCGTCCCTTCCTCTCCGTCCCGCCAGACATAGTAATCATGATATGGATTTTCCCGGCTCTTTTTCGCCTCTTTGAACCAGCGGTGCTCATCGGAAGAGTGATTCAATACCAGATCCATGATAATTCTTATGTTGTGCTTCTTTGCCTCCTGAATCAGTGTTTCCATATCCTCCAAAGTTCCAAATATCGGATCAATATCCTGATAATCAGATATATCATATCCATTGTCATCCTGGGGAGACTGATAGACCGGAGACAGCCAGACTGCATCAATGCCCAATTCCTGCAGATAGTCCAATCTCTGTATAATCCCCTTCAAATCCCCGATTCCATCCCCATTGCTGTCCTGAAAGCTTCTGGGATAAATCTGGTATATCACAGCTTTCTTCCACCAATCCCGGTTCCTCTCTTCGCTCATAGCCATTTCCTCCTGAACATGTAATCTTATTTTCGTTTCTTTTACCCCAGTTCCCTGGTAATATCTTTGAGCCATCCAAATTTCTTATAATGGACATACACCACTGGAATTTTCCAGAATTCATCCAGACATAAAATAAAGTACACTGCCATAGGCGGCAGCTTCCACACAAACGCGCTTAAGAAGCCCAAAGGCACGCTGACAAACCACATGACAATAATATCGCATATCATGCCGAACCTGGAATCTCCTCCTGCACGGAAAATCCCTGCGATCAGCAAGGTATTCATTGCCTGCCCCACCACATAATAGGCGCTGATCCACAGCATAAAGTCCAAATAACCTGCCGCCCGCTCTGTCAGGGAAAAACACAGAAATACCACTGGACGCAGCAGCAGAATCACCACGCCCGTCGCAATTCCTATGGCGAGGGTTACCTGACAGGATTTTTTAGCGTCCCGCTTGGCCTCTTCCAATTTGCCCTCGCCGATCTTAATACCCAGAAGCACAGAGGCCCCCGAACCAAGGGCAAAACACAAAATGGTACACAAATTCCGGACCGTAGTGGCCACAGAACTTGCCGCCACCACATCTGCATTCATATGCCCCATAATAATAGAATAGGTGGAAAATGCAAAGGTCCAGGCAAAATCATTGATCAATGCGGGCACAGAATATTTGCAGAAATCGGCAAATAACAGCTTATGCCTGCCAAACATAATTTTCAAATCCAAGCGGAATAGTTTGCCCCGCACTGCATCCGCAAGGCACAGAGCCAGCTCTGTCACACGTGCTGCCGTTGTGCCGATGGCGACGCCGATAACTCCCAGCCTGGGCGCTCCGCCGATACCGAAAATAAACACTGCATTCAAGATAACATTCAGAACCAACGCAATGGAGCTGATTACCGTACTCAACTGAGCGCGTTCCATACTCCGCAGGGTACAATGATAGACCTGGGAAAAGCTCATGCACACATAAGACACACCTACAATAGACAGATAGGAAGCGCCAATAGCAACCAAAGTCTCATCATTGGTATAAATCCGCATCAATGTCTCCGGCATGACCACGGCTCCCAACGCCAGAATAAATGTAATGGCGAAGGCAATCTTGGTGGCAATTCCCATAACTGCCTGAATAGAATTGGTATCCTTCTTCCCCCAATACTGAGAGGCAAGCATGACAACTCCAGAAGAAATGCCGAAGAAAAATCCCGACAAAAGAAACTGAAACTGGTTGGCTAAAGATACTGCCGACAATTCTGTCTGTCCTACATATCCCAGCATAAATACGTCTGCGGAATTCACCGCATTCGTGATAAAATTCTGTATGGTAATTGGAATAACTAATGACGCCAATGAACGGTAAAATGCTTTGTTTTCTGCTTTCATTCTATACAATTCCTTTCTGTAAAGAGTTCCTCTGTGTAACTCCTTACAGCCGAGTTATACAGAGAATTATACGTTAAACCGGAAGAGAATCACATCTCCGTCTTTTACAATGTATTCTTTTCCTTCCAGCCCTACCAAACCTTTTTCCTTGGCTGCCGCCAGAGAGCCGCAATCCAATAAATCCTGATAATTCACCACTTCGGCGCGGATAAAGCCGCGTTCAAAATCTGAATGGATTTTTCCTGCCGCCTGAGGCGCTTTCGTTCCTTTTTTGATCGTCCAGGCGCGAGTCTCATCCTCTCCTGACGTCAGATAGCTGATAAGCCCCAGTAAACTGTAGCTTGCCTTAATCAGTTTTTCCAGCCCAGATTCCTTCAAGCCCAGTTCTTCCAAAAACATAGCTTTCTCTTCTTCGTCCAATTCTGCAATCTCCTGTTCAATCTGGGCACAGATCACAAACACCTCGCAGTGTTCTTCTGCCGCATTTTTGCGCACTTCCTGGACAAATGCATTCTCCGCCCCGTCGTCTGCCAAATCCTCTTCAGCCACATTCGCTGCATAGATCACAGGTTTTGCCGTAAGCAGATTATATTCTTTAAACCAATTTTCCTCATCCTCGTCTTCCAGTTCAAACGTCTTGGCAAGCCTGCCGTCCTCCAGGTGCGCCTTTACCCGCTCCAGCAGCTTCAATTCTTTGGCCTGAGTCTTGTCCATTCTGGCTCCCTTGCTGGTCTTGGCAATCCTCCGTTCCAAAATCTCGATATCTGAAAAAATCAATTCCAGATTAATCGTCTCGATATCCCGAACCGGATTAATACTTCCATCCACATGGACAATATTACTGTCTTCAAAACAGCGCACGACATGGACAATAGCGTCCACCTCACGGATATTGGACAGAAACTGATTGCCCAGCCCTTCTCCTTTGCTGGCTCCCTTCACCAGTCCGGCAATATCTACAAACTCAATCACTGCCGGCGTCACCTTCTTAGACTGGTACAAATCTCCCAGCTTCTTCAAACGTTCATCGGGCACTGTCACAATTCCCACATTGGGATCAATCGTACAGAATGGATAATTTGCAGACTCTGCCCCTGCCTTTGTCAGTGAATTAAATAACGTACTTTTTCCTACATTCGGTAAACCTACGATTCCTAGTTTCATAATTTATTATACCTGTCCGAAAATCCTTATATTTAAAGGTTTTTCGCCTTTCTCTGTATTTTTACTACACCAATTGGTACACCAATTTTAAATGCTTTTAAGCATTTTTTCAACACACTGCACTTTCTTTTTCTTTGTCCGCCAAATAGACGTAGAGGTTCCTAGCGGTCTCCAATCAGAGGTGTTATGTTCCTCTCATACCTCTCGTTGCAGGTTCTCCTTGCATGAAACCGAATATTATTTTCCTAAGAAAAAAGCCTTAATACAGTAACTTATATATTACCACATAAGGCTTTATAAATCTATATTCCAATCTGACTTTCTATAAATTTTACAAATTTTTCCCCTTCCCCAATTCTATTTTACTTCTGACACAGAAACACCGGAGAGAATCATCTCTCCGGCATTTCACAAAATCATTTTGTTATCACTGCTGTTTCATTCATTATCCTGCATTGGCTGAGGAGGCAAATTTATCATATAAACACTTTACTTGGTCTGCTGTCAATGCTTTATCGTTAAATAAACTAATTTCATCATAAGAACCGACAAACGTGGGATCCCAGTTATATGGACCTATGCCAAGATACATTTTTGCATCGTTGATGCCGTTATAAACCTCTCCTAAGGTAGCATTTCCCGTATCAATCTTTTGGTCATTCACATAAAAGCTCGGTTTTCCCGCTTCTACCACTAGCGTAAGCATTCTCCACCTTTCTAACTCCAATACGGAATCCATTACAAACTCAAGCCTGCCTCCAACTTCTGTCCGAACCGCAAACTTGTTAGCATCTCCAAACGGACCATACCAGAACAGTTCCTTCCCCGTAGTGGACGGTGAATAAATCGTACATGCATATTTTGTCGCTGGCAGCTCTTTAGCCTTAACCCACATGGAAATTGTATAGTTTGCTTTTGAAATCGCACCGTCTTCTAACCGCAATCCAATACTGTCACTGGAACCAATTTTAAATGCTTTGCCGCTCACTCCTGTCTCTTCATAAGACAAACCATTGACTGTCTTTCCGCCTAATCCTTCTTCAACAGCACTGCCTCCGGTCATTTCATTCTTAAGCCTCTCTTCGCCTGCGCCGTCAAAGGTATAATATGCTGTCCTTGACGCATACATAGATTCCGGCTGGTCTGCCCTGTATACCTTAATAGGTATCTCTTTGGTAAATGTATCGTTCCCTTCTGTGTAGGTGACAGTTATGTTCTGGTCCGTTTCTGCCAGAGGCTCCCCTGCCTTGGAAAAAGTAACTTCTTTGGAAACGTCTTTCGTCTCACCATTCGTATACTTTGCCTGGATCACCATTCCTGAATTTTGAAAAACTTTTCCGTCAAATACATCTCCAACCACAAATTCATGTTTTCCTGGTAAATTTACAATTGCAATCTCACTTACGGATGCATCTTTTACCTTCACATCTACCGATACTGTATACGTCTTCGCATTGTCAGACATGACATACGGACCAGTAAGCGTCAGCTCTTTTGTTGCCTTATAAGCACCTGCACCTTTAAATTCCGGTGTCAGTACCCAATTGCTGTCATTCTTAAATTGAGGTGCATTTCCATTTTTCATGGAAGCACTGATTGCCAGTTCACTCAATTTTTTCTTAACATCCGCTTCTGTGGCAGTATTTCCAAAGGCCAGTTCATTCTCACTTACCGATATGCTGTCAATCGTCCATGGTACTGTTCCATGAAGATAATCCACCTCCGCTGCCGTCAATGAGCGGTTAAAGATACTGACTTCGTCATAGACGCCCTGGAAGTAATCTCCCCACCAGCTTCCTCCCAAGAAAAGCCTGGTAACTGCTTTTTCTACAGACGGTCCTTCTCCGACTTTGGTCCCGTTCACATAGAATTCCATTTTATTCCCACTGCTGCTCCACGTATACATGAACCATTTCCCTGCTGCTATCTGATTATCAAAACCTGTCACAGTATCCTTTGCGCCGCTTACCCCGTAAACCGTGCCCAGTTTCGCACCCCCTCTTGATCCATAAAGAGCAAGCCCGATATTGGCCGCTGTGTCTCCGCCAAAGAGCATGACAGTATAAGCATCTATTACTTCTTTGGGCTGTACCCACATATTGATGGTGAAATCCTTTTTGCCGGAAGGTATTGCCCCGCCAAGCTCCAGAATGGTCGGTGTGTTTGGCCTGTTCAGCCAAACACCATTTCCATTGATTCCCTTCTCATACTGCACCGCCGTATCGCTGGGAATCAGATTTCCAACGTTATCAGGATTTTCTTTTTTCACTACCTTCGCCGGCTCGCTTGCAGTCTGAGCATTATCTAATGTGTCATCGAACGTATAATATGCCGTCCTTGCTGCATAAATAGATTCTGGCTGAGCAGCAGTATATACGTTTATATCCACCTGGGCTGTCTTGGTTATGCCGCCTTCCTCATAGCTGACGGTAACTTTATTGTCCGCTGCCGTCAATGCCTTTTCAGCGTCTGCAATGGTAACCTTATCTGTCACATCCTGTTCTGAATTTCCCGAATTTCCCGTATACTTTGCTTTCACCACCATTCCGGCCGGATCAAATGTTTCACCGACAAGATATGCACGCTTGTTCGGCTGTACCGCAATCTCCAGGCCATTGAGCGCTGCGTCTTTTACTGCCAGTGTGACTGACAAGGTGATCGTCCTTGCGCTCTCAGAACCATTGACCACATAACCTTCCGGAAGTGTCAGCGTCTTGGTCGCAGTATAAGAACCTGCCCCCTTTATCTCTGGTACATTCCAAACGGCGTCATTCTTAAATTCGCACTTTTCTCCATGTTTCATGGAAACGCTGATATCAAGCTTACTCAACGCCTCTTTGATCTTACCTGTATTGCTCTTTACATCATCCAACAGGAACATCAATTCCTTCTGGCTGACAGATACCTCTGAAATAATGGAAGGAACAAGATTATACAGATATTCCACTTCTTTGTCCTGCAGCGTGCGGTTGTAAATGCTGACCTCGTCAAATATTCCATGGAATGCCGTCCACTTACCGCCTCCTAAGAATAACCGGGTCAATCCCTCTTTTGCCACAACTCCGATTCCAGCCTCTTTGCCATCTACATACAATTTCATTTCATCTTGGGCATTCACCCAGGTAAGCATGGTCCAGCGGTTCTCAAAAAGCTGGTTCTCAAGAATTACTTCACCGCCAGTGCCAGTTTGAATGCTGATAGAATTAGAAACCTTTTTCGGATCTGCATAAAGAACAAGCTCTTTCTCTTTCGTTCCGCTATCAGCGCCCTTGCTATATAGGATCATTGCATATTCTTCCTTCAGGGATTTTGGCTGTACCCAAAAGTTAATGGTAAAGTCCTTGCCTGCCTCCATGGTCTGAGCCAGCTCTATCGCTGTCTTTGTACTGGTGCTGTTAAGCAAGATGCCTCTGTCTTTAATGCCTTCACAATACTCCGGCGTGCCGCTCCAGTCAGTCAATCCACCGTTTGCCACCATTTTTGCAGAATCTTTGCCTGCTACTCCGTTATTTAAATTATCCTCAAAGGAATACTGTGTCAGTCTGGCTTCATTCAAAGCCTCTTCAATGGTCTGAACTACAATTGTAATCTCTTTTTCCTGTTTGTCGGAACCTTCCGTATAAGTAACGGTTACCGTGTGTGTTCCTTTTGTCAATGGTTCATTCGCTTCAAATGGCTTTCCATTTTCTGATAATGTAACCAGCTTTGTCACATCTTTGTATGTGGGTTCTGCTCCCTCTTCCGTGTACACTGCTCTCACTGCCATACCGGTTTTATCAAAAACATCACCCTCAAGATAGTTAAGCTTGGTGGGAGGTGTCACTTCAAGCCCTGTCAGCTCTCCGCTCCTGATGCCCACCTTCACTGTCAGAACAACTTTCTTGGCACCGTCCGGCATAGCATATCCCTGGGGAAGCTGCAGCTCCTTAACTGCGGTATAGCCCTCTGCCTGCGTTCCCGTCAGAGTCCAGTTTTCATCACTGGTGAGACTGGGCGTTTCTCCATTTCTCATTACCGCACGGAGAGGCAGTCTTGCCAATTCTGCTTTCACAGCTGCTTCTGATGCGTTTTTCTTGGTAACTGTCAATTCCTCTTCATATTCTATCTTCTCAATATTCCATGGCACATGATGATAGAGCTCTGCCACTTCTTCCCCTGTCAGCGTGCAGTCATACATACTGAACTCATCGAACACGCCGTGGAAAGGATCCCACCATCCTCCTCCTAAGAATAATCTGGTGATTCCATTTTTTACACTTGAGGCGTCGCCAATTTTTTTGCCGTTGGCGTATACTTCCATCTTGTCTTTACTATTGGCACAGGTAAGCATAATCCACTGGTCTTTAAACAGTAAATTATTAAAGTTAGCATCCGGATCTGCTCCATTTTGTATGTTAATGGTATTCACTGCTGCCGTACTTGGATTTGCATAGAAAACAAGTTCCTTGCTCCACTGCACGTTTCCGCCTGACAAAATTATCGCCCATTGTTTATCTAATGATTTCGGCTGCACCCACATATTGATGGTAAAATCTTTTTTACTGGATGGTACACTGGCATTCAGTTCCAAAGCGGTCTCCTTGTCCGTACCGTTTAATAAAATACCATTCCCCTTGACGCCATCTGCATAAACCGGCTCAAGGTTTGCATTATCTGCAAGGCTTCTATTATCCACCAGCTTTGCTGTCTTGCCTTCTGTCTGTTTATCTGCTAATGTCTCGTCAAAGCTGTAATATACAGATGCACCGTCTTTCAATTCAACAACAGAAATGCTGCAGTCCTGGTTTACCGTAATCTCACCGGATGCCTCTGTCTCGTCCGCCTCCGTATAACTGATTTTTACAAAAGTATCTGTCAGCTCTAATGGCTTCGTCTCATCCGCAATGACAACGTTCTCTGTTACATTCTCTCTTGTTCCATTTGCATAAACTGCCTCCACAACCATACCAGTTTTGTCAAACGTATGTCCCTGGATATATCTCGTTCTATCTGGCTGTGTAGAAATGTCAATACTAACCAGTTTCTTCTGATCACTCTTCTCAGCTACCTTGACCTTGACCGTTATGATATCTACGTTCTCCGTCTCTTCTGCAAATTTATAGCCCAGCGGAGCTGTGATCTTAGCGGTTGCCGTATACTCTCCTGCCGCTTCCGGATTATACTCCGCAATCGTCCAAAGTTCTGCTTTATTGGCAACAACCGGAGCGGCGCCGCTGGAAACTGCTGCCGTAATCTTTAATTTTGCCAGCTCTCCCTGCACATACCCGGCAGTAGAATTGTATGGCACAGAAATCTCCGTTTTATCAGCTGACAGACCCGTAATGATACCAGGCTGTTTTACTGTAATCTGGACAGTGACTTTGGATTTTCCTTCTGCATACTCAAAACCTGCGTCTGCCCTGGGCAGTGTGGCAGTTGCCGTATAGCCAGTTTCTGTCTCTGTTAAAGACCACAGTGAGCCTCCATTTTTAATAGAATATTGGCTGCCATGCTCTGTGGTAACCTCAAAAATCAATGCCGCCAGTTTTTCCTTAATCTGTGCTTCTGTGGTTCCATAAAGCACTTCTATTTGATTCTCTGAAGGCGTTACCTGAGTGATCATCTCAGGATTTTTAACCGTTATTTTGACTGCTGCCTGTTTCCATATGGATACTTTGCCGTTCTCTAAAGTGAACGCATAGCCAACAGGCGCCTCCACCTTAGCCTTAGCAGTAATTTCTCCTTTGGCTGTTACTGTATAATTTTCCAGTGTCCAGATATCCGCTGTATTCTCAAATGAGAATTGTTTGCTGCCGTCGGTACCTGACAGGGTAACTTTTTCTGCCAGCACACGTTTTACATCTGCCAGGCTGGTTCCATACTCAATTTCAATGTCTGCCTCTGTACTGGCAGTTACTTCTGTAATCTTAGATAATTTATCTGCATACTGTTCCAGATAATATCCTTCCACATCCTCCGGCGTAAATACCTCGTTCGTAAAGACAAGTTCATCCACCATGCCGGAAAAATATCCATCCCATTCCCATCCGGTTACACCCAGATAAGTCTTCATATCCGGTCCTTTTTCATTCTGAACATTTCCAGAACCAGCTTTTCTGCCGTTGATATATAAGGTACCCAGAGCCTTCTTGGAACCTTCTGCCGGAGGTGTGCCTTCTGCTGTCATGGTTCCATCCACTACCAGTGCAATATGAGACCATTCCGCGTTCTCTCCGATCGGAATGCTGCCTTCAGCCGCAGTGTACAAATCTAAGCCCGAAGTTCCTCTGGACCAGAATTTAAGTCCTCCTTCGGCATTCCTTCCTGCCAGTGCACACCAGTTTTGCGTATTTGTGCCAAGTCCAAATCCATTGGCAGTAGAAATAAGCAGCGCTACATTTTCCTTAAATTTGGCATCTGGTTTTACCCACATAGAAATACTGTAACTCTGGGACTCTGTACCCGCAATCTTATCAAGACGGATTCCATACGTACCATCCATCTTCAATGCATTTCCGCTGAGCCCTTCTGCAAAGTCCAGGTTCACTTCCGCCATATCAGCCTCCACTGGCAGATTTTCTCCTGTACCATTATGTTTTACAATTGTTCCCACCGTGTCTTTATCTTCAAACGTATAACGTTCCCGGTATGGTTTTACCGTAAAACCTGTAACTTTACAGGATTTCCTGCGGGTTCCATACGTATAGTATACCGTTGCTGAGGTAGTCTCCAGTGTAAACGCAGAGGGACTCACTTCACATTTTGAAATACTCACCGCTTTTGATGTGCCGTCTTCAAAATGCGCGGTAACTGCAATGTCTTCCTCTCTGAAAACAGTTCCTTCAATCTCCGGCTCGGTATTCTTTAATTCACAGGTAATGCCGGTGAGTTTAATTTTTGCAGCCACCACAATATCAATAGCTGTCTTTTTGGTAATTCCATTTTCCGTATAGGCAATCTCAATCACCTGGTCTGCAGGGTCCAGAGGACCTTCACTGCAGGTATAGCCTGTTATGATTTTCGTATCGCCGTTCGCATATGTGGCTGTCACCACCATGCCCGTCTTATCAAAAACATCTCCCTCATCATATGTAGTCTTAGAAGGCATTGTTGTAACTTCAATCTTCTTAAGGACAAGTTTCCGTACCGTGATACTGATCTTCTGTGACAGGCTCACATCTCCGTCTTTATACGTAACTGTCACTTCTCTGTCGCTGACGGTCAACGGTCTGTCCGGCTCAATGCTGCAGACGTCCCCGCCTATTCCCATCTCTGTGCCGTCTGCGTAAACAGCCGTAATCCTCATACCGTCGGAATCAAATGTTTCTCCTTCCCAATACTCTGTCTTATTGGGCTGCTTTGTGATTTCGATGCTCTTTAAAGCTACCTTCGGTCTCTCTGCCACCGTAATAGGCAGCACTGCTGTCTTCGGTCTTCCAAACTCCTGATAAGTCACCGTCACTTCTTTGTCATCAAGAGTCAATGCCCGGTCCGGCTCAAAACTGCAAGCATCTTCTTCCACAGTCTTTCTGCTGCCATCTGAATAAACAGCCGTCACTTCCATTCCTGACGGATCGAACCGCTCTCCTTCGCGATAATCTGTTTTATCAGGCTGTTTTGTAATTTCAATGCTGCTAAGAGATACTGCCGGCTCTTCCGTAACCATAATCTCTACGGAAGCTGTCTTGGTAATGCCGCCCTCCTCATAAGAAATAACCACTTCTTTATCCTGAAGTGTAAGCGGTGTATCCGTACTGGGAGTAATCGTATAGGCTGCCGTATCCAATACCTTTTCTTTCTTGTCAGAATAAACAGCTGTCACTTCCATTCCCGACGGATTAAATGTTTCTCCTACCCAGTAACCAGTCTGACCAGGCTGCTTTGTAACTTCAATTTTTTCAAGAGTCACTGCTGTTACAGGAGGTTTGGGATCATCCGGACCTTCCGGTGGTTTCGGATTATCCGGATCTTCCGGCGGATTCGGCGTATCCGGGTTTTCTGGTGGATTCGGCGTATCTGGGGTTTGAGCCGCCGCTTTCACCGTTACCTTGCAGCTTGCTTTTTTCTTACTTCCATCCGCTGCCGTTGCTGTAATCACAGCTGTTCCTGCCCCCACTCCTTTTACCACGCCTTTGGAAGTCACCGTGACAACATTTTTATTGGAAGTAGTCCACTTCATGGTCTTTTTCGAAGCACTGGCAGGTGACACTGCCGCTTTTAATGTAACAGACTGTCCCACTGTCAGAGTGCGTGTTGAAGCGCTTAGTTTCACCTTACTTACAGGCGTCACAACTTTTACCTTAAGGACAGCTTTTTTTCTGCTTCCATCTTTCGCAGTTATGGTAATCTTGGCATTCCCGTTCTTAATTGCCTTGATTTTACCTTTACTGGTCACTCTCGCAATCTTCCGGTTGCTTGTTTTGTACTTCACCTTTTTATTGTTTGCATTTTTGGGCGTAACCTTTATTTTCAGTTGAAGCGATTTGCCTTTCTTGATGGTTACGCTTTTCTTTTTTGGCTTTGTAATCTGAATCTTTTTTACCTTTACTGTTTTTGCCGCTTCCGCTGTCTGTGATGGAATACTGACAGAAGTAAGCGCCAAAGCCAGCGCCAAAGCCAGCGAAAACAGCCGTTTGCCTTTGGTTTTCATCTTTTTCATCCCTTTCATCCCTTCTTTTTGGCCAGTCTCATGCAAAATGTCGAAAACACAAACTTAACCTTTCGTATTAATATTATACAATTATCATAGAAAAATTTGTTATCATTTTCGATTAAAAATTTGGCATTTTCGAGCATTTTAATTATTTCCTTCCATATTGCTTCACACTATTGCACAAAACTGAACCTGTAAAAAAGTTTATAGTCTCAACAAACTGCCAAAACTTCACACCTTTTGTTTCACGAAATTCAGTCTTGCATTTTTTTTCAGATTTGCTATAATAAAAACATGCAGATATGGTTCATCGGTAGAACACCAGCTTCCCAAGCTGGAAAGGCGGGTTCGACTCCCGTTATCTGCTCGAAAAAAAGCTATAAAGCATTACATACGGATGCTTTATAGCTTTTTTGGTATTGTTTTTACGAATAGATTCCGTGCCCAAAAGGGGTTGCCGCACTCGTACAGCAGATAAATAGCAACGTTAACGTGTCAGAAACTATTTTTCACTGTACCAACATAAATTCGTCCGCGAGGTCTTGAACGAATTTATGCCTGGTATTTTTATTTTCAAATCGCCCTAAGGTTCGAGTCCTCTGACACGGTTTTTATCTGTCAGGCTGTATTCCTCAATTCTTCCATCCTGCGCCAGCAGGAAAAACCGGTCTTTGATATAAGTTCCCCGCAGCGTCCAGCCTCCCCAGTATTCTTCATCACTGCAGTCAATTTTCAAAATCTGCCGGAACTCACCATTTTCATATGTGAAGAGCAGATACGCTTGTTCATAATTATCTCCATATCCTTCTGCGGAAAACCCAAAAAGATTCTTCTGCGGATCAATCAGAACCGCCTTGTAATTATACAGCGCATCTGAATAATCATATTCCGGCAGATTTATTTTCGACTGTTCTCTCACATCTGCCGGATTGGAGATATCAAACATGGATATCTTCATTCCACGGGTTTCTCCAGTATTCTCATCCGCCTCCATGCCAATGCCAAGAAGCAGATCTTTGGAATAAAAATGCAGGTATTCTGAAAATCCACTGATCTTAAGTTCTCCTAAAATTTGGGGCTGCCGCGGATTAGACAGATCTGCGGAAAACAGGGGATCCGTCTCCCGAAAAGTGACAAAATAACCTGCGTCACCCATAAATCTTGCCGAATATATCCGTTCTCCTTTGGCAAGATCCTCAATCTTGCCTGCCACCTGAAGATTCTGGTCCAGCACATAGAGGCTGTTGGTAGTCGAAACATCTGATGTATCATAGCCGATAATTTCTCCGCTGATATCATCTATGACTTCTTCGCCATCACTACTCTCGACCGTAGTAACCATACGCAGATAATCTTGATACTCATTCATTGCCATATCATCACGCAGCGTTCCTTTTACGCTTCCCTCTGCCTCCTTGCTCATTCTTCCATCTTTGTAAGAATAACGGTATATTTTGGTGCTGTCCGTATGTTCCCCCTTTCTGCCATAGGAGAGATACTGGCTGTCTGTCACATAGATACTGCTCTGGCTTACATAGAATCTATCCGCAGAAGTTACCAGAGCCCTGGTGTCCACAAATGAATCCGGCCGCTCCAGATCGACAGACGCCATCACAAGATAAGACGCAGCGTTTGAACCTTCTGGAAGCGTAATCTTTTCTTCCGCCATTGGCTCACCGTCCAGCATTGGGACATAAGTCCCTAGGTTTTCCGGTCTTCCCGGCCTGCTGGTACTACAGGAGGCAAAGAAATACAGATATCCGTCTGAGATCCTGGATTCCATATAATTCCCCTTTACCGTAAAAGTATGATATTCCTGAGGGTTGCAGCGGTCCGTTATATCGTAAATATAAATGCGGCAGAACGCATATCCTGAAATCACATCTGTCAGATCCAGATCTTCTGTACTGGCTGCACGAAAAACATTTTCGATTTTATTTTTTAGGATTTGAATAAAACCGCTTTCACCGTTATCCTCATAGAGATATTCCGTCTGCTCCTCCTTTGGTTCTTGGGAATTTTCTGCCCATCCCGGTTCTAAAACAATCAGCTTATCTTCCCAGACATAAATATCGTCAATCTCATCAAAGTCTCCCACTCTTGCGGTTTCAGTCAAGCCATCTTTGGTATCTGCAATTCTCACTGTATAGCTTTCTTTGCTTTTCTGGTAAATTGCCTGATACAAATACCTGCCGTCATTCTTAATAATATCTGCCTCTTCTACAGACTCTTCCTGTTGGTTGGTCTTTCCGTAGTCTTCGCTATTATTTTCTGCACTCCCTGCCATATCTGCCGCAGCATCCGCCGTTTCTCCATCAGAACCTGTATCCGCTTCCCCCGCAGCTGCAGCTGCGTCTGCGTCTTCAGCCACGGCGTATTCTTTCCGCTCCAGATCAAGCTTCTCCTGTTCTGCCCAGACCTTGTCAAAGTTCTGATACAGCTTCTGATAAGTGGTTCCTTCCTCGGATATTGCCACAGCATCTTCTTCCCCACTCTGCGCCGTTTCCGGACATGTATCTCCTGAAAATTCCAGATTCCAGTCCAGATTGCGTCCCACTGCAAACAGCGCAACCGCCATACATGCCGCTGCCGCAAAAGTACCGCACCACCAGCCAAGATATTTATTTCTCTTCCTTCCTTCTTCCAGTTTTGTCTCTTTTCTATGGTAAAGCTCTTCTTGCTCTTCCTTCTGGCCAGTGGTCTGCTGTCTCAGCCGCTCTTCCATCTGATGCGGAAGCAGGCTCTGAGGAATCTGCTGGTCACTGGCGCTCTCCTCCAGTAAATTCCTGATATCCGTTTCTTCCCATTTCTTTTCCCTATCATTCATTCGCATCATCACACCTCCAGTCTCTTTCTCATTTTTTGAAGTGCCCTCCGATATCTGGAACGGACGGTACTGTGATTCTGCCTCATAATTTCAGCAATTTCCCGACTGGTATAGCCGCCGAAAACCGACAAGGCCACAATCAGACGTTCTTCCTCTTTCAGTTCCCAAAATACCTGTTTCACCGCTGCTGCCATGGCATAATCTGTTTCCTGGGACAGTACGCCTTCCCCAGATATAGAAATATTCTGAATATCTTCTTCTCTGCGAAACCAGCTTTTCATTCTCCTCCGGCACCGATTTACCAAAATCTGCATAATCCAGGGAGAGAACTTTTCCCTGTCCTTTAACTGATAAAATTTCTCATATGCTGTCAGTACCGCATCCTGCACAGCGTCCTCCGCTTCCTGGCAGTTCCTCATATAGTATAAAGCGGTTCGGTACATCTGCGGATAGACTTTTTCATAATACTTCATAAACTCTTCCATATGTCCTCAACCTCCCTTGAAATGCATTTCATCCTATAAGAGTCCAATTTCTTCTAAAATGTTGCATCTATTTACTCCGGCGGTTAAATATCGACATTTAACCGCCGGAGTAATATCATAATAATTCAGCTTTCTTATTGTCCGCAGGTTGAAATGCCAGAACAGTGCGAAGACCTGCTATGCTCTGCTGCAAATCTGTACCCAAAAATAAGAAAGCTGAATTATTGTTTTATTATTGTTTTATTTACGAAAATCTGTGATTTTAAAATTACCGATATGATCGATCTGCCCTTCTGGGATGCTCTTTTCCTGTACAGGCTCCGGCAGTGTCACAATATCAGTGTCAAAAATTTCCTCAGAACCTTTCATTTTTGCCGCCTGTTCAGCCATTCCTCCGGCAGCAGCGCTTATCTGTTGCAGTTCCTGATGCAGAGATGCAAACATCTCCTTCACTTGCAAAATCTTCTCTTCCTGCTTCTCATAAGCTTCTGCTGCTTTTTTGCTAACCTCTGTATCCGCGCCAGCCTTTTCTGTCAGTTCCTCCACAATGACACTAATTTTTTCTGCCGCCTCTCGGGACTGATCTGCAAATGTGCGTATGTCATCTGCCACAGACGCAAATCCTCCGCCCATTTTTCCTGCTCTCGCCGCTTCAATACTGGCGTTCAATGCGGCAAGATTTGCCTGACCGGAAATTCCTGCAATCATTTCACCGACAGCCCGAACCTGTTCAGCGGACTGACTGGCTGTTTCTGCCTGCTTTTGAATCTCATTCATTTTCTGGCCTTCCGCTGCACTGATTTCCACCAGTTCTTCCATAAGCCGTCCCGCATTTTCACTGTATTCCTGCATCTTAGCTTCTGCCTCTTCAAGAATCTCTGCATGCTCCAGAATTCCATCCACTGACCTGTTTATGTCTATAATCTGTGAATGAAATTCTCTGACCTGTTCTGCCTGAGAATCAGCGTTCTCCCCAATACTGTCCATCTCACTGCCCGCCTGCTCCACGGAAGCTGCCATCTCCTGGAATGACTGGGTAAAATCTTCCGAAATCTCCCGCAGAGATACAGAAGCCTGTTTCACTCCAGTAACTACAGATGCAAGGCTGCCTGCCATACAGTTCATGGAACGCAGGATTTCTCCCAGCTCATTTTCCCGCTCCGTGATATTTTTCTCTTTCACAGCCAGTTTCTCATCAGCGACCTGATCCAGATTATTTGTAAAGTCCTGAATCCCATCTGTCAGACGTTTTGCCAGCACAGATAACACACCTGCCGCAATTACCATCATTATAAATATACCTATCGTACCGCCGAATACTGTCAACGATCCCTTTTCCATAAGCTGCAGCACGATCATTGAAGCAATACCTATTATAATCACCGGCAGCAGCAGCGCTCCTATAACAGTTATCCGTGTTTTTCTTTCGTTTTCCATCTGTTTCACAATAAATTCCTCCTTAGCCTAGTACTCTTCCTGTATAGAGCTGATAATACCTGCCCTGCTCTTCCATCAGTTCCTCATGGGTGCCTCGTTCGACAATCCTGCCCTGTTCCAATACCATGATACAGTCACTGTTTCGCACTGTAGACAGACGATGGGCAATCACAAAGGTGGTTCTTCCCTTCATCAGTTTATCCATGCCATCCTGCACCAGACGCTCTGTTCTGGTATCAATGGAACTGGTTGCCTCATCCAGTATCAGTACCGGCGGATCTGCAATCGCGGCTCTGGCGATGGCAAGAAGCTGCCTCTGCCCCTGACTCAAATTTGCCCCGTCTCCAGTAAGCATCGTCTGATACCCTTTGGGCAGCCTGCGGATAAAACCGTCTGCATTGGCAAGTTTCGCAGCTTCCGCAACCTCCTCATCCGAGGCGTCCAATTTACCATAACGGATATTTTCCATTACCGTATCGGTAAACAAATGGGTATCCTGCAGTACAATCCCAAGAGAACGGCGCAGGTCTGCTTTTTTTATTTTATTGATATTAATTCCATCGTAACGGATTTTTCCGTCCTGGATATCATAAAAGCGATTAATCAGATTGGTTATCGTAGTCTTGCCTGCCCCGGTAGATCCCACAAATGCAATTTTCTGTCCTGCATTGGCAAACATTTTCACATTATGGAGCACAATTTTCTCTGCACAATACCCAAAATCCACGTCGTCAAACACCACATCCCCGGTAAGCTCCACATAATCTGTGGTACCCTCCTGTTGATGATGGTGTTTCCATGCCCAAAGCCCTGTACGCTGTTCCGATTCCTGCAGCATACCCTTATCTTTTCTGGCATTTACCAATGTCACATACCCTTCATCCACCTCCGGCTGTTCATCCATCATGGCAAATACACGCTTTGCACCTGCCATTGCCATAACTACGCTGTTGAGCTGCTGGCTTACCTGGCTGATCGGCATGTTGAAGCTCCTGTTAAATGTAAGAAAGCTTGCCAGCCCTCCCAGAGTAAAACCTCCCACACCGTTCAGAGCAAGGATTCCTCCTGCCATGGCGCAGATGACATAGCTCACGTTTCCAAGCTGCATGGTTACAGGACCTAACATATTCGCAAACTTATTTGCCTGGCTGGCGCTCACGTATAAATCCTCATTCAGCCTGCAAAACTGCTCTATGCTCTCCTGTTCGTGACAGAACACTTTGACCACCTTCTGTCCTTCCATCATCTCTTCAATGTAACCGTTTACCTTGCCGATTTCCTGCTGCTGGGCAACAAAATATTTCCCGCTCCTGCCGGCAAAGGCCTTTGTGGCAGAAAGCATAATCCCCACCATCAGAAGCGTAACAATTGTCAGCGGAACACTTAAGACCAGCATACTCACCAGAACGCTGACAATCGTGACCGCACTGGCAAAAATCTGCGGCAGGCTCTGGCTGATCATCTGGCGCAGAGTATCAATATCGTTAGTGTATACAGACATGATATCACCATGAGCATGGGTATCAAAATACTGAATAGGGAGGCTTTCCATATGAGTAAACAAATCATCCCGCAGTCCCCGAAGCGTTCCCTGCGTCACCTTTACCATAATCCTGTTATACATCCATGTGGAACAGACGCCAATCCCATAGAAAATGCCTACTTTCAGAATCGCTGCCGCCAAAGGCCCAAAATCCGGTTCACTGCTACCTATCATAGGAAGGATATACACATCAATCAACGTCTGCATAAACAACGTCCCCTGGACATTGGCGAGCACTCCTACAAAAATCCCGAGTATCACCAGTAAAAGATGCCACTTGTAGCTGGAAAATACATAACGCATCAGCCTGGAAAATATGTTCCAGTCCATGCCCTTTTTTGCCATAGGCTTTTTCTCATCCATCACCTGCCGCCCCCTTTCTCCTCGTCAAAATCCCCACCGCCGTTTGTCTGGGATTCATACACATCCCGGTAAATCTCACTGCATTTAAGCAATTCCTCATGCGTGCCAAAATCCGCCACTCTTCCGTTATCCATGACAACAATACGGTCTGCGTTCTGGACACTGGATATCCGCTGGGCAATAATCAGCTTGGTGGTATCTGGAATTTCTGTGGCAAAAGCCTTACGAATACGGCTGTCTGTCGCCGTATCCACCGCGCTGGTGGAATCATCCAAAATCAATATCTTCGGTTTTTTCAGCAAAGCGCGGGCGATGCACAGACGCTGTTTCTGTCCGCCGGACACATTGCTTCCGCCCTGTTCCAGATAAGTATGATACTTATCTGGAAGCCGTTCGATAAATTCATCCGCACATGCCATCTTACAAGCTCTCATGCAGTCTTCCTCTGAAACATGTTTATCTCCCCAGCGTAGATTCTCTAAAATGGTTCCAGAAAACAGCACATTTTTCTGAAGCACTACCGACACCTGATTCCGCAGCGCCTCCATATCATAGTCCCGGACATCTATGCCTCCCACAGAGACCTTTCCTGCCGTCACATCATACAGACGGCTGATAAGATTTACCAGACTGGATTTCGCACTTCCGGTCCCGCCGATAATCCCCACTGTTTCTCCTGCCCTGATTTCCAGATTGATATCCTTTAATACTGGCTCCTGGCTGTTTTTCGCATATGCAAAATCCACATGCTCAAAGACAACACTTCCATCCGGCACTTCCATCACAGGATTCTCTGGATTGACAAGGCTGCTTTCCTCATTAATCACTTCTGCAATTCTCTCCGCGCTTGCCATACTCATAGTCACCATTACAAAAATCATGGACAGCATCATAAGGCTCATGAGAATATTCATACAGTAAGCCAGCAGGCTCATCAATTGTCCTGTCGTAAGTTCATCCAACACAATCATTCGTGCCCCCAGCCAGCTTATGGCTAAAATACAGCCGTACACAGTAAACTGCATCATAGGAGCATTCCAGGTGAGAATATTCTCTGCCTTGCTGAACATTTTATATATATTTTCACTTGCTTTGGTAAAGCGCTTGTTTTCATGCTCCTCCCGAACATACGCCTTTACCACCCGGATTGCAGAAACATTTTCCTGGACGCTGGCATTTAAGTCATCATACTTGGGGAAAATTTCCTGAAAGTATCTGGTTGCCCTGCTCATAATAAAAAACAGGCAGCCTCCCAGAGCCACTACCGCGATAAGATAAATGCCTGCCAGTTTTGCATTGATCATAAATGCCATGATCATCGCTATGACCATGCTAAAAGGAGCACGTACGCACATCCGCAGAATCATCTGATAAGCATTCTGAATATTCGTCACATCTGTGGTTAGCCTGGTTACCAGACCTGCTGTGGAAAATTTATCAATATTGGCAAAGGAAAAATTCTGGATATTTTCAAACATGCTTCCCCTTAAATTCCTTGCCAGACCTGCCGAAGCGCTGGCAGCATATTTTGCTCCCAGCATTCCTGCTATCAGTCCCAGCAATGCCATAAGCAGCATGACTGCTCCGGTCCGGCAGATATATGCCATATTTCCTTTACTGACTCCTTCGTCAATGATTGCCGCCATCAGAAGCGGTATCAC
Organism: Lachnospiraceae bacterium; assembly: GCA_910575075.1. Classification (GTDB taxonomy): domain Bacteria; phylum Bacillota; class Clostridia; order Lachnospirales; family Lachnospiraceae; genus Petralouisia. The sequence goes on from CAJTCY010000007.1 coordinate 154,301, forward strand.
CATTTCCATGATCACCTCTAAAATCATAAATACAGGCGTCAACAAGGAATCTCGTTTAAATTCTTTGACCTGCCCTAAGATTGTTCTTACCATTCTGTCCTCCTGTCCAGTCTGTTTCAAGTTTCCTTTCGATTGAGTTAGCATATTCTGTACAAACGATTATAGCACAATCTTCCAAAAAGTGCATACAGAAACATAAACTTTCGTTTGGCCATTGTTAAAACTTAGGATTAAGGTAATTGCGAAACCCATTAATTTTTTGAATTTCATATACAATTCGAAAAAATATTTAAGTATAATTATATGAATTGTATATGAAATTTTGATAATTTAGTCGTTTCACATCTGGTTCTTGATTATTTTTCCAAAAAGAAGTAATATAATAAAAAAATTCCACACAGGAGGACGAGAGCAAATGTACGAAATGAAACCAGAATACTATACTGGAATTGAATCTATTGATCAGGAACACGCAAAATTATTTGAATTGGCGCAGGAAACACAGGACCTGCTGAATAATGATTTACTACAGGACAAAACAGACAGCCTGTTTCACCTGATTTCTGAATTAATTAATTATACCAAAAAACATTTTTCTCATGAAGAAGAATATCAGAGAAGCATCGGCTATGCCAACTTAAAACAGCACGCCGCACAACACCGGGCATTCGAAGACCGCCTGATGGCATTTGATTTAGAATCGATCGAAAATGACTATGAGCAGCAGAACAAAACGGTAAAATCTCTGCTGAATTTTCTTGTCACATGGCTGGTAGCCCACATTCTGGAAACAGATATGAAATATGTAGAAGCTGGCAAGGCGAATCCCAAATAACCGACTGCACCGGGCAAATGCTCTGCATAACGCAAACCCCATTGAGGCAGTCTGCTCCAATGGGGTAATAATAATTCCTATTCTCCTATGCTTATTCACACCTGCGTTCCGCTCTGCCTGGACCAACTGTCTCTTACAGAATGCATCCTCCCCCTACTACCAGGTCTCCCTGATAGAAGACCACGGCTTGTCCAGGGGTTATGGCGCGCACAGGCTCTGAAAAGTCACAGCGCACTTTATCATTTTCCACTTTGCGGATGATACAGGGAGCGCCTTGGTGGCTGTAACGGATTTTGGCTGTCACTTCCATTTCACCTTCCAAATCCGAAACCGACATAAAATTCAACTGATTTGCATAAACGGTATTCCCAAACACTTCTTCATTACTTCCCAAAACCACTTCATTGGTATCCGGACGGATCTCAATCACAAATACCGGAGTTCCCAGAGCAATTCCAAGCCCCTTGCGCTGTCCGATGGTATAATGGGTGATTCCTTTGTGCCTTCCCAGAATTCTGCCGTCTCTGGTAACAAAATTCCCTGCTGGCGGCACCTGCTTTTCGGCTTCTCTGTCAATAAATCCGGCATAATCATTGTCTGGTATGAAACAGATTTCCTGGCTGTCTGGCTTATCTGCCGTCCGAAGCCCGATTTCTTTTGCCAGGGAACGGATTTCTTCTTTGGTATAATCTCCCACGGGCATCAAGGTATGCGCTAACTGATCCTGGGTCAGATTATACAACGCATAAGTCTGGTCTTTCGCCGCTGTTTTAGACCTGCATAAAGCAAATCTCCCATTTTCAAGGTGTGTAACCCTTGCATAATGCCCGGTGGCAATATAATCTGCTCCGATGTCCAGGCTTCGTTTTAACAGCGATTCCCATTTTACATAGCGGTTACAGGCAATGCATGGATTAGGCGTACGTCCTCTCAGATATTCCGACACAAAATAATCTATAACATGTCTCTTAAAATCCGGCTTAAAATTCATTACATAATAGGGAATATCCAGCATACAGGCCACTCTTCTGGCATCATCCACCGCAGACAGCCCGCAGCATCCGCCGTTCTCCTGCTGCATTTGCTCTTCTTCCTCCTGCCAGATCTGCATGGTAACGCCTATCACTTCATAACCCTGTTCTTTTAAGAGCCATGCTGCTACAGAGGAATCCACGCCACCAGACATCCCTACCACTACTTTTTTCTTCTTCATAAACAATCCCAGTTCTTAATAGTCCTCTTCTTCCTCTTCCTCACTGATATCATTTTTGGGTTTTTCCAGTCCCTCAATCTTAATTCCATTCTTCTCCGCATAATCCCAGAGTGCTGCATGGATCGCTTCTTCTGCAAGAAGGGAACAATGTACTTTGACTGGCGGAAGCCCGTCCAATGCTTCCATCACTGCCTTATTAGTAACTTGCAGCGCCTCCTGCACTGTTTTTCCTTTTACCAACTCTGTTGCCATAGAACTGGTCGCCACAGCCGCCCCGCAGCCAAAAGTCTTAAATTTGACATCCTGAATAATCCCGGCGTCATCTATATCCAGAAAAATACGCATAATATCACCGCATTTTGCATTTCCAACCGTACCTACACCGCTGGCATTCTCAATTTCTCCTACATTTCTTGGATTCTTAAAGTGGTCCATTACTTTTTCACTATACATTTGTTTTCCTCCAGATTTTCAAAAATATTCTGACTGTTTCTCTTGCAGTTATCTATCTAATGATTTTTTTTCATGTAGTCTTCATACAGAGGAGACATTTCCCGAAGCTGGGAAACAATTTCTTTGATGGCGTCCACTGTATAGTCTATATCTTCTCTGGTGGTGTCCGCTCCCAGTGTCAGCCGCAGAGAACCATGTGCAATCTCATGAGGCAGTCCAATGGCAAGCAGTACGTGAGAAGGATCCAGGGAACCTGAGGTACATGCCGAACCAGAAGAACCGCATATTCCTTTCATGTCAAGCATTATTAACAGAGATTCTCCCTCCACAAACTGAAAGCAAAGATTTACATTATTGGGCAGGCGGCTGATTCTGTCACCGTTTACTCTGGTAAACGGTATCTCTTTCAGTACACGTTCCATCAGATAATCACGAAGTTCCCGCTCTCTTTCTGTACGTTCCTGCATAGTGGCGAGGGCGAGTTCCACCGCTTTCCCGAAGCCGACGATCCCCGGAACATTTTCTGTTCCCGCACGGCGTTTCCGTTCCTGAGCCCCTCCGTGCAGAAAAGAACGTATCTTCACTCCTTTGCGGATGTAAAGAAATCCAATTCCTTTGGGACCGTTTAATTTATGGCCGCTGCTGCTTAACATATCAATATTTAATTCGTCTACATTGATCGGCACCTGTCCAAATGCCTGGACTGCATCGGTATGGAAAAGCACGCCATGCTCTCTGGCAATTTTTCCAATCTCAGCCACAGGTTCGATGGTTCCGATTTCATTGTTGGCAAACATAATGGAAATAAGAATGGTATCCGGGCGGATTGCCTTCTTTAACTCTTCTAACTTCACCACGCCAAACTCATCCACATCCAGGTAAGTCACTTCATAGCCGTTCTGTTCCAGCCACTGACAAGTATGGAGGATGGCATGATGCTCAATTTTACTGGTAATAATATGTTTGCCTTTCCCTTTATAAGCTTCTGCCGCAGCTTTTAACGCCCAATTATCCGATTCACTTCCTCCGGCAGTAAAATAAATTTCATTTTCTTTTGATCCCAAAGCGCCTGCAATAATTTCTCTCGCCTTTGAGACCGCTTCTTTGCTCTTTCCGCCAAACTCATACACGGTGGATGCATTTCCATAAAATTCACTGAAATATGGAAGCATCGCTTCCACAACCTCCGGTGCTGTCCGGGTTGTCGCCGCATTGTCCAGATATATCATTTTCTTCATATTTACACCTCATATATGTTAATTTTTCACTGTTCTGCTGTTCTTGCTTTCCTGCACAAGTTCTCCGATATTGATACTGTCCACGGTCTCGTTAATACTGTCATTAATCCGTTTCCAGACAATTTTACTGACACATTGGGAAGAACCATTGCAATGTGACAAACCGCTGCTGTCAATTCCTGCGCATTCTACGGGAACCAGTTCCCCTTCCAATGCCCTGAGCACGTCTCCCACAGAAATCTCTGAGACTGGCCTTGCAATACTGTAGCCGCCGTTGACACCCCGGACACTCTTTACAAGACCTGCCTTTTTAAGCTTTGCCATAAGCTGTTCCAGATAACTGACAGAAATTTCCTGGCGCTGCGCAATACTTGCCAGGGGCACTGGCTGGCTCTCTCCACATACGGCAAGATCAATAAAAGCTCTTAACCCATATCTTCCTTTTGTAGATAATTTCAACCTTTCACCTTCTATCTTCTTTGGCGCAATAAAATAAATTTATAATTTTTAATTCCGAGTGTTTTAGTCGGGATTTATTACATTCGCATAGTATCATGGTTTTATTCTGATGTCAAGTTGATTTTTCTATGCATGATGAATTTTTTTTGCGCATAAAATAAAAATAACTTCTCATGACATTTCGGAGCTATTATGAAATCTGACTCTTTGCGCAACCACCCACTGATTGCAGGCACACTGCTTCTGACGCTGGCAGGAATCCTTTCCCGGGTTATCGGCTTTTTCTTTAGAATATTCCTCTCTCAGACAATTGGTGCCGAAGGAATGGGAATTTACCAGCTTACCATTCCCATACATGTTCTTACCATTTCCCTGACCTCATCGGCCATACAGACTGCCATTTCCAGATTTGTGGCGCAGGCAGCAGTCGGCACCTCTGACGGACAATTTACAGGCTCTTCCAGTAACAGAAACAGACGCTGCAACGAAAGCTGCTATCTTGGAGCAGGACTTATGCTCTCTCTTTCTCTGGCTTTTTTCTGCACAGTTTTTCTGTATCAGTCTGCCACTCCCCTGGCTGTACGTTTTTTGGAAGAACCACGCTGCGCCCCTCTCCTGCAGATTCTTGCCTTTACCGTCCCCTTTGGCGCCATTCACTCTTGCATCAACGGCTATTTTTATGGTCTGAAAAAAACTTTTGTGCCCGCTGCCTCCCAATTGCTGGAACAGCTTGCACGTGTCTTAAGTGTCTGGCTGTTCTTTCAGATTTCTATGGAAAAATACCATGCCATTTCCCTGAATCTTGTTGTATGGGGCATGGTGGCAGGGGAAGTTGCTGCTGTACTCTTTTCTGTCAGCTTTCTGCGGCATAAAAAAAGCCAGGGCAGACGCTTTCACGCCCTGAAACAGATTTTCCTTATGTCTTTGCCTCTAAGCGCCAACCGGGTTCTGGTGAATATCCTTCAGAGCATGGAAGCTGTTATGCTTCCGGGGCAGCTCCGGCTCTACGGCTACTCTACTTCTGAAGCTTTAAGCGTATATGGCACGCTCACAGGCATGGCGCTTCCTATGGTACTGTTTCCTTCTGTACTGACTAACTCTGTCTCTGTTATGCTGCTTCCTGTTATTGCGGAGGCACAGGAAAAAAAGGAACACCGCTATATCATAAATGCAGTGAAAAAAACCTGTTTTTACAGTCTTTCTCTTGGTTTCCTCTGCACACTGCTTTTTTTAGTCTTTGGAAAGTGGATGGGTGAATTTCTATTTTCCAATTCACTTGCTGGAAACTTTATTGTAACTCTTGGCTGGATTTGCCCCTTCCTGTACCTGTCCACCACACTGCACAGCATCTTAAACGGACTTGGCAAAACCACCCACACCTTCTTTTTAAATATTCTGGGTCTGGGAATCCGCATCGCCTTCGTTCTGTTCGCCATCCCCCTTACCGGCATCAAAGGCTATCTATGGGGAGCACTGCTAAGCCAGATCGTTATGGCGGCAGGCGCGCTGCTGATGCTGCTGGTGCGCCGGTCAAAAGCGCTTTAGAGTGACAAGGTCTTTCTTATAGAAGAACAAAAAGAGCTGCCGCATCTGCAGCAACTCTTTTTGTTCCGGACACATTCACTATAGTCATTTTGACCACTGAAATATCAAAGCAGAACCTTCTCTCATAAGAAAAAAAATAACTTAAAATTTTTCTTAACTTATCATCTACAGGCAATACAAAAATAATAGGTTAAAAATATTTAACGATTTCCTGTTCCGTAAGATCAAATTTATCCATGATAACGGTTCTAATCTCCGCATCGCTATGTCCCAGTCCCCGGAGCATTTCCACCGCCCCACAGATCCCGGCCCGCATTCCTTCTTTCCTTCCTTCTTCTCTTCCGCTTTCTTCTCTCTGCCGTAACTGTGGCTCCATGATCTCCATCAATGCTTCCAGCATTTTTTCATCTCCCTTCCAGTTTTCTAATAGCCTTTCATTCGCTTCCAGCATTACTTCCAGACAACGCCCTCAACCACACGTGGTCATTTTCATTCAGCTCTTATTTATTTCCAAAACCTTCCTGATGCACGTTTGCCGTTTGCCACAAGATAATTTTAAAGACCAATATGAGGAAATGATTGATACATTACATCCTGATATTGACATAAGTCAACTACACATTTACAAATACAAATTTAACGCTTCGTAATCACCCAATTATCTTTTTGTGTTTCCCTTGTCGCATAGTAACCGCAAGGCATATCTGCTAAATCACCAACTGAGTTGTCCAATTCAAATACATATTTCAAAGAAACTAATTTCGCATCATCTGTTTCATGTGCCTTTCCGCATAAGAATTGCCACATACCATCATCTTCATCGTGTGATACAAATAAAATAGGTTTTTCACCGTTTATTACATGACAACAGATTATTGTTGCTGTGTTTTTTGCATCATAAAAAGGAAATACCATATATATTTCTCCTCTCCATATAGTCAAGTGCTCGTATAAATAAAAGTTTGTCAATCAGACAGTTTCTCTACCATACATGAGCATCCTGCCCGGAGGACATTTTTTTTACGCTTTTTCTTCTCTTAATCTTCGCCTGATACAACAGCTCATCCGACTTTTGCAGCAGCTCGTTCAGCTCAATTTCATCACTGCAGGAAAAACCGTAAATTCCAATGGACAATTCCACATAAAAAGGTTTGCCGCTTCTGCTGTTAAACTGCTGGCTCAATGATTTGAGATGTTCTATTATTTTGTCTTTAAATTCCGCTTCTTCTGAAAGAACCAGCGACACAAATTCATCTCCCCCAATCCGTGCTGTAATGGCTTCTCTGGGCAGCAGTTCCTGAAGATATCCGGCTGCGTTACTGATCGCAAAATCCCCTGCCGTATGCCCAAAGCAGTCATTTATTTCCTTCAAATGATCCAAATCCCCAAAAATTAAATAAGCCTTTCTGCCGTCATTCTGCCTGCATCTTCGGATTGCCCGCTCCATAAACCCTCGTCGGTTCAATAGATGCGTCAGATCATCATACTCTGAAATAAAACTCAAAATATTATTCTGTTCCTGAATGGTATGCAGAGAATTTTCCAGTTCTTTCTGTGACTCCTTTTCCGTCTGGTTCAGCTCCAGAAACCGCATAAGAGAACCAAGCTGCAGACTGCAGATCTGCAGGAAAGAAATATCCTCCTGCCTTACCTCGCATAGCATAACACCATATTGTTTCTCGCCAGAAAATAATACAAAGGCAGTGATAATGGCAGCTCCTCCTGGGCGGATAAAAGAAGTAAAACCATTTGCCATCGTGACCCGAGGTCTCTCCTCCTTCTCATAACAGACCATTTCTTCTCCTTCAAACCAGGAAGTAAGATACATTTCTTCTGGAAAATCCGGAAACATGCCACTCTCATGAACAATTGGCTTATCAAAAAGATATATGTAACAGCTCTTTACTTTCATCATCCGAAAACGCTTCATAATATAACGCAGCGCCGTATTTAACCCTTCTCCTTCTGCAATCGTTGTGAGATCCCTGATAAATGAGGGGACAAACCAGCTCTTTCTGTTCGTTTCCATCACCTCGCGCTCCAGTTTGGATACATTTGCAAAGTGAATATACTGGCGGGTAGTATCAAGCACCATCAGAAGCTGTTCCTGCTCCCTGGCATTCTGAGCATTGGATATCAGCATCTGAAGCAAATCTGAAAAATTCTCTAATAAGAGTGAGATAGACATATGCTCATAAGCGGTAAGTTCTTTCAAAATCTCCAGAAGATAATCCATATCCAAAGTTTTCTCTTCCTGTTGGCAGACATTCAGATAAATATGATGAAAATAGTTTAAAATCAGCCCCGAATAATAATTTCGTTCTTTCTGATATGGAATGGATGACAACAGTTCCCGGGCTAGATAGCCCACAGATTTCAAAACATACTGCTCTTTATCCTTTGTCTCCACAAACATCTGGGACTGCATCTGCCTGTATCCGCATCCACAGGAGGAACGCTTATGCAGAGAAACCGGCATCCGCTGGGCAAACATCATTTTATTTTCGCAAAGCGCAATGGCGTTGCGCAGTGCCACATAACTAAATTGAAAACCATTCTGGGAGACGCTGGTCAAAAGGGGATCCATCGTCCGTGCCAGCTCCACATCATCAAAACCTGTAATGGCAATCTCTTCTCCCACTCTGAGATTACGCGCAACACATACACGGTAACAGCATTTCGCCATATTGTCATTGGCACAGGCAATCGCCTCCAGTCCCGGATTATTATCCAAAAGCTCTTCCACCTGCTCTCTCACCTGTTCTGAATAATTTCCATAAGCAATCATGGAATCTGTCACCGTCAGCCCATGCTCCCTCATTACATCATAGTAAGCCTGCAGTCTCTCATTTGCATCCAGATTTGCTGATGGACCACTCAAAAAGGCAATTTTCTGATATCCATGATCTCCTGCCAGATGTTCTACACATGCGCGCATTCCCTTATAATTATTGGCCATGATATAAGGCACACCTGCATCATCCACTTTCTCCCCCAGCAGTAAACATGGAATACCGGAATATCGTTCCAGAAACGCCTTCTTATCCTGTTTCGTCTCAAAATAAGAAAGCGCCGCATAAGTAATGATCATGGCATCCGGCCGTGTAAAATCTGCATAAGAATAAATTGTATCAAACTGATAATTACAGTCTCCTTCTGATTCCACAGAAAATACATCCATACAGTAGGACGGCATCCTGGGACCCATGAGAAACACGATATTGACGCCTTCTTTTTGCGCACAGGTATAAAAGCCTCTCAGCAATTCTCCGGAATAATCAGACTGCGTGTCCCCCAACATAATCGCAATGGTATACGTTTTTTTCTGATTTTCCCTCATAGTAAAATCCTTTCCAAGAAATAAGCTACTTAGGTAATTGCGAAACTATCAAATTATCGAAATTTCATATACAATTTATACAATTGTACTAAAATATTTTATTCATACGAAACGCACAAAATGCAGAGCGCACCAAGCATTACAACGAACCACTTAATACGAAAATCATGTTCCGCAAAGGCTTCCATGATTTTTGTGTTTTTTCCTTAGTGATGTCAGTTTTTTGACATAGAGGGATGCTCTGGAGTACGTTTCCATGGTGCTAAAATGCATTTCTTAGCGTTTCGTATGCTAAAATATTTCTTCCTAAATTTTTTAAATTGTATATGAAATTCAAAAAATTACTGAGTTTCGCAATTACCTAAAATAAGTTACTTCTATCTTATACTTATTTTCTTTCCATTACAAGTTGTTCCTTCTATACAATAGTTACAAAATATCTGACAAAAAAATAGTAGATTTTACCACAAAATTCTACATTAACTTTTCTATTTCCCTTTTATGAATTATAATAGGAACGTAACGGCGCTGCGGCAGGCACTGCTTTCATAATTTACTGGTAACTGCAAAACTATCAAATTATCAAATTTCATATACAAAGGAGATACTTATGAAATTAATCTTTATCAGACACGGGGAACCTGATTATTCCATAGATTCCCTGACAGAAAAAGGATGGCGGGAAGCCGAACTTCTCGCCCAAAGAACTGCAAAATGGAACATAACTGATTTCTACTGCTCGCCTCTTGGACGCGCCAGAGACACTGCGGCATGTACCCTGAAAAAAATCGGCAGAGAAGCCGTCACACTGGATTGGCTGCGGGAATTTGACGCCCCAATATGGGATGATATGATGAAACGCCGCAAAGTGCCATGGGATTTTTATCCAGAATTTATCGCAACTCATCCCGAATTATTTGATCTTCACCGCTGGCAGGAAAACTCAGTAATGGCAGAAGGCACAGTAGGCAAGGAATACCTACGGGTATGCCAGGAACTGGATCAGCTTCTCGCCGATTATGGCTATGTACGTGAAGGTTTTCGCTACCGCACCAGTTCCCAAACCCAAAAAAACGCTGTAGTTGTCTGTTTCTGCCATCTGGGTATTACCTGTGCACTGCTCTCCCATTTAATCAATACCACGCCCAGCCAGCTCTGGCAGGGCTTCTTTCTGGCCCCCACCTCGGTAACAGTCATAGGTACGGAAGAACGTACCCCAGAAGAAGCATATTTTCGGTGCCAGGTCATGGGAGACACCTCCCATCTGCTTATGGGCGGCGAACCAGTATCATATTATGGCTATTTTACCGATCCTTTCCAGGGATAAAAACTGCTTAGACAGAACACCGGCCTGACGCTAAAACTTGCGGAATTCATTGATATCATGTACCAGTTCCCTGACGCATCGGATCTGGTTTTCGAAAACACCGGCCTTATAGAGATTAATCAGAATCATTCCCACAGGAACTGCGATAATCATGCCTATAATGCTGCTGACCTTATAACCGATATACATAAAAATCAACGTCGCCAGAGGATTCATGCCGATGGTGTCACCTACAATTTTAGGCTGAATCACCTGGCGTACAATCTGGGTAACCGCATACAGGATGATCAACCCTGCGGCAAACTGGTAATCAGAAGACAATATTTTTATAACAGCCCACGGTCCCAGCACCGTTCCTGTTCCAAAAAACGGCAGCATATCCAGAAAAGCAATGATAAATGCAACCAGCAGCACGTAGTCTACTCTCAAAATCACCAGCCCGACCACAAGAATCACGTAAACAACGCCCATAATCTTAAACTGCGCTTTAAAATATCCTCCCACCACATGCTTTAAATCATTTATCACTCCAGATACCCGTTCCCAGATTCCGGAAGGTGTATGTTTTCTCAGCCGCTTCAATATCAAGTCACGCTCAGCTGTAAAAAAATACGCAGAAAGAAGAGACATAATGATGGAAATCAATGTTCCCGGCACGTTTTTGGCAAAATTCCCCGCTGCCTGAAAAGTCGGCTCACCGATTGCCTGTACCAGCTCACCGAAATATCCGGCAAAATCCGCAGTGATTTCCTGTATATTTTGCTGTGTATTCCGTGGAAGCCTGTTATAAAAAATCTCCAGATTCTCTCCAATTTCCTCGAAATCTTTCTGCCAATTAGAATATATCTGAGGCAGATTTTCAATAAGATTGCCGCATTCCTGCACAATTTTGGCAATTCCCAGATAGCCCAGCCCGATCACACCTGCAAGCACCGCAATAATAATGAACATTGAGCTGTGTTTTCTCACAATCTTCATCTTTCTTTCCAGAAAACGCACCAGCGGATTGGCAATCATTGAGATGATCCATCCAACCACAAAAGGCATAAAAAATACAATCAACCTCGGAAAAATAAAGCACAGACAAACAATGGTAAAAACAGCTACCAGCAGATTTACCAGTATTTTCAGATATTTTGTAGACTGTTTCATATTATCACCTCCCCGATATTCTACCATACTCTCAAGAGTCCGTAAAGCTCCTGCTTTTGAGAAATTCCATAATTTTCCGGTAATTCTCCGGCTTATGGGGAAAGGTACAGCCGCTGCAGTCCTTGATAACTGTTCCGTCGCCCCGCCGGATATAATCTGGCGTTCCCAGACAGTCTTTATAAGGATTCATAGGACAGAAACAGAAAAGACAGTTAAACATCTCTTCTGGCATTCCCTGGTGACAGGGAAAGTACTGACAGCTCTCATTTTTAAAATACTTGTAGCTGTTTTCCATAATCATACTCCTTTACACATTATTTTTTCTTCCCCACCAGTAAGTAACAAAGTAAATGACAGATGCTAAAATGACAATGGTTGGTCCTGTGGCTACATTCACAAAATAGGACACAAGCAGCCCTAAAATTCCAGAAAATACAGAAAATAGGACTGCAAAGAAATGATATTCCCGCATATTTTCGGAAATATTTCCTGCTGATGCTGCCGGAAGAATCAACAGTGCATTGATAATCAAGATACCAATCCATTTAATGGATACCATTACAATCAAGGCAGTGAGCACTGCAAACAGATTCTCCATCCAGCCTGCTGAAATACGGCGGCTTCTCGCCAGCGTCCGGTTCAGGCTGACTGCAAGAAGTTTATTGAAACCAAACCCCCAAAATAGCAGTGTCACTGCAAGAATCCCTGCAAGATACCAGATTTCTTCCAGCGTTATACTTAAAATATCTCCTACCAGAATGCTGGAATATCTGCTGAAGTTTCCCCCTCTGGACAAAATAGCAAGTCCAAGAGCAATACTGCAGGAGGAAAAAACGGATATCACCGTATCCGTGGACGCTGAAACTCTGCTGCTGATCTGGTTTAAAAGCAAAGCAAATATCACCGCAAATACTGCCATAGAGATAGTGGTATTGTTCACCCCCAGAACTACCCCCACCGCAATGCCTGTCAGGGCAGAATGTCCCAGCGCATCAGAGAAAAAAGCCATTTTTCTGTTTACAATCATAGTGCCCATAAGCCCAAACAGCGGCGTAATGATCAAAATGGCAAGAAAAGCAAATTTCATAAAATCATATTGCAGCCAGGAGAAAAACTCCATTCAATCTTCCCCCCTTCCATATTGAAATACCTGGCAGAATTCTGGACTTGCAAAGACCTCTTTGACACTTCCCTGCTTTCGTACACTCTGGTCTATCAAGATCACTTTATCTGCGTATTTTCTGACATAGTCTAAATCATGAGAAATAAGTATTACCGCCAAATCGTAGTTTTCCTTGAGATGATATATGGTCCGGTAAAACAGTTCCATGCCATTCTGATCAATGCCGGAAACTGGTTCGTCCAGCAGCAGCAAATTGGGATTATCCATCAATGCCATGGATATAAGCACTCTCTGCAGTTCTCCGCCAGACAAGTTACACACCTGTTTATCCAACAGGTATTCCGCTTCAAATATCTTCAGATGTTCCTCAATCCTGCCGCGAAGCTTTTTTCCCCGCATCAAAAACACCGGAACATTGCTCTGATATGCCGCTATCATATCATAAACACTGACCGGAGTCTGTTTTTCCACATTCATAGACTGAGGCACATAGCCCATCTTCAATTTCTGGATATGTCCGTTCTCTCTGTCTTTAAATTCGATCGTCCCCGTATGAGGAATATCTCCAAGTATGGCACGGATCAACGTGGATTTTCCAGCGCCGTTCCGTCCAATAACCGCATTCAGGCTGCCGCAGTGAATATGAAGATTGATATCTTTTAATATCTCCTGTTTTCCCAGGGTAACGCCTAAATGATTAATTTTTATGCAATGAAGCCCGCAGGGCCTGATTATTCTCCGCAATTAAACTCTTCCTTTTTCTATCGTTTCCAGATTTTATTCAACACATCAATATTTTTCTGAACTGCAGACAGATAGCTGTTCTGCTGATAATTTCCTCTTACCATCGTATCAAGATAGCAAATCTCTGCACCTGTTTCTGCTTCCAGGGTTCTGCCCAGGTCCTTACCATATAATTCTTCAGCAAGCACAAGCTTCACGCCATGATCCTTGATCTGTTTTATCACTTCTGCTGCTTCGCTGGCGCTTACCTGGCGTTCTTCATCCAGATTCAAACAATACAGATTTTGCATTCCCAGTTCTTCTGCTGCGTAAGCATATGCTTCATGTAAAATTACCACCGGTTCACCTTTTGCCGTCTCTCTCAGTTCAGCAATCTGATCCGTCAGATTCTGTATTTGTCTGCAATACTGATCCGCATTCTTCTTATAGTGTTCCCTGTTCTCAGAATCGGCTTCACCGAGAGCATCTGCAATATTCTGAACCATCTCTTGATAACGTCTGGTGTCCATCCATGCGTGGGCGTTTTCCTCATCATGAATATGTGTTTCCTCATGACGGCTCTCCTCATGGCTGCCCTCCGCTTCGGTTAGAAGCTCCACTCCCTCAGATGCCTGTGAAATGGTAAGTTCAGGATATTCTTCCCCCACTTCTGCAAGGAATTTCTCAATCCCTCCGCCGTTCACCAGAAATAAATCCGCCTGAGACAACAAAATCATATCCTGAGGTGTAAGCTGATAATCATGCATACAACCAGTCTGAGGCTCACTTAGATTTGTCAGGGACACATCTGTACAATCACCTGCTACGTTCAAGGCCGCAATATAGATGGGATAAAATGAAGTCACTACTCTCAGGCGTATATCCTTTTCCTGCCCTTGCTCAAGGCTGATATAAGTCTTTGTAAAAATACCGCTTGCCAAAGTAATGGCAAGCAGCATTAAAAAAACAAACAAATATTTACTTTTCTTCATACTGCCCTCTATTCTGCCGGCTGGTTAAATCCCATCAGCTCATCCATCAGATTCCAGATTTCTTCCCTGCCCTGTTTAGACAGAGCTGAATAAGGCAGAATCGGCGTTTTTGGCTTCACCTGCAGACCCTCCCTAATCATTTTCAGATGCTTCTGCACCTGGCTGCGTTTTATCTTGTCCAGCTTTGTGGCAATAATAATAGGGTCATATCCCTGATAAACCACCCAGTCATACATCTGCTTATCATTTACAGAAGGTTCATGCCGGATATCGATCAGCAGAAACACTGCTCTTAACTGCTGGGAAGAATGGAGGTAATTTTCTATCATCTGACCCCATTTTTCCTTTTCTTTTACTGACACTTTGGCATATCCGTAACCCGGAAGATCCACCAGATACATGGCATTGTTAATGTTGTAATAATTTATGGTTTGGGTTTTCCCCGGCTGCGCAGAGGTTCTTGCCAGGGATTTCCGGTTCATCAGCCCATTGATGAGGGATGACTTCCCCACATTAGATTTTCCTGCAAACGCCACCTCTGGCAGCTCCGTATCTGGCAGCTTACTGGTAACGCCGCATACAACTTCTAATTCCACCGTCTTAATTACCATATATATCTCCTTACATTACCAGGGCTGTCTTTAATACCTGTTCCATATTCTCCACAAACACAATTTCCAGTCCCTTTTTGATCTCCTGGGAAATCTCTGCAACATCCGGCTCATTTTTCCTGGGAACGCAGATCGTCTTAATTCCCGCATTCTTTGCCGCCAGGATTTTCTCTTTTAAACCTCCGATTGGCAGTACTCTTCCTCTCAGGGTAATTTCTCCTGTCATGGCCACATCTTTGCGTACCTTCCGTTCGGTAATCGCTGAAAGCATGGCTGTTGCCATGGTGATGCCTGCTGAGGGCCCGTCTTTGGGAACAGCACCTTCGGGAATATGGATATGAATATCGTATTCCTTGAAAAATTCTTTGTCAATCCCGTACTGCTGGCTGACAGAACGAATATAGCTGATTCCTGCCTGCGCAGACTCTTTCATCACATCTCCAAGCTGTCCGGTAAGCTGAAACTCTCCTTTGCCCGGCATAATATTCACTTCAATCTGCAGGGTATCGCCTCCCACACTGGTCCAGGCAAGTCCCCGCACAATTCCCACTTCATCACTCTCGTTGATCAAATCATAATTATACTTCTCTTTACCCAGCAGTTTTCCCAAACTGGTTTCCGTTACCTTCACCGTTTTCTTCTGGGATTTTCCCTGCTGGTACAGCTCTCTGGCCGCTTTCCTGCAGATTTCCCCGATTTTCCTCTCCAGATTTCGCACACCTGCTTCTCTGGTATAACCGCGGATCAGTTTCTCAAGCGCATGGTCGCTGATCGACAGCTGTCCTTCTTTGAGTCCATTTTTTCCCATCTGCTTGGCGATCAGATGCTCCCTGGCAATATGTGCCTTTTCGTTTTCTGTATAGCTGCTGACCTCAATAATCTCCATACGGTCCAACAGAGGTTTCTGGATATCCTGTAAAGAATTTGCCGTTGCAATAAACAGCACTTCTGATAAATCTATCGGCAATTCCACGTAGTGGTCCCGGAAGCGGCTGTTCTGTTCACTGTCCAGTACCTCCAGCAGCGCAGACGCCGTATCACCTTTATAATCACTGCTGATCTTGTCAATCTCGTCAAGCAGCATCAGAGGATTTTTCACTCCTGCATTTTTCAGCCCATTGGCAATCCGTCCTGGCATGGCTCCCACATAGGTCTTCCTGTGCCCCCGGATTTCCGCCTCATCCCTGACGCCGCCCAGGCTGATGCGGACATATTTCTTATCCAGGGCACGTGCCACAGAACGGGCGATACTGGTCTTGCCAGTGCCAGGCGGCCCCACCAGACAGATAATCGGGCTGTCCCCTTTGGCAGTGAGATTGCGCACGGCAAGAAATTCCAGCATACGCTCCTTCACCTTCTCCATGCCGTAATGATCTTCATCCAGGATTCTTTCAGCATCCTCCAAATTACGGTTATCCTTTGACGCTTTATTCCAGGGAAGTTCCAGCAAAGTCTCAATATATCCCCGAATCACTGCACTTTCTGAAGAATTAGAAGAAACGTTTTTAAAACGTTCAATCTCTTTTCTCAGCTTGGCTTTCACTTCTTTGTCTGCTTTCAGCTTCTCTGTTTCCTGCAGATAATGATCAGCCTCTGATACGGTATTATCTTCTCCCAGTTCTTCTCTGATCAGCCGCATCTGCTCCCGCAGAATGTATTCTTTTTGGTTTTTATCAACCTTTTCCTTTACTTTACTCTGAAATTCTGTCTTAATTTGAATAATGTTAATCTCGTTCAGGAGGATGAGCATCAGCTCTTCATACCGCTGCTGAAGGCTTTCTGCCTCCAGCAGTTTCTGTTTCTGTTCAAATCCCACAGGAAGATTGTTTCCTACATAGTCCAGAAGTTTCAATAAATCCTGCATATCCTGAATCTGTCTCGCAAGTTCCTTGCCAGGCTTGGGATTCAGCCTGCAATAACGCCCAAAAGTTTCCTGAACTCCACGCAGCATTGCTTCCTGGAGCTCTTCTGGAAGGTCTTCTTCTTCCTGCTTCAGAATCTGAACCTCAGCAAGAAGATATTCGTCAGATACAAGTTCGACAAGCCGTGCACGGGTTTCTCCTTCAATCAGCACACGAACTACATTATTCTGAAGTTTAATGACCTGTTTGATCACGGCAAGAATCCCCACGGTATATAAATCTGGTTTTTCTGGCTCTTCCTTATCAACATTTTTCTGAGTGATCAGAAATACGGTCTGATCTTCCACCATAGCATTCTCCAATGCTTTGATGGACCTGTTTCTGCTCACGTCAAAGTGTGCCACCATACCAGGAAGAATGGTCATTCCCCGAAGCGCCACTGCCGGAACTTTTCTGTATTCTTCACTCATACATTCTCTCCTCAGGCAGATTTGCTCTCTCTGCCGTACATAATCTCGATCTCTTTATCCTCTTCAACCACTTCTTTGGTAATTCTGCAGCTTGTAATGGTTGTATCTGAGGGTACACGGTACATCAGATCCATCAATACTTTTTCTACAATTGCCCGCAATCCTCTTGCTCCTGTCTTCCGTTTTACAGACTTCTCAGCAATTGCTTCAATCGCCTCTTCATCAAAGGTAAGCTCCACGCCATCCAAGCTAAATAATGCCTGATACTGGCGGATCAACGAGTTTTTCGGTTCCTTTAAAATACGAACCAGGGCATCCCGATCCAGAGAATCCAGGGAAACAGTTACCGGAACACGTCCCACAAACTCTGGAATCAGTCCAAATTTTACAAGATCCTGGGGAAGCACTTTTTTCAGAATCAGTCCCACATTCTTCTCCCGCTTATCCGCGATCTCCGCATTAAAGCCCATGGATTTCTGATCCATACGGTTCTCCACGATCTTATCAAGTCCCTCAAATGCACCGCCGCATATAAATAAAATATTGGTGGTATCAATAGAAATCAGCTCTTGCTGAGGATGTTTTCTGCCTCCCTGAGGCGGAACACTTGCCACCGTGCCTTCTAAAATTTTAAGCAATGCCTGCTGCACGCCTTCTCCAGATACATCTCGGGTAATGGAGGGATTTTCTGATTTTCTGGTAATCTTGTCAATTTCATCCACATAGATAATGCCTCTCTGGGCACGCTGGATATCATAATCTGCAGCCTGAATGATTTTAAGAAGAATATTTTCCACATCTTCGCCTACATATCCTGCCTCTGTCAGGGCAGTGGCATCTGCAATGGCAAAAGGCACATTCAATATCCGTGCCAGTGTCTGCGCCAGCAGTGTTTTCCCGCAGCCTGTAGGTCCCAGCATAAGTATATTGCTCTTCTGCAGTTCCACATCCAGATTCTGAGGCGCCAAAATTCTTTTATAATGATTATACACTGCTACTGACAGTACTTTTTTTGCCTCTTCCTGTCCAATCACATATTCGTCTAAAAAATTTTTCATTTCCACAGGAGTCAAGAGATTGATTTCATCTGTCTCTTCCTCCAGCATTTCTTCCTCTTCCAGTTCTTCCTCTAATTCCTCTTCAATGATCTCTGCACAGATATCCACACATTCGTCACAGATATACGCACCGCTGGGCCCAGCGATCAGCTTGCGGACCTGACCATCGGTCTTGCCACAGAAGGAACAGCGTATTCTGTCTTCAAATCTTCCAGCCATATTTACCTCCCGTTTCCTTAAATTCCTTAAAAGGGACAGTAGCATATGCTCGCTGTCCCCTCATCTTACTTTCTGTTTGTAATCACACCATCTATCAGGCCATATTCTTTTGCTTCCTCCGCCGACATATAATTATCGCGCTCTGTATCTGCTGCAATCACATCATATGGCTGTCCTGTATTCTCTGATAAAATGGTATTCAATCGTTTCTTGGTATTTAAAATATTATTTGCGGCAATTTGTATGTCCGTCGCCTGCCCTTTGGCTCCGCCTGAGGGCTGATGAATCATGATCTCTGCATTGGGAAGCGCAAAACGTTTGCCCTTCGTACCGCCTGCAAGAAGAAACGCTCCCATACTGGCTGCCAGCCCGATGCAGATGGTTTCCACATCACACTTAATATAATTCATCGTATCGTAAATAGCAAGACCTGCGCTTACTACGCCGCCTGGTGAATTGATATACAGATGTATATCCTTTCCCGGATCTTCCGATTCCAGAAACAAAAGCTGGGCTACCACAAGACCTGCCGTTGTCTCATTCACTTCTTCTCCCAGAAAAATAATCCTGTCCTTCAACAGTCTGGAATATATATCGTAAGACCGTTCTCCTCTGCTGGTTTGTTCCACGACATAAGGTACTAGACTCATGAAATCTCCTCCTTATTCTGCATCTTTTTCTTCTACATGCTCCATAACCAGTTCAACTGCCTTCTGAACGGCAAGATCCTTCTTAATGCTTTCTCTCTCAGAATCTCCCATCCACTCTTTCATCTTATCTGCTTCCATGCCATACATTTCAGCCATTCTGCCAATCTCAGCTTCCACGTCTTCCTCAGAAACCTGTATATCTTCTTTCTCGGCGATCGCTTCTAATACCAGGCTGGACTGAATACGCTTTAATGCTTCCGGTTTCATCTGTTCTAACATTTGTTCCACTGTGGTCCCGGTAAGCTGCGCATACTGCTCCAAAGATAATCCCTGCTGGGAAATCCGGTTGGCAAAATCATCCACCAGAGACCCCGCCTGTGTATTTACCATTGCGTCAGGAATCTCCATCTGTGACATTTCCACAATCTTTTGTATAGCTTCTTCTTCCTGCGTGCGTTTCGCATTTTCTGCTTTTCTCTCTGCAAGTTTCTTCTTTACATCTTCTTTATATTCTGCAAGAGTGTCAAATTCAGATACATCCTGTGCAAATTCATCATCCAGTTCTGGCAGCTCATTCGTCTTAATCTCATTAATCTTCACCTTAAATACCGCAGGTTTTCCCGCAAGATCCGGCGCATGGTATTCTTCTGGGAATGTAACATTTACATCCAGCATATCTCCGGTATTTTTACCAATAAGCTGCTCTTCAAAATTATCAATAAAGGAATGGGAGCCAATCACCAGAGAATGATTTTCACCTTTTCCGCCTTCGAAAGCAACACCGTCTACAAAACCTTCAAAATCAATCACCGCTGTATCACCGTCTTCAACGGCGCGGTCTTCCACGGTAATGGTTCTCGCATTACTCTGTCTTTCCCTGTCGATCTCAGCATCCATCTCTTCTTCTGTCACTGCAGTATCAACCTTAGTAACTGTAACTCCCTTATATTCGCCAAGTGTCACTTCCGGCTTTACAGCAACCTCTGCAGTATAAATAAAAGCTTTTCCCTTTTCAATCTGCGTAATGTCGATGTCAGGTCTGGAAACAATTTCAATTCCGGACTCATCCACAGCCTGTGGATAGGACTGAGTAATCAATGTATTTGCCGCATCTTCAAAGAAAATTTCCGGTCCGTACATCTTCTCTATCATATGCCGCGGCACCTTGCCTTTACGGAATCCCGGCAGACTGATCTTACTCTTTTCTTTCATATAAGCTGCCTGCATTGCCTTCTCCAGTTCCTCTGCCGGAAGTTCAATGGTAAGCTTTGCCATATTTTTTTCTAAATTTTCAACCTGTACACTCATTACTGCTATTTCCTCCTTAAAATTCAAGAATGCCGCCGGTATTTGCCGGAAGCTATTTCATTCTGAGATATGCTAATGCTCACCCGTATCATTTTCTTACGTTCTGCGCAGCAAATGTACCGGGCTGTGTGAACAATTCTGGGGATATTTCTCTATTGTAGTATTGCAGAGCACTCCCCCAACTTACACCATTATGAGATTATAGCATACTCATTCAGAAAATACCAGTATTTTTTTGCTTGAGTTTCCCCATTTTGAAATTTTATAGTACCAAAAGGTTTCCAGCACAAAGTGATGGAAACACTTTGCACAGAAAAATGCTGTGAAAAGCTAGCTTTCCAGACATTTTTTGTGCAAAATGTCTATGCTGCCAAAGGCAGCAAGACCTTTTGGTACTAAAATAGCGGTTGTTGTTAAAAATGGAAACCTCAAATTTCTTGGTTTTAATCCATATCCATCAATTCCTGCATCAAATTGGTATAATCAGTTCTCTTGTCTTTCAAGAATTTAATGGCTGTGGAAGGATGACTGTTGAGGATTCCTGTAAGCAGATACGGAATATCATATCCCCATACTGCTCCTTCCTCTTTGAGTTTCAGCATATGCTTTTCCACAAAACGTATCATCGGAATTTCATTATATTTCGGATTCTTAAGAAAACTAAGAAGCGCCTCCAGAAAACAGTTTCCTGCCCCGCGCCCCATACCGTTTACTGTTGCGTCCAAAAGGCACACGCCCATCCGGCACGCCTCAATGGTATTGGCAAACGCAAGCTGCTGATTATTATGCGCATGGATGCCCACCGTTTTTCCTGCTGTATCTGCTGCTTCCACATATTTCTGTGAAAGCTTCGTAATCTGTTCTGGATAAAAAGAACCAAAACTGTCTACCAGATAGATTACGTCCACAGAACTTTTTGCCAACAGCTGCAGCGCCGCGTCCAGGTCATCACTGTTTACTTTAGATACCGCCATGATATTTACTGTCACTTCGTATCCCTTTTTCTTAAGATGCTCTATCATTTCAACAGCGGCCGGAATCTGATGAATATAGGTAGCGACCCTTACAAGATCTATGACACTGTCTTTCTTGGGAAGAATATCCTTCTTATAATCACAGCGCCCCACATCCGCCATGACAGAAATTTTTAAGGATGATTTATTGTCTCCCACAATAGTTCGGATATCCTTTTCCTCACAGAATTTCCATTTTCCAAAATTCTTGGGATCAAACAGTTCCTTAGATGCCTTGTAGCCAAATTCCATATAATCGACGCCCGCCTTGATGTTTGCTTCATACAGATCCCTCACAAAATCATCGGAAAATGCAAAATTATTTACAAGTCCTCCATCACGCATCGTACAGTCCAACACCTTAATATCCGGGCTGTAATCCATCAAAGTTCTTTTATTATAATTCTCAGCCTGCATTTTTATTTCCTCCATTCTGTGTCCTGCCAATACAAAAATGCTGTCTGCGGATGAATTGCCGAAAAACAGCATTTTTATTGTCTCACTTTAAATTGTTAAACTTTAAATCGCTAAAGTAACTACATCATACTAAATAAAGATCTTTTTGTCAATCTTTTTTCACTAATTCTGCTACTTCAGAAATCTCCCCAATACTTCCATAAATATATTGATATCCAGGGGTTTTGCAATATGCGCATTCATTCCGTTCTTTAATGCCGCTTCTTTATCCTCCTCCAGCGCATTTGCCGTCATTGCGATTATTGGAAGTGTTTTTACATCCTTTCTCGGCATATTCCGAATGGTTCTGGTCGCCTCATAGCCATCCATAATCGGCATCTGCACATCCATCAAAACAATGTCATAATAATATTCCTCAGATTTTTCCACCATGGACACCGCGTCTGTTCCGTCAGGCGCAGATTCCACCTGAAAACCGGATTCCAGCAGAATCATTTCCGCAATCTCACGGTTTAACTCAATATCTTCCACCAGGAGCACACGCTTTCCGCTAAAATCAGCCAAAGTCCATGCCGGAACCTCTGCTTCCTTGCCATTGAGGTTATTTGCAGCAATCAGCGCTGATTTTAAATCCGACATAAAGAGCGGTTTCGCACAAAACGCTGTAACTCCCGCTTCTTTTGCTTCTTCCTCAATATCTGTCCAGTCATATGCTGTCAATATAATAATAGGAACATCATCTCCGACCGCTTTACGGATCAGTCTTGTAGTTTCCACACCGCTGGTTTCCGGCATCTGCCAGTCAACAATATAAGTATGGTAAGAATCTCCTTCTTCATAAGCAATCTTGGCCCGGTATGCCGCCTCTTTGCCAGAAGTGGTCCATTCCGAACGCATTCCAATCTGTGTCAGCATTTTGCTTACGCTGTTGCATGTATTGAAATCATCATCCACAACCATGGCGCGCAGACCATGAAGCTCCTTGAGCTGCTCTGCATTTTTCTCAATATCCTGCAGCTTTAAGTTAATTTCTACCGTAAATGTACTTCCCTTTCCAGCCTCACTCTCGACATTGATACTGCCGTTCATCATCTCAACAATATTTTTGGTAATCGCCATTCCAAGTCCCGTACCCTGAATCCCTGACTGTGTGACTGTCGACTCCCTCTCAAAAGGTTCAAAAATATGTTTTACGAATTCCGGGGACATACCGATTCCATTATCCTTGATGACAAATATATAATCGCCGTATCCATGACGGAAGGTAGTTTTCTGCATAATCCGGAAGGTAACGGTTCCCCCTGCCGGCGTATATTTTACGGCATTGCTCAAAAGATTGATAAATACCTGATTCAGTTTGAGTGCGTCTGCTATCACATCTTCATTTGCTACTTCAAAGGTATCAATAAACAATTCTAACTGCTTTGCTTTAACCTGAGGCTGGATAATATTTACCAGATTATGCATCAGTTCAGAAATGTTGCACTCCTGCTCTTTGATCTGTACCTTTCCGCTCTCAATGCGGCTCATATCCAGTATATCGTTAATCAGGCTCAGCAAATGGTTACTGGAAGAAAGCACTTTCTGCAGACAGTCCTTCACCTGATTCTTATTGTCAATATGGCTCACGGCAATAGTCGCAAATCCAATGATCGCATTCATCGGCGTCCGGATATCATGAGACATATTCGACAGAAACGTGGTCTTGGCCTTATTAGCGTGCTGTGCCTGCAGCAAGGCATCCTGCAGTGCCTGTGTAATGCGCATTTCCTTTTTCTTTACATCTGTAATGTTCTGGCGGATAAACAAAATCTTGCTTACTTTTCCTTCTTTCCGCTCCAGACAGATAATATTTACGTGTTCCCATTCGTCCTCACCATTCCGGAATACATGAGACTCAAAGCGCAGATCGTCCTGCTGCTCCATAGCTTCAATCACTGCCTCCATACTGATCTGCCTTGCAAATTCACTGCGTTCTTTCTCTTCTTTCACCCAGGAGCTTAAATATGGCACAAAATCCTTATATTCTCCGTTAACCGGAACATCTTTTTTCTCTGGAGAGGTTCCTGCCAGATACTGATACATGCCTGTCTCAAAATCCACCATCACAAAACGGGAAAATAACGTATTGACGCCGCTGATAATATATCCCATCTGCTGGTTTTCATCTTTCAGCAGCTTTCTCTCCCGCCTTGTCCGGACAACTAAAGTCACTATGTAAATGGCAAACAGAATCAGCAGCATAATTTCCAGTTGAATGCCTACAATATTCTCGTCTCTGATCATCGCCTGGGTAACGCTTTTGGGAAACGTCTGCACCAGAATAAACTCATTATCCGGCAGGTCTATCAAACAGATATTATCTGTCTTACTGTCAGGACTGCAGATAAAGGAACCCTTTCCGCCGTTCTCAAATATGGATTCCGCCTTTTCTGCCGTATCCTGGTCAATGACGCCGGTTTCCACAAGCATATCAATCAAGTCTCCCTGATGCAGATTCGCGTCAGAGCAAGCGACAACCTTTCCGTCCCGCATACATAAATGCACAGATGCCTCCTGTCCAAAATAAGTAGTGGCGAGCATACTCTTTAAATATTCCTCCGCCAGATACGCTCCCCGCAGCACCCCGATAATTTCACCCTTACACCGAACAGGCGCATAAAAACACAACATTGTTTCATCAAAAAATTTAGAGTCCAGCACAACAGATATTCCCGTTTCCCCTTTCATTCCCTTAAGATAATAATCATGCTCAGATCCATCGGAAGTACGGCCGTCTGAAACATGATTAATGCCATTTTTATCTGTAAAAACCACAGCGTCAAACAGAGAATTGCCCTCTATCGCTTCAAGCATCTGCTGCGTTACTTCCGGCTCTTCCAGGCTCTCCCCTACAAAAAAGGTATATGTACTGATAATATTCAGACCATTTTCCAGCTCCACATTAATTTGCTCCCCTGTCTGTTCTGCTGAATCTGTGGCATAGTTTTTATTCCGCTCTTCTATACATCTGCTGTTTTGTACTGTATACCATTGAAATAAAATGATAATCGCCGCTAAGAGGATTAAAACATAAACCAATGGCTGCAGAAATTTCTTTTTTGCTTTCATCCAAGCTCCCTCCTGACAATTTCTGACTAAATCTCTATGCTACTATTATACTACTGACTCTCTCACAAATCAACGTCCGTAAAAAATATTAGCTCTTAACCGCCGCCTCTTCTATATGCCCTGATCTGTTCTTCAATTTGGGTATAATCCCGCTCAAATAATTCCTGGCTGATCTGAAAAGAAAGCTTTTCTCTCGGAACCTTAAGAAGTATCTTCTCTATTACAAACTGCTTGCTTTTCTCTCTGTAGCGCGGCATCTGGTTTAATTCCTGAATATGGACAAGCTCTGGCCTCCATAACAGGCTCATCTTTTTCTTCCAGTCCACTTTCGGGTTTTCTCCTGGTTTGCGCAGTACATAAAAATCTGGTTTTCCCTGCTCTAATTCCACCGTAATAATCCCCCACCACTCTGGTACATGCTCTGCAACATGATGCGCGTGGGTAGTTCCTGCCACAATAAAATTATAATCGCAATATTGGTTATAATCCTTCACCTGACGTTTTAATCTGGCATAGGTATCTGCATCGCTTTTGATTTCCAGCCCGCAAACCGCATGGGGCAGAATCATTACCACGTCCGCCCGGGATCTGCCCAGCCTCTTTTCCTCTATAATGCGTACTTTTCCATAATATTCTTCCAGAAATTCAAATAGTGGTTCCCGGATATCTCTGTCATAAAGCATCTTTTCCTTCTCTTTCTGTATACGTAAAATTTTATCTTCCGCTCATAATTCTGAAATATTTTTTAATTCAAATGAAGTGTATGCAATTTTTTACCCGTTGTCAATGCCTGTCTGATTTGAGATTTGTTAAAACAAAAATTCATTAAAGTATGTAAAAAGTGAAGATAAAAGACGAAAAGTCTATCAGATCACAGAACTTGGCACAGAAGTGCTAAAGCTGGAAGCAGAACGACTCCGGCATCTGGTTCAGGCAGCTGAAAACCATGTTTTATAAAACCAGACGGCCAGTGTATATCAATGCAGGCAATTGCCGATATGGATTCAGGTGTCAAAAGGTGGTCAAAAATGATGTTGGCAATTTGCACAAATAGATGCAAAAAGTTGTGACTTGTCCTAACGGTTACAATTTCATATACAATTGAAAAAATTTGAGAAAAAATATTTTATCATATAAACGCTAAAAAATGCATTTAGTACCATGGAAATGCACTCAAGAGCATCCCTTAATGCCATAAAGATGGCAAAAGCAGAGAAAAGACTTAAAAACCATGGAAGCCTTTGCTGAACATGGTTTTTGTAGTAAAAGGCTCATTGGAATGTTTGGTACGTTCTGCATTTTGTGCGTTTATATGAATAAAATATTTAAATACAATTGTATGAATTGTATATGAAATTTTCATAATTTATCAGTTTCGCAATTACCTAATATGTAAAAATGATAAGAAAGCTTCCTGTATAATTCAAAGTGTAGAGTTCAGTAAGGATTTAAAAAAATAGATACCTACGCTATACTGTCATTGCTGACCAGGCAGTTAGCAAATGAACAGAAAAGGAAGGTATCTACAAGATGAATTCTACACAAAACAAGAAGATTTCGCAAGTAAAAGAAACAAC
>CAJTCY010000008.1:2500-180413 GCA_910575075.1 Lachnospiraceae bacterium
CTCTCCAATTTCTTCTGAACAATTACTGATCTCTCCAATCGCACTCTTCAGCTCCTGCATTTTTGCGTTTCCAGTCACCAGCACGCGTCCTGCACTGGTAGAAAGCTCTACCGTCTGCAAGGCTTCTGCCGCACTGTTTTCCATGCTTTGGTACATATCTCCTACCAGAGTAACGAGACTGGATACCTTGCCTGCCTGCTCTGTACATCCCTCTGCAAGATCAACTGCTGCATATGCCAATTGTTCTGAACCGCTGTCAATCTGCATGGAAACTTCACGAATCGTTGTGAGCATCTCTTTCATCTTTTCCCGAATTTTAAATATAGAATCTTTAATCTGCCCAAATTCTCCCACATACTCCTGTTCTACCTCAAAATTGTAATTGCCTTCCCCCATTTCTTCTAAAATACTGGAAATTTCCCTGATCATGCCTGTGATATTTTCTTTCATGAGCGCAATTGCCCCAGCCATTCTGCCGACCTCACTGTCGTCCACTTCTACTGCAAGGGCCGCATGGAAATCTCCTGCCGCCAGTTCTGTCATTTGTTCTGAAACTTTTACAATAGGAGACAACAGCTCTTCTCTTGAAAATTTCACTAACTTAACAATTTTTAAAACTACATATATAAAGGAGAACAGATATAGAACCTCCACCAGCAGCTGAAATACTCTTAATCTGACTTTTGCACTCTCTACTCTTTTCTCAATCTGTGAAATTACTTCATCTGTCATGCTGCTGATTTGCTGCGCTGTATTCCTGTACTCTTCTCCAAATACAAGCTTCCACGCCCCTTCTGTATCGCCATTTCCCGCAAGCTTCATTGCTTCTTCTTCCAGGGGAACCAAACCATTGGAAAGTTCTGTAATCCGATCCAGCTCAGCCCATTCTGACTTTTTGATATTATTTTTTTTCAGACCAGCCAATGCAATATCACGATTCTTATCTTCATTCAATTCTTTCATATAATCATCATAATAATTCTTATCCCCTGTAGTTGCATAGCATTGTACGGCAGACGTCAGTGCTTTCGAACCCAATCGGTATTGATTCAGATACGTTGTTGTCTCAAACTGTTCATCTGATACCAGACTCATCCAGACACTGGTCCCCAGTGAAAACAACAACAGCACAACTCCTACCACAACTGCTATAAATGACTGTTTGATAATGCTTTTTAATTGAAATGACTGACTGTTTTTTTCCATAATCTTTCCCTCTTACGATCAGATTTTCGAACATCTGCATTTATTCATATTTTTGTTGAACAATCCGATCCCTAATCTTATTTTTTGGTTAAATTGCTTATTTATATCTTACTTTAACGAAAACAATTAGTCAAGTTGAACCATATATTTTCCCTAAAATCTTGTAAGTTTTTTCATGTATTTATGTTGTCCCTCCACATTATGTAAAGTTTACAGAAAAATATCCGATATATAATATTAAGAAACAACATGTATATGGTAAAAGGATTTACCAGCAGGGTAAAGGTCAAACACCCCGCAGCTAAGCTGAGGGGGAATGAATTTATTATTCGCAGCAAAACTGCAGGATATTTGATCCTCGCAGCCGCCGCCAAATATCCTCGCATATCTACAGGGCATTTCGCGAGGCTGTTTGGTTTATATTTCGTTCTGGTCCATTCCAAAACAAGTGTTGCAGCCACTTAGAACCGTTGCATGCGAGAATAAATAGACATGACCCATATCAGGGAGGATGATAAATATGAGTTTAATGATTGGCAACGTTAGTACGGAAGCTAAACTAGCTGCTTTTAAAAGCAGGAATGGAACCACAAGTGTAAAAATCCATAAGCCAAAGAAGAAAAAGAAGCGCCTGCAATACAGTTTTAAAGCAATTTCAAACCAGATTTTAATGACCAAAACTTCCAGCAGCGCAAAGCAGGTATTGACAAAAGCAAGAGGCAAAGTAGCCATGCTCAAGCGGAATCAAGATAATGACGATTATGATGCCACAGAATTAAGGCATGCCATTATTCATGCAATGAAAATGACACGTATTGCCAAAAAACGAATGAATCACTTGGAAGAAGAGGAAATGGCAAAACATAAAAAAGCCAACGCCATTGAGCAAGATGGAAACGGCGTACCTGATCTACCTGATCCAGAGGAAGAAGATCTGGAAAAAAGTGAAGAAGAATTAAAACAAATGGTGGAAGAACTTCAGCAAATGATGGATGAATATATGAAACAGACATCAGAAGCTATGATGGAAGAAACCGGAATGGACGAGCTGGCAGAAGAAGTTATGGTAGCGAAACAGGGCGAGATGGAACCTGAAGACCTGGAACGTCTTAAAAAGAAGCACAGATCCGACGAACTTCGGGAAATAATGGAAGCTGATATGAAATATCTTAAGGCTATGATCAACAAACTGGAGCGAGACCGGCAGGAAGCAGCAAGTGGAATTAGTAATGGTGTCACTCTGGAAATCTCCGGCGTACAAATGCCTGTCCAATCAAATGCAGCGGCGTTAGTACCTGTTAGCGCAGAAGGCGCTAATGTAGATCTTGCGTTATAAAATTTTATTAAGATTATCGTTTGGGGCGGCGGCACTAATATATTCATTCGTCAAAATGTTTGAAATTTATATTAGTGCCGCTGCCCCAAATTCTTCTATTATGTTAATTCAGCCTCCAACATAGAATCAATAACACCGTGATTTCAACAAGCAGCAGGACAACCAGGGGAAACACTATTATCGGCATGGTACCAACTGCTCCTGCAAGGAAAATCATAGCCGCTGGTACCATGTATTTTCTTGGGTGGTGCCATAAATCACTCTCAATATTCCATTTACGGATAGGATAGAACCATTCCAAAAGAACGGAGCAGACGGCACTTTGCAGTGCAAAAAAAACAGCAGCAGCAATCATTAATACATTAACACCGCCCTTCTGGATCTGTATGCTGCAAAGGAAAATCAGATCAGCAATTATATTGCATGAAAAAATAAACAGACAGTAGGGAACACAAAACGCTTTCCTTTGGCCAGGCAGAAAACGGAACGCCTGCTCTAACGCAGTGTCACAGGAAACTAAGATACAAATCGGTGTGTTCAGAGAAAGAATGGCAAAACCAAGCGGTATAACGAACAGGTTCTCCATTTGCTTGAAAAACAGTGGCAGCACACAAGCTGCACACCACATGATTCCAGTGTTTACCAGATAATTTTTATGCGTTTTCAAATACCGAAAAAGATAACGCCACACCGAAAAATGCCTGTGTCTTTTCATTGTTCGTTTGTTGTTATTTTTCGGAAAGCAAAAAGAGTATCCATCCGCACATAACAGCAGAAGAATCGATGCTGCGCCA
The DNA here is from genome assembly GCA_910575075.1 of Lachnospiraceae bacterium. GTDB lineage: Bacteria > Bacillota > Clostridia > Lachnospirales > Lachnospiraceae > Petralouisia. The sequence goes on from CAJTCY010000008.1 coordinate 5,837, forward strand.
TTCGCTGCAACAAGTAGAATAAACCACGGCTTGTTCCACAAACATAAAATAGCAGCGATTTCCCCACCTGTCCATAAGCTTCCTGCATACCAATATTTTTTCAGGGAAAAAACAGCGGCAGTCATAAGTATTGCATTTACCGCACAAAGAATACTCCCCAAAATTTCCATCCAGCTCCAAACTGATACAGCCAGTAAGACGGCTAAGAGAGCTGCTGTTTTTGTTAAAAATGTATAGATTCCTAAAGCCGCTATATACGGAAAAACAAATTTTCGCCTCTCCACAGGAAGCATAACCATACTTTGTATATTAGCGGCATTATTTTCAGAAGAAAGTGCCTGCCACATCACACCAGTAGTAACGGCCGTCGCCATAATATATAGAACTGGCAACGTTATCCGAACTTTAAAATCAGCGATGCGAAGCCCCCAAAACATAAGCAAATAAATAAAAATCGTTCGTGTTAACTTCTCATATTTTACACCAAACAGCGCCTTTGAAAAAGCTTTAAATGTCATTCTCATAATGAAGAACCTCCCGAATATCTGCGGCATTCATCTGCCTGCGTTCAAATGTCTGCCGGATTTTCCCCTCCTCTAATACAAGTACACGGTCCGTTGTCATTGCAATGCTTTCCAAAATGTGAGAGGAAAATAGAACTGTCCCATATTCCTTATAACCGGCAATTTGCTTATACAAATATTCCGTACTTTCAAAATCCAGTCCATTGACTGGCTCATCAAGAAAAAGCAATTCTGGTTTCAGTGCAAATGCAGTGATCAGAAACACTTTCCTGCGGCTGCCAGTTGACAAATCATTCAAAAGAATATCTGTATAATTTTCAAAATGAAATCCTTGAATAAGTTCCGATACATCAGGCACTTCTTTTCTGTAAGCAGAAAAAACATAAGACAAATACTCCCAAAATGTAAAATAGCGAAAGGATGTATCCTCAGCAAATACGGTATAACGGCATAGTTTAAACTCCTGCTTTCTGAATTTGAGAGGACGTCCATGGAACCAGATCCCTTCGGAATGGAATGTGGAAATCAAACCAGAAAGCACTTGCAAAAATGTTGTTTTCCCAGCCCCATTTAAACCAATCAAACCGACCACTTCATGCTGGCCCAATTGCAAAGAAAAATTTGATAATACTTTTCTATCACTGTCATACCATGCACTTAAATTTTTGATTTCCAACAAAGGTTCATTCATTTTATTTTCCTCCTTTGCCGCCTTTTTCTTTTTTCCATGTAGCATAAGCAGAATACAGAAATGCACCGCCTAAAACAATATAAATAGCTGTCATTTCTAAGCTGCCAGACATCCCGCAGATAACAGCAGCGGCCAGCCAAATGAGACTTATAATTCCACGAATAAATACATGACGCATAGTCCTTACCTCCTTGAATCATTCTTTGTTTGTTATGCCTCTATCATAACCGAAAAACAGCAGATGTGCGGAAATGTCCATAAACGGGAGTTTTTTGGCCGCGAAAAAAGCTGCAAAACAATTTTAATTGCCTGCAGCTTAAAATGTTCTATTCCTTAGATATACTTTGATAGGATAATGTGGCAACTGCTCTGAATGTGTATTCTGTATAAGAAGTCTGCACCATGCCGTCATATTTCTCTGCTGCAGTCTGAGCGCTTTTGAGCCCCCAGCCGTGCAGCCCGTGTCCATCTTTTGAAGTTTTCAGCGCACCATCTTTTTCAATTGGAGCAGCCGCATAACTATTCTCTACTTTTATAACCAGCATTTTATTGATGCGGCGAATGGTAAGTTGAATAAACCGTTCTTCTGACGATTGCACCTTTTTTGCTGCTTCTAACGCATTGTCCAGCAAATTCCCCAATATAGCACATAAATCTGCACTCTGAAGGTTTGTGCCGCGGGGAAATTCCACTTGTACCAAATACCTGATCCCGCTTTCTTTTGCTGATACCGCTTTACTATTTATGAGATAATCTACGGTATCATCTCCCGTCCACAATGTATCGGTCAATCCCTGCACTGGCATCTGCAATTCATCCAGATATTGCAGAGCCTCCTCCATTTTTTTATGTGTCAGCAATTGGCGCAGCACACCAATATGATTATGAAAATCATGGAACAGCTTAGCGTTGATTGCGTAAGCCTTATTCAAAGTGACATAATCACGTTCCAACAATTCTGCCTGTTCAGATTTTAACCTTGCCAGTTCTTTTTCCCCCTCGTATTGCCGGTTCACATTGAATACCAGAACAGACATCATGATAACAATTGCCATCGTCGTCCACATATTCAGTGTGTCATCCGCAATGGTCAGCACCGTCTGCTCAGCTAATGTCACACTTGCCAAAAACCCTGCTACCGCTATCACAGAGGCTAAGCGGAATGCCTCTTTGGCAGTGATTTTCGATGCTTTTAAAAGATACCATCCCAGAGTAAGCAGCAGCAAATGCAGCAAGCAGACTGCTGTCTGTCCGTATCCTGTATTAAAATCCAGAAATAATGGCGAACCAAACAGCACACCCAGCCATGCTGCTGCAAGAAACTGCCAAAAAGAAACAGTTATCTCATAAAAAATCCCGATAAACAAACTCATTCTGATACACGTCTTTTGAAAATACCTTGAGCAAACCGCAAGTAAGAGCGTTTCTGATCCCATGCGATACAAGTCGGATAATTCTATGTTGGAGAATATCACAGCCATCACAGCTGCCCCTCCCGCTGCTGCCGCCGCACCTCGTTTCTTCAGTTTTGGGGAAGAAAGCAGCTGCGAAATAAGAGATAAACCGACAATACACCGCACACTCGCAGCTGCAATATTTGAAAATAAAATAAGCCGCTCCATCATATATGCGTCCCCCAATATTGATTAATCAATGCCTTCACTTCCTGCAAGTGGGTACGGCTAATTGGAAGAGAGACACCATTTTTCAGAATTGCCATTCCATCTTTGATCTGCATAATGTGTATCACGTTTACGATACAGCCCCGGTCAATATATATAAATTCTTCTGCATCCAGTTCTCCGTAAACCTGCTGCAGACTTTTCCGAACTTTAGACACTCCATGATCAGTAAATATACCCGCATTTTTCCCCTCCCTCTCAATATAATAAATTTCCTTATAAGGGATTTTCTCAAATCGGCTGTTCGTTTGAATCGTATAAGTTTTTCCCTCTTCCAGCTGAAGCAATTTAATTGCATCCAGCAGCGCGGCTGACAGGCGTTTCTCAATATCATTTTTCGGTACATATCGAAAAATGGATAATTCAAAAGCGTCAATGGCATATTCAATATGAGAAGTAATAAAAATAATCTTTACATTCGGCAGACAGGGCTTGATTTTTTCCGCTGTCTCCATACCTGTATTGCCTGGCATTTCTATGTCCAACAAAATTAAATCGAAGAAAAAACTGTCCTCTGTAATATCATAAATCAGATTTTCACTCGTGTCATAGGCAGCAATCTTCCCTGCGGTTTTGCTCTCTATCAGACATTTTTCTACAATCTCCTTGTGCGCTATAACCGCACGATTATCATCATCACAAATTGCTATGTGCAGCATTTCACATCACCTCACTTGTAACTATCATGATACCACTTCCTGCAGAGTTATCAATTCGAAAATCCGGCAATACATTTTTATAGCAAAACAGCAGAGATTTCTCTCTGCTGCCTTGCCCGCCTATGCAGAAACGATTTCCTTTTAACAATCGTTCTCACACGCGTCCAAATATCTTTGGCATCCCCTGCATATGCGTATTATATTGTACAAACAGAATCTATGCCATTGTATAATTCCTTAAAAAATCTTATGTATTCTATGTCTCTTGCGCATATTTTTTGACTGCAGTTTCGTAAAGATTATTGCCCTCGCAATCAATAACTACAACAACAGGAAAATCTTCCACTTCCAGCTTCAGGACAGCTTCTGCCCCCAAATCACCATAACAGACCAGATCAGATTTTTTAATACATTTCGAGAGAAGAGCACCGGCTCCCCCCACTGCCGCAAAATACACTGCCTGATTACGGACAATGGCATCTATCACGGCCTGTGTACGTTTTCCTTTTCCAATCATCGCCTTCTGACCTAAATCCAACAGTCTGGGCGCATATTTATCCATGCGGCTTGCTGTGGTGGGTCCTGCCGATCCAATGGGGCGTCCCTCCCTTGCCGGAGATGGTCCCATATAATACACTGCTGCATTTTCCAGAGGAAATGGCAGGACATCTGCCAGTTTATTTCTTCCTGCTTCATTCTGTTGCTCCGGTACAAATTGTTCCTCTGCCTTATCAAGCACTTCCATAAAACGTTTATGAGCAGCATCTCTCGCCACATAAATGGTTCCTGAAATATATACATAATCTCCTGCATGAAGCTCCTTCGTAACTTCTGCCGTAATCGGCGTTGCAATATGTTTATCCATAACAGCCTCCCGTTCCTAAATCACACGCACAACATGTCGGTTTACATGACAGCAGATATTGACAGCAACCGGAAGACCTGCGATATGGGTAGGATATGTGTTGATATTTACTGCAAGCGCTGTCGTAGTTCCTCCCAGCCCTCCAGGCCCTATGCCAAGACAGTTGATTTTCCGAAGCATTTCTTCCTCAAGATCTTTGACATATGGAATTTGCGAATGTTCCTCTACGGAACGCGTCAATGCCTGTTTGGCAAGCAATGCACATTTCTCAAAAGTTCCTCCAATTCCTACTCCCACCACCATAGGCGGACAGGCATTAGGTCCCGCATCTTCGACTGTTGTCAGAATTGCCTGCTTCACTCCTTCGATGCCATCTGCAGGTTTCAGCATAAAAATACGGCTCATATTTTCACTGCCAAATCCTTTGGGCGCTAACGTAAGCTTCACCTTATCGCCCTCTACCATAGAATAGTGAATTACTGCCGGTGTATTATCCTTCGTATTCTCCCGTAAAATTGGATCTTTTACCACAGATTTTCTCAGAAAACCTTCTCTATATCCCTGACGCACCCCTTCATTGAGTGCTTCTTCCAGAAGCATACCGTCAAAATGAACCTCCTGCCCAATCTCGGCAAAAATCACCGCCATCCCCGTATCCTGACAGATCGGGATCATATCCTCTCCGGCAATGATAAGATTCTCCTGAAGCTGACACAAGATCTTTTTTCCTAAAGGGGCCTGTTCACTGTCTGCCGCTTTTTTCAGAGCATTATCCATATCTCTAGACAAATAATGATTTGCCTCGATGCACATTTCCCGTATGTTCTTCGTAACTTCTTCTGTCTTTATGGTTCGGATCATACATTTCTCCTCTTCTATGAAACCTTCTATAAAACCATCCTGTCAACAAATTTCCATCTTTCTAACCAATCATTTTCGTCTGGAATTCACGATTCCAGAACACCTGATTCCTGCCAGACTCCTTCGCATGGTATAGTGCATGGTCAGCTGCTTTTATGGATTCTTTAAAATTACCATTGTACTCGGCCACACCAGCTGAAATCGTAAAGTTTACAGGTGTTTTGTCTGACAGAGCAATCTTTTCGCGCAATAATTCTGCTCTCTTACAAGCCTCTGCCGGCTGACAGCCCGGCAGAATAATTACAAATTCTTCTCCTCCAAAACGAATCACAGTTCCAGATTCAGCTATTTCCCTCATTAAAGTCTTTCCAAGATAGTGAAGCGCCTCATCTCCCACATAATGTCCATGTGTATCATTAATCTTTTTAAAGTAATCAATATCCAGCATAATCAAGGAAACGGGGAGTTCATTGGCAATAAGCTGATTATCCTGTATCAGACGATACATTTTGTGACGGTTATACACCGTAGTCAACGGATCTGTAATCAATGCCTGTTCGAGTTTTCTGGAAGTCAGATAGTGGTCAAGTTCGCCTAGGTCGAGCAGGCAATGGGCGAGCATAATCGCCGCAAAACATGGAATATTCAGAGATAAAATAACATTCAGATTTTCATAGTGGTTAAATTGATGCGATAACAGTATTTCAGCAAAAAAGACACCATATCCTAAAATTCCAGAACGGGGGCTTGAACCCAGACAGCAAATCAGAAAAAGAAAGTTCATTATCGTAGCACCTTCACTGAAATGCGTCTTAATTTCAAGATGATATACTGACCAGATCGTAGCCATTACAATTAGATTCAGCATAAGATAATTCAAAAAAACTTTTCTTTTATAGTCTTTTGCTCCCGCCTCCAGAAAGATATAGAATACCAGAGGGATCAATATAGACGTCCGGGGAATTAATGTAGGCATAAGAGCATGGCCATTCAACTGATAATCTGATACCAGATAAGACAGAGACGCCAGACTGGCTATTATTATGATTATCCTAACAAAAAACTGGTAATAATCACACTTATGCTGATAAAAATTCTTTTTCTCCTGTTTATCCATGTCCCTGTATATATGATATAACTCCAAAATATGCAATACACTATAATTTTTCACTTCTTGCTGCCTCTCATTTTATGTGTAGAGTTGGAAAAATAGGATACTATGAACCTGCTATTTATTATATAAAGGATTAAGGTTAATGTCAAGAAACCTCCTGACTATGAGTTTCCAGCGAGAATTTCATATAAGCACTTAAGCCTGCTGAGTATGGGTATTACCATCATATCTTTATCCATTTTTCTGTTTATATTCTGTGCCCCATTCTACCATAGCGTCTAAAATAGGTTTTAAACTATATCCCGTTTCTGTTAAAGTATATTCTACCCGCGGCGGCACTTCTGGATAGACTTTTCGAGAAAGTAAACCACTGTCTTCCATTGAGCGCAGATTTGCAGTTAAAACTTTTTGAGATATATTCCCAACAGATTTTTTCAATTCTCCAAATCGTTTTGTACCCTCTAGCAAGTCACGAATGATCAGCACTTTCCAACGGTCACTGATAAGCATTAAAGTAGTCTCTACCGGGCAGGCAGGTAAATTTTTTCCCACGATAATCCCCCATTTCTTCACAATAGTTTCTCTCTGGTAACTATGGCACAATAAAGTGCTTACTTTACGAATTTTCCCTACGGATATATTATAATCTTGCAAGCAATAAAAAGCAATTCAAAATCACAGGAAATATGCGTGCAGAGAAATATTTGCAGATGATACAGCAGAAACATTGTTTACATTGTGGAAAATGTACAGAAATATACCTCTTGCAGGTGATAGAAAGGAGGACGCTATGACACAGACAGAAAGACTTACTTATCTGATAAAATATCTCTTATCTGAAAATAACGAACTAAGCTCCATAGATATTCCTGAAAAAGACGCAGAAAAGAAACGTCTGTTACGCTCCCTTATGAACATTCGCCCGCCCAAAACAGCCTCAAGAGATTTCTTAGAAGCACAGGACGCATATTTACAGGAAGAATGTATTAAGAAAGGCGTTATTTCATTATCAGATATTCCAACGGTACAACCGGGAATTTACTTATGGCAGGGCGACATTACCCGTTTGTCTGCAGATGCTATCGTAAATGCTGCTAACAGTACCATGCTAGGCTGTTTCGTTCCTTGTCACGGGTGCATTGACAATGCAATCCATTCTGCCGCGGGAATAGAACTACGCCTGGAATGTTCCCGTATCATGCAAAAGCAGAAAACGGAAGAACCTACGGGAAAAGCCAAAATTACAAAAGCCTATCATCTTCCCTGCCGTTACATCCTTCATACTGTCGGTCCGATTATCTACGAGACAGTTACCGAAAAAGATTGTAACCTGTTATCAGACTGTTACCGTTCCTGTTTGGAACTTGCAGCAGCATACCAGTTGAAAAGCATTGCTTTTTGCTGTATTTCTACGGGGGAGTTTCATTTCCCTCATGAAAAAGCCGCAAAGATCGCGGTACAAACGGTACAGGACTATCAAAAGAAAAATCAAAATGGTTTGGAAGTGGTTTTTAATGTATTCAAAGACATCGACTATGAAATCTACAAACAGTTATTGGAATAATTCGCAGGTAAGACGTTCTATTGAAAAAGTGAAAAAGAAAATAAAAAATGCTGACGCTGTTATAATCGGCGCAGGTGCAGGACTGTCTGCATCTGCCGGATTTACTTATTCCGGGAAACGGTTTGAAGAGAATTTCCCGGACTTTATAAAAAAATATGGTTTTAAGGATATGTATTCCGCAGGCTTCTATCCATACCATACCTTAGAAGAATATTGGGCGTATTGGAGCCGTTACATTTTTATTAACCGTTATCAAAATGCACCTAAACCTGTCTACAATGATTTATACAGTCTGGTACAAGACAAGGACTACTTTGTTTTGACAACAAATGTAGACCACTGTTTTCAAAAGGCAGGTTTTGATAAGCACAGGCTGTTTTATACACAGGGCGATTATGGGTTATGGCAATGTTCAAAACCTTGTCATAATAAAACTTATGACAATAAAACCGTGATAAAAAAAATGGTTGCCGAACAAGAAAATATGCGTATTCCAACCAGACTAATCCCCCATTGCCCCGTTTGCGGTGCGCCTATGTCAATGAATTTACGTGCAGATAATACTTTTGTTGAAGATAACGGCTGGCATACAGCGGCAGAACGATATCAAGAGTTTATACACCGTCATAAAGGATTGAAAATCTTATATCTGGAATTGGGTGTTGGCGGAAATACACCGGGGATTATTAAGTATCCTTTCTGGCAGATGACGAAGCAGAATCCGGAGGCGGTATATGTCTGTGTAAATTATGGGGAGGCAGTCTGTCCGCGGGAGATTAAGGGGCAGTCTGTTTGTATAGATGGGGATATTGGAAAAGTATTAGAGTCATTAAAAAAATATGGGTAGAATAAAATTGGGATGCAATCAAGCCGGACTTGACGATGTTTCTTCACTATGAAACATTGACAATAGACGGAAAGAAAATCGTTGCCGTTGATATTCAGCAAGGAACAGAGAGGCCATATTATATTGCAAAAAAAGGGTTGCGCCCAGAAGGTGTTTATGTCCGTCAGGGTTATCCCTCTGTTCCAGCCACGAATACAGCAATCCGGCGCATGATTAAGGAAACAGACGGTGATCATTTTGAGGAAATGCGTTCTTTGGAGCAGAATTTAACTTTTGAAAGTGCAAAAAAAACATTTGCAGAACGTCATGTAAAGTTTGCCCCGGCACAAATGAAAACACTTGGACTGGTAACACAGGATGGTGTCTATACAAACTTGGGGCTGCTGCTTTCAGACCAGTGTGTGCATACAATTAACCGGGATGGCGCCACAGATTGAAACAACTGACAATGTGTTTAAAATTATTCTCCCGAATTTGAATGTAATATCTGAATTGGAAGAACCAACGCAGACGAGGTTAGAGAAGGATATACCAGAAAAAAAGGTGATTGCTCTGACAAAGGAACGGGGTTTTGTTACAAGAAAAGAGGTTGAGATACTGCTTGACATTGGACAATCATCATGCGGACGTTTGTTAAAGAAAATGACAGAAGACGGCCTTCTTATTCAAGAAGGCAAGGGAAAGAATACCCATTACTGTCTTCCGCAATAAAATAGATGTTTAGATGTACCTCAAAGTGGTACACCATAAATATAATACCCCAGGGATTATTAAGTATCCTTTCTGGCAGATGACGAAACAGAATCCGGAGGCGGTATATGTCTGTGTAAATTATGGGGAGGCACTTTCCTTCCACCCCATCATCTTTTTGCAAAAGATTCTTTCGCAGCCTTTCCTGCCAGATATTTGGATAAATGAAATGTCCTCGCGTTCATATCTTCGGTATCCTCCAGTACCTCATGAAATCTCTGGTTCAGCAGGCAGCGCCTGCATCCTGAAGCCTTTGTCCTTCCTACCAGGTTGTCATAATTCCAAATGACCACCGGCTCGTAATAATCATATTCTTTCACATATTCTCCCTGTGCACGGTTACAGTTCTCATGTTTAAAATCATATCTGCTTAATACAGGCAGGGTGTCAAGAGAGAGATCCGCCAGATATTCCAGATCCTCATAACTGATATCATTTCCCAAATGCGCCATATTATATTCTGCTACCAAAACATCCGGTCTTGCACATGAAAATACCAAATAGCAGACAGTTACCACTGTCATACTATAGCGAAACAGCCCAAATTCCGGTTTGAGCACCGTACGTACCACACCTGCCATCAATAAAATCAGCATTGCAAGAAACCACAGCACCAACACCCGCAGGAAGCTGAGATGATACGTATCTATATATAACATCATGCGGAACACACTGGACGCAATCATAATATACGTACAGCCAGAACACAGCAGCAGCAGAGCCTTTAAAATTTTATTCATCTCAAACAGCGACATAGCGCAAAGCACCAGAACCAAATTAAATATACACACAAATAATAATTGAAAAAAGCCCTGGTGCGCATATTCTGCATACGTATACCCCTCTGGCAGCAGCAATCCTCCGGTAAATAGAAACACAATCTGAATCACACAGAATATCAAATATACCACCGTCACCATGGACAAAAACGTAATTGCAATTACCGGGTTTTGTTTCTTTCTCTGACTATTCCACTGCGGCATATTGTTCAGCGTCAACGCTGAAAGAAAACTGTATATCCCAAAAAATCCCAGTATCATAAGAAATAGCACCAGAAACACATTGGGAGAAAATAAGATCTGCCCCCACAGCTTATAACACAAATCCCCCACTACATTAGAAAAAATCTGGTCTGCACTGCTCAAAAGGGCAATAACCAATATCATCATCGGAAACCCGATCAAAATTCCCAGCAATACATAAAGCACCGTCTTATTTTTCCTTCGGACCTGCCGCTTTTTTTTCAGATAATCTGCCAGATGAATAAAAGGGCTTGCCACTTCTGGTATCATATTCAGATACAAAAACATCATATTTACCAGATATTGTCCAAATCTCCATCGGCTGTCATCATACACTTGGCGCAGCATAAAAACGGTAATCAGCAGAAGAATGCCTACGGTATTAAAAAATATCACAAATATATTTGTCGTAAGAAAGGTGCTGACGCCCAAGAGCATGCAGCCCGCCAGATAACACCAGTTGGAGTTTTTCCACGCAATGTTGTTCTTTTTCAGAAATAATCCACACACAGCCAGCGTTGCCGCCGTAATCAGCGGAAACGTAATGCCTATGTAATTCCGGTAAAATGCAGCGGCAAAACAAACACTGTAAATCAATGCTATGATAAGAAAAAACAATGCGTTCTCCCGCATCACAGGGCTTTTCTGCTGATCCGCTTCTGTATTTTCCTGGTAACTTTTCAATTCCTTATTTTCCATCTCCATCATATGCTTCCTCCTCTTTCCATTCTAAAATTTCTCCAGGCTGGCATTGTAACGCTTTGCAGACTTTATCCAGGGTGTCTACTTTAATAGCCTTCGCCTTGCCGTTCTTTAAGATCGAAATGTTTGCCATCGTAATGCCGACTTTTTCCGAGAGCTCTGTCACACTCATTTTCCGCTTTGCCAGCATTACATCTATATTGATAATAATCGCCATATATATTCTCCTGTTCTCTCTGCGCAGATAAGGCTTTTTAAATTGTCAAATCATTTTCCTGCTGCATCGCTGCCGCTTTCTGCACCAAATGAGACAATGCCGCTGCCACCACCGCAATCACCACTCCTGCAAAGTCGACAAAAAGGGAAGCCATAAGAATCCCTGGATGATTCATATTCAGGAAAAAAAGCAGCAGATTTGCAAGGAAAAAATATGCTGTGTCTGCAATGGCAAGTATACTGATTCGTTTCAGATAAATTGCATTTTCCATGGAAAACGAGCGGTCCCTGCCGATTTGCAATGTAATTTTCCAGCCATGATACAATACCAAATAGCATGGTATAGCTGCAATCCACAACACTGCAAACCAGGGAACATACCAACTGGAAAACTCCGGATTCTCCGCAACTATATCTTTTCCCATCATAGGAAGCAGAATACCGCAGAGAACTGTACCGCAAAATGCAATACCCAAAATAACAGCCTTAAGCCAGGTACTTAAACTTTTCTGTGTCATAACATCACTCCTCTTATCAACTTCATCTTATTAGGTAGTTGCGAAACTATCAAATTATCAAAATTTCATATACAATTTATACAATTTTGTTTAAATATTTTATTCCTATAAATGCACAAAATGCAGAGCGTGCCAAACATTTCAATGAGCCTTTTACTACAAAAACCATGTTCAGCAGAGGCTTCCATGGTTTTTAAGTCTTTTCTCTGCTTTTGCCATCTTTATGGCATAAAGGGATGCTCTTGAGTGCATTTCCATGGTACTAACATGCATTTCTTAGCGTTTATAGGAATAAAATATTTCTTCTTAAATTCTTTGAATTGTATATGAAATATATAAAATTATTGAGTTTCGCAATTACCTAACTTCATCTTATGCTTATCATATTCCTAAAACATAAAAAAGTCAATATGAATTTATTGTATTTCAATAAATTCATATTGACTTTCAGATATAAGCATTTGTCAGTATTGTATCACAATTCCACCAAAAAACCGCTGCTCTCCAGAACTTCCCTGGCCTTCTCCATATTCTGCTTTCCATGGATTTTGAGGACACCCCCAGTAATTCTTGCAGATGGCCCATATATCTCCTGCATCTGTCCTTCATCCATATAAATTCCTGCAGACGGTTTTTCCAAAATACCGGATATTTTCCCTCTCAATTCCTGACCCGATTCTTGTGTCAGCCTTACCTCCAACTCCTGATAACGGCTGATCCACTCCAAAATCTGGCTTTTTCCGGGAGGATTTCCATTCACATCTGCAAACCCCTGAAACGCTTCTTTGCCAATAAACAAAACGGGGGAAGCTCCCTTTCGGATTTCTTGCTGCGCTGATTTCCATTTCAGAGGAAAGGCAGTCAGCTCTATTCCTGTAAGCACCGTTTCCATGGTATATTCTTCTAACTGTACAGTAACATTACAGGAGGCGGTGGACGTAAATTCATACAGCCCGTTTAATTTTTCCAGCTCTTTAACCATGGCATTCGTTATTTCTGCTTGAGACTGAATCTGAAACGTAAAGGTTTTCTGCTGTTGTTTCCAGAAATCCAGCCCCTGCGCCGTCCAGACAATCAAAATACATCCCAGAGCCAGAGATACAATGTCCTTATAAATATTTCTTTTTTTCATCTCCATCGCTTCCATTTCTATGAAGTATTTGACTGTCCCATCCTCTGATAATATTTCAGGCGAAGATACAGCCAGATAATCACAAGTACCAGCGTCAGAACCAATCCCGCCACAATGGTTATCCACCATTGATTCGTTTCCGGCGCCTCCTTTTCCACTTTCAGTTCCACGATTTCCGGTTCCTGGATGGAAGTATGGATTTCCATGACCTGCTCTATGACCTGCCCCTGTTCATCCTCATAGGAAAATGTCACCGTGCCCGCAGTATCGCCGTACTTGTCTCCCCCTCCTTCTATCACATTTCCCTCAGAATCCATATCTAATGTCCCCGCAAACACCTGCAATTCTCCAGGCTGGGAAACGCCGCCTTCCAGATTCCCCAAAAACAGCTCTCCCCTAGGAAACAATCCCTTGCCCTGCAGGCGGACCCTGGCATTATAAATCGTGGCAAGCCCGGTATTTTGAACCTGAAACGCCATAATTGCCGTATCAGAAGCATAGACATTTTCTGGAAACGTGAGCCCGCAAAGTTCAGCCTGCTGTGGCTGGCTGATCCTTAAACTTACCGTCTCCGTGGAACTGTAACTGTTTCCCTTACCGTCCTCATATTCAATCTGATACTGCAGCGGCACAATTTCTGCAGCCGCCTTCTTGGCAATAGATACATGCTGTGATAAATCCATCCCCCCTTTTGCCGGCACCTTCTCAAAATACCAAGCCGTTTTCTCAAATATAAGATCACGGTTGTCTGTCAGTAAGGAAATCTTTACATTTTGCACCGAAAAACGGCTGCTGCAGTTTTGTATAGAAAAATTCCACAGCTGACTGCTGCCTGCCTCTAAAAACTTTCCCTGCAGACTGTTCTGTGCTGTCAGAAGCCGCGGCTGGCTGATTTTCTCTTCTCCTGCTGTCTGAATCACATCCTCCGGCAGAGGCGCCGCAGTTTCTTCCATAAAATCATTTTCTGCTGAAAGGTCCTGGGCGGCATCTTTCACATCTTTTCCACTGGCTGCTGAAATTCCATCGGTAATCTCCACATAAATCGTAAATTCCTGACGAATTACCTCCTCCTGCTGCTTTGGTTTTCCCTCCGCCCATAAATGCAGGGGATACTGACCATTGATCCGCTCTTGTTTTAATTTCAATTTGCACTGATACAGGTACACGCCGTGGTCCTGACGCTTTACCTGCTTCTGATAATTTTTATAGTAAAAAGGCCCGTTTTCCTGCTTCTCAAAATCAATACCCACCCGGATCTGATTTTTCTGCATGTTCTCCTCTGCCACAAAAGGAACTACAAGCAGCATCGTATCTTTTTCAATGGACGGTTCATAACCTTTGGCAAAGGAGGCGTTCATGCCCCGGTATTTATGGCTGGCGTCAATAGAAATACGGCTCTCTGCATGGATATCCACAGTGCAAAAGAAAAACAGAAATAACATGAATACAACACAATAAACAGAATTTTTTCTTTTCATAGCTGACGCATCCTCCCTCCGTCCATCTCATATACCCTGTCACAGAGAATCTGGATATCCTCACTGTTGTGACTGGCAAGGATGATAGTTTTTCCCTGCTTTTTCAAATCCAGCAGCAACGCACGGATATCCGCCACTCCATGTTTATCCAGCCCGTTGAAGGGTTCGTCAAGAATCAAGAACTCCGGGTCCTCCATAATCGCCTGTGCGATTCCCAGGCGCTGGCGCATACCCAGAGAATATTTAGACACTGATTTTTTTAAATCAGGATTCAGCCCGGCTTTTTCCATGGCCTGGCGAATCTGCTGCCTGGATATCTTCTTCCTTAAGCCCGCCAGTATTTCCAGATTCCGCATACCTGTCAAATTTGTCAGAAATCCAGGCGTCTCAATAATCACACCGATACTTTCCGGAAAATCAATTTCTCTGCCAATCAGTTTCCCATTTACCCGAATGCTTCCCTCCGTCACTGGCAGAAATCCGCAGATGCATTTCATGAGCACCGTTTTTCCAGAACCGTTATTGCCGGAAAACCCATAAACCTTCCCACGCTCCATCGAGACATTGATATCATAGAGTACGGTGTCCTCTCTGAATTTTTTAGTCACATGCGTCACTTCTATATATGATTCCATGTTATCCTTCTCCTTAAATTTCCCGCAGCCTGCCATACAGCACCAAACCATGAAGGAGCATCACTGCCGCAGTACATACTGCCAGGAATATCCAGATTCCTGTATGGCCAGTCCCCCAGTACTGCTGGCATTTGACCCATTCTGCCGGATACAATGCATACATTTTTGAAAAATACCGTTCTTTTAAAATAATCAGCATATAAAAGCTGACAAACGGCAGCCCGTACGCCAGATAATAATTCTGAAATACCGCTGCAAAAATCCCCGACAACTCCGCCATAATCCCTCCAATCAGAGAAATCCGCAGCAGCAAGGAAACAGATTCCCAGAACATTTCCCAGGTAATACTCCCCTTTAACTCCAGGGGATAAATCCCCAGAAAACAGAAGGTCAATGCCGCGGCGCCCGCCAGAAATAACGTCAGAAAACCTCCGGCATAGATTTGTACGGTTTTTCTCTTAATATAATCCATCCTGTCAATCCTGGTGATATACAGCCTCAAAAACCCTCCGGCAGATTCTCTCACGTAGGCCCCCCCTGTCGGAAGGACTGACGCCACAGGAATCAAAAACAAAATTGTCTTATTATCTAACATCTTCTGAAAAAATCTCAGAAAACTTCCCGTTTCCAAAGGCAGCTCTATGCCGTCATTCGGAAAGCAAAACGCCATGGCAGCCAGGCAAATGAAAGACGCTGTCCACAAACTTTTATCTTTCCATAGTTCTTTCATTACAAATCTCCTGTAAAAGAATTAAAGTTATATTTTTTCAGGGTACCGAATGAAAACACCGCCAAAATAAACAATATGAACATGAAAAACATACACGACTGGGAAATGGAAGGCAGCACGTCATATCCAAAATCATGCATTCCATACGTCGCATGGTTCAAAGGGCTGATCCAGCCTGCAATTCTTCTTACCAAGAACATTTCATACTCTTCTTTATGAAGTATCTTTGCCAGTGTCTGCGGGTCCAGAAGAAACCCAAACAGGCTGTATGCAAGCCCTGCCGCAATACCTGCTTTTTTGCCCGCACGCATCTGAACGAAAAGCATCAGAAAGCTTAACGTCAGGGCATACAGAATCAACAGCAATACTATTTGAACACTGCAGGACACAGGCGTGGTGCTCTCCATCACCTTTACAGTAGAGGAAATGGAAAGGTCTGCTCCCATGCTCGAATACGCCAAAAGCGCCGCTGTTTTGCTCCATAGATTTCCCCCATACGTCTTCTGCATACAGAGCAGGCTGGTAACTGCCAAAACATACAGCATGTAGAAAACTGCCGCCAGAAAAATGTAGAAAAACTGCGCCAGAAGCCATCTGCCTTTCTTCATCCTCACCAACATATAAGGTGTAAAAGGGCTCAGCCTGGGCAGGTCGATAAACAGCAAAATCAGCAGCAAGGATGAGAGCAGAATCGATACAGAATCTCCGAACGTCCAGATAAACGGCTCTAAGGCCTGTATCGGCGCTTCGTAATAATCTGCTATCATAATGGCGCGGCCGCTTAAAAAGAAACATAAGACAGCGGAAAATAAAAAGGTAATGATCATTCTGGGATTTTTGAAAAACCCCAGGAAATTCCAGCGCACGACTGCCCCCGTCTGTTTTGCAGCTTCTATGATTTTCATCGCATCCTCCCTCTCTTTTGCCGTCCTAAGCAATCACATAACCCTTAATATCCTAATTCACGATCAATGACTGTGCCGTCAATGGCATTGATGGTCATAAAGCTCTGGGTAGATTTTTCTCCATCGTTGTCAAATTGATATTCGTCAGCATCCACAGCAAATCCACCGAAGAAATCCCATGCCGGAACCAGCAGGCCGGTATCATTATCTGCATTGGGGTCATAAATCCTCGTAAGCCCCAGGGTAATTCTGCGAATATGGTACGTTCTTTTTTTCTCAATCTCCGGAAGATCTGCATTGGACACTTCCATCATCTGCTCATAAATCTTAACAATCTCGTCAAAACTCATTAGCTTGGCATTTTCCGTCTGGATTTCCCCTATTTCATAAGGATTACATAATTCTACTTTCTGAATACCGTCGTCTCCCACTATCACATTGCACCTTTCATAACTCCAGGGAGTCAGTGTACTGTCCATGTCCTCCAATCCTCCGCCGTAGGAAGAAGTATACGTAACCGGCGTTTCGTCCAGCATCCTGGTAAAATAAAATATATAGCCCCCGTCCAGCACATTATCATTGCGTACGCCATTCTCCCCATGATAGAACAAAACATGGTCCCAGTCGTAAATTTCCAGATTCCACCCCAGCTTTTCTACCTTTTCTTTCGCGAGTTTCTCAGCATCCTCATAAGAAATATCAATAAATTCTTTCGCCTTCTCTTCGGAAATACCGCTCTCGTCATTTTCCACAACACGTTTGATACCGTATTCTCCTTCCATCCAATCTGCAAATTCTCTTTGATCTTTTATATCCTCCCGTTTTTTTTCAATTGTAAATACAAGATCCGGCGCCAGACCGTTCGTGATATGGTAATCAAAAATTCCTTCTTCCGTCTCCGCAACGCCCCAAAAATCAGTTTCATCCTTTACCATCTCCTGGGAACCATCCCCTTTTTCATCCCACAGATACTCCAGTCCAAAGGCTGGTTTTACTTCCTCTTTGGTGATTTCTTCCGGAGCTTCCTGCATCTCCTCTTCGTCTCTGGCAATCACCTCATCAATGTTAAAAAACAGTTCCCCTGTCTCTTCGTCTTTTCCCAAATCGTAAGGGTCCAGATTCCCTTCCGCCTTATATTTTTTCAGCAACGTAATTTCTTCCTGATAATCCTCTTTTGTCCTCTGATTGTAAGCAAGAGCTCTGTAAAATCTGGCTCCCTCAAAAAAAGCGTTTGTCACGGTATCTATCACTTCCTGATCCGGCCCTTTTGCCGATACGCTATAAGTGTTGATAGATTTCGCGTCCGGCACAATCACATCTGCATCCGTATCGATCACCAACACCCCATTTTCATATGTTTCCTGGTTTTTATAATGTTTTGGCGCTCCTAATACCTCCCGCAGAGGGCTGTCCGTATGCTCTGCACTCTCATATTCCTTCACATTCGCAGCGCCTTTCTGTTTTACAATGCTGTCCTTTGGCGTCTCCTGGCAGCCTGCAAGAATACTGACGCAAAGACCTGCCGCAAGGATTGATGCATATTTTTTCTTCATAATGTCCTCCTGTCAAACACAATTTCCTGCTCCTGTACCCATCATAACAATTTCCTTTCTGCAAATATTCATTCAAATGTAAAGGATTGGTAAACAAAAACTGCCAGGTCTGTGATTCATCATCACTGACCCAGCAGTTTTACTCTTATTTCATCTTATAATTTTTTGTTTTTGCCTTCTTTATCAGCTTGTTATAATATGTCTTCTTTGACTTCTTAACCTGGAAAACAGCATTTTTCTTGATACCCTGAAACGCATTTTTTCCGATACTTTTTATTGCCGTGCCGCTGAATTTAATTTTCGCAAGTTTCTTATCCCCCTGGAATGCATTGGCTCCAATTGTTTTAACATACTTGCCCACAGTAACGCTCTTTAGCTTTGTTTGCTTGCGGAAAGCCTTCTTGCCAATCTCTGTCACCTGGAAGGACATGCCATTAAACTTCACAGCAGCAGGCAGCTTGACAGAGGTAAACTTCTTTGCAGCGCCTGTCACTGACACCTGTTTTGCAGAAGGGGTACACTTTAAAATCTTATACTTCAAAGACTTGCTGGTAAACGTTTTCTTCATCTGGAAGACCGCTTTTTTATGAATATTTGTAAATGCGTCTTTGCCAATCTTCTTCACTGCCGTTCCCTGGAAAACCACCTTTGTGAGATTTGTATTGTTATAAAACGCCTTCTCTCCGATGCTGGTAATATATTTGCCTATTACCACGCTCTTTAATTTCTTCTGACCTGAAAATGCGCCGCTGCCAATTGCTGTTACCTGATAAACTTCATTTTTGTATGAAACAGTATCTGGTATCGTAATATCTGTCATCTGTCCTGACATTCCTGTCACGGTCACCGTTTTTTCTCCGCTGCCACAGGCAGTAATCTGATATGTCTCCCCGCTGCCTCCGCTGAAAGTCTGATTGACTGCCGGTTTCTCATCCACTGGCGTATCAGGCGTGGAAACAGATGCATTCGGATCTTTCACCACTACCGTCATTTCCACATCTTCTTTATCTTTCGCAAGTTCAAGTTCACCTGTCAAATACAGTACTGGTTCCCCGTCTGCTGCAAAATGCACCGTGCGCAGTCCGGTGTTCCTGCTTCCCACTTTTCCATCAGCATCCACAGGTCTTGCATGATACACAAATACGAGATTTCCTGCGGCGTCTCTTGTATAAGAATTATGCCCAGGCCCCGCTTCTCCTTCCACTGCACGGGCATAGAGAATCGGACAATTGCTCTTGGTCCAGCTCTCAGCCTGCAGCAGATCTGCACCAATATCTGCACTTAAAAGCCCTACACAATAAGTTGCTCCAATGGACGAACCAGAAAAGGTAAGAAATACTTTATCTTCACGGATAATCGCATACGGTCCTTCATCCACAGGCGTATTGTCATTATTATCCCATCCATAGTCTGGCCGGGAAATAATCACCGGATCACTGGTGAGCTTCCAGGGCTCTTCTGGATCAATTGTACCAATACAGAGCACTGATCCCGTAGAACGCCCATAATCTCTCTGTGCCCAAACGACATACTGTGTTCCATTTAGCTGGAAGGTAGTCATATCCAGGGTAATTCCACCGAAATCTTTCATACCTTCATTCAAAGGCGTCCCATTTTTGCACTGAAAACGGATAGGCTTTTCCCAACTGTTTTTATCATCCAGCTTACCGCCTTTGTAATGCATCACATGTGACTGTACATCCCAGTTTTTTGGATTTCCTGGATTGGAGCTGAAGAAAATATACAATTCTCCTCCTACCTTATGAATTTCCGGCGCCCAGACCATGCCATTGATATCCGGATACATGTCCAGATTTAAAATTTCTGTTTCTTCAGCGTCCTTAAGCCCTTCTAACGTCTCTGCTTTCTTAATGGAAAATGTGCTGTTGCCATTTCCATCATTGGTAGCAATAAAGTAATAATAACCGTCGTCTGGATTATAATACGCACAAGGGTCCGCGCGGTTTACCCCAAGCGACGTCTGATTGGCAGCTTTCATGGACGGCGCCCGCTGCACTTTGCCTTTTGCCTGATAAGTCCCAGGTTTGCCAAAATCTATGCCTGTCAGATCCCAGTCTACCTTCTTCAAGGCTTTGGAACCGTCACTGTACAACAGTTCTGCCTGCACGTTCTCTACTTCTTGTTTTTGCAGTACGCTTACGCTCTCTGGAACCTGTACAGAAGTATTATAGATGGTACTGAATTTGCGGAGCAGATTCTGTCCGGTTGTTTCCGGCACAAAAAACTGATTACGTTCACATGCCCCCATAATAGAAGTATCTATGGCGTCATAATGGAAAATGCCGCCCTTCTCTGTCTCTACCGACAAGCTGCGAATATCTTCCGCCGTGCTCTTATAATAATTTCCTTCTGTATCGCTCCAGCGAAGAACATATTTCCCGCAGCTGCTGTCATAATCACAGATTATGTCTGATACAAACACGTTCTGCTTAAGGTCTATTAATCCAGCTTCATCGTAATGGATAAAGTCTTCTGTGGTAAATAATAGTGCTTTTCCTCGGCTTAAATCATCCTGGGCATTTACCATCTCTTCATCAGAAGAATTGGTCCTCACGGCCACAACGCCGTAACCTCGGTCTTTCATGGCAAATACATAAGGATTTTTCAAATTCTTGGGCGTAAGCGTGCCGCTGCCTGATATATCTGCTTTTGCATAGAGAATACCGTTGTTGTCGTACAGGCTCTCGTATGAGCCGTTTTCTTTCTGATATGCCAGATGCATACTGTAAGCAAGCTTTCCTGCGTAAACATCTTTTGCCAGCGGTTCACGGGTATAAGCTGCCAGCGTTATGGCATTTTTATCCAGTATCCTGACTGAAAAAGTCTTCGCTGCGCTGACGCCGTTTCCCTGCCAGGAAGCTGTTAATTCTACGTTCTGTTCTTGTTCTGTGGCGGTAATCTTTCCGTCCGCAGAGACAGAAGTTCCAGACCAGGTTATGCTGCCCTCACCATAAGCTGCAGGCAGCACTGTTTTTCCCGTCACCACATAGGGAATGGTAAAATTCTCTTCAAAATAAGCCTTTTGACCGGAAGAAGCCAGAACCGGGATCACAAATTTTTTCTTTGTCACAGCTCCGTCCTTGGAAATCTGTGCCGTCAGCGTAACTTCTGTAGATTGATCGGGAAGACGCACAGTCCCATCCTCACCAATCACTTCCGGCTGGCTGGAGGTCCAGCTTACAGCCGCTCCATTTAATTCAGTTGGAAGCTTTTGTTTTCCGTCTTTCATCGCTGCGCCCTCTGGAAATACACTGCCCAGAGATAAACTGTCATAATATCTCTGCATCTCCTCAGTGGCTATGTAAGAATTATCATTCAAATCTTTCCCTTGATACAGATTATGTACCTGAATATCAGACATGGCAAATCCATAAACAGAATATTCATCCACCAATCCATTAAAATATTCACCGCTTCCCCAGCATGCCTTGCCAATGTAAAAAATACTGTTACTTCCCAATATATCTGACAGTTTATAATCACTTGCTGCCGTTCCCGCTTTCTTTCCATCAATATAGAGCTTTGTCTGATTCTCTGTAATGACCACTGTGACGTGTTTCCACTCTCCGCCTCTGGCATTTGCAGAAACAGTTGTCGGTCGGGTGCCTGTATTCTTATAACGTTCCACTGTCACCTTGTTGTTATTGTCCATAATTCCCAAATATTCTTCCTTGCCGTAATTGGGCGCATTGGCGTTGGGAGCGAGATAAACAGCCCAGTTGGTCTTGCTCTCTGTTTTGCTCCAGTAAGAAATCGTCAGTTCATCATATCCCGTCAGCAGGCTGGAGCCGTCGCTTTTTGCAACATCCAGAAATTCACTTTCATCCAGAGAAACTGCCTTGCCTTTCACGCCGTCTTGAGAAAAGTCCGGCGAACCGTTTACTGTCACTTTCACCCCATCGCTCTTAAGCCCCTCCTGGGCATCGTCAAAGGTAAAATGAACCAGAGGCTGATCTGTCTGTACCGGTTTCGTTTCTTTGTGAAAGATTCTCCGCATAAAATTATACAGTCCATGTTTATATACATCACCGCTATGGCCGCCGTCCCCGGTCTGTCCTGCGCCATTGATCCCATCTGTGGCATAATAGATATGCGGAACCTCATTCTGTGCCAGAGCATTATGATACCGTTCCGGTTCCGTCTTTACAATCGTGTCCTTTGTTCCGGCTGCAATCAATACCAGCATATCATTCATATATTCCGGTTTGAGGGTAAATGATTCCTGCGTAAACAGGCCGTCCTCATGAACACCATAATTTTCATATTCAAAAATACCAAATGCCGGATTAAAAGCTCCAATATACCGCACTTGATCCTGAAGGGTAAACCCAATATGCAGGGTAACTCTTCCACCCATGGAGAAACCGGAAATCGCTGTATTCTCCCTCCCTTCAGCAATAGAGTAATGCTCCTTGATATAAGGCATCAAACAATCCTTAAAGTCGTTGATAAAATTGTCATACGCCCTGTAATGCTCCAGAGAAAATCCATTTTCGGGCGGCGTGCCTGTCTCGTTGGCGCAGGCATTAGGCAGCACGACAATCATTTCCTCACTGTCGCCGGAAGCAATGGCATTGCCGATTACATTCTGAATCTGTTCCTCATAAAGCGTATTCTCATTGCCAAAAATTCCGTGAAGCAGATAGAGAACAGGGTATTTTTTCTCCGTACTATAGCCTGCCGGAAGGATCACCTTGGCTTTCCGTTTCGAATTGGTGGCCGTAGACTGATACTGAATATCCTCCACAGTGCCATAATTGACCCCCGTTTTCTCCGCCATATAGTCAGATGGCACATTGTAGTTTTTATCCTGCACATACTGGCTGATTGGCGCCCATGTTTCTTGTTCTTGTGCAGCTTCGGCAGAAGTTTCTGCACGAATTTCCGCCGGCATTACGGTAAACGCCATTGCAGCCGCCACAATCATGGCAAATATCCTCGTTTTCCTCTTTCTTTGCATAAAAACCTCCTTACAAATATGCATACAAGTTACCAATATTATCATTATTTCACAAGTATGCAATAACTTCATCCACCAAAACTATATAGATTTTCAAAACTATCCTGCAATTTCTTTAGTATCTTATATTTTTCGTTTCAGAGACATAACTATTTATGACCGCCTTCCTCCGTCCAGGAAATCTTCGTCCCTTTGCCCACCTGGCTCTCAATTACCATCCTTCCATGGTGAACTGCTGCAATCTGCTCACACAGAGCAAGCCCCAGCCCCATATTCCCGCTCTTCCGGGAACGAGACTTATCCACGCGGTAAAATGCTTTGCGGACTTTATCCACTTCCTGCGGCGGTATTCCACAGCCCTCGTCACGCACCCACAGAGATTGTTCATCAGCGCCCAGATAAATAGTGCTGCCAGGCTCCGATGCCATCACGCTGTTATTGATTAAATTAATCAGAAAGCTGGTCATCAAATCTGCATCCAGTTCTTTTTCCTGTCCCAGATAAGTTCCCTCCCACACCAAGTTAATATTTTTTTCTTCCAGCCTGTGTTTTACATTCTCTTCCGCTGCCGTAAAAAGCGTATCTACGGAAATCTTTCGCAGGGTAATTCTGCACTCCGGCTCATAGAGCCTGGTCAGTTCCATCATCTTTTCAGACAGCCGCGACAGTCTTTTGCTCTCTCGGTTAATATAATCCAGGGCTTTCTCTTCCTGTTCTCTGGACAATTTTACATTTAACAACGTTTCAGAATACCCTTTGATTGCTGTCAGCGGCGTTTTCAGTTCATGAGACATGCTGCCAATCAACTGACGCTGAGCTTCATTTACCGCCTGCAGAGGCCGGGTAATTTTTTTGATCAGAACTACCAATAACAGAGCCATCCCCAGGGAAGCAACGGCAGAAATCAGTATTTCTTGTATGGCAAGCGTCCAGCTTTCCCTATAAATATACGAAATATCCTCCACATAGAAGAAAAGATAGTTCTCCTTTTTTGCTTCAGACTTGCCCAGCCCCCATTCTGAGGCAAACACCAGTAGATACGTATCATCCAATTTTTCCTCTCTGCAGACAAACTCGAAAACTTTTTCATCAAAATTGACTTTATCCACATCGAAATCATAAGGGGTCGTATTATACAGTTCTTTTTTACTCTTATAAAGCGCAGATCCTTCCGGCATGTTTTCGCGAAAACAATAGGTGACTACATGGTCCTGCATTGTTTCCCCATAGTTTACTTTGTAAAATTCAGAAGAAAAATCTGAAATACTCCTGGAAAAAATCTTTTTCCCCCATGATTCTATAAGCTCAATTTTCTCCTGCCGTCCTGTTAAAATCACATAAAACGAAAAAATCTGCGCCAACACAAACAACATGGTTGACGCAGTCAATGCAATCTTTTTAATCATATCCATACTCAGACCTCCATCCGGTAGCCCACTCTGGGCACTGTAATAATCACATCTGTAAAATCCAGTTTTTTACGGATATTTCCCACATGCACATCCACAGTTCTGCTCTCTCCCTCAAAATCCACGCCCCAGAGAATATTTAAAATCTGTTCTCTTGTCATCACCCGGTTTCTGTACTTCCAAAATACCAGCAGACAATCGAATTCCATAGGCTGCAGGGAAATTTCCACTCCGCTTTTATACACCGTGCGCTTTTTCTCATTGATCACTACATCCCGGATATGGATCTCCTCGGAATCCTCTTTCACAAAACGTTTGAGCACGTTATCCACCCGTACCAGCAGCTCCAGCATCTCAAAAGGCTTGACAATATAATCCTCAGCCCCGCTCCTTAATCCTCTGACCTTGCTTGGCAGATCTCCCTTTGCCGTGAGATAAATCACTGGTATCTTATGCTCTTTTAATTCCTCCAGAAGAATAAATCCATCCTTTCCAGGCAGCATAATATCTAAAAGCGCCAAGTCATAATCATCCTCCCCTTTTAGATGATTACTGAATTCTTCCCCGTCAAAAAACGGCACAGGTTCATAGCCTGCAACCTCCAGATTCATGCAGATCAGATCATTGATGGCAATTTCATCTTCAATTACTAAAATTTTTTTCATAAAATTATCCCCGCCCACTTTGATTTGGTTTCATTATAATAGATTTACAAAAGGAAAACTATAAGTTCTTGTAAAGGTTTTGTAAACTCTAAAAAATAAATCCAGGTGTCAGACTCACTTTTGAGTAGTGTTTCATATATTTTTACCTATTTCCCGAATTACTGAAAAGGAAAACTGTTTCACGGCTGCGGAGCAAGGAATTTTACAGTGTAATTTTACAATATGTGAAAAATATTATTCATCCTTAGTGCTGCTTTCATTAAACTGGAAGTCAGTTGAAATCATCAATGTGTTTTGCATATTCTTCTGAAGCTTCTTTGGTGTTTACCATTGCAAAAAATTCTGTGCGCTCTTCATTATCTAAATATTCTCCAATATTAAATGTGAGTAACAAATCAGGAAAATCCTTATTTATAGTCTGTTTAAAACGTTTGATAGATTTTTTACATGTTGTTATCATTTTATCACAGTGTACATCAAAAGCTTCCAAATACTCAAACGTTTTTGGATCAGTAAAGCGTTCATCATTTTCTTCCACATATTGATTCATATAGAAAGAAATTTCCTTTATGAAGCCGCCAACATTGTACAGTTCCCATTCCGCCTCACAATACTTATAATACCAATAATCTTCCGAGTCAGTGTCAGACTGTTCGTTTAAATATTGTTTTGTATTTGCCATTATACCAATAGATCTCATATCTCTTGCGCAATCTAACGAAAGTATATAAATATCATCGTGCTCTTTGACCCATTTTCTCAATGCATTTTCCATTGCGGTTACAATATCATTTTCAAACTTTTTATAATCAAACATCCATATTGCCTCCAATTGCTGATTTACTTTTCTAATAGAATACCACAATCATCATATTATTTCTATTGGCACTGCATTCATAGGAATTATGTTTTAATTACAATGCTTGTGAGATTTAATGTCATTAAAATTATAAAAGCTCTTTGGGTATAAAAACGGCGAGATCATTTCCCGCCGTCCTTTCTGCATATATCATAATTTGATTGCTTCTGTTCGTATATTTTTTGCACCCGCTCCATATATTTCTTCAGCGAATTGTGAATAGATTATTACAAGAAAAATCCATACAGGCATAATTCTAGTACAACGAAAATTAAGTCTTTGATATATTCACGCAGGATAATTGTTTCAGATACAAGGAAGAAAAACGACGGCGTAGCGGTGGCTACGGCTAGGTTTTCTGACATAGTAGCTGGACAATTAGGCAAGTGAAGATGTTAATTACTTAATATTCGTTGTACTAGTACGGTATAATCGTTTGATTAACCAGGTCTTCTCCTTTTTCATCACTAAATACATATATGGTTATTTCTCCCTGGTCTTCTTCATTTACTGTAATATTTTTATCATCCGAAAAATTTTCTAATTCCTGAATCGTTTTTTTCTCACCAGTCAGGGCATCTGTCATAGAAATTGATACATACCTCAATTCAACATCTGGAATGGCTCTTGAAATGGTAATATTTTTCTTTCCATCCATTGTTTCAATATTTGTTGCAACATACGAAATGCCGAAGCTTTTTAATTGATTTACATATCTTTCAGCCATTTCAAGAACAAATATATCAGCATCATAATTAAATATCTGTTCTTGATTGTAAGAGTTATAATGCACAAAATAACTGTTTTCAAATTGTGAAGCGATATAGGGCGCCAGAGCTGATGAAAATGAATCCCTATATACAAATAACTTCCTGTTATCAGCCCCGATAGTGTGATAAATAATTTCTGTTCCATAATCCCATTTTATATTTTGCGTGTTTAATGCGCTATATCCGCTCAGATCATAATCAATATTTCCATTTTTTATTGATATGTTTAACATATTCGTCAAATCACCTGAGTTGCCGTATCGTGGAACGCATGATATGTTATTGATATTGGGCATTTCTAATCCTAATTCTTTTGCCAGACAAGTTGCACCCACATATGCTCCGGCATTATTCCAATGCGTATCGAGTTTATGATATAGTATCCTAGATGGATTTTCTGCACGTGTTTGTTTAAGGATTTCCATTGGATACACAATTCTGATATCCGTGTTTTCTTTCAAATATTCTATAAGCTGCTCCGCATTGGAAACTTCGTTTTTTTTCTCATAGTACTGCGGTATTTTATCTATGTATATGCTTTCCTTATTTGGCGCAACAAAAATAACAAATTCCAATCCTATAAATTCAAAGCTTTTCTTGCAAAGTGTCAAGTTTTTTGCTATTTCCCTTAATTCTTCATTAGAAAAACTAGAATACCCAAGTGACTGTTCTAAAGGATTCCCGCTAGCTTCATTACAATAAAAAAGCCATCCTTCCTCCCCGATCACAACGCTGTCATTGGATGATTGTTTAAAGACAAAATATTCCAAACTATTATTCAGTGTGATAAGCTGATTTCTATAAGGAATATTGTCTCCATAATATTGCTCATAATTCTGTGGATACTCCTTGTAATTTTCCGTTGTAAGGACAGGTTTCTCTATCAAATTTCTGTTTTCATAATTTTCAGAATCTACGTACTGTCCAAGAAAAAAATATGAAACGTGAGGTGTTGCTATGATTGACAGAAATAGAATGATCCATATGATAGGTTTATTTTTTTTCATTATCCTACACTCCAATTCAAAATCTAAAATAAATAAAAGGATTATATGTATTACTTGCCAGAGCGGCTATGCAAAATATCATCATTATTCCACAGCAAATAATTTCTAAATAGGAATTTCTCCATCTTTTATTTAAGTTGGAATTTACACTTTGTATTAAACCACATCCAACAACTCCTATAAAAGCAACTAAGATTGTTCGATTGCCTAAAAGTTGCTGCCACACTACACTTGTTTGATTAAACTTCCAAGGCATTAACATATGCTTTATAAAAACTCCTGCTTCTATTACATTTTCTGCCCGGAATAATACCCAGCCAAAATTAACTAAAATCAGTGTGTATATATGAGAAAACCATTTATGCTTATCCAAAAATTTCTTTAAACCAAGCCTTTCAATAATAGAGAATACACCATGATACATTCCCCATAATACAAATGTATAGCCAGCGCCATGCCACAGACCTGTAATAAAAAATACAATTGCAAGATTAGTGTATGTCCTGAATTTTCCTTTTCTATTACCGCCTAAAGGAATATAGACATACTCCTTAAACCACGTGCCTAAAGAAATATGCCATCTCTGCCAGAATTCCTGTATGGACGATGAGATATAGGGATATTGGAAATTTTCTTTAAAATCAAATCCAAATATTTTCCCCAACCCAATTGCCATATCAGAATATCCTGAGAAATCATAATATATTTGTAATGAATAAAAAATTGCCGCTATCCATGCAAGCTGACAGGAAACATCTGCATACTCCAATTGGTATATAGCATCCACACACTTTGCCAACACGTTAGAAACAAGAACTTTTTTACTTAATCCATAAATAAATCTCCGCACTCCCTCAGCCATGTTAGAAACATTCAAAACTCTATGATTAAGCTGATTATTAATGTCTTTATATTGAACAATCGGCCCTGCAATGAGCTGCGGAAAAAAAGAAATATATAATGCAACATTCAAAATATTTTTTTGTACTTCATATTTTCCATAGTAAAGATCAATAATATATGACAATGCCTGAAATGTAAAAAAGGAAATTCCGATCGGCAATGCCAATTCTTTCATTTCAATATTTTGATTAAAACAATTGTTGACTATCTCAATCAAAAAATTAAAATATTTAAAATATCCAAGCGCCATTAAATTAACTAAAACAGCTATGAACAGGATAATCCGTTTTTTTGATTTAAGCTTATCCATCAAAATTCCTAACATCCAATTTACAAATATTGAGCATATCATCAAAAGGACATAAACAGGTTCCCCCCAAGAATAAAAAATCAAACTTGCAAGTAACAAAAATATATTTCTGTAATTTTCTTTCATTAAAAAATGTCCAATTATTGTAATTGGAAGAAATATCCATAAAAAAACTAACGATGAAAAAACCATAACCAATACCTTTCCAAAATGTGTACCTTTCTGTAAATCTGCCTGTTTTTTACACTGTTCTCTATAATACCACAAAAATACCTGTTTTTCCACTATAATTTGTACTTTCGAAATAGAAAAAGTGTTATCTAAGGCGATATCCAAAAGGTACACCTTTCTGTAATCTGCCTATTATAGTTCGGCTTTTTCATAAACTTCTGCCCGGTATCGGAAGGTGGACATAGGCATCCCACATGCCTTTGCCGCCGACAGCCCGGTGATTTTTCCATTTTTCCACTGCTGGTACACCTGATGGAAGTTTTCCGGCAGCGGGCTGGGCGGCCTGCCGAACCGCACCCCTCTGGCTTTCGCCGCCGCAATCCCTTCTGCCTGACGCTGCCGGATATTCGTCCGTTCATTCTCCGCCACAAAGGAGAGCACCTGCAGGACAATATCGCTCAGGAACGTTCCCATCAGGTCTCTCCCTCGACGGGTGTCCAGAAGCGGCATGTCCAGCACCACGATGTCAATCCCTCTCTCTTTGGTGAGAATCCGCCACTGTTCCAGTATCTCCCCATAGTTACGCCCCAGACGGTCTATGCTCTTAATGTAGAGCAGGTCATCCTTTTTCATCCGCCTTACCATGCGTTTGTATGCTGGACGTTCAAAATCCTTCCCTGACTGCTTATCAACAAAAACATTCTTTACTGGGATGTGCAGCTCCCGCAGAGCCGCCATCTGCCTATCCTCGTTCTGGTCACGGCTGCTCACACGGATATAACCATAGATATCTGCCATGAACCCTCCTTTCCTGCCGGTCTGAGAAATGGCTCCGAACCCGGCAATTTCTCGTTTCCATGTTACTTTTTATGCCTTCTCTGCACAGAGTGGTCAAAATTACGGTTTTCCTCACTGGCTAACTCCACCCGTTCATTTAGGAACTCAATTTGCTCACTCTTCGTAAAACCCATCTGTAAATCCTCCATTCACCCAAACAAATAGCAGAACCAGATTAGCGATACACAAACGGAATATCCGTTTTAAGAGCTAATTTAGTCCTGCCTAAATGTTTTTACTTTGTTTCACCTCGCATTTTATTAAAGCCATAGAATGACCGTATCAGTAATCGGACCATTATCTGACTTATTGCAATGTAGGTTTTTGATTTGGATCAGCGCTGTCCTAGTCTTGATCTAAATGGATTTAAAAAAATAGGGCTAAATCAGTGCAAACCCTTACGTTAACTGGGCTTCTCTTAATTTAGTCCTATTATACCACCAGGTGGATTTCTTTTTCCTGCTTCTTCCAGCAACCGTGATCCGAATTTTTGCAGTCCCTTTTTCTTTGCCGTGAACTTCAATTTCTTGGAATTGTGTTACCCGATGACAATGGCACTCTTTAATGGTCTGTATCTGTCAAATTGTCTTATTTTCAAAGGAAGCACAAAAATTTTCCTGTTCAATAGCAGGGCTATAACCGATCTGCCCACATATGGCACAAGTGTTGATATATTTCTTAACAGAACGGTTCCACTTCTCAATATACAGTGAATACCCTCGTTTTGTATGTTTGCTATGTGACATTTTTACCTCCGGAATATACCAGGGCATATGGATTTGTTTCTTGGCCCAACTCCCCAGTAAATAGGAATTGATATTATAAATCAATGCTTATCTCATACTTATCATCAATAAGCAGATAATTTACGTTGTGCTTTTGAGCAAGCATAGTCTTACCGGTGTGCGTTGCACCAGTGATCAGCAATATCATCTTTATAATTTCCCCTTTTTCATTAAAAAATTTGTAAGGAAAATTCCTTGCCTCTCTATTTTTTGTTCTTTTACAACTTTATACCCTCTTTTTTCAAAAAAAGGTCTTGCTGTAATAGAAGCATGAGTAACAGTATTTCCTTCCATTGCCTGCTCCAATTGATTGCAAATAGCAGTGGCAATCCCTTTTCCTTGATAATCAGCATGAACAAATAAACGATCCAGATATCCTGTTTTATCTATGTCTCCAAAACCCAAAATAGTCCCATTATCAACCGCCACGACACTAAAATGTTCCTGAAGCGACTGATTCCACTCTTCCAAATCTATCTGCCCGGTCGCCCATACATTCAGCTGTTCTTTTGTGTAATCGTTTGCATTAACAGTATGAATTGTATTATAAAATAGCTCCGTCAATTCTTTACAGTCTGATTGCTGATACCTTCTAATCTCCAATTTTATGCTCCGTCAATTCCCGTTTTTCTAATCATATCACAAATGCGCTCCCTTTGCCATCTGAAATTGCAGGCAGCGATATCAACAGGATATTGAAAATCTTCCGTAATACGGACAGCTGCTTTACCCAGGAGGTTTTATTATATACGAAGATATTTTTCTCAATTATCATGAACGCCTTTTCTCTATTTTTCGTTGTTCTTCTTCATTTTCACCTGTATAACTTTGGGTGTTTTCAGCGCTTCTATTTCTTCACCAACTCGGCATCATTCAGTATCAAACGGAGCACTATCCCTACTGTCAGGTAATTCATTTAGGAAATCTTCGTCAAATATATCGTAGTAGACACTATTAAGGCAATTCAAAAGTTCATTCATTAAGTCCAGTCCATTCTTAGGATCATCACCTAACTTCTGGCGCAGGTGGTTGATATGCACATGAAGCGTCTGCCGACAATATATCTCGCTGATACCGCCGTTTGAATATCCCCTTGATCTTAGCAATAAGAATATCAATGTCATAGGGCTTTTCAATATAATCGTCAGTACTGAGGTCAAAGCCATTCATCTTATCCTCCTTGCCCGTCCTTGAACTTACAATCAGTATAGGAGTATCCGCATTTTCCCGAAGTTTGAAGCAGGCTGCAAAACCGTTCACATCAGGAAAATGCACCCCCCAAATTTACCATCCCAATTCCAATAACCAGTTATTTAACAGTTTCTCCCTGTCCTTCTCTTTTATCTCTAAATCTTTAGGACCTATATACTCACCCTTAATGTTGCCATCTACAATATATAACACTCTGGAACACTTCGCGGCAACCTTTGCATCATGGGTCACCATCATGATCGTTGTTCCTTCTTTGTTTAACTTTACCAATTCCTCCATTACCTCGTTTGACGTAGTCCTGTTCAAAGCTCCCGTAGGTTCATCCGCAAATAAAACCTCGGGCATATTGATCATACTTCTACAGATGCAGGCTCTCTGGAGCTGCCCTCCCGAAACTTCATTGATGTCGTTATCGGCAATATCAATAATACCAAGCTTACGCATTAAGTCCTGTCCACGCCGGGTCGTTTCTTTACGTGTTTCGGTATTCTTATCAGATTGTACCGCAGGAAGAATGATATTATCGAGAACGGTCAGATTTTTAAGCATATACATCTGTTGAAAGATAAATCCCATTTCGTCAAGACGTAAGTTTGCAAGCTCCTTTTCACCCATTTTGGCAATGTTTTTTTCACAGAATTTCACTTCGCCTGCGGTAACGGAGTCCATGCCCGAAACGGCATACAGGAGCGTGGATTTACCTGACCCTGACGGACCCATAACGGCTACCATTTCTCCTTTGGAAACGGTAAAGTTCACATTTTTCAAAACGTTGTTCTGACGTTTGTTTACGATATATGTTTTACAGAGGTCTTTTACTTCTAAAATATTCATAATGTTTTCCTTTCTGATTCCATTTATTCAATATTAGCAGTGTCGGAAGACTTGATCTTTCTTGTATATAGCGAGGTCAGGAATGCACTTGCGGTTGTTGTAACAAGAATCACAAGCGGAAAGATAAGATACATTTCAACAGGGTTGATAACGTAATCAACTGCAAGCTCCAAACCCATCATTTTAAAGATCGGGTCAAAGCAGAGGTGCGTCAGGGGTATTGCGAAAATTTCACCGATAATTACCGCAATCATTCCCACAAATGCAAACCGCAATGCGTGGTATGCGTAGATATTTCCGTTTCGTGTGCCAATTGCTTTCATAAGCGCGATTTCTCCCTGCTCCTTTGCGATAAAGGAACACTCCATAAGCACGGTTATCAGCGCGGTTAAGATGATTGTAAGAATAACGATAAAGCATTTGACTGCGGCGAAAACATCCGTAACACCCAGCATATCCGCTACTGCTTCTTCGCAGGTTTTTATATTCTCGTAATCGGGAAAAATTTCCTGAATTTTTTCTATCCTCCGTTTTATCTCTTTACTGCCGGGGTTATCTGTAAACATGATCTGCGTATTGGGAGCGCCCGCTGCCTGAACATAATTTATGTACGCATCGCAGTGGAGCCGTATGTCGCTGCCCTGCATATTCATTGACTGGAAGAACGCCGAAATGATATATTCCTTATCTCCGTCAATGGTTTGAATCGTAACGGTATCACCGATACCTACGCCCAGCTTATCCGCAGCAATCCGTGTTATTGCAATTTCATCGGTATTCTGCGGTATTGTTCCTGCGGTGTATTCGTACATATCCATTGTCGTGCCGGTACCCTGCCAGATGCCGATATTGCTCTCGTTTTCTTCAAATACTACTGGCAGATTAAACAACATTTCCTGATAGCATTTTGCCGGAATGCCATTTTCAGCAAGGATCCGTTCCATATCGTCAAGGTGCTTTTCAAGCTTTTCGTGTCCACCTTCCAACATACATTCCATAATTTTACTGTCAAGGGCTATGTCACAGTCCGCCAAGCCGAATGCCGAAACAAGGCTGCCGCTGTTCATAGTGGAAACGGATGCCGAAAGTATAAACAAAAGGGATAAACAAAGGAAGAATGTAAGTGTGATAATGCTGTAACGCCTGGGGCTGCTTACAATATCATTCAACGCAAGGAAAGGCATTGCCGGAAGCTTAGACCTGCCAAGACACATTACACTCTTTTTACGGAAGCGTTCACCTGTCTGGCCGTTTCTGATCGCGTCAATGGGCGTCATTTTCCTGACTTTGCCTGTACAGCCGTAGCAGAACCCCAGAATGACCGCAATTACCAGCGCCGCACAGAGAATATTTACCAAAACCGGACTCTGGTTTCCGGCAATAATCGTCGGAGAGGAAACGTCCATAAGCATTTCCCCAAAAGGAAAACTGAAAGCAAGGCCAACCGCCGCACCGATTATGGAAAGCCCTACATACTTTACAAGGTATAAGCCCCGGATTTTAAAATTACCGATACCAATAGCCTTCATTACGCCGATTTCACGGAATTCCTCGGAAAGTGTAAAGGAAATGGTAAAACGTAAAACCACAAATGCTATTATAATAAGGATTATACTTACCACAAGCAGAATGCCTACCACTATCATATCAAAAACATAGCAGAATTTCATAAAAGCCCGATCCATTGTTAAAATACTGTTATTTACTAACGGCTTTATCTGCGGCAGAACCGATTCCATATCGGAAGAATACAGGTAGACAAGAGCGCCGCCGTAATATTCTTCCGTGTTTTCTGCGGAAAGGAAAGCATTAAAATCCTCCTCGCTTATGATATAACGGGTAATACCCAGCTGCTTTGACCCGAAAACCGCATCCTTTATTTTATCTGCAAGAACAAATTCACGGCTTACACCGTTTACTTCTATGGTAAGCTTATCGCCCACCTCAACGCCGAGATTGTCCGCCATACTTTCTGCCATATAAAACTCTCCCTGCCTGGCCGCTTCAAGGATACTGCCATCCGAAAGAAAACAATTCATGCAAATGTCGCTCTGAACTGAACTCGTACCCGCACCGCTCCTGAAACTTATATCCTCGTCCTCATAGATAAAATTATCGGACGATAAATACAACATGTTTTCTGTTGCGTAGCGCTCTACTGCGTCTGCCTGGCTTACTATTTCATCAATGCTGACGGTAAGGTTTTTATTCATTACAACCGCCATATAGTCAGGCGCATCCGCCATTTCAAAATAATTGTCCAGCGCCGTGGTAACATTTATAATATTGTTGACACTCGACGACACAAACATAGTGGCAAGAATGATAAATAACAGAAGAATCATATTCATTGCCTTTTTTCGTTTCAAGTCTTTTTTTAGTATGTTCAGATACATTTTGTTTCTCCTTTCTCTTGCTTCTGAATTGATTCTACAAGAGAAATTATTAAATAATCATTAAATGTATCCATTATGCTTTTCTAACTACTATTGTCACACAAAAAATATCTTCCTTCATTTGTGCAAAAATCTCACCATCCATCTTACGCATCAGTGTTTTGCAGATGTAAAGCCCAAGGCCGCTCCCTTTCATACCGCTGCTATTACTCCCACGATAAAAGGAATCGAAAAGATTGGGAAGCTCCTCTTTTTTCAGATTACATCCTGTGTTCTCTATATGTATTAATTTACATTCCTCTTCCTCCCCAAACGATATGCGGATGCGTTTACCGTCCCCATATTTTATGGCATTTTCCATAACATTCTGCACCACCTCTGCCACGCGGTCCTTATCCCCCTTGACAAGACATTCCGCAGTTTCCTCCACTTGAAATTCCGTAT
Organism: Lachnospiraceae bacterium; assembly: GCA_910575075.1. GTDB lineage: Bacteria > Bacillota > Clostridia > Lachnospirales > Lachnospiraceae > Petralouisia. The sequence continues at coordinate 41,868 of CAJTCY010000008.1, forward strand.
GGATGACAGACAGCTTATCTTTATAATAGTTTTTCGTGATTTTCATAACCTCTGAGAGGTAATACTCTCCCGCAATTACCTCCAGATTAAGGAAATCTTCTCTGGATGCCGTTACGATTTCATCCACATATCCCTTTATTTCTTTTACATTCTTTGCAATCCCCTGCATAGCTTCCTTCCTTTTTTCCTTTGTGTCATACAAATCCTCTGACAACGCTTTGGAATATAATTCAATGGAAGAAAGCGGCGTTTTAATATCATGAGACAAAGAAAGAATCAACGTTTTCCGTTCCTTTTGAAATGCGAGTTCTTTCTCCTTATTATCTTCCAGTTTTTCACGAAGCATGTCCATTCCCCACAGGAAACGCCCAAACAGCTTACTTTTTTCCTGTTTAACGGGCATAGACAGATTCCCTTTCGCCAGCTCATAAGATAAATCACTCATATCCCAAAAAGGCTTTAGGACTTTGTGATACACATATAAAAGCACAATGATCGTCACAATCATCATACCAAGCAGCGAAATATTGATATACAAAGGCAGTCGTGAGCTTCTTCCCTCCGCATATTCTATCCGATACAGTCTTCCGTCTATTTCTTCCACTAAGTAATCATTATTACAGGATCCTCCCGCAGCAAACTCTTCGATTCCGACTATCGTTTCATACTTATCTAAACTCATTGCTTCTATTTCGGAAGCTTGTAGTTTTTGTTCTTCTATTTCCTTAATCACACGCCTTGCTTCCACAAGATATAATCTTCCATCACTGCCATTATTTTGATAAAAATACAATCCATTCACTGACACGATAAGCAATATTTCAACAATGACAATCCAAAGCGTAAACATTTTAAATTTACTCAAACCGATATCCTACTCCCCACTCCGTAATAATATGCCTGGGCTTTTTAGGTTCTTCTTCTATTTTTTCCCTAAGCCACTTAATATGTACCGTCAGCGTTTGCACCTCCGAATCACTGTCGCTTCCCCAAACGGTATTAAACAAATACTCCTTCTTCATCGTTACATTCTTATTCTCGATCAGCAGCTTTAGCAGTTCAAACTCCTTTTCGGTCACTTCTTTTTTCTGTCCGTCTACATATAGCGACTTCTGCACGGTATTCAAGCGCATATTCCCTTCTACAATCTCCTCCTGACCATATTTTCTTTTAAAAATACCTTTGATCTTGGCGATTAAAATATCTACGTCATAAGGTTTCTCAATGTAATCGTCCGCACCAAGATTTAAGCCTTTTAATTTATCATTCTTTTCCACCCTGGCGCTGGCAATTAGAATATGGGTATTGGAAGTTTCCCTAATCTTAGAACAAACCGCAAATCCATCCATTCCGGGAAGCATAATATCCAGCACGATCACTCTGGCGCCATATTTTTCATACAATTCCAAAGCTTTTTCTCCGGTCTGAGCCACACTGACCGTATAATTCTCCTTACGCAGAAAATCACACAGCAAAATACCTATTTCTTTGTTATCTTCTACAATTAATATATCCAACATATTTCTTGCTTTACACCTTTCCTTTGAAAACTAAAACCACTCCATAGTATATCATATTGTAGCTGTAACGCCAAAAAAGCTGGAAAATCAAAACCTGAAGAGAAGCAGATAAGTATATATATCACAGATTGGACTCGTAAGCAGGTGGAAGATTTTACACATCATAAGCAAGTAACATGTCGAGGAAAAAAAGTAAAATTTTTGTACTGAAAAGCAGTACAGGAGAAATTTATTCAGGAATGCCATCAGGAAATTAGCGCCTAAAAATATCGAACAGGCATTTGCGTGTGTCAAGCCAGAGCTAAAAATTCTTCTATTTTTCTTTCCAGAAAATCCGTTTACAATTACAATATTTTAGGTTGATGGATAATAATTTGTATCTTTTTTTCTATTACTTTTGTTTCATAATTTTTTTTAAAGACCAAAGGATTGTCTATGATTTTTTCCTTATCATATATGAAAAAATAAATATTTTTTGCGCTGTAATGTATCATATCTGCTTCGATCTCTTCGATTAATTTCTTGGGTTTCATCGTAGCTCTGGTGCATTTCACTTCAATCACATGTTCAGCATCAAGGAAAATATCAGTGCGTACTGTGCTATATCCTGTATCTTCACTCACTTCGGCTCTTGCCAATGGGTAAAGCGGTTTTAGATACGCATACAAAAGGTGCTGAATGTCATATTCATTTTTTATCTTCAGATTTGCCAAGTATTCTTCTTTTATCCCGCCGCTTTTATGAGGCTTTCTCTCTAGTAGATTTTCCAAAAAAAGATAAAAATTATCCAGCACATCGAACAATATATTATCTTTTTTATCATAGTTCATAATTTGTTCCATATATTCGATTGCCCTTTTTTTGGCTGCATCCATTTTTTCTTTCGTATCCTTATCGGAATATTCATTCGGCAAATAGTACGCCCTCTTTTCAAGTTCTATTAAACTTTTGGAATCCATTCCCAAATTTTTCATACATAATCGCAAAGATGATAATGCAGATGCAAAAGACTGTCTGTCTTGTGCATGGGACAGACGATCTACTGCATCACCTATGCTTTCATTTCCAGAATTAAACATTTCGTTTCCCTCCCCAACGTAAATAAAACAAAAATAGAGGATCTAAAATATATAATACGCCTTCTTTCCAATCAAGCACTTTAAAAATATCTTCTCTGCCATCTAACAACTCCTGAAGCTTGGCCAAACTCTCCTTCATAGACTGCTGGGTGGGTTTTTTACAGTCATCAATAAGTAAGCGAAAAATCCGTTCTTTCACATTCTCAAATGTAAGTTTCATAATAGGTGGACTCTCGGCTATAGATTTCACAATTAACTCATAGAGGTCATATTCCCTTCCATCCTTTGCCCGAAACTTATTTCTTACCTTTCCTCTGGTATTTGGTCCTTTTCGCATTAAGGAAACCACATCTCCATACTCAAAATTTGCAGTTGTATACCGATAAGCAGTTTCCAAAATATTCGGTTCTATTTTATGATTGTTATTATCAGACATTTCCAGTATCGTACATATATTTAAACAAATATATTGCATCAGTTGAGGCGAGGAGAGACTTTCAACCGCTATTTGCATTGCAACATCTTCATCTATCGTCATATTCAGCTTTTCAAATCCTACTTTCGCAATCTCTTTTAAATCATTTACCTCCCAGGATTCCATATTGATCAAACTTAGCCTTCCTGAAAGATCAGCATTTTGGCGAATTGCCTCATCAGCCCTATGGGGCAGGGAAACAACGATTGCCTTAAACCCTCTGCGGATGGCGTCTTTTAGCTGTTGAGCAACCTGCATCCGCTTTACTTTTGGGGCATAATGAAAATCATCTATCACAAGAACCAGATTTTCATTCTTATAATGTTCAATAATTTTATCTTTTGTGAGAGAATATGTTTCTTTTTTTGAATACTTATCATTGGTATCAGGAATTGTTTTTTCAGAAGAAAATTGTCCCTCATAGGATAGTCCTGCCTTCACAGCGGCTAACTGCCAGAAATCCGTGTCCTCATCAAAATCTGCCCCAGAAATCTCTACAATTTTTTCAAAACCAATCACTTTCTCACATAGGATAGTCTTTCCCATTTTAGAAGGGCCTACCAAAGAAGTTAAAAAACCGGATACTTTTATTGCCTGCATTAGTCGAAATTCATATGATAAGTCCGAGACTGCAGATTTGCGTGATATATATGTATATTCAGGAAATGCCCCTGGCCTGAATACGTCTTCTGCCTTCAATAGCATAGTTTTCATTCTCCTTCCCTTTTTACTCATTATATCACATTTTTAATACTTTTAAACATTTTTATCATATTTTATCCGATTTAAACAGTTTGTCCTATGTAATCTTGTCTGTCCATTTTTTTCTGTTATAAACGATGGAACGGCAAATTTCAATATTTCCATATTTACTCTGGCAAATAGGAGCTGTATTTCCGGTTTCGGTCTGCATAATCCAATACCTCCTCCAGTGTTTTCTCTTTTTTTAGCCAGTCAATTTGCTGCGCCGCAAAGGAGTTCTGGAAGTCCCAGATTAATTGAGAATTTCCTCCTGACACATCCAGCACCCGCCCCTGCGCCTCATACCAGTCGATATCTTGTTGAATTTTGCTGTGATAGGCAGGAGGGATGCCCTTGATCACGGAAGAAGACTGGGTGAAACCCAAAATTTCCTGACCAAGCTTCTGATCGTCCAAAAGTGCATAGAGAATATCGTCAATCAGTTCTCCATATTGCGTATCTGCACTTTTCATAAACGTCAGGTTTGTCTCCCGCAGCAGCTTTGACGCCCCCTGCTTTGCAGGATAGGGGAAAATTCCGAAATCGATGTCTTTGCCATACTGGTTTGCAAACTGCATGGACCAGGAACCGGTCAGATACATAGCTGCTTCTCCCTGCGTAAACCGGCTGTCACTTTCAAACTGTTCCAACTGCAATGCGTCTTCCCAGGAATTCTCTAAAATCATCTTGTTATTCTCCAGGCAGTGGCGAATCTGCTCATTTCCCCCAAAATCCTGTTTCCCCTCCCGAAATTGGTCCCCCCAGTCAGGTATCTCACAAAAAATATCGTTCATCAGGTACTGCATGGTCATATTAGCCACCTTCCAATGTTCCTGAAAATGTGATGCGAAAGGCACAATGTCATGGTCTTTCAGACACTGTATGACAGCTTTCATCTCCTCCTCCGTTTCCGGCGGCTCCAGTTCCAGTCTTCTGAAGATATCTTTATTGTAGATCACTCCCTGGTACCATGCATTATAAGGTACGCCGTATACCTCCCCATTTACCATCACCGCTTCTAACGCTTCTTCCTCTATCTTTTGGCTGCATCGCTCTTCGATCACTCCCAGATTCCCGGTTTTGGCATATGTCTTAACATCCTGGGCTTTGCCGATCATAAGATCAGGTACGTCTCCGGCTGCGAAATGCCCTTGTATTTTTGCATTAAACCCATCCCCCCAGTCCACGCATTCCCACTCCAGCCTGACATTCGGAAATTTTTCTAACAGCCATTCGTCAATCATGTCTTCTATCCCTGCATCTGAGGTGGACTGTCCGGCAAGAACCGTAATCGTCTCCGGCTCTCTTTCCTCCACTGCTTCCTGTCCGCAGCCTGTCAGAACAATGCCTGCTGCCAAAACCGTTCCCAGCAGCTTATTTCCGGCCCATAACACCCTCCGCCGCTTTCTCTTCCCTATTCTTCCAACTGTGGCTTCTCTTCTTTTCATACGCTTTTCATAAGTCCTTTTCACATTTCCTCTCCCTCTTTCCTACAGGCGTTCCGGTACTCCCTTGGGCTGATTCCTTCATTCTTCTTAAATACCCTGCTGAAATATGTGTAGTCATCATAGCCCACCATAAATGCCGCCTCCGTCAAATTCATATCTGTATCTCTGATATATTCCTTTGATTTTTCAATTCGCTTCTTTGTGATATACAATATCAGGTTTACCCCTGTCTCCTGACGGAATATTTTGGAAAAGTAAGAGCTTTCTACATGATACCGCTCTGCGATGGAGGATAAGGTCAGCTCTTCTGCATAATGAATGTCAATCCAGCCCGCCGCTTTCTGTACGATCTCGCGGGTGCTTTCTGCATCCCCCACTTGATTCTCAGGCTTTAATATGTCAATCGCCTCTTTCATCATGTCGCATAATTTGCAGATATCCATATCTTCCGCTTTCTTGTCCAGGGTTTCCATGATGTTCTCCATATCCCCGATGCTGCCTCCCCCCTGCTCCTGCAGGGCGACATCCGTAAGACTGTTCAGGATCTGCCGCATGGTCTGTTTTACTTCCAGATAACTCCAGCCGTCTTTTTCACAATGCGCCAAGCCGATGGTTTCAAATATTAGCTGCCGCACACCTTCCATATTTCCCACCATCAAAAGACTGCGGAGCTGTTTGCTGCACTCTTTGCCGAATCTCTGGTTTACGCTTCCCATCTGCTGCCTGGGCGTCAAAATCTCATCCTGCCTGCAGTATCTCCTTGCCATCAGAAGTCCCACCGCCTCCACATAAGCCGTATGAATATTTTCCATAGAATAAGAATGTCCGCTGATACAGATCGTCAGACAAGTATCTGCGAAAGAAGAATCCTCTGCAAAGTAACATTTCAGCTTCTTTGCAATCCCCTCCAGCTCCTTTTCTGTTTTCTCCGTGACAGCAATAAATTCATTGGAACGGTAGATATAGTTAAATACAATGCCCTCCTCATAACCTGTCAGTCTGCGGATTTCCTGTTTGAAATCGTAGCAGAAGCAGGTCATGTCATGATAATTCTGACGAATTCGTTCTGGCAGATTGTGAACCTTAATCAGCATCAGGCTCATTCCGGCAAAACATTCTTTGCCATTAATAGAAACTGCCGGAACAAAAGACTGCTTTTCCTTTTGCAGCATCTGGCTGAATTCTCTGTCCTGAATCTGTGAAGCCATTTTCCGCAAACGACGCTTTTCATTTTCCCGCTCACTGATGATCTCCAACGCCCTGACCACCGCATTGACCAATTCCACCTTTGTGACGGGTTTTTTGAGGTAATTCGTAGCGCCGGACATAAACGTCCCCTTCACATATTCAAAATCATCATATCCACTCACTACAAAGGCTACCACGTCAGGAAACTTCTCGCGTACCTTTTCTAACAGTTCCACACCGTTTAGAAAAGGCATATTGATATCGGTAATCAAAATATCCGGCACAGTTTCTTCCATTCTCTGCAAGACCTCCTCCCCGTCTGCAGCCGGCTCTAAAAATTCCAGGCCGTAACTCTCCCAAGGTATCATTCTGCGTATTTTTTCACGCGTCCAATATTCATCATCTGCAAATAGTATTTTGTATTTTTTCTCATTCATATTTCTCTCCATCCGCTTGTCTTTCTGGCAGCTTCCCGTTGATTTCCGGCAGGATAATCCACACGCTGGTTCCTTCTCCCTCTGCGCTTTGAATGCGGATTCCATACCGCTCTCCGCAGAGCATCTTAATTCGGGCATTGATGTTATGCAGCCCGATAGAATCCCCCTTCTCCACATAATGCCGGTCATTTTTTTCCAGCTCTTCGTTCAGCTTTTCGGCATTCATGCCAACGCCGTTGTCCGATACCCTTAACTTTAACATGCCTCCCTCTTTTTTCACCATAATATGGATGATCTTTTCTCCCCTCTTATTCCGCAGCCCATGATTCAGCGCATTTTCCACCAAAGGCTGTATGGAAATCCGTGGCAGGCGGTCTGACAGTGCTTCCTTATCAATTTCATAAATGTACTTTACATTATCCCGCATACGCACATCCATCACATAACAGTAATTTTTTAAATGGGCAATTTCTTCTGCTACAGTTGAAAAGGGCTCCTTCATATTGAGGCTGTATCGGAAAATATTAGAAAGAGACTGGCTCAGCAGACTCACTTCCGGGCAGTCCCTGATCTCTGCAATACTGCTCATCGTCTCTAGCGTATTGTAAAGGAAGTGGGGATTGATCTGAGCCTGGAGCGCCTTATATTCCGCCTGGCTTGCCAATAGCTTTGCCTGGCTTTCTTTTTCCTTCAGCTCTTCCATCTGGTCCAGCATCTCATTAAAATTCTGCCCAAGCTCGCCAATCTCATCATGATTCACCACCTGGGTACGCAGATGTGCTTCCCCTCCTTTAATCCGCTGAATGGTATCCATCAGCATGTCCAAAGGACGGATGATGCTGTGAGAAACCAAAATAGTAAGGGCGCTGGCAATTACAACCATCAACCCGGCGATCAAAAGCAGATTTCTAGTGAGCGCTTTCTGATTTTGCTGCAGTACGCTTTGCGGCATCATAGAATAAGCTGTCAGGTTATATTTTGCCTGTTCTACCTGAAATACCTCCTGCTTTTCCAATTGAAAAGTTCCTGTCTGATGCTTGCTGCGGATCTTTTCGGACATCTCCTTGAAATATTCCGCTTCCTTCCTGGAAAGTTCTCCGTAAGCCACCGCAGGACGGTCTCCTTTTGGCTGAAGCCAGATATACATGGTCTTCTCATTGCCGTATTTTTTCATAATAGAAATAAATTTCTTACTGTCAACGTCGCACACTGCATATCCAATTTTATGACTGCGGTTCCCGTTATAATATAACTTCAGCACGAAACGCAGAATATCCTTTTCTCTGTATTGATTATAATAGCTGGTAATGAGCATCACCGCCTCTTCAGACTCTGCATATGTTCTGACAACTTCTGCATTCTCTTCCTCCGGTTCCTGATAAATATCAGATGCATAATTATGCTTCGGCGTGACTGCTCTGCGGTAGGTGCTGATGATTTCATGCTGGGGCGTATATAAGTAAAACGATACCACACTGTCCTCCGTTTCAAAATTAGTGGTTCCAATCTCATAGGCCTTACGATAAAATTCTGCCCGAAGGTTCTCCACCCTCTTTTCCTCTTTCAGAGCCTGTATAAAATCTTTCTCCATATATACTTCAATCATGCTGCTCTCAATACCCTTTACAAATGCAGAAATTTCGTTCTGCATGTTTCTCAGAGAATTTTCACTTTCCTCTTTCGCCTGATTATAGATAAACCCTGAGGATGAATCCTGGAACAGATACGTCTGCAAAAGCAGCGCCACTAATGTGCTTCCAAGGCACATGAACAGTATTTTCATCCTTAACCTCATGGTTGACGCCTCCTGTCTGGCAGATGATATGATTTTGTTGTCATGATTTCCAACTTCTCCACAACTCATACAGAAACTGCACTGAGATTTCTGCACAAGCAGGCTGTGACAGACAGGAAATATCCCCCTGCGCTGCCACAGCCTATTTCTTTCTTACTTTTTAATTACAACCTTCTTGGTCTTGCTCCATGCGCCGAGCACCTTTGTTTTACCAGATATCTTATAAGAACGAACCCTTACATAATACCGTTTCTTTGCTTTCAGCTTCTTTACCATGGTACGGGTAGTCTTATATTTTTTAACTGATACTAATTTTGCCTTTTTGAAGTTCTTATTCAAAGCATACTGAATCTGATATCCGGATGCTTTCTTATCCTTCTTCCATTTCAAAGTAAAGGATTTGCTCTTTACCGATTTCAGACTGCTGATCTTCTGTTGTTTGGGCGCGACCGTAACAGCAATTTTCATTGTGGCAGGCTTATAGTTGCTGTTGCCTGCCGCTATGACGGTGATTGTGGCTTTTCCGCATCCCTTGATGCTTACTTTGCCATTCTTGCTTCCCACTGTCACAACCTTTTTGTCGGAAGATGTATAAGTCAAGGTTCCCTGGCCTTCCGCCTTAAGGGTAAAGGCTTTGGCGCCGTATACTTTCTTAATACGGGAAGATACTCCGGTAATTTTTCCGGCCGCCTTTGCCACGGTTACCGCCGCCAGGCTGCTGGCCTGCTCTGCTATCTTCTTCCCTGTAACAGATTCATTGGTATTGGTCACCACACAATAGTAGTATGTGGTTCCTGCTGCTGCGGTGGACGGCGTATAAGACGCTTCTGCCGCCCCTTTGATCAGCTCTGCACCTTCTGTGCTGTTACTGGTATTTTTGTACCATTGATAACTTAAAGTCCCTTGGTCGCTTACCTTCGCCTCTATGGTCAATGCCTGCGCTTTTTGTCCAAGCGTGTAAGAGCCTTCGGCTGGCTGCCTGGTGATACTGGGCGCTGCAGCGTCTACTTTTCCGGCAGATCCTGCTTCTACCTTTATTTCTGCCAGGCTGCTGGCCTGTTCTGCCGTCTTCAGTCCGGTTGCCGCCTGGTTCGTATTCGTTACTATACAGTAATAGTAGAAAATGCCTTCTGTATCCGTTTCCGGCGTATAGGAAGCTTCCACGGCCTCTTTGATCGGCTCTGCACCCTCTGTGCTGTTACTGGTATTTTTGTACCATTGATAGCTTAAAGTTCCTCCGTCTTCTGTCTCTGCCTCTACCGTTAATGTTTTTGCATCCTCACCTACTCGATAAGACGCGCTTTGAGGCTGTTTCGTAATCGTCGGGAATGCTGCGTCCACTTCCTGAGAGCCTGCTTCCCGGACTCTTACCATTGCCAGGCTGCTGGCCTGTTCTGCCGTCTTTATTACTGTTGCCGCAGGATTGGTATTCGTTACCATACAATAATAGTACAGCGTTCCTTTGGAAAGTGTGGACGGTGTATAAGAAGCTTTGACCGCCCCTTTGATCAACTCTGCACCCTCTGTGCTGTTACTGGTATTTTTGTACCATTGATAACTTAAAGTTCCTCCGTCTTCTGTCTCTGCCTCTACCGTCAATGCTTTGGCCTCTTCTCCGTAGGCGTAAGATGCATGCTGAGGCTGTGTCTTTATAACGGGCACCGCTGCCTGCTCCCTTACTCCTGCTACCCGCACAAGCGCCATACTGCTGACTTGTTCTGCCGTCTTACTGCCTGTTACCTTGTCGTTGGTGTTCGTCACCACACAATAATAATAACATGTGCCTATGGATGTTATGTCTGGCGTGTAAGACGCCTTGTCAGCTCCTGCAATGCGTACTGCGCCTTCCGTACTGTTTTTATCATTTTTGTACCACTGATAGCTTAAAGTGCCTTGGTCGCTTACCCTTGCTTCTACCGTCAATGCATTTGCAGGCTGTTCCTGTCCATATTGATAGAATGCGTTTTCCGGCTGCTTGGTAATGATAGGAATCTCAGCCTCTGTGATTTCCGGCTCCGGAAGCTTCATGGAGTCAGCAGACGCCGGAGCAATGATAAATTTATCCATCCTGGGCGTGAAATCATCCTGAACGCTGCTGAATTTGTAGGAATTGTCATTTGACAGCCGGATGATATTCCTGCCCTTTTTGAGTTTTACGTCCACAATGGTATTGTTATAGGTGTCCCAGCAAAATGTATTCTTAAAGTATACGGTCTGAGGGATTTCCTCATTCACACTGATCTGCATGTAGCGTTCCACAAGATCTGTATTATAGGGATGCACATAGTCCTTCCCGTCCTGGGTCTTCATCACAGGCGCAGGCTCGTTATTGGCATAAAACACAGAAAGCTTATAGTCTCCTGCCTGTGCCACAGTCACATTCAGGGTCAGAGCGTTATCTTTGCCTCCCCGGAATCCTTCCACAGCCTTTCCGCCGGAAGCATATTTTGTCTCGATGATCTTTGGAACTGCTTTTCCTCCTGGCAGATAATTATAACCGTCTTCTTCATCTGTGCCGCTCAACTGATAGTCCTCTGCTTCCATCACAATAGAATTGCCCGCCGTTGCCTCTGGAACCTCCGTAAAGACCACCTGGTCAATGGTGAGATTGGTTCCTTTCAGACACATTCCGTTGACGCCTGCAGTCAGATAAATCATGCCTGCATTTTCATTTCCTAACGTCACATCCAGCAGTTTCTGCCAGCTCAGGCTAACCGTTGATTCCGCCTTAGCGTCTTTTGCATAGTTTACTTTACTCCTGGAGAGTTCCGCCGTTCCAGTTCCGGCAGTTCCAACTTTGTAATAGCCATCTCTGGGCACATTCACATAGAATTCAAAGTTCCCGCTTCCCACTGCGCTGCCTGCGCCGCTAAAGCTTCCCTCCTGAGACAAAGCATAACCGTTCTGACTGGCCGCCAGCTCCTCCGGCTCTATGCAGACCACAGCTTCTTCTGCGGGCTCATAGGTCAGGTCAATCTTATCCAGCATAGCGCATAATATGGAATTAACGTCTTTCCCTTTCTGGGATTCTCCTTTATACATAAGCTGAATCTCATGCTGTCCCTTTGTCAGTTCCACATAGACAGTCTTATAATTGTAATAGCCCCATTTTACGGTGGAATCATAGATGATTTCCTGAGGGCGCCCGCCGTCAATGGTGAGATTATGGCTGCTCAGCGCGCCGATCGCACGATTCTGCCCATTCGACGGTACATACTGCAGCGTCAGAGGATCTACCTGAGGCGCCTGGCTGGTATAATAAATATTCAGCCGGTATCTTCCGTCCCTCGGCACGTCTACCGTAAACTTCACACCGTCTTCTTCCGTGTCCAGGCTTCCTACCTCTGCCCGGTTGGAACGTGCCAGGTCGCCGCCTCCAGTTTTCGTATAAGCCTTTGCTCCGCCAATCAGTTCTGCATCCTCTGCCTCATAAGTCTGTTCCCAATTCTTTTCATATCCTGCAATGGTACTGGTATCCTCCCCAGAGGCCGGCGTAATCACTGCAAAATAAGCATCCATTAGCTCTGCCCCAGAAACGCTTAATACCAAGTCATCTCCTGCAAACCTAAGGTTTCCTTCAAATTCCACTGGAATATCGTCTGCAAATCCCTGCTGCCCGGTAAACTTGGTGCTGTACAATGTTACATGCGCCTTATCCGCATTCTGGAACATTTTCGTAGACCGGATATTTTCAATACTGACGGTCTGTTTCCCTGCCTGGCCGCCGAACAGACTGTAAATAACGCCTGCCTCCTCGTCTGTGCTGGTCAGTCCGTACAATCTGGCAAATGGTCCTGGTCCCTCAATGTTCTCTAACGTGAGCGGGGCTTTTTTGCCGGTCATTTGGGCATACCATTTGTAAACCCACCATGCACCGTTGGGCTTGTTAGCGTCTGCCGCAAGCTCGTTCAGGGAATTTGCAAGCCCCCAGTAAGGCAGAGAGGCATAAACGTCTTCCTCTTCAAATACGGAAAGCCAGTTCACCAATGCACCAGGATTCCCCACATCATCAAAATTCACGGTCTCGTTAACAAATAAAACAGGCTGAATATCAGAATCTGCATAGTAAGTTTTTACAAATCCCTTTACCTCGTCCGCGTGAGATTTAAAGCTGACCAGCTTATCTTTTTGCAGTTCATGCCAGGTAATATACTCTGGCAGGCAGTCGTTCTTCTGGCAGAAATCAAAAAACGTCCGGTAAGCGCTGCTGTTATAGACAGAATAATTCGGTCCTGCCACTTTCAGGTCAGGATTAATACCCTTAATTGTGGTATAGATTTTCAGCCAGTCATTGCAAAGCTTTGTCACGTCATTGCCATACCAGATCCCATCCGGCTCATTGAAAATGACAAAACTATAATGGGAGAGCTCTTCTGCCGTCTTGCCTTTTACCATTCTGGTTACAATCGCCTGCACTTTTTCATTATAGTCGTCTATCCCGTTCGATTCATAAGGCCACTGCAGATAATAATCCTGCAGGTAAATCTGGATATTTTCCACGCCGCATTCACTCAGGTAGGAAGTAAGGCGGTAACCGTCTCCGGAGGGATGCTGCTGTCCGTCCGCCGCCTTCTGCACCAGGATCTTCGGAGCAATCGCTTTGATCAGATCTGCAGACGGCACGCCGATTTCACTGACTCCATACAAAAATCCGGTGGAACCATGAAGCAGCTCTTTACCCTCCTCAGGAGAAACGTTAAAATGCAGCATAGCACCGTAAGATTTTGCATCTACCGCCTTGCGCAGAGCCATAAGGGCCGTGTCCACCGCATCCTGGTCTTTCCCGGCAAGCGCTGATTCGGCCGCATCCACTGCATCCTGAATATCTTGTTCACTCTCCGCCGTTAATCCTCCCTGTTCAAGAATTTTCTCTGCCTGGGCATGTTCAGCGACAAGCTGTGCCGAAGAGAACTCTGTATCAGCTGTGACGCCCTGATAAAATACCAGCCCCTGAATCGCTGCGTCCAGCTTATTGATAAGGTTGGTGACATTTGCCTCTGTGACTGGATTCTCAATCCCGGCCTTACCTTGTGTGACAGCGGCTGCAAGCGCTGCATAACTGTCTTTGGTATAGAAGCTTATGCTCTTTGCCTCTGCCTCTGCAACTTTATCCCGAAGCCCCTGAATTACCGTGTCCCGGACCGCATAGCTATCGTACGCCGCCTTGGCCTGCTCAGAAGTCAGAGCCGTATTATAGAAGCGGAATTCATCCATTTTTGCTTTCAGATCCTTATCTGTCTTATATACAGAAGGACCGATGCCAGAAAACCGGTACTGTTTGAGCACTGCCCCGTTATCGGCAAACAGGCTGTTTAACACAGCCGCCTGGTTATCGTTTCTGTCATAGAGCATATTAACTGATTTTCCGTCCAGATAAACATCATAAGATGTGGGAGACACGCTGATCGTAACATGCTGCCACCTGCCTTTGGCAAATTGTTGTTCCCACACCAACCTTAATTGTGATTTATCTGGAAGAAGAATGCAGGTATGATAGCCGCTCTGCCCGTCTCCCAGATCGCTGGCGTTTTCATCTCCCGCCACAAACGCAAATTCCGGCGCCTCCCAGGGCCATCCTTCATCCGAATTCTGTCCGTTTACCGTGGCAGAAAAGATACGGCTGTACTGGCTGGCGCTGGGGTCAATGTTAATCCAAAAGGAAAAGGCAAATCCGTCCTCTCCTACCTCCGCGAACATATCATCCGGCAATGTCAGACGGCCATCTTTCTCTCCACTTACGGTTCCTCCAGGCAGGTTCAGCACCTTGTTTCCCCGGGCCTCATCTTCTATGACGCCCAGACCTTCCTGGTTCCCTTCTATCATAGCATATACCCCTGTCTTAGTTCCCTCATTTTCCACCCTATTATCCTGCACTCCCTGGTCAAAGGTGAACTCATAATAAGGGGCTGGCACCGCAACCTGGCTCTCTTTTTCCTGAATTGCTCCAGCTTCCTCTGCCTGCACTTGTGCCGGCAGGGAAGGAACTATCATGCTCGCCGCTAAAAGCAGCGCCAGAATTTTTCTGCTCTTTCCCATAACTTTTCTCCTTTCTTATACGTTCCCAGTCTGCAGTAATACAGCCAATGCCTTTCTGCTCTTGAGCGCCTTATAATACAGGCAATGGTTTTTGATTGTTATTTCCTCTTTTTCTTCAGAATAAATCTCTGCAATTCCTTCCGGGCATCCCTCCGGAAGAGGGATCCTCAGTTCTTTCGGAAGATCAGCCGTATCAAATATATGAACGACCAGGTATGCCTGACGGTTTCTCCCCACCCGCAATACGGCCTGCCATCCTTCTGGATGTCTTGCGCTTTTGATCTTAGGTCCGAAACGGTAACTCTGACCCTCCTGGATCACTGGCACGAGCTTGCGGTAAAAGGCCATGCCAGACTCAATCATATCCCACTGCTCTTTGCTTAAATGAACAACATCCCCGGAAATGCACATTCTTCCAAGAAATGTGTTTGCCATAGAATAAACAATCCGCTGCAGCGAGTCCTCTTGCCGCATCACCGCCCAGATTTGGCTCTGCGCCGGATGAATCACACGATGGAGGTTCGCTGCAATTAATGGAATTTCCAGACATTCATGGGCATCCGAAAAGGACGCCATGCTCATCTGCCGCATGAGAGACGGTTCCAGCCTGTGACCGCCGGAAGCGCAGTTCTCCAGGACAATCCCCGGTATTTCACGCTTTACTTTATCAAAGAACGACACAGAAGCGGCAAGATTCTGCCGCAAACCTTCCCCTAAGGATTCCGCTCCATCACATCCCATTCCAATCGTCTCATTATAATCAATCTTCATGTAACCAAATCCATGTTGTTTCAGCAGACCTATGACCTTCTGGGTAAGATAACTCTCCACCCAGGGATCTCTCATATCCCAAAAACGGCGGAAGTAACTGGTGAGCGGTTTCCCATCTTTGTGAAGAAGATGTTCTTCTAATTGCCATGCCTGGGAGCGGTTTCCCACTGTCTCAATCTCAAACCAGATGCCCGGTATCATTCCTGCTTCCTTTATTTTCTCCACTGTTTTTCCCAAACCTTCTGGAAACAATGCTTTAGACGGCTCGTAATCCCCCATGCTCACATCCCAGGGAACGCCCTCTTCCTTATACCATCCGCAGTCGATCACAAAATACTGAAAACCCTTTCCTTTGATACAGTCGAGAATTTGGCAAATATTTTCATGAGAAGGGTTCCCCCAGGTGGTACAGTATTCATTAAAAATAATCGGCAGATCCCGCTCTATCTGCGGCGCATTCTGCAAGCCCTCCAAAGCCGCGTCCATAAGTCTCCCAGTTAAAATATCCAAAGAATCGGTCATAGCCGCTGTGACAACTGCCTGGGGCGTTGTAAAACACTGTCCGGGTTCTATCGTCTTCATCCAATGCCCAAACTCCCGGTCTGCAAGCCCTCCGCTTAAGGCAAGGGCATCATCTTTTCGGTATAGTTCCATCTGCCAGGAACCGGGATGGGCAAGCTGCACACCCCAAAAAACATGATTCTTCCTGTCCTCCACAGCCGCAAAAGGAAAGAACTTATTTACCGGCATAGAACCTGTCTGTCCGAATCTTTCACATCTGACCGCATGAGGGTCCCAGGCAGGTTCTAACTGAAGGTCCTCCAGCGGAATCGTTTCCAGACGTCCCTCCTGGCTCCAGACGCTGCGAATCCTGTGAAGAAACATCTGGTTATGCCCGTCTCCTTCCAGAAAGGGAGAAATGCTGCCGATGGAAAAGCTTTCAAACATTTCAATCTGAAATGTCTCGCTCCCCAAATTCTCCACCGTGCAAAACATTTTAACACATCTATCCCCTTTCTTCCAGAGAAGATGATGTACCGTCCGATACTGCCCAGGCGCTTCCAATACCGTTTTGATCATCAGCCCTTCGTCCGTTTCTTCCGTTTCCTGCCCCTGATACGCCAGCCTGCGGACCGTCTCGCCATTTCGCATAGAATTTCCCATGGCATATGCCTCATTATAGCAGTCCCCTGCAATCTTGATCTGCACCAGGGAATCAATGCTTTCATTTTTGTTAAAGTGTCTGGCAGGCATGTGGGACGGAAGCAGTGCCAGCCCCACATACTTTTTATTTTCATCTGTCAGATACCTGGCTGTCATATCTGAGAGAACATAATCCTTCAATATCTGTATCGTCATTTTTCCTCCTGTCCCAACAGCAAATCTTAACCTTTGACTGCGCCCACTGTCATTCCTTTGATAAAGTATTTCTGCAGGCTTAAGAATAATATGGCAATAGGAAGCACGGAAATCACAATTGCCGCCATGGCAGTGGTATAGTCGCTGCTCTGCGCAGAGAACAGAGAATGAATGGCCACCGTCAGAGTTTTTAATTGCTTTTTGCTGACATACAGGCTTGCCAGAAGATAATCATTCCAGATCTGGAATGACTGCATGATTACCAAAGTCGCCATTGCTGGTTTCAGCAGCGGCAGCACTACAGAAAAATAGGTCCGAAATACGGAACAGCCGTCAATCCGGGCGGCCTCCTCCAGTTCCAGAGGCACCGTGGACATGAAACTGTTCATAAGAAATACCCCAAAAGAGATTCCCGTCGCCACATACATGAAAATAATACCGAACCTGGTGTTGGTCATGTTCATCTTATAGCCAATCATATAAATTGGCAAAAACAGTGCCTGGTAAGGAATTAAAATTCCTACTATAAAATAAATATAACAGAATTTGAAAAACTTCCTTTTACACCTGGCAATCGCCCATGCCGTAGTGCCGCATAATATTGCCAAAATCAGCACACTGACTGCCGTGTATACAAAGGTGTTTACAAATGTTGTGCCTAAATCCAGCTTTTCAAAAGCTTTCCGGTAGTTTTCAAAGTTCAGGCTCTCCGGCAGGGCAAGGGGGCTGCTTAAGTACAGCTCCCGCTTCCCTTTCAGAGAATAATTGATAATGATGAATATAGGCGCCAGAAAAAACAAGGCTGCAATAGTCATGACAACCTGAACTGCAAAGCTGCCTTTGGTATAAGGACGCGTCGGTTCTCCCTCTCTGTCCCGCACCTTTTTTCCTTTTCCAATGAACATTATGCCTGCACCTCCCTCTTTTTAAGTCCTTTTACCTGAATGAGCGCCACCAGCAGAAGCACAAGCACAAGGGTGACTGACATAGCGCATCCATATCCATACTGCCTGCCGTTGATGGCTGTGGTATAGGTCTGGTATATCATGGATGTTGATGCTCTTCCAGGACCTCCCTTGGTAGAAGACACCAGAAGGTCATATACTTTCAGGGAGCCCGTAGTAATCCCCACGACACAGATGGTAATGGCCGGAGCCAGCATGGGAACCGTCACATGAAAGAAACGCTTCACAGGACCGGCACCGTCAATTTTAGCCGCCTCATATAACTCTCCCGGCACGGACTGCAGACCTGCCAGATATATCAGCATCCAGTAACCAATCCACTGCCAGTTGTTGGCAATCAAGAGACCGGAAAGCACCGTCTCTTTCTTGCCGAACAGCAGGAAATTGATGCTGGTATGGAACACCTCGTTTAATTCCGGAAGCACGTTGGAAAACATTTTCAGCCATACAAATCCAACCACAAGGGCGCTGATCAGACAGGGGATAAAGAAAATGGTCCGGTATATTTTCTGCGCCTTAATGCCGCTGTCGAGGGCCACTGCAAAAAGCAGCGCGACTACGTTCTGGATGATGGTGTTTCCGATTGTAAACTTCAACGTAAACCACCAGGCATTTCGAAAGTCTGAATCATGGAACAGATCTATGTAATTTTTAAGCCCCACGAATATTTTTTCCGGCGACATGCCGTCCCAGCTTGTAAAAGAGTAACGGACCGCCATAAATAACGGAATAATCAGCCCAACAGTGAAAATCACAAACCCAGGCAGTACCAGCATCAGATATTGATAAGACATTCTGCGTTCCATATTGTTTATATTTTTCGACTTCATAAGCGATTACATCCTTTTCTAATTGGCTGAACTGGACCCTACCCGGTCGTCGGAAGCCTTCAGGCAGTCTTCAAAGGAAGAATCGCCCTGCAGCCAGGAAGCAATATCTTTTGCATTTTCTTCTTGAAAACCGCCCCATACTAATTGATTATTTCCAAGCGTTACATCCACAATCATATTCATGGAAGCATACTTGTCAATATCCTCCTGGCTGGGATTAGGGAATGTGGGAGTTACGTCTTTCAGCATGGAAGCCGTCTTAGTATAATCGAGGATTTCCACTGCCAGTTCTTTGTCGCTGGTCAGCACGTCAAGCACCTTATTGATCGCATCCTGATGCTCTGATTCCGCACTTGTCATAATGGTAATATTCGGCTCGAAAATCAACTTGGAATCTCCAGTCTGGTTCGGAAATGGAAAGATACCGAACGTGAAATTCTCATCAATATCCAGGAAATTCTGGATGGACCAGGAACCAGAAACCTTCATTGCTGCCTCCCCCTGCACCATTTTGGCGTCACAATCGGTCTGCTCTGTAGAAAAAGTCTCTGGGAACGTATTGTCAAAGATCAGCTTATTGTACTCATAAGCAGTCTGCGCCTCTTTGCTGTCGGAAAAAGACACCTCCCCTGCCCGGAACTTATCGCCCCATTTGGCATCTTTGTTAAACACGTCATTCATCATAAACTGCATCGTCACATTGCCGATAGACCAGGTGTCAACCATATGGCTCGCAAACGGCTTAATACCCTTAGCGTTACAGTCATCTATAATTTTCTTAAGGTCCTCCTGGGTCTTTGGCACCTCCCAGTTATTCTCCTCAAACATCTTTTTGTTATAGTAGACGCCCTGGTATAAAGCGTTATACACCATGCCGTACGTCTTGCCATCCAAGGTCACATTTTCCCTGGCCGCATCCAGTCCGCGGTCCAGATATTCGCTGTCTATCTCTCCTAAAATTCCCTGCGGCGCATAAGTCGCCACATCCTGGGCTTTCCCAATCATAAGATCTGGAAGACCCGACTGCATATACTGCTGCATCTTTGGCTGGAAGTCATTTCCCCAGTCTACGCATTCCCACTCCAGCGTGATTTCCGGATATCTCTCTGCAAGTGCTTCGTCAATCATATCTTCAATTCCAGCGTCCGTGGTAGACTGTCCTGCAAGAACTGTCAATGTCACTTCCTCTCCGTCTCCCTGGCTTTCCCCGTCACTTCCATTGGCCTGGCTGTTTTCTCCGCTTTCATTATCAGCGTCTTTGTCCTGTTCCTGTGTTCCCGCAGTTTCCTTACCGCTGTCCGTATTGCCGCATGCCGCAAAGGACGCCGCCATTACCAGTGTCAGTAATAAACTTATAACTCTCTTTTTCTTCATCTTTCTTCCTCCTCCAAAACCTTTTTTGATACTGTCATTATAAGAAAAAAATCTGGAGTAACGTTAGGACAGATTAGTGAAGATAAGTTGCATTATTTTGTTCAGGTCCATGACTCATATATTTTTTGTGTATATTGGAACTGTAAAAAACTCACTGAAAAGCGTCTTTTATAAAAGCCGAGCTGGATATCGGCTAATGCCGATTTCAACCGAATATAAAAAGAAATAACAAGAACACACAGAAATGCTCGCTTTTCGGCGCTGGCATATTCTGTGTGCTCTTGTTATTTCTTAATCTCTCATTATTTTAGGGTGCAAAAAATAAAGGAGCTGTTCCTATATAACTGCACTTTTTCACACTCTTTCGGCGCAAAATCCACATATTACACGGTATTTTACAAAAATTACATTAATATTCTTTACAATTCACTCCAAGCCCTGTTTTTCCAAAAAATCTGCCAGCCCTCCGATAATAAAGGGAACTTCAAAGGCATGCAGTTCTTTTCGCAGTGTTTCCACAATAACCTGCATCTTCTCATAATATATCTTATAATATCTTCTCTGTCATATTCGTTACTTACTACTTCCTGCAGCCAAAACTTTCTGCCAACTTCTTTGTTGTTTCATCCATAACTTTTCCTCCTTTTGAAGCACCTATTCAGCACCCTGCACAAAAAACTTTTCTGCGCATAATAATGAAATAGAATACTTATAATTCAGGAGAAATAAACAGAATGCGTTTTATTCCTAATAAATCATGTTGCAATCCATGCTGTGAGGGACCACCTGGACCACCTGGGCCTAAAGGAAGGCCTGGCCCGGCAGGACCTCAAGGACCAGCAGGGCCACAGGGACCGGCAGGAGCCGGGGTAGAACCAGCGTATTTTAATGCCGTTATATCGGGTGGTTTTCAGACTATCCCTCCAGAGGGCGATGTTAACTTTCTGATTGCATATCAGTCCGGTGATTTTTCATTTACCCCAAATACAGCGAAGATTACCGTTAATACTGGAGGCGTCTATCGGATCGATTACTCCTTATTGATTCGTCCAGCAGCCGGATTGCTCAATATTGCCTATGCAGTAGCTATCAATGGACTGGAAAATCCATTATCCTTTTTTGGCACTTATTCTAATGAGCTTACAGATAAAGAACGTACTCAGTTAACAGGCATGTTCATTACTTCTATCGAAGCCGGTTCAACCGTTGTACTTCGCAACAAGTCTTCTAGTACAGATTATCTGGCTGGAACGGGAATTGACAATCAAGCGGTCAATCATGCTTGTATATTATTACAGCGAATTGCTTAATCCTATAGACCAGCTTAATTTCTTATTTATGTGTATCACATGTATTTTCAAAAGATAACACATGAAATATAAGGCGATATGATAACCCCCATGGAAATCCTCATAACACGGGATTTCCATGGGGCTGGTATATGTTATGTTACTTGATCGCTTCATCAAAATTGATTGTTCCATGTTCTTTTCCATTTTTGAAAAGTCACATTGAATGAAAAACCGCTTCCAATGTGTTCTCTGAAAAATGCTCTATTTTTTTCTGAACAGACAAAGTTCGCTTCAGTTTTTGTATCTTTGCTAATGGTAGATATTACCGTTGTTCTTTTTCTTGCCGTTTGAGCAGACAATATTTTGCCTGTATCAAGAAAACATGCAATCCTATCTGTTATTTCTACTTTTCCACCCGAAACAGGAATATCATTTTCTCTGCAAAAATTTACTAATTCCTCTTTCAAATAATAGAAATCACGAAATGTCTAGTACAACGAAAATTAAGTCTTTGATATATTCACGCAGGATAATTGTTTCAGATACAAGGAAGAAAAACGACGGCGTAGCGGTGGCTACGGCTAGGTTTTCTGACATAGTAGCTGGACAATTAGGCAAGTGAAGATGTTAATTACTTAATATTCGTTGTACTAGCTGTCTAAATTTCTGTCTAAAATAGGTCTTTCACTCATAAATACCTCTTTTCTGCTACACATAAAAATTCCGATTTATCGCTGGGTTTATTATATTGTATTTATCCAGCAATAACAATATATATTTGATTTTCATTCCCCGGAAGCAAACTTATATCCGTATCATATCGGCAAGGGCGGCAGCAAGATTCCCATTTGTGAGAATGATTGTCTGACCGCATATCGTGATACGGTATTCCTTGTAGGGGGCTGCGAAATATTCATCTGATGTACTGAATGGATAAAATTTTTCTTCTGTGAGGTATTCAAAGGATATTTCCTTTTGTCGCCGTCTGCTCCGTTTCCGCCATGCGTTGATAGCGGCATAGCGTATCACAACTTTGCAGAAACCGTTGAAAGTATACATGATGTGTTCTTTGTATGCTTCTGTGCAAGCCATAAAAATTCCCCTCCTTTCCTCTCCAAAAAGAAACAATGAATATTAGGTACATTTTTACAGATATGACAAAAATTCGACTATCTTTTTACTTATCACTTGGTATTCAAAATCATGGATATAATGCGGACAGTCTAATTCTATCATTTTACTATTTGGAACATTTGCGATATAGTCTCTTTGATAATTCCGCCAACTTTCTTTATCCCAACCTGTTCCCTCGCCATTCGATACAAACATAAGCATTGGAACTTGTGGTATATTATTCAATTCAACTTTGCTTGCATTTTCCTTAATACATTTTACTTCATTAAGCATTGTAGTTGTTGCTGTTCGATTATAGAAAATTGCTCTATATATCTCTTTTTCCTCATTTGTGAGAGTACCATTTGTTATTGCGTCACTTTCTGAAACACCCGGTAGCAATCTTGTTATTCCAATGACAGATGCGAACTGACTTAATCTAAGCATGGTCATATTGATGTTATAATTTTGATATGACTTTGGAACTGCCATATCAAGACCAATGATAGCTGATACTTCTTCGGGATATTGCTGTGCCCAATATAATGCTTCAATTCCTGACATGGAATGAGGACAAAGGATATAGGGTGCTTCAATATTTACCGCTTTTAGCGCAGCCCTTGTGTCTGCTAATACAGATTCAATTCCTCTTTCTTTGTCAACAACATCACTGAAACCATATCCAAATTTCTCTATAACTACAATTCGATATTTATTGCTTAACAATGAGTAAAGAGATTTGAAATCCAATATAGGAGAACAGGTTCCACCACCAGACATAAATACAAGCGTTTTTTCGCCGCTCCCTCCAATATATATACTCATATTATGCCCGTCAATTTCTACCATTGTACCAACAGGTAAAAGCAATGCCTGTTCCTTATTTAAGTGAATTTTGTGATTTATATATATTGCAATCAGTAAAATAAATATAATTATAACAATCGCTAATAAAATCGTCATTGTTTTCTTCACTTTCACCATATTTTTTCCCGCCTTTTTCGATTTGCCCCCGGCTAAGTACAGCTCATCAATTTGTTTCTAATTCCTTTATGCCGGCGATCAATACTTTTAATGATAAGTCAAAACTATCATCATAACTTTATTTTGATATTTGTTGTACCAAAGCATAGCATTAAAAATACCCGGATTTTGGACTGCATATCTATAAAACGCACGGCAAAGTGCTTCCAAAGCGTCATACCCGCTGACTCCTGCTGCTGCATTTAATATTGCTTCTGCCATTTGGTTCCAGCCATAAATCGTTAACTCTTTTTGCAAATCTTCAGGACTTTTGATGCGGTTATATAGAGATGGTGTTTGAATATTCAAATTGTCCTCTTGCCATATTGTGCACTCCGTAAACTAATATGAGCATTATTATAACTAATGCTATGAGTTCTGTAAATAAATCCATTTGTTTTGTATGGAAAAATAGGAATGAAAAGGATTACGCCGTAGTCGGCATTGTGGGAATGTGTATAACCTTCAAAATTTCATGTGCATACTCCCTGGGATGCTCATTCATCATTTGCCCATGCCCCATTTTATGAAATACCTGAATTTGCATATTTGGAAGGTACAATTTCAGCATTTTTGCAGTTTTAGCCGGATAATGTTCATTTGCCCCATGCCAGAAAACAATCTTGCCGCCAAAATTCTTTATTGTATTTTTTACATCATATGTATATACATCCTCACATTCTTTTTTTACTGTATCAAGTGATGTTCCTCTATAAAACGTCTCTATAATTCTTTCATTCCCTTTACCCATTACGGCTTCAATCATAAACGCAGGGATATGTTTTCCGTTACAGATTCGATTTACCGCCCAACTGAAAACAGCCGTATATATTGGTGTCAGAATACCCATTTTTTCACAAAATGCGGCATCCAATATCACATAATCAAATTTTACGTTATTTCTGCTTATCAGCTCAACTGTAATTGTTCCGCCAAGAGAAAATCCCAATATGGCATTTAATTTCCCTGAATGGTTTTGTTTTATATATTCTTCAATCTGTTCACATGTTTTCTCAATACTCACAAATGATGGAGACTTATCATAATGTCCATCCAATTCACACAAAATAACATGGCAATGTTCTAAAAAAGGTATTACCTTGTCAAAACATGTATGTGCAGTAGTTGCCATTCCAGGCAGCATCATAATTGTTTTCTCTGATTCAGCATTGTAATCTGCAAACCTCATCTGTCCTTCTCCTAAAATTCTAAATTGTCTGTCAGCCATCCATTGAAAAATACTGCAACTCTGAAAACGAATCATCTAAAAATTCAAATGTAAAAATATGCATCTCATCAAATGATTGTTCCAAATATGTTACCTGCCCATTGTCATAGCAAATAACAGGCCTGCCTAACTTCTTCTTTATTTCATTAACACTAAATTTACCGAAGATTTCTGTAATACTAGGCAACATAAATTGAATGATTGAATCCAAGTGCGAATTATAATTTTCTGATAATAATTTTACCTGTCCCAAGTACCCATCTTCGGGCTCCTCATCCCAGGCAAAAACCAGTCCATGATACTCAAATACAAACTGTTCCATATCTTCACTGTATTTCATAATAAATTCCTCCTGCCTGATTTGTATATCCCTCTAAACTGGAAGGTATGTTTAATCCTCATTTAAGACCATTTTCGTATATTCGCTCCTGCTCCCATCCCAGCAACAATTAATACATCTGCCATTTTTAAAAATATGGGCACAATTTGGATAACCATACAAAATATGAGAACATTCCGGACATAATGATGCCATTTTTGAACTTGATTTTAGAAATTCACTTCCGCATTCGCCACAATGGACATACTCATTTTTATCCACTCTAAACCTCTTCAAACACCTATTTTTCCAATTCTTCAAATGGGAAGTTACGACTTCCTAACCGCCCATTGATCTTCTTGTTTTTCCCTTGTCGCATAGTAACCGCAAGACATATCTGCCAAATCACCAACTGAATTGTCCAATTCAAATACATATTTTAAAAAAATAATTTTCAAAATGGCAAAACGAGAAATTATTGTAATGTCAATTTTTCAAAAAATCACTAAATTCTTTCAACTCTCTTTTCTTATCTTCCGAAAGTCTATTAAACTCTATCTCATTTATTGCGCCTTCCAATGTGTATAAATGAACCAGACACACATTCGGGTACTTCTGTTTTAACCTGAGAAATGCGTCTTTCGCACCTGTCTCAATCAGTTCTTCAGAAGATTCAATTCCAACAGATATCAGCTTTCTCTCCATTTCCTTACCAATATTTAACATAGATGTTAATGCTGCCATATTTTCCTCCATTATTCCGTGGTTTGCTGCCACTGCAAAACATAACTTAACAGCACTATCAAATTAGTTCTAAAACTCTTTTATATAGCGGATCTAATTCATAACCAGATACAGCAAACTTCTCCATAATAGAAATGCTTGTTGCGCCCTGCATTTTGTGCGTTTATGCACCTCTCTGTTTTTAACTTTAAAATCTTGTACTTGTGTCACCACACCCTACATCAAATTATCAGCAATTAAAATTTAGATTTGCTTATCCTTCTAAAATTTAACAATCAAAGAATTAACTTTCTCAAGAACTTCTGCTTTGGAAATATTGTATGGCATTACTTCTACATCTTCAAAGCCATAATTTGACGCCTGCGAACGATTATCCGTCCATTCTAATACCCACCAGCTTTGAAGTGTAGTCACTTTGAAAAATTCTCCGTCCAATGTCCAACATTTTCCGGACAGCTGCAATTCAATTTTCTCGGCTCCCAGCTCCACAAATCGTTTTTCACAAATTATCTGTATTTCACCTTTTGTCATATCTTCATTTTTTCAAGTAATTCTTTTAATATAGTCATTTGACCTGCCGTAACAGTTACGCCTTTTCCATATTCAGTATGTTCTTCATTCCATGTCCGTATATCATAAACCGGTTCTCTATCATCCCATGAAATAAAATTAAGTTCTTTTGTCCAACCGTTATTTGCCGGAGACAGATCCCCGATGTGTCTATAAATTTTGTAATTCTTCATATAAATGCCCCTTATAAATTCCCTTAATCTCAATCCTGTCCAAAGTTCCTGCACCTGTCCCCAATCTACGTCCCCTATGCATATCCAACTTACTTACCGCTCCATTTTACAAAAGGTTCATCTGCTTCGACATGATAACACCGCTCAGCCTACGCTATCGAAAAAAGTGTCATGCGAAAGCCTTCCTGGGAAAGCCGCATCCCTGCACAGATGAACCATAATCATTTTAACATTTTCTGCGCCTATGTACCACCTTTATTTTTTCCAGGACGTCTGTTTCCCCTTTGGAAACTCCAATTTTAACTGATATTGGAAGCCCTTAATCTCTTTCCCAAGCCGCCAGCGGCCACACGTTCGGCTACTGCTTAAAAGATGAATTAAAAATAGTATTCAAAACACCAAAATGCAGATTATGGAGCAACTACCCACGCATAAAAACATTCCACTACTTGGGCGGACTATACTGGAACAACAATTTATGCTTTTAGAAACATTGGAAAAGTGGGAAGAAAATTTTGAAAAAGAATTAGCCAAAGAAAGGGAAAGAGAATGAATATGATATATTTTATATTTTTTAATTTGGTGATATATTTACCATTTCACTTATTTGAGGAAGCTATTGGCGATTTCCCTAAATGGATGTATGAGCATAAATGGTTGCCCTATCATATGACACATGGTCACTGGATGGCAAACAATTTGTTTATTTATTATCCCATGCTTCTTATATCAATTTTTCTATTTGTGTTCAATAATAGGTTGGTATGTTTTGGAGTGGCAATTCTTATATGGGGAATCATATATTTTGGAGACCATTTTTTCTATACAATCAAAGACAGAAAAATATCTCCGGGGTTAATAACTGGAATACTTTTTCTTGTTAATTCGGTTTTGCGATTAAGAAATTCTTTTTTGTCAGATTTCTTTTCTGCATATCAGTTGATAATAGGAGTTTTGATTGGCGGTGTGTTATTTGGTTTGCCTATGGGTTTATGTGTTGTTTTTTATAAGTTTTTTGATAAGTATATCAAATAACTGTTTGAAATGTAATCTTTAACTATATAATACCCCATGTGGGAGAAAGGGGGAATTTTCTATGGCTTGCACAGAAGCATACAAGGAACACATCTTCGCTAAAGAGTCTGTGAAAGTTGGTGATAATAGCATTATGAGCATCATCACGGGGCGCAATGTCATTACTAATGACATTCTTATATGGCTTGAGAGCATAACCAACAGAACCTGTTCCTGCAAACAAGTCAACAACTGTTTTAATATGCTTGTTTTTGATTACAGGTTTACATATATGAGAAATAATACGTGCCTTGCTCCCCATATATTGAAGTGTTGAAATTTCATTATACTGATTCATTTTATTTGCCTGGATAATTCGTTCAATTTAGGTAAATATATTGTCTATGGGCATTGGATATCTACGATTCTCCATAAAGTTAATTATGTGTGTCAACTTGTCGTTGTTCTAATGCCAGTCCAATTAACCGATCCGTCTGGTCAGCCATAAACAGTGGAATGTTCAACACATCATCGTCCAATTTTAAATTGTCCAGCGAGAACCGTACACCGAGCTTGACTTGATTCGGAAACAGATCCTTGAATTTCTTTAGGCTCTTGCTGGTGGTGTTGGCCTCGGACTTGACCTCTATAGGGAAAATATCATTCTCCCGCTGGATAAGGAAATCTACCTCACAGGGAGGATTATTCTGGCTCCAGTATCGGGGAACCACTTCAAACTGCGTGATTAAGGTCTGTAACATAAAGTTCTCAGTCAGTGCACCTTTGAACTCGGTGAACAAACGATTGCCTTCTCCGAAGGCTGTAGGAGCCAGTTGAGCCAGGCGGCGGAGTAGCCCTACATCCACCAGATAGATCTTAAATGCAGACAGGTCATCATAGGCAGCTACCGGTAGACCGGGAGCGGTGCTGCGGTAGTTTTTATGCACCAGTCTGGCATCTACCAGCCACTGCAAAGCATCCTCATATTCTCGGGCTCGTGCCCCCTCTTTAACCACTTTGTAGATAAATTTCTTATTCTTCCTTGCCAATTGGGACGGTATGGATTTCCATATCATGGATATCTTCGGGAACTCGCTGATATTGGGGTGCTTGGCAAAGTCACGCTCGTAAGCACCGATGATCCCGGACAGGGCTTCCTGCATAGCAGAAACGTCTCGTGCTTCCGTCCACATAAGCACTGGTTCCGGCATACCGCCTGTAACATAGTACATCTTCAATTTCTCATAGAGTGGATTGAAAAAGGCATCAGGAATCGGCTCAATGGTATCCACGCTCTCCATATTCTTATTTTAGAGAACAATAATTACATTTTTATGATTATCAGTGTATGGCGAAAGTATATGCTGCAAAATGATGGACTAGATTCCTCTGTGCGCCGGCTGTCCGGGAACCAGAGGTCAAGCCGGGTATCTACGGACGGTGCGCCTTTGAAATAAAGGCTGCCAGCCTGAAAGCGTTTCGGTTTTCCTGTCTCCTTATCAAAGCTCATAGCTCCGTCGTGGAATGCCCTGGTCAGACTGCTCATTTTATCCATGAAGCGGTCACAGGCAGCATTGCGGTCACGGGGTTCTCTGGCAAGCAGATAGCTGTTTCAGACAAGGAACGCCACATACATTTTCAGCGCGTCATTGCTAAGATATTTCTTCCAGAGAAATTCACTTGCTGCCTGTTCCAGTTCCGGCTGTTTCCATCGGTTGGAATAGAGGGCTTGCCGCAGCGGAGAAATGGCAGGATTTTTATAGACTGCCAGTATTGCCACTTCGCCACTTGAACCGAATACACAACGATTTTTTCATTCCGGCAGGGCTGCTCCCGCCGGATAAACTAATTTGGAGAAAGGAAAAGCGAGAAAATGGATGAGGAATTGAAAGAAACTATGTTAAAAGTTGCGGAATTTAGTAATGAAGATAAAGTGAAAGTAATAAGAAGAATAAATAAACTTTTTATTGGTGGATTTGTGGCAGCTGTAACTTATATGGTACTATTCTTTACAGATAATGCCGATAATTTCTTGGGTGGATTGTGCTTAGGTATAACATTTGGTATGATATTGTTGGATTTGTAACAACAAGCAGATATGCGTCTAAAATTAGAGCATGTAAAATGAGATTATTACCCTGATCATCATATATGGGCAAAAAGCGGTTGAAATTTTTTTGAAAAAAGAAAGTCCAATTCTTTTCGGTGGCATCATATTGGCTATAACTTAGGGCATTTGTTTAATCTGTTCAATGGCAACGGTATGGACTTGGTAGCCAATTTGTGTCAGATTGGCTTTGCGGTAAGATTTTTGCTTGTAACAATCTTTTATCGCAGTGGGATTTTGCTTCCCTGCATCATTGTTCACTCTGCAATAAACACATTGAACACCTTTGCCAATGAAGCAAGAATAACGTCAGAAAGGCAAATCGTTCATTGCATGATTTTAATTGCTGTTGCCTATACTTTATTTCTTACTAAAACATTGCCCAAAAGTGTATTTCAAGTGAGGGAAACAAATAATATGGCTGATAAGAATTTAAAATGAATACGCTGTCCTGTCTGCGGAAATAAAACAAGGTTGCAGATACGAGAAGATACAGAACTGAAAAACTTCCCCCTCTACTGCCCGAAGTGTAAGCAGGAAAGTTTGATTAACGCAAAAGATTTACGGGTAACAGTTGTTAATAAGATTGAAACAAAAACACAGAGCTGATTAACAAAATGACAAATTTAATTTTATCGAGGTAAAAAATGAAGATAGTGCAATTTGAACCAAATATGCAACCACAAATCTTACAATTCTTTGAAAAATGCTTTGCTGCTGTTAATATCCCTTTTTCTCCGAAAGACAGGCACTCTGATATTGTCGATATTGCAAATAATTATATGACTAATGGATATTTTTGGTGCTTGTTAGAAAATGACGCTATTGTCGGAACTGTTGCAATACGCTCGCTGGATAATAAAATTGTTGAATTAAAACGGCTGTTTGTACTGCCCCAATATCAAGGCAAAGGATATGGCAGAAGTTTGTTAGAATATGCTATAGACTATGCAAAACGACAGCAGTATCATAAAATGCTTTTAGATACAAGGTTACAGTTTTCGGTAGCACGACATCTGTATCAAAGTATGGGTTTTAAGGAAACTGATAAATACAATGATAATATTAATGCAGAGCTATATTATGAGCTTGTCCTGTGCGTCACGGGGGATCAAAGCTGATAATGTAATGGTGGCTCTTTACGTCCTCTTTTCTTTGGTTCTTGCCGTATTTCAGATTGGAGCGCATAACTGGCTTTGTTTATGGAGTTATCCCTGACGGAATAGCCTGTTATGCGCATTTCCACAATGCGGTTTTTCTTCCTCCGGCTTTTATCAGTCAAAGAGGGCGGTTATGCTGTCCGCTCCGTTTTCCCGGCTTCCGTGCCTTGCTTCTTCCTGTGGTATGATTCTGCTGATAATATAACTTCATATTCCATACTCTTGTCTCAGCTCCGCGAGGAAGTCCCCGGCATTTTTATCCTCACCATCCACAATCTGCTGCTCTGATATTTTTGCGTTCCGTATAATATCTTCTCCGCTAAGTAATGGGAATGGGCATTCTGTGCCACGCTGACGGAATAACTTTTGGTCAAAGTCCTGGATTTTGATTAAATCAGCTTCTGGCAATACTTCCGGCATAGAAATTGTATTCTCCAAAGTACTCATTCTCTTAGTTTGTCATAATGCTTTCCTTCATTCTGATATTTTTCGATCATATAAAAAGGACACCTTCTAAGATTTCTTTTAGAAAATGTCCTTAAGGTACACTTTATATAGTTGGATTTGAACGTGCAAACAACGTAATATCACGTATTATACAACAAAAATTTGTTGCAGAATACAACTCTTTTGCTCCAAAAACCTTGATTTTCCGGGCTTTACTTGTCCAACGACTTCATCGTGGGGAAATGATAATACTGTATTTTGTCTTTGTTTATCTCTGTTTATGGTTATATAAAAGCCTATGTTTCCGGCACTTTCCCCCTCTTTTTTCGTTTATCTTTGTTTGTCACGGTTCTTTAGATTGAGATAAAAATTGAGATAAATTTGAGATATAGAAAAACCGCCCCGGCAATCCCGGAACGGCTCTCTTTATCAGATCAGCATATTTTTATTTTTCCTTGCAGATTTTCAAAAGATTCTTTCTTTTTGCTCTCTGTTGCTTCTGCGTATATGTTCATGGTTGTGCTTATATCGCTATGCCCCATAATCTCCTGAATGACTTTGATATTGGTTTCGTTTTCACAGAACCGGGTACAAAATGTGTGCCGGAGGTTGTGGACGGAAAAATGCCTGATAAGGATAGGCTCTCTGTGTTCCTGCTTTGCTCTCTCTTTCTCTCGCTCATTGTAAGCTGTGTATATCCTTTTTATCGCTCTGTTGATAGTCTGCGGATTATGCACATAGCCCTCACGGTTTGTAAAGATAAAACCGCTGTAACCGTCTATCACGGTTTCGTTATATCCCCTCTGCATCTGCTGCCGCTTCTCCTGAAGCAATGCCCTGCGCACTTCATCCAACATAGGGATTGTGCGGCATCCTGCGCTTGTCTTTGGTGTGGTAATGTGCATCTCACATTTTTCGCCCTGTTGCCGATACACCCGGTATATCAAATTATGATTTATGCTTATTGTCCGGCTCTCAAAATCTAAGTCCTGCCACCGCAAGCCAATAATCTCGCCCACTCTGCATCCGGTCCCAAGAAACACCGTGAACAATGGAAGCCAGTGCCTATAAATATCAGAATTAGAAATAAAGTCAATAAAGGCTTCCTGCTCCTGCTCTGTCAATGCGTGGCGTTTGGGTTTCTCCCAATTATGAGATTTCTTAATCTCTGCCATTACTCCATCCGTGGGGTTACTCCTGATATATCCATCCCTTACCGCAAGCGTGAATACTGGATGCAGAATTGTATTGATAATTTCCATGCTGTTAGGCTTAAAGCCCTTTTCCCTGATAAGGCTGTTATAAAATGCCTTTACATCCGAATATTTGATACTGGCTACTTTCTTTCGCCCGATCTCGTCTGACACATAATTTTGATACATATACAGATAATTGGAGCGTGTGGAATCTTTCAACTCATATTTTCCTGCCATATACAAATCAAACATATCATTCAGGGTAATTTTGTTATTGGCAGCAGTTTTTATACCGTCCTCAACATCCCGGTCAATCTGCTTTATTTTCTCCCGTAGGCTTATATCATCCCTCTTTCCGGGCGGCGTTCTGTCTGTTTCTACCAGTTTCCAACTATACACCGCACACCGCTTTCCCCTGCCGTCCATGTACTGATAGCGGTAACGCCCGTCTTTCATCTGGTTTTCCCCATCCCTTAATATTCTTCCCCGGCTGTCTTTCCGTTTCTCTGCCATCACATACACCGCCTTTCTATAATGTGGGATAGGGCAGCAGGCATATAAGCCGCCGCCCACTCCCTTAATTCCGTTACCTGATAAACCACATTGCCGCCTGAATCACATTCCCGGCCAGTGAGATAATAAGTGCAATCCTGCACCGCCATAACTTCCTTTTGCCATGCTGATAATCTCCGTTGCAAGGTTCTCCCTGCGCTCTGTCCTCTTTGCCATTATGCAACACCCCCTTTCCTCTTTACCCTGATAACCATTCTAAGCGGCTCCTGCTCCTGCCCGGCATATTCCTCTACTGCTGCCACTGTAACCGCCTTAATGCCCCTATCCGTGCGTACAATCACCCTATCCCCGGCAGATACCCGGTCAATGAGAAGTCCGGGCAGTTCCCATGAATACATCTTGCCGCCGGGCTTGTGGGATGCCCTCACAATCTGCCGCTTGCCGTACCTGATAGGAACACACTGGATGCCATGCGCCCTTGCCAGTAAATAGCTTGTGTAACCGTCAATCAGGTTTCCCCGGCTGTCAAGGATAATCTGCGACTGTAAAGCCCCGGTTTCCTCGAAATACTGTTCTTTCTGCTGCATCTTCTCCGGCTTCGGCTCATGCGCCGCAAAGCAAGGATAAATCTTCACTTCATCAGTGGGAATGTCCACCACTTCCCCGGATGCTCTCACACCCTGCTGCCATGCTTCATTCGCATATTCTGTATAAATGTCAAATAACATATTGCTTTCCTCGCTTTCACACATACTATGATACTCTTTCTCGTACCATCCTTTTACCATGCCAACCGTAAAACAAAAGCCGCTGTTTTTCACTCTCCTGCCTTTTTCATAGACATTATTTATTGCATTAATAAAAGCCGTGATAAATTCCTTGCCGATACCCTTTTCAAATTCCGGGTACTGGAACTGCTCTATTGTCAGTGGGTATTGCATCATGCCGCACCGCCTTTCCGGGCAGAAATTCCCCTTTTCGTGGGTTCAGGTCTTGCAAAAAGAATATAATCGGATAGCTGCCTTTTCGCTCCCAAATAGTGAATGTATGAAAGTTTATTGATATGCGCCGCTTTAAGGAATTTCTGATTTTCCCGGTCAGCCCATTCCAAATATTTTTCTGCTTTCTGATTGCCCTCCCTCGCCATACACTTTAGCCGGATGCACAAATTGTCTACCTCTGCAACCATCTTTCTATGCCTTCTCCTGCTCATATCAAGCATAATCACTTTCGGGCAGGTCAGCACCGAATAAGGGATGCCGTTATAACGTGCCACTCTCCGTATTTCATCAGCGGTCAATTCTTCCTCGCCCCGGAATGCCGCCAGTACCAATTCATTTGTCACGTTTGCGAAATATCCAACATACAGACAGCTTTGTTTCTGTACTTCAATCAAGTTTGGGTACTTGTACCCTTTATATAGTCCTGCTCCTTCTTCTCTAAGGAACTGCAAATACCAATCCAAGATAATTTCCTCTACTTTCTTTACAGAGGGCAGGGGAAATGTTATAATCTCCCCATGCCCGATTTGCTTAGGTTTCCGGGTTACTCGCTCCTATCGGTATTCGCTGTACTGATAGGAGCATTTTTCTTGTAACGGCTCTGTATTTCATCAGCCATTTTCATAATCTCGTTGTGCCGCTCCATAAACTCCGGGCTGTTCACTCCAAGACGCTTTTCTTCTGCGGCTGTCAGTGCCGCCATATCTTCCATTGATAGCAGATTACCACCTCCCATACTTTTTCGTTTGACTGTCAGATAGCCAGAAATGAATGTATTGTTACCACTAAGAATAAGCGATAGATATTAGCAATATTTTATTTATATTTGCTTTCGCTAATTTTATATTAGCATTCATTATTCCTAATGTCAAGATATTTTTTTGCTTTCACTAATTTAATTTAGTTGACTTTTATTTTTTATAATGTTACACTAATTATAAGGAGGTGCAATATGTCAATTAAATATTATAAGCTATTTGATTTATTAAATCGCAGAGGAATGAAAAAAACTGATTTATTGGAGGTTGTATCTGCTCCAACTCTCGCAAAATTATCAAAGGGAAAAACCGTAACTACCGAAGTGATATCTAATATTTGTAACTTTTTAAATTGCCAACCGGGGGATTTAATGGAGTATGTGCCAGATAATAAAACGGAATAAGGCAGCAGGCGGCATAATTGCGCTTTCCCCATTTGTGGGGATTCCCTTATTTCCTGCTGCCAGTCTGTTTTCTATACCTATGTTCTGTAAAATACGCATAATTTATACGCAAAAACTATTGACATACGCATAAAAAAGGCGTATAATACATAATATAAGGAGGACACAATATGACAGTTCGGGAAATACTAAAGGTGCTTCGCAAAGATGGATGGTACACCACCAATCAGGAAGGCTCCCACATAAGCCTAAAGCACCCAACAAAGCCCGGAAAAGTCACAGTACCAAACCACAACGGGGACTTGAAACCGGGAACACTAAACAGCATTTACAAGCAGGCGGGGCTTAAATAGCCCTACTGCCTGCGCTTATCATAGAAAGGAGCGTAATCTATGCAGAATTTAACTTATCTTGCAGTCTTTGAACCATCAACAGACGGCTCATATAGTATCTACTTCCCTGATTTACCCGGATGTATCAGTGTTGGGGATAATCTGGAAGAAGCTGCACGCATGGCAGCAGAAGCCGCAAGCCTCCATGTTTACAGTATGGAATGTGACAATGAGGAAATCCCCACTCCATCCGTGAACCTCTCCAAAGAAGATACAGAGGGAAATGTTGTAATGCCCGTTACAATCCACCCTGATTTATTCCGCATGAAAAAGGATAATGAGCGCATCAAGACAAACATCACTCTCCCGGCATGGCTGAAAAGGATTGCAGAAGAACAAAAGGTAAACTATTCCCGGCTATTGGAAACTGCCCTGATTGATTATCTGCAAATACCCATGTCCGGCAGACAATAAGCCCTTGCCCTGCTGCCCCACGCCATATATCAGATACCGGGCAGCAGGCGCACACTTCCAAACCTGATAAGAACGCCGCCCCGACACTCGCCAAAAGTACAAGGGCGGTTTTCTCTGTCTATTCACGTTTTAAAAGCCTATTTTCGCCCCTTATCCCCCCTACCCTTATATTTCTACCCTTGCGCTATTTCAAGCCGAATTTGCCACTCTGCAAGCCCTACTACAAGGCATTTGAAACTATCTCCGCTTGAATCTCTCCGCTATTTCTCTGCGCTGTTCCTCTGAAAGCTGTTTTGTCGGATTTATCTTTATCCATGCGACCGGGATATGTGCGCACAAGCTGCCGTCCTGATTCTCCGCTACTATCTCGCATTCCTCTGGGCGTTCTGCTGCCAGTTTCTTAATGCGGCTCTTATACCGCCCCTGGCAGAAAGTGACTGCTGCCCTCTCGCTGTCCTTTACGAACTCAATCACATTCTCCACATTTCCAGTGATTTCCGGCAGCAGGATTTCCCCCACCGTTAGGCCGACTGCATCCGCTATCCGTTCCGCTGCGTCCTCGGATGCAAAGCCATCTTTTACAATCCACTGGAAAGACTTCTGATAAAGCCCCGTCCTGCTGCATACCGTTTCTTCTGTCAGGCTCTTTTCCTCCATGACTTCCACAATTCTTTTACCGTTCAATCTCATACTGTGTCTATCCTTTCCCGGCATAGTGCCGTTACAATAACCGTTCTCTTTTTTGTGTACTGTTTTGTACGATTTTCCCCGCAAAACTCTATATGGCAGCAGGCACATAATTCCCGGAAATACTAAGTTTTGCAGAGGGCGGCAGGACTATAAAGCATATTCTTTAGGGATATTTAGGGGTAAATATATAGGTTTTTTCAAGTTTTATATGCCGGGAAATAACAGGTTTTCACAAGTTCCACACCCCAGGAAATATTAGGTTTTGTTAGGTTCTGCCTGCTGCCTTTTGGGGCTGTCATATCTGACAATATACAATCCTGCTGCCGGATGCGCTCTTTTAGGGTGTGAGAAATGTTACCATGTCGCCCCTTTTAGGGTGTCGGAAATGTCAGTATTGCTTTTTTATGGCTGCCGGAACTGCCGATTGTGCGCCGCCCTTTTAAGGTGTGCTTCTCGCGCACACGCTTTTAGGGGCTATAAAATCTCTAAACGCCTTTTATGGACTCCGAAATCTCCGAATACTCTTTAGGGGCTGCGGAATCTGCAATATCTTTTAAGGACTAAGAAAATGAAAGATACTGCTGTAGCTTGCCCCGGTGTCCTGCCGATCTGCTCCGCCACTCGCCCTATATGGAGAATGGGCATTATCAATAATTAGCAATTTCCAGTAAAATCTAGTATAAGCCCCGGATATTAGTATTTTTTAGTAATCTGCTTTTTAGGGTGTCCGATATGTCTTGATGCACATTCTTTTTTTGTGTAACTTTTTGTAACTTTTCTCCTGCGCGTATCGTGTCTACTAATTCAGTTTTGCCCGGAAAATCAAGGCTTTCCCCCTTGCGCCTATACCGTGTCATTAAACCTCTTTTTTATTGTGCATTTCTGTGCATTTTTGCACTTTTCCCCTCATGCGTGTATCGTGTTAAGAAACTCTTTTTTTGCTCGAATTTTCTCGAACTTTCCTCCTGCGCATTATCGTGTTGCAAAACTCTTTTTTGTTCCACTTTTCGCAACATTCAGCGAATAACCCTCTTTTTTGTGCGCACTTTTGCGCATTTTATATATTTCCCCCTCTGCCGCCTTTTGTCTGAAAAAGTACGGAAAAACTGCTGCCATGTGCCTATATATAGCCGTGTAACATAATTCTCCACATCCGGGGAAATGCCACTAATTGCAACTATCCACCATGCGCATATATAGTGTTTACAAATTCCCCATACCCTGACAGCTTCAGCATTTTTCAACAATCCATTTTCCCAACTATCCGGGAAAACCGTTACAAAAACCTATACTCCCCAATCATTTTTCAGGCGGTTCAGCATCTTCA
The DNA here is from genome assembly GCA_910575075.1 of Lachnospiraceae bacterium. GTDB lineage: Bacteria > Bacillota > Clostridia > Lachnospirales > Lachnospiraceae > Petralouisia. The sequence goes on from CAJTCY010000008.1 coordinate 79,771, forward strand.
TTTCCTCGCTTGTGTCCTTATCCGGGTTACTGTCCGGGTGAAATGCCTTTGATAATGTGCGGTAGAACTTTTTTAACATGGCCTTGTCATCTTCATTGTAGTTACTGGCAGCAGTACCGCAATAACTACCGCCACTATATCCCCCGTAGTTACTACGGAAATTCTCATAATAACTACGGCTCTGCTCCCGGCTCCTGCGCTCATATTCCTTTCTTGCCTTAAAATCTGCCTTAATCTTTTTCAGGTATTCAGGATTGCGCAATTTGCCGAACACATCATAGCAGCGGTTGTATTCACTCCGGGTAACGCCGTATTTCTCCGTGAACTCGTTTACCCTCTCGTTATGCTCCCTGATTATGCGGCAGTTCTCCTGCCTTGCAGCATATTCCTCCGTCTGTTTGTATTCCTCCCAAATGCGGTCAACAACAGCCTGCCACTTTGTATAAATCAGGTCTGCCAGTTCGCTTTCTTCCAGTCCAAGCGCATCCGCTTTTGATGCCAGCCCACCAACAACAGAATCCCCCGGCCAGTCGCCCCAGTCCACAACCTCATAATATCCAATCGTACAAATTACGGTCTGTTTCTTCTTGACTTTCCCATTCTCCCGGTAACTCTCATGTATGCTTATGCGGTATGATTTCCTGATAGGGCGTTCAAACCGCTCTGCGCTGTTACGGTATTCATAGCTGCAGCACTCTTTACCGTCAGCCGTCCACCGTGATTCATATACCTCTATCCCCTTTGGCTCTCCTGCCGGAACCGTCTTTGTTGCTACTTCCTGAATAACACAAAACATAATATTTCCTTTCCGTAGTTACTGCCCCGCGTTACACAATAACCACATATCCCCTGCCAGTAATCACAAACACCCTGCCGGAAATTCCCGGCACCCCTCCCCCAAATTATGGGGTACCCCTGCCGCTGAATAGATGCACCCTCTTTTCATGTGCGCCTGCTGCCACTGGCTATTTTAAAATCTCCCTTGCGTAATACTGGAAAGTGGAAACTATGTAATAGCCGGCATATTCCGGGGAAATGAATTGTATGTTTGCGTCAAATCTGTGTTCAAACGTCTTTAAAGATGCCATATAGGCAGCAGGCGTGAACTCCGTGCGGTATTTATGCCCGATAATATCAGAGTAGCCGCCGGGGGCTTCAATCATCAGATAAACCTTGCATCCGTCATTCCCGGCTTTCAGGAACTCTTTTTCAAACCGTTCTCGCTCCCCAGTCAGATTCCCCGACAATTCCTCCAGGGATGCCTTGCGCTCCACCACGCAATCCCGGTGGAAAAATATGTCCCCACCTGCTGCCGCTGCCGGAATCATAAACGAATAATCGCCGTATTCCAGTTTTTCAGTGTGGAAAGAAATTTTCTGTTTCCTGAAATAGTCCAGTATGTGAGTGTTTTTCTTTTCCCGGCTGTCAACCAAAATAACCATGCTCTTTGTCAGCTTCTTTATTTCCTCCACGGAAAATTTATACTGCTTCACGCTATGCACCCCTTTCTTTCAGTTCCCTATCCAAATTGGCGAAAAACCGCCGCCGGAATCTGTAAAAACCACTCCGGCTAACGGCTGGCCTTTCCATTTCTCCAAGTTCCCACAAAATTTGCAGCCTATCAAAAGACTTGCCTTGCCTGATAGACAATAATATCAGCGGTTCTATAAATTCAAATTCTTTGCAAGCTGTTTTCAGGATTTCCGGGGAATATACCCCGGCTCTGCATCCGCTTTGTAATTCTTCAAGACGCTGCTTTCCAATCCTGCGCTCTGCATTACTGAAGCATTGCATTGTATTTGTACCATTCCTGCGCCTACCTCTTGACATTTCAAACCCTCCAATCTTATGATTGTTATAGGCGTTCGGGGCTTGTCTGTATGGGCAGGCTCTTTTTTTAGGTGGCATTTTGTGGCATTTTCTGAATCTCCTTGCTTTTCCTTTCCAGTTCATCAATCGCCGCCAGTAATAAGGCAATCGCCAGTTTCGCATTATCATAATTCTTTGCAAGCTGCCCGGATTCATCAACCAACTTCTGCCATCTCTCATCTTCTGATTGCTGTATGCCTGCATACTTCTTGTAAAATTTCCATGCGTCCGTAAACATTCCATAGACTTTTTTCAATTCTTCATCCGTTACCAAATAAGCCAACCTCCCAACATTTCCGCTTTAGCAACTGGTAAACCTCCGACAGCTTATCCCGGTTCTGCGGCTCCTGCCTTACCTCTGTTTCAAAATCCTGCTGCATTTTAGAAAGAATATTGTTCCTCTGCTCCACCGTCTTAATGCCAGTGATCCGCTCCCGGTATCGGTCATAAAATGCTGTGACGGCAGCAGGACACCCCGGCGCATCCGCTAAACTGATAACTTTATTTCTGTTCATCCGGCTTTCCTCCCTCCGGCCATATCTCGCCGCCCTCTAATTCGTATACGCACACATCATAGACAGCTTCATCTAATGGGGAAATTCCAAGTTCATGGTCGAAATATAGAGGGTAAATCTCCCCATCATTACATAGCGCATACATAAGTACCTTGCACTTATAGCTATATCCCTCATCATCCCTCATTACTGCATACATATCATGCATACAAGGGAGAAGCTGCTTGATTTTAGGCACCTCTGTTGGCCTGCTCCATTTAATCTCCTTTTTGATTTCTCTCTCCTGATACCTTACATTTTCTTCACCAAAAGCATCAGTGAGTAAAGAAAGCTGTTCTTTGTTGAAAGACCAATCATGTAATTCTTTGCAACTTCTGATATTCTCTATGTACACCTTTACAACACAATTTCCTGACGCATTGGCAAGAATTGAGAGCAACTCTCCCTCTTTTTCAAAATAGGTTTCTGTGTCGCTGAATCTTACCCAAACTTCTTTTACCTTTGCCATAATTTCTCCTTTCAATTTGTCTGCCTGATTACTAAAAAACATAAAATTGCTTACATCTATTTTGCACACTTCACTATATTAAAGTGTCTTGAAACCCTTGATTTTACTGGATTTGTGCAAAATGTGCATTTTACATGGGACATTCTGAAATTCATTCCTTATAGGGTTTTTACATTTGTTTTGCACATTTTGCACATTTCAGGATTTTTCTTAGTCAAATGGCAGTGATTCTTGCCCTCTATACTCAATAAATTCTGTTTCCACCGTATAACCTTTAACGACATTTTTAACGGTCTTTCCGTCCACCGTTCCACTGTTCGCAAATAAGCCTTTCGTTTTAAGTTCTGCAAAGAAATTTGACTTGTTTTCCACCCCGAAGCCGTTTTCCTCACACCATCTTGCATAAACTTCATAAATATCCTTTGCCTTGCTGTTTTGCTCTGTCTTTGTCAGGCATTCATTGATAAAGTTGCCTATCTTATCACTGTCCGTCCTGTATGTATCTGTGGCGGTCTGCACTGCTGCCGGGGGCTTCAATCCCTCTTTGCGGTATAGCTGCAATCCCTCAATGCACCAATTCAAGATGCCGGATAGTTCCTGTTTATCCCTCAATCGGTTTTTCAGGTTTTTGTCCTGCTCCTGCGGCTCAAAATGTCGGTCAAAACTGATAACATTGATTCTGCCGGAACTGAAAACTGTATCGTCTGTAATCGTTGGCAGATAATTTGTGTTTATCACAAGTTTAAATTTAGGGATAAATGAAAATTCTCTCTGGTGTAAATGCCGTGCTGTGATGGAATCTCTACCAAGCAAAGATTTTAATAAAGCCGTATCAAATAACATCCTCTTTGGCGGCTCTGATGCATTGCAGAACCTGCACCCTGCCAGCCGTGCAATATCTCCGCTCGCCTGTCTGCTGTCAAGATTCTGCTTTACTGCCAAACTCTCCGGCTTCATTGTCAAAGCATAGTCACCCAATAAATATATGATGGTTTCACAAAACGTAGATTTTCCGTTTCGTGTGGTACTCCCAAAGAGGATAAAACAAGTTTCCTGTTCTGTGTTCCCCGTCAGTGAAAGCCCTGCTATCTTTTGGAGATACAACGTTTTCTCCGTATCGCCCTGCATAATTTCCAGTAAAAACTTTTTCCATTCCTTGCAATCGGCAGCAGGGTTATATTCAGCATTACATATCTTTGAAAGAAGCATATCGGGGCTATGGCTCAAAAATATAGGCTTATCTCCGGACAAATCAAGTGTACCATTCTGCAAATTCAAAATATAATCATTCACATCTAACTGCTCATTGCTGAAAAAATATACATCCTTGCTGTCCTGGAGCATATTATTCCGGTTTCTGATGTTACATAACGCCGCCACTGCTTTCAGATATTTTCCCTCTGTATCAACGTTTACCGCATATCTCACAAGCGCATCCGATAAGGCTTTTGCTGATGCCCTCGCACTCAAACCCTCAATATCATCAATCCACCGTTTGCCGTCATACCGCATAAAATCTTTTCGTGAGGGGTTATATCTGTGCTTGTCCTTAAATACATCCGCATACAGCCGCCCAAAGCCTTTATCTGATGTTTCGTATCGTTCAGCATGTAAATCCCTTAACGCCTGTTCTAAATGCTTGTTCTGCCGCCCTTGTGGAATAACAGGACGGCCATCATCCTTTTGTTTTGTAACGGATTCATTGATACATGACGTTTCCTCAATCATTTTTTCCAACTGCTGCAATGTGCCGCCATTTGAAAAAAAATCTGCAATATCCGCTTTATCCCTGCTTCTGTCCGGGATAACCACTTTAATAGATGCCGCCACGCCATTTAGGGATGATATAATATCCCTCGTGAGGTTTTCTCCTGCTATGTCATTATCCTGCAATATGACAATATCCGCATCTTTGAAGAATGGAGCAAACTTCTTCCCCTTATGCTTCCAGTCATTTGAACTGCCGGCTGTGGCAACATTTTTCATTCCATTTCTATGACCGAAATCAACGCACTTTTCGCCCTCTGGTATGTACACTCTTTCCCCTGCTTTGTACTGCCGGAAATCGCCGTACATGGCTATGCAGGACTGATATTCCTTATCTTTGAATTTCCGTACATATCCATTCTTTTCCACCCCCTGCGAAATATGCTTTTCTCGTTTTCCGTCATCTGAAATATAGTCGATACGGTACTTGTCGTAAAGTTTATTTCCCTCTGCATCTTTGTAATGGTAGTGATGTTTTGAGCAAATTTCCTTTACAGAAAAACCCTCTCTTTTTGCCTTGGCATATAAGCCGGAAACAATAAACTTCATATCTGGGGGAAATTCATCCCCTTTTTTATCATCAATGGCTATGCCGCATATCTCCGCACCCCTCCGCACTGCTGCCGGGAACTCTAATCCCTCACTTATCATAATGAGGTCGATACTGGAATACTTTTTCTGCTCCCCTGCAAAGTCTTTCAGGAAAAACGAATCTCCTGAAGAGTGCAGCCCCATTGATGGATGGAGGTCAGCATTATTGTGTGAGGATGTTTCAAGCGCAGTATATTTTTTCCTCGTATCGTCATAGCCGTATGAAGAAAATATTTGCCTGCTGCAACTCCCCTTAATCATCTGTACAGCTTCATTAAAATCCACCGCCTTACCTCCATTCTGTCATTCTCTTTGAAAACCTCGCTCATTCACTCATTCCCTGATAGAGAATCCATATATTTATCAACCTTAGAAACATTGATAAGATAACTCTTCCCAATACGAACAACCGCCCCGGCATCTTCGGCAATTTTCCGCATTGTGTTCCTACCCACTCCGTACCGCATACAAGCAGGCTCAATCTTAATAGTTTTTACCTGTGGTACTTCTCTTTTCATCATTTCTTTTACTTTTAATGCTTCCATAATCATTTTCCTTTCTATCTGCTATTGATTATCTTGTATCTTTATGCTAATATGGTATCATTAAGGATTAGAAAAATACACATCATAGTTACTTTTATTTTTGTTACTTTTTATGATTGGAGTGGAATAAAATGAATGATAATTCAACCAATTCGCCTGAAAGAATGTTACTTTTAGGTAAACGCTTGAAAGAATGCAGAAAAGCGGCAGGATTTACGCAACCAAAACTTGTGGAAATGATAGAATCTTTACCTGAAAATAACGGGAAAATACGAAGCGACAAACATATCTCTGCAATAGAACGTGGAGAACGTGCATTATCTATTGAATATGCTACGCTCATTGCAAAGGTCTTACATGTTCGTTCAGAATATCTATTGGGATATGATGATTTCCCAACTCGTGCGGATAAGGCTCACGCCCGTTGGGATAAAATGGGCAAAAAATATATTTATATTGAAAATCTAATAAAGGATATGGGATATATCAAAACATACGCATCAGACATTCGATATAAAACTATTGATATTTGCTCTGTAGATACAGATAATGATATAGAAGAACGAATAGCTTTCGCAAAAGAATACATGGATTTAGGCGAACTTGATATGATATTAGAAGATACAATAGGGCGAAAAATTCATATAAAATCAAATGAAATGAATCGCATATATGAAGATATAGAGTTTATGATTAAATGTAGAATTGAAAGAGAATTTAACGATCCATCAAGATACATCTATGCAGAAGATGCGAAAGGAACATTTGATAAAATGAGAAATGAATAAAGAATTAAAATAATTAAGTGCAACAAAAAGCCCTCTCTACTTTCCACCAGTAGTAAGGGCTTTGATTTTTGAAACTCTATTGAATTGAGATAAATTTGAGATAAAACCGCCATTCCGGCAGCAGTGCGACAACAAACTTTCCTTTATTTCCGGGCTTTTCCGGCTATAAAATCAGGAAAGGCTTTTCATCGTGGGGAACAACAGCACATCCCGAATCGCCGGTGAATTGGTCATCATCATCACCATACGGTCAATTCCATATCCAATCCCCCCTGTAGGCGGCATTCCTATATTCAATGCATTCAGGAAATCTTCATCCGTATGGTTCGCCTCATCATCTCCGGCAGCAAGCAACGCTTCCTGTGCCTCGAAACGTTCTCTCTGGTCAATCGGGTCATTAAGTTCTGAATAAGCGTTCGCCATCTCCCAGCCATTCATAAAAAATTCAAAACGTTCCACATATTCTGGGTTGTCAGGTTTCTTCTTGGTCAGCGGAGAAATCTCAATTGGGTGATCCATCACAAATGTAGGCTGAATCAGATGTTCCTCCACATATTCTTCGAAAAACAGATTTAAGATATCACCCTTCTTATGTCTGGCTTCATATTCAATATGATGTTCATCCGCAAGCTTCTTAGCCTCCTCTGTGTCCTTAACCTGATGAAAATCCACACCTGCATATTTCTTAACCGCATCCACCATCGTGATACGCTCAAACGGCCTGGACAAATCCATCTCATGTTCACCATAAGTGAGGATCTCAGAGCCAGTCACTTCTTTTGCCACATAGCGGTACAAATTTTCCGTCAAATCCATCATACCATAATAATCCGTATACGCCTGATACAGCTCCATCAGCGTAAATTCGGGATTATGCCTGGTGTCAAGCCCTTCATTACGGAACACTCTGCCTATCTCATAGACACGCTCCATACCGCCAACAATCAGTCTCTTTAAATAAAGCTCCAGCGAAATACGAAGCTTTAAATCCTCGTTCAATGCATTGAAATGCGTCTCAAACGGTCTTGCCGCCGCCCCTCCGGCATTGCTCACCAGCATCGGAGTCTCCACCTCCATAAATCCCTGACCATCCAGGAAACGGCGGATGCTGCTGAGAACTTTCGAACGTTTGATAAACGTGTCCTTCACTTCCGCATTCATAATCAGATCGACATAACGCTGACGGTATCGGGCGTCCGTGTCTGTAAGACCGTGATATTTTTCCGGCAGAATCTGCAGGCTCTTGGACAGAAGCGTTACTTCCTGGGCATGAATGGAAATTTCTCCCGTTTTCGTCGTAAACACTTCGCCTTTGATTCCCAGAATATCACCTACATCATATTTCTTAAAATCTTTATAACTGTCCTCGCCGATATTGTCCCTTGCCACGTACGCCTGAATACTTCCCTGTAAATCCTGAACGTTACAGAAAGAGGCCTTTCCCATCACACGTTTGAACATCATTCTTCCGGCAATGCTGACAGTTTGTCCTTCCAAAGTGTCATAATTATCCCTGATTTCCTGACTGTGGTTTGTAACCTCATATTTTGTAATCTGAAAAGGATCTTTCCCATTATCCTGCAAATCCTTTAATTTGTCATGGCGAACTTTTAACAATTGGTTCAAATCCTGTTCTGGTGACTGATTATTCTGTCCCATCTTCTTTTCCTCCATTCTGTACGCTCTTTTGGCATCTTATGCCCCTTAATTCGGCGGGCAGTCTGTAAAACTATAAATAAAGCTTAATTCGAACGCTGGATTTCCAATACCTTATATTCCAACACGCCTGCCTGTGTCTCTATCTTTACATTGTCCCCGACTTTTGCTCCAATCAATGCTTTTCCTACCGGTGATTCGTTAGAAATCTTTCCCTGCAGGCTGTTTGCCTCCGTGGAGCCTACAATCTTATATTCCAGCTCCTCATCAAATTCACAGTCTAAGATCTTTACCTTGCACCCCACATTGATCTTATCCAGGTCCACCTCATCTTCTACGACAACCTCGGCATTTTTCAATATTTTCTCAATTTCTTCAATTCTTGCCTCAATATCCCGCTGCTCATCTTTTGCCGCATCGTATTCAGCATTTTCTGAAAGGTCTCCCTGTTCCCTTGCTTCCTTGATTTTCTGGGCAACTTCCTTTCTCTTTACCACCTTAAGATCTTGCAGCTCTGTCTCCAATTTCTGCAAGCCTTCATACGTTAATAAGTTTTTCTTTTCCATAATACTACACCTTCCTAAATAACAATATAAAGGAATTCCAGATATTCCTTTTGCAGTCAAAAAGAAGTTCAGGAAATCCCCTTAACAATCACAGTATTATAACCGATAGGTATGGAAATGTCAAGATTCCGCAAGTTTCCTGTATGATTCCATTTCCGCTTAAATACTGGAATGTACAAGATATGCTCCCGCATATAATTACGGGGACAGTCTCCTTTTTCTTCCAGATCCAAAATCACATTAATATCCTCCAAAGGTTCCAGATTTTTAGGTAACATCTGAACTACCAGACCGCTTTCCTCATACATTCTGTGAATATACTCTGAAAAATATGCAGGGCGGTCTGTGGAAATCCGCAGAAAATTTAAATCCTCTGAAAGCTGTTCCAGCACTACTGCCGCCGGATCTTCATCCAGCAGAGATTCCGGAGGCGTATCTGTGTCAATCAGCAAAGGACGAAAATCCCGATAAGAGAGCTGATACATAGGCAGAAGCTGCTCCATAATGCTGCGCAGTTTCGGCAGATAGGGATTTCCTCTTTCCTCTTCCTCCGGCTTTTCCATATCTTCTGCCGCTCGGAAATCTTTTCTGTGTATTATTCTGTGCAGATATGCTTTCATTCGGGCAGACCACCTCTCCTGCTGGTTTTCTCTCTCCTTTTCTTTTCTCATAATAGCCTCCCGCTGTGCCAGGTATGTCCTTCACAACCAATATATGAAGCAAATCCATCCTGAATGACAAATATGGCACAAAGCAAAGGAATTTTTATCATACTGTTTTTTGCAGCACTTCGCAAAAGAGTTCTTCCAGCTGCTGGTAAGACTCCACTTCATTGATTCTGCCCCGCAGCCTTGCTGAATTTTTATAACCGCTTGTATACCAGGCAGCGTGTTTGCGCATTTCCCGAATCCCAGTCACTTCACCTTTAAAGGCGATTTGGCTCCTGGCATGGCGCAGAAGCATCTGTGTTACCTCTTGCATATCGGGTCTTGAAAGCTCTTCTCCAGTGCGCAGATAGTGCAGAATCTGCCGGAAAATCCAGGGATTTCCCTGAGCCGCCCTGCCAATCATAAATCCGTCGCAGCCCGTCTGCTCTCTCATTGCCTGTACGTCTGCACCTGACAGCAAATCTCCGTTTCCGATTACCGGAATGGAGACAGCCTCTTTTACCTGACGGATAATCTCCCAGTCAGCTTGACCCGAATAATACTGCTCTCTCGTTCTTCCGTGAACTGCTATGGCTGCGGCTCCTGCCTCTTCCGCAATTCTGGCAATCTCCACCGCATTGATATGTTCCTCATCAAATCCTTTACGGATTTTTACTGTCACCGGTTTCTGGATCGCTTGGACTATTTTAGAGACAATTTCGTATACCAGCCGGGGTTGCTTCATGAGGGCGGACCCCTCTCCATTGTTTACCACCTTAGGCACCGGGCAGCCCATATTGATATCCAGAATATCAAACGGCCGATCCTCTATGCGTTTTGCCATCTCGCTCATAATATCCGCATCGGCGCCAAATAACTGCAGAGAAACTGGACGTTCTTCGGGGGTAGTGGTGAGCAGTATTTCTGTATTTTTGTTGTTGTAATAAATACCTTTGGCGCTCACCATTTCCATACACAAAAGCCCTGCCCCCTGTTCCTTGCAAAGTACACGAAATGGCAGGTCACAAACCCCTGCCATTGGCGCCAGAACTAAATTATTTTCTAAAACTACATCTCCTATTTTTAACTTTTCCATCATTTGATATGATTCCTTTAGATTTATCGGTTCTGTTTCTTGTAAATAAGTCTCAGACCCTGAAGCGTCAACGTGGGATCATAAATATCAATGGTATCGGTTTCATTGGCAATGATTGTGCCAAGACCCCCGGTCGCCACCACTTTCAGATTATCATAACCTGTCTCTTTTTTTGTCTGTCTGATAATATACTCTGTCTGTCCAATCTGTCCGTACACCAGTCCCGCCTGCATACTGCTAATCGTCTCTTTTGCCAGAATACTGCCAGGTTTACGAATTTCAATTTCCGGAAGTTTGGCGGCATCTTCCCATAATGCTTTTGCTGATGTACGGATTCCTGGCGCAGTCACTCCGGAGACAAAAGCTCCCGTCTCATCCACCAGATCATAGGTAGTTCCCGTTCCAAAATCAATGACAAACACCGGTCCGCCGTACAGCTCATATGCCGCTGCCGCATCTACAATACGGTCCGCACCGATTTGTTTGGGATTTTCTGTGGCAATACGGATTCCCGTCTTAATTCCCGATTCTACCACCACAGGATGAATATTAAAATATTTGATAAAAGCGCTGAGCAGAGAATGCATCACATTAGGAACCACAGATGCAATTATGGCATCCTTAATATCTTCATATGATATTCCATTATGAGCCAGAAGATCCCGTATGCAGATTCCATATTCATCGGAAGTCCGCTGCAGCTTTGTTGTAATACGGAAAGTCGCCTCCAGCTTTTCCCCCTGAAATACCCCGAATGTAAAATTTGTATTTCCCACATCAACTACTAATAACATATTCTAATCCTCCAAATAATCTTCGCTTAACACTTCTCCCAGAAAAAACACCTTGTAATACATCTCCAAAGATTCTAATAGTTCCTGTTTCGTCTGCTGAAGCTGTTTGATTTTCAGCACGCTTCCTATCTCATCATACAGAAGATCCCCCTCATCGGCAGCCGTCTGAAACTGCAGCCTGCCCTCTTCGTCAAAAATCAAAGTCAATGTTCCCCCAATATCCTCGGTATATAACACGCACATAATTTTCAATTCATCCTTGATTCCTTCTGGCAAAGAGGCAAATTCTTCGTTGAGATAATATTTTTTTGTATATGCGCTGGAACCGCATAATACCATCTCTTCCTGTTCCATGTTCCTTCTCCTTATACATAACCATAAATTCCCCGCACAGATACCTCTCCAGAGGAAATCTGAACCTGTCTGCCATCTCTGTCCACCAGAAGCTGCCCTCTTTGGTCAATGCCAAGGGCAACTCCTTCATATTCTCCCAGAGGGTCCAGTACCCGTACCCTACGGTTCCTGTTTACCAGCATACCATTGTATTCCACCATCAACGCCGACAAATCCTGGGTTTCCAGATAAGTTTCGTAATATCTTTCAAACTGTTCTAACACGGCTCCTAAAAGCTGCGCTCTGGAAATTTCAGTATCTCTTTCGCTCTGTGACATTTCCAAATCCAGTGAAGTCGCGGTCTTAGCTATTTCCTCTGGAAATTCCTTATGATGCACGTTGATCCCTGTTCCCACAACAATATGATTTACATAATCAATCTGAGCGCTCATTTCTGTCAAAATTCCCACAATTTTTTTTCCATGCAGCACAATGTCATTGGGCCATTTGATCTGCGGTTTCAGCCCTGTGGCCTGTTGTATTCCCCGGACAACCGCCATAGCTTTCACCAAAGTCAGCATAGGTGCGTTTTCAGGATCAATCTCAGGCTTCAGCAAAATGGTAAAAAACAAGCCTGCTCCATGAGGTGAATTCCAGCTCCGTCCCCTGCGGCCCCGTCCCGCTGTCTGCATATCTGCCACCACCACCGTGCCATGCCAGTCAATATTCCCAGCCTCTTCTGCAATGCGCTTTGCTTCTGTGTTAGTGGAATCCAGTTCGTCGAAATAACGAATCGTTTTTCCCAGCCATTTTGTATGGAGCCGGCTGGCGATTTCACTTTCCGAGAGTATATCCGGAACAGCCAATAGTTGATATCCCTTATTCTGAACCGCCTCAATCACATATCCGGCCTCTTTCAATTGTTTTATTGCCTTCCACACGGCAGTCCTGGAAACTCCGAACTGTTCGCACAACTCCTGTCCAGACACATAACTGTTCTGATTCTGCCGCAATACCTGTAAAATCTTTGTCTTCATTGTTCCCCACTATTCTGTGCACTTATAGATACAAACACTATTTATGGTCTTTATTTCAATGTTGCGTACATAATTGCCTTAATACTGTGCATCCGGTTCTCGGCCTCATCAAACACCACCGACTGGCTGCTCTCAAATACCTCATTGGTAACTTCGATCTCTGTCAGCCCGAATTTGTCATACACCTGTTTGCCAATAGTGGTTTCAAGATCATGGAACGATGGAAGACAGTGCATAAAAATAGCCGTTTTTCTGGCATTTTCCATCACTTTTTTATTTACTTGATAGGGCATCAGCTCTCGAATGCGCTCTGCCCATACCTCATCTGGTTCCCCCATGGATACCCACACATCCGTATAAATAACATCCGCGTCTTTGGTGCCCTCCTCTATATTATCTGTGAGTGTAATCGACGCACCTGTCTCACTGGCAATTTCCCGGCAGCTTTCTACCAGCTTCTGGTCTGGAAAATATGCTTTGCTGGTACATGCCACAAAATCCATGCCCAGTTTTGCACATGTCACCATCAGTGAATTGCCCATATTATACCGGGCGTCTCCCATATAGACAAACTTGATGCCCCGTAGCCGTCCCAGTTTCTCCTTAATCGTCAGCATATCTGCAATCATCTGGGTAGGATGGAATTCATTGGTCAGCCCGTTCCAGACCGGAATTCCTGCATATCTGGCAAGTTCTTCCACAATCTCCTGTCCAAAACCGCGGTATTCAATTCCATCAAACATCCGTCCCAGCACTCTTGCGGTATCTTTAATGCTCTCTTTTTTGCCGATTTGAGAGCCAGAGGGGTCCAGATAAGTCACATGCATCCCCAGGTCATGCGCTGCCACCTCGAAGGAACAGCGTGTTCTGGTGCTTGTCTTCTCAAAAATCAGGGCAATATTTTTCCCTTTCAGCTCGTCATGGAAAATCCCCTGTTTTTTCTTCTGTTTGAGATCTGCTGACAAATCAATGAGATATGTAATCTCCTCTGGTGTAAAATCCATTATTTTTAAAAAATTACGTCCTTTTAAATCCATTTTATCCTCCATTTTTAAAAAAGAATGCGTTCTTCGCATTCCCCGCGGGTGAGCAGGCTGTGAAACAGCAGCTTCTTCTCCGCGGACTGCCATTTGTCCAGACAGCCCGCTGGAAATTTCTTCTACGGTTAAATATCGATCGTTAACGGCCAGAGCGTTTTTAATTTTCCTTTGCAATCTCTGTAATTGCTTTTGAAAGCCCGGCAATCCCCTGAATTTCAGAGGGTATGATAATTTTAGTCGCTTTGCCGTCCGCGGCCTTCATAAATGCCTCCAGGCTTTTAAGCTGCAATACTGCGCTGTCAGGTGCTGCCTCTCTCAAGAAACGCAGTCCATCCGCATTTGCCTGCTGTATCCGCAGGATTGCCTCTGCCTGACCCTCAGCTTCCCGCATGGTAGCCTCCTTCTTTGCCTCTGCACGAAGAATTGCCGCCTGTTTCTCTGCCTCTGCATCCAGAATTGCCGATTCTTTCTTTCCCTGGGCCACCAGCACGGTTGCTGTTTTTTCACCTTCTGCCTGAGTAACCGCTGCGCGGCGTTCCCGCTCTGCCTTTGCCTGTTTCTCCATAGAATCCTGAATCTGCTGAGGAGGAATAATATTTTTCAACTCCACGCGGTTTACCTTAATTCCCCAGGGGTCTGTGGCTACATCCAGCGAAGAACGCATCTTGGTATTGATCAGCTCCCTGGAAGTCAGTGTCTCGTCCAGCTCCAGATCACCGATAATATTACGCAGTGTGGTAGCCGTCAAATTTTCAATCGCCATAATCGGATTTTCCACCCCATAAGCAAAAAGCTTGGGATCTGTTATCTGAAAATATACCACGGTATCAATCCGCATGGTTACATTATCTTTGGTGATTACTGGCTGAGGTGCAAAATCCACCACCTGTTCTTTCAAAAGCACACGTTTTGCTACCCGGTCAATAAATGGCACTTTAAAATGCAGCCCTACGCCCCAGGTTCCCTGATAACCGCCGAGGCGCTCAATGACAAGGGCATGTGCCTGAGGCACAATCTTGACGCAGGATGACACAATGATCAGTGCAAACATTATCAACAATGCAATAACTAAAAATCCAATTCCATTCTCCATTTTCTATTCCTCCATATTTCATAATCTGCCAGCCCCATTTATCCCTCAACTTTTTCCTTTACCATCAGTTTCACACCGCTGATTTCCATAATTTCCACATGTGCGTCTCTGGGGATCACCGTCTCACTCACGGAACGTGCCGTCCATTCCTGTCCTTCTACACTGACCTGGCCCTGTGCCTTCAGATTGTCAATATCCTCAATGACTACAGCGGTCTTGCCCAGCAGGCTCTCGGCATTGGTACGGATTCTGTCTTTGTTGAGAAATTCGACTGCAAAAGGTCTTGTAAGCGCAAGCAGCAGCACAGACACCACTACAAACAAAATGACTTGAACTACCAGATTTGCTCCCATCAGGCTGGCAATAAATGCTGCCAGCGCTCCTCCGGCAAACCAGATTGTGGTCAGCCCAAGGGTAATAATTTCTGTCACCGCCATGATAATAATGATTATTAACCAGAAAATACCATCCAAAAAGTTTTCCTCCTTTCAGAGTGCTTCTTCATTTCTTTAGTTATATTACTATATTTTCCCTAAGAATACAATCTTTAATCAGAAACTCTGCTCATATATAAAACAGAGGCCGGCATCAATTTCTTAATGCGCCAGCCTCTGTTTTTTTGCGGTATTTTTCTAAAGCATCTTTAACTTCTATTTTACGGTGACTTTCACCTGTTTATACAGTCCATTCTGTGCATAAATTTAAATGTAGCAGCTCTTACCTTCCTTGATTCCTTTGATTTTGCCATTCTTTGTGACTGTGGCAATTTGGGAATCCGAAGACTCATAACGGAATTTTGCTATATGGGTCTTAAAAGTACCTTTGCCTTTCATCTTTAACCGTGGCTTCAAAGTTAGTGTCTTACCCTTCTTAACCGTCACCTTTCTCTTGCTGATGCTGATACCGGAAGGAACCTTATATTTCCCGCCGCTGGTGCTGGCATGGACTGACACGGAAGTCGCGATTGTGCGTTTTTCCTTGTAAATCTCTTTATAAGCAATAACTACATATTTATAATATTGGCCTTTTTTCAGCTTTGCTGCCTTATAGGACTTCTTAGAGGCAGGGTCTTTAATAATTTCATCTTCTTGCCGCACTGCGCTCCATATACCATATAGCCGGAAGCTCCTTTTACTTTGCTCCATGAAACGGTGACAGATTTCTTCCCGCCTGCTGCCTTTGCCTTTAAGATTTTAAATGTACTGCCTTTTACATCTTTTTTATCCGAATTTGTTGAAGTGATTGCTTTTTGAGAATCTGATACGGAAACGGTACCAGCCTGTGCTCTTTTCTTTTCATCCGCTCCTTTCTGTCTGCCATACTCTTGTTCGGCATCTGTAAGTTTCTTTAAAACTTCTGATGAAATCAGCGCCTTCTGGGCTGGTGATAATGCCTGATAGGCATTCCTTGCCTCATCAATTTTATTCTTGCACGCTGGCGTATTGCTGACTTGCCCGATTGCATTGATTAATGAAATTACTTTCTCTGCTGATTTCTGGTCCGTATCGTCTATACCAGGTTCTATTTCCTCACCGTATTTGGTAATGGTAAAGGAACACTGAGACAATGATACTGGTTTTGTTGTAATGATTTTGCCATCCACAAGAGCAAGGTACTTGCCTGGATAAGCCGCACTCTCAAAAGATACACCCTCAGAACCATCCAGAGCTTTCACAGTTTTATAACTCATCATAGCTCCCATTGGGTGTCATACCCGCTTTCCTGCTCGTAACTCTTCACATCTGTCTGGTATACGCCCTGGCCTCCGCCATTTGCAGCTATCACAAATTCCTGTGTATTGCCTACGGGATCATGCCCCAGATATTTATTGTCAGCTGTCTGTATCACGCTGGCGGTTCCTTCAAGCCCCAGAGACAAATCCGGCATCATATCAATACTGCCGTCCTCATTAAATGTCATTTCCTGAATACAGATGCTGCGGTTGCCGCCATTACCGCCCGGAAGCGAGCCATTGTGATATATCAAATATGTTTTTCCCTTTAAAATCAATCACAGATGGATGATTGGTATTCGACGTCAGGGTATTTTCCATAATCATGCACTCAAATGTCCAGGGACCAAAGGGATCATCGGCTGTTGCATACCCCAATTCCTCGGCCCAGCCCCATGCGGCAAACATATAAAATTTGCCGTAATACTTTCCGTTCTCATCCTGTCTGCGGTACAGCCATGGTCCTTCTGTAAAGGTTTGACCAGGCTGCAGATTGGCAAAATTAATATATTTGATGTCATGGTCATCACTTCCTGTATGATCTATGGTAATCTTTCCGTCTCCGTTTCTGTCTTTAATGCTCACCATGTCCTCATTCAGCTCTGCGATATAGCACGTAGTGTTCCCCCCACATCAGATAGCGGTGTTCATTCCCCTCTTCATCCGTGTCAATCCATACCGTGGGATCAATATCGTGATGCCCGTAATTACCGATTCCCTCAACCCAGGTATCTGCTCCTCTTACAAGTGGCTCACTGGTCGCCGTATATGGTCCGCCTGGTTCATCCGCCACTGCCATAATGCTGCTCAAAATCCCTTTCCACTTCATCTTTTTTCTCCTTTCTTTCGCCCTTGCAGCGCCCTCACTTGACACCGTCCTGATTCTTCTTAATAAAATTCCGCTTTATCGTCAAACTACGCTTAATCTGAACTTGTGTCAATATTTCAATAAAAAAGGGAGAAAAATTATATTACTTTCATTCTTTATTTATAGTAATCACAAAAAGGGCAGTCACTATGACTGCCCTTTTTGGATCTATATATTTAATCAAATTCTTAGAATTATTTAGAAAAACACATGATTTCCAATTACAATTCCCTGTGCAGATCCAGCACGTCGGAAACTTGTTGCGCCGCCTACATTATCAGCACCGTTAATCGCTTCCTGTGCAGCGCTCATGCAGCTGCCGCTGACACCGCTTGCAAGCACACTTGCCAACGCACCGCTAGAAGCCGGGGTAAACTGTCCGCTCTGGTAAATTACACCGGAGATACTTCCTGCATAACCTGCACGGAGGCGGTTCATCACTACAGCTCCAACTGCAAGCTGTCCTTCATAAGGTTCACTGCCTGCCTCGCACTGAATCAATGCCCCTAAAAGGGTCACATCATCGCCAGAAGCTGCTGTGGCGCTATTTTGCTGTTCAGCCGCTTTTTCTGCTTCTGCTGCAGCAATCATTGCCTGCTCTTCCTCAACGGAAATTGCTTTTCCAAGTTCTAATTCCACATTCACAAACTCAGCGCTGACATAACCTGTCTGATCATCTACTGATACAGGCACCCAGCCTTCAATCTGCTCTGCTTCCTTATTTACTTTAATTTTGCCTTCTTCTTCCAATACATCCAATATCTTTACATTTTCTTCTGCAGAAGGAGTTTCTCTTACTCTTACACCACCAGTTACTGCTGTTGCATAAGTAGTTCCCAGTTCATTCGCAAGCGCTTCTGCCTCTAAACCTGTGACACAGAACTCATTCTTAACAAAGCCTTCCACACTTCCAGAACGGATTTTTGTCCATTCCTCTCCTTTTTCCAGAATGTCTGCGGCAGCTCCTTTGTGAAGTTTGCCTGCAAGTTCTGCTTCACTGGAAGCCTCTGTACGGATATTCAGATATTCCTCTACGTTCGGCATTAACTTCTGCGCCCATGGAGAAACCTCCTGGGTTCCAGTCTCAGCAATCTGTTCCTCTGGCTTTGCACATGCTTCTGGCTCTTCTGGCTCTACAGTTTCTTCTGGCTGTTTTACCTCTTCCTGTTTAGCAGCTTCCTCCTGCTTTGGCTCTTCTGGCTCTACAGTTTCTTCTGGCTGTTTTACTTCTTCCTGTTTAGCAGTTTTCTCCTGCTTTGCTTCTTCTGGCTTCACAGTTTCTTCCTGCTTTGCTTCTTCTGGCTTCACAGTTTCTTCCTGCTTTGGCTCTTCCTGCTTTGCCTTTGTTGCCTTTGCAGCTTCTTCTGCTTTCACTTCCCTATTTTCTTGACGTAATTGTCTGGGATTCTCTGCAGCGGCTGCAGCTACCACATGGCTCTTTCTTCTTTCCTTTGTTACATTTTCATTACTGTCTTCTTTCGGCTCCGCTGTCAATTCTACTATCTGGCTATCTGAGTCAGCATTGGCTGGCACATTAACGGGCACTGCTGTAAATGCAAGCGCCAGTGAAAATGCTGCAACCACTCCGCTTTCCATAACCTTCTTATCGAATTTCATGTTGACCTCCTGAGTTTATAAACAACATTGTTACAAGTTTGTAATTTTAATAACACAGTTTTCATTCAAAAATATTACATATGTTACAAACTTATTACACTATAGCAAAATTTTTGTAAATTGTCAAGTTTGCTTCCTTTGTGAATTTTTTACTAAAATCTTCCACATTCTTGTAATGAGATGTACAAAAGATCAAAAAATACTTAAATTCAGGTATAGAAAAAAATAAATATGAGATCTTAGAGAAAAAGTTTTGTAAAAAAATCATCACAACTATTCTCAGTCTTTTTATTATAATTCCCAATATGGTATAAAATATAATGCCTGTGCTGAGAAAGAGAGTAAAATTACTTATGTCCCCCCATTCTTGGCGCATAGACTTATTCGCTGTACTAGAAAAGGCGATGAAATAAAATGATTTTAGTAATTATAAAACTACCTTTTGACGCCCTAATCATTTTAGAAAAAAGTTACCTTTACGCTTTCACGCTTTAGCGTGACAAGGTCTTTCCTATCCTATAAGATAAAAAAAGAGTGAGCACATAATTTCTTTGTACCCACTCTTTGATGCAATTTTTACTTATTTTTTATTGAAATAGAATTTTCGCCAACTTTCTTAGAAATTCAAAATTAAAGCCTCTTTAACAATTCTTCTCTCTCTGCCTCAAAACCAGGTTTTCCAAGCAAGGCAAACATATTGCGCTTATAACTTTCCACACCTGGCTGGTTAAATGGATTTACTCCCAGAAGATATCCGCTGACACCACAGGCAAACTCAAAGAAATAGAACAATTGTCCCAGATAGAATTCATTCTGCTCCGGAATCTTCACCATAAGATTAGGAACATTTCCATCCGTATGTGCCAGAATGGTTCCATTCATTGCACTCTTATTTACAAAGTCCATATCTTTTCCTGCAAGATAATTTAAACCATCTAAATCTACCGGCTCTTCTTTGAGCTCTACTTTGCTGCGTGATTTTTCCACATTTAGTACAGTCTCAAACATAATACGGGCTCCGTCCTGAATAAACTGTCCCATAGAATGAAGGTCTGTTGTCAAATCCACAGATGCAGGGAAAATACCTTTCTGATCTTTTCCTTCACTCTCGCCGTAAAGCTGTTTCCACCACTCTGAAATATAGTGAATGCTTGGCTCATAGTTGGCAAGAACCTCCACCTGCTTGCCTTTTCTCAGCAGAATATTGCGGACTGCCGCATACTGCATAGCGTCATTATCTGCAAAACTTTTATTTAAAGCCAGTTCTCTTCCAGATGCTGCGCCCTCCATCAGTTTGTCAATATCAGCTCCGCTGACAGCAATTGGAAGCAGTCCCACTGCGGTTAATACAGAGAATCTTCCTCCCACATCATCTGGCACAACAAAACTTTCATATCCTTCTTCTGTCGCAAGATTTTTCAAAGCTCCTCTCGCCTTATCCGTGGTAGCATAAATTCTCTTAGCGGCTTCTTCCTTACCATATTTCTTCTCCAGCATTTCTTTGAATACCCGGAATGCAATCGCCGGCTCTGTGGTAGTGCCTGATTTTGAAATAATATTTACTGAGAAATCACGGTCACCGATAACATCAATCAAACCTGCCAGATAATTGCTGCTGATACTGTTTCCGGCATAATAAATTTCTGGTGTTTTGCGAACCTCTTTTGACACATTATTATAAAATCCATGCCTTAAGAATTCTATAGCGGCTCTTGCACCCAGGTAAGAACCTCCGATACCAATTACAACCAGTACTTCTGAATCACTCTGAATTTTAGCTGCTGCCTTTTTGATCCGTTCAAACTCTTCTTTATCATAATCTACCGGAAGATCCAGCCATCCCAAAAAATCATTCCCTGCTCCTTTTTTTGAAACAAGCAACTCTTTGGCATCTTCCACTAATTTTGTCATATAAGATATCTCTTCCTGACTGATAAAACCGGCACATTTTCCATAATCAAACGTTACTTTTTCCATGATTTCCACTCCTTTGTCCATAAATTTGTCACAATTTTCCTTTACAGGATAAGTGTAGCAAATCTCCTGCATTTAGTCAATGATTCTGAGATTTGAGTTTCCTCATTTTGCAATTACCATATGCCAAAAAGATGGAGCTGCCGCACTAAGATAAATTACACGCATAGATTCATTCAAAGGTTTTGCCGTTTTAGCGGCAAAACTTTTGGAATGAGTGAATATATCAGTGAAGCAGCCCCAAACTAATTACACGAAACTGCATCTGGAAAATTCGTTTTCCCCATACGGTCTACATGCAATTGCTTCCCGCCTCCTAAGACGGCAATGACTTCTGGTACTAAAATTATAACAAAAATAATAAGGAAATTTGAATTTTCAGATAAGGCATCACGAGAAATATTCCTGTAATACGGCGTTAAATACCTCTTCCTCCTGCTTTCTGCGTTCTAGCTCCATCTGCTCATTTTCTTCCTCTGCACCAGCACTCCGCACAGGTTCTTGGCGAACATTTGTTTCTTCGGTTTTCTGAGGTTCTTCCTGCAAAATCACATCAAAATATGCCTGTATATTTTCTGTGATACTTCCAAGACTTCGATTCAGCCTTTTTATCTGTCTTAAAATCCTTGCCAGGAAAATCAGCACAATCAAGCTCATCAAAATAAGGGCTGCTTCTGTCAGGATCTCATTGTAGTTCTGTAAAAAATTCATTATTTTTTCCATATAGCATGTCCTCCTTCCTAACTGTTATTATAAATATTATTTTCTGTTCTGTGAAGTAGGCTGGAACCTTTTTTCACCGCATGTTTCGCCTGTATTCGACCTGGAATTCCCCTTGACTTTTCTGGGGAACAGTATAAGATAGAAATAGCACAAAATTACCATATTCCATATTAGGTTTATGGAAAACACATAGAATGGAGGAAAACATGAAACGAATCGTCTTAACGGGCGGCGGAACCGCCGGCCACGTCACCCCAAACATTGCCCTGCTTCCCCGTCTGAAAGAACTGGGATATGATATACATTACATTGGCTCCTATGACGGAATAGAACATAAGCTGATAGAACAGTATCACATTCCCTACTATGGAATTTCCTCTGGCAAGCTCCGCCGGTACTTCGACTGGAAGAATTTCTCAGATCCCTTCAAAGTTTTGAAAGGTTATGGACAGGCACATACTCTTCTGAAAAAACTAAAACCAGACGTGGTATTTTCCAAAGGAGGATTTGTTTCTGTTCCTGTCGTGATGGCAGCAAAACACCGGAAAATACCGGCAATTATTCACGAATCAGATATTACTCCGGGACTTGCCAACAAACTTGCCATTCCCCATGCCAGCAAGGTATGCTGTAATTTTCCAGAAACTTTAAAATACCTTCCAACAGAAAAAGCCGTACTCACTGGTTCCCCGATCCGCAGAGAACTGCTGTCCGGCAATCGTTTAAAAGGCCTCGACTGCTGCGGCTTTAAATCTGATAAACCTGTGATTCTCATAATGGGCGGAAGCAGCGGTTCCCAATTCATCAATGAAATTGTCCGAAGCATACTGCCAGATCTTTTAAAGACCTACCAGATACTTCATTTATGTGGGAAAAATAATCTGGATTCTTCTCTCAATAACACTGCTGGATATGCCCAAATGGAATATGCTAATCAGGAGTTAAGTGACTTGTTCGCAGCCACAGACCTTGTAATTTCAAGAGCAGGCGCCAACGCCATATGTGAATTGCTGGCACTGCGCAAACCCAGTATTTTGATTCCACTGTCTGCCAGCGCAAGCCGCGGAGACCAAATCTTAAATGCACGCTCTTTTGAGCAGCAGGGATACAGCATGGTTATCGAAGAAGAACAGTTAAACGGTCCCGTTCTGCTGGATGCCGTCCAGAAATTATTCAAAGACCGCAGCAAATATATTCACGCCATGGAAAAAAGTGAGCTGCTTAACTCTGTGGAAACTGTAGTTCAGCTAATAGAACAGGCCGCCAAAACTACGTGACAGTTTTGAACGAATACATAAGTGCAAGAAAAAAGAATTCGTTTTACGCATTCTCCGCGCGTGAGCGGGCTGCGAAGCAGCAACTTCTTCTCCGCGAACTGCGCATAAATATTTTTTAGGAAAGATACTTTCACACTTTAGCGTGGCAAGGTCTTTCCTAATAAGATAAAAAACTGCCATACCTTTGATTTCTCAATCACGGATACGGCAGCTAATTAGTTATATTGGTTATATTGATATTTATTCAGATGCTTATTACTGTTTCAGCTTCTTGTATATCTCTTCCAATTCTTCCGAAGATAATTCTAAATGATTCCAGCACAGTTTATCCTCATTTCCATCCTGAACATATCTTGGAATCAAATGCATATGAAAATGAAATACTGTCTGACCGGCAGCTTCACCATTATTCTGTACAATATTAAACCCATCACATTTCAGGATTTCTGTCATATGCCCTGCCAGTCTCTTGGCAAGAATCATCACACGTCCCGCCGTATCCTCCGGCATTTCATACAAATTTGCATAATGCTCCTTGGGAATAATCAGGGCATGTCCCCTGGTAGCCGGACTGATATCAAGAATCACACGGAACTCTTCATCCTCATAAATGGTCTTTGAAGGAATTTCGCCTCCAGAAATCTTACAGAAAATACAATTTGAATCTCTCATCTTCATCCTCCCTGCTTCATTAAGTAAAAATAAATATCTGATCTAACATCTTGAGCGTCTTAAAATTTCCCTTCGCCGTCATCTCACCTGTCATAAATGCTCTCTGGAACGTCATTCTTCCCTTGATGATATTATCCATCACAGCAGTTGTCAGTTTCGTATATACATCAACTTTTTCATTCTGGCCATAATGAATCTGAATCTCCTCATTGTGTATTTCCACAGACAAAGGCTTTTTCTTTCCTTCAATCATAAACAGATAATTTGCCGTGAAATCCTCCTGAGGCACGAAATGTGCTTCCAGCTCCACCAGATATGCCATATCTTCATCTTCTTCACTCTGTCCCAGCATATCCTTAAACATACTGCTCAGCTCTTGAATATCCTGTTTCTGCTTTTTAACATAGAGATCGTCCGCCACATATTTTGACAGCTGTTCACTTTCCTGTGGTGTCAGTTCTAACTGCTGTGTCCGGAGTACAGATTGCTTTACCGCCTGGTTGCTGCTGGGAAGGCTTTTCTGTTTTTGCGAAATGGTCCGGTACAGATTTTCTGCTTTCTTCTCAATAATCACTGTATAATCATGATTCATTTCAAAGGAAACCAAATCCTCCACATATCCGCAAAGCCCGCTGCAAGGAAGTCCTCCTAAAATCTCCCAGGCATTTGCAAGAGCAATCTCTCCTTCGCGTTCCCCATATGTGGTAGACATAACAATAGGCTGCATGTAAGTAGCGCCTATCTTCTCTTTGTCCCCATAAAGCCAGCAGGCATCCAGGAACTGCTGCATATATCCGCCTATCCCAAGCCATTCCACCGTAGTCGCCAAAATAATGCCGTCTGCATCTTTAATGGTCTGAGGAAGCGTGGTAATACTGCTCTTATGTTCATAAATATTATAACGTTCCACTTCTACCCGAAGCTCAGTCAAAACTTCCTGCATCTTATTAACCACATACAGGGTGGGATCATCCAGAAGTCCGCGCCCTCCATAATAAATATTTACCTTCATTGCAAAAGCCTCCATATTATTCAATAACCATAGTATATAAATTTTTGGAGATAAAGTCAAATATCTTACCACTAAAAAGAATTTCCATCAAGAAAAAACATACTCCTCTATTCCAAAACGGACTCTGTCATTTTTGTTTAATTCCTGGGGCTGATGATATTCCAATTCCACATCGTTGATAAACGTACCATTGGTAGAGTTTAAGTCTTCAATAAAATACCTTTCTTCCTGTCTGATAATCCTTGCATGCAGGCGGCTGACTCCTTCTGCCAGAATTACCCCATCTACCTGTTCACAGTTTTTTCCCAGCAGGAAACTTTCACCTTCAATAATTATATCCTCGCATTGATGGTTTCCCTGATATTCCAGCTTTCCTATAAGATTATTCTCCTGTATAGCCAGGATTTCCGTAGGATGTACTTCAGGAACCTCTTCTTGTATTGTTATTTCCTGAAAAAACTGTTCCGACTGTCCCATTATCTTTTTCTTATGAAACCACATTTTCTCTTTCTGCCTAATTTTCTTCTTTGTCTTAGATAACTGCTCGTCTTTCTTGCAGCTTTTCAGAAAAGAATCGGCTATCTCGAAAGATTTAGGAATATAGTTTCCTATCATTTCAAACACTTCAGACAGTTTTTCCCTCCAGTTTCCCAGTTTTTTCTCTTGTGCTGGCTGCGGCTGCGAATATTGATTTTCCTGTTCCCTATTTTCTTCTGTTTTACTGCTCGTATGCACTTTTTCCTCTTGATTTCCTTCCTCTTTCATTTTATCCTCGTCCCTGACTGGCTGCTTCTCACTGAGAACAGATTCCAATAATTTTCGAATATTTACATTATCCTCAATACATAACTGGTATATTTTATATCCCAATTCCACCGCCTTTTGATCCTGATGATCAATTTTCCTCAAAAGCTGTTCCATACAGCTTCGAAACGCTTCTGGAAGATTCTTTTCATAAAATGGAAGATATGTAAATTGAAAACTTCCATTTTCAAGATTTATATAAATAAATTCCAAATCCAGGCATATTCCGCTTTCCCTCAGCAAATATTCTGACAGACTGACACATACATTCTGAATGGAAAACAGTAGTTTCTGTAAATGACTGCATCCCAGTTTTTGACCCGATAAATAATCCGCAATCTGCTGCCTTCCGCTGATATCGTACAAGTACCTGCTGTTTTTATCTGATGCAGAAACACACACGTTCAGCAGCTCCGGAATTCTGCAATGTTCCAACATCAGCAGTTCATACCGCTCCAGTACCTGTTCCTGTGTGTCTACGCACATATAACTCTTATTGAGATTTTTTCGATAAGTTACCTCCACTTTTCGTTTCTCCCTTCGTTTTATTCTGTTCTCAGGCATCTGCGAAACCACTAAGTTCTTTTAACAGCTCACGTTTCCGAAATTCTTCTGCCGGATAAAATTCTTCCCACATTTCCTGGTTATTTATATGTTTTACTGTCTCCAAATACAGAAAAATCCCTTTTTCCATAATCCAGAATGTACAGAGCAAAACCAGCGGAAATATAATTGCAGCCTCCAGCGTAAAACTTCCTCTCATGTTTTCAGTAAACGATACATGAATATTTATTCTCTCCATTTTCAAATCCCCCTTACCAGCATGACAAGATAGGATACAAGAAGGAAGGGCACAAATGCAATCTCCTCTTTTCCTTTTTTCTTCTTTAAAACAAGCAATCCCAAAGACCAGATTGCCGCCAAAAACAGTCCTGTCATCAGAAGCTCCAAGTTTTCATATCCACCTAGATATACCCCTGTTACAACCAGAAGAATTCCATCTCCCATTCCCACGCTTCCTCTGGTAACAAGGCTTATCAGTATCAAGACAGCTCCAATTACCATTCCCCAAAGAACACTGTAAATTGAACACACTGGCGCAAACAAATGAAACAGCAAGCCAACAATCCCAAACAGCAAAATATAAAACACAGTCAGTTCTCTTCGCCTCAAATCTTCCAGGCTGCACAACCCTAATAATCCTAATACAACAAATTTCTGCATGACTTTTCTCCTTATTCTGTAAACTAATGAAATCCTTCTTTTTTCCAGGATGCTGTTTGTCAAATGCATCAGCTTCCTCCACAACGTGAACAAGGTCTTTTGCCTCCAGCCTCCCTCT
The DNA here is from genome assembly GCA_910575075.1 of Lachnospiraceae bacterium. Lineage (GTDB taxonomy): Bacteria > Bacillota > Clostridia > Lachnospirales > Lachnospiraceae > Petralouisia. The sequence continues at coordinate 106,637 of CAJTCY010000008.1, forward strand.
TTTTAACCATGTAAATTGTCCGTTTTAGTCCGCTGCAGTCAATCCGGTAATGGAAACGTTTCCCTTCCTCTGTCACATAAACAACAGCCCCTCTTTTCTGCCCTCGGGTACAGTGACCACATGCACTGTAATTATTTCCAGGTAATTTCAGCTTGGAAGCATTTAATGTCTTTACAGACAATTTTAAATGCGAGCAGACGCGGTTTTTATGATAAACACTCTGGTTTGGAGTTATAAATACCCATTCTTCTTTTTCACTGCCACCTTCCCCTCGCTGATTTCCTGTCCAGCGGTGCATTCTGCAACTATCTGAGACTTTCATGGTTCGCTTTCCCCAAAAATGCAAAGGAATTTTCAGCTGATATGTCACCAACACATCTATATATACGCTGTCAATCTTTGTTCCCTTCCAGGAAAAACCTGCCGCTTTCCCTTGTATCAGCGTCAGCATACAATTTTGCCTGACAAGTTCCTGATAAAACGCTGCTTTTGCCAGATTTTCTACCGTTTTCTCAGATTCACTTCCAAGCAAAGCTTGATCTGCTACTGCCCGTTCCAGGGCATTCTCGACTGTATACTGCACCTGCATCATCAAAAACAGAGATAGGACAGTGGCAGCAGCGAACAGGAATAACGGCAGAACCAGGGATGCCTCCAAGGTGAAGCTGCCTTTTTGGAGGGCATGAAAAAGTGCCTCCCCAGGGGAATAATTTCCCCTGTCTTTTTCTTTTACATCGTACTGCCTGAGAGAGATTTTTTTCTTTTCCTTTCTTATAATCTGAGGCACTTTTTCATGCCCTCCTTTCAGTATCAGTTTTATCTGATATTTATAGAATTATTTCAAATAAAAATCTTTGCAGCTCTTCCGGAAATGATAATAATCCGTTTTTACCTTCACACCTGTTAAAAACCCCAAAAATAATGGCTGGGCACGGTAAAGCCCTTCTATCTGCATTCCGTGAATCTGATGGTTCATTCGAAAAAAAGGATTCTCCTGACGAATATTGTGCTCAATCACATCCATGGCACGTAAAACTAAAATATCTTCTGGTACCAGCAGCAGAAGTACCTGAAGGTATTCCCGGTAATCAAGTCCCTGCTCTTGGTTTTGCGCCTGCTCCTTTTTTTCTTTTAAGACTTCCCCGCCCAATGAAACATCGCTTTTCCAGTCTGTAATTTGTTTTACCAGAGGAATCTTGCCTCCAGATAAAAGGCAACGCACATCCAAAATACTTTCAATATAACTCCACGCCAGTAAAATTCCAATCTGAACAGCCTGAATCAGTGGTGGAATTCCCGTAAAACCCACTGCCGCAGTCGCAATCTCCAGAGCTAATGCCTGTTTCTTTCCATCCTGCATAATTGTCGCAAAATTTCCTGCTTCACGGATCAGCAAAAGTTTTTTTACTGTTTTTTCAAGATTTTCCTGATCTGACGAATTGCCAGCTATGCAGTACTCCAGTTCATAATCCAGAGCATGTTCTTGGTCTTTTACCTTTCCTTCCCCTGTCTCACAGGAAAAATAGTAATTGAGGTACTGTAAAAACCATACCTTATCCAAAATCCCGCCTCCCGGCAGTTCCAGGTTTCCCTGTGAAATGTTGCGCCGTCCCAAAGTATCCTGCAAAGAAATGAATTTTGCAGAAACCTCAGCAGGATTTTCCACAACCAGGGGAAGAATTGCAGATTTTTTCAACAAATCTACAGAATCTACAGGATTTTCGGGCAAATCTTTTCTGGGAGCAAAAGCTTCCGGCTGATCTGGCTGAGTTTGCATTCCGTCTGATTCCTGATTGATATCTGCCGCTTCCTTCTTCTCCCACTCTTCTGCATCGCTCATAGCTTCTCTGGCAGAATCCCATTGTTTTTCCATATCCTCGCTTTTTTCAGCCATTCTCTCTCCTTCCTTCAATTTCTGTTTCAAGGCTTCTGCAGCCTTGAGCGCCAATTGTTCTTTGATCACTTTACATGCCTGCTTTTTAAAAGCGGCTCCCTGTTGATCTGTAGCCAGAGAATAAGCTGTAATTTCAAGATCCTGCAATGCTTTCTGATAGAAACCGTTTCCTTTCTGCTGCAAAATAGATTCTTCCATCATGCGCCCCTCCAGCAGCGCAAGGTCCAGTTCTTCCATGTCATTTCCTCCATCAAGAAATAATAAACGGTAATTTTTCCAGAGATCTATTTGATATTCTCCAAGAGCAGATTCCAGTTTCAATAAAATATTCCGTTTAGCAGCACAATCAAGCGCCTGTACCCTTGCAGATTCCAAAAGTGAGAAAAAAAAGGAAAAAACCAACGTTATGATCAGAGTAAGATACAGTGTCATACTGCCGCCCTCCCTGCGGCTTTTGCAATAGTATTTCTTATTTTTTTCCACCTTGCCTCTCATCCTTTGCTCAAATCTTGTCAGCCTGCGTTGTAATTTTCTTTAAAATTTTATTTACCAGACTGGTAATCTGATTTTTAAATATTGCTGCCAGACTGATAAGAATTACAATAATTAAAATCACTTCCACTACTCCCATACCTTCCTCTTCTACTAAAAAATCTTTAAAATTCTTCATTATTTCCTCCTGTTCTTATTCTGGACCGTGCCAGAAAATATTTGATTTCACCTACAAATTCAAAGTCATTCCTGCCGGAATCACCAAAATTGCCAATACAATTACCAGCATGATTCCCATAGGAAGCAGCAATTTTGTTCCAGCCTCCTCCCCAGCCTGCTTTGCCTGTGTTTTACGTTGTTCATATGCCTCCCATTCTTCCTGCTCCAGTAATTTCTGCATACCCTTAGCACCTCTGCGTACATTCTGTACAATCAGAGAGGATAGTTTGCGGTATACCCCCAGTCTGCAGCGGATGCCAAAATTCTCATAGGCACGCAGTTCCCCTGCTCCATCCTTTATTTCATATAATGTACTGAGCATTTCTTCATAAGCATACCGGATTTCTATTTCATTTCTCTCTCTCTTCCCAGAATACGTAAGTGCTATCTTTTCCCATGCAAGAGAAATATTCATCCCCGCTCCCAGTAAAAGCGATAATTTACTGACTATGCCAGAATAGTCAAAGAGCATCTGTTTTCTGCGTTCTGCCTCCTTTCGTTTTTCATTTTCCTTCTCACGCAGAAGTAATCCCATTGCCAATACTGCTGACATAAAAACTATGATAAATCCTGAACTTTGTTTCTCTTCTTTCCAGACAATCTTTTTCCCTCCTTCTTCCTCTGGCAAAATAACAACATCTGTATCTTCCTTTTGATTTTCTTTTGCCACAATATCTGCCAGTTTTTCTGCAAATTTCTCCTGAGAAGACTTTTTTTGCGGTACGACACGCACATAAAACTGATAGAGCAAAATTTCCTTCTGGCAAGTCAATTCTGCTGTAATCTGCACCATTACAGGCTTATCCACTTCTTGTTCCAGCGTTCCATCTACACGAAATACCGTATAATCAGAAAAGCTATAGGAAGCTTCCACTGCGCCGTCTTGAAGATATTCAGGGAGATGCAGCGGCTCTGTCACCTGCTCTAAAGAAGAATTATCTCCCAAAATAAGCTGCCCAAGTTCCTTTTTTGCCTGATTCAGATATTCCTTTTTCTGATTCAATGTCAGCCTTTTCTCCTCAATTTCCAGTCTGATAGGATAATTCTCAAGTTCTCCTTTTGCGTCTACAAGAAATTCTCTCTCCTGGCTTCCCTCTCCAGGTTCATTTCTGTCAATTGTGCTTTTTCCAATTTCTGTACCCTGAATCCATACTGAAAACGCTGCTGTCAAAAATCCTGCCGCCAGTATCAATGCCGTTTGCCATACTTTCTTTTTATTCAAATTGCCAAATCTCAATGTTCTGCCCCCAATCAGGCAGAGCGCTGCGCCGGCAAGATAACCATATATCATATACTTCCTCCTCAAACCTGAATGTCCAGAATTTTTTCCGCCAGCAGAAAAGCCCCGGCATAGCCCATCAGGCAAAGTGTCATCACAAAGGCTCCTGGTATATTTCCATACAGAGGCTCCAGAAATTCTGGAGATGTGAGCCCCACATATAACAAAATTCCAAACGGAACCAGATCCATTATGCGCTGCTCCGCCCTCTTTGCCGTCATCACAGTCTCAATTTCCCGTTCCACCTCCACTTTCTGACGAATTTTCTCCGCCGTATCCTGAAATATTTTCATCATGTCACCGCCGCCTCGTTTTGCAAATCCAAATACCTGGGCAAAACTGATCATTTCCTCTATTCCGCTGCGGTGCGCAAGATCCTCTATCAATTGTTCCAGAGACATATTCAGCCTTACTTGGTTTATAATATTGCAAAATTCCTGCGCCATCACCGTTTTTTCTCCATGCAGTTCCTTATATTCCTGCAGTCCCTGTATAAAAGCATTTTCCATGGAATAACCTGCCTTCAGGGCTCCAGCAGTAAATTGCAGTATTTCTCTAAACTGGTACAGCATTTCCTTTTTCTGTTTTCTGTGAAGATAATTTTTCAAAAGTCTCTTCACAGGAAAAAACAGTGGCAGCGCTGCTGCAATTCCATAAATACTTCGATAAAACAGCCAGGATACTGCGCCGGTAATTCCCAATGTAAGCAAAATGCACAAACATCTTTCTCGCAAACTGAAACAGTAAATCCTGTAATCTTTCATTCCTGATCCTCCATTTCCATGCCAGCCGCATAGAGTTTTCCTCTGTGAACCAACTCCCCTGTTTTTTTCCAAATACCAGCCAGCTTTCCATCCTGTTCTCCCATCTCTGCAAATTCATACAGAGGATTTAAACAGATTTCACCCTCCTGTAACCTATCCACCTCCATAATGGAGAGAAGCCGCCGGCTGCGGTCTCTGAGCCTGCCGAGGTGTACCAGAATGTCCACTCCCGCCACAATTTGAGCACGGATTGCAAGCAGCGGAAGTTCCATGCCCATCAGTACCATGGTTTCCATTCGGCTGACCATATCCTGACAGCTATTGGCATGTCCGGTACTGAGAGAACCATCGTGTCCAGTATTCATAGCCTGGAGCATGTCTAAACACTCTGCACCTCGAATCTCGCCTACAATAATTCTGTCCGGCCTCATCCGAAGCGCCGTTCGTATCAAATCACGTATGGTAATTGCCAGGGTGCCATCTGGACCAGCGTTTCTGGTCTCCATTTGTACAAGGTTGGAAATACCCTGAATCTGCAGTTCCGCAGAATCTTCGATTGTAATTACACGTTCGTTATGGGGAATAAATTCAGATAATGCATTTAGAAAAGTTGTTTTTCCAGATCCGGTCCCACCGGAAATAAAAATATTATACCCAGCCTTTACCAACATCTTTAAGAATTCGGCGCACTCCTGGCTAATAGATTTCTGAGCAATCATCTGCTCCATTAAAATAGGATGCCTTGGAAATTTTCGGATCGAAACTGCCGGACCATTCAGCGCCACCGGCGGAAGCACCACATTAACTCTGGAGCCGTCGGAAAGTCTGGTATCAGCAATAGGCTCAGCCTCATTGATCACCCGGTTATGATTTCCTACCATCTGCTGTATGATATCTTCCAGCTTCTCTCTGGAAGAAAATGCTTTATTCCATTCCTGAATCTCACCTTTTTTCTCGTAAAATACATGATCTGCTCCATTGACCATGATTTCTGTGATATCATCCTGGTTCAGCAGTTCCTGCAGCACATCCAGCTTACGCAGAGAATGAAATACCTGCATCCGCAGTTCTCGGCGCCAATTTAAGGGTATGACCCGCTCTTTTGCCTCACGGCAGATTTCCTCATCAATCACCGCAAGCAGCTCATCCTCATCATGTTCTCTTGTCATGTCCAACTGTGCCAGTACATTTTTTCTAATCTGTTCCACTCTGTACCCCCGCCAGCCTTCGGCTGAAATCTCCCATCGTTCCCCAAAGCCATTGCTGAATCTTGGCTGAGCCCTGATAAATGTTCTGATGCACTGCTGGAAGCGATAAGTATACCAGTTTGTTTTCCAACTGTATGTCTTCCTGTCTGGCTGTTATCTGTTTGAACTGCAAGAGCGGCGCCTGATGCATTTCTCCTGGCTCTGTGGCGATATAAACTTTACTGCAAGTTCCCAGAATCCTGTAAAACCCCGGAATCATCATTCCAAAATCAAGTAAAATCACATCATAGCCGCTCTTTGCCGCCAGAAGTTTTACAAATGCAAGATAATCCTGTGAAGAAATTTCACCCAGGCAGCCGCTGTCTTCTGCCGGAGGAATATAATGAATACCTTCCATCGTATACAAAGCGCTGTTAACACAATCAGAAACATTAACTTCATTCGTCAGACACAGGTACATGACATCAAGAAGGTCTTTCTCATATTCTTCCTCAAACCAGCCTGAAAATCCGGCACATTCTTGCAAGTTTACATACAATACCTTTTCCTTTTGACCCAAAGCCTGAGCAAAGGTCAGTGCAAAGGGCGTCTGCCAGATACTGTGCCCAGGTGAATAAATTCCAATAATTTCTTTTTCTGCAACTGTTTCTGACTGCCTTCCCTTACCCCAGCTCTGATAATAAGAAAAAATCTCACGCACAATCTGAGATGCAGATTGATATTTTTGTACCGCTGGTAAATCCCGGGCACAAGACGGCGCCTGCTCCTCTCCCTTTAAATACAGCCAAAATGGTTTTTCCTCTGCATTCTGGATATCTTGCTCATCTGTGTCCCTTTGCCTTAAAAGCATCTCTCTCATCTGAGGATATTCCAAAAAATCTTTGCTCAGGAGCACAATATCTGGAATCTGGCTGGATAGGCTTTCCTTGAAATATTCCCAGGCAGAATAAAATACTCCTGAAAACTTATCCTCGTTTTCCAGGGAAATCCACTCTCCCAGCCGTTCTCCATATGCAGTGTCAGTATCACAGACTGCAATCATAATTTTTTTCAATAAGACACCTCCATAACGATTGCATAACCGATTAAAATCGCAATTGAAAAATGAATGACATGATTTTCCTGAAATTCTTGAGGGTACTCTGACAGACTGCCAGTTCTAATCACCTGGCACACATAGCTTTTTAATACCAGCAGACGTGAAATGAGATTTCGATGACGAAGAAGTTTGTACAATGACATAACTGCTCCTACAAGAAAAGAAACTGCAATTATCTTACAAAGTATTTGAAAACCCCAGATACCACCAATCATGGAAAATAATTTGATATCACCTGCCCCAAGGGCATGTATTAGAAATAATAGATAAAATAAGATAACCGGAACAGATACGTTTAAGAGAAAAACGCTGGCTCCCTTCACTCCCGATTCCAAAATCTGAAGGAAAAGCCCCAAAAACAAGCCGCTTACAATCAGCCGGTTACTGATTTGAAAGCTCTGTATGTCCATAACTGCTCCTATGCTTAAGAGCATCAGACAAAAGCACATCTTTATCTCCCCAACTTATCACCTCTTTTTGAATTATTCTCTCCTGTTCGCGAATCAGTGATTGCTTTGGATTATAAAACATGTTTCAAAAGTTGTAAAGTAGATATTTCCAAATTTTTTATTTTTGTAAATAAGTCACAAAAATTTGTACAGTAAAATTCCATAAATAAGCGCAAACCCGCAGATTCCCAGGATTCCGACTGTCAAAACAGTGACCGGATTGATGCCGGCAGACACAGCAATCCCCTGGCTTTTGAACAATTCATTTACTGCACTGATTCCTACGCTGCCTGCAATACAGCGGAGAACAAAGACAAAAATCACCTGTGTTTTCTGTTTTACCAATCCCATCAGCAGTACAAGCACGCAAATTCCAGCAATAGCGCCAATTCCATAATATAATTCCATATGATCCTCCAGACTTCCAGGAAATATCAAATTGCTCTCCTGGGACAAAATTATTCTCTCATCTGATATATATACTTTCTGGAAAAATTTATGACTTTTTTGTATAGATTTGGAAGTTTCTGATTATACTTTAAATAAAAGACATGCAAAAGTAATTGCAGAAAAGGAAAGGGATGCATATGTTTCAGATTGCCCGAAAAGAAGAACCTAAGACAACTTCTTACTCTTTACTTTTAGATGACCTGGAAAGAGCTAAATACGACCTTGCCCTTGCCTATGATAACTTTGAAAATGCTATGGAACCAGACTTAATTGACTACTGTATCTATCAGGTAAACGCACTTCAGATGCGCTATAAGTTCCTGCTGACAAAAGTCAAACAATTTAACGAGGATTCCTATGCAAGGAATCCTCTGGAACTTTCTGAACCCTGAAGGGTTTCTGTCAGGCTGCCTTTCTGGTAAGTCATACCTGCTACCACCTGCTGTGTATGCTGCATCAACGGCTCTGAATGATCCTGCTGTGCCGCTTCCTTAAAAGCGTCATAGAGGTTCTTCAGAACCCGCTGTGCATCCCGAAGGTTCTGCATTGTATTTTTACATACAGCCATAGCAAGCAGCTTATTTACAAACTGATATTCTGCATACAGATTCCCAGATATATCATAACTAAAATCAAGATCTTCCATCAATCTTCTGAGTACCTGTGAAGCCTTGCCCACTGCAGCTTTAAATACCTGATAATTCTGCTGCTCCCCTGCCTGGATGCCTTCCTCCAGATAGTCAAACAGTATATCATACATGATAACGATCATCTCACCTTTGTTGCAGCAAGTCAACCTGCGGGTAAATTCCTGTTTTTTTTCCTGTGTCATGCTTCCCTCCTATCCATGCTGAAACTCCAAACGCAATTATTGCAGGAGCTGGAGTACCTGCTGGGGAAGATCATTGGCCTGAGCAAGCACAGAAGTTGCTGCCTGAGATAGAATGTTATATTTGGTGTACTCTGTCATCTCTTCCGCCATATCCACATCCTCAATCCTGGACAATGCCTGTGTCATATTTTCTTCTGTCAGATCCAGGCTGCTGACAGCATAGTCCAGACGGTTCATATATGCACCGATACTGGAACGCACTTCACTGACTTTGGCAATAGCTCCGTCGAAGCTGGTAATAGCTCGGTCTGCACCTGTTACTGTGCATACGTTTACTTTATCAATGTATAATGTCTTAGATGAAATTTCCTGAATCCGCACATCCATGGTCTGATTTTCATTTGCCCCTATCTGAAGGGTCATAGGACCTACATCAGTCACATCCAGATTTACAGCCGTCTGAGGATCTGTAGTTCCTGGTATCACCTCAAATTTCATCTCAAAACCGCCGCGGTCTGAAATCGTAACATAATTTCCTTCTGTCAAAATAGTTGCCTGCGTGCCAAATCCCTCATCGTCAGCTGCAAAACCGATCTGTACATCTGTACCGGTTGCCTGGCTCTCTGACTGAATGCCCAGAAATCCTGCAAGCGCCGGGTTATCACATTTAACATTCATCTCTGTGCTCTGGCCGTATTCATCAGAAACAAAAACCAGATTTCCTCCTGTATTCAAATCGGACGGAACGTAGAATTCATCTTCCGCATTGCCGGAATTGTCGTTCAAGTTTCCTACCACCAGAAGATTCACTTCCCCTAATTCAGCTCCTTTACGCAATTTATCATAAACAATATCAAACGTTTCTCCCTCATTGATTTCTACCTCCACACCGTTAATTACAACCGTTCCTGAAGCTCCTGCCGGCACGGTAGATGTGGCTGTCAATGCTGCTCCCCCACGAATAACAGCGTGCTCTGCATCTGCAGTTATCTGCACAGAATACGTATTCTCTGTCACAGCATCCGAAATTTCTATCCGGGTAATTCCTCTGTTGTCAGGATACACACGCTGATCCAATGTTCCATCCAGCAATGTCTTAGTATTAAATTCCGTATCTTTTGACACACGGTCAATTTCCTGTCTGAGAGACGCAACCTCCAGCTGAATTGCGTTAAGATCATCTGGCGTATTGGTGCCGTTTGCAGCCTGAACAGACAATTCACGCATTCTTTGAAGCATGTTATGAACTTCATTTAATGCTCCATCTGCCGTTTCCAATACAGAAACACCGTCAGAAGCATTGCGGGACGCCTGCCCCAGCCCTTTTACCTGAGCTGTCATCTTGCTGGCAATTGCCATACCTGCGGCATCATCTGACGCACGGTTAATACGAAGCCCTGTAGATAAGCGTTCAATAGAATTAGAAAGACTGTTCTCTGTCCTCAAAAGTTTCTTATTGGCAACAATTGCTGACATATTGTGATTAATTTTCATGTTATATACCTCTTTTCTACTTTATGCTCAGGACAGGTTCTGTCCCATTTTCTTAATCTCCTCCAGAAAATCTCTGGCAATTCCATACAGAGTTTTCGTCTGCACCTGATAAGCTTCAGACTCTGTGTCTAACTCAGTGGAGAGATTCGTTTTCTCTTTTGCAAATCGATTCAAATCCAGGCTTTCACTATGCACAAAATCCATACTCCAGGATTTTCCCTCTGGATTCAGCTGTTCTTTCAAACCGTCTTCCTGACTTCTCAGCTCTTCAATTGTCCGGTTAGAATCAGAAACAGCATATCCCTTCACAAAATCGCCCTGCACCTGAAATCTTGCCGCGACTTTTCCTAATTTCGGCGTCTCAAAGAGTACATCCACTCTGCCCTTTTCTTCTTTGCCCCTGACAATTTTAAGCTGGACATTGGTGAGCTCATCTGCCACCAGTACCGGAATGGCATAATGTTCTTCTTTTGCCATCCGGGTTCCAAGAGCAATCTGCTGACGCATAATTTTTATATTACGAAGATCCCTGCTGGTAACTTCTTCGGAATCTTCCATCGTCTTCATAACATTTTCCGCTGTCTCAGCAAGCACTTTCTGCGCTTTCGCCATATCTTCCGGTGTCTTGACAGCCTCTCCGAATTTTTCCAGTATATCTGCCTTTACCTGTTCTAAATCTATATCTTTTTCTTGATTTTCCGGCTCAAACAGTGATTTGAATATGCCTCCGCGGGGATTCATCATCCGGTTTGCAGCCAAAATATTATATGCGGTTACCGGCATATCATGGCTGGTAAGTATCTGAAGAATCTGTGCTTCTGCCTTCTTTGCCTGAGAAAATTCTTCCATTTCATGCTGGTAATAGGCTTCTTCCGATTCTGTATCTTTCGCTGCTTCCCGAAGCTGCCACAACAGTTCCTCCGGCGTCATCTCTTCCACTGCTTTTTGGCTCTGTGCCTGCTGCATTCCCTCCGGTGTGGCATATTTCAATGCTTCCTTCGCACAATCTGTCTGGTATGATGCTTCTATCTGCTGAGAAATACTGAGTTCCTGGGAAATTACTGTTTCAGCTTCTCCAAAATTATCATCCACTGATACATTGATGCCTGAATTGCGGTTCGTACGCACTGCAGTCAGAAGATTTTTCATAGAAAGCTCCGCTCCCTGCTGTACCAGCGCTCCAACCACTGCTCCGTCCGTTTTATCAATCTGGTTCAGCATCCGGTAGATACCGATATAGCTGTCTCTTTCTTCCTGGGTAATATCGTGCCGCTGCTCCAGCTTCCATAGGTATTTGCTGAATCTTTCTTCATCTCCTGCATCCAGCTGATTCTTTATTTCTTCTGCTTTCGCATTCAGCTCTTCTACATTCATCTCCAGCGGGTTGACACCTTCTCGTATCATTTCCATCACTACGGACGGCGTAAGATTCTGGAATAAATTCTGCACCTTCTGGTCTGCCGCCTTCATCTCCATCACAGATTCATGATTGACTGCCATCTGGTTATAAGCAAGAATTCTCACTGCCCTGCGGTTTGCCTCAGAAGTCTCAAGATCCAGATCTTTGAGAATATCATCCACATTCTGGAATGCTTTCTGAATAGAATCTCCCAAATCCGCTCTTGGCTCCGTCTGCAGCGCCTCATACGCTTCCCCGGCACGCTCCATCTGTGACTGACGTGCGAACCCTTTCTCATAAACAGTATCTACACTGTCTCTATCTGTCTTTACTTCTCCCAGGACATATGCCGGAACTCCCCGCAATTCCTGGGTCTTTGTCATTGTATCTGCGAATATTTCTGTATTTTCCGGTGTAGGTTCAATATGATTCTGGCTCAATAAGTCTGCATAATACGCCTTTTCCTGTTCCTTTAACTGTTCCACCAATTCTTCTAACGGCTGCGTTTCGATTGCAATCCCTTTCTTCAGCAGGCTGTAATTTGCTTCTGCTGTCATCATCAGCCGTATTTCCTCCAACTGGCGCTTCGCTCTCAGAAATGCCGCATCCTCTTTGGCATACTCAGGAATATCGGATCTCTTATTTTCCGCCTGTGTTCCTCTCTGCCGTCCGCTTCCTGCTGATTCGTCCGCACTGTTTTGAGCTGCCCTCAAATTCTCTATCGTCAGAGCTCTGCCCTGTTCCACCACCGTCCAAACATCTGCGTCTGTCGTTTGTTCAATGGTTTCCGCTGCCTGCTGGGCGCGGTCTGTATTGCTGTATCCTTCTAAAATCACCGCGTCTCCAGGACGTCCTCCTTCTGCCATTGCCTCTGTCATTGCTTCTATAACCTGCGCTTTCGCCAGAGGAAATTCTGCATCCTTTAAGTCTAAGACATAATTTAGGTTTTCCGCTGTAAGAGGTATCTGCTGTTCTATCATCCACTGGCTGTAAGAGAGCGTAGTCTCATTCACCTGCCGCCCTGCCTGAGTAATCACCTGAGCAATCTGCGCTTTTAAACTGTCATCTACTTTCACTTCTGCAGCCTCTGGCTGATTCACCGCCGCTCCGGTACTGTGCTGTGCCATATACAGATTCTCGACTGTAGGTGAGAGATCGTTATCCAACATATATTTTACAGCCTCATCACTGCACTCCGTAAGGTCTGCTGCCTGCTGCATGGCGTCCTGGCAATCTACAAGATTTTCTTCCGTTGCTGGAAGATCCGCATTTTCTATTGCCGCTTCCAACTGCCTTGCTTCCCCTGCGCTTCCTGCCATTTTCTCCAGCTTGGCCGCATCTGGTGTATCTCCAAATACGCTGATATCTGCACCTGCCTTGGCAAGTTCCATTTTAATCTTATCTGTCACTGTAATTATGGTGTCTACTTCAGAATCGTTGACAGAATACCCTTCCTCTTCCATTTTTCCGCAATCGGCTGCCGTCACCGTATTGGACACTACCTGCATTTTTTCCTGAAGAAGCTCTGCTTCCATATTCTCCGCCTCCTGGCGTATCTGCTCCAACTGGGATTCCCCTGAAAAAAAGGGTTTGTCAACCGTTGTCTGCTGCACGGACGTAATTCTGCCCGTATCCTGCTCGGTCTTACGGACTGTCGTCTCCTCCGTGAGAACGTTAACATTCCCTTTAATTTCCACTCTATTCGTTGATTTGGTAATCTCCGCTAAATTACTGTTATCTACTCTCATATCCGCGCCTCGTTATTCTCTATCTTCCATACTCTGTGGAAAAGCTTCTTCCATGTATGCAGAATACTTCTCCTGTCCTTAAGTATTTCGGTAACAAGACGGAAAAACTTTACTCAATATATCCTAAAAAAATATTCCCGGCCCCTCCAAAAAAGGTATCGCTGTCCTGCAGTCCCATTTTTTTCACAGTATTTTCTTCGGGACGGTACAAAATGGTGTTGTGTTCATCATATCCTACAATGAGAACCGCTTCTTCACCCACCATGGCAAATACTGGCGTGCCCAGATTTACATAATACAGCACCTGGCTGACACTGCAGCCAGAGAGATCTAATATTTTTTTGTCTGTCAGGGCTTCTGTCAGAATTTCTCTGGGCGTCTCTCCCTGGGTTAAAAGGTCCTCGACGTCAATGCTTTGTTCCTCAGTTTTCAGCAGATAATGAAGGCAGCGTGAGACAGAATTTTCACTGATATCCTGAATATCCACGGTACCAGGACCAATCATTGGCTGGCTGCTGTTTCTCCCCCTCCGCCAAATATATTTCTGCCTGCTTCCTATCACCACCCCCATAGTTTCATCTGCACGCTGAACAGCTTCTGTAACTGAGTTGGCAGACATCAAGATTCTCCCTCCGCTGTATACATAATAATTTCCTTCCTGTTTCTCTGTCTCCAGCTCTACCTGCCGTTCTTCTTCCAGCACCACTTCCCGCGGAATCTTCACCTGAGGGTTTTTTGCAGGTTCTGCTTCCCCTTCTGAAAGTACCAGCATCATCTGGGTCTGCTTTTTCTCTGTTACAACCGTATCCACCGTAATCAAACGGGAAGACGCCATCTGCTGATTTTTAATCGTATCCTGTTCTGCGGGCATCCAGCTATTTCCCATGCGGACTTCCCGATTTAAGAAAATTGTGTCCTGCTCCACATAGGCACTTGATACATAATAGCCATCCTTCTGGTATTCCTTAATAATTTTGGAATCTTTATCAATAATGGTAATTTTATACATCGGAAATCTTGCATTTCCTGCATAATCCTTTGATACTTCTTCTTCTCTTGCCGTTCCGTAGATAAAATCACTTTCCACAAATCCTATAGGTTTTAAGTATTCTTTCCTGCCTGCCTCTATGGTCCGCACTTCTTCCCCTTCCAAATCCATAACTTTCAGAGATTTTGAATCATTCTCCCCCCGCTCCTGCCAGGCGATGTATCTTCCGTCCTGGGAAACTGCATAACTGCCTGCTCTCAAATCTGGAATAACGCTCTCTGCCTCACGAGAAGACAGATCTATCCTGTAAAGCTGTCCGTCTGCCAAAAGATAAAACATATTTTCATCATTAACATAAAATATCTGTCCCCAGTCTGCTTTCATCATTTCGTAAGATCGGTCAGAGGGCAGAAAAATTTCCTCTTCCACTGTATTTCCCAGACTGTCATAATGATAAACACTTATCCCCGTCTCACCTTCATGATGCCCGCGGTTCATATATCCGTATACTACAAATTCCATGCTTCCAGACTCATCAATCCTCATAATCTGTATCTGATGCTGCCCATTATTTTCTCTCTCAGAAATGCCCTCCGTATCAAGAAAGCTGAATACCTGAGAGAGTTCATGACTGTCACTGTTATAAAGCCAGAGTTCTCCTTCCTGAATAAAACCAATGATATTTCCTTTCTCATTTGCCTTATATTCTACATTGGGAGATGTAATGCCTAAAAACAGTCTGTTCTTGTCCACAATGCCATTTTCCCCGCGGAAAATCTGATTCATGGTACGCTCATAATTCAACAGATACATACGGCTGTTTACACTGTTATAGCGCACCCTGTAGTACTCTTCTACATTATAGTATTCTACCTCTCCATTGTCTCCTGCCGCAGTTACTACATAACGCAGCACAATGGTATTATAGGAGCTGCTCATCTCTTTTATGGAAGGCACTGGCTTCTGCAGACGTTTCCCCTCAAACTCTCCCCAGCTCACCTGGGAAAGACTGGAATGAATCGTTACTTTCTGCAGAGTTGTGTTATCTCCCTGTCCATCTGGTTCCAGATAAGTGGCAAGATTTCCTGCCTGTCCCTTGTCAAATGTATTATCATGGAACTTCATAACAAAATCCAGAGATTCTTCTGCGTAATAATCCTTTTCCCGAATAATTCTGGTATAATAAAACAGCGGATCTCCATCACTGATCACTTTTATCACCAGCACATATTCTGTTTCCTGTTCCAGAATATTTTCAAACTGCAGCTCAACCCTAATCTCCCCGTTTTCCTGGTCAAAACTGCTGATTTCTCCATCTTCAACGAGACGCTGCATATCCATGGAACGCACTTCGTAAGAAATACCTTCAATCTGATTCTGGTAGGTTCTTACAATCACAGGAAGCACCAAATCTTCCTGAAGAGGCGTAACTGTATCACGCATTGCCGTACCATCCATCTCACGGCAATAACCGTACAATTCATTGATTCTCACATTTTTTCGTTCTAAACAAACCGTTGGAAGTGTGGCAGACGCCATCTCTGAAGTCAGATCTACTTCACTCTGACGGTTAAAAAATCCCATAAATAACACAGTCGTCAGAGAAACCAACAATAATACCATGATCTTAATTATGCCTTTACGCATTCTGCTTGTCTCCTTTTTCACTATCCTGTTCTAGGAAATTGCGAAACAACTAAATGATAAAAATTTCATATACAATTTATACAATTATGCTTAAATATTTTATTCATATAAACGCACAAAATGCAGGACGTACCAAACATTTCAATGAGCCTTTTACCACAAAAACCATGTTCAGCAAAGCCTTCCATGGTTTTTAAGTCTCATTTCCATGGTACTAAAATGCATTTCTTAGCGTTTCATATGAATAAAATATTTCTTCTTATTTTTCTTGAATTGTATATGAAATTCATAAAATTATTGAGTTTCGCAATTACCTATATCCTGTTCCGAAAAATCTGCGAAAGAACCGCTTTCGCTTTCCTTCTCCTGCAATGCTGCCAGTGTAGGCTTTACCTGCAGAAATTCCATAACTCTGCGCCAGTCATCACTGCTCTTTTTCCTACCCTTTTTCACTGCCCGAATCAGAATATTTTTGGGTGTATGCTCCATATCAATAAATTCCAGAATCTGTACCTGATATCCTCTGCTCTCCAAAATCTGTGCCCGGAGAGCATCTGTAAACAGCGCCGCCATTCGTTCTCTAATTAAGCCATATTGCAATACCGGCTTAAGAAGTTCATTTTTCATCTGGCTGTTTAATTCATGCTGACAGCAAGGCACCGACAAGATAACCTTGGCGCCCCAGCGGACGGCTTTATCCAATGCATAGTCCGTCGCTGTGTCACAGGCATGGAGCGTAACCACCATATCTACCTGTCTCACTCCTTCATATCCGGCGATATCTCCCACGCAGAATTCCAGTCCCTGATACCGATATTTTTCCGCCAGATTCTGACATTCAGCTATCACATCCTCCTTCAAATCCAGCCCGATGATATGAACCTGATAGTTTTTTAACTCCTTGAAATAATGGTACATCGCAAATGTCAGATAAGATTTCCCGCATCCAAAATCTAAAATTGTCACTTCTCTGTCTCTGGGAAGCTCCTGAATAATATCCTCTATAAACTCCAGAAAACGGTTAATCTGTCTGAATTTATCATATTTAGCCTGGACAATCTTTCCTCCTTGGGTCTGTACTCCCAAATCTACCAGAAATTGCACCTTTTGTTCTGGATCCAGAATATATTTTTTCTTTCTATTATGGGACAAATCTCTGCTTTTTACACAGGAAGCAGCTTTTTTCTCCCGCACAGTCACCTTTCCTTTTTTACTGACCAGAACAGACGCCTGTCCTGACTGAGAAAAAATCTCCATTTGGCGATAATCTGTCATCCATTGAAGAACCTCCGCAACAGTGTCACTCACAGTATAATTTTTATGAAATACCTTTTTATTCTGCTGAGCACTTGCCTGAAATACCAGTTTATTTTTCAGCAGCACCGGACGGAGACTGATTTTCGCAGCCTCCGCCCTGGTTCTCGGATTACTGATAATAATCTGTACCAGCATCTCATTTAAATATCTATTTAAAAGCTCCTCTATTTTTTCCATGGTAACCCTTTCTTATTTTCTTTTGCAAATTGCAGTGTATCTTACCACCAGCGGCGGCATCTCTTATGTCTGCATCTGCGCTGATACATCTCATTAAACAGCAAAACTTCAATAAGATTCTGCAGACCGTTTCCTTTTGGCGGCGGTCCTGGCGGTCTTCCCGGTCCCCAACCTGGGCCTCCCGGCGGTCTTCCCGGTCCCCTTGGGCCCCAGCCTGGGCCTCCTGGCGGTCTCCCTGGGCCCCCTGGCCCCCAGCCTGGGCCTCCCGGCGGTCTTCCCGGTCCCCCTGGGCCTCGCTGCGCAATCAGGTTTCCTTCCAGCGGCAGTTCCTCTGCTTCCATATTTTCCTGCTGAAATTCTTCATACGCACCCTCTTCGTACTGCTCTCTCTCATACTCTCCCCTGTCACACTGCTCAACTTCCATTCTCTGAAGATCTGGCTGACTGACAGAGGCAGAATCATAAATCCTCTTTACAATCCGGTTCAGCATCACACGGTCAGGATATTCATCAAACATCAGACTTCCTTCGTATTCCATTTTATCACATTCATCCTCCACCATTTCCTGTATGGAGCGAACTTCTTTGGGATACATCCCCTTTAATTTTTCCAAATCCCTGGCATATTCCAACTCTTCCATATAAACTGTCTGCATAGGATATGCCATATAAAAGGGCACTTTAGACATATTTTGCTGAGGGGTTTTGTAAAAAATTTCCTGTTTATAGTCCACAGTCATTCTCCCTTTTTTGCTATCCCTATACTATATGCCCGATTTCTGGTTGTGCTACTCCAGATTGTGTTTCAGTATAGCACATTCTGACAATATTTTCCATAACCACCAGTATTTGAAGATGAAAGCGCATTGATTTTTATAATATACTGCTTTATAATCTCAGATATAATACTTGAGACAAATACGTTAGGATTCCGGTGCCAAAAGGTGGGCAAAAATGATATTGGCAATTTGCACAAATAGGTGCAAAAAGTTGTGACTTGTCCTGACGGTTAGAATTTCTTAGTGTTCGGTCTTAGAATCAGCAATCTCCAAACAGAATGTTTGGAAAAGGCTTATCTGAGCCAGGGATGGCGAATATAAGCCGGTTGCGTAAAGTTTCTATATTTTTTGCTGGAACACTTAGAAATTCTTCTGTCTGGGACAGTTGGAACAACGTTTGTATTTATTTGTGCAAATTCCCAATAAATATTTGTAAAACTACCTTTTGACACCTGAATCACTTACTTTTCAGAAAGGACTTTCACCATGACACAGAAAAAAGCCATCCTGATGGTAAGCTTTGGCACCAGTTACCTCGACAGCAAAAGGAAAACCATTGACCGGATTTTAGAGGATGTAACAGAAAACTTTCCCGACCATAAGATCTATCAGGCATGGACCAGTAAAATGATTCTTACCCTGTTAAAGTCACGGGACAATATCCATATTCCTTCTCTGGAAGAAGCTATGGCAGAAATCACTGCAGCGGGCACAGACCATCTCATCGTTCAGCCCACCCACCTGATTAATGGGCTGGAAAATGAAGTGATGAAGCGCACTATTTCCAAACATGCTCCACATAATTTGAAGGTGGCTTTTGGTGATCCCCTGCTTACCACTACTGAAGACCACCGAAAAGCACTAAACTGCCTGATATCAGAGTATTCCACCTTACCCAGAAATGAAGCCCTGGTACTTATGGGACATGGCAGCGCCCACTACGCTAATTCTGTCTATGCCGCTCTGGACTATATGCTCAAAGAAATGGGATATCCCAATATATTTATGGGGACAGTGGAAGCTTATCCTGATTTGAATACCTTGATCACCCAAGTAAAGAAAACTCCTGCAAAACGTGTACATCTCTGCCCTTTCATGCTTGTAGCCGGGGACCATGCCAATCATGATATGGCGGGTGAACAGGAAGATTCCTGGAAATCCCTTTTTGAGTCTGCCGGTTACCAGGTCATATGCCATTTAAAAGGTCTGGGCGAGTATAAAGAAATCAGAGAAATTTATCTTGAACATTTGAAAAAGGCTACTGCAGACTAATCTGCAGCAACCTTTTCTGGCAGAAATACACGTTCATTCTTTAATACAGAAATACTGCCACCCCATATGCTGAAAGGGGATAGGCAAAAGAAAACGGACGATTGTCACATTCCTTCTTCACTGCTTTATAAACTTGCGGACGTTTTTTGCCATCTCCTCCATATTTCTTCTCTTCGCTGTTAAAAATCAGTTTATACTGTTTCTTTACAGGAACGCCTACCCGGTAATCCTCCCAATCCATAGGGGTGAAATTACAGATAAACAGCAGATTATTCCGTCCATTCTTACTCTTACGTACAAAACTAAAAACACTGTGATAATTGTCATCTGCGTTAATCCATTCAAAATTACTCCATTCACTGTCAGCCTCATACATTGCAGGGTATTTCTTATACAAATGCAGAAGATCTTTGAAATAAGTCTGAAGCTGCAGATGTTCTGGTTCCTGAAGCAGAAACCAATCAAGTTCTCGTTCCTCGCTCCATTCCCGAAGTTGGCCAAATTCCTGTCCCATAAATAAAAGTTTTTTACCAGGATGCCCCATCATAAAACCATAAGCTGCTTTCAAATTGGAAAACTTTTCCTTCCCTTCGCCCGGCATCTTATTAATCATAGAACATTTTAAATGTACCACCTCATCATGAGACAGAACCAAAATATACTGCTCACTGCTGTTGTAACTCATGGCAAATGTCATACGATTATGGTTATCTTTGCGGAAATACGGATCTAATTTCATATAATCAAGAAAATCATGCATCCAACCCATATTCCACTTATAACTGAAATTCAGCCCATCTTCTTCCACCGTGCCGGTCACTTTCGGCCATGCAGTCGATTCCTCTGCAATCATGACCGCACCAGGATTTCTTCCCAGAATCAGTGTATTGATATGTTTAAAAAACTCGATCGCCTCAAGATTTTTGTTGCCGCCGTATTTATTGGCAACCCATTGTCCATCCTGCTTCCCATAATCCAGATACAGCATGGAAGCCACAGCGTCTACCCGCAGCCCGTCAATATGGTAATGTTCAATCCACATTAACGCACTTCCAATAAGAAAATTCTTTACCTCTGTTTTCCCATAGTCAAAAATTTTGGTTCCCCAGTCTGGATGCTCCCCTTTCCTTGGATCTGCATATTCATAAAGACAGCTTCCGTCAAATTCTGCAAGTCCATGTGCATCTCTGGGAAAATGTGCAGGAACCCAGTCCAGAATCACACCAATATTGTTCTTATGCATATAATCTACCAGATATGCGAAATCTTCCGGCGTTCCATATCTTGAAGTAGGAGCGTAATATCCGGTAACCTGATATCCCCAGGAACCATCAAAGGGATATTCCGATATTCCCATTAATTCCACATGAGTGTAACCCATTTCTTTCACATAATCCGTAAGTTTTTCGGCAAGCTCCCGGTATGTGTAAAAACCTTCATCCTCTCTTCCGGGATGACGCATCCAGGAACCGGGATGCACCTCATATATTGCCATTGGCTGGGCATGAACGTCTTTGCATGACTGCCGTTTTTCCATCCATTTCGTATCTGTCCACTTAAAATTACTGATATCCGTTACTCTGGAAGCTGTTCCCGGACGGAGTTCTGCATAATTTGCATAAGGATCTGCTTTATAGAGCTGCCTTCCGTCCGGTGTCTCAATATAGAATTTGTACAGATCCCCTGCAGCGGCACCTGGCACAAACAATTCATATATTCCCATAGGTTCCAGCCGTTCCATCTCGTCAGCGTCTTCTTTCCAGTCATTAAACTCTCCAATTACTGACACTTTCTGTGCATTGGGCGCCCATACTGCAAAGTATACCCCTTCCTTACCTTTTTCCTTGGTAGGATGCGCTCCTAATTTCTTATAAATGTCATAATGGGTTCCCTGACCCAGATAGTACATATCCAATTCTGAAAAATGTTCCATAAGTTTCACTCCTGTTTTCTTAATCTTCAAAATCCTTTTCCCTTAAATACAGATATCCTTCGGGACTGAATTTCTTCCCGCCGAAAAACTTTTTCAAACCAACATGTTCCGCCCTGCTGATCGCCTCATCCAATATTTCCTTTACCTCTGTAAGAGTAGTCGCCTCGTCCAGCTTCTGGATATTACTGATACGGTTATAAAGAGCAAGTATTCCCATATCATCTATCTCACACTCCTGCTCCAGAGCGTATGCTTTGGCAAATTCCACCAGTTCATCACTGGTAAATACTGGTATTTTGACACGTTCTGTAAATTTCCGGGCAAAATTTGCATCCTGGCTCAGTACTTTATCAATTCCTTTTCTGGTATCTTCCATAATTACCAGAAGCCCGTCTGTATTCTGCTCCATCAAAAGAGATAACCCCGTCGCCGTTTTCTTAGAAATATCACCTGCCTTCTCTATAATCAGATACCCGCCGGCAACCTTGCGGAGCAGCTGGGTCAAATCCTTCTGATTCAAAGACTCGCCGGTGATTTTTCCAACTTTACCTCCTGGATGCCTGCCGCTCTTTTGTATTGCTTTGATAAAATCAGTTGCCAGAACTGTCTTTCCACTGCCTCTGCCGCCAGTAATAAGTATATTTCCGCTAGAAGAAGTGTTATCTTTCCCTTTCCTGTGCAGAGCGCCTTCTAACACTTGGCAGAGCTGCTGTTCCATACCTGTAATGGGAACAAAATAAGAGAAGATTTCCTTCTGCTCCTGAGTCAATTTGCGAATATGTTCTTCTGGCTCTTCAATCTCAATCTTAGGAATACTGACTTTTTCTTCTCTGGATTCCCGAGCTGCCTGAAACACCGAACGCAGATAGTTTCCTGCGTCTTTTTCCTCGTCATCGTCAGATTTCTCCGCCTCCTGTTCAATAAGTTTTTCCAGAGGCATCTGCGGCTTCGGTGGATTTTGCTGCTCCTTAAGTGATTTCTTTTCCTTCTCCTGCTGTAAATCATTTACGCCTGCACTTTCGCGTTTCAATTTCTCCAGATATTCTTTTGGAATCGGCTCCCCTAATATTTTTGCTGCCTCTTCCCAACTGTATATTTTGTCAGAAGTCATGGATGAGTGCTCAAGATCTTCTGCTGTATCAATATGTTCTGATAACAGAGGTTCCTGACGCAGCTCCGTTTCCTGCTGTGTCTGCATTTCTTCCGCCAGCCCTGTTTCCTCGCTCATCCCTATTTCTTCCGGCAGCTCTGTCTCCTGGCTCATCTGCATTTCTTCCGCCAGTTTCGCTTCTTGACGCATCCTCATTTCTTCCGCCAGTTTCGCTTCTTGACGCATCCTCATTTCTTCCGCCAGTTTCGCTTCTTGACGCATTCTCATTTCTTCCGCCAGTTTCGCTTCTTGACGCATCTGTATCTCTTCCGCCCGCTTCATTTCTTGACGCATTCTCATTTCTTCCGGCGGTTCTGCCTCTTCATACATCTGTATTTCTTCTGGCGGTTCTGCTTCTTCATACATCTGCATTTCTTCCGATATTTCTGTCTCCTCGTACATCTGCATTTCTTCCGGCGGTTCCGCCTCTTCATACATCTGTATTTCTTCTGGCGGTTCTGCCTCTTCATACATCTGCATTTCTTCCGGCAATTCTGTTTCCTCATACATCTGCATTTCTTCTGGCAGCTCTGCTTCTTCTGACAGCTCACCCTCATCTGTAAATGCAGTACTTTCGTCCAAATCCGGCTGCCGCTCAGGAGAAAGATTCTGCAGATAACGCTCTGCCAGCAATTCCTGAGGCGTAACCCCCGCCTCCAGCTTGGGAATAATCTCATTGAGCCGTTTTAACAATTCCTGGGCTTCCTGCAGAGCACGTGCTTTTGCAGATACCAGTCTTCTTTCCTGAGCTGTTGCCATCGCCACTTCTGCTGCCTGTCTGGTCCTTTCCCATTCTGCCAGAACGTCTTCAATATCCATCTGTCCATTGACCTGAGGTTCCCGGACCGTTCCTCCCTGTACCGACATACGGACCTGTCCATCCCAATCCTCGGCAAGCAGTTCTTCAAAATCATTTTTCAGAGAACCGTCAATTTCTTCTTCTGTTTCAATATATCCAAACTGTTCCTCTTCTTCCGCAAGGCTGTCCTCCTCCGGAGGCACCTGCAAATAAGGAATCTCCCCCACCATCTTCTTAATATTATCCATGGTGTCACTGACAAGTTCTTTGGTGTTGGCATCCATGATCTGCTGCATACTTCTGGCAATCTCCGCCTGAAGATTTGACGTATTAAATCTTGCACTGCCAGCAGCAAGATCAGGAATCTTCATAGTCTCCTGAATGATTTCTCCAGATTCCAGCATATCCGTAGGCCGCACTTCCACCACACCATCCCGAAACTGTTTAAACTGCCGGTACTTTTCTTCCTGCTCTTTGCTCAAAGGCTGATAAAGCATTTTCAATTCCAACGCCTTTTCTACATATTTCCCATCACCAAACCAGAGTACCAGCTCATCGCAGACCTCAACACAACGTTCACCATTTCCGGCACGATGATACAGATAAGCGAGCTCAAATGCCCACTCTTCAATGTATTCCCGTTCCTTGAACTCCTCCAGAATGTCAATAAGCTCCTGCAGACTGGCGCCGCTTAATTTCGCAATTTGATACCGGAGTATATATTTCTGATTATCGTAGGGTGCAACCTCAAGAAATTCTTCATAATATTCTTTTGCTTCATCCAGATTACCCATTTTCAGAGCAACCAGGGTTAAACGGTACAATATATTTCTGCCTACTGCCGCACGGTCATATGCCATTAAAAGAATCTCATGGCTGTCCTCATATCGTTTTACTCTGTCATAAATCTCTCCCACCATGCACAGCGTTGCTGAACTCTTTACCTTCCGCCAGTTAATAGAATCTGCAATTTCTGATGCCTTCTCGTAATCCTTCTCTTCCACCAGGTTCTTTAACTGTTCCAGTTTTAGCTTATATTCGTATCTATCCAACTGTTTCACCTCAGAATTATGTTAAAAGGTATATCTTCCCCGATTATCGTCCATATTACCCATAGTTTAACATATTCCCCCTGCAGATGTCAAAAAATCTATTTCTTCTTCCTGTTTTTTTTCAGTTTCCTTGACAGCTTCTGAACTTTATCTTCAGGCGCCTTATGCTTTGAACCAGAATAATCATCTTCTGGCTGATAATCCACCAGATGATTATTCTCGATATCCAGTTTCTCTGCCCAGATATAATTTTTACTGTCCAAGGGAAGCTGTTTTTTCTGAATGATATAGTTTAATGCCCGTCGCAGTATATAAAAAATCACAGCAAACAAAGGAACCCCGATTATCATGCCAGGTATTCCAAATAATCCGCCTCCCATAAGAATTGCGAACACCACCCAAAAAGAAGACAATCCCGTGGAATCTCCCAAAATCTTAGGTCCTATGATATTTCCGTCAATCTGCTGAAGCACCAGAATAAAAATCACAAAATATAATCCCTGAATTGGATTTGCCAGCATGATAAGTATGGTACTGGGAACCGCGCCCAGATAAGGCCCAAAGAAAGGAATTACATTCGTCA
Organism: Lachnospiraceae bacterium; assembly: GCA_910575075.1. Taxonomy (GTDB): domain Bacteria; phylum Bacillota; class Clostridia; order Lachnospirales; family Lachnospiraceae; genus Petralouisia. The sequence goes on from CAJTCY010000008.1 coordinate 131,661, forward strand.
CTCCTACAATCACGCTGACCAGCACGGAATAAGGCATTTTCATAAAATACAGACAGATAAAACACAGAATTCCAATAATCAAAGAATCCAGGATCTTCCCGGAAATAAAACCACCGAAAATTTCATTGCTTTTGTGAACTGTATGAATAATTGCATTGGCCTTTTTTCCAGAAAACATGGCATAGACGACCTTCTTGCTCTGCCCGATAAAGACTTCTTTACTCATCAGCACATAAATAGAAATAATAATACCAATTATCACATTAAAAAGAATTTTCACCACACCGATGACCCCTGTGGTCACTCCTGCCACTATATTTTTCGTCTGAGGCAGAAATTCTGTTCTCGCCCAGTTTTCAAAAAATTCTGTCCCCTTAGTCAGTCCGATTTCCAGATAACCAGAAATTTCACTGTCATTATCCACATAATCACTGATCCAGTCCATAAAGCTGTTGACCTGACGGGGCATTGTTCCTATCATGCCATTAATACTCTTATAAAGCTCCGGAATCACCATCTGCAGCAAAATCCCAATCACCAGCGCCACAAACAGCAATGCTCCTGCCACACTGACTCCTCTTACCACTCTTCTGGCTTTTTCCAGACTCTTCATTCTCTGCTGCGCAAAAGGAAGCAGAAAACGTTCCTCGAAATTTACCACGGGATTAATCAGATAGGCGAGCACCAGCCCAATGGTAATAGGCTGTAATATCACCATAACCTTGTCCAGAATTTTCGTAAATCCATGATAACGGTATATCAGGAAAAAGAATGCGATGGAACCTACAATCACCAGAAACGAGATAAGCCCAATCGCCAGATAGGGCCTTATATTCCAATCCACTTTTTCTTCTGTCTGTTTTTTATCCAGTTCATCCAAAATTAACGCAACCTCCTATTGCTGATTCAGGGTATTGCAGACTGCGCCGCCGCATAGAATGCAATACCCTGCTGTTTCCTAAAGTTCTGTGGGTCAGCCCTTATAATAATTAATCAGGCATCCCTTTAATATAATCGTACGCTCATCTTCTGTCAGTTCTCCCATCTTCAGAGCAAACTCTTTCAGCCCCCCGTCTTTTACCACATAAGCGGTAATTTCTGTTCTGCACTCTTCCACAGCCCTGCGGATATCCGGAATAAAAATATAATCTCCATTTGCAAACGGCAATTCTCCCTGCGGAATCAGGAATGGAAGCATTCCCCAGTTAATCAGATTGGAACGATACCGTTTGGTGGCATACTCATTGGCAATATTTGCCCATCCTCCCAATACCTTCTGGCAGGATGCCGCCTGTTCTCTGGCGGAACCGTCACCTGGCTTCACTGCAAAAATCGTGCTTCCAAATCCTAATATGCCAGGTTCATGATTGTCTGTGAAAGCTTTGTCTGGAAACGCCTCATTTACAGCTGCCATCACCGGTTTCAGCTCATCCACTGCCTCCAGCGGACAAGTTCCTGCCTCCACTGCCTTCTGTGCTTTCTGAATCTCTTTTGCGCGCCCCACATAAGCAGGATCCTTTCTGGACAATGTGAATTCCGCAAGTCCCAGAGGATTGGAACGGTAGGAAGAAGTCTCTCCAGAAGGAATCAGCTCATCTGTAGTGGTAACTGGATCATGTATCTCAGAGACAACCTTCAGTATCATATTTTCCGGCAATTCGCTCATTGCCGGCCAATCTTTAATATTCGGACCAAACTTAATTTCCTGTGAAGGATCTGCCACACCTTTGCTGTCAAATACCCGATTTGCATAAATTCTGCTGTCAAAATGGTATTTGGGATTGGTATAATACACATCCATATCTGTGGCTGGCGTCAGATAACCCTTATTCGCTGCCGTAGCTGCAATCGACCGTGCATCCATCAATGCCACAGAGGCAATCTGTCCGCTCTGAAGCTTGCTGCCCTCCCGGTTGGGGAAGTTTCTGGTCGAATGACGGATTGAAAAGCCATTGTTGCTTGGTGTATCTCCTGCTCCAAAACATGGACCGCAGAATGCTGTTTTCAAGATAGCCCCTGTCTCCATCAGCGTCTCGGCCGCACCTGTCTTCATCAATTCCATATACACCGGCATACTTGCAGGATAAATGCTCAGCGTAAATTCATCGGAGCCAATGCTCGCGCCTTCCATAATATCTGCTGCTGCACAGATATTCTCAAATCCTCCGCCTGCACAGCCGGCAATAATTCCCTGATCTACATAAAGCCTGCCGTTTCTTACTTTATCCTTCAAAGTAAAATCAACCGCTCCATCCAGGCTGACCCTTGCTTTCTTCTCACAGTCATCCAGAATATCCATAAGGTTTGCGTTCAACTCTTCAATAGTATAGGTATTGCTGGGATGGAAAGGCATGGCGATCATGGGCTTAATCTTGCTTAAATCCACTTCGATCATACCGTCATAATACGCAGCCTGCCCTGGATTTAATTCTTGATAATCTCCCCTTCTTCCGTGAATCTTATAATATTCGCGGATGATATCATCTGTTCTCCATATAGATGACAGACAGGTCGTCTCTGTTGTCATTACATCGATTCCAATTCTGAAATCTGCGCTCAGACTGGACACTCCAGGTCCTACAAATTCCATAACCTTGTTATTGACATAACCGTTGGCAAATACTTCTCCAATAATGGCAAGCGCCACATCCTGAGGCCCTACTCCTTTTTCCGGTTTTCCAGTAAGGTAAACACCTACTACCTGAGGCATGTTGATATCATACGTTTTTCCTAAAAGCTGCTTCACCAGCTCTGGGCCGCCCTCTCCCATCGCCATGGTACCCAATGCCCCGTAACGTGTATGGGAGTCAGATCCCAGAATCATTCTTCCTCCGCCTGAAAGCATTTCTCTCGCATACTGATGAATCACTGCCTGATGCGGCGGTACATATACTCCGCCGTATTTCTTAGCGCAGCTTAATCCAAACATATGGTCGTCTTCGTTGATCGTTCCTCCCACAGCACACAGAGAATTATGGCAGTTGGTCAGCACATAGGGCACCGGAAACTTCTCAAGCCCTGAGGCTCTTGCCGTCTGGATAATTCCGACAAATGTAATATCATGAGAAGTCAGCTTGTCAAATTTAATTTTCAGCTTCTCCATGTTTCCAGATGTATTATGCTCTGAGAGAATTCCATAAGCAATCGTATTGCGTGCAGCCTCTTCTCTGGTAACTTCTTTTCCAATCTCCGCCTGAATGGCAGCAGACGCCTGTCCATTATCCGGAATTAAAGTCTGCCCATTTATCAAATATACACCGCTGTCATGTAATTTTATCATATATTTTGTCCTCCTGATTTCGTTGATAGGATGATACCGGGGTCCAATGAAAGACAGCTATATTACAAGATGCAAAAAGCTCTGCCTCCAAAACGGGAAAGACAAATTGCACAACAATCATTCCGGGAAGCCAGTTGCCCAGAGCGATTGTTGTGCACATAGTTCTTATTGCTCAGCCATATAAGCCTTTTGAACGAATACAAACTCTATAAACTACTTTCATTCAGCGTCCCCTTGCTTTTCCCTATCCAAATATTATAAGGTTACAGCACCGGAAATGCAAGGTTAAAATGTGAAACTCTCACCGTTATTACACATAATCCTGTTTTTCTCTCTGCTCCGGCTCCTGTTTAAAACCAATCATTACTTTAAACAAATCTCCGTCCAGATAAATCTGAAACGTTCCTCCCATCATAATCATAAGATTTTTAGCAATAGACAATCCCAGCCCGCTGCCCTCCGTGCTTCGGGAAATATCTCCGCGGATAAAACGCTCTGTCAGCTCATCCGCCTCAATATTCAAAGGATTTTCTGAAATATTTTTGATGGAAAACAATACCTGGTTTCCATCTGCATACATATCCACATAAACCCTGGTATTTTCCATAGCGTATTTTGCCACATTATTGTAAAGATTTTCCAGTACACGCCAGATTCTTCTGCCGTCAGCGAGAATCACAACAGATTCTCTGGGAAGATTGGAAATAATGTTCAGTCCCCGTTCCTCAAATCTCTCTGCAAATTCTCCTTCCGTCTGATGCACCAGCTCCACCAGGTTGATCCGCTCCATGTCCAGTTTGATATTCCCTGAGCTGATGCGGGAAGCTTCTACCAAATCCTCTGCCAGCTGTTTCAGCCGCTGTGACTTTGTGTCCAGGACTTTGATATAATTGCGTGCACGCTCATTTTCAAGTTCCTCTCTCTTTAACAGATCCACATAATTGATAATAGAAGTGAGAGGTGTTTTGATATCATGGGACACATTGGTGATCAGATCCGCCTGCAGGCGTTCATTTTTCATGCTGTCGTCCACTGCCCGGTGCAGCCCCTCTCCAATATCATTGACGGCATGGGCAAGCTTACGGTTATCTCCTTTTAATTCCTCTTCGGCGATCTTGTATTCTAAATCCCCGTCTGCAATCTTGCTGATCCCATCCAGCACCTTGTTGCGCTGTACTCCTTCACGGATAATCAGAACTGCTTCCACGCCGCAGAGTATGCTGAACATCCCCACGCCTACAGTAAACAATTCTCTCTCATAAGACATGGCAATCATTGGGAACAGAACCAGACACGCCAGAAGATGGAGCAGAAACCAAACCACCATTTTCGTAAGCGATCTCCGGCTGGTAAACAACAGCCCAATTCCCCGAAAAAACCAAGATAAGATACTTCCGGACCAGAGCACTCCCGCACGGATGCGCCGCACAAAACTTAAATAAAAAATCTGCAGAAAGGCCATACCTGCAAATGTAATTCCACCGATTGCCACCATCAGGCTGGTATAGCTTCCGTCATCATAAAAATAAAGCAGTCCTGCAGTCCCCCAAATTAAAACAATGGTTCCCACTATGGCTGATAAAAACAGTATTTCCGTAGGAATCCGGTCAAATGGGTTCAGGTACACCTCCCCTGTGTCATCCCGTTTTCCCGCTGCAATGCTCAGATAAATGATAAGAATCAGCCATATTAGAATACTCATAACCGCTCCCCACAGACAGATTCTGATCCATGGGTGCATCTGCTCATATTCCAGTTTCGCTTTCTGAAAATCATCTTTACAGGAAAAACTTGTATCTACGCCGACAAACATGATGCTTCCTTTATTTCCATATGCATGCTCACCCTGTTGATAAAAATTATCTTCCACACCTGCGATATTAGTTTCCAGAGTAATATCGCTTTCTCTGTAAAACAGATATTTTCCAAGCTTTTCTCCATATGCTGGCAGCTTTGAGGAATTAGCCGTTTTTGTATTTGTATAGATCTTATTGTCTTTGCCAGCATTCATCCAATAATATACGTTGGTTCCCCCAGAGGCCTGATGATATTTACTTAAGCATTTCCGATACATGGTCAATTCCCCGCCGATTTCCTCCAGCGTAAATTTCAAGGCACGGCATGCATTCTGCATGTGTTCCAGAGAATCATTGCCACTCATAAAATTTTCCCAGATTCCTTTCCCATTAAGAGGAAGGTAATCTTCATCTGCAAACTCAAACACTGAGGACATACTCACATAAGTCATACAGTCCATGCTGGTTAAAAGCCACTTTAATTCCTCCCCTGTCAGCTCATAAAGCTGTCCTTGTATTACTTTCTGAATTACTTCCTGATGGTTTTCCAAATCCTCTGAGGCATCTTCAAGAACCGTTTCCGACGAGACCGCTTCTGAGGAACCATCATTTGTATAAGAGATATTCTGTCCTGTAATTTCCCTAGAAGTGCTGTAAGCTCCGCCATAATAATGTTCCACCTCTTCAATTACTTTGTCCCTCAATTCTGGAAGCATATCTTTGAGGGTGGTCACTGGCTTTTCTTCACAATAAACATTTTCCCCATTTTTGAAGATCGTCAGTCTCTGCTGAATTGCATCATCTACCTCATATTCATACATAAATTCATAATAAGAGGTCGTATAGGTTCTTGACCATTCTGCCAGATCTCCCAATCTATAAATCACTGCATTTTTCTTCTGTCCTGCTCCTGCACGCCCTGCAATTTCTTTCCTGTCATAATACTGGAAAATATCAACATTCTTACGCGGATCATAACTTCCGTTTGTCTCAAACTTTTTCCGCAGTTCTACAAATTCCAGCAGTTCCCGTACCGTTCTTCCAAACTGATCGGTAAAATAACTGGACGACTCAAAGGGCGTATCCTTTTTTTCACTGAAATCCAGAATATTTTTCTGAAACAGCACCACCAGAATCATCAGGCAAATTACAAACAACACCGCAAACGCCTGGGCTGCTGCTGCCGCCGCTGCCTTCATTCCAATGGAATAACGCCATTTTCTCAATTCCTCACCGCCTTTATTTCGCTGATTTCTCTATCTTATATCCCACTCCCCAAACCACTTTCAAATACCTGGGTTCTTTTGGGTTTATCTCAATTTTTTCCCGAATATGCCGAATATGTACGGCAACCGTATTATCTGCGCCAATGGCATCCTCATTCCAGATACTTTCATAAATCTGATTGATAGAAAACACTTTTCCCTGATTTTTTACCAAAAGCAGCAGAATATTATATTCGATCGGCGTCAGCTTTACCGGCTCATCGTCTACCACCACTTCTTTTAAATCATCATTGATGACCAGTCCCCCCACCTGATAGACACGCTTGCTGCTCTCTGCCACATTTCCAAGCTGTGTATAACGCCTGAGCTGAGATTTTACCCTGGCCACCAGTTCCAGCGGATTAAACGGCTTCGTCACATAATCATCAGCTCCAATGTTCAATCCCAGAATTTTATCTGCATCCTCCGATTTCGCTGATAAAATAATAATCGGTATGCTGCTGTCCTCCCGGATCTTTAAAGTAGCCCGTATTCCGTCCATCTTAGGCATCATTACATCAATAACCAGAAGATGTACCTCATGTTCACTCAACATCTGCAGCGCCTGCTCCCCATCATACGCTTTCAGAATATTGTATCCCTCCTGCTGCAGATATATCTCTATGGCATCCACAATTTCCCTGTCATCATCACAAACCAGAATACTTTTCATTTTCTTCACCTCTTCATTTCTACGCAGTCCTGCGTTTACTATTCTTCATTATACATGAAAGCAGACAGTCTGCAAAAGCCATTTTTTAATATATTCTGCATTACTGATGTCTTGATTATATCAGTCTCTTATTAAGTAACAATGAGGTTTTTTATTAAGATTTCTTAAATATCACTCAGGAGTATATCTTCTTAAAATCCGGACATACTGACAAAAAGGAGACTATTATATGAAAATCGCATTTTATACTACGAAACCTTATGACCGTATCTGGTTTGAGCCAATGGCAGAAAAGTATGGCATGGATATCCTCTTTCTGGAAGCTCCCTGCCGCCCTAATACACTGGACCTTGCCGCAGGCTGCGATGCTGTCTGCATTTTTATCAATGACCAGATAACTGCCCAGATGATTGACCGTCTCTGTGAAATGAAGGTCAAAGCAATCCTTCTGCGCTCTGCCGGATTTAATCATGTGGATATCGAAGCGGCACATGGAAAAATCCATGTGCTGCGGGTTCCCAGCTATTCCCCGGAAGCTGTAGCCGAATATGCAGCTGCCATGCTGCTGACAGTAAATCGCTTTACCCATCGTGCATACACCCGGACAAGAGATTTCAATATGAGTATCAATGGATTAATGGGAGCTGATCTGCATCAGAAAACTGCCGGGATCATCGGCACCGGAAAAATCGGCCAGTCCATGATCCGGATTCTAAAAGGCTTTGATATGAAAGTTTACGCTTATGACCTCTATCCAAATCATAACCTGGATGTCGAATATGTGGGTCTGCAGGAACTTTTTGAAAAATCTCATGTTATCTCCCTGCACTGCCCTCTCACCAAAGAAACCTATCACATTATTGACAAGACTGCCATTTCCCAAATGCAGAAAGGTGTTTACCTGATCAATACTTCCAGGGGAGCGCTCATTGATACCAACGCCCTGATCGACGGACTGCTGGAAAAGAAAATCGCCGGCGTCGGGCTGGATGTCTATGAAGAAGAAAGCGGGGTATTTTATGAAGACCTTTCTGATAAAATCATTCAGGACAATACCCTTGCAAGATTGATGACCTTCCCGAATGTGCTTGTCACCTCGCATATGGGATTTTTTACCTCAGAGGCAATGCAGGCCATTGCTGTCGAAACGATGGAAAACGCCCGGGCACTGGAAAACGGACAGGAGCTGGTAAATGAGGTATAATCTCATTTACCAGCTCCTATATCAAATAACAGCCGTATCGCCTTCTATTGGCTGTTAGACTTCCTGCCAAAGAAAAATCGCCGTTCCTTCTTTCCCTGAGCAGAGGTTTCATCGCTTTGGGCTCCTTCCTTCCATTTAAAATATTCTGCATCCAGATCCACACGAATCTCTGGCGGCGCCTCTGGAAGAGTTTCCTCCTGATACATAAATCCTCCGCTGCCTGAAACTTCCTGGAATATTTGTTCCGCCCCCCCAGCCGTGCCGTCGGTAAACATGCGCTCTTCCCCTGATACGGCTGGTATGCTGGAAAATGCATCTTCTATTCTCTGAGACTCATTTTCGATCTCCTGTGACATATCTTCAATCTTTAAGGACTGTTCCTGATTTCTTGCCGCCCTTCGGCGCAGGCTTTCCGCAAATTCTTTGCCCGTTACCCTTGCCAGGCTTTCTTCCTCTTCTTTTCTTGGATTAATCTCTGGCTGAGTAAGTCCATAACTTTTCCCAATCCGCTCAAAGTATGCCTGATTCACCCGGATTTCCGGCTGAACCGCTGAATAAGATTTTCCTTCATTTTGAATGCGCTTCTCTTTCTGCTCCTTCATCTCTTCCATACGCTCACGTTCCAGTTTTTTATTGATTTCCTCAATAATCTTTATGTATTTCTGGGTATCAGCAAAATCCTGAAGCTGTCCTGTCAGTTCAAGCTGATTGCGGCGCACACGCTCCCGTTCCTGATCCATCTCTGCATTCATCTTATGAAAGACCTTACGAACAGATTCATTGGCATCTTCCATAATATGGCAGATCCGGTTAATCGCGTCATCTGTATACATTATGGTGGCTGCATAGATATCATCCGCATGTGTGTTTGCTTTTTGAATAATCTCCTCTCCCCGTTTCTCACACCTTCGCTGCGCAAGCTCATGTTTCTGGCTTGTAACTTCATATTGATCCATAACCTCATAGATTGCCAGATTTAACTGTTCCAACAATTCAAATACCTGTGCCTTTTCCACAATAATCCATTTACCTTCCTGATCATAAGGCTTACTGCCGGAAAACAAAAGGTGAATATTTTTCAAAATGTGTTCTACTTTATCCTGTACGCTCATGGTTTTTTCATTCCTCTGGTCTGTTTCTCTTTGTATCTATCTTATGCTAAAGTATATATCATTAATCACTAAACCTTACAAAGGCTTTTTTCTATTATATACAAAGCATGTTACCATGGCAAGAATAATCCGATTTTCTTGCGTTTTTGCAGTTACAGTTCCGTCACATTAAGAACATGAGTTACGAAAATGACGCGATAAACTTTCTTATGGGTAGAATTTTATGTTGCTTGTAAATACCAAAAATATATTATATTGCTCCAGCGGTTAAATCAAGAAAAATCATTCCAATATTTAATTATTCAGTAAGTAATTATCCTTGAGTATAGGATGTTTTTTTTATAATGAAACTAAGGTGGAAGCTAGTTATTTCCCCGCAGAAAGAGCGGGGATGAAAGGAAGAAGGAATGGAAAAAACGGATATTGCAAAATATACGATTTAAGACAGTGTTTTCACGAATTTGTTTCAGGATAAGAAATACTTGATACAGTTATATAGAACACTCCATCCAGAAAATACGGAAACCACGAAAAATGAATTAAAAGATATTACAATTAAAAATGTATTGGTACAGATAAAATTATATGGGCGGACCAGAGAAGCCATTATCAATACAATCAATATCTGTAAAGATAGAGATATTCTGAAAGAGTATTTATCCAGTAGGGAAAAGGAGGTTGTGGATATGATGATGACGTTATTTGATGAATAACAAGTAATGCGTGCTTATGTGGAAAGTGAGAGAAAGGAAGCAGCAGTGATTTCAGCGATTGAAATGTGTCAGGAAATAGGACTGCCTATTTCAGACACAATTAAAAAAATAGCAGGAAAATATAAACTTGAAGAAAATGATGCAGAGACATGGGTGAATAGATATTGGAAATAAATTGGGATAGAAATCTGACCATAAGCAGAGCAGAAAGAGGCACAGAATTATGTTGTAAAATATTCCTTGCCTCCTTCTGATTTGAAACATTTTAATCTCTGATTTTATTAATTCTCAAACGTATCAGAACCGGAAATCTCGTTCTCCATGATGAATATTTGCAAGATAATCAATCACCTTCTCTTTTACCTTGGGATTGGTTATGACATCCAGTTCTCTCTCAATAAGTTTGTCACCTACTGCTTTGGTTTCCTCTGACGCATAATCCTCCAGATATTCTTTGAGAGTCATCAGAGCATTCGGATGACAGCAATTTACAATCTGACCGCTCTTTAACAGTGTCATGAAGCGGTCTCCCGTTCTTCCTTCCCGATAACATGCTGTACAGAAGCTGGGAACATAATCCATTTCCATCAGCCATTTTACCACCTCATCCAGGGTACGGTTATCGCTGACGTCAAACTGAGCTGAATTTTCCTCTTCTGGTTCTGGCTGAGCGTAACCTCCCACACTGGTTCTGGAAGCGCCGCTGATCTGCGAGATTCCCAGATGAAGCACTTTCTCCCGGCATGCCTGGCTCTCTCTGGTAGATACAATCATTCCTGTATAGGGCACCGCAATCCGAATACATGCCACAATCTTGGCAAAAGTCTCATCTGAAATGCCATTATCAAAAACATCCGGATCAATATCATCGGCCCGGCGCAGACGGGGCACGCTGATGGTATGGGGACCTACTCCTTTATACGCCTCCAAATGCTCTGCATGCATGAGAATCCCTGTAAAATCGTACTGGTAATTATTCAATCCAAACAGCACACCCAGACCAACATCATCTATGCCTCCGTCCATGGCACGGTCCATGGCTTCTGTGTGATAAGCATAATCATGTTTCGGTCCTGTGGGATGCAGTTTCTCATAAGATTCCTTATGATACGTTTCTTGAAACAGGATATAGGTGCCAATCCCCGCCTCTTTTAATTTCCTGTAATTTTCCACGGTAGTTGCAGCAATGTTCACATTGACACGGCGGATCGCTCCATTCTTATGCTTAATGCCATAAATCGTCTTAATACATTCCAGGATATATTCAATAGGATTATTTACTGGATCTTCCCCTGCCTCCAAAGCCAGACGCTTGTGCCCCATATCCTGCAGTGCAGTGACCTCTTTCACAATCTCTTCCTGCGTGAGTTTTTTTCTGGCAATATGCTTGTTTTTCAGATGATAAGGGCAATACTCGCATCCATTGATACAATAATTGGACAAATACAATGGTGCGAACATCACAATACGGTTTCCGTAGAAATCTTTTTTAATCTGTTCTGCAAGAGCGTAAATCTCCTGATTTTTATCCTCCAGCTCACAATCCAGAAGCACTGCTGCCTCCCGGTGGGACAATCCCTTGCGTTCTCTTGCTTTCGCCAGGATCTCATCGATCAGCTCCCGGTTATTCTTGTTCTCCTGTGCGTATGCCAGAGAAGCCAACACTTCCTCATGGCTGATAAATTCCTCTGCCTTGGGTGACATTACGTTATACATAAATTTCCTCCTTCTCTCGTCTGCAATAATCTCCACGGTCAGTGACCAGTTCATATCCAATATTCTTCATTCTCTGATTGAGACAGTTTCTGCACTCTGCAGCCTCATCCCCAGTACAGATTTTATTGTCATACAACTCATATTTTTTCCGCACAGAGGTTGGGGACAGATTCGGCATAACCACATTTGCCCCTGCCTGAATTCCTTTTTCTCTGCCCAGGGGATCAATGGTGCCCAATGCAGTTGTAGCAGGAATCAGAAGGCTGGGCAGCATAACCCGCAGCAGTCCGATCATAAACAATGTCAATTCCACAGTTCCTCCTGCCTCCTGGGCAAATGGGGTCTCATGATGAGGAACAAAAGGACCAATTCCCACCATGTGAGGCTCCAATCGGCGGATAAACAACATATCTTCCGCCAGATGTACTGGCGTCTGTCCTGGGCTTCCCACCATAAAACCCGTACCTGTTTGATAACCAATTTCTTTTAAATCCTTAAGGCATTGTTTGCGGTGTGCAGCTGACAATTCAGATGGGTGAAGGCTTTGGTAATGTGTTTCGTCTGCTGTCTCATGCCGCAGAAGATAGCGGTCAGCCCCTGCATGAAACAATTCTTCATAACTCTTCCTGGACCTTTCTCCCAGGGAAAGCGTGAGCGCGCAATCAGGATAAGCCTCCTTTATCGTACGAATAATCTCCACTAATTTCTCCTGGGTAAACCATCCGTCCTCTCCTCCCTGAAGCACAAAAGTGCGGAATCCCAGCTTATAACCGCTGAAACAACATTCCATGATCTGTTCCTTGGTCAGACGGTATCTTTCCGCCTGCCTGTTGCTTCTGCGAATTCCGCAGTAATAGCAATCGTTTTTACAATAATTGGTAAATTCGATCAACCCTCTGGTATAAATCCCGTTTCCAAAATATTTATGCTGCCAATACCTCGCCCGCTCAAATAAATACTGTGCAGCATCCTCATTCCTTCCTTGAATCAGGGCAATCCATTCTTCTTTGGTAAGCTGAGATGTTTCCTCCAGTTTATCGATTAATTGTTTTGTCTGATTCATATATCCCCCTTGATTTTTTCCATAAAATGAACAAAGCGTGAAAGTGCCTTTCCTATAAGAGAACAAGCGGACAAATCCGCTTCAACTCCCTAAATCCCTCATTCATGAGGGACTTGGACGGTTTGCTGCGCCGAGCACAGCCGCTTTAGCGTGACAAGGTCTTTCCTATAAGATAAAAAAACCTGTACCAAAAGGTACAGGGACAGTAAAAGAACATCCTGCTCAGCAAGATCTATTAATTGTCTTCTCTATACGCTGCACCGTTCCCTTCAGGTCATCCTTGTGGTCTGGTCTGCTTCTTAAATTCTATCAGGTTCACTGTCAGATCTTCTTCCTGCTCACCTGTTTGGCAATATCGTAACATAAATCTGAAATGATTTCAATATTTTTCGTATTTCCCCAGACATGAAAGGTAAATCTTATCTGGTACGCTGAGCGTATCAGTCCGTAAACCTGTTTCTGCCGTACTTTCTGCAGTTTATTAGGGTTCAGCCTTTCAAGGTATTCCTTATTACATTCCGCAATTGTATTATTTTCCAGTTTCCTCCGAATCCTCTCTTGTTCCCTGCCCATAGAAACCTCCTGCGAAAAACTTTTTTCTTTCATTAGGCTTCCACTAATTTTTAAATACCATGAGCATCCAAAATTCCATAATTCTCCAGCATTTTTTCCATTTTATGTTTTGCTCTCATATAAATATGCCGGATATTATCTTGCGTTTCTCCCAGCACCGCAGCAATCTCGGTATTATTCAACTCATGGTAGTACTTTAAAATCAAAACTTCCTGATAGGATGGTTTCATCTCTCTAATTAATTTAATCATCAGTTCCTGTTTTTCCAGCCGCTCCATTCTGTCATCAGGCTTTTCACCGTATGTGTCTGTCGTATTCTCCAGTTCTAAACATTTGTCAATCTCCTGCTTTTTCTTTTTACAGAGATTGTAGCATTTATGCTTTAAAATAGTAAGTATGAAATTCCAGTTTTTCTGAGGCTGATTATCTATCATTCTCGATAAATATTTTGTCAGTGCTAAAAATGTCTCATGTACCATATCTTCTGCGTCAGACTCATTTTTTAATATCCTCAAAGCAATATAATACATTGCGTTTTTATGTTCATGATACATCTTCTGGAAAAATTCCCGTTCCTGCTCTGTATCCAGCAGCAGCAGATATTGATACATGTTTTAACCCCCTAAATATTAAGAGTCCAGCATATCATCTGGATTTTCGGATAACATACTCCCGGTATGCTTCTTCTAATCCTTTGGCTTTCCTTCTGCTTACCGGAATCATATCTCCATTGGTCATACGAATATGATCACTTACATCTCGAATATTTCTCAGATTCACCAGATAACTTTTATGACATCGGTAAAAATCTTTTGATCTTAACCTTTCCTCCAGCTGAATAAGTCCTTCATCACAAAAATTCTCTCCATAACGGCCCACCATACGGCTGTATTTATGCTGTGATTCGAAATAATATATACTGCTTATTTTGACCAACAGCTTCTTATTGATACTTTTTATCGTTATGATTCGATCATCCTCGATGTCCTCAATCATCCGATTCATATATTTTTCAAATTCCGTCTTCCTAAGAGGTTTCTTGAGAAATCCATAAACATTTTTGCCAAAAGCTTCAGACATTCCTTCCATATGGCCGCTGACAAAAAGTACCTTTGTTTCACTGTCCTCCTGGCAGAGCCAATCCTTTAACTGAATTCCTGAAAGTCCCTCCATCTCTATATCCAGAATCAGAATATCTATACTGTCTTTCTGTTCCATAAATGAGACCGCCGACTGGTATTCTATCTGCTTATAGTCAATGCCTTTCTCTGTAAAATACTGTCTCAGGAGCTCTCCTGCAAATCTTCTGTATTTCTCCTCATCTTCACAAATCCCGATACTTATCATTTATACCCTCTCCTGCCATTCAAAAATATTATATAGTATAACAAAGCAGGACAGATTATGCCATACCGGCATAAGAATCCTGCTTTGTCCACTATGTGATTATTCCACTACTTTTAATCTGGTGACAAATGTCTTTTTTAAACCGCTTTTTAAAGTCACTTTGACATTCACCCTGGTAGTCCCCTTTTTCCTGCCTTCAATAATTCCAGAAGATTTCACACTGGCAATCTCAGGGTTCTTTACCTTGTAAGTTATTTTCTTAATATAGTAGGCGCTGGTTCCTTTCTTACATTGTACCACCAGATTCTTTTTTTGTCCAAGTTTTACTGAGACAGCTTTTTTCACAGAAAGATTTTCGGGCAGCGGCTGTTTCTTCATATTGACTGTGATTGATTTTGTCATACCGCTGTATCTTTTAATTCCTTCTACCCCATAATCATACGAGCACATACGAATTTGGTAGACTGCTGCCGGAGAAAGATTTTTTATCACATATTTTGTGCCTTCTGATGCATTCACGGTCTTGATCTTCTGATATTTTCCTTTCCCCTTTTTCAGATAAATTTCATAACTGCATGCCGAAGAAGCCTTTTTCCAGGTCATGGTAATCGCTCTCTTTGCCGTTTTGAATGCTTTTACAGAAGACGGCATCGGCGCTTCTGGAACCTCTGCAAAATCACCAGAAGATTCTTGATCTGCCGGCAATAATATACCCTGCAGAACTTTTACAGAACGGATTCCCCATTCTCCTGTACTGCTTCCGTACAATCCATTTTTCCCATTCACCTTATAATCAGATGCTGGAGATATCTTAAAATAAAGATCGTCATACAGCTTCATGTCCCAGTTATAGTCAAAAGAGCTGCCTGTTTTCTTGTTTTCAATTTTTTCCTGCAGTTTTACAGTCTCGTATGTTCTATCTATATCTGTGACATTCTTCTTAAATATAGTATCTGTGCAGCTTGGCATTGAAACAGAACCCTCATCCGTTCCTAATGTATGGAACATTTTCCATGTGTTTCCCTGGTCTGTACTGTAGGATATCTTATAATCTCTAGGTCCATCTTCCGACGCTCCCATCTCAATTTCTATCCCTGCCATTGCTCCTGTAAGATCTTCAACCTTCAATATCACACAGGAATCTTCTCTCCAGGGATTGGTATCGTCGGCCTTCAATACTGCAATGTGTTCTGATTGTCCCTTATGGTTACGATAAGCTTTCTCTGAAAAGTAAAGGCTGCTTTCTGTCTGGCCGTCCATACTGGCAGACACTGTTATGGAAGACACCTCTGACGCCTCCAAATATTCTCGAAAGTTTGAAATATTTCGATTTACAGCGCCGCTGCTTAAAGTACTGACCTTTTTTCCTGCTTCTCCCGCTGTCAATTCCAGGACAGTACCCACGGCCATCCATTCGTCTACGTCTTTGTCATAGGCGAATGCTGCTGACGGAACCAGCATCGCTGCTGAAAGCAGAATTCCCAATGCTGTTGCTGCTAGTTTTTTCATGCCATCCCTCCTTTATTTGGCTGCTTTGGCAGATTTAATTTCTGAGTACGGCGTATATTTATGCCCTGTTCCATACTTCATGGCAATACGAACTTTATAATAATATGTTTTGCCGGCTGTCAGACCGGAATCTGTATAAGTATTGTTTAGAATACTGTCTCCCGTAAGAGTTTTTATTTTGGAATATGTGCCTGTCTTACTGGTTGATCTGTAAATTAAAACCTTTTCTGGACCATATACGTTCAAGCTATTCCATGTAAGCTTAATCCTATTATTTGTCAAAGCTGTTGCGCTGGTCAATTTTACAGTACTGTTTTTGAAATCCTGATATTTGGCTTTCTGTACTGCAAGGCCCGCATTTAACATACCGCAGTTAAAATAAGAACTGTTTATGTCTGTCGTCGTGCTGTTGAGAATGCTTTTTATCTGTGCTACTGACAATGATGGATTCATCGCCAGCATTAACCCTATCGCCGACGCCACAAGTGGTGTTGAAAATGATGTTCCGTCTATAGATCCATCATACGCCGCATCGCCTCTGGATGAAGTAGATATATAGTTTGTCGCAGGAGCCACAATATCCACCCAGCTGCCATAATTTGAAAAGGAAGCTTTCTGATTGGACTTTGTCTCATTTGTCCCTCCGACAGCAATTACATAATCTATCGCTGCAGGATATGTTTTTGCAGAACTGCTATAATTTCCTGCTGCTGCCACCACGATTACCCCTGCTGCTTTTGCCCGGTTAATCACCTCTTCTTCCACAGAGGATAGTCCAGTCCCGCATAAACTGACGCTCACCACTTCTGCACCTGAAACAATTGCATGCTGAATGCCTTTGCACATATCCGTGGTAAAAATTTGTACTTTACCATCAACTACTCCGGACGATACTTTAATCGGCATAACCCTGCATGATTGATTATCCCAGCCTCTGGCTGCTCCTGCCACTCCAATGGAATTTTTAGCTTTCGCTGCAATGATTCCTGTACAATTAGTGCCATGCGCTGAATCATACGGCTTACTCATATCTTCCAGTTTCTTATAATTCCCGTTGCTGTCCGTTTTTGTGACATCTACAGCATATTTGCTTACAATTCCCTTTACCAGATCATTATGTGTGATTCGGCAGCCTGTGTCAACCACACCGATCCATATATCATAACAGCCTGCCGTTGCCACGCTGTCCCATGCATCCAGAAAATTACATCTGTCTATATACCATTGCTGGTCTGCATAAGTATCGTTTAATTTTTCCGTCAGGCCTTCTGATTCATATTTGTCATTTGATTCTGCTTCCACAACACAGTCAAAGGACTCAAATTCAACGCCTGCGTCTGCCACTGTCTGATCCATATCCAGATTAACTTTTACAACAATATTTCCTTCATAATCTTCCAATGCTTTTAATCTCTTCTGCTTTCTCTCACTTAACGTGGTGTCCAGCACAAAATCGTTATCCAACACAATTTCATACGAATCGGAAACATAGCTGACGATAGTGTCTATATCCTCTTTGGAGGTATCCTTATCAAAAAGAACAATCTCTTCTCCAGGCGCGTAGTCAAGATTTTTCTCATTATCCCGCTCTGCTCTGGCTTCTGTATAATTCTGAATATCTTCTTCAATATCCTCTTCCAGTGTCTGGCTAAATTCCTGAACCTCGGTTTCATCCACTTCTTCCGCACCGTAATAAGTGTCCAAAACTTCTTTTATTCCCAAATCCACGGCTTCGCTGTTTTCATCCAGGCTGTTCAAAATCTCTCCTGCTTCCTCGCCGCTGTATTCTGCAGCAGAAACAGCTTCATCAATAACACTTTTTTCCTCTACCGGCAAATCTTCTACTTCAGGAACATTTTCCATTTCCTCTATCGACAATGGCGCTGCTTCAGCAGGATTATCTGCTGCTATCTGTGCTGCCGCCTCTAAGTTCTCCGCTTCCTGAACTGTTTCTGTCTCTTGAACCGTCTCTGTGTTTTCGTTCGTTTCTGAATCTTTCGCATCCTTATCTGCTTTTAAGCTTTTTTCTTCCTCTACATTCTCAATTGCACTTAAAGTGGCAGCTTCTGCTGTCTGTACTCCCGCAGCACCTCCGATACCTGATACAGACATGGATGCTGCTAATAATAATCCTATGATTCTTCTTCTGTTTTTCATTTCGTTTACCCTCTTTCTCAATTGCACTTATCATTTTGCTGCTTGAAACTTGCGTATCTTCGCCTGTAATTCATATTTTATGGCGGACATACTTTCAATGCCTTGTTATACTCTCCCTCCTTATAGCTGATTTTCCAGAAAATTTTTCATCTATCACTATATAACGAATATTTTCTGGTTAATTTATTATAAGTCCCTTATTATGCAATTGCAATTTGCCAGGGTATAACTGGTTCATTTTAGGAATAAACGGTTTATTTATCTCTCTTCTTCTTATGCGCAGCAATCTTGTAAATCATCAACACCACCAAAAGCATCAATACAACCACAAGCACTGCCGCAATGCTGAAAATCATCCTTGCAGCCTGGCTGGGATTACTCATAAAAGCCACAAAACTGCTGTCATTCTCTATCACTTTGCGGTTATGAGTGGTTTGATAATATTCTGGTATCTGGGAATTCCCATTTATTTTTTCAAAAGAATCCAAATAATTTGCTGCGCAGATCCATGCCTTTAATTCTTTTCCATCTCGATAAATAATATAATCTTCCAATTTTTCTGCAGAAATCTCTTCTCCTGAGGCATCTCTTGGCACCACAGACAGAAGCCCGAATGACTTTTTTTCTACTGCCCCAAGCATCTGGCCTGTATATAGGTCAGCTACCACACGGTAGAGGCTGTCATCCATTAATGTTTCTACATTTCCCTCCCAGTCCTGCAGTACCGTATTCGTTACCTTGTTGAGCATCAGACGGCTGGGATTGATAGTATAAGACAGCCCGCTGGTGTAAAGCTGCGCCGTTGTCATCATCGGTGAAATGGAAGCGTCCACTTCTGCCATCGTTCTGATATCCGCCCCTGTCAGATATACACTCACCAGCGGATAACCTGGAATACCGTCTGCGCCAATTCCCAATGAAAGAGACTGAAAAGCGTCCGCCGCTGTAATATCCCTGTCTTTATGAAACGTATCACGAATGCATCCGCTGGGTACTACTGCGATCTTTGCTGGTGTTTCATCTCCGGTTTCACTGTTGTTGACTGTATACAGATAAGAATCCGCCAGAAGATTTCCCAAAGTTTCTTCCCTGAGAATTGTTCCAAGCCCATTAATCTTCGTAAACTCCCAGGGATTATAAGTCAGCACCTGATCTTTCTTATAACCAAACTGTGCCATATATTCCTGGTCAATGCTTTTCCCCATTTCTTCCGTCTTCTTCTGAATTTCCGCATCATTCTCATAACGTTTATCTAAAAGCGTAAGCTGATAGTCCTCCAACTGCCAACGCCCATTCTCCTTTTGCTTCAAGTTCATAGAACCAATACGGGCGCCGTACTCTCCAGTCGAGACAATTGCCGTTTCTCCATGAATGATAGGTTTTTCTAAAATACTATGCGTATGCCCGCTGATAATCAGGTCTATCTGAGGTACTGCTTTTGCCAGCAGCTCATCCTCTGATTTCTTTTCCTCTTCCCAGGTACCGCTGTGGGAAACACACACAATCATATCCGCATGTTCTTGCTGTTCAATAACCTGAACGGTCTCTCTTACAGCATCCACCGGTTCTTTGAAAGACAAGGCACAAGTCGGAGAACATGCCAGGGAATCTTTACCAAACACGCCGATCACCGCAATCTTCACTCCATTTTTTTCCAGCATTACATAGGGCTGCACCCCATATCTGTCAAAAGCATCTTTGAGCAAAGCGCTCTCATCTGCCTGCTCTCCCGACAGAGATGCTTCCCAGTCGATGTTGCATACTACAAGAGCCGGCAGGGGATCTTTACTGTTCTCTGCCGCCGCCAGCATATTGGCAAGCCCGCTGCTGCGGTAATCAAATTCATGATTACCAAAGGTGGTGACATCCACCCCCAAGGCTCCTAACATCCGAAGTTCTGCCGCCTGCGTCTCAAACACGGTCTGATACAGTGTGCCCATGGAAAAATCACCGCCATCCAGAAACAAAATGTCCTCACTGTCTTCTGGCTGCTGTTCCAGCCATGTTTTCATCCTGGCAAATCCGCCTACCTGCTGTTCTTCTCCATTTTCCTCCAGTTCAAAGGATTCCAAATGAGAATGAAGATCATGAGTAAAGACGACTTTCATTTCTTTGGACTGTTCTGCCGACACATACATTTGGAAAAAACACATACATGCCAGGCACAGCAGCAATGTTTTACAGATTCTGTTTACAGTTCTCATAAGTTTCCCTTCTATAAGATAAATTTTAATAGGCAATTGCGAAACTCGATAGTTTTGTGAATTTCATATACAATTCATAAAATTTAAAAAGAAATATTTTATCATATAAACGCTAAGAAATGCATTAAAGCACCATGGAAACGTACTCCAGAGCATCCCTCTATGTCAAAAAACTGACATTACTAAGGAAAAAACACAAAAATCATGGAAGCCTTTGCGGAACATGATTTTCGTATTAAGTGGTTCGTTGTAATGCTTGGTGCGCCCTGCATTTTGTGCGTTTATTATGAATAAAATTTTTTAGCACAATTGTCTAAATTGTATATGAAATTTTTATCATTTAGTTGTTTCGCAATTTCCTATTTGATTTCAAATTTCAATCAATTGATACTTCTGGCTGCCAATGCCTATCTTCTCAGCATGCTCCAGACAAGACTTCCAGTTGGTATCTGGATGTACCATATGAAAATGATCCTGGCAGTTATTCTCCGTGTGTTTTCCCTCTTCACACAATACGCTTCCAGCAATTACCGGCTGCCGATTACAGGCATCTGCACAAGCCATATCCAGTGCGACCGGATCAAAGGAGGCGAACATTCCCACATCTGGAATGATCGGGATGTCGTTTTCTGCATGGCAGTCACAATTGGGAGAGACATCACAGACCAGGGAAATGTGAAAATGAGGACGCTCCTGAATCACTGCCTTACTGTACTCTGCCATTTTATAATTCAGCATATCCACAGACTGCCCAAAGGAAGGTTCCACAGCATCTTTGGGACAAACCCCTATACAGCGTCCGCACCCGACACAGTTATCATGATTGATAGATGCTTTTTTATCTGCCACTGTAATTCCCTTATGAGCGCATACTTTGGTACACATTCCGCATCCGACACAGTTATCATGATTTACATATGGTTTGCCCTCACTGTGCATTTCCATTTTTCCGGCTCTGGAACCGCATCCCATGCCAATATTTTTCAAAGCGCCTCCAAAACCTGCCATTTCATGCCCTTTAAAATGGTTCAGCGAGATGAACACATCTGCATCCATGACAGCTCTGCCGATTTTTGCTTCTTTCACATATTCTCCATTCACAGGCACCAGTGCTTCGTCAGTTCCTTTCAGTCCGTCTGCAATAATTACATGGCAGCCCGTGGAAAATGGAGAAAAACCATTTTCGTAGGCAGTATCAAGATGATCTAAAGCATTCTTCCTGCTTCCAACATATAGAGTATTGCAATCTGTTAAAAACGGTTTGCCACCCAGCTCTTTTACGATATCAACCACAACTTTAGCATAATTTGGACGTAAAAAAGCCAGATTTCCAAGCTCTCCAAAATGAATCTTAATGGCTGCGTACTTATCTGTAAAATCAATCTCCCTGATTCCTGCCGTGAGTATCAGGCGTTTCAGCTTTGCCGGAATATTCTCGGTGTAAGATGTCTTGAATGTGGTAAAATATACTTTTGATGTTTCCATATGTATCCTCCTTTTTCTAACGTTTCTTTTACCATTTCTTCATAATTTCTTTCGAATTCTTTATGCTTCTTTTAGAAATTGTCCACAGTTTGCACACATTTATGTCCTATACTTTATTTATCAAATGAAGTTGATGACTTACATAAATAAGCGCGCACCGTTGTCAGCTTCGACTAACAATAATTTAACTTTATTAAGTTATTTACATATATATTTGGCGGTGCCACCGCCCAAGATGTGGCACCCCATGAAACATTTCATAAATTTACTCCCCCAAAAGCGTTGCCGAAAGGCAGCGCTTTCCTTCCATTTATTTATATACTTTTCTCACGAAATCCGCCGGGAAAAAGTAATTCTGCCGTCAATCACCACATACTCAATTTTGGTATCTGACACCATAGGATTGCCGTCCGCAACAACAAAATCAGCGTCTTTACCCACCTCCAGTGAACCTACCCGCTCTTCCACACCAATATGCTTTGCCGCATGAATGGTAATTGCCTTAAGAGCCTCAAATTCATCCATTCCAGAATTAACTGCCAATCCGGCACAGAGAGCCAGATACTGCTGAGGAATCACTGGCGAATCTGTGATAATCGATACTTGGCATCCTGCCCTTGCAAGATCCCCTGGGGTGGCAAAACTCTTATTCTTCAACTCAAATTTGGTGGCATGGCCCAGAGAGGGACCTACTGCCACAGGATATCCTTCTTTTGCCAGGTCTTCTGCAATCAAAGACCCATCCGTACAGTGATCCAGGGCAAGCCCTACCTGAAATTCTCTGGCAATGCGGATTGCTGTATAGATATCATTCGCCTGATGGACATGTGCTTTTAATGGCAGTTCGCCTTTTATGACAGGAATCAGGGCTTCCAGCTTGGGATCGTAAGGAGGGCGCTTGAATAGATCCTCGCCCGCTGCCTGCTGCCTTTCCATATATTCTCTCGTTCGTTCCAACATAATTCTCAGTTTTGAAGCAGTACTCATCCTTGAATAATTATCTTTGTCTTTATAGCATATTTTGGGATTTTCACCAAAGGCGCATTTCATCGCTGCCCTGTGTTTTACCACCATATCGTCAATCCGTTTGCCCACCGTTTTGTATACGGTAAATGTTCCTCCCAGCACATTCGAACTTCCTGGACCTGCCGCCACGCAGGTAACTCCGCCTTCCATGGCAAGGCGGATGCTCTCATCCTGAGGATTCAAGCCATCCACTGCCGATAACTGCGGTGTAATTGAATCGGTTACTTCATTATAATCAGCTCCTTCAAACCCAATCCCATACCCATCTAATCCCAAATGGCAATGTGCTTCCACAAAACCTGGATAGACATGTAACTCTGAGGCGTCCAGTACCTTGATTTGCTTTGGATTCTTTATCTCTGCAGCTATCTCTATTATTTTTCCATCCTCTGTCAGAATATCTGCCTGATAAGGTTCTCTATGAATCGCATCATGAATCAATCCTCGTTTTATCATCAACATTTCTTTCATATTATGTGACCTTTCTTTTCGTGGATATGACTCATATTTTTCCAAATTTTCAGAAAAAAATCCATTAATAATTAAAGTGAATTAATGACATTTGTAAAAATACGTTTGTATTTTCTCACCCGGACACTTCCATTCTGACGATATCAAATCTATTGCTATTATACCATGCTGTTATAAAAAAGAGAATACAAAAAGGAACCATATTACCTTACATAACACAGTTCCTTCTGTAAACTTTCCGATCTCAGCTGTCATCCAACTGATATGCAGTTTTATTTATAAATACTCCCTTAATTACAGTTCATGCTACTTCTCCATGAAACTGCTTTTTCCTCATTTGTATTTTTAACCAACGACTGAAAATTATAATTTTTCAGCAGGGTTCTTATCTTTTGTATCATACTAAATTACTTATCCTATGTTTAAAAAACTTATCCTACCATCCAAAAAGTTCTTTCAATAATTTCCACAATGATTCCCCAGTTGAAAAATACATGTTCTCACCTCCACTTCGTGCTGTTTGATATTTGCAAAATCATCTGCCTGCAATATCGGAAAGTCTGCTCGTGCAGCAATCTCACAACTTTCTATTGCCATTTTACCTAACCTTCCAAGAAAATTACAAGCATTCTGGAATAAACGGTCGAAATTTGGAGAGAACGGTCATTTTTTACCAATTAAGTATAATTCTGGTCAGAAATACTTCTTCCATCTCTTCAAAGAACAGCTCCCCATGGTTTTTCTCAACGGCTGCCTTCACATTTTCAATTCCAAATCCATGATTTTGATCATCTGCCTTCGTCGTAATACTGCCTAATTTTTCAATATCTACAGAGTCTTTTACTGGATTTGTGATCTCTATTACCAGATGGCTGCCGAGATGACGGATCTCCAGATGAATATATCTTTGTTCAGCAGGAAGCTTTTCACATGCCTCCACACTGTTTGCCAGCAAATTGGAAAATATTGTGCACAAGTCAAAATCTCCTATGGATATCTCTGAGGGAATACTTCCCTCGACCTTCCATGAGATCTGAAAATTTTCTGAACGAATCTGTGCTTCTAACAGCACTGCATCCACAATTTCATGATTTACGGACGGCATTTTCCGAATCATCTTATCAGCATGCCTGCACATAGCTGCCAAATATTCTTCAGCTTTCTGGTATTCTTTGTGTTCCATATAATACCGCAGGCTTGTCGTATGCGCCTGCAGGTCGTGGCGCATCTTCCGAGTTTCTCTGGCATTCTCCCTAACTTCCCTCACATATTCCCTGCTAATCTTCAGATATTCATCTTTCAGCTTGCTTTCTGCCTGATACTTTTTCCGCAGTAAATCCAGTATCACAACACCCACTCCAAGCGCATAGAACATGGCGCTGACAATCACCATGCAAACTGTCACACAGATAACCTGACCTGTATTTACATATACTGATACACTCATATCTTCTATGTAGTACTGAACCAGAGACGCCGCCAGGCAGCAGATACTTCCGGTCAGAAAATATTTAGTCTGTAGACTTTTCAAAATATTTTCATATCCAGATATCTTTCTAAGTCTATATGCCAGCATCCCTGCTATTATAATGGTAAGTCCACCTCTTATCATTCGATACAAACCATATAATTTCAAGACAGTCATGGGTTTTCCAAAAAATCCAGAAAACGTCAAGTCGATACACAGATAAGGCATATGAAGGTACATAATACTGCAAACAAAGATTGATAATTTGCGAAACAGTTTTCCTCTGGTCCATAATGATACAATTATAGGAGACAAAATCACTCTAAATAGTAACATCGTAAATTCATCAAAACCAAGAAAAGCATCTCCAATACATAAGCCTACAAGAAAAAGTCCTCCTCCAATAAAATATTTTCGGTTTCTGGAAATAGGTACACAAAATACTCCACATACCATAAACATATTTTCCAACATAGAGATAATTTCCATTATTATACCCTCTACACCGCTCATTTACCTCTCCCTTCCCATTATTCTTCTTTATCTCTGTAATTTGGGAGAGAGCGTAAACCCATGAATCTCCAGGGAATTACACTCTCTATTTGATCATTTTACTGTTTCGTTTTTTTATTACTTTTCGTACAATATAACTGCATTATATGGCTTTTATTATAACAAATCGTACAAAAGGTGTAAACCTCGTTTCATCGTGCCATGGTTTTGTTTACCTGGCTCTTTTGATAATATATTTCCGATAGGAATCTTTCAGTTCCTTTCCTCTTCTTCTGCTGATTGGGATCTTATCCCCATTGCACATACAAATATGTTCTTCCATCCTTTGTATATTTTGAAAATTTACCAGATAACACTTATGACAGCGGAAAAAGAAATTGTCTCTCAATTCCTCCTCCCACTGTCTGAGGCTTCTATTGCAGAAATATCTGCCATTGCTGCTGACCACACAGCTATATTTATCATCTGACTCAAAATAAAAAATATCTCTGATCTTTATTACAAACTCTTTGTCAGCGCCTTTAATCACCAACCCCCTGTTTTCCCTGATATCTTCTAAAACCCGGTCCAGATACTTCTCAAGCTCCTTCTGTTCAATTGGTTTATGCAGAAACCCATATACATTTTTCCCAAAGGCGTCAGACATTGCTTCCAAATGATTGGTGACAAACAATATTTTAATATCTTCGTTGGTCCGGCACAGCAAATCCTTTAACTCAATGCCTGTCATCCCATTCATCTCTATATCCAGAAGCAGAATATCTGTAGACAAATGCTGTTCGAAAAAGGAATCTCCTGAATCATATTCTCTGAGCTGATACTCCGTTTCTTTCTCATTAAAATATTGTTCCAGCATTTTACAGACAGCTTTTCTGCATACAATGTCATCTTCGCATATTCCAACCTTTATCATTTCTTTTCCGCTCCTTGCCCGTATTTTTTTCATTATATTTTAACTCAGATTTTCTGTCTATACGAATTTATACAAATTACTGGAACACAATTCGCATATTTGAATATGCGATAAGCGATTGAGATCATCTTAAAACAGACAAGGGAGCTGCTGCAAAAACACCATCAGATACAATATAAATTCCATTTCCGGAACACTATATTGCATCATGCTGCTATTTTGCAACAGCTCCCATACATTTCAGACACGCTCTATTTTACATGCAGACGAACTAATGCTTTCTTTAATGCTATTTCAGCACGCGCAACATCAATATCTGCACTATGGCTGCGCAACCGTTCTTCTGCCCTTGCCTTTGCTGCTTCGGCACGTGATACGTCAATCTCATCCGGCCATTCCGCAATTTCAGCAAGAAATGTTATTTTCTCACCAAGAATTTGTACGAATCCGGCATGAATTGCCGCTTCTTTCTTTCCACCCGACTCTGAAATCGTCACAATTCCAGGAGCCAGCACCGTGGTCAGAGGGATATGATGCTTATAGACTCCCATCTCTCCATCCACAGAGGTGAACTCCACCATGGAAGCCTCTCCCTCATAAAACACCCGATCCGGGGTAATAATCTGCAGCTGAAAATTCTCTGCCATGTGTCCACCCTCCTTATATAATGAATCGGCACGCCCCGCCTTGCGTCTCCTGCCATGACGGCGGAAGGCATTTACTTAAATGCTTCGCATTTGCCTTCCTCCTTATATAATGAATCGGCACGCCCCGCCTTGCGTCTCCTGCCATGACGGCGGAAGGCATTTACTTAAATGCTTCGCATTTGCCTTCCTCCTTATATAATGAATCGGCACGCCCCGCCTTGCGTCTCCTGCCATGGCGGCGGAAGGCATTTACTTAAATGCTTCGCATTTGCCTTCCTTCTATTTCATGCGGGCGCGAACTTCATCAATAGAACCTGCATTCAGGAAATAGCTTTCTGGAACATCATCATGTTTCCCTTCCAAAATTTCCTTAAAGCCGCGAAGCGTCTCTGCGATAGGCACATATTTTCCATCCATCCCGGTAAACTGTGTTGCCACGAAGAAAGGCTGTGACAAAAATCTCTGTACTTTTCTGGCACGGTTAACGATCAATTTATCATCCTCAGACAATTCATCCATACCAAGAATTGCGATAATATCCTGCAACTCTTTATATCTCTGTAAAATTTCCTGAACGCCGCGCGCCACTTCAAAATGTTCCTGACCGACCACACGGGGATCAAGAATACGTGAAGTGGAATCCAGCGGGTCTACTGCAGGATAAATACCAAGCTCCGTTATAGAACGTGACAACGTAGTTGTTGCATCCAAATGGGCAAAAGTAGTTGCCGGTGCCGGGTCAGTTAAATCATCCGCCGGCACATAAACTGCCTGAACAGAAGTAATGGAACCATTTTTGGTAGAAGTAATACGCTCCTGAAGCGCTCCCATCTCTGTCTGCAGGGTAGGCTGATATCCCACCGCAGAAGGCATACGTCCTAACAACGCAGAAACTTCGGAACCTGCCTGAGTAAAACGGAAAATATTATCAATGAACAACAGCACATCTTTTCCGCCTTTATCACGGAAATACTCTGCCATGGTAAGTCCTGTCAGTCCTACACGCATACGTGCTCCAGGCGGTTCATTCATCTGCCCGAATACCATACAGGTCTTATCTATAACACCAGATTCTTTCATTTCATAGTAAAGGTCATTTCCCTCACGGGTACGCTCACCAACACCAGTAAATACAGAATAGCCTGAATGCTCTGTGGCAATATTATGGATCAGCTCCTGAATCAGCACCGTTTTACCTACCCCGGCGCCGCCGAACAAACCAATCTTTCCGCCTTTCTGATAAGGACACAGAAGATCAACGACCTTGATACCAGTCTCCAGCATTTCTGTGGAGGTTGCCTGTTCTTCGAAAGTCGGTGCTTTTCTGTGAATGGGCATCTTCTCTACTTTTTTGGGAGGCGGAAGTTCATCAATTGGCTCTCCCAATACGTTGAACATACGCCCAAGGGTCTGTTCGCCAACCGGAATGGTAATGGCAGCTCCGGTTGCTTCTGCATCCATTCCCCGGACCAGTCCGTCTGTAGAACCCATGGCAATACATCTCACCGTATCATCACCCAGATGCTGAGAAACCTCCACCACCAGTTTTTTGCCGTCTTTCAGCGGAATATTGATGGCTTCATTGATTTCCGGCAGACTGCCCTCGGAAAACTTGATATCCAGGACAGCACCGATAATCTGAGTGATCTTACCTATATTCTTTTCTGCCATAATTTCACTCCTTATAATTCTAAATTCTTCTGCACGGCTGCCACATTACGTCAGCAGTATTTTCCTCTGAAAGCAGCCGCGATATACAGACAGTATCTTAAAACAGTAATTTTTAAGATATCGCCTCTGCACCAGCAATAATTTCAGTAAGTTCCTGTGTAATAGAACTCTGGCGCGCTCTGTTATATTTCAATGTCAAATCACTGATCATTTCATCTGCATTGCTCGTCGCAGAATCCATTGCCTGCATTCTGGCTCCGTTTTCACTTGCCACTGCTTCTACCAGCGCCCCATAGAAAAGGCTTGTCATATATTTGGGAATGATCAGATTCAGTGCTTCTTCCTCATTAGGCTCATAATTCATCAGCACATTGGCTTCTGCCTCTTTCAGCTCTGCTTCATCAAATTCCACTGGCAGCAGCTTCATCAGCGTAGGCTCATGGCTGACCGTATTCTTAAAATGCGTATAAGCAAGGTATATTTCTCCTATTTCACCTTTGCTGAATGCTTCCAAGACCTCTTTACAGATAACAGAAGCATCATCATAAGTAGGACCTTCGATGACATCAGAATAATCCGCCTTAATCTCATACCCTTTGCGCATTAAAAGTTCTTTCGCCTTGCGCCCGATCATGTAAACCTGGACATCCTCTTTTGCCATTCCGCTGTTTGTAATAAGCTTTACCACATTAGAATTGTAACCACCGGCAAGCCCTCGATTAGAGGCAATGGTAATCACTGCCTTTTTCTGCGAATTGCCAGGCTTTAAATAGGGATGATTCAGATTACCGCTTCTTGCAAGCATGGAAGTCACCGTCTGATACATATGATTGAAATATGGATTGGACTGCTCTGCACGGTTGCGTGCTTTCTGCAGTTTAACAGTAGAAACAAGCTTCATGGCTTTTGTGATTTGCTGCGTACTCTGTATGCTGCCTTTTCTTCGTTTAATGTCCCTCATGGACGCCATAATAATTCACCACCTGTTCTACTTAAACTGCGCCTTGCACTCCTCAATGGCTTTGACAAGTTTCTTCTCAGTTTCCTCATTGATTTCTTTGTTGGTACGGATTGACTCAGGAATTTCCGGATATTTTGTATCCACAAAATCAAACAATTCCTGCTCAAACCTCAAAATATCATCCACAGGCACATTCATAAGATATTTCTTAGTCGCCGCATAAATAATTATAACCTGATATTCTACCGGCATGGGCTTGTACTGAGGCTGCTTTAACATTTCACGGATTCTTTCACCCTGTGCCAGCTTCTCTGTAGTATCTGCGTCCAGCTCAGACCCAAACTGTGCAAATGCAGCTAACTCTCGATACTGTGCCAATTCCACACGAATAGGAGCAGCAATTTTTTTCATAGCTTTAATCTGTGCGGAACCACCCACTCTTGATACAGACAAACCTGCATTAACTGCCGGGCGGAATCCTGCGTTAAACATTTCTGTTTCCAAATAAATCTGACCGTCCGTAATGGAAATTACATTGGTTGGGATATATGCGGAAACGTCGCCGGCCTGTGTCTCAATAATTGGAAGCGCTGTCAAAGAACCTCCGCCGAGCTTTTCCGACAATCTGGCTGCACGCTCCAACAATCTGGAATGCAGGTAAAAAACGTCTCCAGGATATGCCTCACGTCCTGGCGGACGGCGCAGTAACAGAGAAAGGGTACGGTATGCGGTAGCATGTTTACTAAGGTCATCATAGACTACCAGCACGTCTTCTCCCTTTTCCATCCATTCTTCTCCAATCGCGCAGCCTGCATAAGGCGCGATATACTGTAAAGGAGCCAGCTCACTTGCTGTGGACGCAACCACGGTTGTATAATCCATGGCGCCGAATTCTTCCAGGGTCTTTACGATCGTTGCTATGGTGGACGCTTTCTGTCCGATCGCAACATAAATACATTTTACGCCCTGTCCTTTTTGATTAATAATGGTATCTATCGCAATAGCCGTCTTACCTGTCTGGCGGTCACCGATAATCAGCTCACGCTGTCCTCTGCCAATAGGCACCATAGAGTCTATCGCCTTAATACCTGTCTGTAACGGTGTATCTACAGATTTCCTTGAGATAACACCGGATGCAACTCTTTCAATCTGTCTGAATTTTGTGGTTTCAATAGGACCTTTCCCATCAATTGGCTGTCCCAATGCATTTACCACCCGTCCGGTCATAGCATCGCCTACCGGAACTTCTACCACTCTTCCCGTAGTCTTAACAGTATCCCCTTCGTTGATATTTTTGTGGTCTCCTAATAATACGGCGCCAACATTATCTTCCTCCAGGTTCAATACCATTCCATAGACTTCACCGGGAAATTCCAGCAGTTCACCCTGCATGGCATTTTCCAAACCATGAATACGGGCAATACCGTCTGCCACCTGAATCACTGTTCCGACATCAGATACCTCAAGCTGTGCAGCATAACGTTTCACCTGCTCTTTGATCACGGAACTTATTTCCTCTGGTCTTAAATTCATGGAATTATTCACCTACCTTCAACTGTATTTTTGATAATTCCCGGGTCAAAGCCATCAGCCTGTTCTTTACACTGCTGTCTATTACTCTGTCGCCTATCCGAATTACCATGCCGCCTATCAAGCTTTCATCCACACCATAATGCATCTCAAATTCTACATATTTAGTAGTTTCCAGCAATTTCTTCTTCACCTGCTCCTTCTGACTGTCCGAAAGCGGCATGGGTGCAGTCACATAAGCGGTGCCGATATTTTTATATTCTTTTACCTGATCAATGAAATATGTGAATACAGATTCCATTTCACCATAATGGCTTTTGGAAACAAGCATACGCATAAGCCCGGTAATCTCATCCCGGACCCTGCCTTTAAATATCTGTTCCAAAATTTCTATCTTTTCTTCTTTTACGATTTTTGGGTGATTCATCAATTTGGAAAGCTCACCGTCATCATGAAGAATCCTCTGGATTTCTCTGGCTTCTTCCAGCATTTCATCCATGTGGCCAGATTCCACGGCAAGTTCAAACAATGCATCCCCGTATGTTTTGGATACTAGCTTTGCCATGTACTCTCACCTATTTCCTTCAATGTTTCTTCTACCAATGTATTCTGAATAGACGTATCGATAGAAGCTGCCACTACTTTTCCTGCCATCATGGAGGCAATGGCGATCATTTCCTGTTTTGCCTCATCCATCACGCGTTTCTTCTCCAACAATGCTTCCTCATTGGCACGCTTGATAATTCTGGCTGCCTCTTCCTTCGCCTCATCCACGATTCTTGCTTCATTCTTTAAAGCTTTCTGGCGGGCTTCACTTAAGATTTCCTCAGCTTCTTTCTCGATACCTTTCAGCTTCTGATCATATTCTTCCTTTACGGCAGATGCTTCTTCTCTGTCCTTGCGTGCTGTATCAATATCGTTTTTGATACGCTCCTGCCTGTCCTTTAACATCTTCTTCGCAGGATTAAATAAAAAATAGGACATCAAAGTAAACAGAAACAGAATGGCAAGTACCGAAAGTATGGTATCATGCAGCAACTGTGGGGTTAAGCCAAATAACTGTTCCAAGACCGGGCCTCCTTTCCTTGATATTGCGCTGCTCTCTGCGCATAGAGGTATGCCTGTTTAGGCGTTCCTTGATATTGCGCTGCTTTCTGCGCATAGAGGTATGCCTGTTTAGGCGTTCCTTTAAAATAATTGTCCATTGCCTTATTTTAACGGCTGAACGAACATTAAAAGGATTGCTACCAGCAAACCATACAGACCTGTAGTCTCTGCTACCGCCTGGCCCAAAAGCATGGTAGATGTAATATCAGATTTTGCACCCGGATTTCTTCCTACTGCTGACGCCGCATGTCCTGCTGCGATACCCTGTCCAATACCAGGTCCGATACCTGCGATAACTGCAAGACCTGCACCGATTGCTGAACAAGCTCTGATTAATTCTGCTCCTGTAATGTTATCCATAAAAATTTCCTCCTTGCATTTTCATAAAATATTTTTGTTATCTTTTAACTTTTTCTAATGCCCTGCAATATCTGCGTCTTTCAAAACGTGAGCAACACACTAGTTCTCCTCACCAATGGCATTGCTGATATACGTCATGGTCAGCATACAGAATACATAGGTCTGAATACAGCCAGAAAAAACATCAAAATATGCATGTAATGCACCTGGCCAGAAGTATGCGATCTTCGATAAGAGCGAATAGATTAATGCCATAATAATCGTTCCCGATAAAATATTTGCAAACAGACGCAAAGACAGGGAAATTGGCACTGCAAGCTCGCTGATCACGTTGATTGGAAACCAAATTGGCAGCCATGGCGGTAATGGGGAACACATATCAGTCCAAATTTCTTTGGGCGTCTGATATTTAAACTGATTAAAATGAATCAGTATAAAGCTCAGCAATGCCAGCGGCAGTGTCACGCCATAATCCGCAGTAGGCGGACGCAGGCCAAACAATCCGGATAGATTGGAGATCAGTATAAAGATAAAAACTGTTCCAATGTAATTTACGAATTTATCACCGCTTTTACCCATAACTCCATGAACCATTTTATCAAGCATTTCCACAATCAGTTCCACCACATTCTGAAAACCGCTGGGAACTTCTGACGCATGCTTCATGGCACGGTTTGCCGCAATGGAAAAACCTGTCAATACCAGTATCACAATCAGCAGACACACATGGGTGGTGGTGATCCAGAACGTATGCCCGAATAATTTGTAAGAAAATAATCCGTGCACCATAATATCAATATCTGAACTGGAAGACAGTAAAATCGTACCCTGCACTCTCTCACCTCCTTCTTAAATTTATGTTATACTTATGCAGATTTTTTCTGTATCTGCAAAATAATTTTATGGAGAAAGGGTTGTAAATAAGCAGATACTTTCAACCCCATCAAGCCCAAAAACATAACCAGCAGATTCCCTGCTTTAAAATACCATACCCCTATAAAAGCTCCCACCGCCACTACATAGCGGAGCACAGACCACAACCCTGTCCGAACAGCAGTCCCCTTTGATGCCATGGCGTCTACGGCATCCAGGATCACCACTGCCATGTTGACTGCCATCCCCATTGCAAGCGCAATGCCAATCCACAGTCCCATGGAATACTGCAGTTTGTCATCTACAAACCACACTCCCGTTAACTGCAATACCAGCCCATACAACAAGATTCCGGTAAGAAGCTCTGGCAGCGCCGGGTTAATTCTTCTCAGCATGGTCCTTACTCCTTTCTTTGTCATTGCACTGTTCGTTACACATAAAGGCGTGTCTGTTCAGGCGTTCCTTGTTTTTCTGCTCTTTTGTGCAATAAATAGAAGGCACTTTGGCAGATACGGCATCTTTTTCATAAATTTTTTTTGCCATAATAAAAATATTGCGAAAACCTGCAAGAGCACCAGCCATAAACAGCGGAATCACAATCCATTCCACAGAAAATTTTCTCCCCAGCCATATTCCTGCAAATGTGCACAAAAAAACAGGCACCAACATGTTAATCCCAAACTGCGTAACCAACGCTAATGAACGATATACGCTTTTGTCATATTTCACATGAGGCACCTCCCAGTTATTTTTCTGCGGAAATTTTTAAACATAATATTCCCTATATGGAGATATTATATCTATTTTTTACATAAATGTCCATTCCTTCCTGAAAGTTTTCATAATATTTGTGATAATATAGCCTTGATAAACCGGGAATTTGAGTTTCTCCATTTTTTAGTTTTATGGTACCAAAAGGGTTCCAGCACAAAGTGATGGAAACACTCTGCACAGAAAAGTGCTATGGAAAGCTGGCTTTCCAGACACTTTTTGTGCAAGATGTCTATGCTGTCAAAGGCAGCAGACCTTTTGATACTAAAACATTGGTTGTTGTTAAAAATGGGGAAACTCAAGACCGGGAAATATTGCGCCTGCACTTGAAAAACAGCTCCGAATCTAAATTAGATTCAAAGCTGCTTTTCTGATGGATACCCTATATCCCTTTTCCAATTAACATTTATGAAAAAGAATCCTGCTGTGCCGCGCAAAATTGCAAAGCAATCATTTTTACCTTAATCATTCTTCTGAAATTATTCCGTATCCGTTATACTGTCATCCTTGCCTGTGGTTAATTTAAATGTTATATTGACACTTTCTTTCAGATCTATCCTCTCAGCAGCTGGCTGCTCTTTTTCATCCATGCGGCTGTCAGAAGACCTTCCCAACGTATGCAGAAACTCCATTTTGGCATATACCTGACTATTTTCTATTTCCCATAAAGCTTCTGTCTCCTCCAGGTTTTTTGTCGCACCTTTATAAGACGCCTGCAATCCGGCCAATTCCACAAAATCTTTCAATTTCCAATATGGCATCTGTTCTGGTAAGTATTCAAATAAGGTAATATCTGCAAACCAGACCTTCCCTGTAACTGCATTCACATATAAATATACCTCTATAACCTGATTGGAAAACTCCACTTTCCAAAAACTGTACTGCGGCTGTGTGATGTCCCTTTCCTGCTGCTCTGCCATTTCAAGAACTGCGCTTACGGATCCTGAATCGATCTTTATAAAACTACCATTTTCATCTATCACAAGATTCATTTCATTCAGCCAGTCTTTCCCATCTTTAACCGCCTGTTCCATAGAAATCTGGCCCCATACAGGATTATGGGCCGTCAATTTTGCAGAATTCTCCCAAAGGTTTATCACCCTTTCCATCTCTTCCATTGTAAGTCCGTCCCTTTCCTGCCATTCCATGACAGAGTTATTCGGAAAAACACTGCCACCTTCCTCCAAAAGCCGCCTCTCTTTCGCTTTCATGATAAAATCCATTCCCGTCATACTGCCAAAAGAAAAAACAAGCGCAAGGAACAGCGTAATAATCGTATATTTATATTTCTTCCCCATATCTGCCCTCCTGCATCTGATAAAATTTCAGACAGACTGCCGTTCCCGTTTTTCCATCGCTTTCAATCTCCATCTTTGCTCTGTGTATCTTTGCGATCTTTGATACCAAAAACATTCCCAATCCTGCGCCATGCTGTTTTCTTGACCGGGATTTATCAACCATATAAAAAGCCTCCGTAATCTTGCCCAGTTCCTCCGGCGGTATTCCCCTGCCGTTGTCTTTGATCTCAATCCTGTAAACATCTTCTTTGCTGCCGCTGATCCAAAGATCTTTGCAGCCTGCTTTCAAAGAATTATCAATCAGATTTAAAATCATGGTCTTAAATAGGTCAAAATCCACCCAAATGCAGCCCTCGTCAATATCCAGATGCAGTTTTGCCCCATACTTTCTGCATACCGGTTCTATCCCCTGCTGCAGATTTACAAACATCTCCGCCGCAGACATCCTTTCCAGGGAAAAATCCTGCTTATCCAGCACAAATAAATCCATCATCTTTAGAGAAAGCGCTTCCAGCCTCATACCTTCTTCCAGTATATATCCGGCTGCGCTTTTTACTTCTTCTCTGGGCAAATCACGCTGGTAAAGCATATCTGCATAACCGATTACAGACGTCATCGGTGTTTTCAGCTCGTGAGCAAAATTTGCTGCAAATTCTTCTTTCTGCCTGACCATATCTGACAATTCTGCAATACTTTCTTCCACCTGTCCTGCCATATGATTAAACCCATACGCCAGCTCATAGATTTCATCTTTTCCTTTGACACGGATTCTCTGAGAATAATTGCCATGAGCAATCCAAAAAGCCGCTTCGCTTACCTTTTTCAAAGATGCTGTCAGAGCCTTTGTCAGCAGAAAAATAACAGGAAAACTGATGCAGATAATCACTAGATAAAGCCTCTGAAAATAGGAAACCATTTTTTTGTGTCTGTTTATCACAGAACTGATATCCGTCTGAGTAATCAGGGTCATTTCATATTCTCCCTGTTTGACAACGCCAAATACAAAAATACAGCTTTTTTCTAAAGTATTATAAATTTGATAAGACTGAACATTTTTTCCCTTCTCCTGAAAAGGATCATAACGAAAAACAACTTTCTTTTCCTCTATTTCATAAATTTCCAGGGCGATCCAGTTATCCATTGATTTATTTATGGCAACGTCAGAATGAAACATATCTATATTGGAAATATCGTACCCAATTTCTCTCTTATAATCACATAGATATACTGGAACTGTAAAAATATTTAAAACGCTTTGCCTTTTTCCCTCATAGATAAATTTCGGATCTGAGTACAGAATCGACTGCAGGATGTACTTGTTGTATTGAAAATCCTGAAAAGCAGCCTTTTTTTGTTGTTCCACCGCATTTTCAAAAGTATAATTAATCAGCAAATATCCTGCTGCCTGAAATGCAATACTAAAAATCACCACAAAACACAGAAATATTTTATGGAACAATTTCATTTTCCATCCTCCAGCCGATACCCGATGCGAAATACCGTTTTAATATAGTCCTCCCATCCCAGTTTTTTCCTGAGACGCTGGATATGAGAATCTAACGTACGGGTATCTCCCATATATGCCTGTCCCCACACCTTTTCATATAATCTGGCACGGTATAACGCCACGTTCTTATTCTGTATCAGTTCCACTAAAAGTTCAAATTCCTTTACCGTAAGTTCCACTGGCTCTCCTTCTTTCCGGACTGTCCTTGAGGACATATCAATTTCCACATCCGCGAAGGTAAGCCTCCTGTCAGCTTTATGAGACCTTCTGAGCAGCGCTTCTACACGTGCCAGCAATTCCCCAATCTGAAACGGTTTAACAATATAATCATCTGCTCCCAGTTTTAATCCCCGTATTCGGTCGTTAACCATGCTTTTTGCTGTTAGAAAAATCACTGGCGTTCCCATAGGTTTTATGTATTCAAGCAGCTCGTAACCATTTATCTCTGGCAGCATTATGTCCAGCAGGATTAAATCAAAACTCTCTTTCTCAATAAAATCCGCTCCCATTTTCCCATCAAAGGCACAAATACATTCATAACCTTCGGCTGTTAAATTTATCTTTACTAAGTTTGCGATTGCCTCGTCATCTTCCACGATTAAAATTTTCATTGAAAAGCCTCCTTCTTTTATTTTACATGATATCCAAAGACTTAGCAACCGCACGACGCACGCCAAATATTGGTTTCTACTCTTTCACCTGTAATAATTCCAAAGCTTTGCGTC
The DNA here is from genome assembly GCA_910575075.1 of Lachnospiraceae bacterium. GTDB lineage: Bacteria > Bacillota > Clostridia > Lachnospirales > Lachnospiraceae > Petralouisia. The sequence continues at coordinate 169,599 of CAJTCY010000008.1, forward strand.
TTGTCACCTGCACCGCAGCAACAGACGTTCCGCAGACACATGCCAGAAGATACAGACCGAAACAAAAGGCAAGCGTTCTTAGGCTTTCTACAAACAGCCCCAAATTTGACAAGGCAAGCCCGCCTGCCACCAAAAGGATTCCGGACAGACAGAGGATGATCTGCTCAAACATCAGCATACACCGGACTCGTTTCTTGGTAACCCCAAGAATACGCAGAAACGCCGCTTCCTGTGCCGACTGCAGAATTACCAGCAGAGGACCGATCAGCCCGATCACCACGGCGGCAGCTACAGCAATCGGGAACAACGCTTCCACAAGACCACGGATACGCTCAATATTGTCAAGGCCTCCCGTATCAAGATGATAGGATGGATATCCGTACATGACGCTTTCATCCATCTTTTTCTTCAAAAGGCTGTCCAGCTCATCAATTTTTTCGTTATCCGCCAGCGTGAATTCGCAGTGCTCCATTGAAAAATCCATGGAGAAAAGCTTTGTCAGGTCACTCCTTATCCCCGTAAATATGCTGTCTCCGACCTCGCTATCATCAGACTCTGCAATTCCTATCACCTTATAGGTCTTATATCCATCCGATACTTCATTTTCCCCAGGTCCACCATTCTTAAGAATCGAATACAGGATATCTGACATGATGCCGATTTCATCACCAGGAGAGACGCCGAACTTTTCTGCCAGATTCTTCCCCAACAGGCAAACCTGTGCAGTTCCCTCAAAGTTGGAAAGGCCGAATCCTTCGGCATAATCTACCGTACAGCCATTCCCCAGGTCACGCTCCAGATCGCTTGAAACCATCATCGTTACAGGCGCATCTATTCCTGTATCCTGTACCCACACGCCAAAGCTGTCCTGACAGTAAAAATCTTTTACCAGCGGCGATTTTGACAGATCCACCGAAGTTGTAAATGTAAAATCAACTGCCGTACCTTTTACTCCCAAATCATAGAAAGCATTTCGATATGTAATTCTGGCCAGCACAAACATTCCAATTCCAGCAGCCAGTACAGAGGCCAAAATCAGTGACACTGCCGTCTTGCCGACGCCGCGCCGCATATGGCGCCAGATATAAGCCGTCACATGACGGACAGATCCGTAATTTCTCTTGACTGCCCATTCTCCTGCCGCCGTAAATTTTGACACATCAAATTTCACTGGAACTGGATCTGCTTCTGATCCATCACGGTTAACAGGCAAACTCTTTATCATTGCCCCTTGCTTAGCGCCCTCCTGCAGCAATTCCAGCGGCGGGGTATGTTTCATATTCCAGAGAAAGAAATATGCGGTCAGGGAGACAAACAGCAGCTCTGTAATCAGGCACAGAATCACTGCACTGATCGGTATTTTCGTGTCAGCAATATACCCTTTGGGAGCGCTGTCCGCCATACGCAATATCGCTTTTTTGGCTGTGTCCTGCGCATAGCAGAATCCCGTTATGCCGCCAAATGGCACTGCCAGCACAGATACGGCAACAAAAGGCATTACAACTGAATACTCCGCCGTCCTGGCGGGAACACCGAGCATTCGCATAATGGCATACGTTTTTTTGTTCCGTCCAATATACAGGTACACTGCAAGGAACAATGCCAGCGCTGCCCCGGCAATATACAGTATAGTTGTCAGCAGAGACGTAAACGCTCCCATTTCAAAGCTGTCCTTTACGTCCAGCCATCCTCTGTCTGAATAGTCCAAAGCCAGTCCCACTTTATCGGCAAACTGCTGGGCTGCCTCATGGAATTTCTCTATATCATTGGCGTCTTCAACAAAGAGCCCGAAGCTGGATTCATAGATATCCGAAGTCTTCACCGGCAGAAGAGAGGTGGGTACATATATTTCATTGGGCGACCACGGATATACAGAATCTCCTCTCCCCTCGGTGTAAGAGCCGACAATCACAAGCTCCGCAGAATCTACATATTGAGCTATCTTCTTAGCATCAAGTATTGTACGCCAGTTTTCTTTCTCTGAATAAGCTCTTGTTTCACCAGACTGGTCTCCCAGCTGCACATGGATACGATCACCGATGGACAGACCGTGCTCTTTTAGAAATTCATCCTTTACAACGCAGGCCTCTGTATCCTCCGCTGTCAGGAGACGGCCTGCAGATATCACAAGCTTTTGTTCATTAAATGATGGTATGGCACGCATGTCTGGAGTATACGTAATATCGTAAACATATTTATTATAATTGATTGCGTCTACCCATCCTTTCTGGAGTGCAAATGAATCTGTCTCCAGATAATTGTCTGGCTGTCCGTCAATCACACACAGAGAGCCATCCCCTGTTTCATGAGGACTGAAGTAAATACCCGACGACCCGTCTGCACTATACCCTGAATTATTGGCCAGCACCAGGCATCGGCTCCCTTTTTTCAGGCCGTCATAAAATGCACGGGTATAGGAGGATTTAGCATAATACATTTCCCCCAGAGGAACCGCTTCCGTCGTGAAAGAGTCTTCTATTTCAGGCCCGCCCTCACAAGCGATGACCTTAACGTTATCAAACTTTAAACATATATGATTCTCAAGAATGGAATCATTTTCTTCATATCCTTCATATGTTCCTTCAAACACAACAAATCCGCCAAATTCCCCTATAACTTCCATGCGTTGGTAATCTTCCACCCGTCCGGCTGTCATGTAACCCTTATAAATTGTTGCGCCTGGCAGTGATGCAAACTCCTTCCATTCTTCTCTCGTCGGATCAGGTTTAGCCTCTCCCTCCAGGTAGGTATCATAACATCTTCCCACCGTCTTATCTGGTGAATCAACGTTTGCCACTACTACCGGAATACCGGGCACATAATTACTCAAAGACGCAGTGGCGTGGTAAAGGCTTTTGGCATTCTCTGTTTCCCTTGTTGTGACAGCGTAATCTGTAACACGGGAAAAGAAAGCAAACGACGCCGCTGCAATCAGCAGAAATGTCAGCAGTGTTTTCAATGGAGAACGAAGTAATGTTTTTAATGCAATGGACTTTCTCATAAAGTTGCCTCCTTCGGTTTGAATGTACTCTCACAATCAGGCGCAAAAAGACTCCGAGAGTACATTTGATTCTTCTGTCTTACTCCCTAACCTGCAAAAGTACTAAAACCTTGTGCCTTGTCACCTGTACTGCAGCAGCAGACGCACCGCAGACACACCCTAGAAAATACAAGGCAAAACAGGACGTGAGCGTCTCTATACTCCTGACAAACTGGTCTGAATTATACAATGCAAGCCCCCCTGTCACAAGTAAGATTCCACCTATGCACAGGATAATCTGTTCAAACACCAGCATACACCGGACTCGTTTCTTGGTAACACCAAGGATACGCAAAAATGCTGCTTCCTGTGCCGACTGTATGATGACCAGCAGCGGACCAAACAGCCCAATGAGTACGGCGGCAGCTACGGCTATCGGGAACAGCGCTTCCAGCAGGCCACGCACACGTTCGATATTGGCGAGCCCTCCCGAATCAAGATAATAAGTTACATTCGGCGAATAGAATTCACTGCCCATTTTCCTTTTCGCCAGAAGCTCATCAAGTTCGTCAAGCCTTTTATTGTCCGCCAGCGTAAATTCGCAGTAATCAACTGAAAAATCTATCGAAAAAATCCTTGTTAAATCACTTCTTATCCCTGTAAAAATTCCGCTTTTCACACTCTCATCATCAGACTGTATAACGCCTATCACCTTATAAGTCTTATATCCTTTTTCTACCATTTCCTCTCCGCCTTCCCTCAGGAGCATAGAGTATAAAAGAGGTGACAACATACCTATTTCATCACCAGGAGAAATACCAAGCTTTTCTGCCAGTTCTTCCCCTGCAAGGCACACCTGGGCAGTCCCTTCAAAAGAAGAAAGGTCAAAGCCTTCGGCATAGTTTACCGTGTAATCATCCCCCAGATTCCGTGCAATATCACTCGTAACCTTCATTGGAATATCAAGCTCTGTGCCCTTTACCCGCACGCCAAAGCTGTCTTCACAGTAAAAATCTTTGATCAAAGATGAATTTGACAACTCCACTGCATAAGAAAATATAAAATCTTCTGCCTCTCCTTTTACACGAAGCTCATGGAAAGCATCCTGAAATGCAAGTCTCGCCAACACAAACGTCCCTATGCCAGCAGCCAGCACAACAGCCAAAATCAATGATACTGCCGTCTTACCAATGCCGCGCCGCATATGCCGCCAGACATAAGCAGACACATGACGGATACACCCATAATTTCTCGGCATCATCCAATTTTCTGCATCAGAAAGCTTTGCTATATCATATTTTACCGGAACAGGCTCAACTGATGAACCATCAAGAGGATTTGCCAGTTTTCCTGCCTTTGTTCCCCGTTTTATATTCTCCTGCAGCAATTCCAGAGGCGGAGTCTCCCTCATCTTCCACAGGAAGAAATAAACTGCCAGTGACACGAACAACAATTCTGACAACAGACACAGAATAATTACGCTGACGGGAAGTTCTGCATTCAGAACATAGCCTGACGGAGCGCTGTCTGCCATATTTAAAAGCGCCTCTTTTGCGATGTTCATTGCATAGTACAACCCTGTCACGCCCCCAATCGGCATTGCCAACAAGGAAACTGCCACAAAAGGCAGTGCAATGGAATTACCCGCCGTCTTGCTGGGAACACCAAGCGTACGCATAATGGCATATGTTTTCTTGTTGCGCCCAATATAAAGATACACTGCCAGAAACAATGATATCACTGCTCCTGTAATATACAGTAAGGTTGTCAGAAGAGACGTAAACGCCCCCATATTAAGATTGTCTTTCACATCCAGCCATCCTCTGTCTGAAAATTCCAGTTTTAAATCCATTTTTTCTGCAAACTTGCTGGCTGCTTCCTGAAAACTTTCTATATCCCGGGCATTTTCCACAAAAACACTGAAATTACTGGGTATCGGCTCATAGTTATCCGGGATATCCACCGGCAGAAGATTGGAATTCACATAGATGGTATTGAACGGATAGGAAAACATAGAATCTCCCTCTCCGCCGGCATATGCACCGACAATGGCAAGCTCTGTGGGATCTGTAAATTCAGGCACTTCCTTCCCCTCCATCACTTGTCCACTGCCGCGGCAAAGGCTCTTTCCAAGCTGTACGCTGATACTGTCACCGATTGACAAATTGTGCTCTTTCAAAAACTCTTGACTGACCACACAGCCATTTTCATTTTCCGCTGTCAGGATAGAACCCTCAGAAATAATCCTGCGCTGCTTATTAAAATCAGGTATTGCGCGCATATCCGAGGTGTATACGATATCGTATGTATAATTATTATGGTTGATTGCCTCTACCCATCCCTTCTGGCGTGCAAATGATGCCGTCTCCAAATAATTGTCCGGCTGTCCGTCCAGAACACGCAGAGCCCCTTCCCCCACATCATAAGAAAACATGATACCCGTCTCAATGCCCTTGATCCCTGTATTATTCACCAGTACAAGACAGCGGCTGCCTACTTTCAGACTGTCATAAAATGCACGAGTATAAGGGGACTTGGCATAATACATCTCTCCAAAAGGAGTAGGCTCTAAGGTGATAGTGCTCCCAATTTCAGGTCCTTGTTCAGAGGCAATTACCTTGACGTCGTCAAATTTCAGACAAATATGGTCTTCGAGAATTGATTCATTCGATTCATACGATTCATATCCTGTGTACGTGCCTTCAATTACAGCAATTCCGCCAGAATCTCCATCACCTGTCAGGCGTTTATAATCCTCCACCCGCCCAGCCGTCGTATATCTGGTATCAGCTGTTGTCACACCAGGAAGTGATGAAAATTCTGCCAGTTCTTCCTCTGTCGGCCAAGGTTTATCCTCCATCTCATAGATATCTCCATACCCTGCCATAGACCAGCCATTTGGAGAACTGACTGGTATATCTATGTAGACATCCGGTACCTCATTATCCAAAGATGCAACCGCATGATAGAGGCTCTCAGCATTCCTTGTTTCACGGGTAGTAACGGCATAATCTGTAACACGGGAGAACAAAGCAAACGATGACGCGGCAATCAGCAGAAATGTCAGCATAGTCTTTAACGGGGACCGCAGTAATGTTTTCAAAGCAATTGATTTTTTCATAAATACCTCCCTGATGAATGATTTACACTTTATCAGACAATCCGCAACATTCCGTCTCTCATACGCAGCGCCACATCTGCAGCTTCGGCAACTTCCATATCATGCGTAACGATAATGACGCAATAGCCCTTCTCATGGGCGAGACTGCACAAAATGTCTATAATATTCTGTGTGTTTGCACCATCTAAGTTCCCGGTTGGCTCATCGCCCAGTATAATTCGTGCATTGCTTGCAAGGCTTCTGGCGATTGCTACCCGCTGCCGTTCCCCTCCTGACAATTTTGAAGGAAAACGCTGCATCTGTTCTTTGGTAATTCCTACGCCTTCCAGCAGTTCTGCTGCCCGTGGCCTGGCGTCCTTGGGGTTTACCCCGCACAGCTCCATGGGAAAACAAACATTTTCTATAACCGTCATCAGAGGGAATAGATGAAATGCCTGAAAAATCATGGAAATACTCTCACGGCGGTAACGGTCAAGATTAAGATTTACCAGACTATCTCCATCAAAAATGACTTCTCCTTCTGTCGGCAGGTCCAGCCCTGCTAACAGAGAGAGCAACGTAGATTTTCCAGAACCAGAAGGTCCTACAATTGCATAGACATTTCCCTCTTCAAACGTGCAGGAAATATCAGAAACAGCATTATTTATTGCATTTTTATATTTATATGTTACATTCGTTAATGTCAAAGCAGACATATTTTCACTCCTTTCTACTGTTTCACCAAAATAAAAACACTCAGGTATAATATAAATATTTTACCTGAGTATTGCGTATTTTTTTCGGCAAAGTTGTGTCATAGTTGTAAAATTTAGCACAAAATTCCCATTATTTTAAATATTCATTTTTTCAAAACTTAATTTACAAAACAATCATTATTTCCCGGTTTGTATGTGTATATTGATAATACCTTACTCCTGCTGCATCCATCATACGTTTGGAGGCAATCACCGGCGGAGTGTCTTTATACTTATCACTATCATAAATGACAGTTTTGATACCAGCCTGAATAATCGCCTTTGCGCACTCATTACATGGAAACAGAGAAACATACAGCTTTGCTCCCTCCAGGCTGCCGCCCCGGTAATTCAAAATTGCGTTGAGTTCACTGTGGGTTGTATAGAAATACTTATTGTCTAAGGATTCTCCCTCCCTGTTCCAGGGAAATTCATCATCAGAGCACCCCATAGGAAACCCATTATAACCCATAGATAAAATCTTATTATCCTGGCTGACAATGCAGGCGCCTACCTGAGTGCCTGGATCTTTAGACCGCATTGCTGAGAGCATTGCAACTCCCATGAAGTACTCGTCCCACGTAATATAATCCTCTCTTTTCTGACCCATGTTTCTTCCTTCCTCAAAAATACCAACTTCCTGATTACTGAGTACCAAAAATACGGTCTCCTGCATCTCCAAGACCTGGAACAATATAACCATGTTCATTTAATTTTTCATCCAAAGCACCAATATAGATATCCACATCTGGATGAGCTTCCTCCATAGCTTTTACACCTTCCGGAGCAGCAATAACACACATAAAATGGATATTTCTCACTCCCTTATCTTTCAGCATATGAATAGCTGCCACCGCAGATCCTCCCGTGGCCAGCATTGGATCTACCACAAATACTTCCCGTTCTGCACAATCTTCCGGCAATTTACAATAGTACTCTACTGGTTCTAAAGTTTCTGGATCACGATATAAACCTATATGTCCCACTTTAGCTGCCGGAATCATGGTCAGCATTCCTTCTACCATACCAAGACCTGCCCGTAAAATGGGAACAACGGCAAGCTTTTTGCCTTTCAATTCTTTTGCCACAGTCCTGCAGATAGGAGTTTCTATCTCTATATCCGCCAGCTCCAACCCCCTGGTAGCTTCATAACACATAAGCATGGCAATCTCGCTTATAATTCCCCGAAAATCTCTGGAACCTGTAGTAGTTCTCCGTATCCAGCCAATTTTATGCTGAATCAGAGGATGTTCCATTACTATTACTTTTCCCATATCATTCTTCTCCTTCGTTGATAAGTTTTACCAGTTTTTGAATCGTTTTATTTAACGTCTCATAACACAGACCATACGACTGCAGAGTTCCCCCATAAGGATTAAGTATTTCCAGTTCATCCCCAACCAATTCTGTCAACACTTCCACATCTGCCTGAACTGCTCCCTGGTATTCTTCAAAAATTTTCTCTTTTTGTGCTGCTTCCATAGTAAGAATCAAATTGGCTTCCTGCAAATCCGATTCTTCAATCTGCCGGGACATTTTATCATCCATATTAATACCGTTACTGATTAAAACTGCTTCCGCTTTCTGATTTAATGGTTCTGGGAACAAAACCACCAGACCCCGGCTCTCAATTTCCACCGGATATTTTAATGTATATTCCTTCATAATAGCTTCTGCCATGGGCGCTCTGGTTGTCCCATTTTCACACACAAAAATTATTTTTCCGTACTGCTTCATTTTTGCCGCCTCCATCCTTCACTAAACTTCAATCATCTTCTGCCCCGCTGCTTTCAACAGGCGGTTCATAATTGCCTGTCCTATTCCAGAAGTTTCAAAACTTTCTGAATAAATGATATCTACATTCTGCTGGTCAAATTCTCTCAATATCCCATACAGATTTCTTGCTATGGTGTCTTCGTCGTTCCTTGTCCCAATACTCTTGACAATACCACAGCGGTAATATCTGCAGCTCTCGTCCGTTCCAATCACCCCCGCAGTTTTCCCGGACAATTCTGCTTCACGTGCCAGATCATTGATTTTTTGTTTTACCTTCTCCTGTGCCCCACTCACCAGTACCAATTCTGCCCTGGGCGCATAATGTCTGTATTTCATTCCCGGCGCTTTTGGATGTATGCCACAATTTTCTTTGATAATCCCCGGATCAATCTTTATCTGTCCAATTATTTTCTCAATCATCTCAGGGGTAATGTATCCTGGCCGAAGAATCATAGGCGTTTCTTCTGAAAAATCTACAATTGTAGATTCAATCCCGATTCCTACAGCTCCCCCATCAAGAATCATGGGAATCCGTCCATCCATATCTTCTGCCACATGTTCTGCTAATGTGGGACTGGGCCTGCCAGAAGTATTTGCACTGGGCGCTGCAATGTAACCTCCTGCCGCCTGGATCAGCGCCAATGCCGCTGGATGACTGGGCATACGGACAGCCACTGTCTGAAGTCCTCCCGTCGTCTCCAAAGGAACAGCTTCACTTTTCTCAAAAATCATAGTCAATGGTCCTGGCCAAAAGTGTTCTGCCAACTTTACTGCCTTTTCAGAAATATGAACAGCAATCTTATCTAATGCTTTCATATCTGCAATATGTATAATCAAGGGATTATCTGACGGGCGTCCTTTTGCCTCATAGATTTTTCTGGAAGCTTTCGGATTAAGCGCATCCGCCCCCAGACCATAAACTGTCTCTGTAGGAAACGCTACTAATCCCCCTTCCTGAATAATCTTTCCAGCCGTATCTATTTTATCCTGATTACATATTTTTTGATCTTCTATGACTTTTTCTATGACTGTTTTCATTAATTCTCCTTATGCCGCTTACTTTTCCCCTGATAAGAGACATCAGGTCTCTTCTTTGTTTCGCCGGACCCCTCCTCATGCCATATTATACCATATTCATAAAACTTAGCAAGCACTACATATGGGGCTGCAGCCCCATAATAATTTTGTGCATTCTGCTGTTGACACTTTGGCGGCAAGAACTTTTGAACAAATGAATATACTATTGTGGCTGCTTTGCATTTTTTTCACTATGATCTGCCCCCTTCAAGTTCAAATAATTCAAAATACCTGACTTCACCGCTTCTGCAACTTTTTTCTGATATTCTTCTGTAACAAGTAATTCTGCTTCCTTTGAATTACTCAAAAATCCGCATTCAACAATCACGGCAGGGGTAGGTGTTTTTTTCAGGAGGTAATAGCTTTCATTTGCTTTCGCCTGTCTGTGGTTCTGTGGATCCAGTTGTTCAACCAAGGACTTTTGCAGTGTTTCTGCAAGATCTTTGCCTTCTTTAGACTGACCATAATAAAAAACCTGCGCACCCTTTACTGACTCCTGCGGATAGCTGTTCTGATGAATACTTACAGTAAATACCGGATCAGCTTTCGTTATGATCTCACAGCGCCTGCGCATATCTTCTACTTTTTTATTATGGGAAGATTTATCATACAATCCGGCGTCATCCTTTCGGGTCATGACAATTTTAATTCCTTCTTCTTCTAACATCTTCTCCAGTTCTTTGGCAATCTTTAGATTTATTTCTTTTTCTTTGGCTTTATTAATACCAATTTTTCCTGGATCGTCGCCTCCATGAACAGGATATTGATTGCGCAGGTTTCTCATCCTCTAATGTAAGAATGCTTTCCAGGTAACGCCCTGTGTCAATATAATCTCTCCCAAACCTGGATAAATCCTTTACCAATACACAATTCACTTTTACTTTTTCAATGTCAGCAATCATTGTCTTAAAGCTTGATCGGTTAAAGCTAGTACCCGTATACCCATCTTCTGTATATTAGTCAAATCCAAAAACTTGTTTTTTGATTGTGTTATTTTTTGAAATATAACTAACTCAAACTTCCCACACCACTTGGTGTGTTGAACCTTGAAAAATCAATACTTTAACCCATAAAAAAAGCATAAACCGCTTGCTAGTGGTATAATTGGGTTGTCAAAAACAATTCCA
>CAJTCY010000009.1 GCA_910575075.1 Lachnospiraceae bacterium
AGGCCCCTTGGAGAGTACAAGGTAGATAGGGCAGGGGTGGAAGTGCAGCAATGCATGGAGCTGACTGTTACTAATCGGCCGAGGGCTTGACCAGAAAAAGGGAACGGGTCATCTGTGTGAATTTTTGAAGGTATAGGAGAAAAAAGAGAATAATCCTCGATAGCTCAATGGTAGAGCACTCGGCTGTTAACCGAGTTGTTGTAGGTTCGAGCCCTACTCGGGGAGTTTAAAGAAAGCCTGTGGACATCAGTGTCCGCAGGTTTTTTAGTACACTAAGGATGATAAAAAGATATGCAGTCATTATATTGATAATTTGAGCATTTTTCAGCACCTGTACTTGAATGATTGCATAAAATGTGTTATAAAATAATTACTCTTTGCACTGCATTACATTCTTTCGGAATGCGAAATCACCAGTACAAACTGAGCAGGCTATGAACCATATGTTTATGAAGCCGGGCTGCAAATTTGCAGCAGCAGATTGAGTTTATTCACATCTGTGGGACAGTTGTATGTTCCATAGGTGTGTTTTTTATACTTTTTCGTAACATCTGTGGTAATAAAGTCTAATGAAGTGCTTATAAGAGATACTCGTAAACTTTAATACAAGGAGGATTTTTTTATGGCAGTAAAATCAAAGGAGGCATTGAATGAAAATGCTATCATCAAACAAATTTCATTGGTAGGAATTATCGGTAATATTGTACTCTGCGCATTTAAAATGTTTGCAGGAATTGTTGGAAAATCGGGAGCGATGGTTTCCGATGCGGTTCATTCCCTTTCGGATGTGTTTGCTACATTTATTGCATTTTTAGGTGTCAGAATGTCAAAAAAGGGTGCAGATAAAGCGCATCCGTATGGACATGAGAGAATAGAGTGTATCGCATCTTTGATTTTGGGATTGGTTCTTTTAGCAACAGGGCTTGGAATTGGTAAAGTTGGTTTACAGAATATTTTTTCGGGTAATTATGGCCAGCTTACTGCTCCGGGGGCTATAGCGCTTATAGCCGCAGTTATATCAATCGCTGTGAAAGAAACTATGTATTGGTACACAAGACATTATGCAAAAATTTTAAATTCTGCTGCATTTATGGCTGACGCATGGCATCATCGCTCTGATGCATTTTCTTCGATTGGTTCTCTAATTGGTATTGGAGGTGCAATGCTGGGTTTTCCAGTATTGGATGCGGTTGCAAGTGTTATCATCTGCCTTTTCATTTTAAAGGTGGCTTTTGATATTTTATTAGATGCCGTAAAAAAAATGATAGATACTTCCTGTGGAGATGAGTACGAAAACAGACTTGAGGAGTATATCTTAAAACAGAAGGATGTTGTCAGTGTAGACCTGCTCCATACCCGTATGTTTGGAAATAAAGTGTATATTGATTTGGAAATCAGTGTAAATGGGAATAAAACATTCAGGGAAGCCCATGCTGTCGCGGAAAATGTGCATGAAAATGTTGAGAAAGATTTTCCAAATACGAAGCATGTTATGGTCCATGTTAACCCCACAGAACAGATGTCTTAATGCAGCGGTTTAAGACAAGGAGGTTTCTCATGCAAAAATACCTTGAACTGGCAAGTGCATTAGAATATATAGAAAAACATATGCAGGGAAATTGTACACAGGCAGATATTGCAAAGGCTGCCTGTGTGTCCTTATCTGCTTTGCAGAAAATGTTTCGGTTTACATTCGGATATAGTGTCAACGAATATATTTTAAAGAGAAAAATGACAGCAGCGGCAGAGGAACTTGAAAACTCTCCTTTACCTATATCAGAGCTTGCAATAAAGTATGGTTATTGTTCAACGGAGGCTTTCAGCAGGGCATTTTTAAAAGTGAATTGTGTGCTTCCCTCTGAATACCGGAAGGGAAAAAAGGTGCAGGCCGTATTTACGCCTCTGCAAGTTGATGAAACTGGAATAAGGCGGGAATCGCCTCTGCTGATTGAGGCAATTTACAATGCATGGGAATGTTATGTAGTGTGTTTTGATGTGGCAGGGATGAAAAAAATAGATAAAATTTCCCGTGAAGCAGGAAATTTTGCACTGCTGGAAACTGTACAGAGGATTCATGTGCATATCACACGGCACATTGCACAAAAGGTGCGTATTTTCAGAATTGGCAGGGATGAGTATGCTTTGATTACTCCGTTTCTGCAAAGCAGCGAGGCAGAAAACTTTGTGTCAAAGGTTTTGGAACATAATGGGGATTGTTTTTCATATAAAGGACAATCTATTCCGCTCTATCTGCGGGGATGGTATGGAAAAAACATTTTGACAGAAGAAATACCGAATCCGGCAGAGGCGCTTCGGCAGAAAGTAAAGTATCAGGGATTTATGGAGGTGAAAAATGAAAGAAATCTTACACTCCGGATATCATAGCTTGTTACATTTATGTTCAATGCCTCTAATCAATTTTTACAAGAATATTAAAAAGCAGCCTATCATTCATTTTATAAGGGGCAACTATGCTTTAGGTAGCGCCCCCTTGTTGTTCCCTTGTCAAGCTATCGCATTTTAGTAAACAAATCATCAGATAAGACCGCAGCAAAATTGGTTTTCTTATCTGTTTGAGCCTTTAACAACCATTCCTGTTTTTCTTCCCTTGCCATATTGTCGAGCAGTATCGCAAAACGGGCAATATTACCAGATTCATAATATTTTTCGGCATAGCGTTTCAAATCACTCGGCTTTATATAATCTGAAAGCACGGCAAAGAAATTTGATTTGTTATCCTGATCTGATTTATCTGCATACAGAAGAATTACATCTTCGTCTAAATTCCGTACAATCGCTGAAAAGAGTGCAATTTTATCAGCGTCATATATTTTCTGGCAGTAATCTTTTTGAATCTCCTTGTCTAATGCCGAAAACAGAGCAGAAAACCTGATTAAATCATTATTCTGAAAGTATGTTTCCGTCAGAGCTGGTATGTCATCAACAGCAACAGGAGTTACGCTGATAATCAAAGGCATTTCTATTGTCGGGCTGACATTTGTACTTTTCAAAGAGTCTATCAATTCCCCTATTGCTGAAACAGCTTCACTGTCATTCATATAATTGTGCGCAGTATCAGAAAAATACAATGTCATTTTTGAGTTGTCCTTTAAAATAATTTCTGTCATTCCATAGGATTGATGGTCTTTGGCATATAAGTTCCAGCCCATTTCAATAATATAGGAATTACAATAATACCCATTTTGCGTATAAGTATATTTGTAGGAATCATCATTCTCCAATTCCATATCATTCTCCAATTTTTCACTGCCTAAATACCGGCCTTTTCCTATATTTTCATCATAAATATAAGTGTCTGTTTTACTGGTTTTCTCCGTTGATTCTTTAGAAACTGTTTCCGCAGAACTTGAATCAGCAACAATAGCTGGATAACCACCGATAAAAACTGCACTCAATAAAATGCACAAAGTCAATACACTTGTTAAAATCCGAATGGTTTTTGTTTTACTTTTGAAACTCATAATAGCACCTAACCTTTCTTTTAATTGTTCTGCTCCCTCTGTCAAAGTGACGGAAGCTAAAGAATTTTTGTAAAGATTGTTCGATTTCAAAAAAGACAGCAATGTATCTCCGTATTCGCGCCTTGCATTATCATCAAGTACAGATATGACTTTTTCATCACACGATAATTCACAAGATTTATTCACTTCCTTTTCCAGTAGATATACAAAAGGATTGAACCAATGGACGCAGACAACCAACTGTATCAGCCATTTGTAAAATAAATCCTTTTGTTTGTAATGGGTTAGCTCATGTATAAAGATATAAGACAATTCTTTATCGTCCAGTTTGTGGGCAGGTAAAACAATTCTTGGACGAAAGAAGCCAATCATGATCGGGGAAGCAATCAGCGAATTATTGGACAGTTCCACCCTTGTTTTAATATGCAGTTTTTCTTCACAATCGAACAGCAGATTTAAAGTTTTAATATCTGATACATCTGTATTGCCTGCTTTGATATACTGGATAAAAACTTGATAAACCGTTATCTTACGGACAAACAGAACCAGTGCCAATGCTAACCAAATATAAAACAGGAAGACATAAAGATTCAATGGCTCACGCACAGCAACTGAGGCTATATCCCGGTTGGTTTGTATTGGTTCTGCTCCACTATTATCTGCATTTACGGAATCAGGAGCATTGGGGCTTGTGTGTATTTCACTCGTTACCGCTGCTGTATCAAATCTTTCAAATAAACTTCCAACAATCGTGGTATCGGGGGCAAAAGGAAACAGAAACCGCAGAGCAACGATTATCCAAATATAATATTGCCAACACCTGCTGAATCTGTTTTTATATAACGGTTTCAAGCCCAAAATGAACAGCAATAACAGTGCGCCGGAAACAGACAGTGATAATAATATTTTCATAAACTCATTCATTTTCTTTTCTCCAAAAGGTTTCAATTTCTTTCAATTCATCTGCTGAAAGAATATCCTGCCGCAACAGTGTTGATACTAAATTTTTTACATTTCCGCTGTAAACTTTATTAAGAAAGCTGTGTGTCTGCATGGTCTGATATTCCACTTCTGTTACCGTAGCTACATATTCATTCCGTCTGCCGATTTTTTTGACTTTCAAGAATTTTTTTTCTACCAGCCGGGAAAGCAACGTAAGTACAGTATTGCTTTTCCATTCGTTTTTATCTTTTTCCAGTTCCTCCATAATGAGGGAATATAAAGCCGCCCCTCCATTTTTCCAAATAATTTTCATTAGTACCAGTTCGGATTCAGAGATTTGCTGTGCCATGTGGTCCTCCTTTTATATCAACACTTTGTAGGTGTGAATTTATATTAACACTTTGTAGGTGATATTGCAATACCCAAAAAGAATTATTACAGGGCTTGTGCTTCTTACAAATCTGTTTCTTCCTGTGAAAGAAAATATCCTTTTGGCTTTCGATCTTGTTATTTGATAAGTGCACAAGAAAAATGAAGGAGATGTGATGAAACCCGTTCATTTTTCAGGCAGCATGATTAGAAAATTGGAATGTGATATATTCCTCTCTTTTTCTGTTGACATGAAGGAATAAAAGTGATATATTTGTCGTGTAAAGAGATAAATATATCACTTCGCTGGGAGGAACAATATGAAAAAGAACAAAATGAAAATTTGGGTTGGCTGTGGGATACTTTGTGTTTTGAGTGTACTTATTTCATCATGGTATGCAGTTGCATTCAATGATTCCCGTCTGGTAGTTCCCACAGATTTTGAAAATTATGTGTTTCACGCAAAGGATCTGCCGATGATTATTTCGGTATTGATCACTTGCATTTATATGTTTGCCATAGCGATTAGGCTTTTTATCAAAATTAGAAAAAGACAGAAACAGGTGGAAGAAACAGCTGTCCATCGTAAAGTGAATCCGGGACTGGGCTTTTTAGGTTTGTTTGGCTTTTTGGGGTTTGCCGGTTTCTGGACATACTCTCTGAACGGTACAGTTTATCCATTTGCATTTTTTCTTTTCTTTGGATTTTTCGGCTTTTTCTATGAGGGGAAGATGTCAGGAACTTTTATGGATGAACGCTTCCGTGAAAACGCAGACCGTGCCAGGCTGAAAGCGTATAGAATTACTTTTGAGGTTATGTTTGTTGCGTTAGTAATTCTCTGTCAGGGAAAACTTTTTGGAAGCCTTGAGCACACTCTGATTGCTGCGATTATTATACTTTCCCTCGCTTTAGCGTCAGGGCTTTTCCTCTCTGAATATTTGTTATACCGTTATGACCATGATGGCCAGACAGATGAAGGTGAGGAATAAGAGATGGCAGAATTTGTATGCAGATTAAAAAGATATCGGCAAATGAAAGACTTAACCCAGGAACAATTGGCAGAAAAAGTAGGCGTGCGCAGGGAGACAATTATGCGCCTGGAAAAAGCACAGTATAATCCTTCATTGAAGCTGGCAATTGATATTTCCCGGGTTGTAGAAGCTCCGATTGAAGAAATCTTTATTTTTAAATGAGCTGTTGTCAAAGTGCCCCGCGATAAAGGTCATTATGAACAGTGAGTCTATGCCCGCACTGCTGAGGGGGGCAAAATTCATTCGTTGGCGGCTGCAGCAGCTTATTGGCAAATCTCATTTTCTAAAATCATTTTGCAGTGAGGACTTGAGAAAATATAAAAAGCATACTGCAGGAGCAAGGAACATTCCACAGCGCCCAGAAAACATTTCACAGCAATTTCATTGTTTTGGCAGTACTGGCAGATTATAATAAAATATCTGATGCCCGTCCAGTTTTATTTCCTGGTAAAAATCCTGAAAAAGAAACTAATGCAGCAAATGTTTCTGGTTTATAAGAAACTGCAGCAGAATTTCCGTCTTGGCATGGAATTATCACTGCTGGAACAGGAAGAGCATTCGCTGAGCCGTTATGTGGAAGAAGCGAAGACCCGTTACGATGAAACAAAGTCATTCCGTCATGATATAAGAAATCATATCACAGTGATGCAAGACCTTTTGCAAAACGGTAAACTGAAAGAGGCGGTAAGCTATATTGAGGATATGGATGATATGGCGGAAAAATGTCATACCTCTGCAGCCCACAGTGATTAGTGTAGTATGAATACTGGGAAATGGTGGCAAATGCATTTTGCTTTATGGTATATTTATGAGTGTGCTTTAGAGAATGGTCATTATTATATAGCTGACAATCCTGGATGAAGTTAAAACAACAAAAAAGAGTGAAAATCTGAATTGGCGGAGGAGAAAGATAAGATGAAGAAAACATTATTATTTGTAATTTTACAGCAGTATGCAGATTGGGAAGCGGCATATATTTCATCTGCAATTTCTATGCTAGGGCAGGGAGAATATGAGATAAAAACAGTATCGTTGTCAAAAGACCCTGTAATATCCATAGGTGGTTTTAGCGTATTACCAGATTACAATATTGAATCTGTCCCTGATGATTATGAAGCGGTAATTTTAATTGGCGGAATGGCGTGGAGAAATAAAAATGCACGAAAGGTAGAAACGCTTGTACAGGACTGTTTTCAAAAAGAAAAAGTATTAGGTGGCATTTGTGATGCTTCTGCTTTTTTAGGCACGTTAGGTATTCTGAATAATGTGATACATACGAGCAATGACTTAAATGATTTGAAAGAATGGGCAGGCTCTGCTTATGCTGGAGAAGCAAAATATATCGCAAAACAGGCGGTTCGTGATAAAAATATTATAACAGCCAATGGAACGGCTCCAATGGAATTCGCAAAAGAAATTTTATTGGCGTTAAAAGTTTCAAGCGAAGAAAAAATAGTTGAGTGGTATAATTTTCATAAATTAGGCTTTTACGTTGCACCTATGCCGCAAATATAAATTTCGGAGGAAAATCAAATGGAATATATACGGGTAACAAAAGACAATATTGAGGAAGAACATATTTGCTGTGCCATATCGAACAACAAAGATGTTCAGGTATCTTCAAAAAAAGCGTGGATGATGAAATGCTTTGACGACGGGCTTGTTTTTTTGAAAAGCAAAGAGAGAGGAAAATGCTTTATTGAGTATATTCTGGCAGAAAATGCATGGGTTCCTATTATTGCGGAAAACTATATGTATATAGACTGCTTCTGGGTATCAGGTTCATTCAAAGGGCATGGTTATGCAAATGATTTGCTGAATGAGTGTATCAAAGATTCCAAAGAAAAAGGCAAATCGGGGCTTTGCATTCTTTCTTCTGCAAAGAAGAAACCATTTTTGTCTGATCCGAAACACTTACTGCATAAAGGATTTGAGGTTGCTGATGTATCAGATGCCGGAATCAATCTTATGTATTTCCCTTTTGATGAAAAGGCTGTCATTCCCCAATTTACGGAATCAGCAAGACATCCGCATATTGAAGAAGAGGGTTATGTTCTGTACTATACAAACCAATGCCCTTTCAATGGCAAATATGTACCGGTTGTTGAACAGACTGCTTTGGAGAATGATATTCCGTTTAAGGCAATTCATATTCAAACCAAAGAACAGGCACAGGCTCTGCCAAGCCCATGTACATCTTACGTGATGTTTTACAAGGGAGAATTTCTTACCAATGAACAATTTAATGATAAGAAGTTTTTGAAAATGATACAGGCAAAATAGATAACTTTTTTGAGGATACAGAAAATGTATATATGCTTTAAACTGGTTTTAAACTTAATTATGCTGTTTGCAATGATTTTAGCAGGATATACTATTTAGAAAGCATCCGGCGTCAGATCTGGGGTCAAATAATGGTATAGCACACTGGCTTCATAAAAAACGCAGGCACATCCGGCCTTACAGGAGTCAATAATTTCAGGAGCGCTGCTATGAAAAAGAAAATATTAATGGTTATAACGGGTATCGTATTGGTTGGAATCGTAGGGATTTGGCTTTTGACAAAAAATAAGCCTGCTGAACAAATGATCGTTGATCGCTTAAACGAAGCAGTATCTCATTATACGGATATGAACATAAACGATGATGAGGCATATTCTCTGAAAGTCTCTGATACGCAAATGCTGATAACGGCATATATGCCTGAATATACAATCTTTGGGGTTGCTATGGAGGAGTATACTGTCCGGCCAGGTCAAATGGATGAAACATTAACGACAGAAAAGGAACAGGATCTGCCAATCTGTAATTTTGATAATGTATTACTCTATGATGAAAAAGCAGACAGATTTTATAATGTGAAATTCAAGGAAAAAGGCAACCCGGTCGTCCCTAATTTTACAGAGGCAAAAGAACTGGCTTATGAACTTGAGCTGCCAGACAGCGATGCGGTAGAACATATCTCTCTCAAAAAGAATTCTGACAGTCCAGTCGTGATAAGCAGCAAAGAGGATATGGAAGGTATCTTGGATATTTTAGAAGAGATAAAACCTAAGACGAAGAGCGGCGGGATAGGTACGCCAGTCCATGTGGAAAACATTATCAATGCAGACTTTATCTGTAACGGGAATGTGATATGCAGGTTATTTTTATATGAAGATGAGGGGAAATATTTTATTGAGCAAACGGACAACGGAGTCTATACGGTTTCTAAAGAAACGTATGATTTGGTAGATAATGAAATTTCATATATAAATGACGAACCGTAAGCGATGAAGGAGGTAAAAAGAATGCGTCTTTACATTTGTGGGAGCGTCTTGGTAATGAGAAGTGGTTTGTCATTTGTGGAATTGCCATTATCATCGTTGCTCCTGCCGCATTTTGTTACCAGGTTTAAGAGAGATTGACAATACGCAATAAGCAGTAACATCTGTGTTCTCTCTAAATAGAATGTCTGGACGGCGGTTCTGGCTTGCAGCGGTCCTTTCAGCGGGCTATCCTATGGGACGCTGAAAAATAGTCCCTGTAGGTTTCCCGCAGGGACAGGGCTGTTTCGTTCATAAGCCGAGGAAAATCTGGGTGCGCCGACAATTCACACAGCAGGGCATTGTCCCCCCTCCCGCTTTTCCTGTCTATTTCGCCCAAAAACTAAATATCTGTTTCTACAAAATGCACAGCAGAATTGTTCCAATATTTTTTGAAAACGCGGCTGTTCTTTTCGTCAAAATTTAGCTGGTACATTCTGAAAGTGACCAGAAAATTTTTGGGCTGCCATTGTTCCTCATAAGAATATTGATATTGCATACCCACTTGCTTCATAACGCCACCGCTCCGGGGGTTGTTTATGTCATGTGTCGCTGTGATAAAGGGCAGGCCATCTTTTTTTACCTGCGCAACAACTGCTTTCCCGGCTTCCGTAACAATTCCCTGGTGCCAGAACTCTTTCCGGAGCCCATAGCCAAAATCATGACTTTCGTCCATTTCAACTTTTATATAGCCAATCGGATAATTATCCTCTTTCAAACAGATAGCATAAGCATAGGCTTGCGGCTTTCTATACTCTGCCGCATATCGTGCTTCAAAAAAAGCTCTTGCTTCCTCTATGTTTTTCAAGGGGAACCACGGTAAAAAAGTGTTGACATCTTCATCAATCAATATTAAGTACAGCGCATCTATATCATTTTCTGTAAATTTTCTTAGAATAAGCCTTTCGGTTTCCAACTGCGGTGTATTCATATATCCCTCCAGATTTTATCATAATCGCTTGTGCCACTTATTATATCACGATTCCGAGAGCGTGGAAATAGTGAGGTTTTCAGCCGGATTTTCTACTTCTTGGACATACGGCACAGGCGGTCAAAAAAGTATGGACTTAGGATTGTTCATGGATGACAAGCCTTTTGAAAAAAGAATAGCCGTCTGAAAAGGAATATCCTGTGGGAGTTGCAATTGATTTGCGGGGCTGCTGGCGGTATAATAAGACAGTCAGCAGCTCCGTCTCTTTTTGTAAGAAAAGGAGCGACAAATGAAAAAGCGGATAGACGCAATCTATACAGGATAATCGGTGGACAAAAAGGACAGCATTTTCATTAAAGGCCAGATCGAGTTTTGCAGATACGGACTGAATGGATTTCGGCAACATGACGGAACACTAGTACAACGAATATTAAGTAATTAACATCTTCACTTGCCTAATTGTCCAGCTACTATGTCAGAAAACCTAGCCGTAGCCACCGCTACGCCGTCGTTTTTCTTCCTTGTATCTGAAACAATTATCCTGCGTGAATATATCAAAGACTTAATTTTCGTTGTACTAGAAATAAAAGGAGAGTACTGTTAAGTGAATAAATATAAAATTATGCTCGTAGATGATGAGTCAGATATATTAGGATTACTTGAAAAAGCACTAAACATAGAGGGGTTTCATAACATTGTTAAAGTTGATAAAGGGATGCTGGCTGTAACAACATGCAGGGAAATTCAGCCAGATATTATTATTTTAGATGTTATGCTGCCGGATATAGACGGGTATGAAGTGTGTAAACAGATCCGGGAATTTTCTCATTGTCCGGTTATTTTTCTTTCTTCTAAAAATGATGAATTGGATAAAATACTTGGCTTAGCTGTCGGCGGCGACGACTATGTCACAAAGCCATTCAGTCCAAAAGAAATAGCGTACAGGGTGAAAGCCGGGCTGCGCCGTATGGAATACAGTCAAGCTCCTATAGAGGATTTTTCTATTAAAATCGGTGAGCTGATGATAGACACTGACGGCTGCAGGGTAATAAAGAGCGGCAAGGAAATTGGACTAACCGCGCGGGAATTTGAGATTTTACGGTATTTGGCGGAGAATTTAGGGCGGGTAATCAGCCGTGAACGTTTATATGAAACTGTTTGGGGTGAGGACAGTTTTGGATGTGATAATACGATGATGGTACACATCCGCCATTTGCGTGAAAAGTTGGAGGAAAATCCCGCAGCGCCTCAATATATTATCACGATGAAAGGTTTAGGTTATAAGTTGGTAAATCCATATGAGAAATAAAAAGAAACGAAGTCCATTTATAAGAATATTTGTTTTCGTGTCAGTATTATTTCTTTTTGCTGTTGTTATTGCAATCGGAATGTTCTACTACATTTTCGGAATCACTGAGCCGGAAGGTCTGAGCCTGGCGTCGTGGCCAGATAGATTTACAGATAATTTTTCAGTATGGATAGAGAATGATAACGGGAAAATTAAAATAGAAGAAATAGGGCTGCAGCGGCTGGATGAATACGGGCTGTGGCTTCAGGTCATTGACGAAACAGGACAGGAAATTTTTTGCCATAATAAACCTGAGAGTTATCCAGTCAGATACTCTGCATCTGAACTGATTTCACTTAGCACAGGTGCCTATGAGCAGGGAAATACCGTTTTTGTTGACAGTTATAAAAATTCTGAAGAAACGTGGAGTTATTTGATTGGGTTTCCTTATGCGATAGGGAAGCATATGCTTTATTATAATGGAGAGAATGTGGGGCGGCTTTCTCCATTGTTCCGCATGGGAATATTCTTCATTTTGTGTTCTGTTCTTCTGTTCGTGATCTGTTATGGTTTTTGGCTTACCGGACATCTCGGTAAAATAGCAAAAGGTATTGGGGATATTTCAATGCGTTTCTATACCCCGCTGCCTGAAAAAGGAGTATTCAGAGAAATTTATGGGGCACTTAACAGGATGGATACAGAAATCTGCCGCAGTGATAAGGTTTGGCAGGATACGGAACGGTTACGCAGAGAGTGGATTGCCAATATTACGCATGATTTGAAAACGCCGCTCTCACCAATTAAGGGCTATGCAGAATTACTTATGGACAATCCTGCTCCTGACGGTGAAGTTATACAGGAATATGGTAGAATTATCTTAAAAAATGTGAATTATACAGAAAAAATGATTAACGATTTAAAACTGACCTATCAGCTGGATTCAGGTGCAGTGCCATACCACCCACAGACGGTACGCTTTGTGCGTTTCCTGAAAGAACTGGTTATTGATATTATAAATGATCCCGCCTTCTCTGATCGAAGTATCGAGTTTGAAAGCGATATTCAGGAATGTGAGGTCTGCATTGACATTGATTTATTGCGACGTGCTGTGAATAATCTTATCATCAATGCGCTGACACATAACCCACCCGAAACAAAAGCGACAATCAGTATAGGTCTGGGCTCAACACATGGAATATGGATTTGTATTTCCGATAACGGAACAGGTATGAGTGATAAGGAACGGCTGGAACTGTTTAACAGGTATTACAGAGGGACAAACACGAAAGAAAAACCAGAGGGAAGCGGTCTTGGACTTGCGATTGCAAAACAGATTATAACACTCCACAATGGAAATATTACGGTTACAAGCAAACAAGGGGAAGGGACACGGTTTACGATCGTTCTTCCTTTGGAGAATCAATAACTTAAGTTTCCTTAATTGCTGAATGGCATATGTTCCCCAGAGGGTATAGAGATAACTTAAGATGAAATTAAGATACAAAAAAGCACTGCCTAAGATAGATGATTTATGCTAATAGCAAGGTCATCTATTTTTTTATCTTATTAGGAAAAACCTTGTCACACTAAAGCGTGAAAGTGCCTTCCTATAAGATAAAAAACAGAATCTAACTGTCCTAAGGAATCCCCCGTGCAAGCACGGTACCCCTTAGGACAAATCCGCACTCGTGCAAGAAGAAATATGTCGCTGAAGCGACTGCACTCGGTGCGGCAAACCGTCCAAGTCCCTCATGAATGAGGGATTTAGGGAGTTGATGCGGACTTGTCCGCTTTGTTCTATTATTAGGAGGTTTTGTATGGAATTACAGTTGCAAGATTTAAGAAAGCAGTACGGAGAAAAATGTGCTGTCAACAATGTAAACGCCAATTTAGTGCCGGGGGTATATGGGCTGCTTGGCGCAAACGGTGCGGGCAAGACAACGCTGATGCGGATGATATGCGGTGTTCTGAAACCAACTTCGGGAAGCATCCGTTTAAATGGAAAAACAATCGGACAATTAGGCGAGAGGTATTATACTCGCCTGGGGTATATGCCGCAGTATTTTGGCTTTTATCCTGATTTCACCGCCCGTGAATTTATGCTGTATATGGCGGCAGTGAAGGGGCTCGATAAAAAGAAGGCAAAAAATCGGACAGAGGATTTACTCCAGATGGTAAACCTGGCCGATGTGGCAGATAAAAAGATAAAGTCCTATTCTGGAGGGATGAAACAGCGTCTCGGAATCGCACAGGCTGAACTGAACAACCCGTCTATCCTGATATTGGATGAACCTACGGCAGGACTTGACCCCAAAGAAAGAGTGCGTTTCCGCAATCTTATTTCAAATTTTGCAAAAGAAAAGATTGTTATTTTATCCACCCATATCGTTTCTGATGTTTCTTATATTGCAGATACCATTTTAATGATGAAGCAAGGAAGCTTTCTTCTGCAGGAGGGGATGGATACGGTTACAGACAGTATCAGAGGCAAAGTATGGGAGCTCTTAGTTGATGAAAGGACTGCTGCAAAATACAGCAGGGATTTTTCTGTTGTGAACCTTCATCACGAAAACAATATGGTGCGGCTTCGTATAATAGAGGAATCTGCGCCGAGGGAAGATGCACAGTCTGTAGAGCCGAGTTTGGAAGATTTATTTTTGTATTATTTTGGTGAAGAAACCAAGAGGCAGGAGGAAAGGTAATATGTTGGTAAAATATGAGTTTTTGAAAATACTGCGTAAAAAGTCTACCTTAATCGTTATGGCAGTCAGTTTGATTTTAACGGGATTTCTTTTCGGGCTGCCCGTTATGCAATATCAAATATATAATCAGGATGGCGTCATAAAAGGGGCAGAGGGAATTGCCTGGGAAAAGGAGCAGTCTGCAGAGTTGTCTGTTCCTTTGTCTGAAGAGTATGTTGCTGAAACAATTCGGGAAGTGCAGGGGCTTTTTGAAAACCCTGATAATGTAGGATATGACGGAAATGAGAAGTTTTTAATTGGCGATGCCTATTGGAATAAAGTTGCACAACGGGAAAAATTGCTTAACCTGATTGCAAACACTTACAGTAAGCCAAACGAAATTTTGGGTTATAACAATCTCCCTGATTTGGATATAAAAGACGGGGCGTCCTTTTATCAGGCGATGGAAGCGAAGATACAAACGCTGCTGGGCGATTCATCCCGGGCGTTATCCCAGGAACAAAAGGAGTATTGGGGCAGTATGGCGGGCAGGGTAAACACGCCTCTGCAATATGGATATTACGGAGGATGGGAAGTCATTATAAGCAGCTTTGAACTTTTGATGTTCTCACTATTGGCCATCTGCATTGTGGTTGCCCCTGTTTTTTCGGGTGAATATCAGTCGGGAACAGATGCGGTAATTTTATCTGCAAAGTATGGAAAAACAAAACTGGCAACAGCCAAAATCACGGCATCGCTTTTATTTGGAACGGCTGCGTTTATACTCCATATTGCTGTGGCATGTATTGGGCCGCTTGCAGCGTTTGGAGCAGATGGCTGGAATCTTCCATTGCAGATTGCAAATACGGTAATCCCTTACCCATTTACATTTTTACAAGCTGTTCTTATCAATATTGGCATTGTTTATCTGGTGCTCGTTGCCATGATTGGACTGACGCTCCTTTTGTCTGCAAAAGTGAAAAGTCCTTATCTTGTGCTGATTATCCTTGTTCCCGTACTGTTCATTCCCATGTTCCTGACGCCGAACGGAACAACCGGAGCGTATAATCTGACATTGTTTTTGCTGCCATACCGCTCTACAATGCCGGAATTCGGCAAATATATTTCATACCAATTCGGCGGCCTGGTTTTAGACGCACTCACTGTAAGGGCAATCGTATATGCTTTTTTAATAATAATTATGCTGCCGTTAGCGAAATTAGGATTTAAAAAACATCAGGTTGCGTAAGGAGAAACGTTATGAAATAAGGTAAGCGTCAAATAAGCAGACGGGTTAAAAAACAAGCATATCCACCAGAAGTTCCTTTGCTGAAAACACGGAACCCTGTGGGATATGCTTGTTTTGGTATAGAAGCCTTAAAAATCGGTATTAACCGACAAGCCCATCAGTTTTTGTCATCTCCTATTTAATTTGTGACAAGGCGTCTTCATCAGCTACAATAGTTACATCTCCATGAAGCTGAAGAACGGAAGCTGGAACTTGTGGGGTAATAGGGCCGCAAATGACTTTTTTGAGGATTTCAGCTTTTTCTTTGCCGCTCACAACAACAACTATTTTTTTGGCAAGCATAATGCTTCTGATTCCCATGGTGTACGCCTGGCGAGGCACATCTGCCTCAGAGTCAAAGAAACGCTTATTTGCGTTTATCGTACTGGGAGTAAGGTCTACGCAGTGAGTGCCGCTGGGAAATGTGTCGGAGGGCTCGTTAAATCCGATATGGCCATTATGACCAAGCCCAAGAAGCTGCAGATCAACACCCGCGCAGTTCTCAATAATTTCATCGTAGTCTCTGCAGGCCTTTTCAGAATCGGGTTCTAATCCATCTGGGACAAAGGTGCGTGATTTGTCAATATTAATGTGGTCAAAGAAATTTGTATTCATAAAATAGCGGTAGCTCTGGTTATTTTCACGATTAAGTCCTTTGTATTCATCCAGATTGATGCTGGACACTCTGGAAAAATCTAAATCTCCTTTTTTATACCATTCAATTAACTTTTCATAAGTGCCTATTGGAGAAGAACCTGTGGCGAGTCCAAGGATACAGTCAGGTTTCATTACAACCTGAGCACGAATTATGTTTGCTGCTTTTCGGCTTAAATCTTTATAATCTTTTGCTCTGCATATTTTCATAAAATTTAAATTCCTTTCTTTTAGACATTTATAGGTGCCTTTGATTATATCGAAGGATTTGCTGGTTTACAAACATACAGGGGTTGATGCTTGAAAACTCTGTTTATAATGTCTTTTTTCTTTAAGTATAACATCAAAAATAATATTTTCAATAAAAATCGTGATAAATGGAAACACTTTCAAAGACGGAAAGAAAGAACAATGTTTTATACAAAATTACCAATGAACAGTGAAGTTTGAAGAGGAAAAAGTAAGGACATTTGGAAAAGGATGAAAGAACTTTCAAAGAGGTAAAAATATATTGAAAATAAAATCATAGTTGATATACTTATGTTACAGAAAAGGAGGGCAAACAGATGACGGAGAACAGAGTAGAAAGCCTGCGTGGAAAATTGATTGTGTCTTGTCAGGCGTTACCACATGAGCCTCTGCATTCTTCATTTATTATGGGAAGAATGGCATTGGCGGCTAAGGAAGGAGGTGCATATGGCATCCGTGCCAATACCAGGGAGGATATCAGCGAGATTCAATCCAGGACAGGGCTTCCTATTATTGGAATTGTGAAGAGAGATTATGAAGACAGCGAAGTCTACATTACACCAACTATGAAAGAAGTGGATGAGCTGATGGAAGTAAAGCCAGAGATTATCGCGCTTGACGCGACTGGCGCTCTTCGGCCGGGTGGGCTGGCGCTGGATGATTTCTTTCATCAAATCAGGGTAAAATATCCCAATCAGCTCTGGATGGCGGATTGTTCCACCATTGGAGAGGCGCTTCATGCAGATCAGCTGGGATTTGATTTTATCGGCACAACCATGGTTGGTTATACACCTCAGAGTAAGGAAGATAAAATTGAGGCGGATGATTTCAGAATTCTAAAGGAGATTCTTGCAGGCGTCAAGCACAAGGTGATTGCAGAGGGGAATATTAATACGCCAGAGAAGGTAAAAAGGGTGATTGAGTTAGGTGCTTTTAGTGTGGTGGTGGGGTCCGCGATCACGAGGCCGCAGCTTATAACAAAATCATTTTCAGAAGTTCTTAAATAAAAATTATATACTGCTGCAGACAGTAACCAATGAATGAAAAGGAGAAGAGTATTATGAGAAATCTTGACAAGTACAAAGGTGTAATCCCGGCGTTTTATGCATGTTATGACAAGGAGGGCAATATCAGCCCGGAGGGTGTACAGGAACTAACAAAGTATTTTATAAAAAAAGGGGTTAAGGGAGTTTATGTAAATGGTTCATCGGGTGAATGTATTTATCAGAGTGTAGAGGATAAGAAAATAGTTCTGGAAAATGTAATGAAAATTGCAAAGGGGTCACTTACAGTCATTGCCCATGTGGCATGTAACAATACAAAAGACAGCATGGAGCTTGCAAGTCACGCTGAGAGTCTGGGTGTAGATGCGATTGCGGCAATTCCGCCAATTTATTTCCATCTGCCGGAGCATGCAATTGCGCAGTATTGGAATGATATCAGCAGCGCAGCTCCTAATACAGATTTTGTTATTTACAATATTCCTCAGCTGGCAGGAGTTGCCCTGACCCTGAACTTGTTTGCAGAGATGAGGAAGAATCCCCGGGTTATCGGTGTTAAAAATTCCTCCATGCCAGTGCAGGATATTCAAATGTTTCATGCTGATGCAGGAGACGATTACATTATTTTCAATGGTCCTGACGAGCAGTTTATCAGCGGCCGTGTGATTGGCGCAGAAGGAGCGATCGGCGGAACTTATGGGGCAATGCCGGAACTGTTTCTGAAAATGGATGCATATGTAAAAACCGGAGAAATGGAAAAGGCAAGGGAAATTCAATATGCAGTCAATGAAATTATTTATAAAATGTGTTCGGCAAAAGGCAATATGTACGGTGTGATTAAGGGCATCCTTAAAATCAATGAGAATCTGGAACTGGGCGGTGTAAGAAAGCCTCTTCCGGCGTTGACAGAAGATGATACGGCGATTGTCAAAGAAGCAGCGGAAATGATACGTGCTGCAAAAGAGACTTACCTTTAAGTAAAAACAAGGAGGATAAAGCTATGCAGGGATTTACAGTAATTGATCTGATTATTTTGATTGTATATCTGGCAGCAGTATTATTTGCCGGTCTTCATTTTGCCAAAAAGGATATGAAGGGAAAAGAGTATTTCAAAGGAGATGGCACGGTACCCTGGTGGGTTACTTCTGTGTCCATATTCGCCACATTATTGAGCCCTATTTCATTTTTGTCCCTGGCGGGAAATTCCTATGCAGGAACATGGATTATGTGGTTTGCTCAGCTTGGCATGCTGCTGGCAATTCCTCTTACCATCCGCTTTTTCCTGCCCGTTTACAGCAAGCTGGATATTGATACGGCATATCATTATCTGGAGCTTAGGTTCGGAAGCAAAGGCCTGCGGATATTAGGAGCAGTGATGTTCATTATTTATCAGGTAGGGCGTATGTCCATTATCATGTATCTTCCCTGTATGGTTTTGGGAAGTCTTACGGGAATAGATATCAATCTGCTGATCATCATTATGGGTGTAATCGCAATTATTTATTCTTATACAGGCGGATTGAAATCCGTATTATGGACCGATTTTATTCAGGGTTCTGTGCTGCTGATTGGAGTTACCTTTGCACTGGTATTTTTGGTTGCCCATATTAACGGGGGCATGGGAGCAGTGTTTGGCGCGTTGGCAGATGGAAAGTTTCTTGCTCCAGACCAGCCGATTTTCAATCCCAATATCTTAAAAGACAGCGTATTTATCATGATTGTGGGAGCTGGATTTAATACCATGGGCTCTTATGTGTCAAGCCAGGATATTGTGCAGCGATTTACCACAACCACAGATACGAAAAAACTGAATAAAATGATGCTGACAAACGGCGCATTGTCCATCTTTATTGCAACGGTATTTTATCTGATTGGAACAGGCCTGTATGTATTTTATCAGCAGAATACGCTTCCCCCGGCTGCGGCGCAGGATCAGCTTTTTGCCTCTTATATTGCCTTTGAACTGCCGGTCGGCATTACCGGAATTCTTCTGGCAGCAATCTATGCAGCATCACAGTCTACCTTGTCAACAGGTCTGAATTCTGTTGCTTCAAGCTGGACGCTGGATATCCAGGCACGCCTCAGCAAGAAAGAATTAAGTTTTGAAAAGCAGACAAAAATTGGACAGTACGTTTCTCTTGCTGTTGGAGTATTTGCGATTATCGTAGCAATGGTTCTTGCAAATGGCGGAGTAAAATCTGCATATGAGTGGTTTAATGGATTTATGGGCCTGGTACTCGGCATCCTGATTGGAATGTTTATTCTGGGAGCATTTACAAAGAAAGCAAATACCTTTGGCGCGGCAGCTGCATTTATTGCTGCCACAGCAGTGATGGTATTTATCAAATATTTTGTTCCGGCAGAAGCTGTTACCATCTGGTCTTATTCCATAATTTCCATTGCAGTCTCACTGGTTGTGGGGATTCCGGCAAGCATTCTCTGGAGAAAGATAAAGGGAGACGATTCCCTGCCGGCGCCTAATACCACTATTTATAAATCGTAGGAGGAAAAAAGATGATTTTTGGAAATATTAATCAAATGTGGGAAATCTCCTTCTTGGAAGAATCCGTTAAAAAGTGTTTTGCATATTTGAACGAGCATGATCTGGCTTCCTGGGAAAAGGGGTGCCATGAGATTGACGGAGACCGGTTTTTTGTAAATATTGTGGAATATGCCACAACAGATCCAGAGAACCGTTTTTGGGAAGCACACAAGGATTATCTGGACGTCCACGTAAGTCTTTTTGGCAGAGAGCAGATTGATGTAAATTTTATTGAAAATATGCAGCTTGGGGCGTATGTTCCGAAAGATGATTTTCTTCCTATGGAGGGAGATAAAAACGGTTCGGTGATATTGACGCCGGGTGATTTTCTTGTATGCTATCCCAGCGACGCGCACCGGACTGCAGTAGCGGTAAAAGAACCGGAAGAAGTGAAGAAGGCAATTTTTAAAGTAAAGATATAAGATTCTTGAGTTTCCGTAAATTGCAGTTTTATATTACCAAAAAGTTCACATCATTTTATGATGTGAACACTTTGCACAGAAAAGTGTTATGGAAAGATTGCGGAGCGTATAACAATATATTATAATGAAAGATGCAGAGAACAGTATGAAAAAGTATGTAAGTATTGATATAGGCGGGACAGCGATAAAGTATGGAATCGTACGGCAGGATGGCCAGATTTTAAACAGGAATGTTATGAATACAGAGGCTTACAAAGGCGGACCGGCGATACTGGAAAAGGTACAGAAAATTGTTGAAAAGTTTCAGACACAGGAAAAAATCTGCGGAATCTGTATCTCCACAGCAGGGATTGTGGATATAAAGACAGGAACAATTGTTCATTCAGCGCCGCTGATTCCGGATTATACAGGGACAGAGTATAAAAAGGTGCTGGAGAATCAATTTCGGATTCCCTGTGAAGTAGAAAATGATGTGAACTGTGCCGGACTTGCGGAGTATCATTCCGGGGCGGCAATGGGCCGCAGGCTTATCCTTATGCTTACTGTGGGGACAGGAATCGGCGGCAGCATTGTGATGGATGGGGAAATATTCCGGGGAATCAGCGGCAGTGCCTGTGAAGTGGGATATATGAATCTGCCGGGCGGAGATTTTCAGACTTTGGGCGCTGCCAGTATCCTGGGCAGGAAAGTGTCAGAGTGGAAAAAGGAACCGATAGAACGCTGGAATGGGTACCATATTTTTGAAGCTGCAAAGAAAAATGATGAGTTATGTATCCGGGCCATTGACGAAATGACAGACGTCCTGGGTCAGGGGATTGCCAATATATGCTATGTTCTGAATCCGGAGATTGTTGTGTTAGGCGGTGGCATTATGGAACAGAAAGATTACCTGAGAGAACGGATCGAGAGAGCTGTTGCAAAGTATCTGATTCCAGAGATTGCCAGTCATATGAAACTTGCTTTTGCAAGACATGGAAATGATGCTGGAATGCTGGGGGCATTTTACCATTTCCAAAACTGCCGCCAAAAAGAGTAAGGCCGTTCGGTGCAGAGTTGTGACAGGGAAAAGGGTTAGGTAATATGGAGTATTATGTAAAATCAGTAGTGCCAATGATTGAATCCAATTATGATAATTTTACAACCGTAGAGAGAAGCATTGCGGATTTTTTTATACAGAACCGCAAGAAAGTGGATTTGTCGGCGAAAGCAGTGGCAGAAAAACTGTTTGTGTCGGAAGCCTCCCTGTCACGCTTTGCAAAAAAATGTGGTTACCGTGGATATCGGGAATTTGTCTACCAGTATGAGAAGACATTTGTAGAAAAACGTGAGTCTATTACTGGCAATACACGGAAAGTATTAAATGCGTATCAAGAGCTTTTAAATAAAACTTACAGTCTGATGGACGAGGCTCAGACAGGCAGGATTGCCAGATATTTAAATAAGGCAGAGAGAGTTTTTGTCTGCGGAACGGGAAGTTCTGGGTTTGCTTCGGATGAGATGGAAATGCGGTTTATGAGAATCGGCGTGGATATCAATTCTGTAAAAGATACAGATATTATGCGTATGCAGACGGTGTTTCGGGATAAGAGAAGCCTGATTTTTGGAATCAGCATCAGTGGAGAACAGGAATCTGTCTTGTATTTTCTTCGGGAATCCAATAAGAGAGGAGCAAAAACCGTATTGATTACAGCTCACAACAAAATGGAATTTGATCAATTCTGCGACGAAGTTGTGCTGATCCCCTCTTTAAAACATCTCAATTATGGCAATGTGATTTCACCGCAGTTTCCGGTGCTGGTCATGATAGATATTATTTATTCCTGCTATGTGGAGCTGGACAAATATCAAAAAGAAACGTTTCATGATCATACGCTGCGGGCGTTGGAAGGAGTAAAAGACGATGATTATTAAAAATGTGAAAGTCTATACAGTAGAAAAGACATTTCAGGAGGGAGAGATTGCCATTTGTGAAGGGCGGTTTGTTTCCATATCCGGGAAAGAAGACATGCAGGAGGAAATAATAGACGGAGGAGGATGTTATGCCATTCCTGGCTTGATTGACATTCATTTTCACGGCTGCAAAGGATATGATTTATGCGATGGAACAGAGGAGGCAATTGCAGAGATTGCGAAATATGAGGCGTCTGTAGGAGTGACTAGTATCTGTCCGGCGACCATGACCCTTCCTGTGGAAGAACTGAAACAGATTTTATCTACGGCTGCTTCTTATAAAAAAGGCGCGGAAGAAGCAAATGTTCTGGCAGCAGATTTGCTGGGCATCAATATGGAAGGCCCTTTTATCAGTATTGAGAAAAAAGGAGCGCAGGACCAACAGCACATTATTTCCTGCAATGAGGATATCTGCCAGCAGTTTCTGGATGCTTCGCAGGGACTGGTGAAATTTGTGGGGATTGCCCCTGAGCGCACCACGGACGCTCTGTCTTTTATTGAAAAAATGAAACAGAAGGTAAATATTTCACTTGCTCATACCAATGCCGATTATGATACGGCTCTTGCAGCTTTCCGTGCCGGGGCAAACCATGCAGTACATTTGTACAATGCGATGCCGCCTTTTACACATCGGGAACCTGGAGTTGTAGGAGCAGTGGCAGACAGCCCTCATGTGAACGCGGAACTGATATGTGATGGGGTGCACATTCATCCTTCTGTTGTCCGGGCAACTTTTAGGATGATGGGACAAGAACGAATGATATTGATCAGTGACAGTATACGTGCCACAGGGATGCAGGACGGACGTTACCTGCTGGGAGGCCTGGAGGTGGATGTAGTCGGAAACCGTGCAGTTCTTGCCTCTAATGGAGCTTTAGCAGGTTCTGCCACTAATCTGATGGACTGCATGAGAACTGCGGTGAAACAGATGGGAATTCCATTGGAGACAGCAGTTGCCTGTGCCACTATGAATCCGGCAAAAGCACTGGGAGCTTTTGAGGAGTATGGTTCTATTGCTTCTGGCAAGAAAGCAGACCTGGTATTGCTGGATCAGGATTTGAATTTGAAGATGGTTATTAAAAAAGGGGTAAGAATTGTATAATTCTGCAAAAAGAAAAAATGGATAAAAATGCAACAAAACAGCTTCATCAGGACTCCTAGTTAATGGAAGCAGTTAAAAGGTTTGGTTTTTATGAAAGGAGTCAGATTATGAGAATGAGAAAAGCCATGATAACATTATTGCTGGCAGCTTCTGTGGGAGCACCTGTAATACCTGCAGATGCCGCCGGCATAGAACGGAATGAGAACGTCGATGCCATAGAGATGAATGCGGAAGAGGAGAGCGGCAGCGTCATAGAGCAGGAAGCAGAGGAAGATGCAGCAGAGGATGCAAACTGGGAAGAGGAAGACACAGTAGAGGATGCAAACTGGGAAGAGGAAGACACAGTAGAGGATGCAGACTGGGAAGAGGAAGACACAGTAGAGGATGCAGACTGGGAGGAAGACGAAACAGAGGATATAGACGGAAACTGGGAAATAGCAGTAGATTATGACGGGGAAGAAGAATATCCCATAGAATGTGATTCTTGTGTGGAAGAGCCAGCGACAGTGTGTTTTGCCCCGGCTGATGAGGTACAGGAAGAGGGTGCTGCCGGGATGGAGATTACAACCGATGAGATGATGGCAGACAATGCCTCTGCAATTGATCATTATGATGAGGCTGACACGGAACGAGTGGAATATGCTCAGTCCAAAGACGATAAAGTTGCTGGAACTTATGTTAGTACGGATAAGATTCAGCTTTATTCTGGAGCTGGCGAGAATAGCATGGCTCTTGCTGAAATAGCGCAGAATGCACAGGTTCAATGCTATGGATATTATACTCAAACGGAGGAAGAAATGTGGCTGTATGTGCAGTACATCCAAAGTGGGACGGTAAAGACCGGGTTCTGTAAAATTGACAAGTTGAAATAACTGTCCCGCACTTCAAAATCATATTCTTACGGAATGCGCAGCCTATGCGCATTCCTGGCTGTGAATGGTGACGTTTTATTACAAAAAAAGATTCGGGTGTCAAAAGGTAGTGAAATAAAATGAAGCTGGCAATTTATAATACCACCTTTTGACACCTGAATCAAAAAAATGAAAAAAGTACTTGCAATCTGTAGAGACTTATGATAATATAAATGCGTTGCTGATGCAGCGTCAGTAAGGATAAAAGCTTATTGGATAAGAATTTTATCTGAGGCTCCTTGGTCAAGCGGTTAAGACATCGCCCTTTCACGGCGGTAACACGGGTTCGATTCCCGTAGGAGTCATTTCCATAGTTAATAATATGCCGATGTGGCTCAATTGGCAGAGCAGCTGATTTGTAATCAGCAGGTTATCGGTTCGAGTCCGATCATCGGCTTGTGTTGATAAAATCAACTTGGACCTTTAGCTCAGTTGGTTAGAGCAACCGGCTCATAACCGGTCGGTCCTGGGTTCGAGTCCCCGAAGGTCCATTTTATTAACTATGATGCATATATGGCCTAGTGGCTCAGTTGGTTAGAGCGCCGCCCTGTCACGGCGGAGGTCGAGGGTTCGAGTCCCTTCTGGGTCGTTTGCGGTGAGGATTTATATTCTTGACACTCACTGCAAGTAATACGTGGGATCTTAGCTCAGCTGGGAGAGCATCTGCCTTACAAGCAGAGGGTCACAGGTTCGAGCCCTGTAGGTCCCATTGTTGCCGGCGTGGCGGAACTGGCAGACGCGCAGGACTTAAAATCCTGTGGTGGCGACATCGTACCGGTTCGATTCCGGTCGCCGGCATTATTTTTTGAGAAACTCAATTCTTGCAGCAGCAGGAGTTGGGTTTTTTTCTCTTATAGGAAGGACCTTGTCATGCTAAAGCGACCCGCCGCAGGCGGTGAATCCTGCGCAGCAGGATTTTTTTTATTCTTGTATTCCTTTATTTACCACGGTACTTTAGTCTTGACACCTTATTTGTCAGACCTTATACTAAAAATAGTAAAATTAAAGTCGAAAAGCCAAAGACGGACTGGAATATGGCAGATAAAAAGAGGTGGAAAGATGGAACAGGACGTGTTACAGGGGGAAGATATTAACCGGTTTATGGAAGCATCCCTGGAGATTATTTTGAAATTTGACAGTCAGGGCAGAATTTTGTATGGAAACGCACTGGCAGAAAAAGAACTGGGATATGGAGAGAAGCTGACGCATATAAAGATGGATGCGCTGTTTCCTGGGGAGCTGCATCAGGAAAATGAAGGTTTTTCTATGGAAATACTGGAAAAGATGAAAGATGGAATGATGTATCGGAAGAATGGAACCTGTTTTCCGGTGCGGATGGCCACAGTGATAGACGAGGAATGCTATCTTTTGTTTGCGATCAATGTTGCCAAGCGGATTGAGACAGAGCGTAAGCTTGTGCGGATGAAAGAAGAGATGGAAGAGACCATCAAGGTACGAAATGAATTTGTGGCCAATGTGACACATGAACTTCGGACACCGGTAAATGGAATTCGCGGACACGTTACCAACCTTCTGGATGCAGGGGTATCTGGAGATGTAAAAAATACGATGGATATTATTCTGCGCTGCTGTGAAAACATGTCTGCGATTATCAACAATATTCTGGATTTTTCCAAACTGGAAGCTGGAAAGTTTGTAATTGAGCAGAAAGAATTTAATTTTTATCAGATGGTAAATCATGCAGTGGAAACCAATATTACGGCGATAAATGCCAAAGGACTGCGTATTATGGTGAATATTGACCAGAATATTCCAGAGTATCTGGTGGGAGATGAACTGCGTTTGACACAGATTTTGAATAATTTGCTGTCTAATGCAGTAAAATTTACCAGTGTGGGTTATATCAACATCGAGGTGACCAAAACTGTACAGTTTGACGATGAGATTGAGCTGTTCTTTGTGGTTTCGGACACGGGTATTGGGATTTCACCGGAAGAGAAAGATAAACTCTTTAAAAGTTTTTCGCAGGTAGACGCTTCCATTACCAGAAAGTACGGAGGAACGGGACTGGGGCTGTCGATCACCAAACAATTGATTGAGCTGATGCATGGCACCATACATCTGGACAGCGAAAAAGGAAAAGGAAGCAGTTTTTCGTTCTCTGTCCGCCTGCACTTGTCCCAGAACAGAACAGAGGCGGGCAAAGCCGGCGAACGGTTTGAGTTTATCAACCAGAATCAGGATGTGTCGCAATATGATGACCTGGAGAAGATTTTCCAGTATGGAACTCCAGAGAACCAGCAGGAAATTGCAAATAAAATGGAGAAACTGATTATATGCATGGAAGTGGAAGCATGGGATAAGGCAGAGGCCTTTGCGCATAACATTAAGGAGCTGGTAGAGCAGGCGCCGAGGGAAGTCAAGAAATCAGCGTTCCGTATGGAAATGAATGTGAGAAAGGCAAATTATGAAAAGAGCATGGAGCAGTACAATAATTTGAAATCAGCCTTAATGGAGAACATCGGAGGAAAATAAGATGGAAAATGCTAGAGAATCCGGCAGTGGAGCGCAGATTGTGATCGTTGATGATGTGGATGCCAATCTGATGATTCTGGAAAATATTATAGAAGGGATAGGGTATACTCCAAGGTGTGCCTCCAGTGCAGCGGAGGCGGCAGCACTGATTGCAGAGAGCCGTCCCCAATTGATCCTTCTGGATGTTTTTATGCCGGAAATGGATGGATATGAATTTTGTGAACGCTTGAAGGATAGCCCAGTGACAAGGGATATTCCTGTTATCTTTATTTCAGCGGCAGATTCAAGTGAAGATAAAGTTCGCGGTTTTAAACTGGGGGCAGTGGATTATATCGGCAAGCCTTTTGAGGTGACAGAAGTGACCATGCGTGTCAGGAACCACCTTAAAATTTATGAGATGCAGCAGGAGCTGGAAATGAGCAACCGGAGGCTGCACAGCGTTATCAGCAGCCAGGCAAGAAGAATTGAAGATGAACAGAAGAATATTCTGTATGCCCTTGCAGCGCTGACGGAAGAGAAAGATGCAGAGACAGATAACCATATGGAAAATGTGGCGTATAATTGCCGGACGCTGGCGCAGGGTCTTCAGTTCAGCCCGGAATTTGACGAAGAAATATCTGAGAGTTTTATTGATAACATAGAGGTGGCGTCCAGGCTTCATGACATCGGGAAAATCCAGGTTCCGGATGATCCTCTTATGAAGCCGCTGGCTTTTCGGATTGAGGATCTTTTGAATTCCAGAAATCATGCCCTCCAGGGGGCGCAGATTTTAGAACGTGTATACCAGAATACTCCTAATAACAGTTTTCTGCCTATGGCAATTGAGATCGCCCGGTTTCATCATGCACGCTGGGATGGCAGCGGATATCCCCAGGGAGTGTCGGGCAAGGATATTCCTCTTTCGGCAAGAATTACCATGGTGGCAGATTTGTACGATACCTTGATTGGAGACGGAGGAAGAGAAAATGGCTGTGATGAACAGGAAAGCCTGAGAATTATTGAAGAGAAAAGCAATGTCTTTTTTGATCCGGAGATTGTGAAGGTTTTTCTGAAAATAAAGAGGCAGCTCCGCCATAGCTGAAACAAGCGCGATAATTGACAACTTATGAGAAATATAGTATCATAATGAAGATGTGGCAAGTAATCAACAAAGGTTTTTATATAGGAGTAACAGTATGATTACGGATAGTGAATTTCGCCGCGTTGTAGCTTATGTAAAGAAAACAAGTGGGATTGATCTCAGTGAGAAACAGGTATTGATAAATGGGAGATTGGAAAATTATCTTCTGAGGAATGGTTACAGCGGCTATGATGAGTATATGGAGAAAGTAGAGAAAAATCCCAGTGGTAACGAGGCTCGGAATCTGATCAATGCCCTGACTACTAACCATACATATTTCATGAGAGAGTTTGAACATTTGGAGTTTCTGCAAAGGGAGATTCTTCCGGACCTGAAAGTAAAAGAGGCGGGCAGGAGAGATCTGAGGATATGGTCTGCGGCTTCTTCTACAGGAGAAGAGCCTTATACCATCGCCATGGTTTTACAGGATTTTTTTGGAATGGAGCAGCCCAGATGGGATACAAAAATACTTGCTACGGATATCTCAACCAAAGTTCTGCAGCGTGCCAGCAAGGGGAAATACCTGCACGAGCAGATTGAACCGCTGCCGGAAAGATGGCGCAGAAAATATTTTAAAAAAGTGAATGAAGAGGAATACCAGGCAACACAGGAATTAAGAAATGAAGTGATTTTCAGACAATTTAATCTGATGAATCCGTTTCCGTTTAAAAGACCGTTTCATGTAGTCTTTCTGAGGAATGTAATGATATATTTTGATGATGATACAAAGCGGCAGCTTCTCCATAAAGTATATGACTATCTGGAACCTGGAGGCTATTTGTTTGTGGGGACCACAGAAGCAGTTGACCGGAAGGGGACAAATTTTAAGTATGTAATGCCGTCAATATATCGGAAATAGAGATTTAGGAAAGAAAGCAGGAAAAAGGAATGCGTAAGATTAAAGTATTAGTTGTAGATGATTCCGCAATGTTCCGCAGTCTGCTGGTACAGAGCCTGAGGGCTGATCCCCTGATTGAAGTGGTGGCACAGGCAGGAGATGCCTATGCGGCACGGGATGCCATTATAGAGTATCGCCCGGATGTAATGACGCTGGATGTGGAGATGCCCAGAATGGACGGGATACAGTTTTTAAGAAAACTGATGCCTCAATATCCATTGCCGGTCGTGGTAATCAGTGCATTGGATGCCAGGGTTTTTGACGCTATTGAGGCAGGAGCTGTTGATTTCGTATGCAAACCTACGGGGGTAAATCCATCGAAGATGGATGAATTTCTCAGGAAAGAGCTTGGAACCAAAATTAAGATAGCTTCTACAGTAAAGGTTGGAAAGTTAAAGCGTGTGGAGGCAAATCCTGTCACCAGTAGGACGGGAATTAAGAAAGATATGGTGGTAGCCATCGGCGCTTCTACAGGGGGCACCGAGGCAATTTTTGACGTAGTAAGCCAGTTCCGCAAAGATATTCCGGGAGTGGTGGTGGTACAGCATATGCCGCCGGGATTTACGGAAATGTATGCGAATCGTTTGAATAACCAATGTCAGGTGGCGGTTAAGGAAGCAGCCACGGGAGACCGGGTTTATCCGGGCCGGGTACTGATTGCACCGGGAGATAAGCATCTGAGACTGGTGAAGGTGAATGGAGTTTACCAGGTGGAATGTAAGGCCGGAGAAAAAGTCAGCGGTCATTGTCCTTCAGTGGATGTATTGTTTTCTTCGGTGGCAAAGACAGCGAAGAAAGATGCGGTGGGCGTAATCCTTACAGGAATGGGCGGGGATGGCGCCAAGGGACTTCTGGAGATGCGGCAGGCGGGCGCAATTACTATTGGACAGAATGAGGCAAGCTGCGTAGTATATGGAATGCCTAAAGTAGCCTATGATATTGGAGCGGTCCAACATCAGATGGAGCTTTCTAATATAGCAAATAAAATATACAGTGTTTTGAAGACCAATTAGGAAGGAGACAGAATTTTATGAAAATTTTATTGGCGGAAGATGATTTTGCAAGCCGCAAATTCATGTCAAACTATCTGGGGAAATATGGAGATTGTGATATTACCGTAGATGGTGAAGAGGCGGTAGATGCGTTCCTGATGGCATTGGAGGATGGAGAACCATATGATTTGATCTGCCTCG
Source organism: Lachnospiraceae bacterium (assembly GCA_910575075.1). Lineage (GTDB taxonomy): Bacteria > Bacillota > Clostridia > Lachnospirales > Lachnospiraceae > Petralouisia. Next base: position 29,856 of record CAJTCY010000009.1, read on the forward strand.
ATGTGATGATGCCCGTGCTGGATGGATATCAGGCTTTGAAAGCGATCCGTGACATTGAAAAAGAGCGTGGCATTCAGGGAAATGACGGAGTGAAAATTATTATGACTACCGCGTTAAATGAAGAACGCAATGTAAAAAAGGCTTTTGAGATGGGATGTACGGTCTATTCTGGCAAGCCAATTGATTTGAAGAAATTTGAACTGATCCTTAAGAAACTGGAACTGATAGATTGAGAAAAAGACTGCGATACACAGAAAGAAAGGGGGCGGGAAAATGGGAGAAGACTTTAACACAGATAGTATGCTGGATATGTTTCTTTACGAGAGCGAACAGCTTTTGGAGACATTGGAAAATGTTGTGCTGGAGAAGAAGGATGAAGATTGTTTTGATGAAGCGTCCATTAATGAGATTTTCCGCGCAATGCATACCATCAAAGGTTCTTCGGGTATTATGATGTACGAAAATATCACGAAGGTATCCCATAAGCTGGAAGATGTATTTTATTATTTGAGAGAATCTCATCCAGAAAATGTTCCGCATTTAGAATTAGTAGATCATGTGCTGGAAGTATCGGATTTTATCAACGGTGAGTTGGATAAGATCCGCGAAGGTGAAACGCCGGATGGTGACGAAAGTAAAATTGTAGATGAGATTGATAAATTCCTGACGAGAATAAAAACCGGAATTGAGAAGAAGGGCGATGAACTGCCGCCGGAAAATACTTACGTTGAGCCAGAGCAATTTTATATTGCGCCTACAGGCAATGAGAGCAGTAAGTATTATAAGGTGTCTATTTACTGGCGGGGCGATACCCAAATGTGCAATATCCGTGCATATACAGCAGTATATTCCTTAAAGGAAATTGTAGAGGATATGCAGTATATTCCGGAAGACATCATTACAAACGAGGCGAGCAGTGAGGTTATTTTGGCAGACGGCTTCCATATGCTGGTGAAGTGTCAGGCAACTGATGAAGAGATTATAAGTACGATCGGTGAGACTTCCGGTATGGACCATGTGGAGATTCATGATTGTACACAACAGGAATTTGAAATGGGATTCCATCATCAGGAGGAAGATAATATTATCATAAACCTGGATGATAAGGAAAAAGGCTCTGAAGAAAAGAAAGAAAAGAAAGAACCCACGCCTGGTGATTATGTTATCAAGAATAAGGAATCAGGAAAGAGTAAGAAGCTGGCGAAGAATCAGCCGAAACAGCAGCCGAAACAGACTTATATCAGCGTAAATGTTGAAAAACTGGACGCTCTTATGGATATGATCGGTGAGCTGGTTATCTCAGAAGCAGTGGTTCTTCAGAATCCTGACCTTAAGGTGCCGGGGCTGGATCTTACCAATTTCCAGAAAGCAGCAGGCCAGCTCTCTAAAATCACCACAGAGCTGCAGGATGTGATTATGTCCATGCGTATGATGTCATTGACCAATACCTTCCAGAAGATGAACCGTATTGTATTTGACGTGTCAAGGAAGCTTGGCAAGGATATTGAGCTGGAAGTGATCGGCGAGAATACAGAAGTGGATAAAAATATTATTGAGCATATTTCAGATCCGCTGATGCATTTGATCCGTAATTCTGTGGATCATGGAATTGAGTCCAAAGAAGACCGTATTGCGGCAGGGAAAAATCCCAAAGGAAAGATTACTCTGGAAGCTAAGAATGAAGGCGGAAAGGTATATATTATTGTACGTGACGACGGTAAGGGACTGAACAAGCAGGCATTGTATGATAAGGCTAAGAACAATGGGCTTATCGGCAACCGGGCAATGTCAGAGTTTACAGAGAAAGAAATTTATCAGTTTATTACCTATGCAGGTTTCTCCACCAAAGAGCAGGTGACAGAATATTCCGGCAGAGGCGTAGGTATGGACGTGGTTGTAAAAAACATACAGTCAGTAGGCGGTAATCTGGAGATTGACAGTATGGAAGGCGCCGGAAGTGAAATGACTCTGAAGATACCCCTGACGCTGGCGATTATCAATGGAATTGTTATGCAGGTTGGAAACTCAACTTTTGTGATTGAGACAAATGCCGTTAAGGAATTTGTGAGAATCAGCAGGGATATGCTTGTGAAAGAACCAGATGGAGAAGAGTATATTATGCTCCGGAATGAGTGCTATCCATTCATCCGCCTGAACCAGCGTTATCATCTGGAAGAGTCCAAAACAGATATTGAAGATGGCATCGTGGTGGTATTAGAGCATGAGAGCAAATTTATCTGTGTATTTATCGATGAGCTGATTGCGGAGCAGGAAATTGTGGTAAAACCAATTCCGTCCTATATCCGAAAAGTCCAGGGATTGTCTGGATGTACACAGCTTGGAGACGGAAGTATTGCGCTGATTCTCGATATTGCTGGCCTGATTGCCGGAGAGGAGAGAAAGTAGGATATGTCGGAAGAATTGTTGGAAGAATTTGAAGACGAACAGGACGCTCAGAAAGGAATGTTTATGACCTTCCAAATGGGAGGGGAATGTTATGGCATTGCCATCACATTTGTACAGGAAATTGTGGGAATTCAGCCTATTACAGCAGTTCCGGAAATAGAGGATTATATCAAGGGACTTATCAATATCCGCGGAAAGATTATTCCGGTGATTGATGTCAGGGTGAGATTCAAACAGGAACCTTTTGAGTATACAGACCGTACTTGCATCATAGTTATTAATGTAAAATCAACAATTGTAGGATTGATTGTGGATAAGATTGCAGGGGTTATTACAGTAGATGAAAGAGAAATTATTCTCCCGCCGTCTTTATCTCAGTCCGGGTCTGTAAGCAGCAAGTATGTATTTGGCCTGGCAAAAGTGGACGATGAAGTGAAATTACTTCTGGATCCGGAGAGACTGATTCAGGATGAGGATATTGCAGCATTCGGAGAAGTTGTCTCTGGTACAGAAGTATCTGCAGAAGCTTAAAGAGAAGGAGAAGAAGAGGAAATGAAAAATGCAAAAATAAGAACACGGTTATTGATTTGTTTTGGAGTTATAATTTTGATGACTCTTGTGGTTGCATATGCAGGCATGGGTACTTTGAGTTCCACAAGAAAAGGCGCGCTTTCTGTTGAGTCGCTGCATTTAGCAGAGATTGCGGTAGCAGCCATAACATTTGTCGCAATTGTCATTACAGCGATCATGGCATTTGGGATTCTGAGAGATATCCGTAATTCTATGGATATGCTGCGAGTGGCGGCATCTCAGATTGCAGAAGGACGCACAGACGTAGTTCTGAAAAAGATTCGTAACGATGAATTTGGCGAATTGGTGGATGATTTCCAGAAGATTGTGGAAAATGTCAAGTATCAGGCAGAAATTGCAGGAAATATTACAGAAGGAAATCTTGACGTAGACGTAAAAGTCAATAACAGCGGAGACGTTTTAGGAAATGCGTTCCACAGCATCATCACAGAAAACAATCATATGCTTTCCGGTATCAGAGAATCTTCTATCCAGTTATCTATGGGCGCTGAACAGGTATCAGACGCCAGCCAGTCTCTGGCACAGGGTTCTACTCAGCAGGCAAGTGCGATTCAGCAGGTAACAGCTTCCATTACTGAGATTGCAGAGCGTACAAAACGCAATGCAGAGGAGGCAAATCAGGCAAATGCATCGGTACATAGCATGAAGGAAGAGGCTATGGAGAGCGACGGTCATATGAAGGAAATGATTGGAGCCATGATGGAAATCAACGAGGCTTCTGAAAATATTTCCAAAATTATCAAAGTAATTGATGATATTGCATTTCAGACCAATATTCTTGCATTGAACGCAGCTGTGGAGGCTGCAAGAGCCGGCGTACATGGAAAAGGATTTGCCGTTGTGGCAGAAGAAGTACGAAATCTGGCTGGAAAGAGTGCGTCTGCAGCCAGTGAGACGGCAGATATGATAGAGGACTCTATTAAGAAAGTGGAACATGGTTCCAAACTTGCAGAACAGACAGCTTCTTCCTTGACAGAAATTATCAGTGAAGTAGATAATATTGTAGCCTTAATTAACAGCATTGCGGTGGCGTCTAACGACCAGGCCACAGCAGTCAGCCAGATTGACCAGGCAATTACACAGGTTTCTCAGGTTGTTCAGACAAACTCTGCAACCAGTGAGCAGTGTGCTGCAGCCAGTGAAGAGTTATCAAACCAGGCAATGTCCCTGCGTACTATGATTGGTCAGTATAAGCTTAAGGTTTCCGACAGTTACAATGCGGCATCTCAGGATATGATGATGAGTGACAGATCAGAAGAAAATGAAAAGATCATTTCCCTGGATGGCGAATTTGGAAAATATTAAGAGCAAAATCTGAAAGGAGTGTTTTATGATCTTGCCCAAAGGGTCATAAAATACTCCTTTTCCTATATGTATAAGTTCAGGTATGATATATCTGTAAATGGAGAAAGATAATGTTGTTACTATAAATCCCTTCCATGAATGGCGGAGCCAGAGGTGCGGCGTGGGTGATTAGTTATTTTTAGAAAGAAGAGAGAGCAAAATGCAGAGATTAAGCAGAGTACAGACCATTGCTATTGGTTTCTTATTAATAATTGCGGCAGGGACGCTTCTTCTGATGCTTCCTGTTGCATCTAAGAGCGGTGAAAGCGCTGGCTTTCTGAATGCGTTGTTTACTTCTACCAGCAGTACCTGCGTGACAGGGCTGGTTGTGGTAGATACATACACCAACTGGACTGTATTCGGTCAGGCAGTGATTCTTGTACTCATTCAGATTGGCGGTCTGGGATTTATTACCATTGGAGTATTTTTTTCCATATTTATGAAACGCCGTATTGGGCTGAAAGAGCGAAATCTTATTCAGGAGAGCGTCAATACATTACAGATTGGCGGCACGGTCCGCCTTGTGCGCAAGATTGTCAGCTACGCATTAATTTTCGAAGGTGTTGGCGCATTACTGCTGATGATCCGTTTTATTCCTCAGTTTGGAGTGGCAGAGGGAATTTGGTATGGCATTTTCCATTCCATTTCAGCATTCTGTAATGCAGGCTTTGATCTGATGGGACATTTTGAACCGTATAGTTCTTTGAGCTTATATTATGATGATCTGCTGGTAAATTTAGTGATTATGGCATTGATTATCATTGGGGGAATCGGTTTTATTGTCTGGGATGATATTTCTGTTCATAAATGGAAGATAAAGAATTATCTGCTGCACACGAAAATTGTCCTTACGATGACTGTGATTCTGATTGTGGGAGGCAGTATCTGCTTCTATCTGTTTGAACAGGAAAATTTTATGGGAATGGATACAAAGGGGCAGATTTTAGCGTCTGTTTTTGGAGCGGTGACGCCTCGTACGGCAGGCTTTAATACCGTTGATACAGGAGCGTATACAGAAGGGACCAGAATGCTGACGGTAATACTGATGTTTATCGGGGGCAGCCCCGGTTCTACAGCCGGAGGAATTAAGACTACTACGATGATGGTGATTATTTTGTATATCTGGTCTACGCTGCGCAACAAGAGTGGATTAAATATTTATGGCAGAAGGATGGATGAGGACTCGATCAAGAAAGCAGCAACTGTGTTTTTCATCAATCTGATGCTGGCTGCAGGCTGTGTATTGATCATGGCAGGTATAGAACCGCTTCCGCTGTCTGATATTTTTATGGAAATATTTTCGGCAATCGGAACGGTAGGGATATCTACCGGCATTACAAGAGATGTTACCATAGTGTCTAAATACATGTTGATTTTTCTGATGTATTGCGGAAGAATCGGGAGTATGTCTTTTGCTCTGTTTTTTACAGAGAAAAAGCAAAATGCCCCAGTAAAGCTTCCCATAGAACGAATTACAATCGGTTAGGAGAAATATAGGAATGAAATCAATATTAGTAATAGGAATTGGAAGATTTGGAAAGCATTTGTGCATGGATCTGGTTCAGAATGGCAATGATGTTATGGCAGTGGACGAGAAAGAAGAGAATCTGGAAGATATTCTTTCTCTGGTCACCAGCGCCAAGATTGCGGATTGCACCAGAGAAGAGGTATTGCGCAGTTTTGGTGTAAGAAATTTTGATATTTGTTTTGTGTGTATAGGAACAAATTTCCAGAGCAGCCTGGAAATTACCAGCCAGTTGAAAGAATTAGGTGCACCCTATGTCATCAGTAAGGCAACCAGAGACATTCAGGCAAAATTTTTGCTGCGCAACGGTGCAGATGAAGTAGTTTATCCTGACCGGGATATTGCCAAACGAATTGCAATCAAAGTCAGTGCTAACCATGTGTATGATTATATGGAAATGGGTGATTATTCCATTTATGAAATTCAGCCTTTGGAAGAATGGGTAGGAAAGTCCATTAAAGAAATGAATTTCCGTGTAAAATATAATGCAAATATTTTGGGAATTAAGAAGGAAGGAGAGAGTACTCTTCTGCCGGACGCAGATCATGTTTTCAGCTCTGAGGAGCATTTGATGGTGATTGGGCAAAAGGAAGATATTGACCGGATCGTGAAAAGGCTGTAAAGCCGCAGACTCACAGAGGAATGACGAAATTAAATTTGAAATACAGGAGAAGAAAAGAGGGATTGATATGCCGCAGGGAAATCCAAAACCAGGAGAGAAATATTTACATTTTAAAGAGAAACTATATCAGGTTATCACAATTGCAGAACATACAGAGACAGAAGAACCCCTTGTGGTTTATCAGGCATTATATGGAAACTTTCAGACTTATGCCAGGCCATTTTCCATGTTTACCAGCCAGGTAGACAGGGAAAAATATCCGAACGTTAAGCAGGAATACCGATTTCAGTTTGTGGAACAACAGGATGAATCCAAGGATTTATCTCTGGAAGAGCTGAATGCAGGAGCAGATACGGAAGAAGATAAACTTATGGCATTTTTTGATGCTGACACCATGGAGGAAAAGTACAAAATATTGCTGGGTATGCGTGATAAAATTAACGACCATATGATTAATAATATGGCAGTTGTACTGGATGTTGTCATTGAGGAAGGACCATTGGACCAGCGTTATGAGGACTTAAAAAACTGTGTCCGTACGTTTCAAAAATATGAGTGCAGCAGACTTCGCTGAACGGTGATGATAAAATATAGAAGCAACAGGGAATTTCAGGAAAAGGAGGTTGCCCCTCCTTTTTTTCTGTGCTAAAATAAATCTATACAGAAGGTGAAAAAGAGATGGACTAGAATAAATACAATTCAGAAAGGAATTTTGATATGCTGTTACTCATTCAGAATGGAACCGTCGTTAATCCGGGGGACGGGACAGAAACAAAAGCGGATGTGCTGGTAGAGGATGGAAAGATTAAAAAAATTGCTCCCAAACAGAAGATGAAAGCGGATCGTGTGATTGATGCTGCAAACTGTTATGTAATGCCAGGATTTATTGACATGCATGTACACTTGCGTGATCCGGGAATGGAACATAAGGAAACTGTGGAGACAGGCGCCCAGGCGGCGGCACGCGGCGGATTTACTACGATTGTTGCCATGCCGAATACCAAACCAGTGGTGGACAATTCGGATGTGGTTAATTATGTTCATAATAAGGCAAGGGATATGAGGCTGGTTCATATTTTGCAGGCAGGAGCAGTGACAAAAGGACAGAGGGGAGAAGAACTCTCAGATATCGAAGATATGGTGGAAGCAGGAATTCCTGCCATTAGTGAAGATGGAAAGACGGTCATGAATGCCCAGCTCTACCGGGAAGCGATGACACTTGCTTTAAAATATGATATTCCAGTGCTTTCCCACTGTGAAGATGCAAATATGGTGCGGAATGGCGTGGTAAATGCGGATAAAACCACGGAAAAAATGAAACTGGCGGGAATAAGCAATTCTGTGGAAGATGTAATAATAGCCAGAGACATTATGCTTGCTAAGGATACCGGGGCTGCGTTGCATCTGTGCCATTGTTCTACCAAGGACAGTGTGCGTTTGGTGGAACTGGCAAAACAGGAAGGAATTCATGTGACTGCTGAGGTATGTCCCCATCATTTTACATTGACCAGCGAGGATATACCAGGAGACGATGCCAATTATAAGATGAACCCTCCGCTGAGAACCAAAGAAGACGTGGAGGCATTGAAAGAAGGGCTCAAGTCAGGTGTTATAGATGTTATTGCCACAGATCACGCACCTCACACAGCAATAGAAAAAGGGCTGGGCATGAAAAAGGCGCCCTTTGGCATTGTGGGTCTTGAGACAGCGGCGGCTCTCACTATGACAGAGCTGGTCGATAAAGGGTATTTAACGATTGTGCAGATGGCAGAGAAGATGAGTTATAATCCTGCAAAGATTTTGGGGCTGGATAAGGGCGTGCTTGAAGAAGGAAAGCCTGCGGATCTTGTAGTTTTTGATGCCAATCAGGAATATATCATTGATCCGGGCCAGTTTCAGTCTAAGGGAAAAAATACGCCGTTTGCAGGAAAAAAAGTGAAAGGGATGGTGACTGCTACGATAGTGGGCGGCAGAGTAATTTATGAAAAATAGACAGAAAAGAGGATAAGGAATGATTGACAAACTGGTAGAAAAGATCCGGAAAACACATGCTCCTATTGTGGCAGGGCTGGACCCTGTGATGAGTTTTATTCCGGAACACATTCAGAAGAAGGCTTTTGAGGAATATGGAGAGACCTTGGAAGGCGCGGCAGAAGCAATCTGGCAGTTCAACAAGGGGATTGTGGACTGTATTTATGATTTGATCCCGGCAGTGAAGCCTCAGATTGCCATGTATGAGCAGTTTGGAATCCCTGGACTCCATGCCTTTTTGAAAACAGTAGATTACTGCCACAAAAAAGATCTGATCGTTATAGGTGATATTAAGCGGGGAGATATTGGCTCTACTTCCACAGCGTATGCTGCAGGCCACATTGGAACTGTAAAGGTGGGAAGTAAAATATATCATCCTTTTGGAGAGGATTTTGTTACGGTAAATCCTTATCTTGGGACAGACGGCGTGAAGCCTTTTGTGGATGTATGCAAAGAAGAGAAAAAGGGATTGTTTATTCTGGTAAAAACTTCCAATCCTTCCAGCGGCGAGTTTCAGGACAGAATAGCTGATGGAAGGCCGTTGTATGAACTGGTGGGAGAGAAAGTGGCGCAGTGGGGAAGTGAATGTATGGGTACAAGCTACAGCTACATTGGGGCAGTTGTAGGCGCGACTTATCCGGAAATGGGAAAGATACTGCGCCGGATTATGCCCAAAAGCTTTATTTTAGTACCAGGATATGGCGCGCAGGGAGGAAAAGGCAAAGATCTGGTACATTTCTTTAATGGAGACGGGCTGGGAGCTATTGTCAATTCTTCGCGAGGTATTATTGCGGCCTATCAGCAGGAGGCATATGCTCAATTTGGCGCTGAACATTTTGGGGAAGCGTCCAGAGCTGCTGTTGAGGCAATGAAACAGGATATTGATCATGCGCTTTTGGCACTATAATAGGATGCACAGGTAGGAGAAAAGAGAATATGGCGGAAAAATTTAAAGAGCAGGCAGTAATTATCCGGCAGGAAGAAATTTCTTATGGGATATATAGTATGTGGCTGAAAACAGACCGTATTGCAGGATTGTCAAAACCAGGGCAGTTTATATCCGTATATTGTCATGAAGGCAGCAGGCTGCTGCCACGGCCTATCAGTATCTGTGAAATCGACAGAGAAGATCGTTCAGTCCGTATTGTATACCGGGTTGTGGGAAAAGGAACCGAGGAATTATCGCAGCTTCGGACAGGAAGAAACATTGACATTGTAGGTCCTCTTGGAAATGGCTTTCCTCTGAAAGAGAAAAAGGCATTTATTATAGGCGGCGGTATCGGGATTCCGCCTATGCTTCAGCTCGCCAGAGAATTGAATTGTGAGAAACAGTTGATATTAGGATATCGGGATTCTCTGTTTTTGCAGGAAGAATTTAAAAGGCTGGGTACTGTCTACGTGGCAACGGAGGACGGGAGCTATGGAATAGATGGAAATGTACTGGACGCCATCCGGGAGAATGGATTGAATGCGGAAATCATTTATGCCTGCGGTCCAATGCCTATGCTGCGTGCTGTGAAAGCATATGCAGCAGAAAAACAGATCGAATGCTGGGTATCTCTGGAGGAGCATATGGCTTGCGGCATTGGCGCTTGCCTGGGCTGTGTCTGCAAATCCAAAGAAAGGGACAGACATACCAATGTAAACAATAAACGAATCTGTAAGGAAGGTCCGGTATTTCGCGCAGAGGAGGTGGAATTCTGATGAACACAAAAGTAAATCTTGCAGGTTTAACATTAAAAAATCCAGTGATGACTGCATCAGGAACTTTTGGTTCTGGAGTGGAGTTTGCAGAGTTCGTAGATTTGAATAAATTAGGAGCAGTGGTGACCAAAGGTGTTGCAAATGTGCCATGGGAAGGAAATCCAACGCCCAGGATTGCAGAAACTTATGGCGGTATGCTGAATGCAGTAGGGCTTCAGAACCCAGGTGTTGATGTTTTTATAGAGCGGGATATGCCTTTTTTGACAAAGTACGATACCAGAATCGTGGTAAATGTCTGCGGCAGAACCGTGGAAGATTACTGTGATGTTGTAAAACGTCTTGCCAGCCAGCCTGTGGATCTGCTTGAAATAAACATTTCCTGTCCCAATGTGGAAGAGGGGGGGATTGCATTTGGACAGAATCCTCAGTCAGTGGAGGCAGTTACAAAGGAAGTAAAAAAATACGCGAAGCAGCCAATAATCATGAAATTAAGTCCGAATGTGACAGACATTGCGGAGATGGCTAGAGCAGCAGAGGCAGGCGGCGCTGACGCACTTTCTCTGATTAATACCATTACAGGCATGAAAATTGATATTCACAGCAGAACATTCTCTCTCGGCAATAAGACTGGAGGATTGTCCGGACCCGCGATTCATCCGGTGGCAGTGCGGATGGTTTATCAGACTGCACAGGCAGTGAAGATCCCAATTATCGGTATGGGAGGTATTATGACGGCGGAAGATGCCATTGAAATGATTCTTGCCGGAGCTACGGCTGTATCAGTTGGAACTGCAAATTTCCGTAATCCCACAGTGACCATGGAAATTGTAGATGGTATTCGGGAATATATGGAACAGTATCATGTGAAAAATGTCAGTGAACTGATTGGAGCAGTGAAATAAGTAAAAAGTATGACAGTGAAATAAATTAAAGGTACGGCAGCGCAGGCTGCAAGAATTCAGCAAGTATTTGATAAAAAACAGACACCCATTTTTAGGCAGAGCAGATATTATATCAGTCTGTGCGGCTAAAAATGGGTGTCTATTCTCTTATAGGAAAGACCTTGTCACGCAAAAGCGTGAAAGTATCTTTCCTATAAGAGAAATAACAAATATGCGCAGTTCGCGGAGAAGAAGTTGCTGCTTTGCAGCCCGCTCACGCGCGGAGAATGCGTAAAACGCATTCTTTTTTATCTTATAGGAAAGACCTTGCCATGCTAAAGTGCCGAAAGGGGCTGCCGGTGAGTATATGAGTGAGACAGCCCCTCCATTCATTTGCAGATCAAAGATAGTTTATTAGTTTAATGTCTGCAGATGAGTTGGAATTTTATTTTCGTGCTTATGAATATTTTTCCAATAAAAACATACAGATAATATCATGCCAATGGTCCAGCCTATGGGCCATGCGCACCAGATTCCAAGGTAGCCAGCCTGTGCAGCAAGTATTTGAGCTAACGCTACCCGGAGAATTAAATCTGTAAAGGTTGATATCATAAAGTCCCGCATCAGCCCGGCGCCGCGCAGTATGCCGTCTGCAACTAATTTGACGGAAATGATAAAATAGAAAGGGGCGGCAATGTAGAGAAATTGTATGCCTGATGTCAGCGCCAGATCAGAAGGAGAATTGATGAAAAATCCCACCAGTAATTTTGCGGCAAAGAGATATAGTGTAACAATTGGAATGCATAGAAGCCAGACCATTTTTATGCCGGCATAAAAACCTGATTTTACTCTTGAAATTATTCCAGCGCCCATATTTTGGGCAGTATAGTTAGACATGCCGTTTCCCAGCGTGGTGAAAGAGGTAATCACCAGATTGTTGAGTTTGACGGCAGCCGAGTATCCCGCCGTGACGCCTACACCGCAGTCGTTAATTACGCTCTGAATCACAATATTTCCTATAGAAATAAAGCCTTGCTGCAAAATACTGGGAATGGCGATAACAGCAATTTTTTGCAGAGCTTTGACAGAATAAATGGTTATCTTTCCTTCTGTAGGAATGGAGGACAGTCTTTTGAATACCACAAGCATTGCCAGCAGACAGCTTATACCCTGGCATAGAAAAGTAGCCCATGCAACGCCGGCAACTCCCATATGGAAATTGGCAACAAATAAGACATCCACGAGAATGTTTGAGGTGGAAGAGACCGCCAGGAACAGAAAAGGTGTTTTGGAATCTCCTAATGCAGAAAAAATACCGGTTGCAATGTTATAGAAGAACAAGAAGGGGAGTCCCAGGATGTAAATGTCCAGATACAATTTGGAATCATTAAATATTTCTGAGGGTGTATGTATTAAATTTAAAAGTAAATTGCAGGAAAGTATGCCCGCTATCATTAGAAGAGCGCATAAAATTCCACTGGAAATTAAGGTTGTAGAGATGGATGTTTTCATGTCACGGTATTTTTTTGCACCAAATAGCTGGGAGACAATCACAGAACATCCAATATTACATCCAAAAGCAAAGGCAATGAAAATCAGTGTGATTTCATAGCTGTTGCCTACGGCCGCAAGCGCATGTTCGCCGATAAATTTCCCGGCTACCAGGCTGTCAGCAATATTATAAAGCTGCTGAAAAATAATGCTCCCAAACAAGGGGAGACAGAATTTCCATAGTACGGTTTCTGGTTTTCCGTTGGTTAAATCTTGATTCATTTTGTTATCCTTTCTATTCCATAGTTGCTCTTTCTGTACGAATGTATTATACTCCTTTTAGAAAAATATGAAAAATATATATATGATATCTTAGATATATCAATTTTGTATATTGGAATGGAAGTGTTATGAATATTAACTATGAGTATTATCGAATTTTTTATTATGTGGCAGAGTATAAAAATTTGACACAGGCGGCAAAAGTATTGCACAATAGCCAGCCTAATATTTCTCGTACCATTAAAATTCTGGAAAACGAATTCGGCTGCAGCCTCATAATCCGTTCCAATCGGGGGATTTCCCTGACCCCGGAAGGAAAAAAGCTCTATGCCCATGTCAGAGAAGCAGTAAATCAGATTCAGTTTGCAGAAGAGGAACTTGCAGATTCTGCAAGCCTGAAAGCAGGATGCGTGACCATAGGGGCAAGTGAAACAGCGCTGCGCATGCTGGTGCTGCCCGTGCTGCAGAGTTTTAAGAGACATTATCCTGAAATTCGCATTCGGATTCTGAATCATCTGACAAATCAGGCGGTAGAATCTGTGAAAAATAAAGATGCTGATTTTGCCGTAGTGACTACGCCGCAGAATATTGAAAAGCCTTTAATTTCTTATCCGCTCATTCATTTTCAGGATGTTTTGCTGGGAGGGCCATCGTACTTCAAATTTCATGGCAAGAAACAAAAGCTTAAGGAGCTGATCTCGTATCCATTGATCTGCCTGGGAGAAGATACGATTACCTATGAATTTTATGAGAAGTTTTACCATCGTTATGGGCTGATGTTCAAGCCAGAGCTGCAGGCAGCAACTACAGACCAGATTCTTCCAATCATCAAAAATGATCTGGGTATCGGCTATGTTCCGGAAATATTTGCCGCAGATGCGTTAGAGAAAGGAGAGGTATGCTGTATCTCGTTGACAGAAGAAATTCCGCAGAGGCAGATATGTTTTGTGGAAAACCAGCGTCATCCGCTGAGTGTTGCGGCAAGAGAGCTGAAAGCCCTTCTCATGTCACAACACTCAGCGGCGGACAAAATTTGATTGCCACCTGTTTGGCAAGATGCTAAAATAGTGGTAAAAGGGTAAAATGCAAAAATGTTTAGTTTATTGCGAAACTCAATAGTTTTGAGAATTTCATATACAATTAAAAAAAATTTAGGAATAAATATTTTATTAATAGAAAGGAAGGGAAAAGTATGAAGAAATTTGTGTGTTCTGTCTGCGGTTATGTTTATGAAGGGGAGCGTGCGCCAGAAGAGTGTCCTGTCTGCCACCAGCCGGCAGAAAAATTCAGAGAGGAACCTTTAGAGGGCGAGAAGGTCAGTACTATGGATTTGGTCAGCGGAAAGGCAAAAGAACAGGAAGATATTTCTTCTATGGAATTAAATTATGACAAAAACTTCTATCGTACTGATGAATCCTGCCGCTACATGGAAGAGATTCATCAGATGGCAGTGACAGGCAAGACGATCAGCGGAGCGATGGGAACCAGAATGGCAATGCCCTCCTGGGATGATATTTTGCTGCTGGGAGCACAGCTGAATCCGGCGCCTCTGGATGAAGAAGATCCGGTCAGCACGATGACAGTGATTGGAAAACATGCAAAAAGACCAATGATTTTGGATAGCCCTGTGTACATCTCTCACATGTCTTTCGGAGCGTTGTCCAGAGAAATCAAGGTAGCGCTGGCAAAAGGATCTGCCATGGCCAAGACGGCGATGTGCAGCGGAGAAGGCGGAATTTTGCCGGAAGAACGGGAAGCTTCTTATAAATACATATTTGAATATATTCCTAATAAATACAGCGTCACAGACGAGAACCTGCGCAGTGCAGACGCCATTGAAATTAAGATTGGACAAGGGACGAAACCCGGTATGGGAGGACATTTGCCAGGGGAAAAAGTTACGGCGGAAATTGCTGAGCTTCGTGGGAAGAAGCAGGGGGAAGATGTGCAGAGCCCAAGTAAATTTCCGGAGTTAAATACCAGAGAAGATCTCAAAGATATGGTAACTATGCTGCGGAACCGTTCGGATGGAAGACCGATAGGAATTAAGATTGCTGCTGGGCGGATTGAGAGGGATCTGGAGTACTGCGTTTATGCGGAACCGGATTTTATTACCATTGACGGAAGAGGAGGCGCGACTGGCTCCAGTCCATTATTTCTTCGGGAAGCCACTACGGTTCCTACTGTATATGCATTGTACCGTGCAAGAAAATATCTGGATGCCGTGCGATCTGATATTTCCCTCGTAATTACCGGAGGGCTGCGGGTGTCAGCGGACGTGGCAAAGGCCCTTGCTATGGGAGCGGATGCAGCGGCGGTGGCCAGCGCGGCGTTGATCGCGGCAGCCTGCCAGCAGTACCGTATCTGCGGCTCTGGCAATTGTCCGGTAGGAATTGCCACCCAGGATCCGGAATTGAGAAAAAGATTACATGTGGAGCAAGCTGCCCGGCGAGTGGCAAATTACCTGAATGTCACCAAGGAAGAACTGAAAACGTTTGCACGGATCACAGGACATGACTGTGTGCATGATTTGAGTGTGGAGGATTTGGTGACAGTGAGCAGGGAGATTTCTGAATTTACTAATATTCCTCACGCATAAATAGAACGTATCGATCTTGATTGATATCAGATAAGGATAAATTAGTGTTTAGTATAGTTACAGAGTGTTGGAATTGAGGCTGTAATACAGTAGGAAATTGCGAAACTCAGTAATTGCCTATATACATTTTTTTAATGCCAATAAAGAAAGTCAGGATTAAATATGATTGATTGTAAGGCTGTTGCAGAGGATTCAAACATGATCATTAATGGTTATGCTTTTACGAAAGAAGATAAAAATATAAGGTTGCTGGATATTTTCTGGACTTCACGTCATTTTGTACTGTTGAGTGTATGCATGTACATGCAAGTGATAAACAACTTACTGAGGGCGGTTCTGCAAAATTTTTTGTAAAAGAAGATGAGGATACTGTACTTCAGAATAAGGGGAAGCTAAATGACAGAGAAATTTTAAAGATCAAGAAATTTATCAAAAAAATTACCGTGAAATGTTTTGAGATGGTCGGAATACAGTAAAATTGGATTTTATGAAAAATAGAGATTATAAAGCTAAAACTTCTACCAACGGCAGAAGTTTATTATAAGAACTGCCGTTGCATGTCGTTTTCTTATAAATTTCAAAGAAGATTATCTTCCGAAAAAGAAAAGGCGATGGCATTTGACAGACAAAAAGCACTGGTCAATAATTACAAGGTACTTTTTGCAGCAGAGACAGCCTATGATCAGCTGGCGGCTCAGGCAAACAGGTTTCTGTAGCAGTGGGAAGTAATGTAAAAACCATTTTGCAACAATGCTTTCTATGGATGCAAAAAGCTAAAAAGTGTGAAAATCAACAGCAAGAGTCTTACCAGCCTTGGAAAGCGTGTATTTTACAAGAATGGAAATTTAAAGACGATCGTCATAATGAGCAGTAAGTTAAAGAAAGTGGGAAGCAACACATTCTATGGCATTAAGTCGGAAGGCAAAGATTAAGGTGCCTGCTAAGAAAGTAAAAGCGTTTCAAAAGCTCGTGAAAAATAAAGGACAGAAGAAGACAGTCAAGATTATAAAATAAAAGACGCGGTCTCTTGGTGTATGTTGAAATAATTAAAGCTGAAGCCGTGCACTTGAACTAGCATGACTGCGGGAAATCTGCTATACTAACAGAGTTATTCAGTATAGCAGATTTTTTTCTTATAGGATAGACCTTGTTACGCTAAAGCGTGAAAGTATCTTTCCTATAAGAGAAATAACAATTATGCGCAGTTCGCAGAGAAGAAGTTGCTGCTTCGCAGCCCGCTCACGCGCGGAGAATGCGAAAAATGCATTTTTTATAAAAAATTAAAATAATATGCAATAAAAGTTCTTTCTTTTTTGTTATCTCAGTAACAAACAAAACAAAAAAAGGAGGAATTTACTATGAAACAGAGAACAGTAAAATCAATTTTAGCAGGAGCATTGGCAATGAGCATGGTGGTTGGAGCGCCGACAGTAACGTTTGCGCAGCAGGTTGATGGAAGCAATACAGCAATCGCTGTGGAGACAAGAGCAAAGAAACAGGAAGGAACCAAAGCGCCGGCAAAGATAAAGGCTCAGGAAGTAGGAAAAGTAACCTGCACTTCTGCAGGCAAGGTGAATATTTCCTTTAAACAGAAAGTGACATACACAGATGCGCTGAGAGCAGTGATCACAGACGAGAGTGGAAGAGAGATTACATGTAAGATAATCAAGAAGAACAAGAGCCTTCTGACTGTATCTGCAAGCGGTTTGGTAAAGGGGCAGAAATACACCCTTAAGATTGATGGAATACTTGGGAAAGAGTCCGCAGAGGCAGTTGTGATTGAAAAAGAGTTTACGGCAAAGGGAATGAAAACCCAGAGTAAGGTGGGCAAAGCATCCGTGCAAGGCAAGAATTTTGTGGTTCTGAAAATGAAATCAGCAGCGTACTACAAAGATGCAGAAGTAATGGTAAAAGATTCCAGAGGAAATGTCTGCACAGCTAAAATAGTAAAGAAGGCAAAAGGTAATGTCAAAGTGTGGATAAATGGAATCAAGAAAGGTGAAACATACACCATTACAGTCAACGGTATAAAGACAAAGAAAGAAAAGAACTATGGTTCCATCACCAGGTCAGTTAAAGTAAAATAATACTATCTGTGGTGAAGAATCGTCAGATAGACTGAAAGGGGTATCCAAATGCAGCAAACTGCTAAAAAGCGAAAGGTTTATATAGACAAAACTCTGTTTGAACGGATTCGTAATGGCGATCAGGATGCGTTTCGAGAGCTGTATGAAATTACATATACACCTCTCTACGCATTCCTCCTTTCTTATACCCTGAATAGAGAGGACGCACAGGATTTGCTGCAGGATACCTTTATAAAAGTATTTAAAAACTGTCATTTATACCGTGAACAGGGAAATCCAATGGCATGGATGATGAAAATTGCCAAAAATCTTTTTTTAACACAGTGCCAGAAACAGCGGTCAGATAAAATGAATTATGAAGATGTGGAAAATGAGCTGGGATTTGACGATATGACCAATGTTGACAATCGGATGGTATTGGAGAAAATGTTTGAAATTCTTTCTGAGGATGACAGAAATCTGATTATTCTGCATGATGTAAGCGGTCTAAAACACAGGGAAATTGCCGAAATAATGGGTATGCCGTTAGGGACGGTTCTTGCCCACTATAATAGAGGAATCCGGAAACTGCAGAAGGGATTTGGTGAGGGTCAGCCAATATGAGAAAAAGCGATATAAAATTGAAAATGCGGGAGGGATTTTCGGAACTGTCACCGGATATATTTGAACAGGTAATGAAGGCGACAGAGCAGGAAAGACCGAAATTGCAGGAAATGGAAACGGAAAACATAGAAGATCATTTAGAAACTGGGAAGACGGAAGGGCTTAAGAAGAAATGTTTTTTTGGAAAAGAAAATATTTTTTTAGGTAGCTTTACAAAATATGCAATATCTGCTTGTGCAAGTCTGGCAATTTTTTGTATCTGCCTGTTTGGGATTTTTGGAAGGGATCAGAATGATATATATTTAATATTGGATATAAATCCCAGTATACAGATTGTAATGAATGATTCATTTCAGGTAAAGCGGCTGCAGGGATTGAACCAGGATGGAAGAGATGTTATAAAAAAGCTGAAATGGAATAAAAAAGAACGGATTTTTGATACACTGGACAGTGTAATTGAGGGAGTTGTAAAAGACTCCTATTTAGAGAGGGACAGCGGGATTTTAGTAACGATTTGCCTGCAGGATTTTGAAATATATGAAGATCTGAAAGACAAAATGGGAAAAAATATAGACCATAAACTAAAAGAAATAGGGATTTCCGGAGTTATAGCTGCTTTCCAACAGGGAGAAAAGGATTCTGTGCAAAAGGGAAGAACGATACTTGAAACAGAACTTACAGAAGTATATGGCATAGATGCCGGGCAAGTACAACAGATGTCTGTGATGGATCTCATTTTTTGCGGTCGTGAATATGGAGTTTCAGGCGTAACTTATTCGCCGGAATCAGACAAACAGTGGGAAGAGTTTTCTAAACAGAAGAAAGAGCAGGAAGAAAAGGAGAAGCAGGAAGAACAAGAAAAGGCCAAGCCGGAAGATCCTTCTCCAGATAAAAATAAACCTCAGGAGAAAGAACTGACAGAGGAAAAACCAGAACCTGAGAAAGTCCAGGATAATCAACCCAAACAGAAGGAAACTGAAGTTGAGAAGAAGAGAGAGAAAGAAAACACGGGCAAAGACATCCAGAATTCTATTCCTGTTCAGCAGCAGGAGAATGCAACACCTTCAGTGCCGGCAGAGGTTCCTGCATTGACACCGCCTGCAAATAGTGCTGCGCCCAATGAAACCCAGTCAGAATCTAATGTGGATACTTCCGAAGATGACAAAGATAAGAATGTCAATAACGGCAAGGGTAAGGACAAGAAAGAAGATAAGAAAAAGGGTAATAAGAAAAAGAAAGATAAGAATGGGAACAGCAAAAATAATAAAAACAAGAATGGGAACAGCAAAAATAAGAAAGACAAGGACGGTAACAGCAGCGAAAATAAAGAGAAAGACAAGAATGTGAATAACAAAAATAAGAAAGACAAGGACGGCGCCAGCAGAGAAAACAAGGATAAAGACAAGAACGGGAACAGAGAAAACAAGGATAAAGACAAGAATGGCGCCGGTACTGAAAACAGGGATAAAGACAAGAACGGCAACAGCAATAACAATAATGGCTCAAGCGAAAGAAAGGATATCAACAAGTCCTCCCCAATTGCTGATAAAATCCTTTTAGAAGATATTTGAATAGGTGAATAGGGCGTGTAAGGAATGAACCTTGCACGTCTTATTTTGTATGTTGAACCTCGCACGAAATTTACTGGTGAAAATCCAGTTACAAGTAATTGTCTACTCTATTGTTGATTTGTATGTATATAATATTCATACTTTCTGGTATGGGGGTGTATTTGTTTGTACAGAGAGAGGAGGTAAAGAATGAAATAGGAAAGTTTCTTATAGCAACAATATTAATGTTGGGGCGGCGGGATTGGCTGAAGATATTATTCAGATTGGCAGGAAGTAAAGACTATAACTACAGAAGATAGGAAGAAAGAGAGGAAGTAAATGCGCAGATTATTGAGTTTATTTGGCCTGGCATTGATTGCAGTGTTTGTATTTTTCCCAGTAAAAAGTAACGCGTCAGGAAAAAATTTATGCCGGACATTGGAGGCGGAGAAATTATACAAATATAACCTGGATCAAAAAGGAAAAAAAGAATCCATAAAAGTAAGTGTTTCAAAAGATGAGCGTAAGAACGGTTATACTATAACATACGATATAAAAACAATGGTGACTGTAAATGGCAGAAAAATATACAGTAAATCGTTAAAAGGGCAGGATACTGACAACAATCAAGTGAAGGTAATGGTGATTGACACAGACAATAAGGATAAGCAGATGGAGCTGCTGATCATAGAAGGAGATATCTCGGAAGGGACGACGGACGGCGGGTTTTGGACCGCTAACATGGAACATATTTATTATTACAGATATGTCGGTGGAAAAGCGAAACGCGTGCAGGATCTTGCGCCGCTGTTTCGTAAAAGTTTTGCAGGTATATATAGTCTCCATGGAATGGAGGACGGTTCTTATCTTACCACAAATGGAAAAAACGAGATTTATGCCAGGCTTTGCATAAAAATCGAAAATTTTGATTATGTTCATATTAAAATGAAGCTGAATTTAAAAAAAGGGAAATTTGTGAAAACGTCTGCGAAGTTTTACAATCTTATTGATATAGAAGAATCTTATTTTCGCCCGAAGAAAAACATTACTGTTTATACGAAACCGGGAGGAACGAAGAAAGCTTTTGTTGTGAAAAAGAAAGAAAGCATTTATCTATGCGGTTTATATACAGCAAATGGTAAGAAAATGTATTTAAAAGTAAGAAACAACGCTGGTAAGACGGGATATATTGACCCAAAGAAAACGCCTACATATCTTGATGGTACGAATCATGTATAGAAACTGGTTTTGAAGCGGTTTTCATAGTAGCAGAAAAGAAAAATTAAAATTTGAGTTACGATGAAAAGGTGAGAGGATTCTGCAGATCCTGAAAAAAGGCGTAGATTTTGGTGAGGGGAAAGTAAAGGAAGTAAAAACCAGAAACGGAGGACTTTTATGAGAGGAAAAAAATTATTGTGTATGGGAATGGCAGTAGTGTTTATATATTCCAATTTGCCGCAGATGAAGATGGAGGCACAGGCGGCGGAAGTGGGAATGGCGGTTACGAATATGTCAGTGGAAGAGGAAAATGAGAAGGCTACCAATGATGTATCCGAAGGGTATCAATATACCGAAATGGAAGATGGCGCGTTGGAAATTACGGGATACATAGGGAGTGATACAGAATTAATTATACCTGCAGAAATAGATGGAAAAAATGTGACAAACATAGGTGGGTATGCATTTTTGGGTCGCGGCAGTTTAAAAAGTGTGATAATTCCAAATAGTGTAATCAGTCTTGAAGATGAGACGTTTTCTGGTTGCAGCAGTTTGGAAAATGTGGAAATTCCAGATAGTGTAACCACTATTGGAGATAGAGCGTTTTATAGTACATCTTGGTTGGAAAATAAGAGAGAGGAGAATCCATTAGTTATTGTAAATAATATAGTAATTGATGGCTATAAATGCATTGGGAATGTAAATATTCCGGATGGCGTAGTTAGAATTGGAGATAGTGCATTTTCTGGTTGCAGCAGTTTAAAAAGTGTGATAATTCCAAATAGTGTAATCAGTCTTGAAGATGAGACGTTTTCTGGTTGCAGCAGTTTGGAAAATGTGGAAATTCCAGATAGTGTAACTACTATTGGAAGTAATGTATTTCGTAATACATCTTGGTTGGAAAATAAGAGAGAGGAGAATCCGTTAGTTATTGTAAATAATATAGTAATTGATGGCTATAAATGTATTGGGAATGTAAGTATTCCGGATGGCGTAGTTAGAATTGGAGATAGTGCGTTTTCTTTTGGAAGTAGTTTGACAGGAATCATAATCTCCAATAGTGTGAACAGTGTTGGGAAGGGAGCATTTTTGGGTTGTAAAAATCTGACAGAAGTGGTGTTTCCTGAAAGTATAACTAATATCGAGGGTTCAGCTTTTTCGGATTGCAGCAGTTTATCTAAAGTAATAGTTCCGAATAAAATAACTGATATAGAAGCGTTTACTTTTTCCGGGTGTAGTAGTTTGGAAGAGGTAACCATTCTGAATGGTGTGACTCAAATTGGAGCGTCTGCGTTCAGGGATTGCAGCAGTTTGAAAGATATAACTATTCCAGGCAGCGTAACTCAAATAGAGTTATCTGCATTCAGTGGCTGCAGCAGTCTGCAAAACATGGTGATTCCAGATAATGTGGTCAGTATCGGAGCTATGGCTTTTTCTAACTGCAATAGTATGATAAGTGTGACAATTTCAAGAGGTGTTGAAAAAATCGGATATGATGTATTTTCTGGTTGTAGTAGTTTGACTGGAATTCAAGTAAGTAGTGAGAATGGAGAATATGCATCTTTGGATGGGGTTTTATATAATAAAGAGCTGACAGAGGTAGTGAAATGTCCGGAAGGAAAAAAGGGAGAGGTAGTTCTTCCTGGAACTGTGACAGAATTTAGTACTTCCCCAATTGGATTTTGCAGCCATTGTTCAGAGCATAGCCCGATTGAGGCATTTCGTAATTGTAAAAATCTGACCAGTATTGTGATTCAAGAGGGAATAACCAGTTTGCCCCGGCATGTGTTTTATGACTGTACAAGCATGATAAAACTTACACTTCCTGAAAGCCTGGAGCGCATAGGAAACAGTGATAGAAATCAAGGTAATTCCAAGGAGATATTGAAAGACTGCAGAAATTTAACTTTGATTGTAATGCCAGACAGTTTCGCAGAAAGTTACGCGAAAAGAGCTCGTATTAAGTATATCTATGCGGAAGAAAAAAATATTCCCTGTTCCCATAGCTGGGGGACAGAGGTTATCCCGGCCACTTCATATCAAAATGGAAAAATCACTGAAACCTGTGCCAAATGTGGGGAGAAAACCATAACGATGATATATGCTCCTAATGTTATAAGTTTATCCAAAACAAGTGTTACTTATAATAACAAGACGCAGAAACCCTCCATTACCATAAAAGACAGCCAGGGTAACTTTTTAAACAGTACAAACGATTATACGGTAGCATATCCCAAGATAATGAAAAATGTGGGACAATACACAGTGATTATTAACTTTAAGGGAAATTATAGCGGGACAGTTAAGAAAACTTTTAGGATAGTTCCCCAAGGTACATCCCTGTCTAAGACAATGGCGAAGAAAAAAGGTTTTACAGTAAAATGGAAAAAGCAAGCAAAACAGACAACAGGTTATGAGATTGCGTATTCCACAAATAGTAAGTTTCCGAAGAAGAGTACAAAAATTGTTCCAGTTAGAATGAATAAAACAGTTTCAAAATCAATTATTAAGTTAAAACCAAATAAAAAATATTATGTGCGGATTCGGACATATAAGACAGTCAAAGGGAAAAAGTATTATTCGGACTGGTCTAAAATGAAGAATATAACTACAAAAAAATGAAAGGATGTGTTGAGCGACAAAGTCCATACACTGACTGACAAAGAGAAGCTTAGGAGTAGTATTCAGATATAAGCTAATTATAGGATTATTTGTAACGGAAAGCACATTTTGCACATTAAATAACATTTTGTGCTATAATCCCATCTTTGACAAAATAAGCATATCCCGCAGAGTTCCGTGTTTTTCAGCAGGGGATGTTCTGTAGGATATGCTTGTTCTTTCGTTTGCTTATGGTCTTCCTTCATCCGCATGAAAGTGGCTTCCAAATCCGTTTTGGAATAGTTGTTGCGGTTCTTCCAATGATCTCAAAACATTCCTTATATTCCATCAGGCGTCTGCCGCAGTCCTTTAGTTCTTCAATAAGCTTCTGAATTTCCGTTTCCGATTTTCCTCAATGACACGCCGGGTCTTTTCCATTCCTTCGATAACGAACATCTTTACATCCCAAAGGACGTATTTCGGTCCGCAGCCGTTTTCGTGCACAATGGCATTGTACTTTTCGTAAAGTGAATCTATGGTGTCCAAAAGTCCTGCGAGATGATAGTTGGTACTTTCGCGCCAGATAAACGTATAACGGTTTGCATTGGCTTCCATTAAAAAGCATCCCGCTTAGGCTTCTGGTCTTTCGTCAGCCAGATAAAAGCAAGATCTCTTTGGCATAATTCAACAATGCGGTCAACAGCTCTTATCTCACGCATATTTGCGTAAGTAACTACAGCATACATCATAATTGGATTGTACCCGGTTCTTCCCTTCTCTGAACAATTGGCTAATCAACCGGAAAAATCTAATTCCTCCATCATTTTTTAGGGTATAGACTGGACTGTCATCAGGTAAACACAATTCAAAGCATTCAAATATACCGTGGCTTTTCATAAATATTTGTAATTGCCTATAGGTATATGATAGGTTAATTGCCTGTGAAATTTGCAGGAGTGTGTCAAGTTCCTTTAAATCTGTTTATGATAATCAAGGGATATTCCAATAAAATGCATTTGGAACATCCCTCTTCCTATGGTTGGGGTTTTATCGCCGGGAATCCGCTCTGTACTTCCCCACTTGCCCTGCAAGTGCCATCCGGTAAAGGGGCCCGCAGGCTTATTGCTTTTTGCCGGATAGAAAACGGATTGCCGGATAGATTTTTGTGTGCTATAATCTGCATAAGGAGCAGACGCGTTACAAGGTGGTGGGCCTCCCTAAACTTGAAAAAGAGGGGAGGTGGTGGATATGAGTACATATGAAGTTTTAAGCCTGTTAATTCTGGGCGGTACGTTTCTCATTTCACTGCTTGCCTACATAGATAGGAACAACAAGCGAAAATAAATAAGCCTACCTTGTATCTTAGCAGGATTCGGTAGGCTTAAAAACTTATCGCGGAGGCTAACCACTTTGTGGGTGGCTGTTCCTTTTCTATACTATAACATTTCTCAATCTGAAAATCAACTGCCTTTCTAAAATCCGGCAAAATTATCTCCCTTAATATCTGACACACAATCCATAAACGGACACCATTTTTTCGGAATTTAACACGTTTTTATGAGATTGAATAAAAAGAAGAAACGCCGGGAATTCCCATAAATAGGCGATTACAGCGTTCCATAGAAAGTAACAAGAGCCATGCCATAAAAAGTATAGGATATGGTGCATTTGGGAGCTATAACCAAGATCTTGTTATTTTCGGAGAAAGTGGGTCAGTGGCTGAGAGATATGCAAAAGAAAACAGAATTAAATTCCAAGTGAGGTCAGACAGCACAACAGAGCCATCCGGTAAAGGGGCCCTCAGGCTTATTGCTTTCTGCCGGATAGAAAAACGGATTGCTGGATAGATTTTTGTGTGCTATAATCTGGAAGTGGAACAGTCGTGTTGCAGGGTGGGCTGACCTCTTGTAAGTAGCCATACATAGAAAAACCACTCCTGTATACTTTGGCGAGTTGCGGAGTGGAATTTCTATTTCGTTTTCTTGGTCAACCCACCTTGTGGGCGACTGTTTCTTTTCTATACTATAACATTTCTGGGTGTGGAAATCAACTGCCTTTTTGAAGGAATGAAAAGGCCATATTGAAAGTAATAACATTTGATGGTATACTAAAACCAAATATATCCATGCGATAACAATAAATGAGAGAAATGGTAAGCTTATAAGCGAGGAGAAAAACATGGAAAGTTACAAAAAAGAATTTATTGAATTTATGGTGGACTGCCAGGTACTGAAATTTGGCGAATTTGTATTGAAAAGCGGAAGGAAATCCCCCTTTTTTATGAACGCAGGAGCCTATGTGACGGGCGCGCAGCTTGCGAAGCTGGGAGAATATTATGCGAGAGCGATCCACGAACATTACGGAGATGACTTTGACGTGCTCTTTGGTCCAGCGTACAAGGGTATTCCGCTGAGCCTAGCTACAACTATGGAATACAGCAGGCTTTATGGCAAAGAGATCCGTTACTGTTCCAACCGTAAGGAGATGAAGGACCACGGCGATGCCGGCATTCTTCTGGGAA
This sequence comes from Lachnospiraceae bacterium, assembly GCA_910575075.1. Classification (GTDB taxonomy): domain Bacteria; phylum Bacillota; class Clostridia; order Lachnospirales; family Lachnospiraceae; genus Petralouisia. Next base: position 55,912 of record CAJTCY010000009.1, read on the forward strand.
GCAAGGTGAAGGACGGCGATAAGGTGGTAATCATTGAAGATGTGACTACCTCTGGAAAATCCATGGAAGAGACGGTGCCGATTATCCGTGCCCAGGCGGATATTGAAATCAAAGGGCTGATAGTGTCTTTAAACCGCATGGAGCGGGGAAAAGGGGAGAAGAGCGCGTTAGAGGAGATTAAGGAATTATATGGGTTTGACGCCAACGCCATTGTGACAATGGCAGATGTGGTGGAATATTTGTATAATAAGCCATATAAAGGAAATATATATATTAATGATGAGATGAAAGCAGCAATCGACCGTTATTATGAACAGTATGGGGCGAAATAGGAGATCATTATGAATGAAAAAACGTATAAGACTATGACCGCAGCAGGCGCTGGAAACATTGCCATTGGCATCGTGATGCTGGTGACAGGGATTACATGCGGTGTACTTGCCATTATCAATGGCGCCAAAATGTTGAAAAGAAAATCAGATATTATTTTTTAAGGGTTGGAAAATTGAAAAAAGATTACAGAAAAATACTCCGGATATGCAGTAAACTCATGTTCGGAGTCTATATTATTTGTCTGACGTATTTTCTGTTTTTTGCAGAAAGCACCGGACGTACCTTTGAGAGCAGGTCTTACCATTATAATCTGGAGCTGTTCAAAGAAATCGGACGTTTTATCAAATACCGCCATGTCCTTGGAACCAGAGCGGTATTATTAAATCTTGTTGGAAATATTGTGGCATTTTTCCCTTTTGGATTTTTCCTGCCTATTTTACACAGGAAATGCAGGTCTTTTTTTTATACCGTATTTTTTAGTTTTGAATTCAGCCTGATGGTAGAGACAATCCAACTGATATCTAAAGTGGGAAGTTTTGACGTAGATGACCTGCTATTAAATACCCTTGGAGGAGCTTTGGGATGTCTAATTTTTTTCTGGATGAATCGAATAAGGAGAACATATGAGAAGAAAGAAGAAGAACGCTTATAAGTTTGCGCATAAAAAACATTCCACAAAGGGAAAGGTGTCGCTGGCGCTTGCCCTGCTGTCATTTTTGGCTGCTGTTGGAATGGTGATATGTTCCATACAAAGCGGCGGGAAAGCGACTGTGTATATAGGCAGCAGCGGACTGCTTGCACTGATGCTCACAGCCGTGTCTTTTATATTAGGCCTTTCCAGTCTGAGCGGAGAAGATTATAAATTGTTTTCCGTACTTGGAAGTGTCAGTTCAGGCTTGATGCTGGCAGGCTGGGTGGCAGTGTATGTGTTGGGATTTTATATTTAGCAGAAAATGAGGTTATAGAATGTCATATCAGGAATTTTGGAAACCGTACCGCGAGGAAACAGAAGAACGTTTTTCCCTGGTCGTGGAACGGCTGAAACAGATGGAAACAGAAGAAACAACAGCATATCCTTACCGGGCATATTTCAGACATGCGGCGGCTTTTTTGGGAAAACTCTGCGCTCTGGAGGAACAGATTTATAAGGGGGAACTGGCGTATAAGAGTCTGGAGGAACTGCAGAAGTTAAACAGAGAGCTGTACGAAGAAATCCTGCCGGAACATTATGCAGGCAGTTTTGGAAACCCTTCTTATGCAACGGTGCAGTTAGGGGAAAATTACGGCAGGCTTTTGGGAATGCTCTATGCAGATATCCGTTCCCTGATTCCGTATGCTTTTGAGGGAAGAACTTATGAATTAACCATCTTTGGAGAACTTTTGATAGAGATTTATAACTGCTTTGAGCAGGAAACAGAACCGCAGACAGAAGAAATCCGCCAGATTATCTATTGGTTTTATCATGATTATGGAGAGATATTTACGGAAATCAGCGTATTGTCGCAGAGCAGTCCCGAGATGGATTTTTATGTGAGGATTATTATGGACAGTGATTTGTCCGACCTGCGCTATCTCTATCGTTATGGTTTTTATATTACAGAAAATGAGCGGAAAACCGCGGAATTTTTAAATCAATTGCCAGAGGAAGAGATTCAGGCGATGGCGGACACTTATACCGAAGGGTACCGGATTGGATTTGAAGTGACCGGCAAAGATTTATCGAAAAAGAAATATGTAGATCTGCGGTATCCGGCAGGATTTGAGCGGATGATGCGGGCGGCTGTGAAAAACTTTCAGAAGATGGGATTAGAACCTGTAGTGTCCAGAAACGGCGAGATCTCATTTTCCGGAAGGGGAAATGGAAGCCGCTCTGTGGAGAGTACTTCGCCCAACCGCCAGTACGAATACGACCACAAATCTGACCGGGCGGCATATTTGGACAAGGCTCTGGTAGAACGCAGGCTCGAGGCGCTGCGGACAGCTTATGAGAACTGCAGGGAGAGAGCAGCGTGGTATGCAGGGCCTGCTGTGGTGGAAACCTTTGGACAGGAGGGATTTGAGCCTGAGAGCTGTCCCTTTGCGTATCAGTTTGATGAAAAACAGCAGAAATTAAATGTTTATTGGGCCAACCAGTCCATGCAGATTACCAATACCTATATCAGGGGCGAAGAGCGCAGCTTCACCATTATTGCTTATCCGATTCCGGAAATAGGTTCGCAGTTTGAGGAAATTTTTGCGAAGACGGTAGAGGTCAATACGCTGGATTACAAGCTGTACCAGCAAATGCAGCAGAAGATAATTGATATTCTGGATCAGGGAGAATTTGTGCATGTCACTGGAAAAGGGCGCAATACCACCGATTTAGTGATCGCATTGTATACTTTGAAAGATCCTGCGAAAGAGACGATATTTGAGAACTGTGTGGCAGATGTGAATATTCCGGTGGGAGAAGTTTTTACTTCTCCGGCGCTGAAAGGGACCAATGGGCATCTTCACGTGACAGAAGTCTATCTCAATGGTTTTAAGTATCTGGATTTGGAAGTAGATTTTAAGGATGGCATGATAAGCAGCTATTCCTGTAAAAATTTTGACACAGAAGAAGAAAACCAGGCGTTTCTCAAAGAAAATCTCTTAAAGCACCATGATACGCTTCCTATGGGAGAATTTGCGATCGGAACCAATACAACAGCCTATAGGATGGGGCTTGATTATGAAATTCAAAACAAGCTGCCGATTTTGATTGCGGAAAAGACAGGTCCTCATTTTGCAGTGGGGGATACCTGCTATAGCTGGGCGGAAGATACGCCTGTATTTAACCCTGACGGGAAAGAAATTGTGGCGCGGGAAAATGAGATTTCAAGGCTGCGCAAAGAAGACAGCCAGAAAGCATATTTTAATTGCCATACAGATATTACGATTCCCTATGACGAGCTGGATACGATTACCGTGCTGCGGCGTGACGGGAGCAGTGTGGATGTGATCCGGGACGGAAAATTTACAGTGCCGGGGACAGAGCCGTTAAATCAGCCTCTGCGATAAATAGAAAATGTCTTTGAATTTTGTCTGTAGTATGCTAAAATGTCAGCAGAAACATAAGAAAAGAAAAGGAGAGTTTACGATGGCAAAAGTAGGAATTGTTATGGGCAGCGACTCAGATATGCCAGTAATGGCAAAGGCGGCGGATATTCTGGAGGAATTGGGCATTGAATATGAAATGACCATTATTTCTGCTCATCGAGAGCCGGATGTATTTTTTGAATATGCAAAATCAGCAGAGCAAAAAGGGTTTAAGGTAATCATCGCAGGAGCAGGGATGGCAGCGCACCTGCCAGGTATGTGCGCGGCAATTTTTCCAATGCCGGTAATCGGGATTCCTATGCATACCACCTCCCTGGGAGGAAGGGATTCTCTGTATTCTATTGTGCAGATGCCTTCTGGCATTCCCGTTGCCACGGTGGCAATCAATGGAGGAGCCAACGCTGCGCTTCTGGCAGCAAAAATCCTTGCCACAAGTGATGATCAACTTCTTTTGAAACTGAAAGATTATTCTGCAAAATTAAAAGAACAGGTGCAGGCCAAAGACGCAAAATTACAGGAAGTGGGATATAAGAATTATTAATCACTGTCTGTCATGATAGTTTCAGATAAAATTAGGAGGAATACAATGGATTACAAGAATGCAGGTGTTGATATTGAAGCAGGCTATAAATCGGTCGAGCTGATGAAAAAACATGTACAACAGACCATGAGGCCGGAGGTACTTACTAATCTGGGAGGCTTTTCCGGTGCATTTTCCATGGAAAAATTCAAAAACATGGAGAAGCCGACCCTGGTGTCTGGCACCGATGGTGTGGGAACGAAACTGAAACTTGCCTTTTTACTGGACAAGCACGATACCATCGGCATTGACTGTGTGGCGATGTGTGTCAATGATATTGCCTGTGCAGGCGGAGAACCGCTGTTTTTCCTGGATTATATTGCCTGCGGCAAGAATTATCCGGAGAAAATCGCAGAGATTGTAAGCGGCGTGGCACAAGGGTGTATACAGAGCAATGCCGCGCTGATCGGCGGAGAGACAGCAGAGATGCCGGGATTTTATCCAGAGGATGAGTATGATCTTGCCGGGTTTGCGGTAGGTGTGGTGGATGAGAAAGACATTATCACTGGCGCAGACTTGAAGGCAGGGGATGTGCTGATCGGCATGGCCAGTTCCGGCGTGCATTCCAATGGATTTTCTCTGGTGCGCAAGATCTTTCACATGGAGAAAGAGACCTTGAATACATATCATGAGGAACTGGGAAAGACCCTGGGCGAGGCTTTGCTGGCTCCAACGAAAATCTATGTGAAGGCGCTGCGTGCTATTAAAGAGGCAGGAGTGCGCGTTTTGGCGTGCAGCCATATAACAGGCGGCGGTTTTTATGAAAATGTGCCCAGGATGCTACCAGAGGGAAAACATGCAGTCATTGAGAAAAACAGTTATGAGATTCCAGCAATTTTCAAAATGATGGCGAGAGAAGGGCAAGTAGAAGAAAAAATGATGTACAATACCTATAACATGGGAATTGGCATGGTGCTGGGCGTAGATTCGGCGGACGTGGATAAGACGATGGAAGCCATCCGGGCAGCAGGCGAGACTGCTTATGTAATCGGCAGGGTGGAAGACGGAGAAAAAGGAGTAACCTTATGTTAAGAATTGTAGTCTGCGTGTCTGGCGGAGGGACCAATCTGCAGGCGGTAATAGACGCCATTTCTAAGGGAAGCATTACCAATGCCAGGATTGAGGCAGTTATCAGCAATAATCCAGGGGCCTATGCATTGCAGCGTGCAAAGGATCATGGGATTTCAGAAATCTGTATTTCTCCGAAGCAGTTTGAAAACCGCGAGCGTTTTAATCAAGCATTTTTGGAGGAAGTCAACAAGTATCAGCCGGATTTGATCGTGCTTGCCGGATTTCTGGTGGTGATACCGGAGATCATGATACGGCAGTACCCAAACCGGATTATCAATATTCATCCGTCGCTGATTCCATCTTTCTGCGGAACGGGCTATTACGGCCTGAAGGTGCATGAAGGGGTTTTAAAGCGAGGCGTGAAAGTGACAGGCGCAACCGTTCATTTTGTAGATGAGGGCACGGACACAGGTCCGATTATTCTGCAGAAACCGGTGCTGGTAGAAGAGGGAGATACGCCGGAAATTCTGCAGAGGCGCGTGATGGAACAGGCGGAATGGAACATTCTTCCCCAGGCAATTGATCTTATCGCCAATGGGAAAGTTAGCGTAGAGGATGGAAAAGCAGTGATTGCCAATGTCTGATAACAGTGGTCAGAAGAAAGGAAAGACAGAACATGAAAGTATTGATCGTAGGAAGCGGAGGACGTGAACATGCCATTGCCATGAGTGCGGCAAAAAGTCCCAGGGTGGATAAAATTTATTGTGCGCCGGGAAATGCCGGAATCGGTCAGATTGCGGAATGTGTTCCTATTGGAGCCATGGAATTTGATAAGCTGGTTACTTTTGCAAAAGAGAAGGAAATTGATTTTACGATAATCGGTATGGACGATCCGCTGGTGGGCGGCGTAGTGGACGCCTTTGAGGCGGAAGGGCTGAAAGTATTCGGACCGCGGAAGAATGCCGCAATCCTGGAGGGAAGCAAGGCTTTTTCCAAGGATCTGATGAAAAAATATAAGATACCGACTGCGGGATATGAAACCTTTGACGATCCCCAAAAAGCGCTGGCTTACCTGGAACACGCCAAACTGCCGATTGTGCTGAAGGCAGACGGACTTGCACTGGGAAAAGGGGTGCTGATCTGCAATACCTTAGAAGAGGCAAAAGCCGGAGTTAAGGAGATTATGGAGGACAAGAAGTTTGGTTCAGCCGGAAATCATATGGTGGTGGAGGAATTTATGACAGGACGCGAAGTGTCCGTATTATCTTTCGTGGATGGAAAGACCATCAAAATTATGTCTTCCGCACAGGATCACAAGCGCGCCAAAGACGGCGATCAGGGATTAAATACCGGAGGAATGGGAACTTTTTCCCCCAGCCCTTTCTATACGGCAGAAGTGGATGAATTTTGTAAGAAACATATTTATCAGGCAACGGTGGACGCCATGGCAGCGGAGGGCCGTCCCTTTGTGGGAATTATTTTCTTTGGGCTGATGCTGACAGAAGAAGGACCGAAGGTACTGGAATATAATGCCAGGTTTGGAGACCCGGAGGCGCAGGTAGTGCTGCCTCGCATGAAGAATGATATGATTGAGGTGATGGAGGCATGTGTGGCAGGAACACTGGATGAGATAGATCTGCAGTTTGAAGATAATGCAGCAGTCTGCGTGGTGCTTGCATCCGACGGTTATCCCGTATCTTATGAAAAAGGCTATCCGATCAGGGGCATGGAGCGGTTTGAGTCAGAAGAGGGATATTACTGCTTCCATGCAGGAACAGCTTTCAGGGACGGCGAGATTGTCACAAACGGCGGGCGTGTTCTGGGCATTACGGCAAAGGGCGCCGACCTGAAAGAAGCGCGTGTTAATGCGTACAAAGCCACAGAATGGGTGGAATTCGGCAATAAATATATGCGTCATGATATTGGAAAAGCAATTGATGAAGCATAAGAGAAATCATTGGCAGAACATAAGAAAAAACAGGAGGATAGAGTTATGATTAAGTGTAATAATCTGTTTGACAACCAGAATATGAAAATTATTGGGGAGAAAGGGAATGTCAAGGTGTTTGAATACCAGCGTGACCTCAGCGTAAAACAGGATAATGCGATCGGCGCGTATTACGCAGCAGAAATGAATGTACGTAAACGTCAGGTATTGATTGAATTGAACGGATCACCCTGGCTGCTTCAGGCAGGAGCCATGCAGTGGATGGCAGGGGACGTGACTATGGGTTCCGGCATCAAAGGCGTGGGTGATTTCTTTGGAAAAGCCATTGCTTCCAAAGTCACAAAAGAATCTACGGTAAAGCCAGAATACAATGGGCATGGGCTTCTGATGTTAGAGCCTACCTTTAAGCATATTATTCTCATAGACGTGACAGACTGGGGCAGCATTGTATTGGAAGACGGCTTATTCCTTGCCTGTGAGGGAAGCATCAAACAGAACGTGACTTCCCGCAGCAACCTGTCATCTGCAGCCCTGGGAGGCGAGGGACTGTTTAATCTGGCGCTGACTGGAAAGGGAATCGCCGTGCTGGAGAGCCCGGTGCCTTATGAAGAATTGATTGAGTTTGAGCTTGAGGACGATGTGGTCAAGATTGACGGTAATATGGCGATTGCCTGGAGCAATTCTCTGAAATTTACAGTGGAGAAATCTTCTAAGAGCCTGCTTGGTTCTGCAGTGTCCGGAGAAGGGCTGGTAAATGTTTACCGCGGAACCGGAAAGATTTTGATGGCTCCTGTTTTGTAAATCTGTGGTATTTAGAGAAGGCTGTATGGCTCAGAGAGTGAGAAAAAATTTATAGCAAATGAGAAGAAGAGGCTGCCGCATTAATACATTGATTTGTAATTTATGTTAGTACGACAGCCTCTTTTTCACGTTATCTGCAAAGACAGGCACAGAACCTTTAAAATTTTCTGTCGGGGTTTAAGAAAATATTAATATTAAAAAAGGAAATAAGTGAAGATTTCATAACCTGGGTTTGTTATACTAGAATTGTAATATCAAAATCATTTTATCCAGGAAGGAGAAAATCTGTAATGGAGAAAATATTAGTGGTAGATGACGAAAAAGAGATTGCAGATCTGGTAGCATTTTATCTGGAGAGTGAGAATTTTGACGTGAACGTCTGTTATTCCTCACGAGACGCTCTGGAGCAGATAGAAAGTGAAAATTTTGATCTGGCAATTTTAGATATTATGATTCCGGGGATCAGCGGACTTGAGCTGTGTAAGGAAATCCGCAAAAGCCATAATTACCCGGTTATTATGCTGACGGCAAAGGATGAAGAAATTGACAAGATTCGGGGACTGATGCTGGGAGCTGACGATTATATGACGAAACCCTTCCGCCCGCTGGAGCTGGTGGCACGGGTGAAAGCGCAGATTCGCCGTTATAAACGATATAATCAGAATTCAGTATCAGAGGAAACGGACCCTTCCCTGCTGGTACATGGCGGGCTGGTAATGAATATCAGGACTCACGAGTGCAGACTGGACGAGAAACCACTGGTGCTGACGCCTACAGAATTTTCGATTTTGCAGATTCTCTGTCAGCGCAAAGGCGAGGTGGTAAGCTCAGAAGAGCTGTTTCATGAAATATGGAAGGATGAATATTACAGCAAGAGCAATAATACCATAACAGTGCATATCCGCCATTTGCGGGAGAAAATGAATGATTCTGTAGAGAGACCGAAATATATCAAGACAATCTGGGGAGTAGGTTACAAAATTGAAAACTGACACAAAAAAGAACTCCAATGCTAGAAAACTGAAAAAGGAAAAGAAATCTGGATATGCGAAACTGAAAATTAAAGTTTTTTTGCAGACGCTGGGAATGATAGTGCTTGCGTTCTGTATTATATTTACCTTGTACCGGCGTTTCTGGTTTGGCCGGGTAGGGGATTGGATTGTGGCATTTTTGCAGAATGTATTCCATTTAGATTACTGGGATGCCAGGAATATTTATCAGTATGGGCTGAGAGAGAATCTTTCCATGATTATTTTCCTCTCTGTTGCTTTTTGTTTCTTACTCCTCTTCTGGTTTTCCCTGTCCTGGTTTACCCGCTATTTTAATGAGATTGACGCTGGATTGGACAAGTTGATTCAGGGGGAAAACAAGGAGATTATTTTGTCGGCAGAGATGGCGCCTATGGAACAGAAATTGAATGTGCTGCAGCAGACGCTGGAACGGCGGGAGCTGGAGGCGAAGCTTGCTGAAGAGCGGAAAAACAATCTGGTAATGTATCTTGCACATGATATCCGAACGCCCCTCACCTCTGTGATAGGCTATCTGAGCCTGTTGGAAGAGGCGCCGGATATGCCTGTGGAGCAGAAAGCAAAATATGTGCATATCACACTGGAAAAGGCAAACCGTTTAGAGCAGCTTATCAATGAATTTTTTGAGATTACCAGATATAATATTCAGCAAATTGTTCTTGAAAAAGAAGAAATTGATTTGTACTATATGCTGCTGCAGATGGTGGAGGAATTTTATCCGCTTCTGACACAAAAAGGAAATCAGGCTGTGCTCCACAGTGATGAAAATATTACAGTATCTGGAGATCCGGTCAAGCTGGCAAGAGTGTTTAATAATATTTTGAAAAATGCTGTTGCGTACAGTTATGAGAATACGCAGATAAATATTTTTGTGGAAAAGCTTCCGGCAGGAGAGATCAGCATTACATTTCAAAACCGGGGCAAGACCATTCCCAGGGAGAAGCTTGCCTCTATTTTTGAAAAGTTTTACCGTATGGATGAGGCAAGAACCTCGAATACTGGCGGTGCAGGGTTGGGACTTGCCATCGCAAAGGAGATTGTAACTCTGCATGGTGGGAAAATTTATGCCGAGAGTGAGAATGAACAGGTGGTCTTCGTGGTAGAATTGCCTGGAAATTAAGTATCTGAATCCGTCTGCTGCGGTGTCGTTAATCGTTGCAGCATTTGCAGCAGCTTATTCTTCGGCAGTACAGATGAAAATTTATTCGGCGTAAAATTCATCAGCATTTAACCGCCAGAGTCAGAAATTAGGATTATCTTAGGAAAGAAGCAATAGAATATTAAAATACGCAGACTGCCTGTTTCGTACAATTAATACGAAGCAGGCAGTTTTTATATCATAGGGAAGACTTTGCCATGCTAAATCATGAAGGTACCTTTTCTATGTAATAAAAAACAGCAATTATCGCATGGTGGCAAAACGGTGACAGTTTTGTCATAGAAAAGTCACTGGCTTGTCATCTGAGACAGTTATGATAATGAAAAACAAAGGAGACAAAAGTTATGAAAAGAAAAAGGATTGCAATTTTATTTGGAGGCTGTTCCAGTGAATATGAGGTGTCACTGCAGTCTGCATATGCGGTGATAACACATATGGATATGGAAAAGTATGAGGTTGTTTTAATCGGTATAGATAAAATGGGAGCATGGTATCGTTATCAGGGAGAGTACGAAGATATTTTGAACGACAACTGGAAACAGAAAGAAACCTGCATCCCGGCAGTAGTTTCGCCAGATAAAAATCTCCATGGCGTCTTACTGCTTGCGGATTCAGGGGTGGAAAAACTGCCGCTGGACGGCGCACTTCCTGTTCTGCATGGAAGAAACGGTGAGGATGGAACCGTGCAGGGAGTACTGGAACTGGCAGATATTCCAGTTATTGGCTGTGATACGATGAGTTCTGCAGTCTGTATGGATAAGGAGGCAGCGCACCGCCTGGCAAAAGCATCTGGCGTCAAAGTTCCTGATTCTTATGTTCTCACCAGAACAAATCCACAGGATGAAAAGCAGATTATGGCATACGGAGAGGATTTAGGTTACCCGCTTTTTGTAAAACCTCTGCGCGCCGGCTCTTCTTTTGGAATTACAAAGGTTACAGAACCAGATAATTTGATGGCGGCCGTGGAACACGGATTTGCATATGATTCACAGGTGATTCTGGAAGAAATGATTGAGGGATTTGAGGTGGGATGCGCCATTTTAGGAACGGAGGAACTGACAGTGGGGGCAGTGGACGAGATCGAACTGTCAGAGGGATTTTTCGATTATACGGAGAAATATACCCTCAAATCCTCTAAAATTCATGTTCCGGCAAGAATATCAAACGAAAAACAGCAAGAAATAAGAAGAACGGCAATAAAGATTTACCGCAGCCTGGGATGCAGCTATTTTGCCAGAGTGGATATGTTTCTGACGCCAGAGGGAGAGATTTATTTCAACGAGGTCAATACGATTCCCGGATTTACTGCCCACAGCCGATATCCCAACATGCTCAAAGAAATAGGAATTTCCTTTGAGGAGATTTTATCGAAATTATTGGAGATGGTGAAAGATGCTGGTCTTTGAGAAGATTATCTGTGTCACGATGAAAAAAAGAACAGGAGAAGAATATGAGACAGAAAAAAAATTATGCGGCAATTGATAATTTCCGACTGGCGGCAGCGCTGCTGATTGTGGCGATCCACACCTCCCCCCTGCAGTCGTTCAGCGAAACAGCAGATTTTCTGGTGACGTATTGCTTTGGAAGGATCGGAGTCCCGTTTTTTTTGATGGTGACAGGATATTTTGTGTTGGCGCCTTATCAAAGAGGAATATCTGGGAATAACAGTATTGGAAAATTTTTGAGAAAGACGGCCTTTTTGTATGGAATAGCCACGCTGGTGTATCTTCCTCTGAAAATTTATTCTGGAAATATCAGTCACACTCCAGGCGGGTGGCTGAAAGAGATTTTCTTTGACGGAACTTTCTATCATCTATGGTATCTTCCGGCAGTGATTCTGGGATGCCTGCTTCTGACAGCGCTGCTTAAGTGCTGCAGCCCGCTTGCCATATCTGGAATAACTTTCGCATTGTATATGATAGGTGTGCTGGGAGACAGCTATTATAATCTTATCAGCCAGATTCCCGTTTTTAAAACTGTGTATACGGCAATTTTTCAGATAAGTTCTTATACCAGAAACGGAATTTTTCTGGCGCCTGTATTTTTGTGGATGGGAGTGGTGCTGGCCAACAGTAAAGTAAGGATTTCCAGAGAACACGCAGCGGCAGGTCTGATGATTTCCCTGGCGGGAATGATGGCAGAGGGGTTTGCCAGTTTTTATTTTCAATGGCAGAAGCATAACAGTATGTATTTTTTGCTGATTCCGGTCATGTTTTTTCTGTTTGAGCTTTTGCTCTCTATGAAAGGCAGAGAAATGGGCATAGCAAGAGATTTGTCCATGTATATTTATATTCTGCATCCATTCTGTATTGTTCTGGTGCGAGGTTTGGCAGGCGTACTGAAAGCGCAGAAGCTGCTGGTAGAGCAGTCGCTTCTGCATTATCTGGCGGTATCTGCTGTTTCAGTATTGCTGTCGTTGGTGTTTGTTCTGGTGAAACAATGGTTTTGGTCAAGGAGGAGTTATGTATAGCAAAGGAAGGGCATGGATTGAGCTGAATCTTAAGAACTTAAAACATAATATTGAGGAATTCAAAAGATTGCTGCCCTGGGACTGTGACCTGATGCCAGCAGTAAAGGCCAATGCTTATGGGCATGGCGCTGTGCCGGTGGCAAAGGCATTGCAGGAACAGGGCATTCATGCCTTTTGTGTGGCATCTGCGGCAGAAGGGGCAGAACTTCGCCAGGCAGGAATAACGGGCCAGCTGCTGGTATTGGGATATACGCATCCGGCAGAATTTGATGACCTGATTGATTATGGCTTGATACAGACGGTAGTTGATAGAAATTATGCAGAGGAACTGCAGCGTGACGGGCGAAGATTCACGGTTCATGTCGGAATTGATACAGGAATGCACCGAATTGGGGAACGCTGGGAGAATATTGAAGAAATTGTAAAAATATTTCAAATGTCTCATTTGAGTGTGACGGGGGTTTTTTCCCATCTCTGCGTTTCGGACGGTCAGTCAGAGAAGGAACGTGCTTATACTCTGGAGCAGATTGGTCATTTTGAGTATGTGGTGGAAGAGCTTCACAGACAGGGATTTTCAGATTTCAAATGTCATCTGCAGGGAAGTTACGGTATTTTAAATTATTCTCAGTATTGTTTTGATTACGCACGTGCAGGAATTGCCTTTTATGGTATTTACAGTGGGAAAAATGACAGTACAAGAGCCAGATTGGATCTTGCCCCTGTGCTGTCTCTTAAGGCCAGGGTAATCAGTGTGAGAGAATTATATAAAGGGGAAGGAGCAGGCTACGGTCTGGCTTATCATTCAGAAGAGAACCGTAAGATCGCCGTCTTGTCCATTGGATATGCAGACGGGATTCCCCGGAATCTGTCTAATTGCGGTTATGTACTCTGTAATGGCAAGACAGCTCCTATTGTGGGCAGGATCTGTATGGATCAGATGATGGTGGATGTAACAGAAATTTCCCGGATTTCCCCTGGTGACGAAGCCGTGCTGATTGGGAAATCCGGGAATCTGGAAATCCGTGCTGAAGACCTGGCACAGTGGTCAGGTACCATCAGCAATGAGATTGTAAGCCGTCTGGGAAAACGGCTGGAACGGGTGGCGGAGTAAGTATTGTCCCCTTAAACAGCCCGCAGATTCATCTTAGTAAATATTCTGATTTTTCTGCTTTCGCCGGCAACATAGAGAATGTCCGCTTCTGATTTAAGAACAATATTAATAAAATTTACATTTTTATAATATTTTTGTTTTGCAAACAATCTGGAAAAAAATAAGATTATGTGTTATAATTCTATAGATTAATTTCTGTGATGCGTGAGATGATTAAGGCGCCGGAAACGCTTTGACCATCAGATTATAAAAAAAAGAAATAAGATGCTGCAGAAACAGGAAGAATATATGTAGAAGTACATGTAAGATAAGTCAGGAGGAAACAAGAATGGCGAGAGATGCACAGAGTGGCCGAGGCAGAGAGGGAAGAAGGAAAATCAGCAGGAGAAAAAGGCAGAAACGCAAAATTATACTGATCGTGGTGGTAATTCTGCTGGCATTGATTATGATTCCGCTGGCATTTTCCTGGAGTAAATATGAAAAAATGGGAAAAATCGTAATTAAAGATAAGGATGTCAAGATTAACCAGCTTGATTCTGACACCAAAAAGGCATTGGAAGGATATGAGAGCATTGCGCTGTTCGGGCTGGACAATCGTACTACCGGCAGTTATGAGAGCGGAAACAGCGATACTATTATTGTGGTAAGCATCAATAAAGAGACAGGAGAAATTAAGATGGCTTCTGTCTACCGCGATACTTATCTGGATATTGATGAAAATAAATTCCGCAAGGCAAATGCAGCTTATGCGAACGGCGGTCCTAAAAAAGCAATCGAGATGCTCAACAAAAATCTGGACCTGGACATTACAGATTATGTGAGCGTGGACTTTAATGCCCTGGTAGACGCTATAGATCTTCTGGGAGGGATTGATATCGACGAATTGTCCCCGGAAGAGGCAAAGTGGCTGAATGGCTATGTTGTGGAAACAAATGAAGTTACCGGGCATAACAGCGGTAATGTGTCAGCAGGCACCAATGTTCATTTGGACGGCGTGCAGGCAACTTCTTACGCAAGAATCCGGTATGTAGGACTGGATTATGAGCGTACAAACCGTCAGCGTACAATTATTACGAAGATGTTTGAAAAAGCAAAGAACTGTGATCTTTTAACATTAAACAGCCTGATGGATAAGCTGCTGCCGCAGATTTCCACAAGCTTAAGCCCTACAGAGCTTTTAGGACTAGCGGGAAATGTGACGAAATACCATATGGGAGAAAATACAGGATTCCCCTTTGACAAAGAATCTCATGATGTGGGAAATATGGGAGACATGGTCATTCCGCTGGATTTGGAGAAGAATGTGATTCAGCTTCATCAGTTCCTGTATTCCAATGAGACGTACTCACCATCTCAGACGGTAAAAGAGCTGAGTGAAACGATCCATTCCAACACAGGTTATTAATTTTCAAATACAGTCGTAAGGTATCGCGGGAATAAGGATTTGCAGGATTATCCGAGAGGGAGATGCGTTATGGAAAAGGTATGGAAATTTTTGGAAATATGTACCATGGTGGCGGTATGTATATTTTCTTTGGGAGTTGGTATGAAATCAGAAGCAGTAACGGTTGGCAGAGTGGATGGACTGAAACAGATTTCAGCTGGTCCCAATAAGGTAGAAATAAGCTGGAATGCAGTGATTGGCAACAATATTCATTATAAAGCAGAGCTGTGTGAGAAGAAAGATTTTACAGGCGGAATTATGGATAATCTCGGTGCAGAAAACAAAGGGACGGACTTGCCCAAAGAGATGTTTTCTGGGCTGACGCCTGGAAAAAAATATTATGTCCGGGTGACGGCTTTTGCAGATACCGGAAATCCGGAAAATCCGTATTTCTGGGGAATTCCTTCTGGTGTCCTGGAAGTAGTAACAGCTCCGGAGAACGCTAAAGTACAGAATTTCAGGCAGACCAGGGCTACAGAGACAAGTATAACCGTTTCATGGAAAAAATGTGCGGCCGCAAACGCTTATCAGCTTATCTATGGAAAAAAAGGCGGAGACATAAACAGCAGGAAGACGGTTCTGCTGGAAAAAGTATCTTCATTCACTGCAAAAAAACTTGCCAAAAATACGGAATATGATTTCTGGCTGCGTCCAATAAAAAAGAGCGTCAGTAATTTTTTGGCATTAAGCAGTTACAGTACCAATATTCAGAGCTGTCCAGTGCTGCCTTCTAAAATTAAAGGAGTAGCAGCCAGTTTCTGGAGTCCTACTTCGGAACACCTGGACCTGGAATGGAAACAGAGTAACTCAGCAGATGGGTATCAGTATCAGATTTATGCGGTAGATGGAAAAAAGCCGCTTTTGAGCGGGAAAAAAGAGGGAAATGGGAACAGCACATATTTACTTACCAGTAAGTTAAAGAGCCTTCGCTTTCTGAAACTTCGGGTGCGCGGCTGTGTAGATATTACAGAAGGTATAAAATATGGCGCCTGGTCTGACTGGGTATTTTTTTCCCGGCAGCCGGATGTGGAAACCAGAAATACCAAAAATGGCATCAAACTGACCTGGGATAAGGTTAACGGAGCGGGAAGCTACAGTGTTTATATTTCTTCCAAGAGAAATGCAGGTTACAAAAAGGTTAAGACTACATCTAAAACTGCCGCTATAGTGAAGAAATGCGGGAAATCCAATCTTATACCTGGAAAACAATATTATTTTATGGTAGTGGCGAATAAAAAAGTGGGAAAAAGAACGTTTCAGAGCACCAGAAATTATTGTTTCTGGATTACCTATAGAAAATAAATATTGGAATGGACAGGGATGATAAAGATATGATAAAGGAACTGGCTTTAATTTTGAAAGGAAAGGACAAAATGACGGATCGTGTGCGTTTCCGCATTCTTGCTTTATCTCTGGTATGTGTGTATTTGATCCAGGCAGGTATTTTCACAGTTTTGGGATGTATGCCGCTGGTTGGGGTGAACCTTGCATTTTGCCTGCTTAATCTGGCAGGTACTTACAGAATCAGGAACAGCAGATGCTGTCTGGGATGGATTAGTGTGGTATATTTTGTGGCTTGCTTTCAGTCGCTTTTGTCCTGTGTCCTGCTGGGATGGACCTATGGATTTTCGCTATATAATATAGCGATGATACCGGTTGTATTCTATATGCTGTATCTGACAGAGAATATAGATAATCCTAAGAAATACGCATTGATCTATACTGTGGCGAACTGTGCTGCGACGCTTGTGCTCCGCAGCATTGTTTATGGAGGAGAGCCTGTTTATTATTATCCCATAGGTACCGATTTTAAAATTTCTTTTTTTAATAATATTGTATGCTTTATACTTGTCATTGTTTTCTCTACCTTGTTCATTCTGGAACTGGCAGTGAGCAGGAAAGAACTGGTGGAGCAAAACGAGAAGCTGGTGCGGCTGGCGAATTATGACGAACTCACACAGCTGCGCAACCGCAGAAGTATTCTCGCAGAGTGGAAGAGCATGGAGCGTACAGACTATTGTGTTATTATGGGTGACATTGATGATTTTAAAAAGATCAATGATACCTATGGACATGAACAGGGGGATGAAGTTTTAAAGGCGGTATCTGCCAGTATGGCAGAAGCGGCAGACCGTAATGATTATGTGAGCCGCTGGGGAGGCGAAGAGTTTCTCTTGATTGTTTTCGGAGATTTGGCTTATGCGCTGGAAGTAGTGAAGCGAATTCAGCAGAAACTGAAACAGGCTGAATGGAAGTCTGGAGAGCATAAAATCGTTGTTACAATGACGTTTGGAGTTTCCCAGCGTGGCAGCGTCCCAGATGGTAATATTGATGAACTGATCCGGCAGGCTGACCGCAGACTGTATCTGGGAAAAAGAGCTGGAAAAAACTGTGTGAAAACCGAAGACGGGTAGTCATAGTAAATTTTGGAAGTGTACGGGGAAATCACTCGTGCACTTTTTATAAATCCAGTAAAAATAGGGTTTTGGAGGAAGTGTAAAGTTTTTGTAATATCTTTTTAGCAAGGTTGTACTTAAGATAGAATTGTGATACCATTAGGTACGAATTATGAAAAAGAAGTCGGAATGGAGTGTGGAATATGAGAATGTCAAAGAAGTGGATTGCAGTGATGCTTTCTGTAAGTATGCTGGTATCTTCAGCGGGGATTTCTGTACAGGCAGAAGAATTGCCGGAGGGACAGCAGCAACTTCTTCTGGAAGAGGCAGACAGCACAAAAGAAGAATCAGCGGTACAGAAAGAATCAGAGTTAGCGCCGGAAGCAGAAGAAAAACCGGAAAAAGTACAGGGAAAAGAAAGAGAACCTGATAAAAAACCGAAAACCGAAAACAGTCAGCAGATACTGACTGGAGAGCTGAACTTTATCATACAGGAAAATACATTTATTCAGTCTCCAGGCATGCAGAATATAGCTGTAAGTCTTGGAAAGGAAAATACTGCCATAGTAAGAGCAGAACTCGGTTATCAGAACAGCGCCGGACAGGAATTTCTTGCTGAGGCAGCAGGGATTGCAGATAATATGGTGAAATTCACCATGAAATTTGACAGCGAGGCCCAGACGGATCTTTATGAATTGACCTATGTCCGGTATGAAGCGGATGGAAATTTGTATCAGGTGAATTTTGCAGAACTTGGTATGGAGGTAGCTTTTGGCGTCAACCGGGAAGCGGATGCAGAACCAGATGAACTGCTGGTGGACCAGGAGATACTTCAGGAGGTGGAAGCCAATGTGGTAACTCTTGATGAAGATGGAAATGTGCTCTCAGAAAATTCAGTGGAAGATGTACTGGAGGAATCTCAGGGCTTACAGCGTTTCTCAGCAGAACGGTCTTCGGCAGCGCCCAGCACAGTAAACGGTATGGTCATTATGCTGGACCCAGGACATGACAGTACCCATGCGGGAGCCAGAGGAAATGGCTGCAAGGAAGAAGAGGCAGTACTGAAAATTGCCCAGTATTGCAAGGCAGAACTGCAGAAATATGCGGGGATTACTGTTTATATGACAAGAACCAGCAATACCTGCCCCAATGGAGGATCTTCGGTCGATTCCGGGACCTGCAATGCCAAAAGGGTGGAACTTGCTGTCAGTAAAAAAGCAAATGTGTATGTAAGCTTTCATCTCAACTCCAGTTCCAGCACATCACCGTCGGGAGCAGGAGTGTATTACCCGAACGGCAGCTATCGCCCTTCCATTGGGTCAGAAGGAAGAGGGCTTGCCATGGAGATTTTTAAGAAGCTGAGCGCTCTTGGCCTTTCTACCTGGGCTGGCGGAATTTTAATCCGCAATTCAGAGGACAACAGCCTGTATCCAGATGGTTCTCTTGCAGATTACCTGGGAGTTATACGGAGAAGCAAACTTGCCGGAATTCCTGCTGTATTGATTGAACATGCATTTTTAAGCAATGCCTCTGATGTTAATAATTTTCTGAATTCCGAGGAGAAGCTGAAAAATCTGGGAGTTGCAGACGCGCAGGGAATTGCCGGGTATTATGGTTTGAGCGTAGGAACCGGACAGCCGGAGATTCAGTGGATTCAGCCCAGAGGCAGCAAGCGCTTGAGACTGAGCTGGAGCCAGGTGGCTGGCGCAAGTTCCTATCAGATTTACCGGAGCAATTCTGAGAACGGAAAATATGAGAAAATTGCGCAGCTCAGCGGAGATAAATACGACGATGAGAAGGTACAGCCAGGCGTGTCCTATTATTATAAAATATGTGCGGTGCTTTCCAATGGAAGTAAAACACCTTATTCTAAAGTATATGCCGGCAAATCTCTGGCAGCTCCTGCCATTACCGGGATTATTTCCAAAGGCGGCGGCAAACTGAATGTAAAATGGAATACGGTGGAAGGGGTACAGAATTATGAGCTGCTGCGCAGCGACACTTTGGGAGGTTCTTATAAAAAAATAGCGTCCATGACAGAAAATACTTATATGGACCAAAATGTTGTCTTAGAAAAAAATTACTTTTATAAAGTGCGTGCCAGAGGCGGAGATAAGAACGGGTACAGCAGTTATTCCAATGTTTTGTCTGGATGGGCAGTGCCCAAAACCTCTATTACCAGTGTCAGTTCTAAAACCAGCACATCTCTTCTGATCCGGTGGAAAAAAGTGAAAAATGCCTATGCATACCGTATCCAGAGAGCCACTTCCAAAAAGGGAAAATATAAGACAATCGCGACAGTAAAAAATGGCGGCAATTCTTACATAGATACCAATGTGAGGCAGAAGAAGACTTACTATTATAAGGTGCAGGTAATGAACCGGGTGAATAATAAGACTGGCTACAGCAGTTACTGCAGTGCGGCTTCTGGAAGTACGATTACTGGGACATCCCTCAGCTATGTGAGATCCAAAAGCAGCGGGAAAATGGAAATCAAGTGGAAAAGAGAGCCGTCAGCTTACGCATACAGCATTAAGCGCAGCACAAAGAGAAATGGCGAGTATACCAAAATAGCAGAGATCCGTGACCGTGATATTACAGAATATGTGGACAAAGGCGTAAAAGGCGGCACAAAATATTACTATGTAGTGGAAGTCATTATTAAGAAAAAAGGCGTAAGAAACTACAGCGGAGATTCAAAACCCAAGGCGGCAACCAATTTGAAAAAGATAAGCATCAATTCCCTGCAGGCAGGAAATGAGGGAATTACCCTGAGCTGGGATAAGGCGGCCGGAGCCAATACCTATGTGGTCATGCGCAGTACGATGAGCAACAGTGGTTTTCAGCAGATAGCAAAGATAAAAAATGCGGATTATACTACATTTACTGATAAAAATGTGACAGCAGGTGCCAGATATTATTATCGTGTCAGGGCAATCCGTGAAGGAAAACACGCAGGATATGGAAGTTATGGCAAGGTAGCGGAAAAATGGATGCTTGCCGCACCAAAAGGACTTAAGATTACTCCTGTAAAGCAGACGGTTACCCCGGACACACCGGCGCAGATGCAGCTTCAATGGGAGAAAGTCAAAGGCGCGTCAGGTTATATGGTGTTAAAGAGCACCAAAGAAAAAGAAGATTATGAGATGGTGGCCATGATCAATGGAAATGGGAGTGTGAGTTATAAGGACAGCAAAGTAAACCCAGGAACCGTCTACTATTATAAAGTAGCAGCAGTTGGAACTATCGGGGCGGAAAGCGGAAATGGAGATGAGACAGCTCCGGTTTCCGCGATGATACCGGCAGCGAAAAAATAAATCAGGAGAGAATGTGAAAAAGAAGGGAACAGAAATATGAGGACGAGAGAGCGGGCTAAGGCTGCAGCATGGATACTGGCAGCGGCTGTGCTGATAACCGATCTTGGCGGAAACAGTATATCAGCGTATGCGGTGCAGTCAAAAACAGAACATACTCTGACACAGGGAAATGAAAATAATATAATACAAAAGAGAGCTGTCAGCACAGATACAGGACAGGAAGACAGAGAAAGCCAGGCAGATTTGCCGGAACAGGAGGCAGAGCGCGCGTTTGCGGCTTTGCTGCGGGATTATGATATGTATGGAGTTCTCACTAATACAGAGAATATTTCTGTGATGCAGAATGCTTCCCAGGATTCTGCTGTGGTGAGAGTGCTTCCCAGCGGTTATCAGGTACGCTTTTTGGGCGCCGTAGTGAAGGAAGAGGAAATCTGGTTTGAGACAGCTTTTGCCGTCAATGACCTGGAATATACTGGATTTGTCCAGAGCAGCTATGTGATATCTCAGGACAGCAGGCTGGAAGACTGGAAAAACCAGTATTTTGGCAGCGGCAAAAGCAGGGCGGCAGGAGCAAACAGCACAAAGGCAGCAGGGCAGACAAATTTGTCAGCGTTTCCTGCAAGTTACCGCTCTTATATTCAGAAATTGAACAAAGCACATCCAAATTGGACATTTGTGCCGATGAATACCGGGCTGGAATGGTCAGAAGTGGTGAAAAACGAGATGGTAAACGCCAGAAATTTGGTGTACGCTACAGAACCGCTTTTCTGGAAATCCACGGCAGCGCAGGATTATAATATGAGCACTGGCAAGTGGATTGCAAAGGATGGGCAGAACTGGGTGCAGGCGTCAGAATCGATCGTCAAGCATTATCTGGACCCCAGGAATTTTTTAAACGAGGAATCGGTGTTCCAGTTTGAACTGCTCACCTATAATGGCGCTTATCACACGGAATCCGGCGTGGAAAAAATCTTGAGCGGCACCTTTATGAGCCAGAAGAAACTGGAAGATAATTCGGGCGGCGGGATTACCTATGCGCAGGCTTTTATGAAGATTGGAAAAGAGTTGAAGGTCAGCCCTTATTTCCTGGCCAGCCGTATCCGGCAAGAGCAGGGAGTCAAGGGAGATTCTCCGCTGATCTCAGGTACTTATCCGGGGTATCAAGGATATTATAATTACTTTAATATTTCCGCAACGGGCCTTGGAGAACAGGTGGTGATTAACGGTCTGAAAGAAGCAAAGGCTGCAGGATGGACTACAAGGTATGGGGCGTTGTCCGGCGGAGCGAAAAAGACGGCGGAGAGATATATTACCAGGGGGCAGGATACCTTCTATCTGCAGAAGTTTGATGTCGACGCTTCGTATGACGGATTGTACTGGCATCAGTACATGCAGAACCTTCTTGCGGCTGATAACGAGGGCAAAAATGTGCGCAGAAGCTATGAGTCTATGGGGGCCATCAACAATAAGTTTGTATTCAAGGTTCCGGTCTATAAGAATATGCCCGCTTCGGCATATCCGCAGCCGGGAGAAAAGCTGGCGCAGCCAAAAGTGACTGTGAAGAAAAGCAGTAATACGGTAAATCTCTCCTGGCAGGAAGTCAGCGGTGCGCAGGGCTATCAGATTTATCGCAAAGAGGGAAGCAGCGGGACATATAAGCAGGTGAAAAAACTGGCAGGACTTGAAGCTGCCTCCTGGCAGGATAAGAGCACGGTTCTGGGGAAGACTTATTATTATAAAGTGAGAGCCTATTTTCAATATAAGGAAGGTTATGTATACTCTTCTTATTCCAGTGAAAAGAAGGCGGATTTCGCCATACCTGCACCCTCCTGGAAGAGCTTTAAGGTAAAAAATTATACCACTGTGCAACTGTCCTGGAATAAGGCGTCCGTGACGGGCTATCGGATTTACCGCAAGACGGATTCTGGCAAGTATGTGAGCATTCAGACATTGAAGGGCAGCCAGATACTGTCTTATACAGATAAGACAGTTCAGCCAGGACACACCTATTCTTACAAGATTCGTGGTTATAAGACGGTGGACGGCAAAAATTATTATTCAAAATATACCAGCGTGGAGAAAGCGGAAATAAAAATAAAAAAACCTACGCTTACGAAGGCAGCAGCTTCGGGAAAAAAAGTGTCTCTTAAGTGGAAGCGGGATTCCAAAGCGTCGGGATATTATCTGTACCGTTCTGAGACAAAAAAGGGCGGTTATAAGAAAATAAAAACGATAACTGGCAACAAGACGGTGAAATGGACGGATAAAGGTCTTTCGTCCAGAAAAACGTATTACTATAAAATACGTTCCTATGTGAAAACCTCAGGGGGAAAGAAAAGTTCCTCCTATTCCAAAGTATTGACAGCAATAAGATGATAAAAGGATATAAGATATGAAAATAACACCTTATCGAATTAAAAAAGGAATTCGATATCTCAGACATTATGGGCCCAAAGCCTTTTGGAACCGGCTCTTAGATAAGCTGGAACCGGAAGAAGTGCCTTATGGCCCCTGGTTTGAGAAAAACAGGACAGGGGATCAGGAACTGGAACGGCAGGCAGGCAGGCAGCAGAGTTTTGCCTGCCGCCCTCTGATCAGTATAGTTGTGCCCTGCTATCAGACACCGGAAAAATATCTCATAGAAATGCTGGATTCTGTAAGGCATCAGTCTTACAGCCGGTGGCAGCTCTGTCTGGCAGACGCTACGCCTTCTGATAAGGTGAAAGAGATGGTGGAAGCTTACTGCGCAGACTACCAGGAAAAGAGGATTAAGTACCGGCATTTATCAGAGAATCTGGGGATTGCAGAAAATACCAATGCTGGAATTGAGATGGCAGAAGGAGAATGGATAGGATTTTTAGACCATGATGACCTTCTGGCGCCAGAAGCCTTATATGAGGTGGTGTTTTTGATGAATCAGGAGCCTGAGGCGGAAGCTATTTATTCCGATGAAGACCAGGTGGAGGAGACGAGATCTGGGCTAGTGCATAAAAAGCCTCATTTTAAACCTGATTTCAGCCTGGATCTTCTGCGTTCCAACAATTATATTACTCATTTTTTCTGCGTAAGCCGAAGAGTCGTTGTCCAGACAGGAGGATTCCGGGCAGAGTTTAACGGTGCGCAGGACTATGATTTTATTCTGCGCTGTACAGAAAAGGCAGCAAAAGTGGGGCATGTACCCAGGGTGCTGTATCATTGGAGGGTGCACAGCAATTCTACGGCAGACAATCCCTTAAGCAAGATGTATGCTTATGATGCGGGGAAGCATGCCCTGGAAGAACATTTAAAACGCATGAATCAGCCAGGAGATGTCAGCCAGCTTCTGCATTTCGGGTTCTACCGGGTGAAGTACCCGGTTTCGGGAAATCCGCTGGTGTCCATTTTAATACCAAATAAAGACCAGTCTCAGACACTGCGGCGCTGCATACAGTCTATAGAACGGTCAGTATGGAAGAATTATGAAGTCATAATCATAGAAAATAACAGTCAGGAAGCCGAAACTTTTCAATATTACCGTGAGCTTTGCCAGGAAGAAGGCGAGGGAAAAATTTACGGACGAGGATTTCTGAGCGGCGGGCAGGCTGTAAAAGTAGTAGTGTGGGACAGCGGTTTTAATTATTCTGCGATCAATAATTTTGGAGCTTCTTATGCGCAAGGTGAATACTTTGTCCTGCTCAACAACGATATTGAGATTATTACAACAGACTGGCTGGAAGAAATGCTGGGCAACTGCCAGAGACCGGAGGTGGGCATCGTGGGAGCCAGGCTTTATTATCCGGATAACACCGTTCAGCATGCCGGAATTGTCGTGGGAATTGACGGGATTGCAGCCAATATGTTTCCCGGTTTGCGCCGGGGACAGGAAGGCTACTATCACAAGGCCGCAATTCAGCTGAATTACAGTGCAGTGACAGCAGCGTGCCTGATGGTCTCACGTGAAATTTATGAGAAGGTACATGGGCTGGAAGAACAGCTTGCTGTGGCGTTTAATGATCTGGATTTCTGTCTGCGGGTGTGTCAGCAAGGATATCTGGTGGTATACAATCCTTTTGTGGAGGCATACCATTATGAATCAAAGTCCAGAGGACAAGAAGACACAAAGGAAAAAGTGTACCGCTTTGGAGAAGAGATCGAATTTATCCGCAATCGGTGGATGGATTTGATGAAAAAGGGAGATCCTTATTATAATCCTAATTTTTCTCTGAAAAAATGTAATTATGCCTTAAAGCCCTGGAAATAAATAAGCAGACTTTAAAAAAGAGCAGGTTCATCTTGAACTTGCCCTTTTTTCAATTCAATGCTACAATAGAGAGATCAAAATATACAGAGTGGGATGTGGAGAAGAGACGTATGATGAAAGTATTTATATGCCCTAAATGTGGAAGTATTACAACAGTGTCCAGACGAAAGGAAGTGTTTTGCCACAAATGCGGAGGAACTCAGATGATTCCATCCAAACTGACTTTCGCCAAATATACCCAGATGGATGAACAGCAGAGGAAGGATTATTCTGAGAGCTGGCTATACATACGGAATCATACATCAGGTGAATCTTAATCAGAATTTTTGGAGATAATATTAAGGAAACTTTAATAAAATTTCGTTGTTTCCTTTAGAAAGCATATTGTATGATAAGATTTAATCATTTTTAAACAGTGAAGAGAATTTGCCATGATAGTATATTAATTACGAACTTTCGGGGAAAAATTATGTATAAAAAACAGAAAAAGAGCTGGGTAAAGCACCTGGATTTTCTGATTGTTGATGTGCTTTGCCTGGAGATTACATTTTATCTGTCCTGTCTGATCAGGCTGGGGAGTTTTTATGATGTCGAAGGAATCAGCGAGTATTACAATCGTCTGGCGATTGTGCTGCTGCTGACGGATATCTGTGTTGTTTTTCTTTCAGAAGCTTATACTGGAATATTGCGGCGGAATCGGATTCAGGAGCTGAAAGCTGTCATTATACACTGCAGTACAGTATTTGCCACAATCACTGTATATGTGTGGGCGACCAAACAGGCAGAGATATACTCCAGACAGGTTATTCTGGTATTCTGGGGAGCTTCTATTGTGGTGGAATATTTCACCAGATGCCTTTGGAAAATTTATATCCGCCAGCGGATGATCCGTGGAAAACGGTTCACCAAGCTTATGATAGTCACGGAAGAACGCTATGCCAGGGAATGTGTTTCTGATTTTCAGAATAACAGATATAAGGAATTTGAGGTAACTGGAGTGGTGATCGTGGATAAGGACCAGACCGGAGAAGAAATCTGCGGCGTGCCTGTTGTAGCCACAGCGGATGGATTTTTGGAATATGTGCGCTGTAATGTGGTGGATGAAGTGTTTATCAATGGAAATACCAGAGAGAGCAGCGAGGCACTGGCAAATGAGCTGCTGGAACTGGGATTGACGGTGCATTTTAACCTGGTCCGTGAATCTCGGCTGATGCCTAATAAGCTGATAGAGCACTGCGGGAAATATCTGGTTCTCACCACCAGCATGAAAATTGCTACCAACCGGCAGATTTTTCTGAAGCGAAGTATGGATATTGCTGGCAGTCTTTTGGGCTTGTTTCTGACGGGGATCGCCTGGGTGGTTTTTGCGCCGCTGATTAAACTGCAGTCGCCAGGGCCTGTCTTTTATGCTCAGACACGGATTGGAAAAAACGGAAGGCGTTTTAAATTTTATAAATTCCGCACCATGATTGTGGGAGCAGATCATATGAAAAAAGATTTGATGGAACAAAATGAGATGGATGGGCTGATGTTTAAGATGGAGGATGATCCCAGAATTTTCCCGGTGGGAAAGTTTATGCGCAAGTATTCCATTGACGAGCTTCCGCAGTTCTGGAATGTGCTCAAAGGTGATATGAGCCTGGTTGGGACAAGACCTCCCACGGAGGATGAATTTGAACAGTATGAACTTCATCACAAGGCAAGGCTTGGCATCCGCCCGGGACTGACTGGCATGTGGCAGGTCAGCGGGAGAAGTGATATTAAGAATTTTGAAGAAATTGTGGCGCTGGACACCCAGTATATTTCCAACTGGTCTCTTGCCATGGATATCCGGATTCTGTTCCGGACGGTAGGGGTGGTGCTGACAGGAAAAGGATCGTCATGACAGATATTTCAATTACGATTGTAGCTTATAATGATGAAGAGGATGTGAGAAACGCGGTGTCATCCATTGAGGAATATACCGCTGCTTCTCTTGTAAAACAACTATATATTGTGGATAACAGTACCAGGGAAAATACACTGTCCTCTCTGGAAAAGGAATATCGGGATGTGGTTTATGTGAAGCCGGGAGAGAATCTTGGCTTTGGGGGAGGCCATAACTATGTATTGGAAAAGCTGAATTCTAAATACCATGCCATAGTGAATCCAGACATTCTTTTGACAGAGGACAGTTTTTCTGTGCTTCTGGAGTTTTTAGAGAAGACGGGCGCAGGCATGGCAGTGCCGCGGCTGGTGGATGAATCGGGTGAGCTTCAGAATGTGTATCGGCGGGAACTGACGGTGCTTGATATGGGAATCCGTATGTTTTTGTCCGGACATTTCCGCAAGCGCCAGTCTTACCATACGATGCAGGATATGGATTTTGAGAAACCCTTTGCAGTGCCTTTTGCTCAGGGGAGTTTTCTTGTAATCCGCACAGAGCTGTTTCGTAAACTGGGGGGATTTGACAGCCGTTATTTTATGTATATGGAAGATGCGGATCTGTGTAAGCAGGTAAATTTAAACAGTAGTCTCTGGTATTGTCCGGATACTGCTGTGATTCATAAATGGGAGCGCGGCTCTCACAAAGACAGAAAGCTGTTTCAGATACATATGAAGTCTATGCTGAGCTATTTTAGAAAATGGGGGTGGAAATTGTGGTGACTGGGGAGAATGAAATCCGGGTGTCGGTGGCGATGGTGACTTATAACGGCGCTGCCTATCTCAGGGAGCAGATAGATTCCATTTTAAGCCAGTTGGGAGAAGAGGATGAACTGATAATTTCAGATGATGGCTCAGAAGACGGAACCCTTTCCATTCTGCAGGAATATCAGAAAGTGAATGAGAAGATCCGTCTGCTGCAGGGACCAGGGCAGGGAATTAAGAAAAACGTGGAGCATGCTTTGTCAGGAACCAGAGGACGTTATATTTTCCTGGCAGACCAGGATGATATCTGGCTGCCTGGCAAGGTAGAACGAATTCTGCAGGTATTTCAGGAGCAGGAGGTTTCTGTGGCAGTTCATGATGCAAGAGTGTTTCAGGGGGATGACAGCACACAGATTTTGATGGATTCATTTTTTGCATTCCGCGGTTCTTGTGCCGGGGTTATAAAAAATATGGTGAAGAATACCTATATCGGCTGCTGCATGGCGTTTCGCCGTGAACTTTTAGAAGTGGTGGTTCCCATTCCGGCACAGATTGAAATGCATGACCAGTGGATTGGAGTTTTGGGAGACTATTATGCCGGAAAATCCTGTTTTCTGCCGGAGCCGTTCTTACTATACCGCAGGCATGGAGACAATAATTCAGCAATGACTCATTATGGCTTTTGCCGCATGATTAGAAACCGGTTAGTATTTTTTGTGCATTTTGCAAAGCGGATTCTGCATCTGCGAAGAAAAAATTTGAGTTTGCCCATTTAATATTTTAGTGCCAAAAGGTCTTGCTGCCTTTGGCAGCATAGACATCTTGCACAAAAAGTGTTTCCATCACTTTGTGCTGGAAACCTTTTGGCACATAAAACCAAAAATAGGAAAACTCAAAAGAAAAAACAGTTGCTAAATCATGGAAAATAATATAATATAAGTCATAAGTGTGTAACATTCTGTAAGATAAATGTAATAAAATGGAAAATGGGTAAGGTGTAGGTATGGCAAACAGAGATAACGGTCAGGAAAAAATGATCACGGGGAAAAAGCCCTCCAGGGCTAAGAAAAGGAAACGGAGGTTCTTGCTATTTGGAATAGAACTGCTGATTTTGGCAGGCGTTCTGGTATGGGTGTGGACCAATGCAAAAATGGATAAGATACAGACGGATGAAACGTTTGAGGCAAAAGATGTCAAGAATGAGGAATTAACCAAAGAAACCAGGGATGTGCTGGGAGAATACACTACGATTGCGCTGTTCGGACTGGACAACCGTGATACGAATTCCTATAACAGCGGGAACTCGGATGTGATCATGGTGGCGAGAATTGATAAAGATACCAAGGAAGTGCGTCTGGTATCCGTTTACCGTGATACATATTTGAAAATGGCGGACCTGGATAATACGGAGGCCTACAGTAAGGCGAATGCGGCGTATGCCGTGGGAGGACCCCAGCAGGCTGTGCGTATGCTCAATACCAATCTGGATCTGGATATTCAGGAGTATGTGTCTTTTGATTTTGACGCGGTGGCAGAGGCAGTAGATATCTTAGGCGGCGTCGAAATTGAAGTTACAGAGGCAGAAGTAGTGCATTTGAATAATTATTGTATAGAGACCTCAGAGGTGACGGAAAAGAGCTATGATCCCCTTCCTGGCGCCGGAACTTATAATTTAAATGGTGTACAGGCAGTCTCCTACGGAAGAATCCGTTATACGGCAGGAGATGATTTCAAGAGGACGGAACGCCAGCGGTTAGTGGTGAATAAAATGGTAGAAAAAGCTCTGGCATCTGATATCGGCACAATCAATAAACTGATAGACGCAGTGTTCCCCAAAATTAAAACCAGCCTTGGGAAGACAGAGATCGCTGCGATGGCAGTGGACGCTTTCAATTATAAAATGGGAGACAACGCAGGATTTCCATTTGCCAAAGAAAATAAGGTTGTGGATATTTCTTATCAGAAAGCAGACGCGGACTGCGTCATTCCTGTAAGCCTTTCTGCGAACGTAAAGCAGCTCCATGATTTTTTGTATGGAAACACTGGTTATACTGTAACAGACAGTGTGGAAAGCATCAGCGATGAGATTATGTACCGGACTGGAGTGACCGGAGGAAGCAGTGAATAACTTTAGGAAAACAGATGCGAAGTATCTTTGAGAGGCTTTCCGACGTTATGGCAGGTGGCGACGAGCGTTGCGTGCCGGTACCTTATGTAAGGAGGATAAGATATGTGTGGAATTGTAGGTTATATAGGAGACTCGCAGGCAGCCCCTATTTTGCTGGATGGATTGTCAAAGCTGGAATACAGAGGATATGATTCGGCAGGAATTGCTGTGTATGATGGAGAACATATTCAGACGCAGAAATCTATCGGCCGTCTGAAAGTGCTCAGTGAGCTGACACATGACGGCGCTACCATGCCCGGAACCGTGGGGATCGGGCATACCCGCTGGGCAACACATGGCGCACCTTCCAAGGAAAACGCCCATCCTCACTTTAATCAGGACGAAACCATTGCGGTGGTGCACAATGGTATTATAGAGAATTATCTGAAGATGAAAAAGTATCTTGAGAAAAAGGACTATCATTTTGTTTCAGATACAGATACAGAAGTAGTGGCACACCTGCTGGATTACTATTATAAAGGAGATCCGATTGAGGCAATCACAAAGGTTATGCACCGGGTCGAAGGATCTTATGCTCTGGGAATTATATTTCTCGAACATCCAGGGGTAGTATATGCAGTGCGCAAAGACAGCCCTCTGATTGTCGGGCATGGCAAAGACGGCAATCTCATTGCCTCGGATGTGCCAGCAGTTTTAAAGTATACCAGAAATGTGTACTTTATCCAGAATGAGGAAATAGCTGTATTAACAGGAGAGAGTATTGCTTTCTATAATGTGGACGGAGAAGAGATTCAAAAGGAGTCTACGACCATTGACTGGGACATCAATGCGGCGGAAAAAGCCGGGTATGAGCATTTCATGTTGAAGGAGATGTATGAACAGCCAAAGACGGTAAGAGATACTCTCAATCCGAGAATTAAAGACGGTGCGGTGGTGATTGAAGAACTGGGGATGACAGACGAAGAAATCCGCCGGATTCAGAGAATTCATATTGTTGCCTGCGGTTCAGCGTACCATACGGGAGTAACGGCGAAATATGTATTTGAGGGTATGGCCCGCATTCCGGTGGAGGTAGACCTGGCATCGGAATTCCGCTACCGTAATCCGATTCTTCAGGAAAATGATCTGGTAATCATTATCAGTCAGTCTGGCGAGACGGCAGATTCTCTGGCAGCTTTGCGTGAGGCAAAGAGCAAGGGAATCAAGACGCTGGGGATAGTCAATGTGGTGGGAAGCTCTATTGCCAGAGAAGCCGATACGGTAATGTATACCTGGGCAGGTCCGGAGATTGCAGTTGCCACTACCAAGGCGTACAGCGCCCAGTTGATTGCAGAATATTTGCTGGCGGTGAAATTTGCCCAGGTTCGGGGCGAAATTACAGAGACGGAGGTTGCCTCTTACCTCAAGGATTTGCAGAAACTGCCCCAGCAGATTGAAATGCTTTTGAGCAATAAAGAGAGAATTCAGCATTTTGCCAACCGTTACATTTCTGCGAAGGATGTATTTTTTGTGGGCAGGGGGATTGACTATGCCATTTCTATGGAAGGTTCCCTGAAACTAAAGGAGATATCTTATATCCATTCTGAGGCCTATGCGGCAGGTGAGTTAAAGCATGGAACCATTTCCCTGATTGAAGAGGGAACGCTGGTTGCGGCAGTGCTGACCCAGGAGGAATTATATAAGAAGACGATCAGCAATATTGTGGAGCTGACCAGCCGGGGGGCGTTTGTGCTTGCCGTGACTACTACGGGAAACACAGAGATTGAAAAGGCGGCTGACTATGTAATTTATATTCCCCAGACCAACCGCTGGTTTACGAATTCTCTGGCCATTATTCCTCTGCAGCTTTTTAGTTATTATGTATCTGTGGGCAAGGGCTGTGATGTAGATAAACCCAGGAATCTTGCGAAATCTGTGACTGTGGAATAAGAATGGCAAAATATGTAACTGTAGAAAAAAACTTGCATAATTTAATAGAGTGGTATACAATAGGAAGCCGGTGACAAAAATCATCGGTTTTCTTTTTTTAGGAGTTGATATTATGAATAAGATTATGAGGCAGTTTTGCAGATTCAGTGCTGTGGGCCTTGTTGCTTTTCTGGTCGATTATGGATTGCTTTTTGTATTTACAGAGACTTTACATATGCATTATCTTCTGTCTTCCATGTTGTCTTTTTCAGCAGCCACAGTATTTAATTATGTTTACAGTACCAAATATGTATTTGCATGTGAAGGTGAAAAAGGCAGACCAGGACAGTTTACAGTATTTTTGCTTCTCAGCGGCTGCGGGCTGATTTTAAATTTCCTGTTGATGAGAGTTTTGGTGGAATATCTGTTTCTGCACTACATGACCGCAAAAATATGTGCGGCCACGATAGTGTCAATTTGGAATTTTGTGTCCAGGAAAGCATTTTTAGAAGAAAAACTGTCATTGGGTTAAGTTCATGGCAAGCTCTTCTTCTGGTACGATTGTGATACTGTTAAATGTGGTCAAAAAACACTTTTTTTTAAAATATTAGACACAGATTCATCACAAATATTCCGTAAACTGCTTATTAGAAACAAAGGAGAGCTAAAGAAAGGAGCCGTTTGCTATGGATAATAAATTTAATGAATATAATAATTTTGAAAATGAGAGGAACAATATGGAACAGGAGAGAAACAGTATGGATGCGGCGGGAAGCAGCCAGGAACATGCAGAAGCTGTTAATTCCAGTACAGAGATCAACAGTACAGGAGCTGCCGGTTCCATTTATTCTTACAGCTATGTAAATCAGGAAAACCAGGAACGCAATCCTAATTATTATGAGAAAAAAGAAGAAGAAAATGCTGACAGCCAGAGGACTTATACCACAGGAAGCTATGGAAATACTCAGCCAGAGGATCAGGCTTATGCAGGAAGTCCGAGAATTAATACGGAGAATCAGGCTTATTCCGGCAGTCAGGGATATCATGCAGAATCCTCCAGGCAGAATTTCTATAAAGCGCCTGATGCTTCTGCCAAAAAAGAAAAGAAGAAAAAGAAATTTTCTGGAATGAAGAAACAGCATGGATTCGGGATGACAATCATAAAATGCGCAGCTGTCGCAGTAGTATTCGGATTGGTTTCCAGTACGGTATTTTATGGAACAGGCATTGCTTTTCAGCGTACGATCGGCGGCAGCAGAAGCGCAGCAGTAACTACGGATCATGATTCATCAGGAACAGCGATAAATAACGGAAGCCTGTCAACTACCAATGTAAGTACAGCGACTACGGTGACAGATGTATCAGATATTGTGGACAATGTTATGCCTTCTATTGTTTCCATCACCAATATGGGACAGGTAGAGGCAGACTTCTTTGGACGGAGATTTCAGCAGGACACATCAAGCGCTGGAAGCGGAATTATCATCGGACAGACAGAAGAAGAGATCTACGTTGCCACTAATAATCATGTGGTTGCCAATTCTAATCAGCTTACAGTGAATTTTATTGATGACCAGCAGGTGACGGCAGAGATTAAAGGAACGGACGCCAGTACGGATCTGGCAGTGCTTTCTGTGAAAGTAAAGGATATTCCCACTGATACCATGGATAAGATTAAGGTAGCGACTCTGGGCAAATCGGATGATATTAAGGTGGGAGAATCTGTGGTGGCAATCGGAAATGCACTGGGCTATGGGCAGTCAGTAACCACAGGAGTAATCAGTGCTCTGGACAGAGAAGTAACCGTACAGGACGAGAACACGGGAGCAGCAATTACCAATAAACTGCTTCAGACAGATGCGGCGATCAATCCTGGGAACAGCGGCGGCGCACTTCTGAATATGAATGGTGAAGTGATCGGGATTAATTCTGTAAAATATTCTGACACACAGGTAGAAGGCATGGGATATTCCATTCCGATTTCATCGGCCCAGCCGATTATCGACAGCCTGATTACAAGAGAGCTGGTAGATGAATCAAATTCTTCTTTCTTGGGTGTAGCAGGACAGGACGTTACCACTGAGCTTTCCAAGAGCTTCGGAATGCCGGAGGGACTTTATATTACTATGGTGACAGAGAATAGTGCAGCAGCGCAGGCAGGCATACAGAAAGGTGATGTTATCACAAAATTTGACGACAGGGCAATCAAATCCCAGGAAGGGCTCCAGGATATTATGCAGTATTATGCGGCGGGAACCCAGGTGGAGGTAACCCTTCAGACGAACGAAAATGGAGAGTGGAAAGAGAAGGTTGTAACAGTCACGCTCGGCAGAAGAAACCAATAAATTTTCCTTTTAAAATCCTGCAAAGTATGGTAGGATAAACATAGACTGAGACGCCAATCCGGGAAATGTCTGGATTGGCGTTTTGTGCTTTCATAGGAAAGACATTATCACTCTAAAGCGTGAAAGTATCTTTCCTATGAAAGCACAAATAGCAATTATGCGCAGTTCGCGGAGAAGAAGTTGCTGCTTCGCAGCCCGCTCACGCGCGGAGAATGCGTAAAATGCATTCTTTTTCATCTTATAGGAAAGACCTTGTCACGCTAAAGCGTGAAAGTATCTTTCCTATAAGAGAAATAACAATAATCGCACTGCGGCGGAAAGGAATATGTCGCTAAAGCGACCCGCCGCAGGCGGTGAATCCTGCGTAGCAGGATTCTTTTTTAAAATGGAGGGAATTTTTATGAGGAAGAAGAAAATTGTAATTGCATTGGGACATGATGCGCTGGGCACGACGCTGCCGGAACAGAAACGTGCGACAAAAAAGACAGCAAGGGCGGTCGTTGATTTTATAAGAGATGATTATCAGGTTGTGATTTCCCACAGCAACGGTCCTCAGGTTGGAATGATTCATACTGCCATGTCTGAATTCTGCCGGATTTATCCGGAATATACGCCTACGCCAATGTCCGTGTGTTCAGCGATGAGCCAGGGATATATCGGTTATGACCTGCAGAATGCGATTCGGACAGAATTGCTGAACAGAGGAATTTACAAACCGGTGACTACGATATTGACGCAGGTGACAGTAGACCCTTATGACGAGGCGTTTTATCATCCTACGAAAATTATCGGGCGTGTCATGACGGAGGAAGAGTCTGAGGCGGAAGAGAAGAAAGGGAATCATGTAGTACAGACCCAGGAAGGTTACCGCCGGATTGTGGCAGCGCCGAAACCCGTAGATATTGTGGAAATTGATGCCGTCCGCGCTCTGCTGGATGCAGACCAGGTGGTGATTGCCTGCGGAGGCGGGGGAATCCCGGTGCTGGCGCAGGAAAATAAGCTGAAAGGCGCAAGCGCGGTAATTGAAAAGGATTCAGCGGCTGGAAAGCTGGCGGACCTGATAGATGCAGAGCGTCTGGTCATTTTGACAGGTGTTGAAAAAGTATGTCTGAATTTTGGACAGGAAAATGAAGAATCCCTGGACGAGATTACGATATCTCAGGCGAAAAAATATATCGAAGAAGGGCAGTTTGAAGCAGGGACCATGCTTCCAAAAATTGAGACGGCTATTGAATTTATTGGAAACTCTGCCGTGCGCAGCGTGCTGATTACCAAGCTTGATCCTTCGGGAGAGGGCAGTGTAGAAAGCGCGGGAACGGTGATTCACAAGTAATATAAAATATAGGAGATGTGCTATGAAAGATATGAGAAAAACAAAAATTATCTGTACACTGGGGCCTTCAACAGACAAAGGAGATGTATTGAGGCAGCTCATGCTGGAGGGAATGAATGTTGCCAGATTCAATTTTTCTCATGGAACCCATGAGGAACAGGGACAGAGACTGCAGCAGGTACAAAGACTCCGGGAAGAGCTTAAACTTCCCATCGCGTCGCTGTTAGACACGAAGGGACCGGAAATTCGTCTTCGTGAGCTGAAAAACGGCAAAGCAATGTTGAATGCGGGACAGAAATTTGTCCTGACAACGGAAGAGATTCTGGGAGATGAAAACAGGGTGAGCATCACCTACAAAGACCTGGTGAAAGATATACAGGCAGGTTCTAGGATTCTCATTGATGACGGGCTGATTGAACTGGGTGTGGAGGAAGTGACAGACACGGAAATTCTGTGCCATGTGGTAAATGGCGGAATGATTTCCAACAAGAAAGGCGTTAATGTGCCGAATGTGGAATTATCCATGCCTTATATCAGCGATAAAGATTATGAAGATATTGTATTTGGAATAGAAAATGATTTTGATTTTGTCGCCGCGTCCTTTGTGCGCACGGCAGATGATATTTTGCAGATACGCAGGATTTTTGAAGAGAAAAACTGCCACAATATTAACATTATCGCCAAGATTGAGAATATGCAGGGTGTGAACAATATTGATGAAATTATCCGTGTTTCAGATGGTATCATGGTGGCGAGAGGTGATATGGGTGTGGAAATTCCTTTAGAGGACGTGCCTGTGATTCAGAAAATGATAATCAAAAAAGTTATTGAAGCGGGCAAACAGGTAATTACGGCTACTCAGATGCTGGACTCTATGATGAAAAACCCGAGACCTACCAGGGCGGAATCCACGGACGTAGCAAATGCCATTTATGATGGGACCAGCGCGATCATGCTTTCCGGAGAAACTGCGGCGGGCATGTATCCGGTGGAAGCATTGAAAACCATGGTGAAAATTGCCATACGTACAGAACAGGATATCAATTATACCGCGCGGTTTAAGATGCGGCAGACACTGAGCAATCCGGATATTACCAATGCTATTTCTCATGCGACCTGTACGACGGCAATCGACCTGAATGCAGCCGCAATTATTACAGTTACCCAGTCAGGAAAAACAGCACGAATGATCTCTAAATACCGTCCAGACTGCAATATTATTGGCGGAAGCATGCATCAGAAAGTATGCCGCCAGTTAAATCTGTCCTGGGGTGTGACGCCTGTGGAGGTTCAGAAGAAGGATGATGCAAATGAACTGTTTGAACATGCGGTGGACATGGCGGCTAAGGCGGGGCTGGTTTCCATGGGAGATATTACAGTTATCACGGCAGGGGTTCCTCTGGGTGTTTCCGGGACCACGAATATTCTGAAAGTCCATGTGGCAGGGCATATTCTTGCCACAGGCAAAGGAATCAATGACAAAGTGGTGTCGGCAAATATCTGTGTCTGCAAAAATGCAGAAAATTTGAAGGAGAATTTCAAAGAGGGAGACGTCATTGTGGCAAAGGAAACGAATAATAATATGATGGAACAGATCCGCAAGGCTTCCGGGTTAATTGTAGAGGAGGGAGGCCCCAATTCTCATGCAGTGATTGCCGGGCTGAGCCTGGACATTCCGGTGATCGTTGAGGTGGAACATGCAACCGCCATTCTTAAGACGGGTGCATATGTGACATTAGATGCCAGAGAAGGTATTATCAGCTGCAATGGTTAACAGGACAGGAAAGAGGATATAGATGAAAAAATACAGCAAAACAGCAGCGCTGGCATTACTGATTGCACTGGTATTTACAGGCTGTGCAGGAAAAAACTCTCAGGTGGAACAACCCAAGCCTGCTGCAGAAAATGTACAAGACAGCCAGCAGGGAGAAGAGGATAAAGTTCTGGCGAAGGAAGATAAGAAGAAATCCGACCGGCAGGAAAATAAGCAGGAGGAACAGAAAAAAGAAGCAGAAGCTGAGCAGCCTCATTTGGAGCAGGAGCCGGAACTTCCTGTCTTGAATCCAGATACTGTTGTTTACGCACAGGAAGAAGTAATGACTACTTCTTCTGTAAATGTACGCAAAGCGCCTTCCACCGACAGTGAAGTTTATCAGACAGTGCCCCGGCGAAGTGCGTTTACCAGAACGGCAGATGACGGAACCTGGAGTGCGGTGAAACTTGGAGAGGAAGAATATTTTATCGCTTCAGAATTCCTGCAGCCTGCGTCAGAAGTGAAAGATAATGGTTATCTGGTGGTGATTGATGCTGGGCATCAGGCACATGGCAACAGTGAGCAGGAGCCTATAGGACCGGGGGCGTCTGAAACAAAACCTAAGGTGGCAAGCGGAACCTCAGGCTGTGTCACTGGATTAAATGAATATGAGCTGACGCTGCAGGTATCGTTAAAGCTTCAGGAAGAATTGGAAGCAAGAGGCTATCAGGTAATGATGGTACGTACCAGCCACGATGTAAATATCAGCAACAGTGAGCGTGCCGCAGTTGCCAACAATGCAGGTGCAGATGCTTTTGTGCGTGTT
Organism: Lachnospiraceae bacterium; assembly: GCA_910575075.1. Lineage (GTDB taxonomy): Bacteria > Bacillota > Clostridia > Lachnospirales > Lachnospiraceae > Petralouisia. Next base: position 93,749 of record CAJTCY010000009.1, read on the forward strand.
CATGCCAATGGTTCTGATGACAGCGGGCAGAATGGGATTCTTACAATTTGTCCGACATCGGGAAATCCTTATATGGGGAATCTTTACAGCCAATGCCGGAGTCTGTCAGAATGTGTTCTGGATGGTGCTGTCAATGCCACTGGAGCTAATAAACAGCATATCTGGGAGACAGACAGCATGAGCGGTATCAACTGGTGTACGGTTCCGGTTACCATTGTGGAAATGGGATTTATGACAAATCCCACTGAGGATCAGAATATGGCGGATGGGGGCTATCAGCAGAAGCTGGCCACGGGAATTGCAGATGGGCTGGATGCTTATTTTGAAAATTAAGGGGCAGATGCCAGAGAAGACCAGAGAGGGGCTGCCGCACTAATATATTCACTCGTTTATGTTAGTGCAACAGTCTCATTCTGAATCTAAAAAATGTGCGTACGGCTGTCTGACTTAAGGAGGTGAAACGGCAGTGGCAAGAAATAAACATCCAGAAGAAACTGTTAATTTAATATTGGATGTTGCTCTTCGTCTGTTTATGGAAAAGGGATATGAGCATACCTCCATCCAAGATATCATTGACCATTTAGGAGGGCTCAGTAAAGGCGCTATCTATCATCATTTTAAATCAAAAGAAGATATATTAACTGCAGTTACTGAGAGAATGATGGAGGAGTCCAATCAGATGCTTACCGTGATTCGAGACCGCTCTGACCTTAATGGCAAGGAAAAATTGAAAACGATTTTTAAAGAATCTATCTGCCGGCCAGTTCAGAATGATATCTTTACAGTAGCTCCAGATTTTCATAAGAATCCGAAGCTTCTCATCAGCCTTTTGGGTGATACAATTGAAAATGTGGTTCCGGATTATATTCTGCCAATCGTGAAACAGGGGATAGCAGACGGATCTATTGTAACAGATTATCCAGAACAATTGGCAGAGTTGATTATACTGGTGGCGAATGTCTGGATGAATCCTATGATATTCGGCAATACGGAAGAAGAAACTTATAGTAAGTGTATGATATTTAAACAGATGCTGCAGGGGTTTGGACTGGAAATTGTAGATGAAGAAATGCAAGAACGGCTGCTGGAACTGGCGTCAATTTATCAGAAGAACAAATAGCCTGTTATTGAAAAAGGAATAAGACGCGGGGTTTGCTGACAGCTTATTTATTAGAAACCGGCAGGACTGATTTCCGTTTTAGTGTTCTGATATACGCTTTTTCTTCTTTTGGAACCTTCAAAGATTCCGTGATTTTCTGCAGAGCTTTATTATGTGTAAAGTCATTCAGGTGGTTTTCTTTTAAGAAGGGCAGTGTCGTTTCTGGGAATTCCCGGTAGCAGATGGATACTGCCCATGCCTGCGCCATCTGCACATAATATGTCTCTAAGGCTACACTTTCTACAGCTTTCAGTACCCGGGGGAGATAGTCTGGCGTGACATAGTAATCCAGCATCTGTACCAGTGCGAAGCGGACCTCGTATTCTCTGGAGCTGCAGAGATATTCCATGATAAATTCCCAGAATTCTTCTGGCTGTTCTTTTGCCAGCTTAATAGTGGAGCAGGTGCTGTCACAGACGGACCAGTTGTCAATTTTGGGAAGAAATGCCCGCAGGAAAGGTTCTTTTTCCTGTAGGTTCCCAGCAGCATAGCCAAGAACCATGCCCTGGAGCATAATTTCTTCGTAACTGTCATCCAGGGCAGAATTTAAGTAGTTCTTCCAGTCACCTCGCGCAAGCTGTTTTGCCATCTTCCTCAGAGCAGGAAGCCGCACGCCCAGAATGTGTTCTACGCCTGGCAGCAGACTGGCGGTAAACTGCTGGAATTTTGGCTCACGCTGAAGCTTTAGCTGTTCTTTGATCCAGGTATTCATTGAAACTGCCTCCTTACTCAATTATCATTTGTTAGGCAATTGCGAAACTAATAAATTATGAAAATTTCATATACAATTCATACAATTGTACTTAAATATTTTATTCATATAAACGCACAAAATGCAGAACGTACCAAACATTCCAATGAGCCTTTTACAACAAAAACCATGTTCAGCAAAGGCTTCCATGGTTTTTAAGTCTCATTTCCATGGTACTAAATGCATTTTTTAGCGTTTATATGATAAAATATTTTTTCTTAAATTTTTTGAATTGTATATGAAATTCTCAAAACTATTGAGCTTCGCAATTACCTATTATCATTTGTCTATAGTTTGTGCTTCATATAATGAAGAAAAGAATATCCGGCAGGGATCAAAACGATGACGGCCAAAAAGAGTTTTGCCGGCAAACTCATATCAATATTCAATCCCAGTGCATATCCATAAAGCTGAATGCTGCTTAGCACGGCTGCAGCAGGACAAATTAACAGTGTCAGTTTAAATATTTTATCATTGATTCCCTGTCTCTTTGGGTCAAAAGAGGTGAAAAGCGTACATAACAAGTGTGCTCCCAGAATAAACAGGGGAATGCCAAAGACAGAAAATTCTCTGCTGCCCCAGCCGTTCGGCACATTTTCAAAATCAAAATGAATTGCCATGGAATCAGGAAGTTTATTCCATAAGATAATTCCGGCTATCATAGGCAGGACTGTGACCAGGCTTGTAATGATAATAAAATTTTTATGCTTTTTCAATTTTTCCATCCTTCGGTTCTCCTTTCAAATCGGACAGCCACAGCATGACTTCTCCTATTGCAGAAATATTCAATTCATAATAGACAAAATTTTTTTCTCTTTGTTCATATACCAGATCTGCCTTTTTTAATATACCCAGGTGGTATGATATCGTTGCGCCAGTCATGTTGAAATGACTTCCGATTTCTCCAGCCGACATTCGTCCTTGTCTCAGTAAAATCAGGATTTCACGTCTCACTGTGTCGGACAGCGCTTTAAATGTTTCCGCAAATCCCATGTGTGTACCTCCAATTGGTATTTAGAATTATTTCTAAATACTATTATACGGTATGGGAGGGGATTTTGTCAAATAGTAATTAGGGTTATTACGAAATATGGATGATGATTGACGCACAGCAAAGAAACACTTATAATGAAAATCAGAAATAAAGAAAAGAAAGAGGTGACACGATGGTTGAATTAGACCAGTTCAAAACAACTTTGAACGCATACAAAGAACCACTAGTGGAAGTGAGGGATTCACTTTGACCTGGCTAACAAAGAACAGAGAATCCAGGAATTAGAACGAGAGATGGAGGCTCCGGATTTCTGGGATGACACAGAGATTTCCCAGATGAAAATGAAGGAACTGAAAAGTTTGAAAGACGATGTGGAGACTTACGCTCATTTGGCAGAACAGTATGAGGATATCGAGACGCTGCTGGAGATGGGATATGAGGAAAATGACGCCACATTGATTCCGGAAATTCAGGAGACACTTGAGGAATTTGAAGAAACTTTTGAAAATATTCGGATTAAAACCCTGCTGTCTGGAGAATACGACGGGGAAAATGCGATCCTTTCTCTCCATGCAGGCGCTGGAGGGACGGAGTCCTGTGACTGGAACAGTATGCTGTTCCGTATGTATAAGCGCTGGGCAGAAGATAAGGGGTTTACAGTGGAAGTACTCGATTCACTGGACGGTGATGAGGCAGGTATTAAGTCCATTACGTTTGAGGTTCAGGGAGAGAATGCATACGGCTATCTGAAATCTGAGAAAGGCGTGCACCGTCTGGTGCGGATTTCACCCTTTAACGCGGCAGGAAAGCGGCAGACTTCCTTTGCCTCCTGTGACGTAATGCCGGATATCGAAAAAGATCTCGATATTGAAATTAAGGAAGACGAGCTTCGCATTGATACCTACCGCTCCAGCGGAGCAGGAGGGCAGCATATCAATAAGACTTCTTCCGCTATCCGAATTACCCATCTTCCCACCGGAATCGTGGTTCAGTGCCAGAATGAACGCTCTCAGCATATGAATAAAGATAAAGCAATGCAGATGCTGAAAGCAAAGCTGTACCTTTTAAAACAAGAAGAAAATGAGAAAAAGGCGGCAGATATCCGAGGGGAAGTTACCGAGATCGGCTGGGGCAACCAGATCCGCTCTTATGTGATGCAGCCTTACACTATGGTAAAAGATCACCGCACCAACGCGGAAACAGGAAATGTAGACAGTGTTATGGATGGAAAACTTGATTTGTTCATCAACGCTTATTTGAAGTGGAAGAGCCTTTCTGGAACACAGCCGCAATAGAAGGAAAGGAATTATCTTGTAAATTCATCCGTCACAACAGGGAAAATTCCCAGAGAAATATATAATTCCCAGACAGTACTCATTCTTCCGGCGGGCGCAGCGCAGTTCACAGAGGGGCTGGCGGGCGAACTTCCGGCGGGGGAAGCGTAAAATTTAAAAAAGTGGTTGCATAACAAAAACAAATGTGCTAATATCTTTGCAGTGAGCACATTTGTTTTTTGTAGACAAACAAACCGGAGGCAGTTATGGAGGAAAAGACAAAATATTTTGTTTTAAAAAAGAAGGCTGTTCCAGAGGTATTATTAAAAGTGGTGGAGGCTAAGAAACTTTTAGAATCAGGACGTGCTGAGTCTGTACAGGAAGCGGCAGAACTGGTTAATATCAGCCGAAGCTCTTTTTATAAATATAAGGATGATATTTTTCCATTTCATGACAATGCCAAGGGAAAGACCATCACAATGGTGATTCAGATGGATGACGAGCCGGGATTATTATCTCTGGTGCTTCAGATTGTAGCGGATTACCATGCGAATATTCTGACTATTCATCAGAGTATTCCGGTAAACGGAATTGCGTCCCTTACCCTGAGTGTGGATGTGCTGCCAGATACAAAAAATGTGTCTCAGATGGTGGAAAATATTGAGCAGCAGGAAGGGATTCATTATTTAAAAATATTAGCCAGGGAGTGAGAACATGATTAAAATAGCGATTTTAGGTTATGGAACCATAGGTTCTGGTGTGGTGGAAGTGCTGAACACCAACAGTGAGAGTATCGCCAAACGTGCAGGTGATGAGATTGAAGTCAAATATATTCTGGATCTTCGGGATTTTCCAGGGGACCCGATGGAGGACAAGGTTATTCACGATTACGATGTGATTGCAAAAGATCCTGAGGTTCAGGTAGTAGTGGAAGCAATGGGCGGTGTGGAGCCGGCCTATACGTTTGTAAAGCGCGCGCTTCTTGCAGGTAAGAATGTGACAACTTCCAACAAGGCGCTGGTGGCAAAACATGGGGCAGAACTGATTGCCATTGCCAGGGAGCAGAGTATTAATTTCCTGTTTGAAGCAAGTGTGGGAGGCGGTATCCCGATTATCCGCCCCTTGAATTCTTCACTTACGGCAGATGAGATTGAAGAGATTACCGGCATTTTAAACGGTACCACCAATTATATGCTGAGCAAAATGACATTTGAGGGACTGGAATTTGACGATGTGTTAAAAGACGCACAGTCCAGGGGTTATGCGGAAGCAGATCCTACTGCAGACATAGAGGGTTATGACGCCTGCCGGAAGATTGCCATTCTGACCTCACTGGTATGCGGACAGCAGGTGGATTTTGAAGATATTTATACCGAGGGAATTACTAAGATCACTGCGGACGATATCAAGTACGCCCAAGTGATGGGAAGAGTAATCAAACTTCTTGCCACCAGCAGGAAGACGGAAGAGGGCTATTGTGCGATGGTTGCGCCCTTTATGCTGTCACAGCAGCATCCCCTTTACAGCGTAAATGATGTGTTCAACGCTATTTTTGTACATGGCAATGTATTAGGAGACGCCATGTTTTATGGCAGCGGCGCAGGAAAACTTCCTACAGCCAGCGCTGTGGTAGCGGATATTGTAGATATCGCAAAACATCTGCACAAAAATATATTGATTTCCTGGAGTTCCGGGAAAATGGATCTGGTGGATAAGAGAAAGGTACAGAGCCGTTTCTTTGTGCGTGCGGCAGAAGGGCAGGAACAGGTGAAGGCGGTATTTTCAGAGGCAGAGTTCGTGGAAGTGCCCGGAATTACTGGAGAGACGGGATTTCTGACCGGGGTCATGACTGAAGAAGCTTTTGAAGAGAAAGCGGCAGCATTAAAGGACATCAGACAGAGAATTCGTGTAGTATAGAGAGGGTCAGAGAAAATGAAATATGTGATTGTGCTTGGTGACGGAATGGCAGACCGTCCGCTGGAAGAACTGCAGGGCATGACGCCTTTGGAGTATGCCAAAACGCCTAATATGGATAAACTTGCGGCAGCAGGAGAAATAGGAATGGTACATACCATTCCAGATGGAATGTCGCCGGGAAGTGATACGGCAAATCTGTCTGTTCTGGGGTATGATCCTAACATTTATTATTCTGGGCGTTCTCCTCTGGAGGCACTGAGCATTGGTGTGGATATGAAGCCTACCGATGTTTCTCTGCGCTGTAATTTGGTAACGCTCTCCGAGGAAGAGGAAAAATATGAGGACAGGAAGATCTTAGACCACAGTTCCGGGGAAATCTCCACAAGTGACGCAGCAGTGCTGCTGGAGGCAGTGAGAAAAGAACTGGAAACAGATATTTATAAATTTTATGTAGGCACCAGTTATCGTCACCTTCTAATCTGGGACCAGGGGAAGGTCATGGAGCTGACACCGCCTCATGATGTGTTGGGACAGGCAGTTGGCCAGTATTTGCCAGAGGATGAAATTCTTCGTGGAATGATGAAGAAGAGTTATGATGTTCTGGCAAATCATCCAATTAACATAGAACGGAAAAAGCAGGGATTAAATCCGGCAAATTCCTGCTGGTTCTGGGGCGCCGGAACCAGGCCGGCGCTGTCTTCCTTCCAGGAAAAGACAGGGCTGTCAGGCGCTATGATATCTGCCGTAGATTTGCTGAAAGGAATAGCAGTGGGAGCGTCTATGAGGAATATTTTGGTTGAAGGAGCCAATGGCGGACTGCACACGAATTATGAAGGCAAGGCACAGGCTGCTGTGGATGTATTGACAAAGGAAAATTATGATTTTGTCTATATTCATGTGGAGGCTCCTGATGAGATGGGGCATCAGGGCAGTGTGGAGAAGAAGGTGCAGGCGATCGAATATTTGGATGAGCGTGTGATAGCGCCTGTCAAATCAGGTTTGGAGCAGGCAGGCGAACCGTTCCGTATGCTGGTTATGCCAGATCATCCTACCCCCATTAGCATCCGCACTCATACGGCAGATGATGTGCCCTATCTGCTCTATGACAGCACCAAGATTGAGAGTAATGCCTGGAAATATAATGAGAAGGAAGCAGCCCAGTCTGGAAACCGTATTGCCAAAGGCTGTGAAATGATTGACTATCTTATTGGAAAATAGAAAAATCCTGCAAAGGTACTGAGATCTGTATTCAGATAGCAGTACCTTTTTGTTGGCAATATACTGGCAATTGAGAAACAAATATATTATTATGTAGTTTTATGGAAAACTTGTTAGTATTATGGTAAAATTGAGAAACAAAGAGTAAAGCACAACGCAGAGGATGATATCTCTCAGGAAGTATACAAATTGATTTGAAAGGGGACCAAAGAACGATGAATATTACTTTTTTAATTGGTAATGGATTCGATATTAATTTAGGGCTAAATACAAAATATTCGGATTTTTATCCATATTTTATTGAAAAGTCAACAGAAACAAATATGATAAGAGCATGGTTGGAAGAAGATGAATTATTGTGGGCAGATTTAGAAGCGCAGCTAGGAGAAAAACTAGAAAATGTGAAAGAAAATGAAAAAGAAAATTTTTATCAAGATAAGGCAGAATTAGATCGATTGCTCTTAGAGTATCTGGAACAAGAACAGGGAAGAATATCCATTCAAAATAAAGAACAGGAAGTAGCAGATGTATTTGCAAAAAGTTTGAATGAATATGATAAAGAGCTTAGAGAAGTGGAACAAAAATCTATTCAATCAACGTACAATACATATAGTAAAGATGTCTTTATGTATTGTTTTATCTGCTTTAATTATACAAATACATTGGATCAGATTGTAGATATAACTCGTAAATTGAAATCACCGATAGCAACGCATCAATTTTATGGTAATAATAAAAATCATTTCTTAGGTACGGTGTTACATGTTCATGGTACGCTCAATGAAGAGATGATTTTAGGAGTGAACGATGAGGAACAGGTAAATAACGTTTCTTTGAGGGCAGATGAGGAATTTTTAGATATTTTTATAAAAAGAAGGATGAATGATGAGATTGGGCAAGGAAAGACAGAGCGTGCGCAAGAATTGATGGATGAAAGCCATGTTATTTGTATATTTGGAATGTCTCTTGGAGGTACAGATAAGATGTGGTGGGAAAAATTAATTGATTGGTTGATTGCCTCGAAAGACAATAAGCTTGTGATTTATTATAAAGGCTTTGAAGAGCAGCTGGATAAAAGACTTCCTGCTAATACAATCCGCTTAGATAGACGATTGAAACAGGAAGTATTGGAAAAGGGAGGAGCCGATATGAAAAACCCTGATATAGATGAAATAAAGAAAAGAATTTTCATTTCTTATAATGCCAATATATTTAATTTTAATGAGGCAGGGATTGTGTGTCCGTTTTAAACAGAAGATGTTTCTCTGAAAAAAATGAGGAATGACGTATGGAAAATTTGTTTATACAGATATTCAATATGGGCGTTGCAGCAGGGTGGCTGATTCTTGCGGTTCTGCTGCTGAGGTGTATTCTGAGAAATATGCCGAAAAATATGCGCTGTATTTTGTGGGGATACGGCTGAGCTGCCCCAAAGCATGTGTATTGCTGACAATTTACTGGTTTCATCCTCTCTGCTGGGCGGCTTACTGGATGTTCTGCAAAGACCTGGATACTCTTGCGTTAGGGGAAGCTAATCTGTAAAAAAGGGTGCGGAATGTGCTGAATGATAAGAGACCAGTACCTTGGAAAATGGCGGTTGCTTTTGTGGTTTGTGTGGCAGTGGCAGTATGCTTTTTAACGAATCCCAGGGAGGAATTGTTTGGTTATCGTTATATGGTGGAAAATGTCACCTATTATGCACCGGTTTATTCTGATTTGTCTGTGCCGCAGGCATCTTCTGTATTCTGTCTGACAAAGGGCAGCAGTCTGGTAAAAAAAGAAAAGAACCAAAATGAAATATATGTTCAGGGGAGCGTCTCAAAAATAACGTTAACCAATGATAATTTTGACCAATATATTCTTGAAAATTTTGCAGGGCGGGATACAGTAAAAGAAATTTCGGATATGCTTAGAAAAGAAAACGATAAAACCTGGCTGGTGGAAGAGGCAGAAGGGATCAATGATGCGTTCTACTATATTTTACAGCAGAAAAATGGAGATATCTATCTATGTTATGGGTATAACAATGGTTCTGAGAAAGACGATTCTGTCATCGGCTGGATTTTTAAAATTGTAAAGAGTGATAAAATTGGGAAAAAGTAATAAAAAAGAAATATCAGGAATTAAAGGGATAAATTGGCTGCCTCTAACAGATCAATATTCCATATAATCAGCAGCAGGTTCTTTATGAAAAAGTTGACAATCACAATTCCAAGGGCAGCCCAGATATAAATATCCCTGTATTTCATGCCGATTTTAATCCGGTGCCTGGAGATACGTTCTATGGACTGGCTGACAAGGAACCATCCGCCTACGGCTGCCGTATAGATTACCAGAGGATGGCAGACAAAGGAGGCAGCTAATTTTCCATGAAAAAGCGCCCATACAGCCCGGGTGCCGCCGCATCCAGGGCAGTAGATTCCAAACGTGCTGTTTACCAGACAGGGCAGCAGCAGTTTGGAAAATGGGAGAGGAAAGATCTGGTACATCAGTCCCATAGTACATCCGATAGCGATCAGGGACCAGCCGATATAAAATAATGCAGTTTCTTCTTTTTCACGTTGTCTCATAAAATCATCCTCTATTCTGTATTAAACGATTCGGTTATTTCCATATAGTATAATAGGTGTCACCTTATTTGTCAAAACAAAAAATCTGTGTTATAATGCCACTAAGAAAAGGGGGGAAGAGTGTGAGGCAGGCAGTTATCTGTAAGAAAATAGATAAAGAGAAGGTTTCTTTTGGCAAAAAGGCTGTATCAGAGATTGTAAACAGCAGACAGAATAGCCTAAACTGTCTGCAAAATTCTGAAGGGTTTGGAACTTTTTTTTATAAAAGAGATCGTATGGAAGCGTTACAGAATGTGGTGCAGAAAAATCATACAGGATTACCAGATGAGCTGAAAGCAGGGGTAGAGAAATTGTCTGGTATCAGCCTGGATGATGTGAAAGTCCATTATAACTCTTCAAAACCTGCGCAGTTTCAAGCACTGGCTTATACGCAGGGAACAGAGATACATGTAGCAAGGGGACAGGAAAAACATCTTGCTCACGAGGCATGGCATGTGATTCAGCAGAAACAGGGACGTGTGAGGGCAAATGTGCAGATGTGGGGAATGGATATCAATGACGACAGAAATCTGGAGCGTGAAGCAGACATCATGGGTCAAAAAGCGGAATGTTCGGGGTTTGCAGACCGATTCAAAGGGAGATATAATACTGCGGAAGTGAATTGTTTGACCGAGTAAAGAGACTGGAGGAATCATTTATGAAGAAGCAGAAAAGAATTCTTACGTTTATTTTGATGCTGAGCCTGGTGTTTACGGGTATATTGGTTACTTCAGAAATGGCGTATGCCGGGAAAATTACAAATATGCAAACCGCCAGGAAACTGGCGATGAAAAAAGTTAAGAAAGCGGTAGTTACAGAAGTAGATAAGGATTATGAAAAGGGAATTCTGGTTTATGTGGTTCATTTGTGGAGGCAAACCAAGGAATATGAGCTTATTTACCGGGCTTCCGACGGAGTACTGTTATCTTATAGCTGGGAGGAAATGAGAATTAACATGACCAGCCGTAAGAAGATAATGAGCAAGAGTACATGCCAAAAGCTTGCGCGAAAAGAAGTACCTCAGGGGAAGATCACCAGTATCGCCAAGAAATATGACGGCAGAATGTACAGATATAAAGTGAAAATGCAAAAGAAAGGGAAAAATTATTTTCTCGAATATCATGCAAGAACGCAAAAATTGTTAGAGTATAAGTGGGAATTAAGAACTTTTAGAGGAAAGGACAAACATAATTATATCGGCTGGAAGAAGGCAAAAAAGATCGCACTTCCCAGCGTACCCGGCGCAGAGGCAGTGAAGGTGGAACTAGGGAAGAGCAGAGGAATCTATGTCTATAGAGTGGAACTTGTGAAAGACAGATTAAAATATCAAATAGAGATCCATGCCAGTACAGGAGAGGTTCTGAAAATAGAGAGAATTTATAAATAGATAAAAGCAGAATGAAAGGAAAGAGGTGTTAGGATGTCAGGATTTATTGGTGGACTAAATCCATATTACAATGAACTATCTCATACATATGCAAATGGAAATGCAATGAATGGATCGGTGCAGGACACGAAAATGCAGGATGGTAAAGAGACAGATGAGGCAGAAAAAAGCTTTGGCAGAAAGTCTCCCGGCGAGAAATGTGAGACCTGTGAAAAACGAAAATACCAGGACGGTTCTGATGAGAATGTTTCTTTCAAAGCAGCTGCGCACATTTCTCCGGAAGCTGCGGCAAGCCAGGTGCGTGCTCATGAGGGAGAACATGTTTCCAATGCTTATACCAAAGCAGCAGAAAAAGATGGGAAAGTGTTATCTGTTTCAGTCAGAATTAAAACTTCTATCTGCCCGGAATGCGGGAAGAATTATGTTTCTGGGGGAACTACGTCTACCAGAATTTCTTATCCGACGGATACAGCAGAGGAAAAAAGCGGAAAGTTTGGAATGGATTCTGAAGGACAAAACCAAAGACAGACGCGGACAAATCCTTATCAGCAGAGCCAGAGCCAGATACGGGCAGATGCGGTGAGAGGACAAAGCATTGATTATGTGGCAAGACCGTTAGAAGAATTTGAAATGGAGCGTTATTGATTATGAGACGTACATCAGCAGAATTAAAACGATTATCAAGAGAACAGTTAAATGGACATTGGGGATTTGCCATTGGTGTAAATCTGTTAATGCAGCTAATTATGTCAGCAGCAATGATGCCATTCTATTTTTTATTTCTGATCAGCAGGCGGGGAGTACTTCAGTATAATATATACATGCTGGCGGTGGTAATTATTGCGGCAGTATCTATTGTTATGCAATGTGGCATTAACAGAATATATCTGAATTTTGCAAGAAAGAAAGAGGCGTCTGTGGGGATGATGTTTGCTGAATTTACCAGAAGGCCAGACCGTTATATTCTTGGTTTTCTTCTGTTGTTCGCAATAGAACTGATCTGTTTTTTGCCGGGGATCATCTGTCTGGTTATCGGGATTGTGTCAGGGCTGATACTGGCATCTGTGATTGGAATACTTCTGTATTTTGCAGGAATGGTGCCTGTGATGATAATAGCGTTACGTCTGGCAATGGTGTTTTACTTGATGGTGGACCACAGTGATATGGGTGTTCTGGAAGCGTTTCGGGTGAGTTCAGAGCTAATGCAGGGAAATAAGGGAAGGCTTTTTTATATTTATCTGAGCTTTATTGGCTGGAGCCTGCTGGGAATGTTGTCTTGCGGATTGGGAATGCTCTGGGTAATGCCTTATATGACGCAGACTCTTGTGAATTTTTACAGGGAAGTTATTGGAGAAATGGATCAAAAACCAGAATTCAGCCAGCAGTATATGCAGGATCTCCCAGAACAAAAGCCGGAAGGTATGTTTTGAAGATGACAAAAGCCGGAGAAAGTTAGAGGCTTATAGAAAGAATAAAAATTTGAGGGCTGCCGAAAACGACGGTCATATATAACATATAGTTTCTCAGGAACAATGAGCAGCTTATACGTTATATATGATGCTGTTTTACGGCAGCCTCTTATTGTCTGGTTACAGTGAATTAAAATCGTAAGATTTGTAGAAATCATATGGATCATAGTTGCTCGGATATCCTGATTTTTCTAACAGTTCTTCGATATATTCAAGATATCCTTCTGGTCCCCCGAACTGGACAAATAATATGAAAAGACCATAGGCAAGGAATAAAATACCGCAAATAATGCCGATAATGCCGAGAATTAATCCTGCCTTCCCGTAACCATTGGTAGTCATTTCACCGCCTCGGGACAGCAGCGCTAAAATTATGGCAAGGGAGCCGAAAATAATTGCCGGATAGATACAGCAGCTCATTACCAGTCCTGCAATGCCTAAGACCAGAGAGGCAATCGCCATACTTGAAGAGCGTTTGTCTATGTAAGATGTATTTATTTCAGTATACTCCATAAAAAACCTCCTGATTTTTTCTCTTGCTATATTGTAGCATGAGTTAAGGAAAAAAACAAATATATTTTTGTCTCTGTTGGGTATTGAAATTTGCTGTGTCTTGACTTTCTGCATGTTGAATGCTATAATCAAAAAGATTCAGGCATATGTAGAAAAATTTTTCTGCATGTTCAGAAAGCGGATATGGCGGAATTGGCAGACGCGATAGATTTAGGTTCTATTGTCAACAGACGTGCAGGTTCAAGTCCTGTTATCCGCATTAGATAATGATAATCTGAACCCGGTTCCAATCGGGGACGGCTTCGGATTTTTAGTATATCTTGAGTGTTAAAGCAAAAACGGCGGTATCGTGAGTGATACTGCCGTTTTTGTTTTGTGTGATAATTTGCCGTTTTGTAAAAAGTGTATGGAGTGTAGATATTGCTCCTGACACAGAAAATTGAGAGGTGCATTTAAGAATGAAATGGGGAAGAATTATTATAATTACAGGATCACCGGGAACAGGGAAAACCACAGCGGCATCTGCTGTTGCAAAAGAATCAGATTTGGAAAAATTTTTAGAAGCTGCAAAGCGCTATGTTCGTGGCGGATATGATGTAATTGTAGATGGTATCATGGGGAATATGTATTTCGTGTCGATCATGGAGACGCCAATCCCCGTGCAGTCTCACTGACACGATGCCGGATGGATGGTAAGATCACTGATATATTTTATGTCCTGCCATTTCCAATCAATGGAATGGGAGGCGACAATGCCACTGGGGTGTCAGTGGGAGGTTTTGAATTGTCCTCCGATCATTGTCTGATTGCAGGTAACTCAGTAGACCAGAGTGATAATGAAAATTATTCCTCTTCTGGGAAGCGCAATATATTCCTGACCATTACTGGTAAGGAGCTGGATTTTAGCGATACAATCTGGCTGACTGATTACAAAGAAAATTCTGATATCACAGTGCAAACCCCTAGTCAGGTAAAGCTTAACGAAGAGCAATTCCTGATTTTATGGGAGGAATATAACAGTAAGTCAGATAAGGTCAAAGTAAAAATGGTCACTGTGGATGCAAATGGAAAGAAAACATCAGAGATTGTTGAGACCGGTTTAAGATTGTCTGATTTTGTGCCCATTCTCACAGCAGACGGTTTGGTGAAATGGTATGTTACAGATAGTGAGTCTGTGATCTTCTGCGCCATAAATCCTTATGATTTGTCATCTGTGAAAGGTGAGATTAAACTGAAGGGAGAAGACACTGGTAACGACAGTGGGAATGACAATGATATGACAGTGAGAAGGGAGAAGACACTGGTAACGATAATGGGAATGATAATGACACTGGTATCGTGTCCAGCATAACATTGAATGCTGCCAAGCTTTCCGTAAATAAGGGAACATCGGTGACATTACGAGCAACAGTGACAGCAGCGCCTGGCACTGACCGTACTGTGAAATGGTCAAGTTCCAACAGAGAAGTTGCAACAGTAGACAATGGAAAAATCATTGCCAAGAAAGCTGGAAAAGCAATTATTACTGCGACAGCTGGAGATAAAAAAGAAAGTTATTAAGGTGGATAAATTTGGAGAGGTGACAGCCGTTAAAAATGGCAGGGCAGAGATTACAGTGCGAACCTCAAGCGGTAAGAAGACAACTTGTAAGGTGACAGTAAAGAAATAATGCGGTACTTGAAATACAAGAAATGATTAGTTCATTAGAAGAATAGCCACATTTTATGCAGGAGGGACAGATGGCAAATTTGCCTGACATGTCACCGAAGGAAGCCAAGCGTGATGAAAGACTGTGTAAATCAGGAAGCATTTTACTGACATTGAATTTAACCCTGCTGCTTATTGCTGAATCTGCATTGGGCAAGATAAAAGCAAAAATACATACAGCAAGGCTGGTATTACAGTGGCAGTAATCGATTACAGATTATCTTTCAGGGTAAGCTGGAGCTGCAATATACTTTGGTATTTTTTGGAGTCAAGCCCTGATAGTAGCAGTTCTGAAAAATGACCGAAAACAGTTGGTTTATTATAGATCAGCAGTTTTCGGCCATTTTGTCAGGCAAAAGATTAATTATATTACTGCGGCAGCCTGTTTTTTCCAACTACAGGATATCCATTTCCTTGACTGTCAGTGGTAATGTTATTGAGGTGCTGCTCTGGGGAAAAGATTTTCTCCTTATTGATATCGCCGCTTTCCCATGCTCCTTTGGGGGCAGTGCGAATGCTTTTCTTTTTATCGGTCGCTTTCATTGAGTATCCTCCTGAATTTTTGATGGAACTAGTATTTTTAATGGAACTAGTACAACGAATATTAAGTTTTGGATAGTTTGACGCTGAATATTCGCAGTATTAGTATAACCAGAAAACAGGCAAATATGAGAGTATTCCGGAGAAATGTGAAAAGTTTGCAGTAGTATTGTTGTCGAATTTTGTTGTAAAAGATGTTTTTATGTCAATATAAAGTAATAACTAAATAAAATAGAGTACAGTATATTGACGCTGTGAGAAAGGATTGTTACAATAAATTTGTAGCTTAAACATATCGACTCCCCCTAATGTTGATATGTCTTTACCCCGATGTTTGTCAGGCATCGGGGTAATATTTTGCTTTTTTATCTTCATAGGACAGGGTATCTTTCCTATGAAAGAACAAATAGCAATTTGCAATGCAAAGCGCATTCTTTTTCTAAAATACTTTAGAGTTTACCAGGAAGACTGTATGGTAAAAGTGTCAGCCAGCAGCAGCCAGTTTGCCCGGAAAAGCTGCATGATTTGCCAATAGCTCATACCTCTCAACTGGTATTCTTTTACCAAATTAAATTTTGCAGAAAGACTGCGAACGTCTTCGAACCATACTTCATGGTTTTTTCCATCCAGAATATAAGTAAAATAAGGCGCTTGGGCCGTTTCATCAAATTGAATGGGAGAATTGTGCGCAATTGCGATTTGGACTGCTTGAACATTTCCAATGGTGACAGCTTTGGATGTCCCCTGAACAAAGGGGAGTGTCCAGTCATAGCCATAATTGGGAATGCCGAGATGAATTTTTTCAGGAGGGATTTTCGTCAAAGCGTATTCTACTACCTGCTGGACTTTGTTGATGGGGGCAACTGCCATAGCGGGTCCGTACGTATATCCCCACTCATATGTCATAAGCAGCACATAGTCCGCAGCTTCTCCAAGCAGTCCATAATCTTTGCCTTCGTACAGAAGCCCGGTCTGCGTGTCAGAAGTTTTGGGGGCCAATGCAACAGAGACAGGATAGCCCAGTGCATTTACGGCAGTTCGTACTTCACGGACAAAATCTGAGAAAGGAATTTTGTCTTCTGGCAGAATGTATTCAAAATCTATGTCCACTCCTTCAAATCCCCTTTCTTGAATCTGAATGGTGAGTTCTTCAATAAGGCGCTGTCTGGCAGATTCATTATTTACTACTTGGGTAATCAGATAATTGCTGAACTGCCCGGTTGGGCCGAAAGGAGTGAGCGTTAAGATGGGAGCGACACCAAAGGATTTTGCCATGGTGATCATAAACGTATCATCCAACTGAGGGGGAAGGAGTTCACCTTCCGTGGTAAATCCATAGGAGAAGATAAACAGATCAGTCAGATAAGGGAGTGTCTGCTCCAATACCCAGCGGCTGATAAAAGGATAAGCATAACCTCCAACATTGGCGGAATAGAAGGTTTGAGAGCTGTCATTTTCTATATCAGAAACCTGGGACAATAAGAGCGCCTGTCCGACAGCCAGAGGATATGGATAGACAAGTTGATTGTCGTAAATAATGGATTGAGGAGAAGTTCCCTGAGAAATGGCAATGGTGTCGACTGTGTCACCGGGACGGACAACGTATATTTTCATAAAGTATTCCTTTTTCCTTATGGTATGGCAGGAATGAAAGAAATGTTACAAATCAGGTTGAGAAGCATCTCCGTAAAAGAAAATATACCGGTCTAGTACAACGAATATTAAGTAATTAACATCTTCACTTGCCTAATTGTCCAGCTACTCATGTCAGAAAACCTAGCCGTAGCCACCGCTACGCCGTCGTTTTTCTTCCTTATATCTGAAACAATTATCCTGCGTGAATATATCAAAGACTTAATTTTCGTTGTACTAGTTTGGTTGGTACTCGATAAGGATAAATTTTTATAAGAAGATAAAAAAAGCCTTGAGTTTCCGTATTTTTATTTTATCAATAATTTTATTACCAAAAGTGGTGGTGTGGGCATCGTTAGGAAGCCGTCACCGGAAGAAATGGAAGAACTGTTTCAAGAACATTTACGGAGCAGGAAATCAATACTTGTCGAAAGTACAGTCGCATATTATAATAAAGGAGAAGAAAAGGGGGGATGCTATTATGGAGAAAGCTTTTGAAGAACTGCAGATAAAGGATGATTTCATGTTCAGCGTTATCATGAGGAATCTGCCAAAAGCGTGCGTCTGGATATTTATGTGGAGGATGGGAAAGAAACGGATACAATATTGAAATGCAGACCACAGAGAATAGAAATCTCCCCAAGAGAACAAGATACTATCAAGGAATGATAGATTTGAATATATTGGAGAAGGGAGATAACTACAAGGATTTGAAACGCAGCTTTGTTATTTTTGTGTGTACGTTTGATTTGTTTGGCGAGGGGCGGCACATTTATACCTTTGAAAATCGTTGCATCGAAAATACAGAGCTAGGTTTAGGCGATGATACAACCAAGATTATTTTAAATACCAAAGGCACGATGGATGATATATCACCAGAGATGAAAAGGCTGCTCAACTTTATTGATGGCAAAGAGCCGGAGGACGATTTTACAAGGGAATTAGACAAGGCAGTGCAGTCTGTCAAGAACAATGAGAAATGGAGGCTGGATTATATGACATTGCAGATGCATTATCAGGAAAAATATGAGCAGGGATTTGATGAAGGGGATAGAAAAAGAGCAATCTCAGTAGCAATGAATATGTTACAAGATGGAGATTTGCCTTTGGAAAAAATTGCAAAGTATTCCGGGCTTACCCTTGAACAGGTACTTGAGTTGGAAAAAGAATTGCAGCTAGCATAATTGAGATACAAGGCTTTGGGGCACCTTCCTTACGGAGGGTGCCCCAACCGTATTCCCGTACAGTTGAGGGATTCTTCTCTTCTTATCAGGCGATTCCCTGGATAACCGTGGACTTTAAAGTGCAGATGCCGGAAAGCCCCTTCTGTTTGGCAGTTAAAAATTATTCATCCATATCTACCAAAGCAGCGGTGATAATCGCCATGGAATACACTTCATCGGCATTGCATCCTCTGGACAAATCATTGATTGGGGAATTCAATCCCAACAGAATAGGTCCGTAGGCATCAAAATTACCCATACGCTGCGCAATCTTGTAACCGATGTTGCCAGCATTGATATCTGGAAAAATAAAGACATTTGCATGGCCGGCAACCGGATCGTCAGGACATTTTGTGCGGGCGACACGAGGAGAAACAGCGGCGTCAAACTGCATTTCTCCAGAAATCGGAAGATCTGGTCTTAGCGCCTTTGCTTTTTCAGCAGCATTTCTCATTTTATCTACGTCTTCTCCTGCACCAGAACCGAGTGTCGAATAACTTAAAAAAGCAACTTTGGGGTCAATGCCGAAAATCTGTCCGCAGTCAGAAGCTTCAATGGCAATTTCAGCCAGTTCATCTTCACTGGGTTTGATATTAATGGCACAGTCAGCCATTGCCAGCACCTCATTTTCACCGGTTGCGGAAGGGCGTACCAGAATAAAACAAGAAGAGACAATTTTATATCCGGGTTTGGTCTTTATTAACTGCAATGCGGGACGTATGGTGTCAGCGGTGGTGTAAGTTGCGCCGCCCAGAAGCGAGTCTGCGAAGCCCATTTTAACCAGCATAGTGCCGAAATAGTTTCCCTGCAGCAGAATTTTCCGTGCTTCCTCAGGCTGCATATTTTTGCTTTTTCGGAGTTCACAGAGAGCATCCACCATCTCGTCCATTTTTTCAAAATTCTTTGGGTCTATAATCTGGGCGCCTCGGATATTATAACCATATTCTTCAGCGGCATTCTCAACTTCTTCTTGGCTGCCCACCAGAAGGGGGGTGAGAAAATTGGAAGCCAGAAGACGCGAAGCAGCCTCCAGAATACGGGGGTCACTGCCCTCGGTAAAAACAATCTTTTTGGGGTTCTTTTTGAGTTTGCTGATCATTGCACCAAAACCCTGCATGTTTCTGCTCATAGTAAAAATCCTCCTTATTATAATATCTGCTGTTCATCACTAGTCTAAACTATTCTGTGACGATTACTTACTATAAATGTATCACTTTTGAAAATTTTTTCAACAGATTTACATGTATAAAAACAGGTACAGAGTGGAAAATTTTGCATTTTTTGAAAAACAACAGCAGCATTTCGAAGAAGAAATGGGTTTATAAAAATTTTATAGTTTTTTTCTTGTGTTTTTCAGAAAGTATTTTTATAATGTAATTAAAAACCGACCCGCGGGTCAGAATTAAATGTGCACAGGAGGAAAAGGATATGCTGTCAAAATTTAGTGTAAAGAAAGCATACACTGTGATTGTAGGTATCGTATTGGTCATCATTCTGGGAGTGGTTTCTCTTAGTAAGATGAGCACAGATCTGCTGCCCAGTATGAATTTGCCTTATGCGATTGTAATGACTACTTATTCAGGCGCAAGTCCGGAACAGGTGGAACGGATTGTGACAGAACCTATTGAGGGAGCGATGGCAAGCACCTCAAACATTAAAAATATCAGTTCTACCTCATCTAATAATATGTCCATGGTAGTGCTGGAATTTGAACAGACTGCAAATATGGATTCTGTTACGGTAGAGATGAGGGAAAGCCTGGACCAGATCAGCGGCTACTGGCCAGAAGAGGTGGGTAACCCTATCATAATGAAATTGAATCCTGATATGATGCCGATTATGATTGCGGCAGTAGAAGCGGAGGATATGGATGATATTCAAATCAGTGAATATGCAGAAAAGGATCTGATTCCAGAAGTTAAGAGCGTTGAAGGTGTTGCTTCTGTATCAGGGACTGGATTAATTGAAGAATCTGTGCATGTGACCTTAAACCAGGATAAAATTGATTCCGTAAATGAAAAAATTATGGCTTCTCTGGATGAAAAATTTTCAGATGCAGAAAATGAAATAAATTCTGCAGAAAATGAAATCAGCAGTGGTAAAAACGAACTGGAAAGCGGCCAGAAGAAGATGGCAAATCAGATCAGCGACGCTCAGAATCAATTGAACGATAAGAAAATTGAGTTATTTCAGACGGAGACAGACCTCAATAATAAGCTTGCACAGCTGCGGGAAACAAAGACAAAGACGGAACAAGGCATTGAGACGTTAAAAGCATTGCAGGACCAGGTGCAGGTTCTGGTGGAAAATAAGACAAAACTGGAAAATGGAATTGCGGCAATGCAGGAAATGCAGCAGGATACGGCAGAGATGGAAGGGCAGCTTGCCAAAGTGGAAGCAGGGCTTACCAAAATCAAATCTGAACTTGCAGCACAGGAAGGCAGCAGTTTAAAGGAAAATGCTTCTGACGAAAAACTGATCTCCTATATTTCCAAATCACTGGCGGAGGCGGAACAGGGACTGGTGCAGATCAACGGTGGTATTGCGGCAATGGAGACAGGGCTTCAAAGTGTTGCCGAAGGCAAAAACACCATCAATCAGACCCTTGCCACCATAAACCAGAGCCAGATTGCAGGTTCTGTGGAAATGGGAAGCGCATCTGCGCAGCTTGCCAGCGGAGAAGATAAATTAAAGGAATCCAGAGAGAGTTTTGAGGACAGTAAAGAGGAAGCATATGACGCAGCAGATTTAAATCAGATCCTTACGATGGAAACCCTTACCAATATTCTGACAGCACAGAATTTCTCTATGCCGGCAGGATATATTACAGATGAAGGGGAACGTTACATGGTGCGTGTGGGAGATGCTGTCGACAGTGTGAAAGCGCTGCAGGACATGGTGCTGATGGATCTTGGCATGGACGGCGTGGAAGTGATTCATCTGTCTGATGTGGCTGATATTGCGGTGACAGACAATTCTGAGGATTCCTATGCAAGGCTGAATGGAAAACCAGGCATTATGCTGTCAGTGGAGAAACAGACGGGTTATTCCACCGGGGATGTTACGAAGCGTGTTTATGATAAATTTGACAGTCTTAGAAAGGCAGATGACAAGCTTACTGTATCTGTATTGATGGATCAGGGCATCTACATAGACATGATTGTGGATTCCGTTTTGAACAACATGATTTTCGGCGCGATTCTTGCAATTATTATTTTGCTCATATTCCTCAAAGACATAAAGCCAACGCTGGTAATCGCATGTTCTATCCCTGTTTCCGTGATTTTTGCCGTGGTACTCATGTATTTCAGCGGGGTGACATTGAATATGATTTCACTGTCGGGCCTTGCGCTGGGCATCGGTATGCTGGTAGATAACTCCATTGTGGTAATTGAAAATATTTATCGTATGCGGGGGGAAGGTCTGTCGTCAAGGAAAGCGGCTGTGGAAGGAGCAAAACAGGTAAGCGGCGCCATCACAGCTTCTACGCTGACAACCGTCTGTGTATTTGCTCCCATCGTATTTACAGAAGGAATCACCAGGCAGCTCTTTGTTGATATGGGACTGACGATTGCCTATTCACTGCTGGCCAGTTTGATTATCGCCTTGACGTTTGTTCCTATGATGGGTTCTAAAATGTTGAAAAAGACGAAAAATATTAAGCATCCATGGTTTGAAAAGTTCCAGGAAATTTACGGTGCGGTACTTGGAAAGCTTCTTAAGGTGAAACCTTTGGTGCTTCTGGTAATGATTGGGCTTCTGGCGCTGAGCATGAAATTGTGTCTGGCAAGGGGAACGGTATTTATGCCGGAAATGGAGAGTACTCAGATGAGTGTTGAGATTGTGCCGCCAGAAGATTCAGAATTTTCAGAAGCGTGTGAGCTTGCTGACCAGGTGACAGAGAAGATCCAGACGATTGAGGATGTGGAATCTGTTGGAGCCATGGCAGGAGGCGGAGGCGTTGCTTCTGGCATTATGGGAGGCGGAAACAGCAATGGAAATAATATCAATCTCTATATTATTTTAAAAGAAGAAAAAGAACTGACGAATGAAAAGATTGCGGAAGAGATCAAAGAACTGACCAAAGACCTGAAGGGTGAAATCAATGTCAGCAGTTCCATGATGGATATGGGAATGCTGGCTGGAGATGGACTGACCGTGCAGATTAAGGGAAGAGAACTGGAAAAACTGCAGAAAATTGCACAAGATGTCAAAGACATTGTGGAAAAAGTTGAGGGAACAGCGGAGGTATCCACTGGAGCAGAAGACACAGAAAATGAATTTCGTATTACGGTAGATAAAGAAAAAGCTGCCAAGTACGGCATGACAGTAGCCCAGATTTACCAGCTTGTCAATGAACAGATGAAAAATGAAACCAAAGACGCGACGATTTCCACAGATATTAAGGACTACGATATCTATCTGGAAACGGTGGAGCAGAGCGAAGCTTCCATAGAATCTCTAAAAAAACTGACCTTCACCTATCAGGACAAAGAAAGCGGAGAAGAATCGAAGATTGCACTTTCTTCGGTGGCGGAATTTGAAGAAATGAGCAGCTTGCTGTCTATTTCCAGAGACGGACAGGAACGCTATGTCAATGTAACCGCAGCTATTGACAAGGGCTTTAACGTAGGTCTGGTGGGCGAAGCAGTGGATAAAGCAGTCAGAGATTATGATCTTCCGGAAGGTTATACCATCAAGATGAAAGGGGAGGATGAGAGCATCAATGAGGCAATGGAGCAGCTGATGCTGATGCTGGTACTGGCAATTGCATTTATCTACCTGATCATGGTGGCTCAGTTCCAGTCCTTAAAGGCACCCTTTATCATTCTCTTTACCATACCTCTTGCATTGACAGGGGGATTTGGCGCTTTGCTGATTTCCGGCAATGAGATGAGTATTATTGCCATGATTGGATTTATCATGCTCGTGGGCGTCATTGTAAATAATGGTATTGTGATGGTGGAATATATTAATCAGCTCCGCCGGCAAGGTGTGGACAAACGGGAGGCAATCGTAACAGCAGGAAAGACCCGTCTGCGCCCCATTCTTATGACAGCGATGACGACGATTCTTGCGATGTCAACCATGGCGCTGGGGTCTGATATGGGATCTGATATGTCAAGACCGATGGCGATTGTTACCATAGGAGGAATGATTTATGGAACACTTATGACTCTGGTGGTAGTTCCCTGCATTTATGACTTGTTTTACAGCAATAAGAGTATGGTAGAGGAAGAGATCTGATGGAAGAAAAAATATATCCGCCTAAAGTAAGGGCAATGTATGAAGCAGTGCTGGAGCTGTTTGCGTCTGGCAGGGAACTGAGCACTTTGAAAGTGTCTGAGATTACCTCGCGGGCGGGAATCGGAAAAGGGACGGCGTACGAGTATTTTTCCACAAAAGAAGAAATTATTGTGGGCGCTATTGAATATGAGGCCACAAGGCATTTTCAGGTAATTATCAAGCTTTTGGAAGAAGGGCAGACCTTACCGGAAATTATTTCAAAAGGCCTGGATATGCTGGAAGAGGCAAATGAAAAATATCATGGACTGGCAGTGCTGGAGAAAATTATCAGCGACAGTACCATAAATGGTGGAATTTTGTTAAAGGAAATAGAAAAATATAAGGAAGAATATGAACCATGCGCCCGCATGACCCAGCGGCTGATGAAGCTGGTAAAAGACAGTGACGGCATTCAGGAGACGAATCCCTGGAAAGTATGGGGAGCTGTCTTATCCCAATATATGCTTTATGCGCTCTATCTGGTCCATCGTGAGAGAATGAAAGGGATCAGCAGGGAGGAGGCCAGAGCGTTTGTGTATCAGAATATTTTGAAAATATTAGGTGGAACTACTTGACAATTTTTCTTATTACTTTTAAGATGAAGAGAAAGGTAGTGCCAAGACACGCCCTTTACCGGAACTGGGTAAGGGGCGTTTTCACTGAATACAGACGCTTATATAAATGAAGTGATGCGTTAAAGGAGAGAATTATCATGAATAGAGAACTGGCCAAAACTTACGATCCGAAAGATATTGAAGACCGTCTTTATCAGAAATGGGAAGAGAATAAATATTTTCATGCAAAGGCTGACAAGAGCAGAAAACCTTTTACCATTGTGATGCCGCCGCCTAATATAACCGGACAGCTTCATATGGGACACGCGCTGGACAATACCATGCAGGATATTCTGATTCGTTACAAGCGTATGCAGGGATATAATGCCCTCTGGCAGCCTGGCACGGACCATGCCTCTATTTCTACAGAGGTCAAAGTTATTGAAGCTCTCAAAGAACAGGGGATTGACAAGAAGGAACTCGGCAGAGAAGGATTTTTGGAAAAGGTATGGGAGTGGAAAGAAGAATACGGCGGGCGTATTATTAAACAATTGAAGAAATTAGGTTCTTCAGCGGACTGGGACAGAGAACGTTTTACTATGGATGAGGGCTGTTCCCATGCTGTGCAGGAGGTTTTTATTAAACTGTACAATAAGGGGCTGATTTACAAAGGTTCCCGCATTGTCAACTGGTGTCCAGTGTGCAAAACTTCTATTTCAGATGCAGAAGTAGAGCATGAGGAACAGGATGGATTTTTCTGGCACATCAATTATCCGGTCAAAGGAGAAGAAGGCAGATTTGTTGAGATTGCCACCACCAGGCCGGAAACGCTTCTGGGAGATACGGCAGTGGCTGTCAATCCGGAAGATGAACGGTATCAGGATATAATCGGCAAAACGTTGGTTCTGCCCCTGGTGGGCCGTGAGATTCCTGTCGTGGCAGATCATTATGTGGACAAAGAATTTGGGACAGGGTGTGTGAAAATTACGCCGGCACATGACCCCAATGACTTTGAGGTCGGAAAACGCCATAATCTGCCAGAAATCAATATCATGAATGATGATGCCACCATCAACGAGAACGGGGGCAGATATGCAGGTATGGACCGCTATGAAGCCAGAAAAAGGATGGTCCAGGAACTGGAAGAACAGGGGCTTCTGGTTAAAATTGTACCTCATTCCCATAATGTGGGAACACACGACAGGTGCAGCACGACAGTGGAGCCAATGGTGAAGCAGCAGTGGTTTGTGAAAATGGATGAGCTGATTAAACCTGCGGTGGAAGCAGTTAAAAATGGTGATATCACACTTTTGCCGGAGCGTATGGATAAGACATATTTCAATTGGACAGATAATATCAGAGACTGGTGTATTTCCAGGCAGCTCTGGTGGGGACACCGGATTCCAGCTTACTATTGCACGGAATGCGGGGAATTTACAGTGGCAAGAGAGAACCCTGGGAAATGTCCGAAATGCGGCTGTGCGCATATGATACAAGATGAAGATACGCTGGATACATGGTTTTCCTCTGCGCTGTGGCCGTTTTCCACACTGGGATGGCCAGAGAAGACAGAGGATCTGGATTATTTCTATCCCAATGATGTGCTGGTAACTGGTTATGATATTATCTTCTTCTGGGTAATCCGTATGATTTTTTCCGGTTATGAACAGATGGGAGAAGCGCCGTTTAAGACAGTATTGTTCCATGGTCTGGTACGGGATTCGCAGGGACGCAAGATGAGCAAATCTCTTGGAAATGGGATTGATCCTCTGGAAGTTATTGATAAGTATGGCGCTGATGCACTGAGACTGACGCTGATTACCGGAAATGCTCCGGGCAATGATATGCGTTTTTATTGGGAACGTGTGGAGGCATCCCGGAATTTTGCTAACAAAGTATGGAATGCTTCCCGTTTCATTATGATGAATATCGGTGAAGAGAAGCTGGCCGAGCCGTCTGTCAATCAGCTTGAGATAGAAGATAAATGGATTTTGTCCAGGGTTAACACCCTTGCCAGGGATGTCACCGAGAATATGGATAAATTTGAGATGGGAATTGCGGTTCAAAAGGTCTATGATTTTATCTGGGATGAATTCTGCGACTGGTATATTGAGATTGCAAAGACCAGGACCTTTAAAAAAGAAGAAAATCCGGAATCAGCCAAGGTGGCAATGTGGACCCTGAAAACGGTTCTGATACAAGCATTAAAGCTGCTGCATCCCTGCATGCCTTTTATTACAGAAGAAATTTTCTGTACGCTGCAGGACGAAGAACCAACGATTATGTTATCCAGGTGGCCGGAATACAGAGAAGAGTATCATTTCGCACAGGCAGAAGAGGCAGTGGAGCATGTGAAGGACCTGGTAAAAGGAATCCGCAATACCAGAACAGCAATGGAAGTTCCGCCCAGCAGAAAGGCGAAGGTATTTATTGTAACTGCGGATTGTGAATTGAAAGATACATTTGAGAGCATGAAAACGGCCTACAGCCTGCTTGCCAGCGCGAGCGAGATTCAGGTACAGGAGGATAAAACGGGTATCGGCGAGGATGCGGTATCGGTGGTGATTCCCGGCGCTGTGGTGTATCTTCCCCTGGAAGACCTGGTGGATTTTGAGAAAGAAAAGGAACGCCTCTTGAAGGAAAAGGAGCGCCTTGTAAAAGAGCTTTCCCGCTCCAGAGGAATGCTCTCCAATGAAAAATTCCTGAATAAGGCGCCGGAGAAGAAGGTACAGGAAGAGAAGGAAAAATTGGCGAAATATGAGCAGATGATGGCTCAGGTGGAAGAACGCCTGTTACAGATGAAATAGAAAATGTAAAAAAAAAATAAAAATATTGAAAAATTTCTTGAATCTTGTTAGAATAATATATATAGCGGTATTTTTCACAGAAATTCCATGCGAAGGGGGAATCTGTAATGACAGCATTGACGAGAGATGATCCAAAGGTTCGTTTTAGTAATGACAGTATGAAAGCTTTTCTTTATTTGCCGAGACCGGATTTTGAAGGCTATAATTTAGATGATATTACAGAGATTCTACGGCAGAGCGGCATATCTTATGGAATAAAAGAACAGAAAGTTCGTGATATGATAGAGCAGCAGATTTATAATCAGGAAGTCCTTATTGCAGAAGGAGATCAGGCAGTAGATGGGATAGACGGTTATTATGATTATAAATTTGACATGAATTTTAGCAAGAAACCTAAAGTGAGACCAGATGGTTCGGTGGATTACTGGAGCATTAAGATGGTAGAGATGGTCACAGAGGGACAGGTAATTGCAGAATACCATAAGGCAGTGCAGGGTAAGGACGGCATGAATCTGAAAGGCAAACCGGTTCTGGCTAAGCGCGGGAGAGATTTAGTTCCGCTCAAGGGTAAAGGATTTGAGCGCTCAGAAGACGGTCTGACCTATACTTCTCTGATGGATGGTAAAATTGACAAGAATGGAGACAGGATTGTAATTCTGCCGGTATATGAGATAAATGGCGATGCAGATTTGAATGTAGGAAATATTGATTTCCGCGGAGACGTTATCATTCACGGCAGCATCTGCAGCGGTCTGATTGTCAAGGCAACAGGGACAGTGACGGTAGACGGAATTGTAGAAGGAGCCAGTATCGAGGCAGGCAAAGACATTGTACTTCGGAGCGGAGTCATGGGAGCTTCCAGGGCAGTGATTAACAGTAAAGGAAATATTTCAGCCAAGTTCTTTGAATATACGCGTGTACATGCCAATGGAACAATTCAGGCGGATGTATTTTTGAACTGTCAGGTATCCTGCGGTGAGAGCATTATTCTGAATGGAAGAAAAGCAAGCATTATCGGAGGCGAAGTAGGTGCAATTCAGAGTATTGAGGCAGATATTCTGGGCAGTGACGGTGAAGTGAGCACTAACGTGAAGATTGGAAATGATCTTGCAGTACGGCGCAGGATTGGTATTTTGCAGAATAAGATTCAGGTAGAGAAGGAAAATCTTGCCAAGATTGAAGAAGGTTTGAAGATTTTGCAGGAAAAGAAGAACGATCCCAGACGTACGGATCTTCTGCGTGTGAAAATTCGCGATACTGCATTATTGGCGGGAGACACTGCAGAACTGGAGAAACTGGAAGATCAGGTAGCCCGCGCCAAAGGAGGCACCATTCGAGTGAATGGTTATGTATATCCAGGTGTCTGTGTAGAGATTGATGAACTGCGGGTATTGGTAAAAGAGAAACAAAAGAGACTTGAATTTGTGCGAAAGCAGGATAGGATCCTCATGTGCGCGCTGGAAGCATAGTCTCTCAGAGATAAGGCATCTGTCAGCCGTTTGGGAAGGCAGATGCCTTTTTAATATTCTATAGGAAAAAATTGCCGCGCGAAAGCGTGAAAGTGTCTTTCTATAGTATAAAAGGAGTATGCGCTAAAGTGCTGCTCGCGGCAAAATGGGCGGTCTCAAAAGTCCTCTGTTCTGTAGAAATTTGTCATACGAAAATTCAAAGATTTCTTTGAATAGGGCTGGATTTCAGTACGTTAGTGTATTATAATGTCCACGAAAGCATTGGACAGCGGAACCGAGAGGGCAGTGGGAAATGTTTGTGACAGCGAAGGGATAAACATGGATGAGAACTTATGAAGAAATTGTGGAATTCATTTTGGAAATTCCTAAATTTACAAAAAAAAATAATTTGCAACATACCAGAATACTGTTGGAACGGCTGGGAAATCCCCAGGAGAAATTTCAGGTAATTCATGTGGCGGGAAGTAACGGAAAGGGAAGCGTCTGTGCCTGTATTGACAGTGTGCTGCGCCAGGCAGGGAAAAAAACAGGTATGTTTACTTCTCCGCATCTGGTATTCATGGAAGAAAGGTTTGTTGTAGAAGGAAAGCCCTGTGACAGAGATCTTTTTGTAAAAGCAGCAGAGCAGGTGGCAAAGGCAGCAGAAGATATGCTGCAGAAAGGGCTGCCTTATCCAACGTTTTTTGAATATATTTTCGCAATGGGCATGATAATTTTTGCAGAACAGCAGGTGGAATATGCTGTTCTGGAGACGGGGCTGGGAGGCAGGCTGGATGCTACAAATGTGGTAAAACAGCCTGTTCTCACTGTGATAACCTCAATCAGCCTGGAACATACAGAAATTCTGGGACATACCATTTCTGAAATTGCTTCGGAGAAAGCAGGGATATTAAAAAAGCATGTTCCGGCAGTATATGACGCTTCATTGCCAAAGGTGCGTACAGTAATTGAAAATTATGCATCCAGTCTGGAGTGTCCCCTGTACCCTGTCTTTCCCAGTGAGATTAAGATTTTATTAAACAATGGAAAAAAGATTGCATTTTCTTATGATTCTGGTTATGATATTACTGAGCTGGAGATACCGTTTGCAGCGCCTTATCAGGTTGGAAACGCAGCTCTTGCCCTGCGGGCGGTGCAGTGCCTGATGAAAAACGATTGTATATCCAAACAGGCAGTCCGCCAGGGATTTGCTCAGGTGAAATGGAAAGGCAGAATGCAGCAGGCAGATACAGAGGTGTATTTTGACGGAGCGCATAATTTGGAGGGAATTGAAAAATTTCTGGAGGCGGCAGCTCTGATCAGCAAAAACCCGGCAGTTTTGCTGTTCTCCATGGTGAAGGAAAAGGATTACCTGCATGCGGCAGACCGTCTGCTTGCCGAGAGGAACTGGGAAGAGATTATTCTGACTACAGTTCCGGGAATACGGGGAATTGACGCCGGAGATCTGGCAGAGATTTTTGAAAAAAAAGCGAAAGAGAGACAGGACACCGTCAAGATTACAGAAATCGGAGAGATTGAGGCAGCATATGCCTATGCCTTGTCGGTTAAAAAAACAGGACAGGTTCTGTTTTGTGCAGGTTCTCTCTATCTTATAGGTGAATTAGAACGAATAACAGGAGGTATGTCATGATTGACTTTGAAGAAGAATTAAAGAAATTTAAGCCCAGCTTGGAAGTGGAAGAGGCAGAGGACGCCATATATGACAGGGATTTAACGGATATGACAGATATTATGCAGGAAATTTTAAGAGAAGCAAGACAACATCGTTAGTGAGTGAGGAAGGAATAATATGGATTCTTATAATAAAATTATTCGCTTGTCAAATACCCTGTACAATGACGGATTGAGAAGAGCAGGCGTCAGAGATTTGTCCGGAGCAGCAGAATCTCTGCGGAAGAGCCTGAGATTGTATAAGGCAAATATCCCGGCAAGAAATCTTTTGGGGCTGGTCTATTTTGAAATGGGAGAGGTGGTAGACGCTTTAAGTGAATGGGTGATCAGCCGCAGTCTTCAGCCAGAAGATAATCCGGCGGAACAGTATCTGGAAGCGATACAGTCTAATCGTTCCAGGCTGAGTTCTGTGAATCAGACCATTAAGAAATATAATCAGGCATTGCTTTATTGCCAGCAGAACAGCAGAGACCTCGCTATTATCCAGTTAAAAAAGATCCTTGCCTCAAATCCCGGTTTGATTAAGGGGCATCAGCTTCTTGCGCTTTTGTATATGCAGGAAAATAAATACGAACTTGCCAAGAAAGAACTTGTGGCAGCAGCAAAAATTGATAACAGTAATATTACTACGCTCAGATATCTGCAGGAGGTAGACCAGCATCTGCAGAAAGGGGCGTCTTCTGGAAAAAGCAGTCATCGAAAAAAAGAAAATACAGCCTCTTATCAGAGCGGAAATGATGTGATTATTCAGCCCACGAATTTTAAAGATACTTCTCCGGTAATGACCATATTAAATCTGGTAATCGGTGTGGTGATCGGCATATTGATTACCTGGTTTCTTATCACTCCCAATGTGCGCCAGAGCGCCATATCAGACGCGCGTAAGGCGGAATTGGAGGCAAATAATGAATTGACCAGCCGTACACAGGAAATCAAGGGACTGGAGCAGGAAATCGACAAGCTGAATAAACAGATTAAGCAGATGGAAGGCAAATCCGATGACAGCCAGAAAATTATTGACAACTATGAACAGCTTCTGGCAGTGTATGAGGCTTTTTCACAGCAGAATATTCAGGCGGCAGGCGACAGTATCGGAAATGTCGACCAGAATTTACTGGGAACCCAGGCAAAAGCAATGTATAACACCCTGAGCGCTCAGGTAAACGAGCAGTATATTGCAGCCGTTTACCAGCAGGCGGAGCAGGATTACAACAGCAGAAAATTCCAGGAGGCAGTCACTGGGCTGGAAAAAGTGGTTCAGGTGGAGGAAGATTATCAGGATGGATATGCAGTTTACTATCTTGCACAGTCTTACCGGCAGATTGGAGACGCGGAAAATGCCAAGAAGTATTACCAGCGTATGGTGGAACTGCACCCGGGGACTCAGCGTGCAAGGGCTTCCCAGCGGTATCTGGATGAATTGAACCAACAGCCTTAAATTGAATCATTAAGAATGTATACGAAAGACGTCATATATTATGGCGTCTTTTTTATCTTAGTAGGAAAGACCTTGTCACGCTAAAGCGTAAAAGTGTCTTCCTATAAGATAAAAAACAATTATGCACAGTTCGCGGAGAAGAAGTTGCTGCTTCGCAGCCCGCTCACGCGCGGAGAATGCGTAAAACGCATTCTTTATTATGAAAGGAAGGAAAGTTATGGAACACAATTATGAAAAGGAATATGGGTGCCTGATTTTGAAAATGCCGGCGGAGCTGGACCATCATCAGGCAGAATTTCTGAAAGAAGAGGCGGATGAGCTTCTGATGAAATATCCAGTGCGCAGCCTGATATTTGATTTTACAGATACTTATTTTATGGACAGTTCTGGAATTGGGGTTATCATTGGGAGGTGTAAAAACGTGCGTTTTTCCGGGGGATATGTAAAGGCTGTCCATTTAAATGAACAGATAAGCCGTATATTTCAGCTTTCGGGTTTGATGAAGATCATAGAAGTGGAATAAACAAGGGGAATAGAAGGAGGATTTTATGGAACATTTAAGAAACGAGATGAAGATGGAATTTCTTGCCGTATCTTCTAATGAGGGATTTGCGAGAGTTGCTGTGGGGGCATTTGTGGCAGAATTAAATCCTACGGTGGACGAGCTTGCTGATATAAAAACTGCGGTCAGTGAGGCGGTGACTAACTGCATCATTCATGGATATGAACAGAAGGAAGGCAGTATTTGGATTTCCTGCCGAATAGAAGGGCATCAGGTAGAGATTTCGGTGATGGATACTGGAAAAGGAATCAAAGATATCGAGCAGGCGCGCGAGCCCTTATTTACCACGAAACCAGAATTGGAGCGTTCTGGAATGGGATTTGCATTTATGGAAGCATTCATGGATGAAGTAGAGGTGGTATCGGAACCCTTTAAGGGAACCAGTGTCATTATGCGTAAAACCATAGGGGAAGGGTGAGAGGCTTGATGGAAGCAAATATAAAGGATGAGAAAGTCCAGCGGCTTTTAGAGCGTTCTCAGGCAGGTGACCGTCTGGCGAGAGATACCATGGTACAGAATAATGTGGGGCTTGTGTGGAGTATTGTCCGAAGATTTTCCAATCGTGGATACGACCTGGAGGATTTATTTCAGGTGGGAAGCATTGGACTGATGAAAGCAATTGACAATTTTGACCTGAATTTTTCCGTAAAATTTTCCACCTATGCGGTGCCGATGATTACCGGAGAAATCCGTCGTTTTTTGAGAGATGACGGCATGATTAAAGTGAGCCGCAGTTTAAAGGAGAACGGAGCGAGAACAAAACAGGCAAGAGAGAAACTGCAGTCAGATCTTGGCAGAGAACCGAATCTGCAGGAGCTTTCAGAGGAAACGGGACTGCCGCGGGAAGAGATTGTCATGGCATTGGAGGCGAATGGGGAAGTGGAATCTATTTACCGGACGGCAGGTTCTTCTGAGGGAAAAGAAGTATGTCTCGCTGACCGGCTTGCCCAGGAGAAAGACAGTCATGAGATTCTTCTGAATCACATGGTAATACAGCAGCTTCTGCAGGAGCTGCCCGAGATGGAAAGAAAGCTTATTGAATTGCGCTACTTCAAAGAACAGACACAGATGCAGGTGGCAGAAGAACTTGGCATCAGCCAGGTACAGGTGAGCAGGCTGGAAAAAAAGATTTTGCTTGGTATGCGCAAAAGCTTTAACAGATAGGAAGTATTCTCAGCAGTAAAGATTGCGGAACTCTCCGGGCGTCATTTGATAGGTGTTTTTGAAGGCACGGTAAAAGTTGCTGATATCAGTATAACCGATCTTATATACAATTTCTTCTACGCTGAGGTTCGAATTAATCAAAAGATATGCGGCTTCTTTTAAACGCAGTTTCTGTACCAGCCCGGAGAAGGTATATCCGGTGCGGGATTTGATATACCGGCTGAGATAACCGGTGCTCAGCTCGAAATGCTGCGCAACCATGCTTAAGGTGACAGAAGATTTATGTTCCGTAATATATTGAAAGATCTTAGCGGTAGTATGGGAGGTGTTTTGGCCGGAAAGCCTCTGAAAGTCTTCAATATGATTTCGGATAAGCTGGGCAAATATAAGCAGGATATAGCTGTTGCTGATGAGAAGGCTGTGATTGTGGTTCAGCTGCGATTCATAGTAGAGCTGCAGGACGAGGTGGCGGATTTCTTCATTTTTCTGACAGCGAAATAAGAGAACGGAAGAAAAATCTTTTTCGTACAGCATCTGCCAGAAGTAATCTGACAGTTCATTGCTCTCCATCAGCAGAGGCAGGAACATTTTCTCAAAAGAAGAAGTGCGCATGATAATATTCAGCACAATGTCCTCATCATGCGGGGCGAAAAAACTTTGAATGGTATCAGGACCTACCACGATCATGTCTCCGGCAGTGAGAGAATACGTTTTTTGATTGAGGTTGAAACTGCTGCTTCCCTGCATGACGTATGTCAGTTTGACAAATTCCAGTGCATGGTCGAATACGGGAAGATAGCGCAGGTGCTTAAAACACATGCATTCTGAATTTGCCACAGGAGGATAGACCATCTCAAAAGCATTGGGAGATGGTTCTGGTGGAACAAGTGTCTGAGGGGAAAAGAACTGGCATTCATAAAAATAAGTAGTGATATCAGAAATAGGCTCTGTGGGAATCTCCGCAGGGCTTTTCATATTCTTACGGTATTCACGCACAAAATCTTTCCAGTCACAGACAGGTGGGATATTGTCATAGGGATTGGCAAGGTAGAGCCTGCGGTACGCCTCTTCGGCTGGTTCAAATTCGTTGAGAATGCAGAGGATATTCTTATCATTCATGGATATGCTCCTTGTATTTTATGAGGTACCAGGCATTGCAAAACCGCCGGACTATCAGAGCTTAATGGGCTTTTGAGGTTTTGCAATTAGTGAATTGTATACATTGTCGAAATTATAACTTAGTTATGCAGATATTATGCTAAGTATAATGCAGAATAATATATAAAACAAGTGGTCATATAAAGCAAATATAAAGCAATAGTGACAATAGAATGAAAATGGAATTATAATAAAAATATCTATTGAAAAATGAATTAAGCTGTTAGTATACTATGGAAACATTTTTTGGGAATGCAAAAAACAAATATATAGTCAAGGTGTATAAAAATGCTCGAAAATAAAGGAAAAATACTCGAAAATGACAACAAATTATTTTTTGACGCGGTATAATAATAGTATAATATGCTGAAAAAGCAATTATGTACAATGCAAAAATAAGCATTTCAACGAAAAGTGAAGGAAGGGAAGGATTTTAGTATGACAAAAAAAGCAAGGCTGTTTGCAGTAGCGCTTGCTGGCTGTGTGGCATTTACATCGCTTCCATTTTCGATGGCGCAGGCAGCACGAACCACAGAGGCAGAGGCGGCAGAGGAGACGAAAATTACGGGTCTGACTACAGAATATCAGACCAATCCTCTGGGGATTGAACCGGAGGGCGTTCATTTTGGCTGGAAGATGGAATCGACAACAGTCGGAGCCAAGCAGACCGCCTATCAGGTAAGAGTGACCAATGATGAGGGGCAGCCGGTCTGGGACAGCGGCAAGGTAGAGAGCGACCGTTCTACAGGGATAGTCTGCGGGGAAGATCTTGCTCAGAGAACCGGCTACAACTGGGGGGTGACTGTCTGGGACCAGACAGGGAAGAGCTATCAGACAACCGCCGCTTTTGAGACAGGCGTTACAGACCTTCAGGAGTGGAAAGACGCAGAGTTTATCGGCATGAATAAGAGCCGCCTGGCCCCAATTTTCCGCTGTGAAAAGGAACTGACAGGAACAGGAGTTAAGAAAGCAAGGCTGTACATTACAGCACTGGGAGCTTATCAGGCGTATATCAATGGAAACCGTGTGGGAGAACTGGATGCGGATGGAAACGTGGTTTACCACCATATGAATCCTGGATATGGCAATGCCAGAGTCAGTCTTGGTTATCAGACCTATGATGTTACACCGTTTCTGTCAGGAAAAGATTCTGCGGCGGTTTCGGTGTCTGCAGGAACCGGATGGTATAATGGTATGGGAGAGACCAACAGCCAGCCTGCGGTTAAGGCGCTGTTGATGATTGATTACAACGACGGAAGCCAGCAGGTGATAAAAACCAATACTGCAGACTGGAAGGGAACACTGGCCGGCGGAATTACAGCATGCGGCGTCTATTATGGAGAAGACTATAATGCGTTGTTTGCAAAGGAACTGGGAGATTATACACAGGCAGGCTATGACGACAGCGCATGGGTGAATGCCCAGAGCGGAGGGGCAGCTGCCGCAAGTCCTTGTATCACGAACAGCTTTACTTCTCAGACGGCTTCATACATAAGGCTGAAAGTACAGGAGGCAGGTCCGGCAAATGATGCCAGAGAAAATTTTCTGCAGATTATGGAAATGGAATTGCTGGATGGGCAGAATAATGTGATAAGAGGGAAGGTTCCCCAGATTAACAACTCCTGGTCGCCAAATGGGCAGTGGAAACCGGAGCATTTGACAGACGGTGACCTGGGATTGAAGACAGATAACGGCTATACTACCAACATGATGGGAAATACAGGCGCGCTGTCTTATACTTTTACGGAACCGGTGGAGATTACCTTTGACCTGGGCAGTGCAGTATCTTTTGACACCTTGAAGCTGTATCCCAGAACGGCAGCAAGACCGGTGTCTGGCAATGAATGTCCGGCTTATCCCAAGAAGTATACGCTGGAGATTTCTCAGGACGGAAATAACTGGACGCCGGTGGATTTGAATGGAGCAGACGAAGGAACCGGCTATACGGTGGAAAACCTGCGCAACACAGAACTGTTCCCAGAGGGCAGCGCAGAACCGCAGCATATTGATACAGAGTTTGGCAGAAATGTGACAGCTAAAAAAGTGAAAATCAGCGTATCACAGGTGGGACCGGCTGTCTATGAGAATAACGATTGGGAAAAAGAAAACCGTCTGCAGATTATGGAACTGGAGCTGTGGGACGGAACAAAAAATGTGGCAAAGGATAAAGTGCCAAAGGTAACTACTGACAAACCGTTTGAGTTTGGAGATACCTGGAGAGTTCAGAATCTGACGGACGGGGATTATGGGATTTCGTCTGACAAAGGTTACAGTACAGATATTTTAGATACCATGAAAACCACCTGTGACCTGACAAATCCGCTGACCATTGAGTTTGATTTTGAGGAAGCGGTAGAATTTTCCAGTCTGCGCATATTCCCACGCAGCAGCAAAGATTCCATTGTAGGAGGAATCTACGCCAATTATCCAAAAGTCTTTACCGTATCCGTGTCTGAAAACGGCACAGACTGGCAGGAACTTGTGACAGAGGAAGATAAGGGCATGGTCAGGAAAATGACAGACCTGCAGAATATGAAAATGACCACGGACAGCTTCCCCGGCGTGATTCGCGCGCAGAATGGGCTTCCGGGGCGGATGAGTGCAGAATTTGACCAGAATCCGGTCTCTGCTCATGTTTATAGCGGAAATAAAGCCACTTCAGATTATGAGGGCGGCGAGGTCAATATTTTGAAGGAATATGAAGGCAAAGATATGTTTGCCAAGGGCGTAGAACTGAAAAAAGGAGACACCATGGTGGTAAATATGGGACAGAACCTGACAGCAGTGCCCAATATCAGATTTTCCGGGAAATTGGGGACAATGGCAACCCTGCGGTTTGCAGAAATGCTCAATGACGGCAGCCATGTGGGAACAGGCGCTTTTGATGCGGACGGTCCCAAAGGTTCTATTTACCAGTACAGTTTAAGGAATGCCAGATCCCAGGTAAAATATGTGTTTGCAGGGGAGGGTGTAGAAACGTACCAGCCCAGCATGTCCTTTTTCGGATATCAGTACGTGGAGATTACGGCCAGCGATGATATTAAAATCTACGGACTGGTTTCCAAGGCAATTTCCTCCGTGTCAGATCAGACAGGACGGATTGTGACGAACAATCCAGACGTGAATAAGCTGTTCTCCAACGTATTGTACGGACAGCTCAGCAATTATTATACGGCGCCTACGGACTGTAACCAAAGGGATGAGCGTCTCTCCTGGGCAGGAGATACGCAGGCATTTGTCCAGACGGCAGTATACAATTTTGATTCTTATGCATTTTTGAGGGATATGCAAAAGATTTTTGCAGAAAATACAAAGAAGAACGGCTATGTGGCTTCGGTGGTGGATCAGGTGGATCCCAATGCCTTCTTTGGCAACTGGGCGACAGGATGGAGCGATGTGCTTATCATTACACCCTGGACGTTGTATCAGCAGACAGGAGATATCAGCATTCTGGAAGAAAACTGGGATGTATTTCAGCAGTATATGACGTTTATGAAAGACCGGGAGCGTGCGCCGAATCACTGCATGATCCCCAATAACGCCAGAAATTACGGTGACTGGCTGTCTTTCCAGGGAACCTGCCTGGAAGTGATTTCAGATTATTACTATGGATATATGAACCAGATTATGGCTCAGATTGCCGGAATTCTTGGAAAAGAAGCAGAGAAGACAGCATACGAGCAGAAATTTGCAGCTATTAAGCAGGCATTTTTGGATGCGCATGTGACATTCAGCAACAATCAGCTGGTCATCAAATCCGGTGAAGGAGATCATAGATATCAGTTTATGGACAGCGCCGGAAAGGGAGGAACCTGGGAAAATAATTCGCAGACTTCATTGATCTGGATGCTGAAACTGGGATTTTATAAGGATGACGCCATGCGGGACGCGGCCAAAGAGCTGTTAGTTGAAAATATTAAAAATGAGAATCCAGATCCCAATAGCATTCGTGCCCAGGCAAAGGAAAATACGCTGGCAGTAGGATTTTTGGGTTCCAATGTGATAACTCCGGTATTGTCTGATATAGGAAGCGCGGAAGTTTCTTATGACCTGCTTCTTCAAGACAGTCTTCCATCCTGGCTGTTTGAAGTAAGGGCAGGGGCGACTACCATTTGGGAACGGTGGAATTCTTATACGCCTGGCAAGGGATTTGGCGACCGGGAGATGAATTCTTTTAACCACTATGCGTATGGTTCCGTGGTAGAGTGGATGTACCGCTATATGGCAGGAATCAGTTCAGATGTGAACAATCCTGGATTTAAAAATATTATCCTGCAGCCCACGCTCGATACGGGGAAGAAATATAATTATGAACAGCGTATCAACGGCGTAAACGCGTCTTATGAGTCCATGTATGGTAAAATTACCTCTTCCTGGAAGAGCCAGGACGGCAAACTTGCCCTTTATCAGACGCAGATTCCGGCAAATACAACGGCAACCTTGTATCTTCCGGCGGAAGGAATTACGTTTGACCCGGATTCGTTAGTTACGAATGATCAGGGACCGGGAGTTTCCGGCGTTACATTTAAAGGAATGACAGAGCATAATGGATATCAGGCGGCGGAATTTGCGCTGGAATCCGGCGGATATAAATTTACCGTAGAAGATGGAATACTTACAGCAGCCAATGGAACGGGAACGATTGAGGATCCGGTAATCACTCCGGGAACTGATCTGGAGAAGAAAACATACAGCGTTACTATTGAGCAGTCAGAAAACGGAACCGTAACGGCGGATAAAACGGAAGTAGAAGAAGGAGGAAGCGTGACCTTCACGATTACACCAACACAGGGCTATGTGATCAAAGACGTGCTGGTAAATGGAACTTCCGTAGGAAAAGTCAATACTTATACAATATCAAACGTACTGAGAGATGTAAGCGTGAAAGCTGTCTTTGAAAAAGAAACAGAAAAAGATCCCAAGGATAAGTACAGCGTCACCATTGAAGAAACAGAAAACGGAACCGTAACAGCAGATAAGACGGAAGTGGAAGAGGGAGGGAATGTGACCTTTACCATCACTCCGGCGGCAGGTTATATCATCAAAGACGTATTGGTAAATGGAACTTCCGTAGGAAAAGTAAATACTTACACACTGGAAAATGTGTCAGAGGATGTAATTGTAAAAGCTGTTTTTGAGAAGGAAGCGGAAGAAAATCCGGGAGCAACTTACAAAGTTACCATTGAAGCGTCAGAAAATGGAACCGTAACGGCAGATAAAACAGAAATAGAAGAAGGAGGAAGCGTGACCTTCACCATCACTCCGGCGCAGGGCTATGTGATCAAAGACGTGCTGGTAAATGGAGCTTCCGTAGGAAAAGTGAACAGTTACAAATTGGACAATGTGTCAGGAGACGTAACAGTAAAAGCTGTCTTTGAGAAAGCGTCGCCGGGAACACCGGGAACACCGGGGACACCGGAAACGCCAGGAACGCCAGGGACACCGGGAACTCCAGAAACGCCGGGAACACCAGGAACGAGGGTTCCTACACCGGCAGAAGCGGAAAAAGATAATCCGGGCCTTCCCAAAGGAAATGCAGAGGAGTCCAGAAATTCCACTTTCGGCAAGCTGTCAGCACGTGTTGTCAAATCTGCAAAGACATCTAATAAGCTGCAGTGGACGAAAGTCAAAGGAGCTGACGGTTATATTGTCCTTGGAAATAAATGCGGGAAGAAAAATAAATTCAAAACCGTTCAAATAATCAGCAAGAATGGTACGGTTTCCTTTACACACAAGAAATTGAAAAAGGGGACATATTACAAATACATTGTTCAGGCATACAAGATGGAGAATGGAAAGCTGAAGATTATCGCAACTTCCAAGACGATCCATGCAGCCACAGCAGGAGGAAAAGTCGGAAATGCCAAAGCGGTGAAGGTGAATAAGAGCAAAGTGACTCTTGCCAGGAAAGGAAAGAAATT
This sequence comes from Lachnospiraceae bacterium, assembly GCA_910575075.1. Lineage (GTDB taxonomy): Bacteria > Bacillota > Clostridia > Lachnospirales > Lachnospiraceae > Petralouisia. The sequence goes on from CAJTCY010000009.1 coordinate 134,172, forward strand.
TACCATTAAAGCAAAAGAGGTTAAGAAGGATAAGACCATCAAGCGCCACCGCAAAATTTCCTATGAGTCAAGCAATCCTAAGGTTGCATCCGTAAGCAGCAAAGGCGTAGTCAAGGCAAAGAAAAAGGGAACCTGCTATATCTATGTATATGCGCAGAATGGTGTTTTCAAAAAAGTAAAGATAACGGTGAAGAAATAATAATTTAGAAAGAAGCAAGATGAAAAAGTAGAATTCAAATATGTATAAAATAATGGGTCTTATGGCATACTACTTCCAAAGCTGGAAAAAGGAAGTGAGTATATGAGTCATAGTACCATTTATCGGATATGCCTCCTGGTAGTTGTGATACTCACAATTATCGGAGGCATTTTCTATTACATTAACTATACGGAAAATAACACCCGTGTGACAGAAGGAACGCTGGTGATGGAAGATGCGGACTGGGGAGAAGAAACAGTTCCTGCTGCCTGCGGCAGTGAGTCTCAGGAAAGAGAGGGAATCTCATGGCTGGAAACACAGACACAGTATATCTGAAGATAGAACAGAATGTGCTGGTAAAAGAGCCTGCTGTCATTTTGAAAGATATTGCTAAAATCACCTCTACCAACCGTCCGTTAATTAATAAGATGAAACAGATAAAAATCTATCATTTTCATACTCCTGCAAATCAGAGTAAGAAAAAAATGCAGACAGAAGTCTTTTCTGTCTTGAAGATTATCGAATTGATTGGCGAGGAGTTTCCTAATGTGGAAATTCAGAATATCGGTGAAAAAGATTTTGTACTGGAATATCAGCCGAAACAAGAGGCAAAATGGCTGTCTTATCTGAAGACGGCAGTCATATGCGTACTGATATTCTTCGGTTCTGCTTTTACGATCATGACTTTTAACAATGATGTAGGTGTGGGAGAAGTTTTTATGGATTTCTATCAACAAGTCATGGGAACAGAATCAGATGGATTTACAGTGCTTGAGGTATGTTATTCCATTGGGCTTTTTTTAGGAATTATGATATTTTTCAACCATGTGGGGCGGAAAAAGATTACCCATGACCCCACGCCTATTCAGGTGGAAATGCGCACGTATGAAAAGGATGTGGACACCACGTTTATTGAAAACTGCGGACGCAAAGGAAGCAGCAACGATGTGGATTAGGAACAGGTTCGTATTTGTGAATAGTAGGCAATTGCGAAACAACTAAATTATGAAATTCAAAAATTACTGAGTTTCGCAATTACCTATTTGTGAATAAAAGGAAAAGGAGCCGGTTAAGATGTGGATGAAACAAATTTTTTTGGGATTTATCGGTCTTGCCAGCGGATCAGCAATTTCAGCGGGAGTGTTCAGTTTCATTATTTCTATCGGGGTAGTTCCCCGTATTATCGGCAAGAGCCGGACGGCAATGGATATCATGGCTTATGAGAATATGGTTCTGCTTGGAGGGAGTTTCGGGAATCTGATATCCCTGTTTTCCTTGGAGGTTCCAGGGGGGATATGGGTGATTATCGTGTTCGGGCTGTCAGCGGGTATTTTTACCGGATGCCTGGCAGTGGCGCTTGCTGAGATTTTAAATACGTTTCCCATTATGTTCCGGCGCCTGGGCATCAAAGAAGGTTTAAGCTGGATTATGTTGTTTATGGCATTGGGGAAGATGGCGGGGGCTCTTTATTTCTATGCGAATCACATGCAGAAATTATAGGAAAGTGAGGAATGGATATGGCACAGCAGCAGACTATGGAACAGAAGGAACAGAAAAATCAAGAGTATAACGAGTATGTAAAGCAGGTAACGCCCACCCATTCCCTGCCGGCAAATATGGCAAAGGCATTTGTGACGGGGGGGATCATCTGTGTCATTGGACAGTTTATTTTAAATATGGCAATCAATCAGTTTGGCTTGGATAAGGATACTTCTGGCGGCTGGTGCAGCATGATTCTGGTATTGTGCAGCGTTCTTCTTACGGGATTGAATATATATCCTTCGATTGCAAACTGGGGAGGGGCCGGAGCACTGGTGCCTATCACAGGATTTGCCAATTCTGTGGCTGCTCCTGCAATTGAATTCCAGAAAGAAGGACAGGTCTTTGGCATTGGCTGCAAGATCTTTACCATCGCAGGTCCGGTAATCCTGTATGGAATTGTCACAAGCTGGGCGCTGGGCCTGATATATTGGGTATTGAAACTGATGGGAATATTTTAGAAAGAGAGGTTCGAATATGGATGCAAAGGCAGATAGCAGATATGATATGCCTATGGGGTTAAGTTTTCAGCTAGGGCTGAATCAGAAGGCGTTGGAAGCATACGCGAAACTGGACGAGGAAGAAAAGCGCCAGGTAGTGGAAGCGGCAAGAAATGTTACTACGAAGTCTGAAATGCGGCAGATTGTAGCAGGGCTGGAGCAGAACTTCTGCTGAAACTGCCGACATAAGAGTGAGTGGACAATAAAATGCTGTAAATACAAGAAAAGTTTAAAGGGTCATAACAGATTCGAAAAGAAGATTTAAGGGTATTAGAGTAAGATTATGATGGATCTTAGAAATAGGGATGCTCTGCGGAATATGTCAGTGCCGAAAGGCGCACATTTCCGCAGGGTATCCCTCTTCCTTTTATAGTGCCAAAATTCCCGCTTTGAGTCTTGTCCTTCTCTGATTTCCTACTTGGTCAATTTGGCAACAAAATTATAGAATCAGGTAATTTTATTCTATATTTGCCATTTCTTTTTGGGTGTAAAATGAATTTACATATAAAAAAGCAGAGGAGGAAATTTATGCAAAAGTGGAAAAAAGTTTTGTCAGGTTTTCTTGCAGGCGTTATGATTTTGGAATGCGGCCTGACAGCAAAACCAATGCAGGTACAAGCCGAAACACAGGCGCAGGAAACGGCAGAGAGTGCGGCGATGGGAACGGTATATGAGATCTACAAGGCGTTCCAGGATGGAACAGAAATTGCAACGAACGGCGCATGGGTTGATCCGGAATTTGGTACAGAACATACAGTGACACTTAATTCATCTATCTCCCCCAGGGCGATAGAACTGCAGTACCAGAATAATGCGGCAGATAATGGAAAAATGCTTGCCACCTTTGAATGCAACCGTCTGCCTAAAGGGGATAAGGCATTAGTAGCAGAAAGAAGAGGAAATGGCAGCAATATTAATGAAAATTTATCTTCTTTCCCGATTTATGAGAGTATTGACGGCGGAAGGACATGGGGAGCTGGAGATACGGATAAACCAGCAAGAGGAGATAATTATGTTCCGGTAGGTTATGTACAGAACCAGAATACGACAAGCGGGACAACCGGAATGCGGAACTGTCCTCAGCTCTATGAGATGCCGGAAACAATTGGAAACCTCACCAAAGGAACGATCCTTTGTGCAGGAAATTCTATAGAAGCAGGAACCAATGGAGCGGGAGCTGACGCGGCACAGAGCGCTAAGACGAATCTCGACCTGTGTATATCCAACGATTTAGGAAGGAATTGGACGCACCACAGTACCATTGTGGGACCAATACCAGGAGAATGTGTTTTGTTCCATAATACCGTATGGGAACCGTTCTTTATGACATATGGCGGAAAGCTGTATTGCTTCTATTCAGATGAAGCATTTGACGATACCACGGACCAGGATATCGCTTATGTTGTTTTTGATGGAACAACAAATACGTGGTCTGAAAAACATCGGATTATTTATACGGCGGGACAGAGGCCTGGAATGCCGGTAGTGTCCCAGCTTGCAGACGGACGCTTTATGCTCACCTATGAGATTGAAGGCGGCGGCGGTCCTGGTTCTGGATATATCCTTTCAGCACCTAACGATCCGACTAAATGGTATGATAAAGATGGAAGCTTAAAAGATACCGCAAACGGGGAGTTTGTAGTACATAATGCGGCGAAGGTGGTAAACGGCGGCGGCGCGCCCTACAATATAACCACAGATAAGAAAACAGTTCTTTACAATAACAATAACAGCGGACAAAAGGGACAGATTTGGGCAAACAGCAGCGTTACGCCTGACGAAGCAGGCGCTTTCTGGAGATATTACCATACGGGGCTTGATACGGCTTATAACAGAGAAATCATGCAGCTTAGCAATGGAAATATTTTTGTAATTGCAGGCTGGGATAATTCTGGTGTCAAGTGCGTCACCTGGGATTATGAGATGGATCTGGAGAAGACTGGTTATCTTCAGAACAAAATATCTTTTAACGGAGAAGCGGTATATCTTGCCTATAACAATTCACCTCTGTTTGTCTGGACAGGAAAAGACGGACATGCAGAAGAAAATCAGTATTATGAATTTCAGGAAGTGGAAGACGGCGTTTATATTTTAGTGAGTACGAATAATGGAAAAGCAGTGGCGCCTGAAACTTCCAGCGCTGGCAGCAAGGTGAATACATTTACAAAGAACACAGCAGACGTGAAACAGCATTGGGTATTTGAAGCAGCTTCTGACGGATATTACAGGGTGAGAAATCTGGCCACGGACTTGTATTTGACTTCACCGAGAACCAAAGAGAGTGATGCCAGAGATATGAATCTGACCATGGAAGAGAAGCAGGAGACAGATTCTCAGTTATGGAGATCAGATATCACTGTCAAAGAGGCAGAAGATGACAGTGATAAGACCAGATATCATGTCTCAGTAAAAGAAGACGAGGGTGTTGAGGTGACAGCGGCGGCAACGGTAGTGGAAGGCAGAAGCCTGAACATTCAGATCATGAAAAAAGAAGGCTGCAAATCGATTGATAAGGTCATCGTAAATGGAACAGAAAAGCAATTTACTGTCGCAAATGGAATGGCGAATGTAAAGGTGGAAAATGTCCAGGCTGATGTCAGCGTAGAAGTGAAAGCGACTCTGGACGACTGGTTTGTCAGTGTGCCGACCAATAAGCATCACGGCAGAAACCAGTGCTTATCTCCCAGAGTTGTAGAAGCGCTGGACGGCAAGTTATACTGTACCTTTGAGAGCGCTGTGGATTCAGAAGCGGCAGGCGGAGAATTCGTATTCCCGATCTATGAAAGCGAAGACAAAGGAAAGACCTGGAAAAAGGTTGGTGAGATTGTCAATGACGACAACGTACATCCAGATGAGTGGTACAAGGTAACTTATAATGAGGCAGGCGTGCCGACAAAAGGAGAACAGGTGCAAGAGGGAACAGAAGGCGCCATCCGCCATCCCTGGAGTATGCATAACTGCCCGCAGCTCTTCGTGCTCCCAGAGGCTATGGGAGATATTCCCAAAGGGGCTTTGCTCTGTGCCGGGGACGCTGTTACCATTGAGGAAAATCCCAAGCAGGTATCAGACGCAGGTTACGGCGGATTATGGAAAACATCCCTGGATCTGTATTACAGTACCGATAAAGGAAGAAGCTGGAAATATCTGAACACTATTGCAGAAGGCGGAAGGAACATTATGGGATATACACCGGTATGGGAACCTTTCTTCTTATATCATGATGATCAGTTAATCTGTTATTATTCCGATGAGACAGACCGCCCGGCACATGCGCAGAAACTGGTACATAAAATTATGAAGGATGGAGAGACGTGGGGGCAGCCGTAGATGATGTTGCATTTGCAAATAAAAATGCCAGACCAGGAATGCCGATTGTCACTCAGATGGAAAACGGCAAATGGATGATGGTATATGAGGGAGTAGGTTCAAGTAATCCGATTACTTCTTTTGCCAAAATTGCGGATGACCCTTATAACTGGAATCCAACAGACCCAGGGCAGCCTCTTCCTGTATATAAAGGACAGGGAAGCGGTTCGCCATATGTGTACACCCTGAAGGATGGCAGAGTAATTGCAAGTACAGGAACCCATCCTGAAATACTAATGAATACGAAAAAAGATGGAACAGGCGCATGGCTTACTTATGATGTCGGTGCTATCGCTGGATATAACCGTTGTTATCTCCAGCTCTCAAGCGGGGAACTGTTGATAAACGGCAGCAAAGGATTTGACCAACAAAATAATTATATTTATGTGAAATCAGTAGATGTGAATACAGAACTTCCAAAACTGGAAGATTTAGGACCACTGTATTATATTACCAGCAAAGCGAAAGAAGAAGTTCTCGGCATAGATGGAGGTTCCAATGCAAATGGTGCAAAAGCTGTGACCTGGACCAACGAGCGCAACTCAACAAATCAGATGTGGGTAACAGAGAAGCAGGAAGATGGAAGTTATATTCTGAACAATTTTGCATCTAAGCGTCTGCTGACAGTCAAAGAAAATGGAACTTTGGTTCAGCTTGATCCTGTGACAGAGACAGGAGATGCACAGACGAGGCAGAGATGGATTCCTATAAAATTGAAAGATGGGTCTTTTGCATGGCAGAATAAGTCTAACGGACAGTATCTGAGTGCAGGAGATAATCATGCCTTGCTGCTGGCAGAAGAGATTGAGGGAGATGCCCAGGCATGGATGATGGATGGACTTAGTGATGTGACCGAAGAGTTTGGCAGCGATGTGGCGATACAGTACAGCATTTCCTGCAGTGCAGAAAATGGAACCGTGAGCTCAGATAAGTCAGTTGTGGAGAAAGGCGGAAATGCAGTTATTACCATTGTTCCGGCAGAAGGCTATGTGATCAAAGATGTGTTGATAAATGGAACTTCTGTAGGAGCTGTTGACACTTATACGATCAAAGATATTCAGGATAATATAACAGTGGTGGCTGAATTTGAAAAAATAGGAACATCTGTGGACAAATACAACGTTATCATAGAGCAGTCAGAAGGCGGAACTGTGAGCTCAGATAAGACAGAAGCAGCAAAAGGTGAGAGCGTGACCCTTACAATTACTCCTGCACAGGGCTATGTAATCAAAGACGTCTTAGTCAATGGAGCTTCTGTGGGTAAACGTAATACTTATACTGTTCAAAATATTTCTGCTAATGTGACGGTGAAAGCTGTCTTTGAGAAAGAGTCGCCAGGAACACCGGGAACAACGCCAGGAACACCAAATCCAGGAACACCAGATCCGGGAATGACCGTTCCTACGCCTGGACAGATTGAGAACAATAACCCAGGCCTGCCCCAGGGAAATGCAGAAGAATCCAGGAATTCCAGTTTTGGCAAGCTGGCAGCACGTGTTACAAAATCTGCAAAGACTTCTAACAAGCTGCAGTGGACGAAAGTAAAGGAAGCAGACGGATATATTGTACTGGGAAATAAATGCGGCAGAAATAATAAATTTAAAACGGTAAAAGTAATCAACAAGAACAGTACGGTTTCCTTTACGCATAAGAAACTGAAAAAAGGAACTTATTATAAGTATATCGTACAGGCATATAAGATGGAAAACGGCAAGTTGAAGATTGTTGCCACTTCCAAGACCATCCATGCCGCCACCACAGGAGGCAAGGTTGGAAATGCTAAAGCTGTGAAGGTCAATAAGAGTAAAGTGACCCTTGCCAAGAAAGGTAAGAAATTCACCATCAAGGCAAAAGAAGTCAAGAAAGATAAGACCATCAAACGCCATCGTAAAGTTGCATTTGAGTCAAGCAATCCTAAGGTTGCGACGGTAAGCAGCAAGGGCGTGGTTACAGCAAAGAAAAAGGGAACCTGCTATATTTACGCATATGCGCAGAATGGCGTTTTCAAAAAAGTAAAAGTTACGGTAAAGAAATGATGAAGCAAGATGCCCCGGCAGTCAAATGCCGGGGCATTTAAAAATCAAATAAGGAGGAGAGCGATGAGAGAATATCATGTTGCAAAAAATGGAAACGATTATGGGACAGGAAGCAAAGAAGAACCTTTTCTGACAATCTCCAAAGCGGCACAAAAGGCACAGTCGGGAGACAGGATCATTGTCCATGAAGGAGAATACCGGGAATGGGTGAAGCCACAAAACAGTGGGAACAGTTCGATCGAACGGATTGAGTATCTGGCAGCAGAAGGAGAAAGAGCAGTCATCAAAGGTTCTGAGCGGATTACAAACTGGGAACAGCTAGAGGGCAGTGTGTGGAAGGTGACCTTAGAAAATACCTTATTTGGAGACTATAACCCTTATGCAGAACCTTTGGGCGGCGACTGGCTTATTTATCCAGCTGATAATTCCGTACATGCTGGAGAGGTGTATTTAAATGGAAAATCTTTCTATGAGGCAAAATCCCTGGAAGAGGTCAAAGCTCCTGTACGCCGGGAATATGGAGTCAATCCGCCCTGGACCAAACATCCGGAGCCGCTGCTGCACCCGGAGGACACGGTATACCAGTGGTATGCAGAGGTGAGAGAACAGCAGACGGTGATCTATGCAAATTTCCAGGGGAAAAACCCCAATGAAGAACTGACGGAAATTAACGTCAGAAAATGCTGTTTTTATCCAGATAAAACAGGCGTCAACTATATTACTCTGCGGGGATTTGAAATTGCCCAGGCGGCATGCCCCTGGACACCTCCCACAGCAGATCAGCCAGGCATGGCAGGACCCAACTGGAGCAAAGGCTGGATAATAGAAGATAATATTCTTCATGACGCCAAATGCAGTGCCATCAGCCTGGGAAAAGAAGCTTCTACCGGAGATAATTTCTGCACCAGGTTCCACAAAAAGCCGGGGTATCAGTATCAGATGGAAGCGGTATTCCTGGGCAGGCAGATCGGATGGAGCAAAGAGCGGATCGGCTCCCATATTGTCCGTAATAATGTAATTTATGACTGCGGACAGAACGGCATTGTGGGGCATATGGGATGCGCTTTCAGCACGATCAGCGGCAACCATATTTATAACATTGCCGTGAAACATGAATTTTTTGGCTATGAGATTGCAGGAATTAAACTTCATGCTGCGATTGACGTTCAAATTATCCACAATAATATTCATAACAGTACCCTGGGGACCTGGCTGGACTGGCAGGCACAGGGCACCAGGGTCAGCCGGAATCTCTATTACAATAATGACAGGGATCTTATGGTGGAAGTGACACATGGTCCTTATCTGGTGGATAACAATATCTTTGCTTCGGAATACAATTTTGATAATATTGCCCAGGGCGGAGCTTATATCCAGAATCTCTGCTGCGGCAGCATGCGGCGGGAACCAGTGCCAGACCGCGCTACGCCATACCATTTTCCGCACAGCACAGAGGTGGCGGGCGTGGCGCTTGTCTACAGCGGGGATGACCGGATTTACGAGAATATTTTCCTGAAGGGAGACCAAACCTATACGGAGCAGTCCACCTACGGTACGGAAGGATATCAGGGACATCTGACTTCCATCGAAGAATATATGGAGACGGTGGCTTCCCTGGGGAATGAAGACCATGAACAGTTCGCCAAAGTAAAACAGCCGGTGTATATCAACGACAATGCATATCTCAGAGGTGCAAAGCCGTTTGAACGGGAGGAGAATCCTTATGTCAGCAGCCATGATCCCAAGGTACGCATTGTAGAGGAAGGGACAGAGACGTATCTGGAAATGGAAGCAGAACAGGAAATGATTCAGATGCAGACAGTGCAATATGGAACCGAAAATCTTGGAATGCCCAGGATTACAGAGTCATTGTATGAAAATCCAGACACAAGCCCCTTCATTGCGGACCGGGATTATTATGGAAATTCCAGAGAAAATAAAGTGTTTGTGGGACCTTTTGCAGAATTAAAGGCTGGGAAAAACCGTTTTAAAGTTTGGGAGAGCAGGTAAGAATTTTATAGATTTTGGATAATTTATTAAATTCTACTTTTCGACAATGGATGATAAGATAGTATCATCAAAAATGATCAGGAGGAGAAAGTGAAATGAAAAAGAGAATGATGAGAATTGCCGCACTGGCAATGGCAGCCACCATGACAATCTCTCTGGCGGCATGCGGAGACAAAGCAGATGACACTTCATCCAGCGGGAATGAAACAAAAACAGAAGCTGAAAGCGGAGCCGAGGATGCAGACAAGGAAGCAGCTAATGACGGAGCATCCGATGATGGGGCATCTGATGATGACAAGGTAATTACATATTGGAACATCGGAACCGAGGGTGCAGACAAAGAAGCTCTGGAGTATGCGGTAACTGAGTTCAACAAGAACACAGAATCTGGATATACCGTGGAAAATGTTCCCACACAGAATGATAAGTACAAGGAGAAGCTGGTAATCGCAATGAGTTCCGGAGAGTGCCCGGATATGTATACAAGCTGGTCCGGCGGTCCTATGAATGAGTACATTGATTCTGGCTATGCACAGCCCTTGGATGACCTGTATGAAGAATTCGGACTTAAAGACCAGTATATGGAGGCAGCTCTTGCACAGGCCACTTACAATGATAAGCTCTATGCGGTTCCTACCTATAATGTATCTCTTGCAGGTATCTTCTATAATAAGGAGATGTTTGAAAAATTCAATTTGGAGGTTCCTACAACGGTATCCGAACTGGAAGCTGTGTGCGACGCCTTAAAGGCAGAGGGCATTACTCCTTTTGCACTTGCAAATGCGCCTAAGTGGACAGGATCTATGTACTTCCAGTGCCTGGCAACCAGAAAAGGCGGTTTGGAGCCTTTCCAGAAAGCAGTTGCCGGAGACGGTACGTTTGAAGATGAGTGCTTCCAGTATGCAGGTGAGAAGATTCAGGAATGGGTAGAGAAAGGATATTTCCCAGAAGGCGTGAACTCTTTAAGTGAGGATGACGGTCAGGCAAAACAGTTGATGTACCAGGAGACAGCGGGAATGCTTCTGTGCGGTTCCTGGTATACAGGAACATTTTCCTCAGACAGTCCAGAATTCTATGAGAAGATCGGCTGGTTCTCCTTCCCGAAAGTAGATGATTCTGATGCGGACGCATCCATTCAGAACGGAACCATCGGCGACCAGTTTGTTTCCTTTAACTGTACAGGAGACAAATTACATGCAGCATTTGAGTGTGCGACTTATTATACTTCTGACGGAGCAAAACAGCTTATGGTAGACGTAGGTAAAATTCCACCTACCAAAGATGCAGGAGATCTTATCACAGACGGTGTGACAAAACAGATTCTTGACGCTGCAACAAACGCTTCCGCCGTTCAGTTGTGGTATGACCAGTATCTCCCGCCAGCAGTGGCACAGGTACATCTTGATACCTGCCAGGAGATGTTCGGACTGACTATGAAACCGGACGAAGCAGGCAAGAAATTTGAAGAAGCCATGGAAGAATATCTTGCAGGAAAGTAAGACAGACAGAGCAGCCCAGGGTTTATCACTGAGGCTGCTCTCCTTGAATAAATGAAAGGAGAAGCTGGCACATGAAGAAAGGTGAAGTTTCGCTGGCAAAGAAACGCCAGAAAGATACCAACCGCGTTGCGGCAATCTTTTTGGCTCCAGTTGTGATATGTTTGATTGTTTATATCTTTTATCCCATTATTGAGACGTTCCGGGTCAGTATGCTCAATTGGAACGGCATTTCAACAGATCCGAAGTTTATTGGTCTGGATAACTGGGTAAAATTATTACAGGACGGAAAGTTCTGGACAGCGTTTTTGAATAATATCAAGGTGATGATTCTCTCTATCCTGATTCAGATTCCGTTAGGGCTTGCGATGGCTACCTTTGTGGAATTTGCAGGGAAAAAGGCAACAATTTTTAAGATTTTGTGGTTTATCCCTATGCTGATGTCTTCTGTGGCAATCGGTTTTCTGTTTACCTATGCGCTTGCCACTAACGGAGGAATTATCAGCAGTATTTCCCAGCTTTTGGGAGGCGGTAATATAGACTTGCTGGGCAATCCCAAAACAGCTCTTTATACCGTAATCGGTGTTGTGGCATGGCAGTTTACCCCATTTTACATGGTGTACTGCGTGGCGGGCTATACCAACGTGTCAGAAGAAGTGTATGAGGCTTCTGTCATTGACGGGGCAAACAAGCGGCAGTATTTCTGGCATATCGCGCTGCCGCTGTTAAAACCAACCATTAAGAGCGCCGCCATCCTCTCTATGGTAGGTTCTCTGAAATATTTTGATCTGGTATACGTTATGACAGGCGGAGGTCCTGGGGATGCAACGGAATTGATGGCAACTTATATGTATAAATTGTCCTTTGCCCAGTTTAATATGGGTTACGGATCAGCAGTGGCAGGAGGAATGTTTATATTGATCTCGCTGATTTCACTGCTGACGATGAAGGTACTGAACGGGAAAAAGGAGGATTACTAGGTATGGAACAAGAATATAGAAAAAACCGGATAAAAAGCAGAATATCCTGGGTAGTTGCGACCATACTTGCAGTCTTTGCGGCAGTGGTGGCAATTACACCATTTATCTTCATGGTTATGAATTCCTTCAAGGAGAAATTTGAGATGCTGACCAAGGGAGTCTTTGCCCTTCCGGAAAAGCTGAATTTTGCCAATTACCAGGAAGTTATAGAAGGTAATTTTTTAAAATATTTTCTCAACAGTGTGATCGTGCTGGTGGTTTCACTGGTATTGCTGCTGATGATTTCAGCCTTTGCATCTTATCCTCTTTCCCGGTTTAAGTTTAAACTGAACGGATTTGTCTATGCTGTGATTGTGGCGTGCATGTCTATTCCGGTACATATTACCCTGATTCCAATTTTCAAGATGTCTCAGAGTATGCATTTGTATGACAGCATTTGGGCGCTGATAGGTCCCTATGTAGCGATAAATATTCCAATTTCCGTATTTATCCTTACAAGCTTTATGCAGCAGATTCCCAAAGAGATTGAAGAAGCGGCCACCATTGACGGCTGCGGCAAGATACGGATTTTCTTCTCGGTGATTCTGCCTATGGCGAAACCTGGGCTTTCTACCCTTGCCATATACAACGGTGTAAATATGTGGAATGAATTTATTTTCGGATATACATTGACCCAGAGCCAGGCAAATCGTACACTACCTTTAGCAGTATGGGAATTTCAGGGGCAGTATTCCATGAATACACCTATGATTATGGCAGTGCTGACTCTGACAGTTCTCCCCATGATTATCATGTTTATTTTTGCACAGGATAAACTGATCAAGGGTATGGCAGCAGGGGCAGTAAAAGGATAACAGACAGGAGGCCGCTGATATGAAATTATGGGGACAGATGAACAGTTGGAATTTGAAAAAAAAGATTACGTTTTTTCTCACGCTTATTATGCTGATGACATCGGTTATTATTATGGTACTGTCCACGGTTTCGGCGGCTTATTATATGACCAGGCAGGCAAGAGATTTGGCGAAGGCGCAGCTTGGAACCATAGTCTCCAGTTATGATGATACGCTCAAACAGTATGGGGATCTTGCCATAGCCATGGTGATTGAGGATAATGTGCAGAAATACTGCAAGAGTCCCTGTGAGTCTGGCAGGGAATATGAGATAGAGTCAGGGATTGTATATAATTATCTCAACAATATGCTGAATGTCAGAAGCAACCTCAACTTTGCGGTTGTGGAAAAAGAGCAGAGCCATCGCTATGTCTATAAAGGAAATACCAGCGTAGTAGATGCGAAGTTTGATATGATGTATCAGAAGGACTATAAAGAGAGCCTTCCGGCCAAAAAAGGAAGTTCTGTGAAATTCAGTTTTGGCAGCAACTACTTTCGGGACGGGAGGTATACATTGACGCTGTACCATCCCATTTACTCTACAGAGACCATTAATGAACGGCTGGGAATGCTGGTGCTGAACCTGGGAGACAGTCTGGTAGAGCAGCTTCATGAGGACGGTCTCGGACAGATGGATTCAGAGCTGTTTTTGGTGGACTGCAAGGGTGAGATTGTATCGATTTCCAATCAGGAAAGGATTGGGGAGCAGGTTTCTTATGCAGAAAAAATTCAGGACGGCAGCGGAAGTTTTCAGGAACAGGGAATTTTGATTAATTATCAAAAGGTGGGGAAATGGAATTATTATCTCATCAATGAAATTCCCATTTTTGAGATTTACAAGGACAGCGTGAAGGCGATGGTACTGCTGTTGGCAGTATCTTTAGGCATGACGGCGGTTTCCATCATTTTTTTAAGGAAAATGATCAATTCTTTTTACGAACCGATGAACCGGGTGGTAATTACCATGGAAGGAGTGTCGGAAGGAAAACTGGATGAGAGAATTGATATGACAAGTATGGATGCGGACAGCAGAAAACTGGCAGAAGGCTTCAACAGCATGATGGACAGAATAGATATGCTGATGGAGCAGGTCAAATTGGAGCAGCATCAACTGGAGCAGATCAGTTTTAACGCTCTCTATGCGCAGATTAAACCTCACTTTCTGTACAACACTCTGGAGTGCATTCACTGGCAGGCAGTAGCGGACGGAAATAAGGAAATATCTGTGATGGTGAAAGCCATGGCGCAATATTACCGGGTATGCTTAAGCAGGGGCAAAGAGCTGATTGCCCTGGAGCAGGAGCTGGAGCATATTCGTTCCTATCTGGTAATTCAGAACATGCGCTATGACAATATTATTGATTTGGAAGACGGTATTCCCGAAGGGTTCTACAGTGTGAAAATTCCTAAGATGACATTGCAGCCTCTGGTGGAGAATGCCATTTATCATGGCATCCGTATCAAGGAAGGGGGCAAAGGGAAAATTATCCTTAAAATTCAGAGAAAAGGAGAGGATGTGTACCTGTATCTGCAGGACAGCGGTTCTGGAATGACACAGAGAGAAATTGATGAGATGAACCAGTCTCTGTCCCAGTATGACGAGACTTTTGGATATGGAGTGCGGAATGTGAATAAGCGGATAGAATTGATGTTCGGAAAGGGCTATGGCTTGTGTTACTTTAGAAACGAACATGGCGGCGTGACGGTGGAAATCCACTTGCCGTTCGATGTGGCGGCTGAGGACAAGGGGGTTATGTAAATGTATAAGCTGCTGATTGTAGATGATGAAAAAATGATCCGCATGGGAATTAAAAATGGGATTGACTGGGCTGAACAAGGAATTGGGGAAGTCTATACAGCGGCGTCGGCAATGGAAGCGCTGGAAGTCATTGAGAAAGAACATCCGCAGATTGTGCTGACAGATATCAGCATGGCAGAAATGTCAGGGCTTGCCCTGATGGAAGAGATCCGCAGCCGGTATGGAGAGAAAGAAGTCCGTATCCTGGTGCTGACTGGCTATGATAAATTTGAATATGCGAGACAATGCCTGCAGATGCGGGTGCAGAATTTTCTGTTAAAGCCAGTAGATGAAGAAGAACTGAAAAAGAGTGTAAAGGAACAGATTGAAATACTGGAAGAAATCTACGCCAAACAGGAATTGGAACAGGCAAGCCTGCGGGCAGAAGGCTCTAAGCGTCAGATAGAGATGGAACGTTTTATGAGAGATCTGGTACACCAAAGGCTTGAAAAAAATGGTTCTGGCTATCCGCAGGAGCTTACAGCAGCCCGCAGAAAGTCCATGGAAATTGCAATCCTGATTCCAGAGGTCTATATGGGCAGAGGCAAAGATGCAGATCGTGATTTTCAGCAGCTCACCATCAAAAATATCTGTATGGATTTGATTGACGCGCGTCGGGCAGGAATTACCTTTTCTGATGATGACGGAAAAATTGTGCTGGCGGTTTATACTTCTGATTCTGAGCGCAATGTGACAGAGTGGCTGGAAGAATTAAGTGAAATTCTGGAAAATGAATGTGATATTAAACCAAGAGTGGTGCTGGGAAGCGAAGCGGAAGGGCTTGAGACCTTGTTTGTCTCTTACAATGACGCCTGCTATCTTCTGGAACAGGAGCGCAAAGGATTCCGAGAAATTGTGCGGCCCAGCAAAGAACAGAATAAGGAACAATTGATTCAGGATATTTACCGGGAATTCAGACAGACCATGATTGCCAATATCGGCAATGGCAACAGAGTTATGTATATATTTGAGAAGTTCAGCCAGGCGACGAAATCTTACAACCTGTCCAGGGCACAGGTTCAGAAATGGTGCTTTGACATTGCATCAGGAATTTATTTTGCATGTATCACAGAGACGGGGGAATTAGTGGATAACCGGATGGAATCCCTGATGAAAGCGTTGGTAGGCGCGGGCAGGGAGGAGACATTGGAAATGACAGAAATGTTTATCCGCAAGCTGGTGTTTCAGGAGGAGAAGGAACAGCACGAAATCATTACCAGCGCCAGGAGATATATTGATGAGCATCTGGAGTCAGAGCTGTCGGTGGCGAAGCTTGCAGAACAGTTCTATGTGTCGCCGAATTATTTTTCAAGGCTGTTTAAAAAAGTGATGAATGAGGGGTGCAATGAGTATATCGTCAGGAAACGAATTGAAAAATCCAGAATTCTTCTGGAGACTACCACCATAAAAACGGGCAAGATTGCCATGATGGTGGGCTATAACGATACCAATTATTTTTCCCTTGCTTTTAAGAAACACATGGGAATGTCTCCCACGAAGTACCGGGAGATGCTGCAGAAAAAGCAGGGACAGGGCATGTAAAGGAGGATGAAAACAATGAAAATCAAGAATCCGATTCTTAGAGGATTCAATCCAGATCCCAGTATTATAAGGGTGGGTGATACGTATTACATTGCAAGCTCTACCTTTGAGTGGTGGCCGGGGGTACAGATCCATATGTCGAAGGACTTGGTGAACTGGAAACTGATCGCCCATCCGCTCAATGAAAAACGGCTGCTGGATATGACGGGCAATCTGGATTCCGGCGGAATCTGGGCGCCGGACCTGTCTTATTATGACGGGAAATTTTATCTGATCTATACGGATGTAAAAGTAACGGACGGTTCCTACAAGGACTGCATCAATTATCTGATTACGGCAGAAGACATTATGGGACCCTGGTCTGACCCGATTTATTTAAATACGGCAGGCTTTGACGCATCCCTGTTCCATGATGAGGATGGAAGAAAATATCTGGTAAATCAGTATTGGGACCCCAGAAGCTATCATCATCCCTTCTACGGTATTATGTGTACTGAATTTTCAGAGGAGGAAGGGCGCCTGATAGGAGAACCCTGGCTGTTGTATAAGGGAACCAATGACAAGTTTACAGAAGGCCCTCATATCTACAAATTAAATGGCTATTACTATCTGTTTGTGGCTCAGGGCGGTACTGTCTATGCCCATCAGGAGCGTGTAGCGCGTGCCAAAAGTCTGTGGGATGAGTTTGAGACACAGCCAGGCGAGCCATTTTTAACCACATTGGATGCGCCTTACCATCCCGTTCAAAAAGCAGGGCACGGTTCTCTGGTGCAGACGCAGGCAGGGGAGTGGTATTTTGCGCATCTTATGGGAAGGCCGCTTCACCATAGCACCGAGGCAATTGTGGACCCCAGAGGCTGGTGTCCTCTTGGCAGAGAGACTGGAATACAGAAGGTGACCTGGGATGAGGAAGGGTGGCCTCATATCGTGGGCGGACATAATGGCTTGGCAGAAGTTCCGGCGCCTCCAGAGGCAAGGGAACATAAGTGGGAGCAGACCTGGCCGGGCAAGGATGATTTCGACAGCCAGGAGTTGAATATTCATTTCCAGAGTTTGAGGACGCCGCTGGGAGAAGATGTGCTGTCCTTAAAAGATAGACCGGGACATTTGCGTCTGTATGGACATTTTTCACTGGCGTCTACTTATACCCAGGCGCATGTTGCCAGAAGGTGGCAGGCATTTAATTTTGACGCAGAAGTGAAGATGGATTACCGGCCGAAAACGATCCAGCAGTTTGCAGGGCTGACCTGCTATTATAATACCCAGAACTGGTCCTGCATTCAGGTGACGTGGAATGAGACATACGGCAGAGTCATTGACGTGGTGAGTACAGATCTTGGTAAGACGTTCAGCGTGTATGAGGAAAATCCAATTCCAGTGCCAGAGGATACAGAGTATGTTTATCTGAAGGTGAAAGTGCGTGGAATTTCTTATCAGTATTTTTATTCTTTTGATGGAAGTGACTGGCATGAGATACCCTATAAGTTTGATTCAGCAAAATTGTCTGATGAGTACATCAAAGCAGTGTATGATGCAGCGTTTACCGGAGCTTTCGTGGGCATGATGAGCGCAGACTGTCTTGGAACCAGGCTTCCGGCAGATTTTGATTACTTTGCCTATGAAGAGCTGGATCAGACAGAAGTGGATGGAAAATATATCTGATGAGACTGAAAAAATGCATGACGAAGCTGTTACTTCTTCTGGCGGCAGCCTGGTGCCTGACGGGGTGCAGCGCCTCGAAAGATTCTTTGGAGGAAATTCAGATAAAGGAGCTGGGGAACCATCTGGAACAATGGCAGCAGGAACTTCCGCAAGATACGGAATTCGGTGGAATCGGCGCCAATGAAATCAGGGGACTGAAAGTGCAGAAGAAGGGCGAAACAGTGTTTGCGGTGTCTTATGAGCCACGGGAAGGAAAAGAAACATTTGACTACTGGGATATATCTGTGCCCTACCATTCTCTGGTATCGGTAAATACAGAGGAATTATATAATCTGCTGGGTACAGCGGCGCTGATGGTTTGGGGGGAAGCAGATGGAATCAGTATCGAAGAGGCAGGAATTAAGGACAGCGATACTTCCGTGTTTCTGGCATACTGCAAGCAGTCCCAAGGAGAAAAAGGCGGGGCAGAACCTACGGGCGCGCAGTCAATTCTTATTGGAAATACGGATGGAAAGGGCAGCTATTACGCGGCGCTTGAGGGCAGCAGCAAGGTGGGTCTTGTGAACCAGATACTGATGGATGAAATCCTGAATGTGGAACCTTATGAATATATATTAAAAATTCCCACGCTCATCAGTGTGGATACAGTGAAAAAAGTTCAGATTTTTACTGGTGAAGAAAGCCATGTCATGGAACAAGATGAGGAAGGCTGGAAAATGGACGGCGAGAAAGTAAGCCAGAAGGATTATCAGTCGCTTTATGGAGCATTGCTGGATGTGATGCTGACAGGGGAGTTGGATGAAAATGTGAAAGCAGAAAAAGAGCGGGAGCCGTTTCTGACACTGCAGTTTATACGGAAGCAGGAAGATATTTCGGATGTGGAAGTGAAGTATTATTCCTATGATGAGGAGCATATGAGTGTCAGTGTCAACGGACAGGAGAATTTTCTTGTAGAAAAAGATGCTGTTTTCACATTGAAAGAGAGAATTGAAACAGGTATTTAATGTTAATATTTGGAGGATAGTAGTATGAAGCATAGAGAAATGAAGAAAGTTTTTGTATCTGTCCTGCTCTCAGCCAGCCTGGCTGTTTCTGGCATTGGCTTTACTCCTGCCAATATCAGTTATGCGGCAGCAAAGCCGGCAGCAGTGGAATCGGCAGCAAAAGTTCAATGGGTGATGTCAACGGAGCAGAAGCCATGGGAGAAACAGGATGATTTGCAACTGGTTACATCAGAAGAAGGCGCTGAGACACAAAATCTTACCATTGAGGTAGAGGAGGAGAAAACCTATCAGGAGCTGGCGGCTGATATCTGGGGCGGCCGTTTTAGTGAGAGCGGCTGGGATGAGCTGTGTAAATTGTCTGATGGGGATAAGAAGGCGGTTTTAGACCTGCTGTTTGATCCAGACAGCGAAGAGGGACTTCACCTGAACATGGGAAGAATACCGATTGGCTCCAGTGATTATGCCAGCGAATGGTATTCATTGGCTGATACAAAAGATGACTATGAGATGGCTGATTTCTCTATTTCCAGGGATGCTAAATTAATCGCATATATTAAAGAAGCATTGAAGCGTAATCCAGATATGAGGCTTTGGGCATCTCCATGGTCACCGCCTGCATGGATGAAAGATAACAACAGTCTGGTTGGCGGCAATTTTGTGAATGGAGACAATAATAAAAATATGGAAGCTTATGCTCTGTACTTCCAGAAGTTTGTGCAGGCATATGAAGAGCA
Organism: Lachnospiraceae bacterium; assembly: GCA_910575075.1. Classification (GTDB taxonomy): domain Bacteria; phylum Bacillota; class Clostridia; order Lachnospirales; family Lachnospiraceae; genus Petralouisia. Next base: position 153,931 of record CAJTCY010000009.1, read on the forward strand.
AGGGATTGAGATAGATATGGTGGTGCCGCAGAATGAGCCTTTTGAAGCGGCAAATACCACAGGCCATCCTTCCTGCCACTGGACGACGGAACAGCTCAGTGTATTTATCAAAGATTATCTGGGACCCAAAATGCAGGAACTTGGCGTGGAAATTTATCTGGGGAATTTTAATACTCCTGACGATGATGTTTTTGCGCCTATTTTGAATGACATGGATGTGAGGAAATATGTGTCGGGAATCAATTTCCAGAGATGGGCGTACAATAAAGTACGTGCAATGTATGGTGTCGGCTATAAGCAGGATATGATGCAGTCGGGTATCATTGTTGGAGATGGAAAGAATACCTGGGAATATGCAGAAAACAGGTTTGATGGAATGTGGATGTATTTTTCCAATGGAGTATCTTCTTATAACCTGAATAATATGGTTTTACCTGAGGGCGGAGGAAATACCTCTTCTACGGTGGCACAAAATTCACCAATTACCGTAGATGGAACCGCAAAAACATTTACAAAGACGCCTCAGTATTACCAGGTAAAACATTTTACAGAATTTGTAAAAGCGGGGGCACGCAGAATTGAGAGCGGAGGCACCTATGATATGCCTTACGTAATTGATGGAAATTCTGATAAAACAGAAGATTCAGTATATGCAGCCGAACTTCGGGAAATTGCGTTTCGGAATGTTGACGGAACCCTTGCTGTACTGGTAAAGAATGGAAGCAGCGAAGAGAAGACGGTGGAGATCAGATTTGGCAGTAAGCAGGTAACAGCTAAGCTGCCAGCACATTCAATCAGTACCTTTACCACGCAGGGAACACCGCTCAATGGAGCGGAGACGGATCAGACAGAGTTTGTTCCGCAGAGTGAACTTGTGAAACTGGAGAATCAGCAGACAATTACTGGTGCGAACAGTAGTACGGGCGTACTTTGTACGAACGGCGGCGTGAGAGCAGGGGTAGCTGTTTTGAGATGGGGGTACGGCGGCAGGCTGAACCAGCTCTGGTACATAAAAAAGATAGCTGAGGACAGTGAAAAAGTAAAAATAGTCAATGCCAAGAGTTTTAATGTTTTGACGATTATGAATGCCAATGTTCACGGAGCGGGATTATTACTTCAGCCTGAACAGGAAAATAATGAACTTCAGGAATGGATTCTGGAAGAAACTGATGGAGAGGTAAGAATTAAATCTGCAAAGTCTCAGAATGAGTATCTGGCATTTGTAAATAGTAACTTTGATGGTGCGGCAATCATGTGGACCTGGGATGCAGGGAGTGAGAATGCCGATAAAAGATGGAAAATGGAAAAAGTTTTTGCAGACCGTCCTGCGGTAACCGATGTGACAGTGACGCCTGGTACAGTCAGCGGATTAAAGCGGGAACAGACACAGCAGTTTACAGGAACAGTAACGGCAGATGATAACTGGACGGGTGAAGGTTCTCTGGGAACTGTGACATGGACAGTGGAGGGAAACCAGGATGTGAAAACTACCATTACAAGGACTGGGCTGCTGAAGATCGGTGCGGATGAGACAGCAGAAAAAGTAGTTGTAAGAGCTTCTTCAACGTTTGATAAAACTAAGACGGTAAGGGTAGAAGTACCAGTGATACAGCCAAAAATAAATTCCGTAACGGTGGAACCGACAGCACCGAAGGTACAAAAGGGAACGCAGAGACAGTTTAAGGCAACAGTAGCTGCTGATACAGAAGCTGATACAACGGTGTTATGGAGTGTTGCCGGAGCTGATAAAGAAGACACCAGAATCAGCGAATCAGGGCTTCTGACGGTGGCATCAGATGAAACGGCGGCAACTTTGACAGTGACAGCGGTTTCTGTTGCAGACGAAACAAAAAAAGGGACTGCTGCGGTAACTGTTACGACAGAGGCAAACACAGAGCCAGAAGTGGATTATGTCGAGGTATCTCCTGATGAGGCGACGGTGAAGACAGGGGGTACACAGGAATTTACAGCAGAAGTAAGTGGAGTGAATCTTACACAAGAACATAAAAAGACAACATGGGCTGTCAGTGGAAATGCCAGTCAGGATACAAAAATCGATGCAGAGGGAGTCTTGAACGTGGCAGAAGATGAGACCGCAGAGACATTTACGGTAACAGCCACTTCCGTAACAGATCAAACGAAAAAAGGCACGGCCGCGGTAACGGTGGAAGCATCAGGAGCAGATCCTGATCCTGTCAAAAAAGTGACAAGCGTGGTCATCACCCAGAAGCCGACAGAGGTGGAAAAGGGAAAAACGGCAGAATTTGCAGCAGAGGTAAGAGGAGAAAACCTTACAGACGCAGATAAGAAGGTAAGCTGGAGCGTCAGCGGAAACAGCAGCGAGGAGACGGCAATCAGTGAGGCAGGAGTCTTAAGCGTATCATCAAATGAAACAGCAGAAAAACTGACAGTAACAGCAACTTCGGCATTCGACGAGAGCAAAGAAGCAACCGCTGAAATCACGGTGAAGGAAGAACAGACAACACCGGGATCTGACAAAGAAGTGACAAGCGTGGCCATTACCCAGAAGCCGACAGAGGTGGAAAAGGGAAAAACGGCAGAATTTGCGGCAGAGGTAAGAGGAGAGAACCTTACGGACGCAGATAAGAAGGTAAGCTGGAGTGTCAGCGGAAACAGCAGCGAGGAGACGGCAATCAGTGAGGCAGGAGTCTTAAGTGTATCGTTAAATGAAACAGCAGAAAAACTGACGGTAACAGCAACTTCGGCGTTCGACGAGAGCAAAGAAGCAACCGCTGAGATCACGGTGAAGGAAGAACAGACAACACCGGGATCTGACAAAGAAGTGACAAGCGTGGCCATCACCCAGAAGCCGACAGAGGTGGAAAAGGGAAAAACGGCAGAATTTGCAGCAGAGGTAAGAGGAGAGAACCTTACGGATGCAGATAAGAAGGTAAATTGGAGCGTCAGCGGAAATGCCAGCGAGGAGACGACAATCAGTGAGACGGGAATTTTAAGTGTATCATCAGATGAAACAGCAGAAAAACTGACGGTAACAGCAGCTTCAAAGTTAGACGAAAGCAAAAAAGATACTGCCGAGATCATGGTGAAGGAAGCGGGAATAACTCCGGGGTCTGAAAAAGAAGTGACAGGAGTGAGCATAGCGCCTAAGACTGCCGTAATCGAGGCAGGAAAAACGCAGCAGTTTACGGCACAGGTAAGTGGAAAGAACCTTACAGATGCAGATAAAAAGGTAAACTGGAGCGTCAGTGGTAATAAGAGCAGTAAAACGGTTGTCAGTGCAGCAGGCCTCTTAAGCGTATCATCGGACGAAACGGCAGAAAAACTGACGGTAACAGCAACTTCGACGTTAGACAGCAGCAAAAAGGATACTGCGGAAGTAACTGTAAAGAGAAACAATGCGCCTGCTGTGCCAAAGAAAAACTCTTTACATAAAATAGGAAAGTTCCAGTACAAAGTTACAAAATCAGCCGCGAAGAATGGGACGGTAGAACTGAAAAAACCTTTAAAGAAAACGAATACTTCTGTTTCCATACCAGCGACGGTAAAGATCAATGGATATGTCTTCAAGGTAACCAGCATTGGATCTAAGGCATTCTATAAAAACACGAAGCTGAAAACGGTCAAAATCGGCAATAACGTGGTCAAGATCGGGGCGTCTGCGTTTGCCTCTAATAAGAAACTGACGACTGTCACGATGGGCAAAGGAATTACAAGTATTGAGAGCAAAGCATTTTATCAGGATGCTAAGCTGAAGAAAGTGACTTTGAAATCCAGCAAACTGAAGACGGTAAAGAAGCTGGCATTCAAGGGGATTGCAAAAAATGCGAAGATTGATGTTCCGAATAAGAAGGCAAAGAGCTATAAAAAATTATTGAAAAAGGCAGGCCTTCCTGCAAAAGCTTCTGTGAAATAATCAGAAGTCGGAGAGAATGATTGAAAACAAGGGTTTCTGGCATACGAAACATTGCCGGAAGCCCTTGTTGAAGTGGAAGGATTTTTGGTGCATTTTGTTAAAGAGAGAATTCTGTGAATTAGAATCGTATAATTGAGGAATAGTATAAGACATACCAATGGTAAGCTTTCAGTATAAACAGAAGTGATATTTCGCAACTCAGAAAAGTGCGGAGGAATGTATGCCAGATGAAGATGCACTGCAGCGTGAAATAATATAGATACTATTTGAGATAAGAAAGGACGATATGATTATTCACAAAATCATACGGGAAAAAATATGTGTACGGCAGCAGCTTATAAAACGAAAAATTTTTATTTTGGACGTACTTTAGATTATGATTGTTCTTATGGGGAAAAAGTATTGATTACTCCCAGAAATTATGCTTTTCATTTTAGAGATAAAGGAATTATAAATTCGCACTATGCCATGATCGGCATGGCGTGTGCTGCAGAAAATTATCCGTTGTATTATGAGGCGGTAAATGAAAAGGGGCTGGGAATGGCAGGGCTCAATTTTGTGGGAAATGCGGTCTTGAGGGATAAAGAAGAAGATAAGGATAATATTGCCCAGTTTGAATTTATTCCCTGGATACTCAGCCAATGTTCTAATGTAAATGAGGCGCGGAAATTGGTGGAAAAAGTAAATTTGTGGAAGATTCCATTTAATGACCAGTTTCCAATTGCGCAGCTTCACTGGATGATTTCAAACAGCGAGGCATCCATTGTGGTAGAATTTGTAAAAGAGGGGTTAAAAATATATGAAAATCCAGTACATGTATTGACCAATAATCCACCTTTTGACAAACAGATGTCAGCGTTGAATAATTATATGAAACTGTCTGCTAAATCACCGGAAAACAGATTTGCTTCGGGTTTGGAGTTGGAGCAGTACAGCCGAGGAATGGGAGCTATAGGGCTTCCGGGAGATTTGTCTTCTCAGTCGAGATTTGTAAGAGCTGCATTTGTAAGAATGAATTCTGTTTCTGGAGAGGGAGAGGCAGAGAGCGTCAGTCAGTTTTTCCATATCCTGAATTCCGTAGATCAGCAGCGAGGCTGCTGCGAGCTGGAAAACGGTGGATATGAGATTACCATCTATACCTGTTGCTGCAATGCTGATAAAGGAATTTACTATTATACCAGCTATGACAATCATCAGATTACAGCTGTAGACATGTACAGGGAAGACTTGGACAGCGGTGAACTGATATGGTTTTCTTTGATAAAAGAGGAAAATATTCAGCGGCAGAATTAGAAATATATGGTAAAATAAAAAATGTTTAAAGAAAATGTAAAAAAGTGTAAAAAAGTTATTGACATTTGGACGAGTATCACATATAATATACCTTGCGTTACGAAAAAGAGATGCATTATTTTTCGGGGTGTGGCTCAGCTTGGCTAGAGCGCCTGGTTTGGGACCAGGAGGTCGCAGGTTCGAATCCTGTCACCCCGATGAAATTATGCGGGTGTAGTTCAATGGTAGAACACCAGCCTTCCAAGCTGGATACGTGGGTTCGATTCCCATCACCCGCTTTTATGAAGCACTTGACGGTAATCAGCCAGGTGTGGAAGCATACCTGAGTGCGGAGCATAAAGGCTTAGCAGCAAGGTAGAGCTGTATGTGTTCGTAGCTCAGCTGGATAGAGCAACGGCCTTCTAAGCCGTGGGTCGGGGGTTCGAATCCCTTCGAGCACATTTCTCTGAAGGAGAAGTTTACAGGGTAGATTCCTGGTATATGGTGGGTATAGCGCAGTTGGTTAGCGCGCCAGATTGTGGCTCTGGAGGCCCAGGGTTCGAATCCCTGTATCCACCTTATGTGATGACAGAGGCGGTCAACACAGGCGGGATCTTTGTCCAGGCATCGCCGCACATTATATTGGGCTATCGCCAAGCGGTAAGGCACAGGACTTTGACTCCTGCATTCGCTGGTTCAAATCCAGCTAGCCCAGTTATATGGGATATTAGCTCAGTTGGTAGAGCACTTGACTTTTAATCAAGTTGTCCGGGGTTCGAATCCCCGATGTCTCATTGTCGAAAAGCCTTTAAAATAGGCGTTTTTAGAAGAAAAACACTCCAATGAATGGGGTGTTTTTTGTCGTATGACTAACATTTGATTAACATGGTTTTTGTATGAGGAGGTTTTCAAGCGTCTGTGCTGCCTGCTCGTCTTTCTTCTGCAGGGCGTGGGTGTATATGTTCATGGTGGTGCTTATCTGGGCGTGTCCCAGCCTGTTCGATACTGTCCGTATATCTATGTTGCGTTCCTTTAGCAGAAGGGAGTATAATTTGTTTAAGTGCGCCGGCTGTACCTTTGCCAGTTTCCAAAATCTGCTTATCGTGGATATCTCTGCCGTTGCTTACCGTTATCTGATAGCTTTTTCCTCTTTTCCTAATACTTGCCATAAATTTTACCAATCCTTTCTTAAAAATAGGTGCATTTTATAAAGGACTGTGATATACTCGCTTTGTGAGAGAATGTATATCATAATCCTTTATGGTATCAATCTGAAAGGCTCCGGCGGTGGTGCGTCGGGGCATTTTCAAATTATAGTTGAAAAATCTGCATTCATGGCATATAATATACTTAGCAAGAGAGCCGAAAGCTAGAGTACACCTAGCCGCCGGAAAAATAATTTGTTACATGAAGTAGCGCCTTATCTTACCAGGACGAGGGCGCTACTTTTTGCGTTTGATGTTGGTAACAAGAGTTATAACGGCGCAAAGCATAATTACGAATGTGAATAAGTCACTATATGTAACCATAGCACCAGCCCCCTTTCTTTCGTCCGGTGGCTGACGTAATCGCCCCTTCGGCTCCCTGGTTAAATATATTATATTGTCATAGTGCAGGGTTTCCCGATTTGAAATCGGAGAATAGGTGGTATTTGAAATGGGATCTGTTGCAGGAAGTTGCAACATGCCCGGACTTCCCTCATTTGGAATGAGCAAAGCCAATATTAGCCTGGTTAAGCTCAAGATTGAGCTGAAGGACATTTTCCCCTGAGTTGAAGGACGTTTTGTCCCTTCGTCCGTTTTTTGGACAAAACTTTTCCACACATCTGTGGACGAGGTAGAACCAACCATCTGGAATCCAAGCGCTTGACAGGTTCGCCACAATTTTGTGGACCTTATATTCCAGCCCGTACCTAAGGGTACGCTTCTTGTGCGTATGCATATCGTCCCGACACTCGATAACGAATTGTTATTGAGTGCAGGGGGGTGCTGATCGGATCTCCCTTGTGTAAGGTATCACAACCCTAGGGGAGGAGAAATTTTGCGCCGGGGGTGAAAAATTTTAGGGTGGGCTTGCCGGAATTGTATTGATTTGTTGCAAGGACATATAAATGTGTGTCAAAATTTTATCGGTTTATAGAAAATTATAGGCAGTAGGTGTGAAAATAAGGCATAATTGTCAGATTATTTGCAGGCAAATGCATGTTCTGCAAAAGCTGTGCATTGCAGGGCTTGCTATATGGTGTCGAAAAATTGGTTGACAAATCGTCGATTAAATCCCATAATTATAGCCATAGGAGTAGGCAAAAAATGCCAGGGGTATATAATAAGGAGTAATCAAGGGAATGCCCGGCACATAAAGAAGGAACAGAGGGATTTTCATGGAAAGGAAAGGGAAGATGAAAGGGATGGCTAAGAGGGTGGCAGTGGCGGTTACGGCAGTGGCGGTCGTGCTTGGCAGTGTGTCCGCGCCGGCGACAGCCGAGGCAAAGGGGACGGCGTTCCACAAGAAGAAAGTCAGCAGTGTTACGCCGACCATCAAGTCCGCCAAGCGGTCTGGGGGCAGAATCAGGGTCACGGTTTCCGTGCCGGCGGCAAAGGTCAGAAAGCTGGGCAAGGTAAAGAAAATCACGGTCGCTTACGGCTCTACCAAGAACAGCAGGAAGTTCGAGGCGAAAAAGGCACAGGCGAAGGTAACCAAAAAAGGAAAGAACCAGTACACATTTACCTTAAAGGACAACAAATATAAGAATTACTACATGGCAGTCCAGTTCAGCGGCAAGAGCAATTGGAGCAAGATGGCTAAAGCAAGCGGTTCTTCCTCTTCTGCTAAAGAGGAAAAATATTGGCTGAAATGTAACGGCAAAGGCTGTGACTTCTATGTAGAAGGAAATGATATGGATAAGCTTATAGACTTACATTATCAACATACCACTGAGCTTTGTAAAAAGTTTGAGGAATCTATGCCTAATAATTTTGCAACTGTTGAAGAGCGTATAGCGTATATACAGAAGTATCATCCAGGCACTCTTGGGCATGGTGGTTACACAAACGGAATTAGAGCTAAAAGCTATGGATATAGCAATTAAGGACATTCTACCCCACTTCGGTGGGGTTCTTTTATGGAATAAACTTCCATAAGCAAAACCTATTTTGAATCTTCATGCTTATATTGTAACCTGTTTTGTATAGTTTGTTCAGCTTTTGTATAAATATGACAACTTGTTCCTCAGTCCGTACGGTATACAGCCTTGTGTGGTTTTTGCAGATGTTTTGCTTGCCTGATAGGATTGGCAAAGGGAAAAGGCTTATATATAATTAAGGGATATTCCAATAAAGTGGCTTGGAACATCCCTTTTTCCATGCTGGGGGTATTTTCGCCGGCAATCCGACCTGTAACCCCCCACTTACTTTGCAAGTGCCGTCTGGTAAAGGGGTTGACAGGCTCAATGGCATTCCTGTGCCTGGCAGGGCTGGAAAAATTAATTGCCGGATGGCTTTCTGTGTGCTATAATCGGTGCAAGGAGCAGTTCGTGTTATAGGGTGTGTTGACCTCATTCCTAAAAGAATGGGGGTGATGCCTATGAAAAATCATTTTGATTTTAAGGATATGCTGACCTTTGGCATATTCCTTTTGGCATTGCTTACATTTATTTTTAACTTTTGTAAGTAGCCATACATAGCAAAAGCCACCCTGATACTTTGGTCGGTGTTTAGGTGGCATTGCTACTCTGATAATCGGTCAACCACTTTGTGGGCGGTTGCTCCTTTTCTATAATATAACATTTCCGGGTGCGGAAATCAACTGTAATTATAAAATCCGGCGGAATTATACTGCAAAGGATTTGATTACACTTTTGATTACACTCAAAGATGATGTGCCACGAACGCCTTTCTTTCGGTATTTTCTGGACATTCCTAGGGTTCGAATCCTCGATGTCTCATGAATTGAAAAGCAGTGTAAATCCAGTAATTTCAATGGTTTGCGCTGTTATTTTGCATTTTTTTAAGTGACGAAAAGTATATAAAAGTAAGTAGTTTTATATGTCCGCATGGTGTCCGCAAATCATACGGCAAGATCCATTATCGTACCCTGCCACAGAGTAGTTGGTGGAAATGACAGTCTTACTGGATATGCAGAAGGCATTGACAAAAAGATTGCTCTCTTGAAAATGGAAAAGGCATATGAAGGAAACATTTTTTGTTCCTAAAAAAGCACAGCACCATGAGAGCGTGTATATAAAATTCCGCTACAATCAAAAACCTATATTGACAAAAGCATAAAAGGGGCATATAATTTCAAACACAACAGAGAACCACAGGGGTCATGAGCTGTCCGGGTGGTTCTTTTTTGAACCAATATTTTGAAGAGAGGAAGTGGCTGTTATGGCGAAAAGTGTGACAAAAGATATGACCAAAGGATCACCGCTCCGGCTGATCCTGCAATTTTGTATCCCTCTATTTTTTGGAATGCTGTTTCAGCAGTTTTATAATATGATGGATACGGTGATTGTTGGAAAATTTCTCGGAGTACATGCGTTGGCGTCTGTGGGCTCTACGGGCTCCATAAATTTTATGATTATAGGATTCTGCATGGGTGTGTGCAACGGATTTGCGATTCCGGCAGCACAGCAGTTTGGAGCAGGAGATTATCATAATCTGAGAAAATATGTTGCCAACAGTGTGTGGCTTACCATTGCTTTTGCGGGAGTGATGACAGTGTCAGTCTGCGTGTTCTGCCGTCAGATTTTGATGTGGATGAACACGCCTGCGGATATTATTGAGGGTGCCTATGATTACATATTTGTAATTTTTTTGGGGATTCCAGTTATTTATCTCTATAATTTGCTGTCAGGCATCATACGTTCGCTGGGAGACAGCAAAAGCCCGTTGTTTTTCCTGATTTTGTCTTCTGTGCTCAATATCATTCTGGATCTGGTATTGATTCTTGTATTTGATATGGGAGTGGCAGGAGCAGCCTGGGCAACCGTTATCGCGCAGGCGGTTTCTGGTATTGCCTGCCTTATTTATATGATAATGAGATTTGAGATTTTAAAAATTTCCAGGGAGGAATGGCGGTTAGATGGAAGGTGCGTGGGTGTTTTATGCAATATGGGGATACCTATGGGGCTGCAGTATTCAATTACTGCCATTGGAAGCGTAATTCTTCAGACAGCGGTAAATGGCATTGGCTCTATGGCAGTGGCAGCAGTAGCGGCAGGAACTAAGATCAGTATGTTTTTTTGCTGTCCATTTGATGCCATGGGTTCCACCATGGCAACATATGCAGGGCAGAATGTGGGAGCCGGCGAGCTGGACCGTGTTTCAAAAGGCATGAAATCCACCTGCCTGCTGGGGCTTGGTTATTCTGTGGCAGCTGCAGTTGTGCTGGGATTTTTTGGAGGAACCATTGCCTTGCTGTTTGTAGATGCAGGGCAGACAGAAATTATCCGGCATGTGACCTGGCTTCTATGGGCAAATGTTGCATTTTATTTTCCGCTTGCACTGGTAAATATTGTTCGTTTTACCATACAGGGGCTTGGATTTAGCAAATTTGCCATTCTCGCCGGGGTGGCAGAGATGGCGGCACGCTGCTTAGTAGCGCTGGCTTTTGTACCAGTATTTGGTTACATAGCAGTCTGTTTTGCAAACCCGGCGGCATGGATTTTTGCAGATTTATTTTTGATTCCTGCATATATGTATGTGATGAAGCATCTGCATCGTATGGGAATTCAGCCAGTGCAACAGCCGGATTGTGCAAAACTAACCAAAGATTAATAAATTTTAAGAAATTTTTTATGATAGAAAGGTTGATTTTTGCCCTATGTTCGTCATATGATAGAATAAAAGAAAATGCTTTACAAATGGTAAAGGAGAAATTAAGATGGAAAGACATCAGGATACTTCAAGAAGAACTACAGACAGGAGAAGAAAGAGATATATGCAGAAGAGGCTGATTATTACATTTCTCACATTGCTGTTGATGACAGGCGCAGGGGTGCTTGCAGTCACATTTGCCCCTAAAAAAGAGAACAAGAAGGAGGCTGCCGGAAAAAATACGCTGGAAACAAGCGCTAAACCAGCAGAGAAGGAGCAAATACAGGAGCAGATCAAAGAGCCAGTGCCAGAGCAGAAAGAAGAGACAGAAGATGTGCGCAGCACAGTGCTTGCTCAGGCAGAACTTCTTGCAGCCGGATATGATTATGACGGCGCGATAGAGATGGTAAAGAGTTATCAGGGGTATGAGCGTGACTCTGAGCTGACAGCGAAAGTGTCGGACTATGAGGCAAAGAAAGCGGCATGTGTTCCGGTAAATATAGATGAGGTTACACATGTATTTTATCATTCACTGGTGGTAGATCCGGAACTTGCCTTTGCTAATCAGGATACCAATCCTCAGGCAGTGGGAAATAATCAGTGGATGACTACTATTGAAGAATTCAATAAAATCACCCAGGCCATGTATGACAAGGGGTATGTTTTAGTGGATCTTCATGATCTGGTGGAAGAGACCACGGATGAAAATGGAAATGTTCACTTTAAGGCAGGTACAATCATGCTGCCGCCGGATAAGAAAGCGTTCGTATTGTCAATTGATGATTTGTCCTATTATCACAGTTATGATGGGTATGGTTATGCGTCCAAAATGATAGTCGATGAAAATGGAAAACCGAAATGTGAATACATACAGAGGGATGGAACCACAGTGGTTGGAGATTTTGATGTCATTCCTCTTATGGATAAATTCCTGGAAGAGCATCCTGATGCATCCTACAAAGGAGCCAAAGGAACGATTGCACTTACAGGTTATAACGGTATTCTTGGATACCGTACAGACATCAGTTATCAGACTGTGCCCGAAGACATTGACGAAGATAAGAAAAAATGGCTGGAGAATCATCCGGATTTTAATCTTGAAACGGAGCGTGCCAATGCTAAAAAGGTAGCGGATGCCATTAAGGCAGACGGTTGGAAATTTGCCAGCCATACCTGGGGACATATGAAAGTGGGAGAGGCATCTATTGAGCGTATTCAGACAGATACCCAGAAATGGAAAGAAAACGTGGAACCTCTGATAGGAGCCACTGATACTATTATTTTTGCCCATGGTGAGGATTTGGCTGAGTGGACCACAGGATATACCCCGGATAACGCTAAATTTAATTATTTGAAAGAGCAGGGATTTAACTACTTCTGTAATGTGGACTCCAAACAGTACAGTGTGCAGATAAAGGATAATTATTTCCGGCAGGGCAGAAGAAACCTGGACGGATACCGTATCTATTATAATTCTATTGGAGAGATGGACAGTGTAAGCGATTTGTTTAATGCTTCAGAGGTCATTGATCCTAAGAGGCCCCCAGTACCGCGGTTGAAATAAAATAGAGACGATTTTCCAAATGAGACTGCTGCAAACGCGCTGTGCGCAGCGCGTCAATGTGTGCAGCCGCTCATGATTGAGTGGGAATGTTGAAAAATAGAAAATTTTAAACAGATAGGGCTGTCGCATTAAGTAATTCGTGCGCAGCCACTTTTCTATGCAAAAAAGCACAGCCGGGCTTCGGAAAGTCCGGCTGTTAGTGTAAAATAAAAACATGCGAAAACCTATACTTAAATAAAACCAGATATACTTTATGGAACTGAAACATTTTTATGATTTTTTGTTTGAATTTTTTAATAATTATTTTTTAGAATCTTTTGCACCACTGTAGCGACGGTATTCCATGCATCTAGTACAACGAAAATTAAGTCTTTGATATATTCACGCAGGATAATTGTTTCAGATACAAGGAAGAAAAACGACGGCGTAGCGGTGGCTACGGCTAGGTTTTCTGACATAGTAGCTGGACAATTAGGCAAGTGAAGATGTTAATTACTTAATATTTGTTGTACTAGCTCGCGCATCTTACCAACAGTGTTTCCCATCTTCACATATGATTATAAGGAAAAGAACGAACGTAAGGAAGCCAGAGGAAAAAGTCTGTTCATCAATGCAGAATATATACAGGCAAGCGTTATTACCTGCCTAAAGAAAAATGATTGATACCTATATTTGGCGGCAGCTATACAAGAAGCTGTCCCTTGTAAAAGGGATGTTTTTGTTGTAAGGATAATTTGATAAGATGATATATTTTGAAAGGTGATTCGGCAAAATCTTAAAATATTTTGCCGAATCCCTTTTTATTTTACAAGATGTATCAAATATGTTATGCTTATAGCTGCATGAGAAATTAAAAGTAATGAAAGGCGGTGAGCCAGTGGCGAACAAGAGCAAATACCAATTTGACAGTAAAATACATATTTATCGAGCCACAAAAAGAATGACACAACAAGAGCTTGCCGATTTGGTGGGTGTATCAAGACAGACAATTATGCAGCTTGAACGAAATCGTTATAATCCCTCTATGTTGCTCGCATACAGTATAGCAAAAGTGTTTGAGGTTACGATTGAAGATTTATTTGACTTTAAGGAGGAACGTTAAATGATTGAATGGTTGAATATTTTATTTGACAGCAGAATTTTTCTGAGAATAAATGCAGTGTTTGGTTTCCTGTTTTTAGGCTTTTTTGTATTCTTCTATTTTTCGAAAGAGGGAAGAGATGAAAGAGGACGAGGGCTTATTGCTACGGCTTCGCTGATTTCATTTGCCATGTTGTTTGTCCTCCTGAATATTTTCCCATTATCATTAGAGTGGTCTATGGATAACATCGTTCGGTTGTCAAATGGGATACAGACCGTTTATACCCTGTTTCTATTAACGGCTGATATTGCATTATTGATTTTAAGAAAAATCAGATAAAGTACACTACAGAGTATCGTAAGCCATGCTCCTGATTCCCTAAATGAGCATGGTATTTTTTTCTTCTTTTGTGTATGAAATAATTGACATTTATAAAGAAATAAGTTATATTGTGTCTGGAGGTGACTTACACTTCACAGCAATGCAGGAGGATATATATGGAAACAAAAACAAATTGGAATTTGAAAACCACGATTTTATAAGTGGTTATTGCCCGTCATAGGGCTTCAATAAAATCCTCCGAAAGCCTTGAAAATAAAGGATTTATCGCAATGTGTTCGCCTTATCCCTTTATACGGTTTCACACAAGTTTATACTTTCCTCGATTGCTCATAAGGGCAAATGCAAGGGAAAGAAAATCTGATAATAAGATATAACAAAGTGTGGCAATCGGCGAACTGTGACATATGTGCGAATATATTATAACGGAGGATTTCAAAATGGACAAGTATATTTACGATAAGAATAACGGGTTATGGTATGAACTTCAAGGGGATTATTATATTCCCTGTCTTACCTTACCAACCGAAGAAGAAAGAGCTGTTGGCATATGGGGACAGCGACACAAACGCTATCTGAAAGAGCATAAGCCGGCAACTTATACAACGCTTCTTACAAGCGGTAAGCTACACAGTTATCTTGCCGACATTGATAAACAAGTAGAAGAAATGTTTTTACGATTGGTGAAACAACTTGCCGAAAAAGAAGGAGTGACCGAAAAGTTAAAAGCAGAGAATCCAATGCTTTGGGCACAGAAAATGCGGAATATATACAATTGTGCAATAGAAGTTGTCAATACAGATTTAATTTTTGATTAAAATCAGTAGGAGCTGATACCGTAAACGATATCAGCTCCTACTTGCTTATAAGATTTGAATAACATCTTCAACGCTCAATTTCGGCACGCAATAATTGTTGCTGCAATCCAGATAATAATTCAAATTATCCGTGCTCTTTGGCAACACTACATTGGATTGGTGCAAGGGATAGCCAAAGGCAACTGCGCTGTGAATTTCTGTCATCTCATCAATGTTTAAAAGTTTACGAAGCCCTTTGCGGTCTATATTATCCATAATACAGCTGCCTACGCCACGATTCCATGCAGCAAGAGTCATATTGCTGATGGCAAGTCCTGCATCCGTATCAATCCACTTAGTTTTTTTTCTGCGGTCATATAGCACTAAAATGAACAAGGTTGGATGCTCTCCGTCCTTTGGCGTCCCGATTTCGGTTGGAAGCAAAGCCGCCCATTTTGTTAATGGAAAAATCTTTTCAACCAACTCCGGTGATTTAACTACAAGGTATCGAAGTTTTTGCTGATTACAGGCACTGGAAGCAAATCTTTGCGCCGTCAACATTTCATCAATAATCTCTGACGGTATCTCTTTATATTGATCAAATCTTCGATATGTACGACGGGTTTCAAGTAATGTCATCAAATCCATGATTACACCTCCGTTTTAAGTCAAATAAAACAATACACTAGGAAGTCCGCAGCAATCGCCGCCAAAACACAAATCATAACCGGACATTTGCGCCAAGCCAAGAAGCCTGCAACAAGTCCACCGATAATTCCTATAATGGGTTTTTCAGCATCCGTTGTAAATACACCGGGAAAAATCAAGGCGGACATTGCTGTATAAGGAATCAGCTTCAAAAACTTTTCTGTTTTTGCACTGAATTTCATCTTATCAACCAAGACTGCCGGAATTGCCCTTGGAATATAAGTAACTACAGCCATACCCAAAATCAATAGTAGTATTTTAGTGCTGTCCATCTGTCGGTTCCTCCTTTTTGTCAGGTTCTAAATCCACAAAGAAAACGCCGATAAAAGCGCAAAGCAGCGTGGAAACGATCAACGCCCAACTGGATTGGATAAATTGTGTCAGAATGGAATTACATACGGCTGTCAAGACAACTAAAAGCCCTAACCGCCAGTTTTTAGTCAGATTCGGCACGAGAATACCGATAAACATTGCGTAAAGGGCAATGCCTAGGCTTGCGGTAATAATAACTGGTAAAAAGTCCGACGCTATCGCTCCGATCAAAGTCCCCGCATTCCAAGAGGTATATGTAACCATTATCAATCCCAAAAAATATGCAGCGGAGCATTTTCCCTCTTTCTCTGTGGTGAAAATAGCAAAGGATTCATCTGTTACCCCAAAGGCAGCCAACAGTTTAATTCTTGTCGTATCCTTTCGCATTCGGTTTACAACGCATACGCTCATAATCAAATGGCGTAAATTTAAGATAAATGTAGCAAGAATCATGGTGATGATACTTGCTCCCTGTACATACATTCCTACTGCCATCATCTGACTTGCTCCTGCAAATACGGTTAATGACATTGCACAGGTCTGCAAAATCGTGAATCCCGCCTGTCTGGCCATAATCGCATATGCTATTCCGACAGGGATAAAACCTAATATAACGGGTATCCCCGCACGCATACCGCTTATGTATTGTGTCTTTCTATTATTCTCTTTCATATAAATCATTTCCTTAGCATTCAAATTGTTTAGTTGTGAAAATCGCATTTCTGGCATTGCCTGAGCGCATTTTCATTATCCTCTTGATGGTAAATTCCAGACCACTGACAAATACTTTGCAAAATAGGAACAACAGACCTCCCTTTTTCGGAAAGGCTGTACTCTACTTTTGGAGGAATTTCATCATAGGATTTCCGAATCACAATCCCGTCACGAATCAACTCTTTTAAAGTAGCTGCCAACACGGCATCTGTGATATTTGCCATTTCACCTCGAAGCTCACTGTACCGAAGCAGTTTCATTTCAGCAAGCACACAAATAATCCGAGATTTCCATTTTCCCCCGAAAATATCCAGCCCATATTCTAAAGGACACCGAATATCCTTTTCTGTTTTAGGTTTATACATAGATTTTTCCTCCATTTTCTTCAACCATATTATACAAGATTATACAAGACAACCTATATATTTTCAAGTTACTATGAAATTTATTAGCGACTAATAAATTTGCTTATATCTTCTGAATCAAAAGTCAATCGGTTATAATGGGCATGCTTTTAAAAGCAAAAAAACAATTTCGGAGGTATTCAAAATGAAAGTATCCGCTTATCTTGAAATCACAATGAAAATCGACAACCCCAACCGTCCTGCTGCGGCAAAGGTCTATACAGATTACCGTCAGCCGTTTCTGGACACCATCGAGGGTGCGCTGACAAAAGACCTTCTAATCCGTGACGAGGATGTCCAGGTACTTCACGGCTTTGACAGCGCAGAACACGCACAGGCATATCTTTCAAGTGCAATGTTCCAAAACGATGTTTTTGTGGGATTAAAGCCGCTTTGGAGTGCAGAGCCTGATGTAAAGATTTATACCGTTGCGTAAATTGTGGAAGCTGCGTGGCATATTGGTCACGCAGCTTCATTATATATTCCACACAGTTTGAAAGGAAAATTCAAATGAAACGATACATTGTTGCTACTCAAGAACAAACCGAATGGATATTATGTCCCGTCTGCGGCAACAAAACCCGTGACAGACTGCGTGAAGATACCATATTGAAAAACTTTCCTCTTTACTGTCCGAAGTGCAAGCAGGAAACGCTCATCAATGCAAAGGATTTACAGATAACCGTCATTCAAAAGCAGGAACGCTGACAAGACTATGTATGCCGCCGAAAATGGGAACACCATAGCGGCGGTTTTTATTAACATAAGAATGTCTCGCAAAGCGTGGCATTCGTTGTTTTTCTATCGGCTGTCTCTGTCAAAGGATTTCTTTCTGCGTGGCTGCTGTCTGCCCTGCTCCTGCAACTGTCTGAGCCTGTTTCTGACGCTCTCTTTTTCGGGCGGTTTCTGTGGTATGCTCTTTTCCTTAACCTGCCGCTCCCACTCGGTAAGACTGCGGTTGTACTGTTCTACAACGGCTTCCGCTTCTCGGTAGGTTGCCATAAACGCCTGCACATCGGGATAACCGTCCTCTTTCAGAATATCGGGCAGCTTATCCAGCCTTTCGGAGATTTCTGCTTCGGTCTGCTGTATCTGCTCGGTCAGGGCTTTTCGTTCCTTGCCCTTGAAAATCCCCGTTATCTCTGAAAGCTGTGTTTTCAGCTTGGGCAGAATATTGTCCTGCAAGTTTCTAATCCCTCTTGCCTCGTCCTGTACCCGTATCATCAGATTTCGCATAGTGCGGAACTCTGTCATATCAATATCCAGCGTGGGCTTTGGCGGCATAGCGTGTTCATGGATTAAGCGTTGCAGAAAGTCTCTCGCCTTGTTCACGATACTGCGAAACAGATTGGGCAGCCAGCCGCTTTTGCGGATAGATTGGCTTACCTTGTGGTGTATCTCAGTCTGCTTGACCTCCAAAATCTTCGCTTCGGATATTCCTGATACAAGTGCCATATCCGCCGTCCTGTTCCATTCCTGCCTTGCCGCATTTTCGGCTTTGATTTCTTCCTCTCTCGGATTGTGCTTGCCGATTTTCTTTGTCGGCAGGTACACGCTGTTTTTATCAAATACCTTCAAATGCTGTTCGGGGTCGGAAATATGGCGGTTGATAAGGTTGGTATAAACTTCCTTGACCTCCCGAAGAAAAGGCTCGCTCTTGAATTTATCATCTTTTGTGGTAAACAGATGGCTCTCGTAAACTTCTCCTTTTTTAATGATGGTACAGCCCTTTCGGATTTTTCCGTCCTCATCGGTAATCTCTTTCTTGGTGCGTACCCGCTTGCCCATTTCATCAAAGAACACGCTTCGGGTGGCAATCTTGACTTCGGGTTCGGGCAAAAGCGTCCGTTCGCTGAAAATCAGATGAATGTGATAATTGGTCTTGCGTTTGTTGTGGTGCAGAGCCGACACACATTCCACGCCATACCGCCTGTGAAATTCCTCTGTGAAATCTTCGAGAACCTGCTGCGGCTCATACTGCGTGTAGACTTCGGGCAGGGCGATAATCAGTTCCCTTGCTTCGATACATTTTCCGTCTGCGCCGCTTCGCTTAAACTCCTGCTGGCTTTCCCTTGCGAGATTGCTCCAAAAGGCATTGTCTGCGGTGCGGTAGGCGGCGTATAAGTTTTCCTGCCTTACGGGACTTGTGATATAGGAAATCCGTCCTTTGACATTCGGCAGCTTCGACATTTGGATGAAGCTGTGTCTTGCCATACTGTCTTTTCTCCCTTAATAGGTGCATTCTCATTTTGCAACCGTCCTGACGGTTGCCGCCGACACGAAACAGTGGCGGCGAAAAGTATCAATGCGGGAACAGGAAGTGACTGCGTTGATACTTAGCTCCCCGCAGGGGCGAAATACCCAGAGTACAAATCGTTAGATTTGTGCGAGGGGTGTATTTCGCTCTCAAACGCCGAGGGCTTTAAGAACGGTCAGTCTACCCTGCGGACATCGTTCTGATTGAGAAGATTCCTGCCTTGATTGACGCTCATAAAATGCTCCAGCGTGTCCCTGCGGATAATCGCCTTTCGCCCGACTTTAAGGACGGGAAGCTTGCCCCAGTCCACCAGCTTCCGCATGGTATTCCTGCCGATACCCGTACATTCGGCAGCTTCTTCAATTGTCAAACCAATTTTGATGTTGCTCATTTTATCAACCTCCTTTTTTGAATACTCGTTTTGCAACTATGTACCTGTAATTATACTTATTTTGCTATCTCCTGTCAACCTGTTTTGCAACTTCTCATAAAATATTTTTAATCATTATTGAAAATTGGGTTGCAAAACAAGTTTTTATGTGCTATAATGATACCCGTTAGGAGGTGAAAACCTTGAAAAACGAAATCACATTCACCGCAAAACAAGTCGGTGAACGGGTAAAGGAACGCCGAACAGAGTTAAATCTCACAATGCCCGAACTCGGCAAGCGTATCGGCGTAAACAAATCCACCATTCAGCGGTATGAAGCGGACGGCGTTGACCCGAAACGCACAATGATTATCAACGGTCTTGCCGAAGCACTCCTTACCACTCCCGAATGGCTGACAGGACTTTCCGAAGATAAGGAATATGACAGCCGCACATTATGTGCAAAGGATATGGAGGAACACATCAAAAAGTATCTTGATACGGTTTCCTCTATCGTAAAAGGAGAGCCGCACCAGCAGCTACTCACTACATTCCTCGGAAAGATGATTGACCTCTATACGGTTATGGCTTATCACTTTGCCGACGCTATGGCAGAGATTGACCGTGTGGCGGAGGACGAGGGGCTGAAACAATCCCTTATGCGCTATGCGATTAAAGCTGGCGCAATCGAAGAACGGGTTTACCGTAAAGAGATGGAAAAACCTATCGAAGATATGAAACGCTTCTTGGACGGGATTTTACATATCTACGATGAGGGACGCACCAAAGTATCTATGGGCGACCTTTTCGGGATAGTAGCGGAAGCGGAAGCAAGGCTTACCGAAAAAGAAAATTCCGTGGCACCTTGACAATAGAAAAGCCGATTGGACACAATCGGCACAAGTGACACTATTTACTTTACGCACACCATATGTCACAGTCCCGATTGCCACGGATAGAAAGGAGTTTTTTATCTATGGCAAAAGGTTCTGTAAGAAAGAAAGGCAAAAAGTGGTATGGACGCTTCTATATCGAAGATGAAAGCGGTCGGAAAGTCCAAAAAGAGTTTGTAGGCACAGAGAGCAAAGCCGAGACGGAAGCCATGCTCCGCAAGGCAATCGCTGACTACGAGGAAAAGAAATTCGTAGCAAAGTCCGAAAACGCCACGGTAGGTATGCTGCTGGATATGTGGGTGGAGGAAGAATTAAAGCCCGGCAATCTCAGCAACGGTACGGTAATGGCATATCAGGGAACGGTCAACCGTATCAAACAGCACCCTATCAGTAGCCGCAAGCTGAAAACCGTTACCGCCGACCATTTGCAGGCGTATATGGATTATCTCAGCTTCGGCGGGACAAATCCAGACGGTACGACGGCAAAGGCACTCAGCAAGGGGTACTTACGGTTATTTTCGGCAGTCCTGCAAGGGGCGTTCCGTTTTGCGGTATTCCCGAAACGGATGATTACCTTTAACCCCATGCAGTATGTGGTATGGCGGAGCAAGAAAGAGGACTATGACCTGTTCTCGGACGAGGACAGCGACACGGCTTCCACTCCCACCCTCAGCCATGAGCAGTATTGCAAGCTGGAGGATTTTCTGAAAGCAAAGGACAATCCCGCATTGCTTCCCATTCAAATCGCCTACTATACGGGGCTTCGCATTGGCGAGGTCTGCGGCTTGACTTGGCAGGACATCAATCTTGACGAGCAGTACCTTACGGTGCGCCGCAGTATGCGCTACAACGGGGCAAGGCACAAGACCGAGATAGGGGCGACAAAGCGGAAGAAAGTCCGCACTGTTGACTTCTGCAACACGTTGGCGGCAATTCTGCGGACAGCCAAAACCGAACAGCACAAAAACCGATTCCGATACGGAGAACTTTACAACCTCAACTACTACAAAGAGGTCAAGGAAAAAGACCGCACCTATTACGAGGTTTATTGCCTGCCGAGAACGGAAGAAATCCCCGATGACTACAGGGAAATCTCATTTGTCTGCCTCAGACCTGACGGAGCGTATGAAGCACCGAGTACGGTAGGGATTATGTGCAGGACGGCAAGCAGAAAAGTCGAGGGGTTAGAGGGCTTCCATTTTCACCAGCTTCGGCACACATTCACAAGCAATCTACTCTCGAACGGGGCAGCACCGAAGGATGTGCAGGAACTTCTCGGACACGCCGATGTCAGTACCACAATGAACATTTACGCTCACGCTACAAGGGAAGCGAAGCGCAGTTCCGCAAGACTGCTGGATAAAGTAGTCGGCGGGGCATAAAAATTTTCCCTTGTTTCGGCTCATAAGGGCAAAAACAAGGGAAAATACATAAGGTTTGAACACAAAACAGGCGTAAAACCTTGAAAATACAAGGTTTATAGAGGGTTAGATAGATAAACTGGAATTTGGAGGAATAAGCATGGATAAAGATAAAAGAAAATTAACAGAAAAAGAAATAAAACGCAAAGATAGATTTGAAAAATTGAGTTCTGAAATGCAGCAAAAAGGATATAAAATAAAGAATATGACTATCGCTACGCAACAAGCAAAGTATTTAGGTTTTTTAATCATGATGCCATTTATGGCTTTCGTATTTTGGATGTACTATACTGTAAATGGTTTTGATTTAGACTGTATTTCTTGGGGATATGCTGTAGCATTACCTCTGAGTATTGTATGTATAGTCATACTGCATGAGTTTATACATGGAATTACTTGGTGTTTGTTCGCAAAAAATCATTTCCATTCGATTGATTTTGGAATCATTTGGAGTAGTATTGCTCCGTACTGCACTTGCTCCGAACCGTTAAAAAAGTGGCAATATCTGTTAGGAACTGCCATGCCTACACTTGTTTTAGGAGGTGGTGCTGCGGTAGCTGCGGTGGTGACAAATCAATTACTACTATTTTTTCTGGCAGAATACATAATTCTATCAGGTAGTGGAGATTCTCTAATGGTACTGAAAGGTATGCTATACCATGCTGATAAGCAAGAGAATGTGTATTGTGACCATCCTTATGAATGTGGTTTTGTCATTTTTGAGAAATGAGAAATAGGATTGAATACTACTAGTGTACTGACATGTTGATATATATCCAAATTATACTGGTAGAAACAGCCGTTTTGATGTATACTTAAGAAAAAAACGGCGGTGATTCCAATGGCAAGACCCAGAAAATATATAATCAGCCTTACAGAAGATGAATTCAAGGAACTCAAATCCATAATCCGTAAAAAAAGAACATCCAAAACCATACGCTGCAGGTGCCAGATCATCCTTGACCTGGACGAAGCACACGGAAAAGTCCTGACTCATGAGCAGAGCGCAAGAGCCAACGGTGTCTGTCTGGCAACAATCACAAATACGGTCGCAAAATATGTAAACGGTGGTATTGGTGCTGTTACTGAATTTAAAAGGAACATAAACTCAGACCAGGCAAGACGTAAAGTTGACGGGCGTATGGAAGCCCGGCTGATCGAACTTGCCTGCGGCCCTGTTCCGGAAGGGCACTCCCGGTGGACTATCCGTTTGTTGGAAGAAGAGTCCAAAGTCATTCTGGAGACCCCTGTAAGCAGGGAGGCAATCCGAAACGCTTTAAAAAAAATAAACTTCGACCTCACAAAAACAACTACTGGTGCATCCCGGCAAAGGAAGATCCGGAATTCATAGCGTGTATGGAAGATGTCCTTGATGTATATGAGCTTCCCTATGACGAAAAACGTCCCGTTGTCTGTATGGACGAAAAGCCATATCAACTTCTTGGGGAAGCCAGGGAACCTCTGCCAATGATTCCCGGAAATGACCGTAAAACGGATTCCGAATATGTCCGGAATGGGACTGCCAGTATATTTGCTTTTGTAGAGCCGCTTGGCGGGGCACACCATGTAAGTGTACGGGAACACCGCACGGCAGCCGACTGGGCAGAGGAGATTAAGTATCTGGTGGATGTCATGTATCCAGAAGCTGAAAAAATCATTCTTGTAATGGATAACCTTAATACCCATAAGCCATCATCTCTATATAAGAGGTATCCTCCAGAGGAGGCAAGACGCATTATCAAAAAATTGGAAATCCATTACACACCGAAGCACGGAAGCTGGCTTGACATCGCTGAAATAGAACTGAATGTGATGACCAGGCAGTGTCTTTCACGCCGCATAAATGACATTGAGTTGCTGCGCAATGAATTATCCGTATGGGAAATGGAGCGTAATACAATGGCCGCAAAAGTTAACTGGCATTTTAGGACAGGTGACGCCAGAATAAAACTTAAATCTTTATACCCCAGTTTTACTACCGCCTCTTAAAAGGT
>CAJTCY010000010.1 GCA_910575075.1 Lachnospiraceae bacterium
TAACTGGCATTTTAGGACAGGTGACGCCAGAATAAAACTTAAATCTTTATACCCCAGTTTTACTACCGCCTCTTAAAAGGTAGTAGTAAAACTAAATATCATCATGTCACTACACTAGTTTGCCGAATTCAAATAAGTAAATACAACGGAATACCTGCCGCCTATCACAGCGGAATACCGAAACAGGGAATCAAGAAAAGGTTTCCTGTTTTGTTTGCAGTTTTCTCTTTTTAGGTGGTGTGGGAATTGAAAACAAAATGAAAAAATTTCCACAAATCTCTATCCATATTGCCTTTCACAGTTTTGTAGCTATTAAAGGGAGAAACATCGCCGCAGTTTTGGCAAAATCCAGTTTATGGAAATGAAATATATGATCACATTTTTAATCAAAATGAGTAAAATTCCAATTTCCGGACACAATAACAACAGGAAAATGGAAACAGGAGGAAAAACTATGTCACAGACCATTGGGACGCAGAGCATCCAGTTTGATGAGGCTCCCTATATTCTGGGCAGCGCCAGTATTGTGGGAACCAAAGAAGGCGAAGGGCCGCTGGGCAAGCTGTTTGATTTGGTTGGAGAGGATGATAAGTTTGGGGAAGATACCTGGGAGGAAGCGGAGAGTACCCTGCAGAAAGAAGCCGCTTCTATGGCGATCGGTAAGGCAGGGCTTCAAAAAGAGGATATCAGGTATATTTTTGGCGGAGACTTGCTGGGACAGAATATAGCCACGACGTTCGGGCTGATGGAGTTGAATATTCCGTTGTTTGGATTATATGGAGCCTGTTCCACGGCAGGAGAATCCTTGTCTCTTGCTGCTATGGCGGTGGCAGCAGATTATGGAGAACAAGTACTTGCTGTCACATCGAGCCATTTTGCCAGTGCGGAGAAACAGTTTCGTTTTCCCCTGGAATATGCCAATCAAAGACCCTTATCAGCTACCTGGACAGTTACAGGAAGTGGAGCCTTTGTACTTGGCAGGAAACGAAGCCATGTGCGGATTACCGGAATTACCACGGGCAAAGTCGTAGATTATGGAGTGAAGGATTCCATGAACATGGGAGCGGCGATGGCGCCGGCAGCATGTGATACCATCAGCCAGAATCTGATGGATTTTAACAGAAAGCCAGAAGATTATGATAAGATTATAACCGGAGATTTAGGTACTGTGGGACAGGAAATTTTAATTGATCTGATGAAGAAGAAAGGGTTTGACATTTCCAGCGTCCATATGGATTGCGGAATAGAAATATTTGACAGCGAAACCCAGAATACCAACGCAGGAGGAAGCGGCTGCGGCTGTTCTGCAGTAACGCTGAGCGCCTATATTCTGCCTAAACTGGAGAAAGGAACCTGGAAACGAGTTCTGTTTGTGCCCACGGGAGCATTGCTTTCCACAGTGAGTTTTAATGAGGGACAGAGCGTGCCTGGAATTGCTCATGGCGTGGTCATAGAATATGCAGGTTAAGGAGAAATAGTATGGATTATATAAATGCATTTTGGGTGGGCGGGCTGATTTGCGCCTTGGTTCAAATTTTAATGGAAAAAACAAAAAT
This sequence comes from Lachnospiraceae bacterium, assembly GCA_910575075.1. Classification (GTDB taxonomy): domain Bacteria; phylum Bacillota; class Clostridia; order Lachnospirales; family Lachnospiraceae; genus Petralouisia. The sequence continues at coordinate 1,557 of CAJTCY010000010.1, forward strand.
GCTTCCAGGAAGAATTATGGTGCTGCTGGTATGCAGCGGAGCAGTGCTGGGAGCTTTGCAGCTGTATCAGCCTTTTCAGGAATTTGCCGGAGCAGGAGCTAGTGTTCCTCTGCTGGGATTTGGAAATACCTTGTGGAAAGGGATTAAGGAAGCAGTAGATTCTGATGGATTTATAGGGATTTTTATGGGAGGATTTACAGCAAGTGCCGTGGGAATTTCTGCCGCTTTGATATTTGGCTATCTGGCAAGTCTGGTTTTTCAGCCAAAAATGAAAAAATAAAAAACAGGAATAAACCTGAAAATTTTGTTCATAATGGATAGAGAAAAGAAAATTTTTTGTAAAGGAGACATTATTATGAAACAGTTTAAAAAAATCCTCATGGGCTGTCTGCTTGTCCTGGTATTAAGCAGTGTAACCGCTTGTGGTAATAATGACAACGGAAATAACAATGATACAAACGGTACCACGAACGATGTCAATGACAATAACGGTGCAGACAATGGCGCTGCCGGAACAAATGGCACAAATAATAACGATACAAATACCAACGGAGTGGAAAAGGATAAGACGAACGTCAACGACAATATTGACAACAATAATAATGGAGAAGGCGTGGTAGAAGATATCGGAGATGACATTGTGGACGGTGTAGAAGACATTGGAAATGATGTTGAAAATGGTGTGGACGATATGACGAATACCAACAATAACAATAATAACAATAACAATGCAGACAATAACAATGCGGAAACCAACAATAACAATACGAACAAAGAAAATGATAATGGCGCCGCAAACACCAAAGAAAACAAAACTGCAAAATAACACGCTTGATAAAGTTACAGCAGCCATGACAGAGAGGTTCCCCACGGTCATGGCTGCTGTTTGTGAATGCATTCTGTTTACTCTACTCGTCAATACTGTAGTTGGGAGCTTCCTTGGTGATATGGATATCATGAGGATGGCTTTCCTTTAAGGATGCGGCAGAAATCTTAATAAATTTGCCGGTTTCTTTCAAGGTCTCGATATTAACGGCGCCGCAGTAGCCCATGCCGGAACGCAGACCGCCGATCAGCTGGAATACGGTGTCTTCCACAGAGCCTTTATAGGCAACCCGGCCTTCCACGCCTTCTGGCACCAGTTTCTTGGCGTCTTGCTGGAAATAGCGGTCTTTCGAACCATTTTCCATGGCAGCCAGAGAGCCCATGCCTCGGTATACTTTATATTTTCTGCCCTGATATAATTCGAAAGTTCCCGGGCTTTCATCACAACCGGCAAAAATACTGCCCATCATACATACATTGGCGCCTGCCGCGATTGCTTTCGTCATGTCACCGGAGTATTTGATGCCGCCGTCTGCGATAATGGGGACGCCATATTCTTTTGCCACGGCGTAACAATCCATTATGGCAGTTATCTGTGGAACACCGATACCTGCTACCACACGGGTGGTACAGATAGAACCAGGACCGATACCGACCTTGACAGCGTCTGCGCCAGCTTCAATTAATGCTTTGGCAGCGGCGCCGGTTGCGATATTTCCGGCAATGATCTGCAGTTCAGGAAACGCAGCTTTGATTCTCTGGACTGCTTCTATGATATTTTTGGAATGGCCATGCGCAGAGTCGACAACAATCACGTCTACCTTTGCTTTTACCAGTGCATCCACGCGTTCCATCATATTTGCGGTAATGCCGACGCCGGCGCCGCAGAGCAGACGCCCCTGTGCGTCTTTTGCGGACTGGGGATACTTGATCTGCTTTTCAATATCCTTGATGGTGATCAAGCCTTTGAGATTGAAATTGGCATCTACAATAGGAAGCTTTTCTTTTCTTGCCTTTGCCAGAATTTTCTTCGCTTCATCGAGAGTAATGCCTTCTCTCGCGGTCACAAGTTCTTCAGATGTCATGGAATCTTTGATTTTTTTAGAGAAATCTTCTTCGAATTTCAGATCGCGATTGGTGATAATACCCACCAGTCTGCCGTTTTCAGTAATAGGAACGCCGGAAATACGGAACTTCGCCATCAGATTGTCCGCATCTTCTAATGTATTTTCCGGGGAAAGAGAAAATGGATCGGTGATAACGCCATTTTCAGAACGTTTTACCTTGTCAACCTCTTCAGCCTGTGCCTCGATTGACATATTTTTATGAATGATTCCAATACCGCCCTGACGAGCCATGGCGATTGCCATGCGGTGCTCGGTGACGGTATCCATACTGGCACTCATCATAGGAATGTTCAGCTTCACTGTCTTTGTCAAATTGGTAGAAAGATCTACCATATTTGGTGTAACCTCTGAGTATGCAGGAACTAATAATACGTCGTCAAATGTGATTCCATCGCCAATAATTGTACCCATTTTTTTTCCTCGCTTTCTTGATTGTATTTTTATGTTATTCCCACGATTTTAACAAAAAAGAAAGAGGCTGTCAACGACTGGCGGACACTTCTTTGAAAATTCATTCATCAATTTTACTACTAAATCTGTTTAGCATTTCTAATAAAAAGGGAAACAAAAGGGGAGGAAGTTTTTGGTTGTATAAATCCGGTATTTTGCTTATAATGGAAAATAAAGTATTTGTAGAGATACGGCGGTGCATTGAAGAAAGGAGGCAGGATATGGAATTTCGTCCATGCATAGATATTCACAACGGTAAGGTGAAACAGATTGTAGGGGGCAGCCTGAAGGATACAGGCAATCAGGCGCAGGAGAATTTTGTTGCCAGCCAGGATGCGGCTTTTTATGCAAGATTGTATCAGCGGAAGTATATCCAGGGCGGGCATATCATCCTGCTGAATCCTGCAGGAAGTGAATATTATGAAGAGACAAAAGCGCAGGCGATAGAAGCGCTCCGCGCATATCCTGGCGGAATGCAGGTGGGAGGCGGCATCAACCCAGAGAATGCCGAAGAATTTCTTAAGGCAGGGGCCAGCCATGTGATTGTGACCTCATATGTATTTCAAAGCGGAGCAATCCGGTATGACCGCCTGGAAGAACTTTTGCAAGTTACTGGAAAGAAGCGTTTGGTTCTGGACCTAAGCTGCCGAAGAAAAGATAACAGTTATTATATTGTCACGGACCGCTGGCAGAAGTTTACAGAAGAAAAAATGGAAGAATCCCTATTGGAGAAACTGGCAGGATATGCAGATGAATTTCTAATTCATGCAGTAGATGTGGAGGGGAAGGCACAGGGAATTGAAAAAGAACTTGCCAGCCTTTTGGGAAACTGGGCAAAAATACCGATTACTTATGCTGGGGGAATTGGAAGTTATGAAGATCTGGAATTACTTCGGCAGTTAGGGAAGGACAGATTAAATTTCACAGTTGGCAGCGCTCTTGATCTCTTCGGGGGAAAGATGGAGTTTGAGAAGGTGTGCAGCTATTAAGTTTGTCTATTGACTTTCAAAAGAAAAGACGTATAATGTAACGCGGATGGTCTGATCAAGGCAGGAACAGAGAATGGTTTATACAGAAATTTAGGAGAATTGACAGCATGAGCAAATATACGAAACAGGATATTATCCGTATTGTGGAAGAAGAGGATGTGGAATTTATCCGCCTGCAGTTTACGGATATGTTTGGAACTCTGAAAAATGTGGCAGTTACCAGAAGTCAATTGGAAAAAGCGCTGAATAATCAGTGTATGTTTGACGGTTCTTCAATTGAAGGATTTGTGCGGATTGAAGAGTCGGATATGTATCTGTACCCGGATCTGGATACCTTTGTGATTTTTCCCTGGCGTCCCCAGCAAGGCAAGGTGGCAAGAATTATTTGCGATATCTATCGTCCGGACCGGACACCCTTTGAGGGAGATCCGAGATATATTTTAAAGAAAACCATCGCAGAGGCAGCAAAGATGGGATATCAGCTGAATGTGGGGCCAGAGTGCGAATTTTTCCTGTTTCATACGGATGAAAACGGAGGACCTACGACTGTTTCTCATGAACGTGCCGGTTTTTTTGATCTGGGACCGGTGGATCTGGGAGAAAACGCAAGGCGTGATATGGTGCTCACTCTGGAGGATATGGGATTTGAGATAGAATCTTCTCACCATGAGGCGGCTCCGGCGCAACACAGAATAGATTTTCGCTATGACGAGGCGCTGGCGACAGCAGATAATATAATGACCTTTAAACTGGCGGTAAAAACCATTGCCAAGCGGTTTGGACTGTTTGCGAGTTTTATGCCGAAACCGAAATATGGCATTAATGGTTCTGGCATGCATCTGAATATTTCCATAGCAGAGCATGGCAGAAATATTTTTGAGGATGCGGATGATAAACTGGGACTGAGCCAGGAAGCATATTATTTTATTGGAGGAATGATGCGGCATATGCGGGGGATGACTGCTGTAACCAATCCTCTGGTGAATTCTTATAAGCGTCTGGTTCCGGGGTTTGAGGCGCCTCTTCATATTACCTGGTCGGCCAGTCACAGGCGTCCCTTGATACGGATTCCTCAGGCCCGAGGGGAAGATACCAGAATTGAGCTGCGCTGCCCAGATCCGGCGGCGAATCCTTATCTTGCTCTTGCAGCCTGTCTGTCAGCAGGACTGGATGGCATTCAAAATAAGATACTTCCGCCAGAACCGGTAAGCGTCAGTGTTATGGATATGTCCAGACAAGAGCGGGAGGCGCTTAAGATTGAAGCGCTGCCAGCGACTTTGGGGGAGGCAGTGGAAGCGCTGAAACAGGATGAGCTTTTGTGCCAGGTATTGGGAGACCATATTTCTCAAAAGTACGCAGAAGCAAAGCGAGCAGAGTGGAGGGATTACTGCAGGCAGGTAACTGACTGGGAAATTGACAATTATCTTTATAAAATATAGTTCCATGGAGGAAGTGTTTTGAATAATATCATTGTCACATTTCCCAGAATGGAAAATGGAAAAAGCATAAAAAGCATATTGGTGAAAAAAGGATTTCAGGTGCATGCAGTATGTACGACAGGTGCTCAGACGCTGCAGTACGCGGATCTGCTGGAGCAGGGCATCGTGGTCTGTGCAGGACGGATGCAGGATATGATGTATACTCAGCTTCGGGAATACCTGCCGCAGCATTTTCAGATGCTTGTACTGGCTGCTCCCAGTCTGTGGGAGCAGGGGGTGGCGGAAAATGTGGTGGCTTTGTCCATGCCCCTGAAAGTGCATGAACTCTTGAGTACCCTGGAAATGATGTCACATGCAGCGGTTCGAAGGCGGAAGAAACGTACAGAGCGCAGTGAGGAAGAGAAACAGCTGATCAGACAGGCGAAGGAAGTTTTGATGTGCAGAAACAATATGACAGAGGATGAGGCTCACCGTTACATACAAAAGAGCAGTATGGACAGCGGAACCAGCCTGTCAGAAGCAGCTCAGATGATTCTCAGCATGATGCAGCAGCGTTGACACAGCTATGGCACAGAAAAGCGCGGCAGTGCGCAGTAAGAAAGGAGCAGGAAATGAAATTTACAAAAATGCAGGGAGCAGGAAATGATTATGTCTATGTGAACTGTTTTAAAGAGACGATTCCCAATCCCAGTGAAACGGCAAGATTTGTCAGTGACCGTCATTTTGGAATCGGGGCGGACGGTCTGATACTGATTAAACCGTCCAGCTGCGCTGATTTTGAAATGGCAATGTATAATGCGGACGGTTCCCAGGGTGAAATGTGCGGAAACGGAATTCGGTGTGTGGCAAAATATGTCTATGACCATGGGATGACTGATAAGACTTCCATCCGTGTGGATACGCTTGCCGGAATCAAATATCTGGATTTGATTTTAAAGCAGGGAAAGGTGAGCCAGGTCAAGGTAAATATGGGGGCGCCCTGTCTGACAGCGGCAGAAATCCCAGTAGAAATAGATGCGGATCAGGCAGTTGACGTGCCCCTTGAGGCAGGGGGGAAGACGTATCGTATGACAGCAGTGTCGATGGGAAATCCTCATTGTGTTATTTTTCTTGACGAGGATGTGAGGACACTGAACCTGGAGGAAATTGGGCCTGTATTTGAGAACCACCCGCGCTTTCCCAAACGCATCAATACAGAATTTGTAAATGTGATAGATGAACATACCATGCGAATGCGTGTATGGGAACGTGGAAGCGGAGAAACTCTTGCCTGCGGAACAGGAACGTGCGCTGCAGCCGTTGCGGCCATACTTGGCAAAAAAACAGCAAATGAAGTTACTGTTCTGCTGGCTGGGGGAGAACTTCAGATAAGCTGGGAAGGCCAGAACGCCCCTGTATATATGACGGGGCCGGCAGTGACTGTTTTTGAAGGAGAAATAGATCTGCCGTAGGCATCCTTTGCGGATGGTGATTTGAGTTTCCAATGTTACAATTACTATGTTGAGAAAGAAGAGGAGGAAATTATGTTTAAAATCAATGAAAATTACCAGAAACTGCCGGGAAGCTATCTGTTCAGCACAATTGCCAAAAAGGTATCCGCTTTTACTCAGGCAAACCCGGATAAAGATATTATTCGTCTGGGAATCGGAGATGTGACCCAGCCATTGGCTCCTGCTGTCATAGAGGCCATGCATAAGGCAGTGGACGAGATGGGAAACGCAGAGACGTTTCATGGCTATGCACCAGATCTGGGATATGAATTTCTGCGGAACGCCATTGCTGAAAATGATTATAAATCCAGAGGTTGTGAAATCGCTCCAGATGAAATCTTTGTTTCAGACGGAGCCAAGAGCGATTCGGCGAATATTCAGGAGATTTTCAGCCAGGATAACCGGATAGCAGTGTGCGACCCGGTATACCCGGTATATGTGGATTCTAATGTAATGTCTGGCAGGACAGGCGTCTATGACGCCAAGACGGAGACATGGAGTGATGTCATTTATATGCCTTGTACCATGGAAAATGGTTTTGTGCCGGAATTTCCCAAAGAGACGCCTGACATGATTTATCTGTGTCTGCCCAACAATCCCACAGGAACCACGATTACCAAAGCGCAATTGCAGGAGTGGGTGGATTACGCTAATAGATCAGGGGCTGTGATTATCTATGACGGCGCCTATGAGGCGTATATTTCTGAGAAGGACGTGGCACATTCCATCTATGAGTGCGAGGGTGCGCGCACCTGCGCCATTGAGCTGAAGAGTTTTTCCAAGAACGCAGGTTTTACAGGCGTACGCCTGGGCTATACGGTTGTGCCTAAGGAATTAAAATGCGGGGACGTGTCTCTTCATGGCATGTGGGCACGCCGCCATGGAACGAAATTCAACGGGGCGCCTTACATTGTACAGCGTGCCGGAGAGGCAGTCTACAGTCCGGAGGGTAAAGCACAGCTTAAGGAACAGGTGGCATATTATATGAAGAATGCATCTGTGATCAAGGCAGGGCTTAAAGATGCCGGCTACACGGCATTTGGCGGTGTGAATGCGCCTTATATCTGGCTGAAAACCCCAGACAAAATGACCTCCTGGGAATTCTTTGATTATCTGCTGGAGAAAGCAAATGTCGTTGGTACGCCAGGTTCTGGATTCGGGCCCAGCGGAGAAGGCTACTTCCGGCTGACGGCTTTTGGCAGCTATGAGAATACGCTGGCAGCCATTGAGCGGGTGAAAAAATTGTAGAAAAATGTTTTAGTAAAATTTTCCTCTTTTCTCTGTAAAGCAGGAGAGCATCATAGATTTCTACTGGCTTGTTCCTGCAGATAAAGCAGGGGAGATTTTGCAGGCTGATAAGGAGTTTTCGTCAAAATAAATAAAGAATATCTGTAAAGCAGGGAGAAACCAGATGGTTTTTCACCTGCTTTCTGTCTGTTTTTACCAAAATTTCCATTTTTGAATAAAACTTTACTAAAAAGGTTGAGAAAGTTACTAAAACAATCTAAAATAGAGGTATGAGATGGAAGTACGGTAATGGGAACGCCATGCTCAAAAAATGAAAAGGAGAGAGGAACATGAGAGGATTGAAAAAAGGAATCAGCGCGGTAGTTGCGGCGGCTCTTTTTTTGACAGCGCTGCCGGTAAATGGGATCAGCCAGGCGTATGCTGCAGGAGAGCAGGCAGAAAATCAGGCCGCGGATGTAAATGTCTCCATACAACCTGATATTGCGTCGAAATTCAACGACACAAATCAGGACGGCTGGGGAGAATTTGAGGGCTGGGGGACCTCCCTCTGCTGGTGGGCGAACCGATTGGGGTATAGTGAAGAACTGACTCAGCAGGCGGCGGATGTGTTCTTTAGTGAAAACGGACTGAACATGAATATTGGACGTTACAATATCGGCGGCGGCGATTATGTAAGTGAACCGCAGAAGATAGAACAAAATCCCCGTGCAAGTGTATATGGGGTAGAAGGAGAGACGAAACCTCAGTATGGCGGCACAGAAATGAAAGTTACTGCCAACGCAAAACTAAAAGATGCTTCTTACACAGTTTCAGATGCAGATTTCGGTTTTGCCAAAGGAGAATCGGTAGGAACATTAAAAGAAATTGGCTGGGTCAATGAAATCGGCGAGGCAAAAGACAAAGGAGATAACCTGCGTTACACCGTGAATGTGGAGACTGCAGGCAGATATACAGTGAAGATGCTCTGTACGTTAGACGGTACCAATAAGAGAGCTATGGCGATCCGGCTCAATGACGCGGTAACCGCAGGCGACGGCGCCAGCGACCAGGTGGTAAGCGCAGAAGTTATCAACCAGAATGAGATTGCAAGAGCAGGCAGTATGCATCTGTTTTTAGTGAAATTTACTGACGTGGAATTGGAAGCTGGAAATAATTTGATAGCTGTAGGCGGTAAGAAATCAGCAAGTATAGACAATTCCGATGGGTTTGCGCTGAACTTTGTGAAAATGCTGGTGGTAAAATCTGGCGAAGAAGGTGTAGTGCCAGAGGAACCAGAAGGAGAATTCCTGCATCCATCGCATATCAAACGTTCCGATTCTGTAGTTCCAGGTTACTGTACAGACGTAACCAGAATCACAGAAAGCATGGATAAAACCAAGTTTGACAGAGTGGATGAAGAATGCGGATTTGCATGGAATTATGACTGGGATGCAGATAAGAACCAGGTTAACATCTTAAAGGCAGCCATTGAAGCAGGAGATGGATTTCTGGCAGAGGCATTTTCCAATTCTCCGCCCTATTTTATGACCAACAGCGGCTGCAGTTCGGGGGCCGTGGATTCCGGCACGGATAATCTGAGAGCAGATTCCTACCATGCATTTGCAAAGTACATGGCAGACGTCATCACGCACTGGGCAGAGAATGGAATATACTTCCAGAGTACGACAGCCATGAATGAGCCAGATACAAGCTATTGGGGAGCCAACAGCAATAAGCAGGAGGGGTGCCATTTTGATCCTGGAAAGTCTCAGTCTGATATTATTGTGGCCTTGAAGGAAGAGTTAGAGAAAAAAGCGGCGGCAGCCACAGATGCAAAGGTTAAGAGCGCGCTTGAAAATATAATTATTTCTGGTACGGATGAGACAGATATTGATAAGGCAATTACCTCATACAATAAGCTGTCCAAAGAGGCGAAAGAGATTGTCACAAGAATTGATACGCATACATACAGCGGTTCCAAGCGCAGCCAGCTCTGTGAACTTGCCCAGAATGAGGGCAAGAATCTGTGGATGTCTGAAGTAGACGGCGCTTACACGGCGGGACAAAATGCAGGTGAGATGACAGCGGCCCTGGGTCTGGCGGAACGGATCATGACAGATTTGAACGGTTTGAAATCGACTACATGGATTCTGTGGAATGCAGTGGATATGCATGTAGACGCAGACGCATCCAGAGACGGCGGATTTGACGCTGATTCACTGGAAGAGCTGTGTAAGAACACAGCCGAAGGCGGAAAAGGCGTCAACTTAAACAGCGGATATTGGGGAATCGCCATCGGCGACCACAATAACCAGGAGATTGTCCTGACCAAGAAATACGAAGCTTTTGGCCAGTTTTCCAGATACATTCGTCCGGGATATACCATTATCGGCTCTGATAATGATAATATTCTTGCGGCATGGGACAGAGAAGGAAAGAAGCTGGTAATTGTAGCAATGAATGATCTGGGGACAGACAAGAAATGGAAGTTTGATTTAAGCCATTTTACAGAAATTGATACGGCAAAGCTTGGAAACATTGCTGCATACCGTACCAGCGGTTCCATGGAAAATGGCGAGAAGTGGCAGGATGTTTCCAGTGATGTTCATGCGGCAGCAGATGCTGATAACAAATCAGTAACTGTTGATATGAAAGCAAATTCGATTACTACATTTATCATTGAGGGTGTAGAAGATTACGACGCTGACCAGGATTATGCGCCAGCGGAAGAGGGCATCCGCCAGGAACTTCTGCAACAGAATGATACATTTATTGAGCAGAACATGGAAGAAATTCCGCTGACAAAAGATATGGTAACCGGAAGCGCACCCTGGAATAATGGTACTACCGATGTACCGCAAAACGTAGTGGATGGAAATTACGATACATTTTTTGACGGTGTAACCAACGGCTGGGTGAAGATTGACATGGGCGGCCAGGAAGATCTTGTGGCTGTGGCGTATGCACCTAGAAAAGGTTATGCAGACCGCTGTGTCGGCGCATCCTTCTATGGTTCAAATGACGGGGAAAACTGGACGCTGCTGTACACGATTACCCGTACACCAGAAGCAGGCAAGTGCACCAACGCTTATCAGACCGCTTTCAAATCTGAGAATACAACATACCGCTATATCAGATATGCAGTGCCGGAGGGGGATCCTGATGCAAACTGCAACGTAGCAGAGATTAAGCTTTATCGTTTGAAAGCCGGTGCAGAAATTCCTGAAATCAAAGTTCCGGACAGCCTGGAGCAATGGGTGGCATTTTATAAAGAAAAGACAGAAGGACATAAATATTCTGTTTCCAGTACGGAGGCAATGAACGCAGCAATGAAATTGGCGGAAGAAGCCAAAGATGAAGCAGCTAAGAACAAAGCGCGCAAGAAACTGGCGGAAGCTTACCTGGGACTGGAGGAAATTATTGATTACAGTTCATTCTCCGGTGCCGACGGCGCAGTGATCCGCGATACTAACGGCAAGATCATCCAGGCGCATGGCGGACAGATTCAGCAGCTCACAGTAAATGGCAAGACAAAGTGGTATTGGATTGGAGAAGATAAGACCAATGATTACCGCCCTTGTCCGGGAATTCATATGTATACCTCAGAAGACTTGTATAACTGGCAGGACGAAGGAGTGGTATTAAAGACAGCAAAAACTTATGAAGAATTCAATACGGATAAATATTTTACAGATTTATATGGCGACTTAAAGACAGAAGCCGAGAAAAAAGCAGTCTTTACCGATATCTGGCAGGGTGAAAATTCGGAAGAGGGATGTGTCATCGAGCGTCCCAAAATGCTTTACAATGACAAGACTGGAAAATATGTGATCTGGTTTCATGCGGACGGCCAGGACCCATTTGCGGAGTCAGCCGGAGGCAATTACGCCAAGGCGAAGGCAGGCGTGGCAATTGCAGACAGTCCTACAGGCCCGTATAAGCTGCTGGGAAGCTATCTGCTGAATACCAATGAAGACGCAGACCATGGTTTTGATTCTGAGGGCGGCCATGTGCGAGATATGAACTTGTTTAAAGATGACGACGGTTCTGCGTATGTAATGTATTCCTCTGACGGCAATCAGACCATGTACATTGCAAGGCTGAATGATGAGTACACCAATGTGGCGAAGAATCAGGAAGAGGCAGTAGAAGGCGTAGACTTTACCAGAAACTTTATCAACTCATCCAGAGAAGCTCCGGCAATGTTTAAATATAATGGCAAGTATTATATGATGACCTCCGGATGTACCGGATGGGCGCCCAATCAGGCACAGTATGCAGTGGCAGACCATCCGCTTGGTCCCTGGACCGTGATGGGCGACCCTTGCCCAGACAATGGCTCCGGAACCACCTATGATACGCAGAGTACCTGTATCTTCCCGGTAGACGCTGCAAATGGCAAGTTTATTTACATGGGGGACCGCTGGAGTAATCCGGATAAAGGCAATGCTTTGCGAGATTCCAGATACGTATGGCTGCCGGTAGAATTCCAGAACGGAAACAAGATGTCAGTCAGACGCTGCTCCAATTGGACGTTGGAAGATGATGTGTTTAAGCGTAATTCTGATAAGAAAGATCTCTATCGGCTGATCGGCCAGGCGTCCGAGAGAAATCAGGAAAAATATACAGCTGCGAGCTGGGAAGCCTTTGATAAGATATTCAAAGAAGTACAGAACGTACAGCTTAATATTACAGCGAATCAAACAGCGGTGGATGAGGCGAAACTGAAACTGGAAAATGCACTCAATCAATTGAAGACGATTCAGGATTATCTGCGGGAAAAAATTGCTGCCAATGGTGTAGATGAGGCTGACAGGAGTTACTATACGGAGGAAAGCTGGCGTATTTATGAAATTATTTTAAAAGAAACCAAAGAGCTTGGTAACATAGAAAATCTGACAGAAGAAGAAGCGGAGGACGGATTGAAAGCTCTGCGGGATGCAGTGTCTGTATTGGAACTGAAAGACAAGAGCGGTCCTAAGAACCAGGTCATCAGCTGTACCAGCGCTTATACGAAAGTTTATGGAGACAAAGCGTTTGACTTGAATGCCAAAATAACGGTCGGCAATGGCAGGCTCAGTTACCAGACCTCTGATCCCAAAGTGGCGTCTGTGGACGCAGCAGGCAGAGTAACGATTCAGGGAAGCGGAATCTGTACCATCACCATTACAGCTTCTGCTGCTAAGTGGTATAAAGAGAGCACTGCCGCAGTCACCGTAACAGTGAAACCGAAAAAAGCTGTTCTCAGCAGTGCGAAACCTGTGAAAGGCTCAAAACTGACTGTGAAGTGGAAGAAGGACAGCCAGGCTTCAGGATATGAGATTCAGTGTTCCTTAAAGAAAAACTTTAAGAAAATTGCAGCAAAGACAACGATTAAGACGGCAGGTACTACCTCCAAAACCTTTAAAAAACTTAAGAAGGGCAAAAAATATTATGTGCGTGTCCGTGCATACAAGACAACGAAAGTAAATGGTAAGACGACAACTATTCGTGGTGATTGGAGCAAGCTGAAATTAAGTGGAAAGATTAAGAAATAGGAGTGTGCGTATGAGAAGGAAATGGAAATCGGGATTATCCCTGTTTCTGGCGGCTGCGCTGACAGTGGGAAGTGTCAGTCTTTTTGGAACAGTGGCAGAGAAAGAGACCGGAATGGGAATGGTAAGGGCTGCAAGCGGAGATCCCCAGGCAGCAGTGACTTATTACATTGACGCTGCCGGTGGAAATGACGCCAATGGCGGCACATCGGAAAATACAGCATGGAAAAGTTTTGCAAATCTGAAAGACAAAAAATTTATGGCGGGTGATAAAATTCTTCTGAAGGCAGGCTGTACCTGGAATGATGAGAAACTGGAGATTACAGGTGCAGAAGGCGCAGAAGGCAACCCGGTAATTCTTGGCAGGTATGGTGACGGGAATAATCCCGTCATCAATGGAAAGGGCAGTTCCTGGCTGACAGACAGAAGTAACCTGAAGAAAGAGGATGTGGCTGTCGTCCATGTGAAAAACTCCAAATATATTACGATCGAAAATCTGGAAGTTACCAACTGGGAGAACGATGCAGAAGACCTGATGGGTGAAACCAGCGATAAGGTAAAATTTGATCAGAGCAAATACATGCTTACTGGCATTCTGGTGGAAAACCGTGATGCAGGAGATCTGCCTGGTGTTGTGATCCGCAATAATTATGTGCATGACGTTAATGGTTATATGTCTGCCAATGGCAAAGAAGGCGATAAAAAAGGCTCCGGCGGCATTATGGCGCTTGTTACGGGAGGGAACACCGAGTCTTATTATACAGACCTCAAAATTACTGGTAATAAAGTGGAAAAGGTCTGCCATGAGGCAATTTATATGGAGAGCTGCTGGGCGGCACGTACCCTGGTAGGGGGAAAAGACAGCCAGCAGGCTGGAGATAAAAAATGGGTGGGCTGGCCCAATGTCTCTGTTACGCACAATTATGTCAACGACGTGGCTGGCGACGGTATTGTTCTGATCAATGCAGACGGCGGTGTAGCAGAATACAACCTGGTGACAAAATGTGCCAGCGAAGATTGGGATTACAGCCGGAATCCGGCGCATGCGGCAATCTGGATGTGGGACTGCAATAATGTGACGATGCAGCACAACGAGGCAGCCTATACTGCCAGTACCCAGGACGGCATGGCATTTGACTGTGACTATGGTAACCAGAACGTCATGTATCAGTACAATTACAGCCATGACAACAAAGGAGGCTTCTGGATGGCATGTCCAGGTCCTTACTATACGGTAAATTCTGTCGTCCGCTATAATGTCAGCATCAACGACGGTTTGTTTAACGGTTCCCGTATCATCCGTGTGGGAGAGAAAGGAAGTATCGGGCATCAGGTCTATAACAATACGATTTACTGGGACCATGATTACAAGGTCAATGCAGTAGAACAGGGAAGCTGGGGAACACCTCCCACCAGCGGAACAGATATTTACAATAATATTTTCTGCGGTAAAACGAGAACCTTTGTGAACAATGAAGGAATTCATTATGACAGCAACTGTGTATGGGGAGGCGGCGAAAATGCATATCCTTATGACGAAGATTTTCATGTAGTAGTTGCTGATCCGGGATTTGCAGATGTGGAAAACCATACAGACGGCGCGTTTGACGCGGCAAAAGGAAAAGTTACCCTGGGCTCTGCAGCAGGTATGGAATTAAAGGAGAATTCTCCCTGTATTGATGCAGGGACCGCATTAAAAGCAGTGCCGGAGGAATCTCTTCCGGCAGTGGAAAGCGAGTTGGTGAAGACACATATTACACTGGAAAATAAGGATTACAATGGCAGTGCAGTTCCACATGCAGGCACTGGCAAAGTAGATATCGGAGCCTTTGAATATCAGGGGGCAGGCACTTACGAACCAGAAGCAGTGATAACGGATAAAGATTATCTGCAGGCTATTTATAACCAGGCGAAAGAATACAAAGAACAAGACTTTACTGCCGCCACTTTTAAGCCTATGGCAGAGGTCAGAGACAGCGCGAAAGATGTATTGGATAATTCTGCGGCTATTCAGAAAACGGTAGATGGTGTAACTGTGAAACTGGAAGAAACCATTCGCAATATGGCAAAGAAAGATTCCATTCACGAGGGGTCGGAGGAAGACGATGTTTTAAAGGACTTTGTAGACGGTCAGGACAATGCAGGTTTTGAATCAGAAGCCTGCAGCTGGGGCAAGTGGCCGGAAGACGTCAAAAAAGAGATATCGAACGAACAGAGCCATACGGGAGAACAGAGCCTGAAAGTTGTGAAAGGAGAAGCCGCTGATTCATTTTCTGAAATCGGAGATATTCCAGTACTCAAGAATACCAAATATGTACTAAAAGCATGGTTCTATTGTCCAGACGGAAATGATATTACAAAGGTGGGAATGGAGGCAAAGCATCATAATAAATATACGGGAGGCAGCGATCTTAAGGTATTACAGCCTACAACTATCGACGCTGGCGTTTTGCCGGATGAGAAGGGCTGGTATCAGTTCTCTGCAACGTTTACCACAGATCAGTATGATAAACTGAGCATTGCTTTGTGTAGCCAGGTAAATACGGTCTATATGGACGATGTAGTCCTATATCCTGAAAGCATTGAGATGGGGGAGAAGCTTGACTGGAACGCTTTGGAGAAAGCATTAGAGCTTGAACCCAAACGTGCGCAGTCTTATTATACCCCAGGTTCCTGGCAGGCATTTCTGGATGCGAAGCTGGCGGCAAGATTAAAATATGCGGATGCCCTTGCAGAACAGTCTCAGATTACTGCTGCAGCCTCCAAGTTGCAGGAAGTTTATAACAGCCTGACAAAAAAAGCAGACAGACGAGTATTGCAGCTAACTTATGATTCCTGCAAAGGGAAAGTGAAAGGAAGTGCAGCAGATGCGGTCTGGAATGCATTTCAGGAGGCATTAAGAAGCGCAAAAACAGTATTGGACAATGCGGATGCAGACCAGAAAACGGTGGATGCAGAACTTTTGAAACTGAAAACGGCTAGGGATAATCTGACGCCGCCTCCTGTTGAAAAACAGAACCAGCAAATCAGCTGTACCAAAAAGTATACCAAAGTATATGGCGCCAAAGCATTTAATCTCAATGCGAAGGTAAATGCCGGCGATGGCGTTTTATCCTACAGCACTTCAGATCGTAAAGTCGCAGTGGTTGACAATAATGGCAAAGTGACAATCAAAGGACCCGGAAGCTGTGTTATCACCATTACGGCTGCCGCTACCAGTAACTATAATGCTGGCACGGAGACTGTTGCACTGACGGTGAAACCGAAAAAAGCAGTTGTGAGCAGTGTGAAATCAGCAAAAGGCAAGCTGACTGTGAAGTGGAAAAAAGACGCCCAGGCAACAGGCTATGAAATACAGTGCTCTCTGAAAAAAGACTTTAAGAAAATTGCAGCCAAGACGACAGTGAAGAAGTCAGGAAAAGTTTCTGCTGTTCTTAATAAGCTGAAAAAGGGCAAGAAATATTATGTACGCGTTTGTGCATATAAGACCGCTAAGGTGAATGGAAAAACGACAACCATCCGTGGAGAATGGAGTAAACCAAAAGTAAGCAAAAAAGTAAAATAGCCCTGGAGTTTTTGACGATATTCAGGATTATTTGAGAAAGGAATCGAAAGGTCAGTATGCGAAACAGGAATAGAGGAATTGTCCTGTGCGTGTTGGCAGTCTTTTGTGCCGCAGCGATGACAGGCTGCGGCACAAAAACTGTAAAGGAAAATGACACTGTCATGGAAGTGGCAGGTCAGCATGTAGTGAAGGCAGAATATCAGATGATAGTGGGCAGCTACGCGGCACAGGTAAAGGCAGAGTATACAACAGACGAGGCAAACCGGAAAGATTTCTGGACCATGGAAACGGGAAACGGAACTCCGCTGGAGACAATCATGAAACTCGCGCAGGAAGATTTGATTTATAAGAAGACAGTGGCCAGACTTGCCAAAGATGCCGGAATTGAGACAGAAACAGAGTACGTTTCTATGATGAAAGACATGGAGAGAGAAAACAGCAGGCGTCAAAACGGCGAAGGCAAGGAAGGGATAGTATATGGACTTACATCTTTTACGCCTGAGGATTATTACAGGTATGTCTGCACGCAGACGGAGATGCAGCTTATAGAAAAATTAAAGCAGAATTACAATTTGACTGAAAAGGAATTAAAGCAGATATATCAGGAAAATATAGAAAACTATATCAGTGACGTGAGTGTTCGGGTATTAGCTGCTGAGATGCAGGCAGAGATGGGCATGGACCAGGCTCAGGAGGTGGCGGAAGAACTGGGGGAAGAGACAGATTTAGAAGGGCTTACCCGTAAATATCCAAACGTTAATTTTTATGAACTTGAGATGTCGTCTTTGAATACCCAGGAAGGAAAAACAGGCGCTTATGCCCAGCGCTGGCTGGTGGCATCCTCCATGGAACAGGGGCAGGTCTGTGATCCATTTGAGATTGGAGAGCATTTGATGGTGATGCGCTGTCTTGACCGTGAGGAACATAGAGAAGAACCATATCAAACTGTAAAAGGCGTATTGGAAAATGATGTGTTAACCAGTATGGCGAAGGAAGAAATTCAGCAAAGCGCAGAGGGAGCAGAGGTAGATTTCCAAAAGGAAATTTTAGAGCAGGCTGCGTTGGAGGTATTGAATTAGCGGTGCTGATAATAAAACACGGCAAGCTGTGTCCGGTCGCGCAGATCCAGTTTTTCGAGAATGGAGCTTAAATAATTACGTATAGTGCCTTCACTCAGATAGAGCTGCCCGGCTATTTCGCGGTTGCTGAAACCTTCTGACACCAGTTCAATAATTTCCTGTTCTTTCTCTGTAATACCTTTTGCGGTATAATCAAAAGAGTTGGATGAGGCGAGAAATTCAGGAAGACGCGTGATAATTTCATTACCAAAGACACTTTGGCCGTTTGCCACTGCTTTCAGCGCAGGAACCAGGCTCTCGAAATTTTGTTTCAGGATATAACCCTTGGCGCCGAGATGCAGTGCGCGGACGATATACTCATCATCCAGAAAGGTGGTGAGAAACAAGATATTAGCGTCAGGTTCCTGTCTCAGAATCTGTTCGGCAGCTTGAAGCCCTGTCATAGTTTCCATGCGGATATCCATGAGCAGTACGTCTGGTTTATATTTTTTGTATAGTGAAATTGCTTCTTTTCCGTTTTTGCCAATCGCTGATACTTGTATTTCATTGTTTGACTCTAAGATTGTCTTTAAAGACAGGGAGACCAGCCTGTCGTCATCTACAATTACAATGTTCATTTTATTTCTCCTTTTCCTTATGAAACCGGAACAGGCAATTGCGAAACGACTAAATTATGAAAATTTCATATACAATTCATACAATTATACTTAAATATTTTACTCATATGAACGCACAAAATGCAGGGCGTACCAAACATTTCAATGAGCCTTTTACAACAAAAACCATGTTCAGCAAAGGCTTCCATGGTTTTTAAGTCTCATTTCCATGGTACTAAAATGCATTTCTTAGCGTTTCATATAAATAAAATATTTCTTCTTAAATTTTTTGAATTGTATATGTAATTCAAAAAATTACTGAGTTTCGCAGTTACCTAATGAGACCGGAATAGATATAAAAATTCGAAATCCGCGGTCTGTGGATATTGAAAAATTTCCATTCAGACAACGAATACGTTCTTCCATATTTGTAATTCCCATCCCCGGCTTAAAAGCGCTGACTGTCGTTCCATTATCAGAAATCACGAGCTGATACAGCAATGGATGCTCCCGCAAGGTAATGGAAACAGATGTGGCGTCGCTGTGCCTTGCGATGTTGGAAAGAGCTTCTTTGACAATAGAAATAAAACAGTACTTTATTTGTGCAGGAACAGCAGAGTTCATATCATAATCCAGAGTTATCTGGTAACTGGTGAATTCTGTAAGCAGTTCTTGTAAGCTGTTCTCTAAGTCAATAGAATCATCATGGAGGTCGTGAACGCTTTCGCGAATAGAATTCATGGCCGAATGCAGAGTGAGTTTTAATGCATCCAGAGGTTCTTCTAGCTGTTTCTGCTGATTAATTGCTGCCAGTGCTCCGGCCTGTAAGAGAGAACGGGACAGCATATGACCGACATTGTCGTGTATTTCTCTGGCAATCCGGTTGCGTTCCTTCAAAGTGGCCACATGAATTTCATAATCCTGCTGCCTTATCAAATTTTGGTTTTTTTGCCTTAATAAAATCTGATTTTCAGCAGAACTGTCACGCAGAAAGTGAAGAGATCGTTTGGCATTCAGCAATTGTCTGCTTTTCCATGACAGGAAGCATGCGAGAACGCAGAGCAGAGACAGGAACCAAGGCTGGCGGGTTCTGTAAACCTGTAGAATGACGCTTGCCGTCAGGAAGATGAAACACAGAAGAACAGGCTTCATGCGGCGGGATTTGGTTTTTGCGTCAGATATGCCAGATTTTCTGAAGGTATGGTCAGCAGGCATTTTTAGGAACAAAGCAACTATCTCATAAACCAGACAGGGCAGGTAACATTTCAGAGGTTCGAGAAACAGTGTGAGCAAGGCGAACAGAACGCATAATCCACAGCATAGTTTTCCTGAATTTTCAGATAGATGGTATATATCAAGAAATTCTGTGTTGCAGCAGCTTAGAAAACAGGTAAAAATAACAGCAGCCAGAAAACTCAGTACCTGCAGCAACCCGGGTTCAGGGGAAAGATGTAACAGAAGAAGGCTGCAGCCGGTCAGAAGGATAATTTTATCTGTCAAGATGGTCATGGATAAATCCTTTCTGTATGCGGAATTATGTCGGGGGGAAATTTATTCCCGCGAGTAATGAGGAAAATAGCCATGCTTGGGTGGTATTCCCTAAGGATGTTTTTTCTTCAAAGACAAAATATAATGATGTGATTATGTAGACAGTGTAGCCTTGGGGCTACGCTGTTTTGATTTTCTGATTGGCTGTCCTGTCCTGCATATGCTCTTGGAACAGTTCTTCCATTTCTTCTGGTGATGGTTCTCGGACAATGCCTACGCCATTATAATATATTTTTAAATTCTGGTGGCGTTTGCCGTCAATATATTCTGGCTTGGACACAACAATCTTTTCAATAAATTCGTGTACGATTTCTGGCGTTAATTCCGTAAGCTGCGTGATGCATTTTACCTTGTCAATAAACCGCTGAAGGCTGTCGCTTTTGTCTGTTTCTGTTTCAAGGTACTGCTCCATGTTGGGGATGGCGGATTTTATCTGCCTCTGTTCTTCCTCAAACGCCATCGACATAGTAGCGAACCGTTCATCAGAAATCTTCCCATTGACATTATCCTCATAGATTTTCTGGATAAGGTGGTCAATCTCAACTACGCGTTTTTTGGCTTTTGAAAGCTCCTTCCGCTTTTGGGCAAGTTCCTTTTTCTTCTCATCTCCGAAAGCTGTCATCTGTTTTCTGGCAAAATCTTTTTCAAAACTCTGCACATACCAGAATACCCGCTGCATACTTTCTAATGCAATCTCCGCCACAACTTTTTCACGGATATAGTGGGCAGAACACACATTTGAGTTTCTGCGGTAACTGGAACAGAAGAAGTATGCGTGTTCCAGTTTGTAGTTGTTTTTTGCGCTGTAATACAGCTTTTCCCCGCAGTCCGCACAGTAAAGCAGACCAGAAAACATACTGACAATCCCACTCCTTGTCGGTCTGCGGCGGTGTTCCCGAAGCTCCTGCACAAGCAGGAAGGTTTCCTCGTCAATAATGGCAGGGTGGGTGTCCTTAAATATCTGCCATTCCTCCTGCGGGCGTTCCAGACGTTTCTTATGCTTGAAAGATTTTCTAGCTGTGCGGAAATTGACGGTGTCCCCAATATATTCCTGCCGTGAGAGGATGTTTCCCACGCTGTCGGCTGACCAGTGGTACGGTATGGCGGGCGGTCTGCGGTATGCTTTCCCAATGCTATTCCAATATTCCGTAGGGGTCATCACTTTGTCTGCCTTCAGTTTTTTTGCTATCTGCGCTGGTCCAAGCCCCGCTATGCACATATCAAAAATCCGCCGCACAATCTCAGCCGCAGGCTCGTCAATAAGCCATTCTGTGGGATTGTCTGGACTTTTTCTGTATCCGAAAGGCAGGTTGAATGTTAAAGGCTTGCCTGACATTCCTCTGTTTCGGAACACGTTCCGCACTTTCTGGCTTGTGTTCTTGGCGTGCCATTCATTGAATAAGTCCTGCATTGGGACAAGGTCGCTGATGCCTTTTGCTGTGTCGATATTGTCCATGATGGCAATATAACGCACGTCAAGGCGTTCAAAATCTTCCTCCAGTAACTGCCCGACAACAAGGCGGTTGCGCCCAAGCCTTGAGTGGTCTTTAACGATAATCGTCCCAATTTTCCCCTGCTCGGCTAAGTCCATCATCTCCATAAAAGAGGGTCTTGTGAACGTGACTCCCGAAAATCCGTCGTCTACAAAGAAGCGGGGATTGCGAAATCCGTTCTCTTTTGCATATTTTTCCAGTATGGACTGCTGGTTTTTGATGCTGCCCGAAAGCCCGTCCTGCTCATCGTCACGGCTTAAACGGCAGTATAAAGCTGTTATTTTTTCTGGCTGATTGCTCATATTTCTCCTTTCCCCAGCCAGACATGATATGAATTGTAGATGTCATTATCATACCATATCTGGCAGAATACTTCAACGCTTTAAAGCCTTAATTCGAATGCCGATTATAGTTTTAGGAGAATGCGCTCGGCTTTTTCCTGAATGCTCTCAGAAGCGGCGGCGTTAAAATAGGCATTGACTGTATAAACTGTGCCGTCTATCTTTTTCTGGAAATTGAGTGGATGGGGATATTGTGACCTGCGAAACCATGCTAACCGTTCTTCTTTTGTCATGGATGCAAGGCAGTCCGTAATCCCATCAATCATCTGACGGATGACAGTTTCTTCTGAAAATTCTTCTTTTTCTGTGTCGCTAAAAAGCTCATTCATCGAAATGATTCCTCCCTCTTGCGTTCTGTTTTAACGGTCTGTTTCTGTCGGTTTGGACGTTGGTTTTCAATCGTGTCGTGGATTTGGTCTAAGCAGTTGTCGATATGGGTAGAGCGTTTTTCAATCCTATCTGCATATTTCAGCCGCTTTCTAAGTTCCGTTATCTGTTCTGTCACACTCTGTTTTTCGGCTCGGAGTGTTTCTTTTTCGGCTGGTGTAGCACGGCGTACCTTGTTGCGCAAGTGCTGGCGATAGTCAATCAGTTTATTCATTTCGGTCTGGTTTTTCTCTCTGTCGGCGTGTAAGTCGGAAAGAGTGGAGATGTTATGCTTGGACATATACCTTACATGTGCAGTAATCTCGTCCAGTTTCCGAAGCTCCTCTTTCATCAGCGGGCTTGTCGGCTTGTAGTCAGTGCCTTTGGGAAATATCCCCAACTGATAACACCAATAGTAATATAATGCTAAAATCCCCGTGGTTTTCTGATACGGTTTCCATGCGTTTTTATACTGCTCTGGCATATGGGGAGAGTAGGAAATCCTTGCTTTGTAGTTTCCATATCGGGAAGTTCCGCCTAAACATGACCGTATAAAATCGGGTGTCAAGCGTTCGTCAAGGGTGTCTAACCTTGTGAAATGCCTATACTGCGGCAGCTTCATTTTCCAATGGCTGCCCGAAAAATCAATCTCATAGCCTTTGTCGGCAAGGTATTTCAACATGTGCTGTAAATCCCTGCTCCCGTTGATTGCCTCCCTTAAATCTTTCCGATAGACGTTGTAGCGTGTCGGCTTTCCGCTTTTTTCATCCAGATAAAGCGGTCTTGATGGGGCTTTCTTGGGGTTTTCAATCACCGACAATCCGTACTCTCGGCACAATCGGTCGGACACTTCCCTCAACCTTTTCTGTTCTGATTTTGAATAATTATATTTCTGTCCGTTTATGAAGGAAACGGAATTGAAACAGAAATGGTTGTGAAGATGCCCTTTGTCAAGATGGGTGGCAACGATAATCTGGTACTTGCCGCCCCACATTTCCCTTGCTAATTTCAACCCGATTTCATGGCACTGTTCGGGCGTTACCTCGTCTGGCTTGAAGCTCTGGTAGCCGTGCCATGCGATATATCCGCCTGTCTTTTGGTACTGTTTCTTTGTCAAAATCATCTGGTGTAAGGCAGTTTCTTTCAGACAGTTGATTGCGGAAACATACTCGCCCTCATTTGTTTTTGACGGATTTCTCACATAGGAGAACACGTCAAAAAAGTCCTGCATATCTTCATTCGGCACGGTCTTTTCTGGATTTTCCACATAATCAATGAGGTCTTTCAGCCGCCCTTTGATATGCCATAAACTCGTTGTCGCCATATCAGACCGCCCCCTGTTCCATCAATTCTTCTACGTTAAATCGTTGTGGGAGAGTTGTTTTCTGTTGCAATTCTAAGATAAAATCCTCAATCTCCTTACAGATTTCAATGGCATAAGGAAAGTAGGGAACACACTTTTTAAACGCGGCGTGTACCTCATAAAGTGTATCCAGCAACGCCCAAAACTCTTTCTCTGGCTGTGGCTGCGGGGCATTTCCTTTGCATAACTGGCGCATAAATTCTGCTACGGACAGACCGCAAGCGGCTGCGCACTGCTTTAATTTTTCATGTTCTTCCTCGTTCAATCGGACGGTAATCGGGACATTCCGCACGTCCTTTTCTGATTTTTCTTTGCTCATTTTCCTTAATCCCCCAGTCTTAAATTCCTTTCTTTGGGGTATTCAGGGGCTGTCCCCTGAGTTAGTCCATGCCCACAAGCGGCATGGATTGGGATTGTGGCTGACACAATCCGATGCTCGCTATCTCTGTGGACAACGCCGCAGAGCATTTTTCCAGTGCAGCCGCCATTCTTCCATACCTGTCTTACCCTCCGAAAAGAAAATCCTATGTCCCTGCACCTCCGTTCTGGATTTGATTTCTCTTGACTTTTGGATAAATGAAAAAGCCGCCACACCGCACCACGAATGACAGGAGTGTTTTCTCCTGCTCGGATTCGCAATGCTATGTAACGGCTTTGGGATTCAAAACCATGCTGCCATACGCCAACCGAAAAGGGCAGTATACGTTCGGCGGCGGTCAGCCTTGTCCGTTGGCTGACATTTCATTCTCTAATTTATGTGTTTATTTATTTTTCTATTTTCAAGATTACCTTTTGCATTTCTTAATTTCCACAATGAGTGCCAAATTGAGACATATCCCTACAAAATCAAAAAAATGGGGAATATTTCTACATTTCTAATATCGTTCATGTTACCCTTTTCCCGACAAAAATGAAAACTATCTATTTTCTTCCTCTACTTTGCAACATTCCAATGCTTGGTATTCCTGATTCAATTCCCTGAGCAATTCTTCCTCGCTTGGCAAATATAACTTATATTTTGAAGCAAAAATCTGTGTTTCTTTTTCGGGCAACGTATATTTAACCACAGATTCACTTTTATCTGCACATAATACAATACCAATTGGCGGGTTATCTCCTTCGTTCATAAGCTCTCGCTCATAATAATGGACATACATCTGCATCTGCCCTAAATCCTGATGTGTCAAATCCCCAACCTTTAAATCTATCAAAACAAAACATTTCAAAACATAATTATAGAATACAAGGTCAATTCTAAAATGCCGCCCGTCAAAAGTGATTTGCTTTTGTCTGGCAACAAACGAAAAACCTCTCCCAAGCTCCAAAAGGAATTTTTGCAAATGAGTAATCAATGCCTGCTCCAAATCACTTTCATAAAAATCATCATTTGAACTTAAACCAAGAAATTCCAGAACATATGGGTCACGGATGATGTCTTCTGGTTTCTTTGCAGGCTCTAATGTTTGGATTTCATCTGCAATCTGTTTCTTGTTTTTGCTGGATAATAGCCTTTCATAGAAAAAAGAATTTATCTGCCTCTCAAGCTGTCTGGTACTCCATTGTGATTTTGCAGCTTCCTGCATATAAAATTCTCGTGCATTATCATTTTCCACTTTTATCAAAAGTCTATAATGTGTCCAGCTCAATTCGTCACGCAGTGCGTGACTATTTGGAAACATCAAATAAAACTGCCTCATATATTTCAAATTTGTCACTGTAAACCCTTTGCCGAAATCCTGTGTCATTTGTTTTGACAATTCTTTTATCAAACCTGCCCCATACTCTGCCTTTTCGTTGCCGCCTTGTTCCTCTATGATGGATTTTCCTATATTCCAATACGCTTCAACCATTACAAAATTGGCTGTTTTATAGACTTTATTTCTTGCTATATTCAATATATTCTTAATTTCATTATAAAATTTTTCGTTCATTTAAAATCTCCCATTTGACCGCATAATTTTTTGCATAACAAATATCTATACTCTTTCTGTTTCTATCAGTTTCTTTATTTTCTTTTTGTATAAATTAAGATTTCCATAATCAAAGTATTGTATAGATAACAAATATATATTAAATGCTTCTATAAAATCATCTGCATCCCCTTGGTTCTTCAAACTTACATTTAGTTTTTTATGTTCTCTCTCTTTTCCCTTAGTCCAATCTATTATTTCAAATTCAAATGCACATTCTTTTATATCATGCTTCATCGTAAGATAATACACGTTATTTTCAATATGAAGTTCTAAATTTATCTCTCCGTTTGTATATAACAATTCAAGATACAAATCCAATATTTTTACAACACTCCATACCAATTCATAATATGTATGTAAATCATATATTTCTGGCGTTTTATATTCATGTTCCAGTTTATTTCTCATAAAATTTAATTTATTAATAGTCTGAATAGGGAATAATCCTATATTAGCTAAAAACTGGGTCTTCTTTTCGAACTTCAAATTCCTTTTATCAAAAATTCTTTTTAGATTTATGCTCTCAAAAAACATATCCATTTCACAATCTAATGCTCTTTTTAGATTCGAAACAGCATTTACAATTCCTTCTTTCGTTTCAGATGCAATTGCATTTTCAGCAAAATATAGAAATTCTTCAGATGAAATATCATATATAGGAATACTTATCTCCGAACCATTACTCCCATCACGCTCTATTTCATTTGTCTGTAAAATAAATTGAGCCATATCTTTCAATTTTGTAATACTTTCCATCTTTTAACCTCATAAAATCTTAAAATGTTTCAAAGCATCCTTTGTTGTTTCCACTTTCTCCGCTGTCGTATGTTTCCTCGGCTTTTTCAATGCCTCTACTGCATCAGGAACATCATACATTAGCAATCCTAAACTCCTCTTTACCTTTGCTTTATATGCGATATGTACCTTGAAACCATATTTCGCTTCTATATACGTTGATTACGCTTGTCAGGTTTTTTGTGGGGGCAATACAACCGTTGCAGTACATGGTATGGGTTATAGAAAATCCTTTTTTCCCCCAACTCTCAACAAAGACCGTCCCTTCAAGATTTTCAAGGCAGTAATTCAATAGTTTATCTGATGCCATTCTGACAACTCCATTTCTGGATTAGTTCTAATTCTCCTATAAGTATTTCAGAATACCATAACGGCTGTACCCATGTCAAGATTTTGGGCAAACTTTTTAGTATTCCCTGTGGACTGGAATTTTATACGCTTATTTTTTGGTATGAGTTTTCGTGGTAAATTTATCATGTTTAAATGTTGGGTATTGTTCATTTGTTACATAGACTTCCGATTTTAGAAAAATAAAAACGGTGAACCTTTATCTTTTCATGGGTTCACCGCCTTTATGTGTGTTTGATAAAACATTATTTTATATTTTTCTCATAGTACTGCGCCATAAGTTCAACGGCATCCTGCGGCACATGGATTGCTTCAGATATTTCTTTTGTGGATTTTTCTTCAATGCAATATTTCTGGTAAATACAAGCCGACATTTCACATGCCTGTGCGATGAGCGTCCCGATTAATTCCTGCATCAGCGAATGGAATTCTTCAACATATGGGCTTGGGTTTAATTTTGATTTCTCCATCAGTTCCATCAATTTTTCTTTCTCGCCCTCATTTGTGCCAGGTTTGACGTTTTCCCGTATAAAATCTAAAATCTGTACCTTCTCTGGCTCCTCCATCTTGGCATATATCCAGACAATCGCCACGAGTTCTGTCGGTGTATCGGATGGCATTGGCGGTAATTGTATATAATCCTTTTCCATTTTAACTATTGTCTCCTATTGTTTTTCGCTCATTAACTATTCAGCAGTTTCCTTTCCATCCCCGCTGTAAAGGACTTCTATCATCATTTTTGCTCCCAGTTTAAAACCGTCCGAAAACATCTGGAAGAAGTCAAGGGGAGCAGTTTCAAATTGTTCATCCATAATTTTAATAAATTCCTTATCAAGAGGGTTGCCAAGTTTTTCAATGAAACCCTTGTAATTGTCCATATGCTTTTTTCTGATTGCTTTATATTCTTCCAAGATGGGGCGGTATTGTTCTATTAAACAGATTTCCCCGTTATATAGCTGCTGCAATATTGTATTCATAATTTCACCTACTAAATGCATCCATGTATGCCTAAAGCATTTGCAGGATTAAATAGTTTCTTTTTGCGCCCGGTCTGAGCATATTGTCAAACTCTCCGTAAACGTCCCAAAAATCCACCAATTCCTGCGTCAGCTGCCTTGACAGTTTCCTCGTTTGTTTCCCACTGTTAAAAATGTTGCCGATTAGCCCTCTGGCGCAGGGATATGCGCCCATTCTCTTTCGTATTTCGTCATTGCATTTTTCCAATGCCCTTAACACTGCCTGACGTGAGAAATCCCCATTCAAATTCTCCAAAAATAATTCAGACAAATAAGTATTTTTCTTCTTGTCCACGGTTTACCCTCCTTAAGCTGATTTATTTTTGTTGGGGTTCCGAATATGGAACCTTCCGACAACTAAATATTACTGCAATAATAAAAGAAAATCAAGGGAAAGAGTTCGACGGATTATGATAAAGTTTGACAAACTATGGGAAAAGGCTGAAGCGAAAGGGATTTCAAATAATGCCCTCCATGAAAAATATAATATCAGTAAGGCGCAGCTTTCCAGATTGCGCCACAACGAAGGGGTGACAACTTGTACGGTTGACCGCCTTTGTAATATTTTAGAGTGCGATATCAGCGATATTATGGAACATATACCAGATGATAATTTTTTTTAGCCTTTATGGTTCCGAATGTGGAACCTTATAGCCTGCTTTTTTTCCTGCGATAATAGAAAAAAAGTAAAGAAGGGCTGACATGATTAAGTATGACAAACTTTGGGAGACGGCAGAAAAAAGGGGCATCACAAAATCAATGCTGACGAAAAAGTATAATGTGAGCAAGGCTCAGCTTTACCGTTTAAGATACAATCAGCCGGTAAGCACGAATACGCTTGACCGCCTTTGTAATATTTTAGAGTGCGATATCAGCGATATTATGGAACATATACCAGATGATAATTTCTTCTAAATGGTAAATTTCTTGCTTATAATTATGGACAGGCGGATAAGCGATTTTTGTTTATCCGCCTTGATTGCTATAAGACAGAACAATTTGTCTATCTAACATATTTTGCCATATAGGTATTTTGCAAAGATTTTTTGTTTATCAGATTATCTGACGTTTTCATAAATCATTCGTGAACAGCAATAAATATTTCCCTAATAGCAACACAAGTAGGAACATTTCTATTGCCTGGCTATATAGTTTTTCAGATGCAGAAAGAGCAGGGGGTAATTTCTTCCCTCTGCCCAAATCTTTTCTTATGTGTAAATAAGCTCTTTATTTACAATCTCCCTTGCACAAGCCAATATGTTGTTCATCTTTCCTGTCCATTCTAAGGCGTTTTCTGCCTTTAGCTGTTCCGTTATGCCCTGTGCCTGCTTCATGTCCTCTATGAGCCTGTGGGAGCATTCCTGTGCCTGTTCATTGATGTCGGCGAGGTAGGCGTTCAGTTTGCCACTTGTGAGAAGATTGGTGTATGTAATTTTGCGGTACTGCTTTAGATAGTCCAGATGCCGCTGTCCCCATATTCCTATTGCATGTTTTTCTTCGGTGGATACAGTCAAGCGTGGTATTAGATAATCTCCTTGCTGTTCATATTCGCCGCCTAATCTCTCAAAGATTGATTTTGCCATTTTGCAATTCCTCCGTATGATTTGAATTTTCCTACAATCCAATCATTCTGGCTGATTACGAAGTCTTTGGATTTAACATCCTTATAGAATGTCAACCTTGCATGGATATTTGACTTCCTTGAATTGTCCATTATTTTATCATTTTTTCTTGTGAATGGCAAGGCGGTATAGACTTGAGTCTCCAGAGTTTTTATATTAATGGCAGTGAATGCCGATTGACTTATCAGATATTATCTGTGAAAATTATTTTGAGATTTTTTTAAAAAAATTATGTTATTTTGTCACACAGGCAGATATTTGTTGTCTAATTAAGTAGGAGGTAAAAATCTATGAATCAAAAAACAAATCAGGAATTGCAGGCTTTGGTTGATGAAGCCACGGCAGGGGATAAAAAAGCCCTTGAGACACTTGTTACAGGCGTACAGGAAATTGTATTTAATTTATCACTGCGCATGCTGGGTACATTTGCAGATGCGGAGGATGCCACACAGGACATACTGTTGAAAATGATTACGCATTTATCCTCTTTCAGAGGTGAAAGCACCTTTACTACCTGGGTATTCCGAATTGCCGTTAATCATTTGAAAACTTACAAGAAGCATATGTTCGCTCACTATCCACTTAGTTTCGAGTATTATGGAGATGATATAGAAAATGCGAAACTTGAGGATATTCCAGATCTGACGCAGAATGTGGAGAAAGATATTTTGGCGGAGGAATTAAAGCTGTCCTGCACGAATGTCATGCTGCAGTGTCTTGATATGGAAAGCAGGTGCATTTTCATATTGGGAACGATGTTTCAGATTGACAGCCGTATTGCCGGGGATATTTTGGAGATGACGCCAGAAGCGTATCGTCAGAGACTTTCCAGAATACGAAGAAAAATGGCGGATTTTCTTCAGCAGTACTGCGGGGAATATGGAAGCGGCAGATGCAAATGCCATGACAGAGTCAATTATGCAATCCAAAGCCACAGGATAAACCCGCAGCAGCTCGATTATACAGCTGCGAAGACAGCATCCATGGAGACAATGCTTGATGTAAAAAACGCTATGGAAGATATTGATGATTTATCACAGGATTTCTCATTCTGTAAACCCTATCAATCACCCGAACACACAAAACATTTGATACAGGAATTTTTAGATTCCACACAGTTTTCTATTATAAAAAATTCGTAAAGGAGTAATATTTTATGAACATTTCAATCATTATGGACTACCTGTCAAATTTGAGCATGAACAATAACCGTGAATGGTATCATGCGAATAAGGAAGATTATAAAAAGGCAAACGCCGCATTTGAAGAGTTGTTACAGGCATTGATATTGGAGATTGGAAAGTTTGACGGAAGTATTTTACATAATAAACCCAAAGATCTTACGTTTAAGATTGTGAGAGATACTCGTTTCAGTCATGACAAATCACCGTATAATCCTGCTTTTCGTGCCCATATTTCTGCCAAAGGAAAATTGCCTGTTCCTGTTGGATATTACATCATGATAAAGCCCGGAGATGAGTCTTTTCTGGGAGGCGGCTTGTTTGCGGATATGTTTAAGGACGCGACAGCAATGATACGGGATTACATTGTCAAGAATGGCGAGGAATGGGAAAGAGTGATTCATGAGCCAGAGTTTGAAAAGTATTTTACGGTTCAGGGAACAGCGTTAAAGAAGGTTCCCGCGGGGTATGACAAAGAACATCCGCAGGCAGAATATCTAAAATTTAAAAGCTGGTATCTGGAATATCCGCTGAAGGATGAAGAACTGAAAGATGCAGATGTATTTCTTGCGAAAGCAGCAGAGTGTTTCCAGATCATGAAGCCTTTTAATGATTATCTCAATAAAGCGCTTGTGGATTTCCAGATGCCGTCAAGGTAGGGATATATTTCGGAGAAACAGCAGACAAATCTCTCCTAAAACCTCATGAATTGAATCGGCATATATGCTATATTAACAATATAAAAGAGCAACCGCCCCCAAGGTGGGTTGACTAATATGGAAATGGAAATACCACCTCGTTATGATATGCCCCTTGTCAAGTAGACAAGTGAAATATCTAAAATTTAGTGTGGATGATGCCCGCATTTCGATTTGAAGTGTGGGTATTTTTCTATGTACACCATTTTTCTTTATATTTGGTTATCCGTTTGTTTTCAGCAATTGGATATTCTATTGGCATATCACAAGCCATTGCCTCCTGACGCACTTCTAATGGTGTCTTACAGTGGTATCTGTCCTGCGGACGTTCTTCGCTGTAAAAACGCAGGTAATCCTTAATGGCATATCTTAAGGATGCCAGAAATTGTCTATTAATCATATCTGTTTTATATTACAGATCACAGCAAATAGTTTCAATGGTTTTGAATGTAAGAATATGACATTTGTCATGAGAATGAATGACAATGAACACTGTTATCTGCCGTGCCAGTCTGCTAGAATGACAATGTAAATAGATGATAGATTCGGTTGTCAAAAGGTGGTCAAAAATGATGTGGCAATTTGCACCTATTTGTGCAAATTGGCAATAAGCATTTGTAAAACTACCTTTTGACAACCGAGTCCTATGATATACAATTAAGAAAGGAGAAAATCTTGTGACAAAGCATGTGATTGAGATAGAAAATCTGGTGAAAAGATATAAGGAGCTGGTAGCGCTGGATCATTTGAACCTTACAGTAGAAGAAGGAGAGGTGTTTGGGCTGCTGGGACCCAATGGTTCTGGAAAGACCACGGCGATCAGCTGTATTTTAGCGCTGCTGCAGTTTGACAAGGGAAGCGTGAAGGTATTTGGAAAAGAGATGCAGCCAGACAGCTATGACAGTAAAAAGCAGATTGGCGTAGTTCTCCAGAATGTGGCGGTGTTTGAGGAATTGACCGTACAGGAAAATATTGATTATTTCTGCGGGCTTTATATTCGGGATAAAGAAGAACGGAAACGGTGCGTGGAGGAAGCGATTGTATTTTCAGGTTTGGAAGATTTCCGCAGATTTTATCCCAGGAAATTGTCAGGCGGGCTGCTGCGGAGGCTCAATATTGCCTGCGGGATTGCCCACAAACCCAAACTGATTATTCTGGATGAACCGACTGTGGCGGTGGACCCCCAGAGCCGAAACAGGATTTTGGAAGGAATACAGAAGCTGAACCAGGAGGGGGCGACGATTATCTATACCTCCCACTATATGGAAGAGGTAGAACAGATTTGTACCCGCATTGCAATTCTGGATAAGGGCAGATGCGTGGCGATGGGAACGAAAGAGGAATTAAAAGCAATGATTAAGACTGGTGAAAAAATTCACATAGAAGTCTGGGAATTGAAAGCAGAGCAATTAGAGGATATTCGGAGACTGCATCATGTGTACCAGGTGGATTATCGGGAGGGTATGCTGGAAATCCGCTGCAGCGGCGGAAAGCATAACCTGATACATATCCTGGATTATATGACAAGGCAGGAAATCAGTTTCGGCAGGGTGTATGCAGAGCTGCCCACGCTGAATGATGTGTTTTTGGAGATCACCGGCAAGGAATTGCGTGACTCAGCAGAATAGGAGGAAGAGATATGTTTTTCAGATTATATCTATATAGTATCAGACAGACTACCCGCCAGAAACTGATTATGTTTTGGAGTCTGATTTTCCCGATTATTCTGGGTACATTGTTCCGGGCGGCTTTCGGGGAATTTTTAAATGAAGAGGTGATTTTCCATCAGATTCCAGTAGCTTATGTGGCAGAAGAAGGAGCCAGTCCGGCATTTGCAGAGACTTTGAAATTTCTGGAAGAGGACAGTGAACTGGTGGAGGTTATTGCATCAGACAGCGGTGAAGCCAAAAAGCTTTTGAAAGAAGAAAAGGTGGAGGGCATTTATTACAGCAGGGAATCGGGAACGCAAGAGAGCGGAAATATTACACTGACAGTGACGAAACAGGGGATGAACCAGAGTATTTTAAGTTCTATATTGGAGCAGTACCAGCGGGTGTTTCGTACCATGCACCAGATCAGCAGGGAAAATCCGGCAGGCATAAAAGAGGCTGCGCAGGTAATAAACCAGCAATGCCGGTATTTAAAAGAGGGAACTATCTCGGATACTCCGAAAAATGCTATGACAGATTATTTCTATGCACTGATTGCTATGAATTGCCTGATGGGCGTCTCCATGGGACTGCAGATAGCAGTGGGTTTCAAGGCAAATTTGTCGGATCTTGCAGCCAGAAGAGTTGTCTCGGGAACCAGCCGTCTTGAGATGATACTGCCGGATTTGCTGGCAAAAATTACGGTTCAGTTTCTATGTACGGTGTTTGCAGTCTGTTATCTGATGTTTGCACTGAAAATTTCCCTGGGAGATAAATTTGGTTTTGTGCTGCTGACTACACTGGTGGGAAGCATTGTAGGAATTTTTATGGGATTTTTTATCGGGGCAGTCGGGACTTACAGAGAGAGTCTCAAAGAGGGCGTCTGCATTTGCAGTATGATGCTTTCAAGTTTCCTTGCGGGTCTGATGGTTGGAAACATGTATCGTTTTCTTGAGAATCATGCACCGATTGTCAACCGTATTAACCCGGCGTCGCTGATTGTAAAGGCGCTGTACAGTCTGAACATTTATGAAGGGTATGACAGATATGCCCAGTGTATGGCCAGTCTGCTCGTGATTGCGGCAGTTTTAGGAACTGGTGCATTTGCAATGATAAGGAGGGAACGCTATGCAAGTATTTAAAGTATTCTGTAAAGTGATGTACAAACATAAGTCACAATCTTTAATGTATATTGTTATTTATTTGCTGATAGCTATTGCAATGAGCCGGTCTGTACAGGAGAGCAAAGTGATGGAATTCTCCAAGGTATCTTTGAAAATTGCGGTGGAAAACCAGGATCAGGGAGAAGTGGGCGAGGGATTGGTCTCTTATTTGAAAGAGCATAATCAGATCAAGGAGGTTCCAAAAGACCGGGAAGCCTTGAAAGATGCCATGTATTATCAGGAAATTGATTATGTCCTGTTAATACCAAAAGATTTTACAGAGCGGTTTGCAGCAGGGGAAGGAGAAGAACTTCTGGAAGGTACAGCAGTGCCGGGCAGCAGCACGGCTTCCCTGGTTGAAAATGAAATACAGCAGTATCTGGACACGGCAAGTATGTATCTCAGAGCAGGAATGGAATCAGCAAGAGCGGTGGAATTGTCTGCAGAAGACATGCGGCAGGAAGCAGAAATTAACTTTCTGGAAAAAAGTGACAGCAAGCCTCTGCCGATCGGTTTCTATTTCTTTCAATATGTGCCGTACGTATTTCTGGTGGTTATGATATTGGGGCTGGGGGCTGTTATGAAAACCTTTCGTGATAAAGATCTCTCAGCCAGAAACAAGTGTTCCGCCATGTCTTTTTTTCAGCAGAATATCCAGATTATTTTGGGATGTATTCTGTTTACGCTGGCAGTATTCGCGGTTTTTATGGTGATGGCTCTGTGTCTGACCGGAAATTATATGTTTACTGTTAGAGGCGTATTAAGTGCTTTAAATGCACTCGTATTCAGTATTTGTGCGGCTAGTATTGCCTGGTTTTGCGTACAGTTTGCCCGCACGATGCCAGAATTGAATATTATGAGCAATGTGTTCAGTCTTTCTTTCAGTTTTCTGGGAGGCGTGTTTGTGGCGCTGGACCTGATGGGTGACGGCATGAAGCAGGCAGCAAAGTTTATTCCATCTTACTGGTATGTGATTGCGAACCGAGATATACAGAAGGCAGACAGTTTTGCAGGAGCCGGGAATATTTATCAGTGTTATCTGGTGGTCCTTCTGTTTGCGCTGGCATTTTTCTCCGTTGGGCTTTTGGTGAACCGGATGAAGCTCCGTACGGTGTAAATGGTAAATTTCTTGTTTATATCAATGAAGAGTGGGATAAGCATTTTTAGCTTATCCCACTTGACTGCTATAAGGCAAAGTTCTTTACTTATGTATTTTTATGCACATAACATACATTCATTCATATCATTCAATTTTCATATAGGTTTTCCGATTAGGAACATTATTTCCCAAAGTTTTACAATAAATGAAATAATAATTGTCCATTTTTTACGGCACATTCAGCAACCACCTCTTCTCCTCATCCATTTTTTCTAAATCTTCTTGTGTTATAATATCTTCTTCCAAAGCTATCTGTGTTAATTGCTGAATAGCAAGACTGGTATTTTCCTCTGTATCAACTAAAATCGAAAATGTAGGTTTCGTCATATTTACATCCTCTTTACTCAATCCTTATTCCAAATAAATATGCAACTCGTTCAAATTTTTTTGCAGCCTGCGCAGATTCTGAACGATTTAATGTTCCATCATTATTATGGTCATATATTTTCGTAATTTCAATCAGTTTTTTTACTGCGGCATTTCTATCAAAGCATTCTTATGGATGCCATTTAATAATGTGGCTGATTATAAAGTCTTTTCGTTTTAACTCTCTTGCGGAACGTCTGTTTTGGTTGGGTCTATAATATTATAATCTAAAATACTTTGCAAAGTAAAATTTGTCATTTGTGTTAAAGGGATATTAAAATCATCAGGCTCAAACAAAAGTGCAACAGCGAATAAGTTGGCAGCATATTCATAATCGAGACGTGTATCTCTATAATTTAATTTGAACCTATCCATAAAAATAGCATGGCCTAATTCATGAGCACATAGAACTTTTTTTGAAGTTTTATCATAAGAAGAATTAATGGATATAATGCGTTCTCCATTTCTTTTTTTATATACTTCTGCTTGCAGAGCTTCAATAGGCGTGTCAGGGTAGCGAACAGTATAATGGAACTTTTTTGCTATTACTATAGGATCATCAGTATTAAAAAATCTTTTTAATACATTGGCATATATAATAATACTTTCACGAAATTTTGTTTGCATACTTCACCTCTTTAAAGTTTTATATAATATCGAGAAATCAATATTTATGTAATTTTGAGTTCTCTGATTTTGTGAATAAAAAATAGAAAAACTCAAATTAGCATGTTATTGAGAAGATTATATCAAATTAACTTGTCGAAAATCTGAGAAATTTGAATGAAGCAATTTATAAAAAAGTGACATGCTATATCATTATTATTTACTGTATCAACAGGAAAAAGTTTAAGGGTTCAGCCGGGTAAACGCTTCCATTTTCTGGAGATTTGTGCTAATCTTTGAATGACAGATATGCATTAGGGAGAGAATAAGGAATAAAATCAGAGACTAGTACAGCGAAAATTAAGTTTTTTGATGTACTAGTATTGAAGGAGGAAGAAAGCATGTTAAAAGGTAAGGTAGCGGTTGTAACTGGAGGTACCCGGGGGATCGGCTATGCAGTTGTCAGGAAGTATCTGGAAAATGGCGCGAAAGTGGTGTTGTTTGGTTCCAGAGCTGAGACCGTGGAGAAAGCGCTTGCATCGCTGAAAGCTGAGAATCCAGACTGGGTTGTGGAAGGAGCGAGTCCGGATTTGTCAGATGCAGCTCAGGTGGCAAAGGTCATCGAGAATGTAAAAGAGAAATATGGCAGACTGGATATTCTGGTAAATAACGCTGGAGTGTCTGACAGTACAAAAGTCGATGATTATGATCCTGTTCAATTTGAAAAAGTGATGAAATTAAATGTAAATGCAATCTTTTATGCCGTGCAGCCGGCAGTAAAGATTATGAAGGAGCAGGGGGGAGGATGTATTCTTAATACAAGTTCTATGGTGAGCATTTCCGGTCAGCCAAGTGGCGTTGCCTATCCTACAAGCAAGTTTGCTGTAAACGGACTGACCCTTTCCCTGGCCAGAGAGCTCGGACCTAGTAATATCCGGGTGAATGCGGTAGCTCCTGGGGTTACAAAAACAGATATGGTGGCAGCCCTGCCGGATGCTATGATACAGCCATTGATTCAAACTATCCCGCTTCGCAGAGTTGGAGAACCGGAAGAGGTTGCCAATGCATTTTTATTCCTGGCAAGCGATATGGCAAGCTATGTGACAGGAGAGGTGTTGTCCGTCGATGGTGCGGCAAGAGCCTAAAGCAGTAAGAATAAAGCAATAGATTTGAAGTTGGGGGAGTTATCATGGAGGAGTTGTTGGTTTATGGAATTTTGCTCTATGAGGAATTAGTAACAGAAAACGAGTACAGAAAACGGCTTGATGAATTATTTCTCAACAATCTCCAAAACGAAGATTTGCTCTATTTAGAATGGGAAATGGACATTAGAAAAGCCAGTATTTATATGAGGACGCATGTTGATTACGATCATTTTGACCTTGAACGGTTTGGCAGAATTTTAATGAGCAAATTAAAGACCGTTTATGCAGACTGTCCGGATATAAAACGTTTTGCAAGTCGGATGTATGGTTTATGGGAAATTCTGCCTGGGAATATTCAGGACATAGAACCATTTTGGGCGCTATGTTACGCGGATGACCCTTTATCATGGGGAGATGAAGAACAGACCAGAACCATTTATGAACATATGCTAAACTACTATAAGGATTAAACGAATATAACTATTTCCAGTTTTCGGACAGGCAGGGAAGGGAGAATGTTTTTATTCATACAAGAATATTTGAAAGAGGTGCAGTTATGTCATTAGAAAAAGTTTATGATTATTTCCGTAATTATGATAAGCAGACTTACCAAGTTGTAGCTTGCATGGGAAATGAACCCTCGGAGCAGGATATAAAGAATTTTGAAAATCAGTATCAAATAAACCTTCCTGCTGATTTTAGAGAATTTACGATGTCTCCATTAGGTGGACTTTATATGGAAGTGCGGGAAGAAATCTGGCCGCAGGCTAAACCGTATGATATAGGCCCATTCTGGTCGTTCTGCCGTGGAATAATCGTCTATGGGATTGCAGATAAAATACCTGAGTTTCTGGATATTCGAGAAAAAACAAAAGAATTGCACGATGAAGGTTTTACCGATTTTATTCCTTTCTTATCCATCATAGGAAATGGTGATGAAATATTCTGCTTTGATAAGGATAATAAAATTGTCCTTCTTGACTACTTTACAACAGAAGAAGTTACGCCGATTGAGGGAACTTTTTCAGACTGTTTACTGAACCAAATTACGGAATTGGAAGAACGGAAAAACAGGAAAATCCGCGGAGAGGATAAAATCAACGAATCTCAATGCTGACGATTCACCGCCGTGTATGGGCAGTTCGCGAAGAAGAAGTTGCTGCTTCGCAGCCCGCTCACGCGCGGAGAATGCGTAAAACGCATTTTTTTTCATCTTATAGGAAAGACCTGGTCACGCGAAAGCGGCTGTGCTCGGCTCTGCCGTCTGCGTCTGGCGAAGCACATGTATTTGATATGCCGATTAGGAAAAATTTCTTAATATGTTTCGTTTCATTTCAAATAGTTTGTCGGAGAGATCCACATACACTTTACTTGGATTGGCAAAACGCTTTGTCTCATTCCAGAGCGTGCTTTTTTCCTGTTCACAATAGTTCTGAATGTCCATAACACTGGGAGAATGGTAAACGCACCGTCCTTTGTCAAAGACCTGCACGGGAAGCTGGCGCATTGTATAGGAGCCGCCCGTTAGAAGGGTAGATTTCCAGGTCTCTAAAGGATCAAAGATACGAAGGTCTTCCTTACAGTCAAAGGTTTCTCCTTCTAAGCAGATCAGGTCGGCTTTGATTTTGCCAGAGTTCTTTTCATAAATGCGGTAAATTGTCTTGTTTCCAGGATTTGTGATTTTCTCTGTGTTTTCTGAGAGTTTAATTTTAGGAACAAATTCTCCCTGATGGTTCTTTATGGCTGCAAGTTTGTATACCCCGCCAAAGGCAGGGCAGTTTTTGGAAGTGATAAGATTAGTGCCTACGCCCCAGGAAGTAATTGCTGCTCCCTGTGCTTTTAAATTTTCAATTAAATATTCATCAAGGTCGTTGGAGGCGGAAATCACGGCATCCTCAAATCCTGCTTCATCCAGCATTTTTCTGGCCTTTTTGGAGAGATAGGCAAGATCTCCGCTGTCCATGCGGATACCATAATTGGTGAGCGTCATACCATGGCTGCGCATTTCCTGAAATACACGGATGGCATTGGGAACGCCGGATTTTAAGGTATCGTAAGTGTCCACCAGCAGAATGCAGGCAGAAGGGTAGGTTTGTGCGTAAGTTTTAAAAGCAGTATATTCATCAGGAAAGCTCATAATCCAGCTATGAGCATGCGTACCCTTTACCGGAACGTTAAAAAGCTTGCCGCAGAGTACATTAGAGGTACCGCAGCAGCCGCCGATCATGGCGGCTCTGGCGCCGTAGACGCCGGCATCCGGTCCCTGGGCACGGCGCAGCCCGAATTCCATGACGCCATCGCCCTGTGCTGCATAACAGACACGCGCTGCTTTGGTCGCAATTAAGCTTTGGTGGTTGAGAATATTTAAAATGGCAGTTTCAACAAGCTGAGCTTCCATAATAGGGGCAATTACTTTGACCAGTGGTTCTCGGGGAAAGATTACCGTACCCTCTGGAATTGCGTAAATATCTCCAGAAAAGCGAAAATTTTCAAGATAGCAAAGGAAATCATCTTTGAAAATCCCCAGAGATTTCAGATAAGAAATATCAGAAGGGTCAAAGTGCAGTTGTTCGATATATTCAATGATCTGAGCGAGGCCGGCACAGATGGCATAGCCGCCATTGTCTGGATTCGTCCGGTAAAATGCATCAAAGACCACGGTATCATGGTTTCCTGTTTTAAAATAACCCTGCATCATAGATAATTCATATAGGTCTGTCAGCAGAGCCAAATGGTCTGTATTCATAATAGTGAACTCCTTTCACGAAGGACTCTTCTAGGAAATTGCGAAACTATCAAGTTATCGAAATTTCATATACAATTCATACAATTGTTCTAAAATATTTTATTC
Source organism: Lachnospiraceae bacterium (assembly GCA_910575075.1). Taxonomy (GTDB): domain Bacteria; phylum Bacillota; class Clostridia; order Lachnospirales; family Lachnospiraceae; genus Petralouisia. The sequence goes on from CAJTCY010000010.1 coordinate 41,561, forward strand.
ATACGAAACGCACAAAATGCAGGGCGCACCAAGCATTACAACGAACCACTTAATACGAAAATCATGTTCCGCAAAGGCTTCCATGATTTTTGTGTTTTTTCCTTAGTAATGTCAGTTTTTTGACATAGAGGGATGCTCTGGAGTACGTTTCCATGGCGCTAAAATGCATTTCTTAGCGTTTCATATGCTAAAATATTTCTTCTTAATTTTTTTGAGTTGTATATGAAATTCTCAAAACTATTGAGTTTCGCAATTACCTAAGGACTCTTCCCACTGCGTGTGTCCCTCATTATGCTATATTCTATCATATTTTTTACAAAAACCACAGAGAGATTGTGATTAATTTGTGATTTGTAACAGGGAAGCCTTTCCATTTTAGAAAAAGTGTGCTATCCTTAATTACTGTGAAGAAAGGTAATTTCATATTTTGTGAAAGAAAGGTAAATATTTATGAAGAAAAAAATATTAGTATTGATTCTGGCTGTCTGTGCCATGACGCTGGCTGGCGGCTGCGGGAACAAAAAGGAAGAGAGCAAACAGGATAATGTTCAGGAAGATACAAAAGATGATACTGAGGAATCAGGCGCGGTAAGCCAGCCCCAGCAGGTGGAATACGATGTGGAGAAGTGCGTGCAGTTAGGAGAGTATATGGGTCTGGAAGTTGCTCTGGGCAGCTATGAAGTGACGGAGGAGGATGTGAAGAGTAATATTGAGAGTACATTGGCGTCCTATCCTGCATATGAAGATACAGATAAGACCACAGTGGAAGAGGGTGACATCGCCAATATTGACTATGAAGGATTGAAAGACGGCGTGGCATTTGACGGAGGAACGGCGCAGGGGGCCAATTTGGAAATTGGTTCCGACAGTTTTATTGATGGATTTGAGGATGGACTGGTCGGCAAGAAAGTTGGCGAAAAAGTGGCATTAGATCTGACATTTCCGGAGGATTACGGAAATCAGGAGCTGGCAGGCCAGGCAGTGGTATTTAATGTTACCATCAATAAGATTGTCAAGAAGGTAGATATGACTTATGATACTCTGACAGACGAGTATGTGGCAAGTAATTTTGTTTCTCAGGGTTATAAGAATGTAGAAGAGATGAAACAGGGAGTGAGAGCACAGCTTGAGAGCAATAATGAGACGAATAAGAAGACCGATACTCAGAATGCACTGTTCGAGAAGCTGCGGGAGACCTGTAAGGTGGAAGTGCCGCAGGAACTTTTGGATACCAGAATTAAGGAGTACAAAGAACAATTTAAGGCAAATGTGGAAACCAGTTATGGCATGACCATGGAAGATTATTACACCCAGATGCAGACTACAGAAGATGATTTTAACAAACAGGTGGAGCAGATGCTGCAGGAAAGCCTTGAAAACCAGCTGATTCTGGAGGCAATTGCCAAGAAGGAAAACATTGAGGCGGATGAAGAAGGGTATGCAGAATATAAGAAAAGCGTAGTGACAGATTTCAGCTATGAAAGTGAGGAAGCGCTGATTAACCAATATGGTGAGGATTATGTAAAAAATGCCTATGTCAGTGACAAAACTATGGATCTGCTCATAGATAATGCCAAAGTTACCTATGAAGATCAGGCGGACTCCGCTGACAATCAAGATTCTGCAGAAGCACAGCCAGAAGCGGACGACGGTGAGAAGGCGGCTGATGAAGAAGCAGGGTCTGCCGAAACACAGGATCTGCAAAAGAATGAATAAGGAGAAGAGTTATGGAATTGATTAACATTAAGGATCTGTACCGTAGAAAGGAAGAATATCTGGAACAGGAAGTAAGTATCGGGGGATGGGTAAGAAGCGTCCGCAATTCTAAAAATTTTGGGTTTATTGTGGTAAATGACGGAACTTTTTTTGAACCGCTTCAGGTGGTGTATCACGATGGGCTTGCGAATTTTGCTGAAGTGGAAAAGTTAAATGTGGGGGCTGCAATTATCGTTACCGGGAAACTGGTCCCGACCCCAGAGGCGAAGCAGCCTTTTGAGATTCAGGCAGAAGAAGTGATCATAGAGGGAAAATCTACGCCAGATTATCCGTTGCAGAAGAAACGCCACAGTTTTGAATATCTGCGGACGATTTCTCATCTGCGTCCAAGAACCAATACGTTTGAAGCAGTATTTCGGGTGCGTTCTTTGATTGCCTATGCGATCCACAAATTTTTCCAGGAAAGAGATTTTGTATATGTGCACACGCCGATTATAACTGGAAGTGACTGCGAGGGCGCTGGAGAGATGTTTCAGGTAACTACGCTGGATCTGAATCATATTCCCAAAAATGATGACGGGACTGTGGACTTTTCACAGGATTTCTTTACCAAGCCTACGAATCTCACAGTGAGCGGACAGCTAAACGGTGAGACCTATGCTATGGCTTTTAAAAATATTTACACCTTTGGGCCGACTTTCCGGGCAGAGAATTCCAATACTACCAGACATGCGGCAGAATTCTGGATGATCGAACCGGAAATTGCATTTGCAGATCTCAAGGACGATATGATATTGGCAGAGAGCATGCTTAAATATATTATCAATTACGTGTTGGAGCATGCGCCGGAAGAGATGCAGTTTTTTAATAATTTTGTGGACAAGGGATTGCTGGAGCGTCTGAAACATGTGGCAGATTCCGAGTTTGCACATGTGACCTATACAGAAGCCATTGAAATTCTGGAGAAAAATAATGACAAGTTTGAATATAAGGTATCCTGGGGGGCTGACCTGCAGACAGAACATGAGCGCTATCTCACGGAGGAAGTATTTAAACGTCCGGTATTTGTGACAGATTATCCCAAAGAAATTAAGGCATTTTATATGAAATTGAATCCAGACAATAAGACAGTTGCGGCCGTAGACTGTCTGGTTCCTGGAATTGGCGAGATCATTGGTGGAAGTCAGAGAGAGGATGATTATGAGAAATTGTGCCAGCGCATGAATGAGTTGGGATTGAACCAGGATGATTATGACTTTTATCTGGATCTGCGCAAATACGGCTCTGCAAGACATGCAGGTTTTGGCTTGGGATTTGAGCGGTGTGTCATGTATCTGACAGGTATGACAAATATCAGAGATGTGGTGCCCTTCCCGAGAACCGTAAATAATTGCGAGCTGTAATTTATATTGTTGTGATAATATAAAGGTTCTGTTTGTTCTTCTGAAATATGCCGTGAAGCATCCGCCGCAGGCGGAGGGGCTGCCGCAAAAACGCAGGCAGATACGATATATACGATTCCCAAGATGGATTGTATGATATCTGCTGCTGTTTTTGCAGCAGCCCCTTTTGAAGCTTGTTAACAGGCATGCCTTTGAAACATGCTTAGTGCGGCAGTCCTTTTTTCTCTATGTGTGAAATAACCTGCATAAATGCATCCTGAATAGAAGCATGAATATCTTCTCCAAGCAAGGCTAGATTTTCAGAAGGGATCATGCCGCCTGCCATAGAAGGGTGCCCTCCGCCGCTGCCCCAGGAGCGCAGGGCACGGGCGATAAGATTGCCGGCATGTATTTGTTCCTGTTCGCTGCGGATGGAGAAACGGATGCCGTCTGTCTGTATGCCGTAGATAACAGCAATGTCTACTACGTCCAGTGACAGGATAAAGTCAGAGATAATGGCGATTAATGCCTGGGCACAGTTAAAAGGAATATATGCAAAGCCTGTCCGGTCAAAAATCTGTATATTCTGGATGGCAGCGCCGTAGGCACGCAGATCGTCAAATTCCATGGTATTGCTGTACATGTTTACCACCAGTTTCCAGTCTGCGTGCTGGAACAGAAAAGCCAGCATTTCCATATCCAGTGATGTGGATCCCCGGGTAAAATCGGCTGTATCCATTTTAATGCCATAGGCGAGAGCAGCTGCACATTTTGGACTGAGAGGTGTGTCAGTACTCTGGAAATAGGAAGCGATCATACAGGAACAGGAACCTACTGGGCGGATGTCCTGATATTGATACTCATAAGGAAAAAATATAGGATGATGGTCGATACACGCCACTTCATCGCCGATCAAGTCTGTTACATTGCTGTTATTTTTCTGAGAGTCCACAAGTACAATGTAATCGTCAGCCTTCATATCTGGCAGGTTATCTTTGGATAACATGGTAATACCGAAAGTTTCCAGCATCTTCTTTGCACTGAGGCGGTCGATTTTTCCGTCATAGCAAAGATCGGCGGAAATACCGTGATAAGAGAGGAACTCTTGGAGCCCAAAAGCACTTGCGATAGCGTCCGGGTCTGGAAAATTGTGTGTTTGAATATATATGGTATGATTTTTTAATAATGCGATTAAATCAAATGGATTCATGGCCGGTTCCCTTTCTGGTATAAATATTTTGCACCTGTTTTTCATCCTATCATATTTTCTTGAAAAAGTCATTATATTTTGCTATGATGCAGGGAGAAATAATGACAGCAGAGGGATTCAGAGATGAAACAGAAGAATTATAAAATGATTATAGAATATGACGGTTCCCGTTATAAAGGCTGGCAGAGCCAGAAAAGTACAGATGTGACAATTCAGGGCAAATTAAACAGTGTGTTTTCTGCACTGGAAGGCAGTCCGGTACAGGTGCAGGGATCTGGCAGGACAGATGCCGGAGTTCACGCGGCGGGGCAGACAGCGAATGTACATCTTACCGTGAAAATGGAGCCCTGGGAGATTAAGGAATATGTCAATCATTATCTGCCAGAGGATATCGGTGTGACAGAGATACAAGAGGCGCCAGAACATTTTCATGCCAGATTTTCAGCGCGGAAGAAGACGTATTGTTATCGGATTTTCAACAGTGCTGATCCCAATGTATTTGAGAGAAAATGGATGTACCAGCTCAAAGAACCTCTGGATCTTGCGGCAATGAAAGAAGCAGCGGAGTATCTTGTGGGCACTCATGATTTTGCAGGATTTTGCGCCAGAGCATCGAAAAAGAAATCTACGATACGGACTGTCTACCGGCTTGACATTCAGAAAAAACAGAGAGAAGTTGATATTGTGATTACAGGGGACGGATTTCTGTATCAAATGGTGCGCATTATTGCAGGAACTTTGGTTGAAATCGGGCTGGGAAAACAAAAGCCCCAGGATGTTGCCGGCATTTTGGAAGAGGGTGTGCGCAGCCATGCGGGAATAACCATGCCTGCAAAAGGATTGACACTCTGCAGTGTAGAATATGAAGAAGGAATATAGAAAATGGAACAATGGGTAGTTTCTGCGAAAAAGGCAGATTTTAAAGGCATTGCGAAGCGGTTTGGCATTGACCAGGTGACCGCCAGGATCATCCGCAACCGGGAAGTGATAGGAGATCAGGCCATGGAAGAATATCTCCATGGAACATTAAAGGAGCTTCATGATCCTGGACAGATGAAGGATATCACGCGGGCAGCCAGGCTGCTGCAGGAAAATATCAAGAAAAATAAGCGGATTCGGATTCTGGGAGATTATGATATTGACGGCATACAGTCTGTCTATATTCTGTATTCTGCTTTGAAACGATGCAGGGCGCAGGTAGACTATGAGATTCCTGACCGGATTACAGACGGCTATGGCGTTAATGAACGGCTGATCCGCCAGGCTCATTCAGAAGAAATTGACATACTGCTGACCTGTGATAACGGCATTGCAGCATACCAGGAAATTGAGCTGGCAAAAGAGATGGGAATGACAGTGATTGTGACAGATCATCATGAGGTGCCCTATGAAGAACAGGAAGACGGAGAACGGATTTACCGGATTCCTCCGGCAGATGCAGTGGTAAATCCCAAGCAGCCAGACTGTCCGTATCCGTTTAAAGGACTGTGCGGCGCAGCGGTGGCTTTTAAGCTGGTACAGGTATTGTACCAGGAGATGGGATTTCCAGAAAAAGAAGCTTTTTGCTATTTGGAAAATGCAGCCTTTGCCACAGTGGGAGATGTGATGGATCTTCAGGGAGAAAACCGTATTATAGTGAAGGAAGGATTAAAGGCTTTAAACTGTACCGAAAATTATGGGATACGTGCCCTGGCTGCGCGCAACCAGATTCCGCCCGGAGGAATTAAGGCTTATCACATTGGATTTGTGCTGGGGCCTTGCCTGAATGCCAGTGGACGCCTTGATACGGCAAAACGTGCCCTCCAAATGCTGCTGGCAGAGAATGTATTTGAGGCGGAAGAGTTTGCCGGAGAGCTGTATGATCTGAACGTGAGCCGTAAGGAGATGACAGAACAGGCAGTTTTACAGGCGCAGGAACTGGTGGAGCATACCTCTCTCAAAGAGGATAAGATACTGGTGATATATCTGCCAGATTGCCATGAAAGCCTGGCCGGAATTATTGCCGGACGTATTCGCGAACAGTATAACCGTCCGGTATTTGTGCTTACCAGATCAGAGGAAGGGGTCAAAGGTTCCGGGCGTTCCATTGAGCAGTATTCTATGTATGAAGAAATGACGAAATGTAAGGAACTGTTCTCGAAATATGGAGGCCATCCCATGGCAGCAGGCTTATCTCTGCCAGAAGAAAATGTAGCGCTTTTCCGGCAGAAATTAAATGAAATTACGACATTGACCGATAATGATTTGAGAGGAAAAATAGTAATTGATGTTCCAATGCCTCTGGATTATATTACCAGGGAACTGATTGAGGAACTGAATATTCTGGAACCGTTTGGAAAGGCAAATGAGAAACCAGTGTTTGCGGACAAGAATATTCGCATTTTATCTATGCGGATTTTGGGTAAGAAACAAAATGTGTGCAGGATGCAGGTGCAAAGCGCTGGAGGCGGAGCATTTACGGCAGTATATTTTGGAAAGGCAGAAGGGCTATTGTCATTTTTAGAAGAAAAATACGGTCGCCAGGCGCTGGAGGCGGCGCTTGCCGGAAGAGACAGCGGAATACTGGTTTCTTTTGTATATTATCCAGAAATTAATACATATCTTGGCAGAGAAAATATCCAGATTGTAGTGAAAAAATATGCATAAGCTGAGGACATTTTTAAACACATTTTAGGCAGGAAAGGACAGGGCGTATGAAAAAAATTGCGTTTAAATATCCATCGGCAGATGGAAGAACACAGATCCATGCAATAGCATGGAAGCCGGACCAGGGAGAGATTGCAGGAATTCTGCAGATCAGCCATGGGATGATAGAATACGTGGAGCGGTACGAGCCTTTTGCAGAGTATTTGACAGAAAAAGGATTTGTAGTTGCTGGCAACGACCATCTGGGACATGGTTTGTCTGTGGTTTCTCAGGATGACTGGGGATTTTTTGCACCAGAAAAAGGAAGCGATCTGGTGGTGGAGGACTTAAATTTTCTCCGTATGCAGATGCAGAAAGAATACCAGGACATTCCCTATTTTATGTTGGGACATAGTATGGGATCTTTTCTGCTGCGCAAGTATTTGTCAAAGTATGGAAGAGGACTTGCAGGAGCTGTTATTATGGGAACCGGCACGCAGAAAACGGTTACTGTGGCAGCAGGCAAGGCTTTGTGCAGATTTCTGGCGCTGTTTAAAGGCTGGCATTACCGCAGCCCGTTGGTGGACCAGCAGGTCTTTTCCGGAAATAATAAAAGGTTTCAGGCTGGAAGCACAGACTCCTGGCTGACTAAGGATGCAGAAATTGTAAAAGCGTACAACAGCAATCCCTGCTGTACGTTTAAGTTTACATTAAATGGATTTTATAATTTATTTGACACGATTCATTTCATCAATCGAAAAGGAAATATCCAGTCGATTCCCAGGGACCTTCCTATGTTTTTCGTCTCTGGTGAAGATGATCCGGTGGGAAATTATGGTACAGGTGTAAAGACAGCTTTTGATACTTATCGGAAAGCTGGGATAAAAGATATCACCTGGAAGCTGTATTCTGGCGACCGTCATGAGATATTAAACGAGACGGATAAGGAAATTGTTTATGAAGATATTTACAAATGGCTAAGAAAGCATTTGTAAAAATAATCGTACGTTAGCGTGCAGAATGGAGGAGACTATGAAAAAGCATATCAAACAATGTGCAGTGCTGTTTTTGGCTTGTGCGATAGCAGTTTTACAGCCAGCGCATATTTATGCGGAAGAGGAAAGCGGCCAGAGCAAAGCAGCTCTGCTGGAAGAGATGGGTGAAAGCCCGCAGGAGAACGACGAAGGCGCCCAGCCAGAAGCAGACGAAGACACCATGGACGAAGGTAACGGCGGTTCTCCGAAAGAAGCGAAAGAGGGAGAGCCGGAAACAGATGGCAGCTCTATAGAAGAGCCGGAAACAGATGGCAGCGGGGCGGACCAGGATGCTGTGGATGCCTCTGGACAGAAAGGTGAAGTAACAGAGCCAATTACTAAGGAAGATAAACCTTACCTTGCCCTGGGAGCCAATTTGACGCAAGGACAGAAGAATATCGTACTGAGCCTTCTGGGGATCAATCCGGCAGAACTGGAAGATTACGATGTCATTTATATTACAAATGAGGAAGAACATCAGTATCTGGGAGAATATGTGGCGGCTGATAAGATTGGCACACGTTCACTTTCTTCTGTTCTGGTGGTGAAGAGAGATAAGGGAAACGGAATTAATATCACGACTAAGAACATTTCCTACTGCACCATTGGAATGTATAAAAATGCACTGATAACGGCAGGGATCACGGATGCAGACATTATTGTGGCAGGACCTTCTCCAATTTCAGGAACAGCAGCCCTGGTAGGAGTTATGAAAGCATATTCAGATATGACTGGAGAGAAGGTCACAGAACAGAGTATGGATACGGCATTGAACGAGCTTGTTTTAACTGGTGATTTGGCGGATACGGTAGGAGATTCAGAGAAAGCGGAAGAACTGATCGCTTATCTGAAACAGGAAGTGATTGGGAAAAATTTAAGTTCTGAAAGTGATATCCGCCAGGTCATTGATAAGGCGTGCGGCGAATTTGATATTCACTTGTCAGAAGATGAGATTGCACAGCTTGTGGAATTGCTGCAGAAGATTGGAAGTCTGGATCTTGATTTGGATTCCATCAAAGATCAGGCGCAGGAGCTATACGATAAGCTGTCTCACATTGATGCGGGGGGATTTTTTGATAAGGTGGCAGGATTTTTCCGTTCTATCATAGACTTTTTCAAAGGATTGTTTTCCTGAGAAATTTCTGAACTTGTAAGGACCGGGGCTGTCGGGAAATAGGCAGTCCCATAGAAAATATTTATTCTGTTAAGAAGAGATTGTACTTCTGCTTTCAATCAAGAAAGTATAGAGGCAAATTGCATTGAGTGAGATTAGAGAATGAAACTAATGTTGTGTAGTGCATATGTAGAGGGGCAGCTGAGAGGCTGCCTGTTTGCTGTGTGAAATATCATTAATTCATAAAAATATATATTTTTCGTGAAAAAAAGTTGCATAAAAAATATTTTATGATACAATAATGATAAGGAAAGATGAAAAGTGACTTGGAGGAATGAGCCATGATTATAGAGGTAAGAGCAAAAAACTGTTATGCATTTAAGGATGACATTACATTTTCAATGAAAGCAGATATGCGAAATAAGAAATTTGGAGCCAATGTTCATAAAGAGAAAAATTTTAATGTGCTTAAAACGGTAGGAATATATGGTCCAAACAATGTAGGAAAAACCTGTTTGATTAAGTGCATTAGGGCAATAAAGAGAGTGCTTTTAAATAAGAAAAATGGTTTAATGCCTAATATATTTACTGAGAGTGATGTATGTGAGTTAGGTGTAACATTTATGTCATCTGGAAGAAAGTTTTCTTATGACTTTAAGTATGACGCAGAAAAAGAAGAATATATATATGAATCATTTTCTGAGATATTCAAAGATCAGTATAACAATGAAAAGGAAGTTTGCTGGTTGAAAAAGGATACCATCAGTGAACTATATGAATGTATTGATGAAGCTGTGCAGACTATGATTCCAGTTGTATCGAAAAATAATTTGCTATGTTATGTAATAGATACAAGTAAATTTGAACATATCAGCGAGATGAAGCAGATTCTTGTTGGATTTGCTGAAAAAATTGATATCATCAATATGAATAACATACCTATGCAGCATACGATTGAACTTATGAAGAATAAGAATCAGTTACAGCAAAAGGTTGTTGAGTTCATAAAAAATGCAGATTTGTATATGGATAACTTTGAATATGTGGACATGGATAAAATACAACTGAAAACTGGTGAAGATGATGAAAAGCCGGACGAGAAAGTACTTGATATTCCAGAAAATATTATGGATCAGATTAGACTGATTTCCACATATAAAGGAGTTCATGTACCAAGCATGTTATTTGATTCCACAGGAACAAAGAAGATTGCGGCTATTGCCAGCTATGTTATTGAAGCACTTGAACAGGGCAGAATTCTAGTTATAGATGAGTTGGATAGCAGTATTCATTTTAAGCTTACCAGGGCGATTGTTGCGATGTTTAATAATGAATTGAATACAAGTGCACAGATGATATTTACAGTACATGATATTAACCTTATGGACTGTAAGAGAATGTTTCGGAAGGAGCAGATTTGGTTTGTTCATAAGGATGAAGAAGGTGTATATGTATATTCACTTGCTGATTTTACTGCACAGCAGGGAGTGAGAGATACGACGGATGTTATGGAAAAATATAGGAAAGGTGCACTTGGTGCTTTACCTGATCCGGAATTGATTAACTCTTTGTTTAGTATTAAAGGTGATGTAAAGGGGGATGATGCCGATGCCAAAAAAGCTCCCTAAGTTTTTGGATAATCACAAAATCTGCATTATCTGCGAAGGCAATGAGGAATATGAGTATCTTAAACGCTTGAAAGATTTGAAAGTGTGGAACGAGCAATATGACATTTCATTAGTTAATGCTGGTGGCAATGGAAATATCCCTGCGAGGTATCAGGACCGATATCAAAATGGAGCAGACGAACTAGTGCTTGTATTTTGTGATACGGAAAAGAAACCTCATGAGCAGTATGAGGACATTAAACGCAAGATTAATGAGTTTCACAGTGTGGATAATGCTGCAGATGAAGTGATTATGTTTGGTAATCCCTGTACAATGCAGATTATATCCAAGCATTGGACCGATGAAAATCTGAAATCTCCGGCAAAACCGATGAATGCTCCCTTGATAAAGGAATATATCGGGGTGAAGAATTACAAAGGAAGAGCAGATCAGATTCAAGAAGTTATGGAACATGTTACTGAGGAGAATTATGGTGATATGCGCCAGCGAGTGAGGAATTTGGATTCGGATGATTCTGTTACTGGAAGCAGTAATTTTGGAAAGTTTATTAAGCTGTTTGAGAGTGATGACAGTGGGTGGATAGAGGAGATTAATAGAAAATTAGAGGAGGCGTGAGAATGAGCAATTTTACCTTTCTTGAAACGCGTTGGTGCGACTTGGCAAGACTAGGTAGTCTGTCCGAGAAATACGTTTACTCAGATCCTAACACATCTATGATAAAGCAGGGAATGTTAGCAGAAGTAATGGTAAAATATATGCTTGCTTATGATGGGATAAAGGAGCCGAATTATGACAATACACATGCAAATCGTATTCGCCTGTTAAAGAAGAACGAATTACTGCCGCATGAGATTGACAATACATTATATATTTTGCGAATAGACCGTAATAATGCAGCCCATAACGGAGCAGACGAGAGTGAAAAGGCATTAAATAATCTGCCGCTTTTGTATGAACTTTGTGTATGGTATATGCAGACATATGGAGATTATGAGTACAATCCTGTAGGCTATGTCCAACCAGTGGACCTTACAATTAGTCTGGATGAATTGGAAAAGGAAAATAGGGAGTTGGAGGAGCGAAACAAAACGCTGCTTGTTGAATTGCAGCGAATTCAAAAGGACGGGAAATCGGATCATGTAAGAAGGGCAATTGCTCATAAAAAAGCGATGAATGTAAAACTATCCGAAGCACAGACGAGAGAATTGATTGACGAGCAGCTTCGGAAGGTTGGCTGGGATGCAGATACGGATGAAATCCGTTATTCCAAAGGAGTTCGTCCTGCCAAAGGCAAAAATCTTGCGATTGCAGAATGGCCTACCGATTCCAAGACAGGCAATGGAGGGTATGCAGATTATGCACTCTTTATCGGAGAAAAAATGGTTGGCATTATTGAGGCGAAGAAGAAACATACGAATATTTCCTCAGTACTGGATGGACAGTGTAAAGAGTATGCGAGAATGATTAAGGCAGAGCATGAAAAATATGTGCTGAAACAGTATGGCGAGTATAAGGTTCCGTTCCTTTTTGCGACGAACGGCAGGGATTACATAAAACAATATGAAGAAATGTCCGGCATTTGGTTTTTAGATACCAGACAGCCCTTTCATACATCAAAAGCTTTGGCAGGATGGCCAAGCCCTCAGGGGATGGAACAGGATTTGGAAAGAGACATTGCAGAAGCGGATAGAAAACTTGCGGCTACTGGGTATGAGTTGTTAGAGGATTCAAATGGATTGGGACTGCGTTACTATCAGGTAGAAGCAGTCAGGGCAGCAGAGAAAGCCATTGCGGACCATAAAAATACGGTGCTGCTTGCTATGGCGACAGGAACCGGAAAGACAAGAACGGTTCTTGGCATGATATACCGTTTTTTGTCTGCGAAAAGGTTTAAAAGAATCCTCTATCTGGTTGACCGAACATCACTTGGAGATCAGACAATGGATACCTTCAAAGAGGTAAAACTGGAAGATTTAAAAACGCTGAATCAATTATATGATATCAAAGATCTTAGCGAAAAAGAATTTGAAAAGGACACTCGTGTACATATTGCTACGGTTCAGAGTCTGGTAAAACGTATTCTTTACAATGAATCGGACGTCAGCATAGGAGTGTCGGATTACGACTGCATTATTGTAGATGAAGCGCACAGGGGATATATTCTGGATAAAGAAATGGACGAAGACGAAGTGCTTTACCGTAATCAGGATGATTTTCGCAGCAAGTACCGGGCAGTCATTGATTATTTTGATGCGGTTAAAATTGCCCTTACTGCCACGCCTGCGCTTCATACGACACAGATCTTCGGGAAACCGGTATATTCTTATAATTACCGTACGGCTGTAGTGGACGGATATCTGGTAGATCATGATGCACCTCATATTATCAGGACAAAACTGAGTGAGGAAGGCATTGTATTTGAGGCGGGAAGTACCGCACCTATTTATGATCCTGTGACAAATACTGTTATGAACAGTGATGAACTGGAAGACGATTTGAAATTTGAGGTGGAGGATTTTAACAAAAAGGTTGTTACGAAGAGTTTCAATGAAACTGTTTTGGCAGAAATTGCCAAGGATATTGATCCGAACGAAAAAGGCAAAACACTCATATTTGCAGTTGATGATGCCCATGCAGATATGATTACAAGAATTCTCAAGGACTATTATTCAGAGCAGGGAGTCAGTGAAGAAGCTGTTATGAAGATTACGGGCTCTATTGAAAATGGAAATCCTGTTAAAATCAAGGAAGCAATCCGGCGCTTTAAGAATGAGACCTTTCCCAATATCGTTGTAACAGTTGATTTGTTGACCACAGGCATTGATGTGGAAGAAATAGTGAATTTGGTATTTCTGCGCAGAATCCGTTCCAGAATCCTTTTTGAACAGATGCTTGGGCGTGCCACCAGACTGTGTCCAGAGATTGGGAAAGATCATTTTGAGATATATGATGCAGTAGGAGTATATCAGGCATTAGATCCGGTCTCCACTATGAAACCAGTTGTGGTGAATCAGACAGCGGGTTTTGATGATTTGATTGATGGAATAGATCATCTGGAAAGTGACAGAGCAAGAAGGAATCAAGTTGATGTCATTATCGCTAAAATTATGAGAAACAAAAACAAGATGACAGATGAATTCAGAGAGCAATTCAAATCTTTGTCCGGCGGCGAATCACCGGAAAGTTTTGCAGATGCACTTCGTAATATGCCGATTGATAAAGCGGTTGAAACAGTAAAAAAGAGTCGGGAGGCATTTGCCTATGTGCGGGGAATTCATCAGGAAAGATCAAAGTTTATCAGTGATGCACAGGATGAGATTACCAGCCATGAAAGAGGGTATGGGGATGCTGTAAGACCAGAGGATTATTTAAGAGAGTTTCATGATTTTATAGATAATAATATCAATGAAATTGCAGCGCTTAATATTGTAGCAACCAGACCGAAAGAAATGACCAGAAAGTCATTAAGAGAGTTGAAATTGATTCTTGATAGGAATAATTTCAGCGAAACAAAGCTTCAGACAGCATGGAAACAGATGACAAATGAAGATATTGCCGCAGATATTATCAGTTTTATTCGTCAGAAAAGTATTGGGGATGCATTAATCAGCAAAGAAGAAAGGATTCATTCTGCTATTGAAAAGACGAAGGCAGCGCATCCGGAATTAAGCAGGGTACAGCTCAATTGGCTGGAGCGGATAGAAGCATATCTGCTAAAAGAAGTTGTGTTGAACAAGGAATCTTTTGAAGCGCCGCAGTTTAAAATTAAAGGCGGATATGCAGCGATAAATAAGGCATTTGGAAATAAACTGGATGCAATTATCGATGAAATCAACAACCATATGTATACCGCATAAGGAAGGAATTATATTATGACAAATGCAGAAATTGTATCGAAATTGTGGAATCTTTGTAATGTGCTTCGTGACGATGGGATAACCTATCATCAGTATGTGACAGAGCTGACGTATATTTTGTTTTTAAAAATGGCAAAAGAAACGGGTTCCGAAAAAAATATTCCGGAAGGTTATCGTTGGGATATATTAAAAACGAAAGAAGGCATGGAACTGAAGCGTTTTTACGAGGAATTGCTTAGGGAGCTTGGTGAAAACTGTACCGGACGCGTGCAGGAGATTTATCAGGGGGCAAGAAGTAATATTGAGGAACCGGCAAACCTTAAGAAAATCATTACAAATATTGATGAATTAGACTGGTATTCGGCAAAAGAAGAAGGTCTGGGCAATCTGTATGAGGGTCTGCTGGAGAAAAATGCAAATGAAAAGAAATCCGGTGCGGGACAGTATTTCACACCGCGGGTACTTATTGATGTTATGACAGAACTGATCGCACCACAGCCGTGTGAGCGATGTAATGACCCTGCATGTGGTACTTTTGGATTTATGATTGCGGCTGACCGCTATGTAAAAGAACATACCAATGACTGGATGGATTTAACGGAAGAAGAAGCAGAATTTGAACAGAAGGAGGCATTTACAGGAGCGGAACTGGTACATGAAACACACAGGCTGGCCCTGATGAATGCGATGCTTCATGATATTGAAGGAAAGATTTATTTGTGTGATACACTGTCCAATCAGGGTAAGGTGATGAGTGGATTTGACGTTGTGCTAACTAATCCGCCATTTGGAACAAAGAAAGGCGGGGAGCGGGCAAATCGGGATGATTTTACCTACCAGACAAGCAATAAGCAGCTTAACTTTTTACAACACATTTACCGATCTCTAAAAACGGACGGTAAGGCGAGGGCAGCGGTTGTGTTACCGGACAATGTATTATTTGCAGATGGTGAAGGTGAGCGGATTCGATCAGACCTTATGGATAAATGCAATCTGCATACGGTACTCCGTCTTCCGACAGGTATTTTCTATGCACAGGGAGTCAAGACGAACGTACTGTTTTTTACAAGAGGAACAGCCGACCAAAATAATACAGAGGAAGTATGGTTTTACGACCTTAGAACCAATATGCCGTCTTTTGGAAAGACAAATCCGCTGAGATATGACCATTTCAAGGATTTTATAACGGCATATACTGCAGAAGACCGCCATGCGGTAAAAGATGAGAGATGGAACGTATTTACCAGAGAGGAATTGGGGAATACACTGGATAAAGGTTTCATTCGTGACGATTCCGTATTAGATTATGATGATTTGCCTGACCCGATTGAAAGCGGGGAAGCATGTATTGCCCAGTTGGAGGAAGCGGTTGATTTGTTAAAGAGTGTGGTAAGGGAGCTGAAATCTCTGGAAAGTACAGAGGTGTAGTATGGCGAGAGCAAAGAAGAAAGAAAAGCTGACGTTAGAGGAGAAGCTGGAGCGGGCATTGGTGCCTGCAAAGGAGCAGCCGTATGAAGTACCGGGGAATTGGTGTTGGGTTACAGCGGGAAATCTTGTAGACTTATATAGAGGAGTTTCGTATAAAAAGCATGCAGGTCATTCGGTTAAGTGTGAAAATGATTGTCTTGTAATGCGTGGTGGTAACATTCTAGAAGGAGCAATTGATATTGATGCAGAAAATATATATGTAGATAAATCCCTGATTAAGCCTGAACAGTACTTACAAGAAAATGATATTGTTATTGTAGCGTCAACAGGTAGTAAAAAGGTAATAGGAAGAGCAGGAATATCATTTGTTAGTTATTCTGATGTGTCATTTGGAGCATTCTTGACATTAGTTAGACCTAAAGAACAGGTTTGCAAACGGTATGTAGATTATTATTTTCAATCTCAAATTTACAGAGAAAGAATTCGTTCCTTAGCGAGCGGAGTAAACATAAATAATATTAGAGCAGAATATATTACAAATTCTCCCGTACCATTACCGCCATTATCAGAACAGCAGCGCATTGTAGATCGAATTGAGAGCTTGTTTGCTAAATTGGATGAGGTAAAGGAGAAAGTACAGTTTGTGGTTGATGCATATGAAGTTAGAAAGACTTCTATTTTGCAGAAGGCAGTTTCTGGTGAATTGACCAAAGGATGGAGAACAAAACATGGCATTTCAAGAATGGACTGGAAAACTATTTCTTTGAAAGAGTGTGGTACCTGGTTTGGCGGTGGAACACCAACAACCAGTAAAAATGAATATTGGGATGGTGGTACAATTCTATGGATCACTTCAAAAGATATGAAAGATAGATTACTTGAAGACAGTCTGCTTCACATAACGCAGGAGGGGGTAAATAATTCTTCTGCACAGTATTGTGATAAACCTGCTGTATTGTTTGTTATGAGAAGCGGAATATTGAGACGTACTTTGCCGATTTGCATGGTAAATGTTCCATTTACTGTTAATCAGGACTTAAAAGCAGTTATTCCTGAAAAAATTCAACAAGAATATATGTACTGGGCATGTACAGCATTTGAAAAGGATATTCGTGAGAAGTGCATGAAAAGTGGCACCACGGTAGAGAGTATAGAGACAAAGAAATTATTAAAATATGAGATACCTTTACCAAGCAAAGAAGAACAAAAAGTAATTGTTGATGTTATTAAAACATTAGTAAACAAAGAAGATATCATTAAGCAAACAGCAGAGGCAGTATTTGAAAAATTAGAGTTGATAAAAAAATCAATACTTGCTAAGGCATTTCGTGGTGAACTTGGAACAAATGACCCAGAGGAAGAATGTTCCGTTGAATTGCTTAAACAAATTTTAGAGCAAGGGGAGATAAAGTGAGTTAGAAAATAATTGTTATAATACAGAACGGAATCTGAAAGCCTTGAATTTATTCAATGTCATTAACTTAAGGGGCTTGTCGGTTAATATGGTCCTATGCCCTGCTGGAGAAAGACCCAAAGAAGCAGGACTATTTGTTCCAGCAGATTTATGAGGATATTAATAAAAAACTAGTTCTGGCCAGACCAGAAATTCCAGATAGCTTTATGCTTAAGCAGCATAAAAAGATGTCTGGGGTTAATACTTTCTTAAACAAAAGAATTGACTATGCTATATGAAAAATGTAGAATAAATGTAGAGTATTGTAATTGATATATTTATAATGGGGTATTTTAAATCAGAAATTTTGTGTTCTTAAAAAATAGACACAAAAGCAATCTTTCGTAATTTCTGTGATTCATACCTCCTCATAATATAAATGTACTCTCGGAATCTCTCCGCACCTGCCTTTGTGACTGATTTTCCGCCAGATGCACTCAAATTTAATCAACGTACGTTCCGCGTACGCCTCATAAATTTGTGCACATCTGACAAAAAATCATCTCGCAAAATCAGGCACGGTGAGACACCGAGAATACATTATAACTAATACTTTTCTGTAAAAATACCGGAATATAATATCAAAAAAAGAAAGTGCAAATGAGGAAAAGACATGCAATTCTATGTTGAAGGTTATTCAATCGACCATGGTATTGAAACACAAGTCATGGATATATACCCACATATTAAATTAGTTACAGATGATTTTGACGATTTCGGAAACCAAACATTGTTTCGTATGTTTTATGCAAAAAATGCAACTATGCTAGATACGTTTATAGGAAAAATAAAAATTCTGCATTCATTCAAACCTATAGTCCGCCAAATAATTCCTATTAGTTTTAAAAATTTAGATAAAAATTTTTGCTCCTTAGGCCAAAATATTGATTACTACAAAAAATTAAAAGAATTAAATAATCCCGAACGAGAATTGGGCAGAGAGATCTTGTTAGCCTTAAATGATATTGCAATTAATACAGATATCAAAGACAAGTTTTCAAATCAAGATGGAATCAATACTTCTCTTATGCGGGATAGCGAAGCATATCATGCATACAAGATGGGGCATAGCGTGTTTTATGGCATATCTACCCATATTGAAGATAAAGTTTCCTTTATTTATACATATAACAAAGACTTCAATAAAAAAGTACATTTTCAATTTAATGACGACACATTATTACCTAATAGAATAAATGTTGTTGTTGGCAAAAATGGAACCGGGAAAACAAAAATGCTATCATCCCTTGCCAGTGTTTTGAGCGGATACAATACAAAGGATGAACAGTGTTATGTTGATAATCGTCCTGAATTCAGCAGATATATAGCTGTATCTTACAGTGCTTTTGATAATTTTGAAAAACCCTTCAGAAAAAGACATGGTAAGAGCAGAATAGTTGAAGAGAAGCAATATATCGTGAGTGAAATCCTACGTCTGCAAAAAAAATGCCAACGGATGGCAGATACTGATAAAGATTTCGAACTTTTATTTAATTATTTTTCAGAAGTGGTTAATTATATAGAAAAATTTGAAAAAACTCAAGGATTTGATAATTATTTTAGAGGACTTATTCAAGGAAAAGTATTAGCAGATGAAACATCCATAGAAAACACAATTGGCAGTTATGTGTATTGTGGTTTATTGCGTGGAGATAGATTGATTTCTGAGAATGAAATGTATCACAATTTTAAAAATAATCTATCGGAGATTATAAGAATGAGCCGCGAAAAAGAATGGTACACTGTCATGGTTAACATATTTGATAATGAATATGATTTAAAAAGAATCTTTACAGAAGAGGAATTAACTGCAGAGAATATTATAGAGGAAAATTTTTATGCATTAAGTTCTGGGCAAAAAATTATACTGCACATTTTTACACAGGTGATTGTGAGTATTACTGAGGATTCGCTGCTTTTAATTGACGAACCAGAGATTCATTTGCATCCAAATGCCATATCAAGTTTCATGAGAATGCTAACCCAAATATTAGATACGTTCAACTCATTTGCAATTGTATCAACCCACTCGCCAATTGTATTACAAGAAATTCCAGCTAAATATGTTCGCGTATTTGATAATAATGATTTTTATGAGGACAAGCTGTGGGATGAATGTTTCGGTGATAATATCTCAAGAATAATTACCAATGTTTTTAATGTTCGGCCAGATGAAAGTAATTATAAAACATTCTTTAAAAATAAGAAAAAGGACGGTCTGTCTAAACAAGAAATAGAAAACATTTTTGCTGATAATTTAAGTATGAATGCAGAATTATTTTTAAATTTATTATATGAGAGCGAAGAATAATATATGAAAAAGTTATCAGAACCAGACAACTCAAAGGCAAGTTTTTTACTAACAGATATTATAAAAAGAAAAAGAAACAAAGATTATGCAAAACGGCTGACTAATTATAAAAATTATATAATCAAAAGATACTGCATCTATGAACAAAAGAAGCATAAATTAGAAAATATAGGTGCAAGTAAAATTATGGATGAGGAAGATAAAGATGCCATTAACTCATCTTTTAATAAATCTTTTAAGGAAAAAATGAAAACGAATGAATTAAAAAAAGTGTATCAAGAATGCGAAGGAGTATGCCCTTATTGCGGAAATGAAAAAATTGAGGAAATAGATCATTACATACCAGAGAAAGATTATCCTGAATTTATACTTTACCCCAATAATTTAATACCTTCGTGTAATAAATGTAATAAGAAAAAAAGTAATACGTTTATTGATTCTAAGCACGAAAGACAATTTATTAATTTTTATTATGATAACATTGACAATATAGGATTTTTAAGTGTTAAGATTGACTTTGACCCTGCCGACATAAAAAAAACTACAAAGGTAACATACATAACCGATTATTCAAAAATTCCAGATAGATACTTAAGACAAATTGTCGAAAAACATTTTATACATTTAAATTTAATACATAGGTATGAAGATGCTGCCAGTAATGAAATTTCAGAATTATTTGAAATGTTACAAAATCAAGACAATAAAAATGCAGATCATATTAAAATCATAGGTGATGGCGTTATTAGGGGGCATAAAAATACTCGATTGAAAAAAATGGGACAAGATGATTGGAAATATTTACTATATGAAGAGTTAATTAAAATAGGTTACATTGATGAATTAATAAAATATGTTTGCAATCAAGAATCAGCGAAAATGGTTACATAAAATGGACGTATCATATATAAAAATGGACTGTCGGAAAGATGGTCCTAATAGAGTTAGAGAAATAACAGTAAATGTTATTTCCCTCTTATTGAATTGTATGTATGGTTGCAACAAAAAATATAGTAACTATTCAGAACCCCATGGAAATGAAAATGCAGATCGTTCAAATTCATTTGAAAAGGGATGTTTTTTTATTCTATAGGAAAGACCTTGCCACGCTAAAGCGTGAAAGTATCTTCCTATAGAATAAAAAGCTCTCCGGGCAGGATGCGCACGGATGCAAGGGGAATTTTATTGCTTTGCAATAAGCATCCGGCGCGACAAAGTGTGCAGCCACTCATGAGTGAGGGGTTAGGGGAGTTGAAGTGGGCCTGCCCACTTTGTTCTTTCCATGAGGGTGATAATCCCGCAGGCCACAGACAGAAGTCCTCATAAGGGCGAATGACAGTGCAGCCGGCATGTCTGCGGCAGGGGGCTGAATAGTTACATAATAAAACAGTATCAGGTGGAGGCGGTAGTGATGAAGAAAGCGTTACCCGTTGGGGTTGAAAATTTTGAAGATATAATAAAATCTGATTATTACTATGTAGATAAAACGATGCTCATAAAAGAATTGCTGGATTTAAAGGAAAAAGTAAATTTATTTACACGTCCGAGAAGATTTGGAAAGACATTGAATTTAAGCATGCTCAGGTATTTTTTTGAGGATACAGGGGATTCCGGCAAGAATGAGTGTAATAAAAAGCTCTTTCAGGATCTGAAAATCATAAATACCGGAGAGATGTATACCAGCCATATGGGGATGTATCCGGTTCTGAACCTGACATTAAAATCCGCCAAACAAGAAACTTTTGAAAAAGCTTACTTCACGATGCAAATGGGAATTGCTGTTGAATTTGAAAGGCATAGAAGTATCGTTGAAACAGGGAAGAAACTGCTTCCTTCCAAAGATTATGAACGTTATGTCCGTATTGCTGAGGAAAAAGCGGATGAAAAGGAGGTCCGAGGTTCCTTACAGTTGTTCTGCCGCTGTATGCATGCAATTACAGGGAAGAATACGGTTATTTTGATTGATGAATATGACGTGCCATTAGAAAATGCATACTTCCGGGGATTTTATGGGGAGATGGTAGACTTTATCCGCTCTTTGTTTGAATCTGCACTGAAAACAAATGATTATCTGCAGTTCGCTGTGATTACCGGGTGCCTGCGGATTTCCAAAGAAAGCATTTTTACAGGGCGGAACCTTGGATATTCAGTTTCATGAGGAAGTGACGTATGGAGATATGCATAGCAGTGATGAGAATTTGTGGAATTTCCTTTATTTTACAGGGTATCTGACGAAGGAAAGCGAGTATTTTAAAGAGTCTTCTGTTTTTTTACGGGTGCGGATTCCCAATATAGAAGTAAAAACTATTTATCAGAATACGATTCTGTGTTGGCTGAAAGCAATGATAAAGAAAGAAAATTTTCATGATTTGTACCGTGCAATGGAAGAAGGGGATGCCCGGAGGATGACGGACATATTAAACGGGCAGCTTTTCAGGACAATCAGTTTTTATGACAGCGCAGAGAATTTTTACCATGGTTTTCTGACAGGAATATTGAGCCAGAGTGAGGATTATGTGGTAAAGTCTAACCGTGAATCGGGAAACGGACGTTCAGATATTATGGTAAAAAGCCCGTCTCTTCGGGGCAGGTCGTTTATTTTGGAATTGAAGGTATCGGATTCGATTGATGATTTGGAGAGGGATGCAAAAAGAGAATTACAGCAGATCTATGATAAGAAATACATGGAAGAACTGCGTTCAGAAGGATATAAAAGGTTTGATTATTATGGAATATCGTTCTTCCGAAAAGATTGTGAAGTCAGATTCGGGAAAGGACAGTAGGGGTCATATTATATAATTCTTGGTGCGGTAGCATTGATTTGCAATGGGATCTTGCAGAACTTCAAGATGTTGTCGAAGTAATGATTGCGCCTGATAGTGAACTTGCAAAAGATACTACATCAGATTGTGTTGGGCGAATACAAAACTGGGTTAGTAAAAAATAAAACAGTGCCTTGACCATATAATAGTTTTTTAAATTTTCTGTTAGTTCCATAGCAGTTCCTTTTCCGTACCGTTCAGCAATCCCATTTGCAAAATTTTAAATCGGCGTGCCTGTCATTTTTCATAACAACGCCTTCTTGTTTGAGCAAGTCATACTGCTCTGTCCAGCCAGGCGCAAGTCTGCCCGAATGATTTACAACTCTGTGGCAGGGGTATTTTCCGTAAAACTGTGCCATACTGAGAACCTTTCCGACAAGCCTTGCGTTTCTGTCTCTGCCGATAAGCCTTGCTATCTGACCGTATGTAGCGACTTTTCCCACGGGTATTTCCTCTACAACAGATAAAACCTCATAAATTAAATCTTCATCTAAAATCCTTTTCATTTTTATAATGCTGTTCCTTTCGTAGGTACAAATAGGCGTTCCATATTAACGTTCTCTAATTTTAAAAGTTCTTTTTTTATGTTTATACCACCGGCATAGCCCGTCAAGCTGCCGTTTGTGCCGACAACTCTGTGGCAGGGAACAATAATCGAAATTTCATTGTGCCCCACAGCGCCGCCAACAGCCTGTGCCGACATTCTCTTTAAGTCTCTTTCTTCTGCGATTTGCTTTGCAATTTCACCGTAAGTAGTTGTTTTGCCGTAGGGAATTTTCGTAAGAATTTTCCATACAGAAAGCTGAAACGGCGTTCCGATCATATGGATAGGCGGCATAAAATCAGGCTCCCTGCCCGAAAAATAAATGTCAAGCCAACGCTTTACTTCGCAGAAAATAGGCGTTTCTCTTTCTTTGTGTTCGGGATCAAGACTCAGAGCATAAAATTTTTCGTCTTTAAACCAAAGTCCCGTCAAGCCAGTTTCATCACAGGCGAGAAGAATTTCACCGACCGGGGATTGATATTTTGTTGTATACTGCATAGTTAACTTAACCTCCGAAAAATTCGTTGGAGTCCGCAGGAGCGCCCTGCCGCCTGTGCAAGATAGTCCTCCATTTTGCCGTTTTTTAATGTTGCCTCAAACAAAACAATTACCATTTTACTGCCTCCACATTTCTTTCATACAGATTTTACACGGTCTGTATCCGTCCGCTAACGCTTCCTTAAACGTATCATAAAACACCATATTTTTTTCTAACGGCACTTTAGACGAACAACCGGGATTACAAACAATTTTTGTGCTTTTTACCGCAAGATAAAACTTGCCGCTATAGCTTTTGTCTCGCCTTTGGCAAATCTCAATTTTTTCTTCTCTTGTCATTATTCCTTCCTTTCGGAGCATAATCCTTCATCTCGGGAATTGCGCCGCCTGCTACCGCCCAAAAATACAAACTTGCCACACTGCAATAGGGGCTTAACCGTCTGCGGTATTTTTCAAATAGTTTTCGGTCAATTTTCCTGTGATGATACACCATGCGCATACCACGCAGAATCGCCAAATCACCGTAACTCAACACATTCGGTCTTTGCATACAAAAAAGCAAAATCATTTCGGCAGTCCAAACGCCAATCCCTTTTAGCCCTGACAATTCGGTTATTACCTCATCATCTGATTTATTCCAAATGCCCTGTAAATCAAACGTACCGCTTTTTACTTTCACAGCAAAATCCGTGATATACTCTGCTTTTTTAAAAGTCATTCCGAATGACTGTAAGCGGTCTGTTCCAGCGGCAAGAATGGCATCAGCATTCACAACGCCAAAATCATCTTGCATTCTCTGCCAGATTGTTGCCTGTGCTTTTGTAGAAATCTGCTGACCGATGATATGGTGAACAACCGAAGAAAACAAATCGCTGTCAACTTCACGCTCAATCTTTCCGATTTTATCAATCACTTCTGCAAGGCGCTTATCCTTTTGCTTTAAATATTCGATTGCGCTTTCATCATATAGAAAATACACTCTTATAGTTTTGTTTTTCCCGATTATTTTCTTAAATTTTATTTCGGAAGTCCCGCAACTGTTTTTGTTGAACGCATTGTGGGCAAAGATGAATTACCAATCTGCTGCTTTCCGAAAGAAATGGATTGGTGCAAATCTATTTTATCTGCCCTTTCCCGCCTTGCAGACCTTGAAAACAGAAAAACCGAATTTTATGTCTATCAAGTGCTTTGCCTGCTCTCCACACTTTGGCTTGAAGTATGCAAAAATATTCAAGCGCCAAGCAAAAACACCGATACTGTTATGAGTATTCGTATGCAAAAATTTTTACGGTACATAAGTGAACATTACGAAGAAGATATTTCTCTTGACAGTCTGGCAAAGAGTGCAAATGTCAGCAAATCGGAATGTCTGCGGTGCTTCAAAGCAAGTTTGCAAACAACGCCTTACAAATATCTAACACAGTACAGGCTTTCTAAGGCAGCCGAACTTCTGAAAAACTCTGATGAGCCGATAAGAACTATAGCTGACAGCGTAGGCTTTCGGCAAATCAGCCATTTTGGAAAGTCCTTTAAAGAAAAGACAGGGTTTTCACCAAGAGATTATCGAAAGAAAAAGGTAACGCTTTTAGACACATAAAAGCTGGTTAAAAGCCTACTCCTAACATCAAAAGCGTTACATTAGCTGTCTGTCAATGTCTGCAAGGTAACTGTTCAGCCTTTCACTTGTTCTTTCCCTTGCATTTGCCCTATGACAGGCAATAACCACTGATAAAATTGTGATTTTCAAATTAGAATTTAATAAAGATGCGGGAATGTATCAGTGCAAAGCGGGATATCTGGCCGTCCGTAAGGAAAAGGACAGTAGAAAGTCCTTAGGTAAAAACTCAAGAGTGTGCTATTATTTTGATATAGAGAAATGCAAACGGTGTCCTTATAAAGAAGGTTGTTTTAAAGAAGGAGCAAAATCAAAAAGCTCTTCTGAAACCATTATCTGTGATACACACAGTGAACACGCTAATCTTCTTCATACGTTTGCATAAAACAGACTCTTTTTCAGTGGACTCCTTTGGCGAGCCGAGGAATTTCTGCTTTTCATTTCGTCAACCTATCTTGTGGGCGGTTGCTTTTTATATTATCAACATAACATATATACCCAATCGGTTCAAGGGGTGTTAGGAGAATTTTTTGGTGTTTTGCAAGAAAAAGACAGAGCGTATCACTCTGCCTGAAAGATATTTCTTGTCCATTTCGATTATCCCAGCAAAACGCTGGACTATATCAATGCCTACTTTATTTTTTGCATTATACTGTTTGCATTCCACGTAGAATACCATATCCCCTAATATATCCGGTTTACGGAGAATTATGTCTTTTCCGCCATCTCTGGTTGCTTTGGTTAATTCAGCATTATATCCTAATTTATGGTAAAGCTGTGCCATGAATTTTTCAAATTCTCTTGAAGTAAGATTATAAAGTTCATTGGGGTGTTCGGCTAAGTAGGAGAATACCTGATGGTATAACTATCCAATATGGGCTGTAATGTTTGTGAGATATTAGAGATAAACTGTGTTTGCTCATAAAAGCTGCGTGTAAAGGATGTCATTGTGGACAAGGCTGCACGGATTCCCACCTGATCTGTTTCATGCAATGACAGCAATGGGGACAATGTATTTATTGTTTCATACATTCCATTATACTCATTTAATGCCTGTGCCGCCGTAAGTATATTTGATGTATGGGGGATAAGGGAGGCTTGCTGTTGGTAAATCTTTGTAACAGGGAAATCTGTCATTCTCTGTAAGTTGTTTAAAGTTTCTAAGTATGAAAATATATTGTCCATTTATCTATACTCCATTTTATTTCGTGCTATATTGTTATATTTGCATCAGAGAATTATAGCATAGAATGCAAAAAAGGAATCATGATTATTTGACTTATCAGAAATGCAATATGATCCAAGCCACGTTTTACCAGAGATTAAGGGAGTGTCGCATAGGTGGGGAAATGTAAAAAGAAGGGGCTGTCGGTTAATAGTCAGTCCCACGATTAACAAGCTTGACGATTCCAGCAAGAGTGACAAAAATTGGTTCCAATGTATTTTCTGGGTGTAAGAAATTAAAGAAACTTGACATCAAGGCTCGGAAGCTGACTGCAAAAAGCGTGAATAAAAAAGCTTTCAAAGGCATTCCTGTAAAGGCAGTTATCCAGGTTCCTAAGGATAAGCGAGTAATATATAAAACGCTGTTCCATCAGAGTGGATTGAGCAAGAAGAATAAAATAAGATAAAAGCAAGATTAGAAAGCTATAGAGGGCATTGGATAGTATGAAAATGCCCTCTGAGCAGTGTAGTTTTAATATGTGAGGAATGTAAAGTGCCTAATTTGTTCTTATCATATTTGCTGATAAATTTTAGTAGACTCAATAATTAAAAAACATCTAATGATTAAAAAGGAATCACATTTTTCTGTGAGGTTATGAAAGAGCAGCCTGCATTATTGGCTGTTTTTTTGGGGTATAACGGGCATGTCCGTGTTCTGTGGTGAAAGTCCACATAAGCACAGCCATCGACGAACTTTATAGCGGCTCTCAAGGTTTACATCGTGAGGTGTGGTCTTGACAAACAGAACAAGACTTGGTACACTAAAACAGTCAATAAATTGACTGTACGGTAATTGACTTTATAGGAGGTGGATGATATAACAAAGGAAACCAAGAAAAACGCATATCTATATTGCAAATTTCGGGATGAGCAGATTGCGCTGTATGATGAGTACGCGAAACGCCACGGAATGCTGATGAAAACACTGTTAGTAGTCAATGTTCTATATTATGACGATTTTTATGGCAAAGGCGGTGTAACACAGATGGAAATTTGTCAGAGAACCTTTCAGTCTAAACAGACAGTCAATCTGATTATAAAAAATCTTTTAAACGAAGCATATGTAACGGTTGAGGAACGCAAAGGAAATAGGCGGGAGAAATTAGTAAGAATAACCGAAGAAGGAAAAGCTTACTGTGAAAAAGTTGTCCGCCACATCACATGGGCGGAAGATACGGCAATGTCTATGTTTACACAAGAGGAGCAAAAACAGCTTATAAACCTCTCACAGACATTTACAAAAAATCTAACTGAGCTTATCAATCGGGAAACGGAGGATTGAGATATGGAACTTTATGAAGCAGTCAACAAAAGAAAAACGACAAGGGAATTTTTAGATACAGAAGTCGATTTTGAGGTTATTAAAAGAATTTTGGAAGCAGGAAACAAAGCCCCCACTTGGGACCATAACCGTAATTGGCAGTATATCGTTTTAAGAACCGATGAAGAAAAAGAATATGCTTTTTCTGAAGCGAAAGCTACTGCGGATAAATTCGATGCCGACAGGTATCTGAATATGCCCAGACCTTATCCGATTACATTGGGGCAAAAGATGTACGGCTACGCTATGCCCAAGCAATATACTATGCTAAAAGAAGCGCCGTATGTAGTTATCCCCTTATTCAAATCAAAAGAATTGAACGGCGAGTATGTTTCAAAATTAAATCCTTTTGCCACTATTTGGTGTGTGATAGAAAATATCTTCTTAGCGGCAACGGCAGAAGGACTGTCCTGCTCAATGCGCATACCGCTGAATAAAGAACACGACATAGTTAAGAAAAAACTGAAAGTGCCGCCAACCTATATGATACCTGTATTTATCGGTATTGGTTATGCGAATCCAGAAGAACCGCAATTAGAGCAATATACCCCCGATATAGACAAACAAATACGTTTTGGAAGATGGAAATGATTATAAAAGATATTGTTATGCTTCATTTATAAAACGCTTTACCAACCATCCTGAGCCGTGGGGCTCATTTTTAGATGTGAGGATTTGGGATAAAATCAAAAAAGCAAAAAATATGCGGGTAAAGAGCTGTTGTTGAATATGTCGCCGGCTCTCCTATGAGGATGAACGAAGACCATATGCTCAACGGACATTTAAAGCCCGTTTATAATGTCCAGGTTGCGGTGGAAAATTATTTTATTATCCACGGATATGTGAGCAATGACAGGACAGATTACAATACACTGATCCCGGTTTTTGAGAAGCACCGGGAAGCATTCGGAGATATACTGGAAAGAGTTTTGACATGATAGAATATGAATAGCGATATGATTATCAATCTTGTATGGCTTATTCCAAAAGATGCAGAAAAGCCATTTGACAGGTAAAAACAATAAAAGAAAAAGAGGTGCTTCTATGGCAATGTGGAATCCGTGGCGTGGTTGCCACAAACACAGCGAAGGGTGTAAATACTGTTATATCCATAAAGGCGATTGCAAGCGGGGGATTGACACAAACAATATTGTAAAGACAGATAACTTTTACGCCCCTATTGTTAAAAACAAATCGGGAGCATACAAGATAAAATCGGGACAGATGGTGTATCTCTGCTTTTCTACTGATTTTCTTATTGAGGACGCTGATAGTTGGCGTGGAGAATGTTGGAGTATAATACGGGAGCGTTCCGATTTGAATTTTATCTTTCTGACAAAGCGGATTGAGCGTTTTATGGATTGCATTCCAGACGATTGGAGCGATGGATATGCTAATGTGACCGTTGGATGTACGGTTGAAAATCAAGAGAGAGCGGATTATAGACTTTCCATTTTTAAGGAGCTGCCTATTAAGCATAAGAATATTATTTGCCAGCCATTGATAGAATATATAGACATTTCGGCTTATTTAGAGAATGTCGAGTTGGTGGTAGTTGGTGGTGAATCAGATAAAAATGCAAGACCACTTGATTATGAATGGGTGCTTGCCATACGGGAGCAATGTATCTTGCATAATGTGCATTTTGAGTTTCGGCAATGTGGCACGCATTTTATCAAAGATGGGAAAACTTATACTTTGAATGTTCGTGATTTATGCAGCCAAGCAAAAAAAGCCAATATAAATTTTTAACCAGATAGACTTCTCTCATTTTTGTGCAAATATTGAAAGGAAAAAATCAAGAAAAAACTTATGGCTATATCAAATATAGACCTTGATCAGTAGGTATTTCCTGCTTGTTGAGGTCTTATTTTTTATTCTATAGGAAAGACCTTGTTACGCTAAAGCACGAAAGTATCTTTCCTACTAGGATTCAGGTGTCAAAAGGTGGTATTATAAATGCTTATTGGCAATTTGCACAAATAAATACAAACGTTGTGGAAACTGTCCCAGACAGAAGAATTTCTAAGTGTTCCAGCAAAAAATACTGAAATTTTACGCAACCAGCTTATATTCGCCATCCCTGGCTCAGATAAGCCTTTTCCAAACATCCTGTTTGGAAATTGCTGGTTCTAAATCGAACACTAAGAAATTCTAACTGTCAGGACAATCCACAACTTTTTGTACCTATTTGTGCAAATTGCCAGCTTCATTTTATTTCACTACCTTTTGACACCCGAATCCTACTAGAATAAAATACTTTGCAACACTAAAGTGTGAAAGTGCCTTCCTATAAGATAAAAAATGGAAACTAACCGTCCTAAGGAATCCTCCAGGCAAGCCTGGTACCCCTTAGGACAAATCATCTTTGTTCTTTTTCTTTTGGAAGAACGCAGTCAATTTTTCGGTATGCAGGCGGTAGTGCTGCATATTGTGAACTTTTATTCTGTTCTCTTCACTGAACCCCACAAGAATATTATGATTTGCTTCTGACAGATAATCGATGATGCCGTCAATGTCAGATTTCATATTTTTGGGGCATTGGATGTATAGGTGTTTGTTTGCAGTTATGTGCAGTGTATAGGAGATGCTAAAGTGGTACCACAATATTTTGTGAAGGGTAGAATATTTATAAATCCACAGCATTTCCGCAATGGGAATAACAGCCACACCGTAGCTGGCAAGAACAATAAAATAATGTTCTGTAATAAACATGTCCTCCGTGGCGAGCTGAGGCAGCGTGGCCAGTTCTGTCTCCGCCTGTGCGAGAAGAACAGAAGGTTTGCCGAACAGCCCAAGCTGGCGGCAGGCAGGGCAGAGCACAGGAAAACAGATATAAAGAACATTCAGCAAAAGCCGGATCAGGGCATACAAACCTGTCACTAAGTAAACACCGAAGAAAAATGCGGTGAAACTCAGCCGGAAAGCTGGTTCGCTGATATAGCAGGAACTCATTTTTTCAGAAATTCCATCTCTGGTCCAGTTGAGGTCGCCGGCAAGGTTATTCATCAGAGAAGTATAAGCATTGCCGCCTTCCAGTACACGTCCGCGGATTTTTACTGAATCTATGTGCGGAAGCCCTTCTTCGCAGGTGTGGGGAGACAAGAGGACAATAACGCATTGTTCTTCCCACAGAGTATAGTAATAATAGCCATTCGTCCGGTCAAAGAATGTGCTGGTATATCCGGTAAAATACAGATCTGTGAGCTCAGTTTCGATATAGGAAGAGCGGGAATGGCTGTAATCAGACAGATTATGCGGGTTATCAAGATGCCGGGGGAACAAGGTTTCAGCCAAGGGAAAGAAGATCCACAAGGATGCAAGGATACCAAGATAAATAATGGGGGATAACAATCTTTTCAGGTAAACGCGCCGGATGTGCCGGGATATATAGTGGTCGTAATTTTCGGTCATAGAATCTCCTTATTAAAAAGCCCGCCGCCACGGGAAAATAATGTTATTTCAATCATAAAAACAGTATACGTTTTTTAGGAACAATAGTCAACAATCTTGATTTTTCGAGATAAAGTTGTTAGTATTAATAAAATATGGAGGGTAAGTACCTTATGGAAGCGTATACAGGATTTGCAGAGGTAT
Organism: Lachnospiraceae bacterium; assembly: GCA_910575075.1. Lineage (GTDB taxonomy): Bacteria > Bacillota > Clostridia > Lachnospirales > Lachnospiraceae > Petralouisia. Next base: position 72,941 of record CAJTCY010000010.1, read on the forward strand.
ATGATCTGTTTATGGACAACGTACCTTATGAAGAATGGAGCCGGTACCTGATCAGCCTGTTGGAAGAACAGGGCGTTGACCAGGGACTGGTGCTGGAGCTTGGCTGCGGAACTGGCAGGATGACAAGGCTGCTGGCGCAGGCAGGCTATGATATGATCGGCGTGGACAATTCGCAGGAAATGCTGCAGATTGCGAAAGAGGCAGAAGGGCAGGCAGAAGATATTCTGTACCTTCTGCAGGATATGCGGGAATTTGAATTGTATGGAACCGTGAGAGCAGTGGTCAGTGTCTGTGACTCACTGAATTATATCTTAGAAGAAGAAGAGCTGCTGACGGTATTTCGGCTGGTGAATAATTATCTGGACCCTGGAGGCGTATTTATTTTTGATATGAATACTCTCTATAAATACAGGGAAATATTAGGAGAGAATACCATTTGTGAGAACCGGGAGGAAGGAAGCTTTATCTGGGAAAATTATTACGACGAAGAAGAGCAGACAAATCAGTATGACCTGACGCTTTTCATTCAGGAACCTGACTGTCCCGGCTTATACCAAAAATACGAGGAAACGCATGTTCAGCGCGGCTATGGTTTGGAAAAAATCAAGAAGCTTTTGCGGCAGGCAGGGATGGAATTTATGAATGCTTTTGACGCTTTTACCAGAGAGCCGGTCAAAGAGGACAGTGAGAGAATTTACGTGATTGCAGGAGAGAAAGGAAAAAGGATTTATGAGTGAATATCAGGATTATATGGTAAGAGCCACAGCGGCAGACCATCAGATACGCGCGTTTGCAGTGACTTCCAGAAAGCTGGTGGAACAGGCAAGAATCTATCACAATACCAGTCCGGTCATTACGGCAGCTTTGGGCAGGCTGCTGACGGGGGGCGTGATGATGGGGACGATGATGAAAGGGGAGAACGATCTTCTGACGCTGCAGATTAAATGCGGCGGTGCAGCCAAAGGAATGACTGTGACAGCGGACAGCAAGGGAAATGTCAAGGGCTATCCGCAGGTAAGCGACGTTATGCTTCCTCCAAATGCTCAGGGGAAGTTGGATGTGGGAGGCGCGCTGGGGTTAGGAATTTTAAGCGTGATTAAGGATATGGGATTAAAAGAACCCTATGTAGGGCAGGTGGCGCTGCAGACTTCCGAGATCGCAGAGGACCTGACCTATTATTTTGCTACCTCAGAGCAGGTACCCTCGGCAGTCGGCCTGGGGGTGCTGATGAACCGGGACAATACGGTAAAACAGGCGGGAGGATTTATTATTCAGCTTATGCCTTATACAGAGGAGTCAGTGATTGCGGCTTTGGAACAGAAGGTGGCAGAGGTAACTTCTGTGACAGACTTACAGGAGCAGGGAATGACGCCGGAGGCTCTTCTTGAGAAGCTGCTGGGAGAGTTTGGCGTGGAAATAACAGATAAAATTCCCGTACAGTATGCCTGCAATTGTTCCAAAGAGCGTGTGACACGTGCGATTGCAAGTATCGGCAAAATGGATATCCAGGAGATGATCGATGACAATGAACCAATTGAGGTCAATTGCCAGTTTTGCGATAAGCGCTATGTCTTTACGCCAGAGGAATTAAAGGAATTATTAGAAGAGCGGTAGAGCATTTTTAAATACGTTTAGGTAACTGCGAAACTCAATAATTTTATGAATTTCATATACAATTCAAAGAATTTAGGAAGAAATATTTTAACATATAAACACTAAGAAATGCATTTCTGACCATGGAAATGAGACTTAAAAACCATGGAGGCCTCTGCTGAACATGGTTTTTGTTGTAAAAGGCTCATTGAAATGTTTGGTACGCTCTGCATTTTGTGTGTTTATGTGAATAAAATATTTAAGCATAATTGTATATGAAATTCGGATAATTTAGTTGTTTCGCAATCCCCTATTAAAGACGTTCTAGGAAAGGAGCCAGACTGTGAAGGATGGATTTATCAAGGTGGCGGCAGTGACGCCTAAGATTCGGGTTGCCGACCCTGCGTATAACAGAGACAGAATTATGGAGAAGATTGAGCAGGCAGAGGAGAAACGTGCTGTGGTTGTGGTATTTCCGGAACTGTGTGTGACAGGATATACCTGCGGCGACCTGTTTTTGACGGACCCTTTGCTGGCAGAGGCAAAGAAAGCATTAATTCAGCTTGCAGAAGATACTGCCGGGAAAAATATGCTGGTGTTTGTGGGAGTTCCTGTGGCATATAAAGGCAGGCTCTATAATACGGCAGCTGCGCTGGCAAACGGCAGAATCTTAGGGCTGGTGCCTAAGCATTGTATCCCCAGCTACAATGAATTTTATGAGGCCAGGCATTTTGCAGAAGGCATGCAGGAGCCAGTGGAAATTGCTTTGACGGAAGAGATACGGGTTCCTATGGGGGGGCGTCTGATTTTTTCACCAGATAGTCTGCCGGAATTAAAGATTTGCGCGGAAATCTGCGAAGATATCTGGGCGCCCAATCCTCCCAGCATTTCTCATGCGCTTGCCGGGGCGAATCTGATTGTCAATCTCTCAGCAAGCAATGAGATTACCGGAAAGGACCGTTACCGCAAGAGCCTGGTGGAAGGACAGTCGGCGCGCTTGATCTGCGGTTATGTCTACGCCAGTGCGGGAGAGGGAGAGTCTACCCAGGATGTAGTGTTTTCGGGGCACAATATGATTGCGGAAAACGGGATTATGCTGGCAGAGGCAGAGCGTTTTCAAAACCAGTCAGTTTATGGAGAAATTGATATCCAGAGGATCAATGGACAGCGCAGAAGAATGACGACATTTCAGGAAGGGGTGGACTGCTATCAGGAGATTTCTTTTCATTTGAAACAGGAAGATACCAGTCTTACCCGATTTATAGATCCTATGCCTTTCGTACCAGAGGAATCGGGAGAACGTCAAAAACGCTGTGAGGAGATTCTTTCGATTCAGTCTATGGGGCTGAAAAAGCGTCTGGAGCACACGCATTGTTCCTGCGCGGTGGTGGGAATTTCCGGCGGTCTGGATTCTACCCTTGCGCTTTTGGTTACGGTACGCGCTTTTGACCTGCTGGGGCTGGACCGAAAAGGGATTAAAGCTGTTACGATGCCAGGATTTGGCACGACGGACCGCACGTATGACAATGCGGTGCATCTGATTCAGTGCCTGGGAGCAGATTTTCTGGAGGTAGATATCAAAGAGGCTGTGCGGGTACATTTTGCGGATATCAGGCAGCAGGAGAGTGTCCATGATGTGACCTATGAGAATAGTCAGGCAAGAGAACGCACGCAGATTTTAATGGATATTGCAAACAAAGAAAACGGGATGGTGATCGGTACGGGAGACATGTCGGAACTTGCTCTGGGCTGGGCAACCTACAATGGAGACCACATGTCCATGTATGGGGTGAATGCTTCTGTGCCAAAGACTCTGGTCCGCCATCTTGTGGGATATTATGCAGATATCTGTGAGAATGAGGAACTGAAAGGTATCCTGCAAGATGTTCTGGATACTCCGGTGAGCCCGGAGCTTCTGCCGCCGGAGGATGGCAGGATATCCCAGAAAACTGAAGATATTGTGGGACCTTATGAACTCCATGATTTTTTTCTGTACCATATGCTTCGCTCCGGATTTGGACCGGAGAAAATTTTCAGGCTTGCATTGTATGCTTTTGACAGTGATGCTGAGAGCGGGCGGGCAAAATACACGCCGGAAATTATTTTAAAGTGGCTGCAAACCTTTATCCGAAGATTTTTCAGCCAGCAGTTTAAGCGTTCCTGTCTGCCGGACGGACCCAAAGTCGGCACGGTTGCTGTGTCGCCCAGAGGTGATTTGCGGATGCCGAGCGACGCCAGCGCCGATTTATGGCTGAGACGGTTGGAGAAAATACAGAGTTCAGGGGAGAAAAAAAGTTTATAATTTTTTTATAGAATATTTTTGGTTTATTTATTGCAATTCTCAGGGGAAGGATTAGAATAAAATTATGTTTGGATATATCATTATAAATAAACCGGAAATGAAATTTAAAGAATTTGATCTCTATCAGTCGTACTACTGCGGCCTGTGCAGATCCTTGAAGAAGGAATACGGCAGGCTGGGGCAGATGACGTTAAGTTATGATATGACGTTTGTGATTCTGTTCTTAAGCAGCCTGTATGAGCCAGAGACCCTTGTGAGCAGCGGCAGATGCGCGGCGCACCCCTGTAAGAAACATTGTCAGAGAATCAATCCGTTTTCTGCGTATGGAGCGGACATGAATCTTCTCCTGTCCTATTATAAATGTCTGGATGACTGGGAGGATGAACATAAAATCAACCGTAAAATAATGGCATTGTCTCTGCAGAGACGGTTTCGAAAAGCGGCTCACAAGTACCCGCAGAAGGAACAGATCATTCAGGAGAAAATGCGTCAGATTCATGCATGTGAAAAGCAAAAGTGCCGGGATTTGGATTTGGCGTCTGGTTATTTTGGGGAAATTATGGCAGAGATTTTTGTCTGGCGCAAGGATGAATGGGAGAAGGAACTGAGGCATATGGGATTTTTTCTGGGGAAATTTATTTATCTTATGGATGCTTATGAGGATGCAGAGCAGGATCAGAAGACAGGGAATTATAATGTGTTCCTTGAGGCTTATGGAGAGGCTGGTTTCACTCAGAAGGCAGAGAATATATTAAGCATGATGATGGCAGAATGCGCCCGTGCCTTTGAACGGCTTCCTATTGTGGAGAATGCGGAAATTCTGCGGAATATATTGTATTCCGGTGTCTGGCACCGGTATGAGCTTGTAAAACGCAGGCGGGAAGGAAAATAAGCTATGTATGATCCATATGCGGTTCTTGGCGTGGGAAGAAATGCCACAGAGGAAGAAATTAAAAAGGCGTACCGCGCCCTGAGTAGGAAATATCACCCGGACGCCAATGTCAATAATCCCCATAAAGAGCAGGCTGAGGAAAAATTTAAGGAGATCCAGCAGGCATACCAGCAGATTATGTACGAGAAAGAGCGGGGAAGTTCTGGTTCTTCCGCTTATGGACAGCAGCAGGGCGGTTATTGGAATTTTGACGATTTCTTTGGAGACCGTGGACAGCAGTCACGGCAGAGCCAGGATTCTGAGAGCACGTATAAGCAGGCTGCGTCAAATTACATACGCAGCGGTCATTACCGCGAAGCCCTGAACGTCTTGAACAGCATCGGTAATCGGGATGCACATTGGTATTATCTGAATGCCATTGCCAATGCAGGAACAGGCAATAATGTGGCGGCTATGGATTCTGCACAGCGGGCGGCAGCGATGGAGCCGGGAAATCTTCAGTATCAGCAGCTGTATGCGCAACTGCAGAATGGCGGAAGCTGGTATTATGGCCAGAGGCAGAGTTATGGAAACCCTGTGGATGGAAGCGGGAACTTCTGTATGAAGTTATGCATCGCCAATATGGTATGCAATCTTTGCTGCGGAGGCGGGCTTTGCTGTATTTGACCCCGTACAAACAACCGCAGTTTACCGATAAGTACGATTACACATAACAATAGACAGAGTGGGTGGAAAAATGGATTATATGGTGTTGTATTCCAGTAAAACCGGAAATACCAAGAAGGTAGCCACTGAGATTTTCAGTGCGCTTCCGGGAATGTCCAAGGATATGCAGAACATAGAAGAATACAGGGGAAAGGACGCAGATACTTTTTTTATCGGTTTTTGGGTAGATCACGGGACCTGTGAACTATCGGTGATTGATGTGCTGTCAGAGCTGCATGGAAAAAAGATTGCGCTGTTTGGAACCTGTGGTATGGGAAGCGGTACAGATTATTTTCATAATATTGAGAAAAAGGTAACGGTATGGGTTCCAGATGATTGTGAATACCTGGGAATGTTTCTATGTCAGGGGAAAATGCCTATGAAGGTGCGGGAAAAATATGAGATTTTCCGGGAAGATCCCAGGGAAGAAGCATATCGGAAACAGATGCTTAGGAATTTTGACGAGGCTTTGTTTCATCCCAATGACAATGACCTTGCAGACGCAAGGGCATTTGTGGAACATATGTGCAGAAAGAGCGAGGAGTATGGGCATATCGCTGTGTCCTGATGATGAAAACTATTTTGGCGGCCGGCTCTGAACGATAAGTTGATCAGACAATCTGGAAACAGCAAGGAAGAGGAAGGAGAAAACAGTATGAAATTTGCAATTTTAGCGCCAGGAAATATTGCCCGCTCTATGGCGGAGGCAGTATCGGGGATTGAGAAGATAGAACGTTATGCAGTCGCCTCCAGAGATTATGGACGGGCAGATAATTTTGCCAGACAGTGGGGATTTGAGAAGGCTTATGGTTCCTATCAGGAAATGGCGGAAGATCCGCAGGTAGAGCTGGTCTACGTAGCGTCACCTCATTCCCACCACTATGAACATGCGAAAATGTGTCTGATGCATGGCAAGCATGTGCTGGTGGAAAAGGCCTTTACTGTAAATGCCAGGCAGGCTGAGGAGCTGGTACAGTTGTCCAGGGAAAAGGGCTTGCTGCTTGCCGAGGCAATCTGGACACGCTATATGCCCAGCCGGAAGATGATTGATGAAATTCTGGAAAGCGGTGTCCTGGGAACGGTTACTTCTCTTACGGCCAATCTGGGCTATGTCCTGCCTCATGTGGACCGCATGCAGAATCCGCTTCTTGCGGGAGGCGCGCTTCTGGATCTGGGGGTTTATCCAATTAATTTTGCGTTGATGGCGTTCCATGGAGAGATAAAAGAAGTAAATGCAACAGCAATTATGTCTCCGAGAGGAATAGACTGGATGAACAGTATTACCCTGTCTTTTGAAGATGGGAAGATGGCGGTGCTCCACAGTGATATGCTGGCGCAGACAGACCGCCAGGGTGTGATCAGCGGGGATAAGGGCTACCTGGAAGTTCAGAACATCAATAATTGCGAGGAAATCAGAGTGTTTGACCTGGAACGGAAAATGACGGCGCGCTATCAGGTTCCGGAGCAGATTAATGGTTATGAGTACCAGGTATCATCTTGTATAAAAGCGATTGAGGAAGGAAGAGTAGAATGCCCGGAAATGCCTCACAGTGAAACCTTGCGGGTGATGAAGCTTTTGGACCAGATCCGGAACCAATGGGGTATGGTATTTCCCTGTGAATAAGGAGACAGAATATGAAACGGATTTCCCTGGAAGAACTGCTAAGCCATTGCTCCCAAGAGGCATACAGCGGGCAGTATGCATATATTATGACATTGATTGCCGAAGGAAAAATAAAGCCGGTAAAGAGCGCCGGAACCAATGGCAGGAAACCGGCGTTATGCCTGTCCTATTGGCTGCCGGAGGAAACAGATGCATCCAGGGAAGAATTGGAAGAAGAATTAAAATATAAGCTTGTGCCGTTGCTGTCTGTCGATTATTATCTGTCTCATTTAAAGGAATATAAGAAGGACAGACCATGGGTGCTGCAGTTAAATGAGTATTTGTTGTCCAGCCGGAATTACTTAAAACAGCCGGAGTCTGTCAATGAGCGCAGTTTTGAAATCTGGAACCGGGAGAAATTTCTCACGAGGGAACAGGGGACAAAAATTCTCAAACGATGCGGGTTGGACAGGGATTTTCTCAACATGTACGAGACGGCGGAGCCTATTGCTTATTATTGCCATAGCAGGCAGGTTCCGCAGAATATGCTGATATTAGAGAATAAAGATACTTTTTTTAGCATGCGTAGGTTTCTGCTGAATGGGAATAAAAAAATCTTTGGCATAGAAATCGGCACGTTGATTTATGGCGGAGGGAAACGGATTGTGAAATCTTTCCGTGATTTTGATCTTTCTGTAGAACCTTATATGAAAGCGCAAAATAACAGAATTTATTATTTTGGAGATCTGGATTATGAGGGGATTGGGATTTATGAGAGCCTGGCACAGCAGTGCGGGGATAACAGAAGGCCGGTTCCCTTAACAGCGGCATATGAGAAAATGATGGAAAAGGCAAGAAAGGTTGCAAAACTGCCAGAGACCAAAGAACACCAGAACCGAAATCTGGCAGATGTATTTTTTTCGTATTTTTCCGATACGGCAGTGAAAGAGATGCAGGAAATTCTTGAGAAAAATCAGTATGTACCACAGGAAATATTAAGCTTCCGGGATTTTGCATAAGTTTCTGTGAATATAGTGAATTTTGCAAGTGTAAGCGTCTGGTAGAAACAATTATTGATTATGTAATTCAAAAGTGTAAATTTTTCTATATATTCTTCTTATCTGGTTTGAATTATTTTTCTAAGTTTTGATAATTTCAGATTCTCTGGCAACGGTGTATAGTAAAAATATCTAAAAAACAGTGGCGTTATTGGTTAAAAAATGCCATTGACTTTAGTAAAATAATAATATAATATACATACATAATAAATTTACAAACAAAACGAAATTTTATGTATGCTCATAATTGGATGAGCGTTTCTACCAACCACCGTAATGGTTGACCATGAATTTCAGAAGAAATGGTTCTGAATTTTTATGGTAGGCCATTACGGTATTTTTGTGCCATGAATAAGTTAACGGTTTAAAGTGTTAAAGTACAAGGATATAATTTTTTTATTTTGAAGAAAGCGCTTGGCGCTTTCTGCTTGGCATATTTTGAATAAATTGCTCTGGGAGAAAGATTAAAGATTTCCTAATAGAGAAAGGAGGAAGGAGCTTTTCAAAGCAGGGTGGTTTAGATACCAGAATCCACAGCATGCTTGGGCAGGGGATTCTAATTACAAAATTTTTATATCAAAGGAGGAGAAGCTATGAGGCAAAAAAGCAAAAAAAGAGTGTATGCATTTTTATTGGCAATGGTTCTTGCAGTCACTACATTTTTGGGTGACGCATCGGCAATTACACCGGCCTACGCCGAGGGGGAAAATGCGCAGGCCATGGATGAAAAATTTATGCCGGATACGCTCAGCAGAGAGGGGGAGCCAGCAGCACAGGAGATGGTGATTGCCGAGTGGAAAAACATTGGAACAGGTTCCACGCTTCCAGCCACGGCGGAAAAGGATGGTGTGGCTGTGGGAACGATGGATCTTACAAGTAATCTGGTGGCTACGGCGGCCAGCGCTAGTAATGGTTTCAGTGCAAATACCTGGACTGGTTCCATTACGGGAGCCGAAGGGGTCAATGCCAGAGGCGCCTGGATGTTTACCATCAACGCGGCAGGCTATTCAGGACTTAAATTTTCCGCCAGCCAGAGATCGTCTAATACAGGACCAAAGAATTTTAAGCTTCAGTATTCGCTGGAGGGCAGTGATGATATTATAGACATCCCAGGTTCAGAATTGGCACTGACCTCAACTTCATCCAAAGTAAGTTATGATGGTTTTTTGCTGCCTGCAGAATTGTATGGACAGAAATTTACGCTTTATGTCCGTAATTATGATGATACGCCTTTAGGGTCTTCTTCAACGTTTGGGTCTGGAGGAACAAGCAGCATTAAGGATATTTCTTTTACAGGCATTATGTCAGGATCTCAAATTGTGACACCGGAAGAAGGAATGGAAATTCAGACGATTGCAAATGTGAAAACCAGCGCAGATGCAACAAAGAAGTCCATGATAAAGGGACGGCTGATTCTGAAAGATGGCAACAATTATTATTTACAGGACAACACAGGAGGGCTTGTGGTTTCTTTCCAGAATGCGTTGGCAAATCCCAATCCGGCAATAGGAGATCTTCTGCAGGTTACTGGTACATATGCCAAAGAAAATGGTCTGCATAAGCTCAAAGAAGCAGTGCTGAATGGACTGGATCAGAGTGAAGAAGCGCTTCCGTCTGCCACAAAGACAATTGCGGATATCTTAGGAGACAGTAGTGACGCACTGCAGTCCACACGGGTGCGCATTGAAAGCGTGACGCTGGGAGCAGCGGATGAAGCTGGATATACTACGCTGACACAGGGGAATGCTTCTGTCAAAGTATACAGGATGCCGTCTCTAAATGGCATAGTAGAAAATGATATTGTTACCGTAAATGCAGTGGTATCAAAAAATGAAAATGAAATTCAGCTTCGCGTGGCAGGCGCCGAGGATGTGACGCTGGTAAAACACGTAGAGACCTGTGAATCAGTTACTGCCTCTGTAAAACCAGGGTTTGTAGAGCCTGGAACGGAGGTAGAATTATCCTGCGCTACCGAGGGTGCACAGATCCATTACAGTACAGATGGTAAGAATTATCAAGTGTACAGCAATGCAATTGTGATTACAGCAGATACTACAATTTATGCATATGCCACGAAAGATGGATATGCCGACGGCAGTGTGATTACCTTTAGTTATGCTGTGGAAGCTGAATTTACGCAGCCTGAATGGGATGATTCCATCAGTGTCAAGATCGCACAGTGGGCTGGGAATGCCAACTATGAGCAGGCACAGATAGGAACAGGCAGCATACCAGGAGATTTATTTGCTACCAACGATATGCTGGATGCTGATGCGCTGTATTCAGCAACCGTAAACGGAAAGGCGATTCAGCCATATATGAAGGCTACCAGCAGTAATACAGGCTCGACCTCTTACTATATGGGTGGAGAGAAGCTGGGCAGCGGCACAGATGATTATATTCAGTTTACTTTAAGTTCAGCAGGCTATACCAATATGAAACTTTCGTTCCGTATGCGCGCAACCAATGCAGCTCCAGGTTCTTTCCAGCTTCAGTATTCTGCAGATGGACAGAATTTTAGGAATTTTGCTGCCGGTACATATGAGTATAAATATACGTCATACGGAAGCGGCGGCACCAGTTTTGATGTGGAAGGTTCTGGAGAGATTGAAGACGGTGTGGCAAGAACAAGCCTTGCACCTGGCAATTATGTGACATTTGGCTTTGATGTGCCAGCCCGGGCATCAAATGCTGAACGTTTGTATATCAGAATGATACCAGGGACTGAGAAAGCAAGCGGAACAGGTGCGATTACAGGAGGAACTACCCGTGTAGACAGCGTGGTGCTTGCGGGTAATCCTATCATCAGCGAATCCGTCTGCAGACCTGTGAAGGCAGAGCCAGCGGAAGGTGAAGTTCCTATTAATACACCTTTGACGTTAACTACAGAAACAGAAGGGGCAGAAATCTATTACTCCCTGAATAATAAAGCGTTCGAAAAATATGATCCAGAGAACAAACCAATACTCACAGAGTTCCCGGTGAACGTTCAAAGCTATGCCAGAAAAGCAGGTATGGCAGACAGTGTGAAGCTGTTGTATCAGTTTACACAGGCACAGGTATCTACTGTTCGCGCAACACCGAATGGAGGCGCAGTTGCAGCCGGTACCATTGTAAAATTAAACTGCAATACGGAAGACGCAGTTGTCTATGCGGCAAAGCAGAATGCGGATGAGACCTGGGGAGAGTGGACGGCAGTGTCTGACAATCAGCTGACACTTTCTGAGCTTCCGGCAGTTTATAAAGTGAAAGCGAAGAAAGACGGATATTTGGACAGCAGTGAACTTACAATTTCTTATACTTTGCGGGAAAATGAGAAATATAATATTTATTTCGGCCAGATGCATTCTCATACCAGCTACTCAGATGGGGCCGGAACTGCTGCTGAGGCTTATCAGCATGGAAAGAATGTGGAAAATCTGGATTTCCTGTCTGTGACAGACCATTCTAATTCTTTTGACAATGCGGAATCGGCCTCCATCTTGGACGGTTCGGTAAGTGAAGAGTGGAAAGAAGGGCATCAGCTGGAAGAGACGTATACATCAGAAGATTTTGTAGGTATTTTTGGCTATGAGATGACCTGGTCCAATGGACTTGGGCATATGAATACCTTTAATTCGAATGGATTCCAGAGCAGAACCCAGACAGAATTTGCAACTTACAGCACAGCGCTGCAGAATTACTATGCTGCTCTTAAATCTGTGCCTGGTTCCATTTCACAGTTTAATCATCCAGGAACTACGTTTGGTGATTTCAGTGATTTTGCGCATTATGATGAGACAATTGACAATCTGATTACATTGATTGAGGTTGGTAACGGCGAGGGAGCGATCGGCAGCAGCGGTTATTTCCCATCTTATGAATATTACCAAAGGGCGTTGGATAAAGGGTGGCATGTAGCTCCTACCAACAATCAGGACAATCATAAGGGACGCTGGGGAGACGCCAATACGGCACGTTCAGTTGTAATGGCAGACAGCCTTACAAGAGAAAATATCTATGATGCAATGCGTAACAACCGTGTATACGCGACAGAGGATAATGATCTGAGCATTTATTATACTCTGGACGGTTATGAGATGGGTACTGTCCTTGGAGATGGTGATACTGGTGAGACAGTACATTTGAAAGCAGAATTGAGCGATCCTACGGATACTGGGCTGGGAACGGTTTCTGTGATTACGAACGGTGGCCTGGTGCTTGATAAGAAGACCGTTACAGGAAATGAGGCAACAGTAGAATTTGATATTGACAATAAGTATTCTTATTATTATCTTAAAGTTGTGGAGGCGGACGGTGATATTGCTGTGACAGCTCCGGTGTGGGTTGGCAGCGTAGAAGAGGCAGGTATTAACGGGCTTACCTCTGGTACGAAAATCCCCCTGAAAGGAAAACCGCTGGATATTAACCTTGAGCTTTACAACAATGAGAAATCAGATATGGATATTAACTCTATTGAATTTAAGGTTGGAGATGAAGTTATCCATACCGTTGCATTAGAAGAGGGAGAAAAGATTGCCTCTGGAAGCACTAAAACATACAGCTTTGATTACACCCATGATAAGGCGGGAGGCGTACAGGTGACGGCAGAGGTACATGCGGCGCTCAAAGGGGTTGATAAAGTTTACAGCTCTACACTCAGCTTGTTCTATATGCTTCCGGAACTGGTGACAAAAGTCATAATTGACGGAACACATGCCAACGATTATGTAACTGGCAATTATGCTGGCAGTATGAGTAATTTTACAAAGATTGCAGAGTCCTTAAATAAAAATAATAATATGGAAGTGCAGATCGAGGAGAATCAGATTACAAGCGAGATGCTTAAGGACTGTGCGCTGCTGATCATTTCTGCACCGGCCAAAAAAGCGGGCAGTACGTATGAGATCAGCCATTTTGATGATGCGTTTGTGCAGATGGTAAAGGAATATACAGACAAAGGCGGGGCGCTGATCGTCTGCGGGGCTGCAGATTTCCAGGATACGGCAGATGTACAGACAGCCAAGGAGATGAATAAGCTTCTTGCGGCAGTTGGGGCAACAACGCGCATGAACAGCGACCAGGCATATGATGAGACAAACAATGGAGGTCAGGCATACCGGCTGAATTTAAAGAATTTCAATGCAGATTCCAGGTACCTGAAAGGTGCGGCAGCCGATTCGGTTGATGAAGAAGGCAATAAGATTGAAGGGCAGGTCTACAGTGCGTATAACGGATGCACGGTAGCATTGGATGAAGAAGCTGTGTCAGCAGGAAAGGCTGAAGCGCTGGTAAGCGGTTTTGAAACTACCAGATCTATTGACTGCAAGGATGAGAACGGAGTGTCTGTGCCGGATAATCCTACCCTTGTAGAACCGGGCAAAGTGGTTTCTTTAGCCCATGAGACTTTAACCAGCGGAGCCGATATATTTGTTGCGGGAACGGTATTTATGTCTGATTTTGAGGTGAAGGCGGAAGAGGATACCGTGAAACCATTCCTTAATAAGACTATTTTAGAGAATATTTTAAAGGACGTTCAGGTGGCTCTGCCTGTAACAGAGATTGCACAGATGCGTCAGGGTGAGATGGGTGAAATGTTTACTATCGAAGGTTATGTGACGGCAGGAACTGCTGTCAAGGGCAATATTTTCTTTGACACGATCTATTTACAGGATGATACGGCAGGAGTTACGGTGTTCCCATATGCACAGGAAGGTTTGGAGGTTGGCACGAAGATTCAGGCAACCGGATATGTGGACGCATATCAGGGTGACAAAGAACTGCAGCTGATGTACACCAAGATCTTAGACGCTGAACCGCATGTATACGAGCCGCAGAAGATGAGTGCAAAGGATGCCATGGATTATGAAAAATCCGGCGGTAAACTGGTGAAGGTAGAAGGCAAAGTAACAGATGTGCTGTATGACGCGTCTGGTGAGGGTGTGTCCCAGTTGTGGCTGGATGATGGCAGCGGTGAGATAGCAAATGTATTTATTGACGGTTATATCTTGTCGGCCGAGACACAGAAAAATGAACTTGCCTCCATCGTGGAAATGGGCGCCACCGTATCAGCGGTTGGAATCGTCTATGCACATCCAGAAGGAGAGTCTGATGTACCGATCACATGTCTGAGAGTTCGGAACTGTGATGAAATCGTGCAGACAGTTCCGCCGGTGGAGGCAACGGGAATCAGCCTTGACAAGACGACTGGCAGTATCCGGGTTGGCGAAACATTGAGACTGACAGCGACAGTGGAACCAGCAGAGGCAGCAGATACAGTGATTTGGAAGAGTTCAGACAGTACAATTGCCACAGTAAAACATGGTGTGGTAACAGGTGTAAGCGCTGGAACAGCAGTGATTACGGCAGAAGCGGGAAGCAAAAAAGCGACATGTACAGTAACAGTGACCGCTTCTGATACTCCGCCGACAGGTGTGACGGGGATTACCCTTGACAGGGTGTCTGCCAGTGTTCAGGTTGGCAATACTCTGACATTGACTGCTACCATAGAACCAGCGGGCACAGAAGAGACAGTGATTTGGAAGAGTTCAGACGATACAATTGCCACAGTAGAGGACGGCGTAGTGACAGGAGTGAAGGCCGGAAAGGCGACCATCACGGCAGAAGCGGGAAGTAAGAAAGCGACATGTACAGTAACCGTGACGGAAGAACCACCTGTGGAAGTAACCGGAATTACCCTTGACAAGGTATCTGCCAGTGTGCAGGTCGGCGAGACATTGACATTGACCGCCACCATAGAACCAGCGGATGCGACAGACGCAGTGCTCTGGGAAAGCTCAGACGATACAATTGCCACAGTAGAGGACGGCGTAGTGACAGGAGTGAAGGCCGGAAAGGCGACCATCACGGCAGAAGCGGGAAGTAAGAAAGCGACATGTATGGTAACCGTGACGGAAGAACCACCTGTGGAAGTAACCGGAATTACACTTGACAGGACAACTGGCAGTATTTCGGTTGGCGAGACATTGACATTGACCGCCACCATAGAACCAGCGAATGCGACAGACGCAGTGCTCTGGGAGAGCTCAGACGATACAATTGCCACAGTAGAGGACGGCGTAGTGACAGGAGTGAAGGCTGGAACGGCGATCATTACGGCAGAAGCGGGAAGCAAGAAAGCGACATGTACGGTAACCGTAACGGCGGCTGCAGTTGTTCCTCCGGCAGGGGTAACCGGAATCACACTTGATAAGACCAGTGCCACTTTGGCAAGGGGTAAGACGCTGATGCTGACAGCCACCGTGACCCCGGCGAATGCTGTAAATAAGACCGTATCCTGGAGTTCTTCCAATCCGCAAATTGCCACCGTGACTAATGCAGGTGCTGTGAAAGGCATCAAAGCCGGAACAGCGGTGATCACTGCTGAGGCGGGAGGCAAGAAAGCGGTATGTACAGTTAAAGTAGGGTCTGTCACATTAAATTATAAGTCTCTGACCATGAAGAAAGGCACCAAAACGACAGGCCTGACCGCAAAATATGCAAATGACGCTTATAAGAGCTGGAAATCCTCCAACAGTAAGGTTGTAAAGGTGACAGTCAAGAAGGGCAAGGTAACGCTGAAAGCGGTTAAGAAAGGTTCAGCAACGATTACGGTAACAAGCAAGTCAGGCGCCACAGCAACTTGCAAAGTAAAAGTGCAGACTAAGGATGTCAAAACCAAGAAGATGGCTTTAAATAAGAAAAAGGCAACGCTCAAGGTGAAGAAGAGCCTTCAGCTTAAACTGACCAGAACACCGATCACTGCAAGCGATAAGGTTACTTGGCGCACATCCAATAAAAATGTGGCGTCTGTGAGCAAGAACGGAAAAGTAACTGCCAAAAAACCAGGAAAAGCAACCATTACTGTAAAGGCGAATGGCAAGAAAGCTACCTGTAAGATTACAGTCAAGAAATAATTTTGGACGGATAAATGAACAAAATAAGAAACATAGTGATTGCTGTGGCTACTGGGATTTTGTTTGTATGTATTCTTTGTTATGCAAACTATGACAGGCCCACTTACCACAGCAGTGACACAAAGGGTATTGAATATGAAGTAGCAAGGGTGACGCGGGTGATTGAGAACCGCGTCACCATAGATGAGGAAATGGAAGGAATCTGGCGGGGCAGTATGACCATAGAGGTGGAAATTCTCACCGGAAGGTATAAAGGTGATACAGCAGAGGTGGAGAATTATTTCAGTTCTCTTTACAATGTCCGTGTGGGCAAGGGAGATAAGGTCTCCGTCCGCATTGATACTTCTGATAAAGGCGAGTATCAGGTTTCTGTTTATAATTATTACCGTGTGCCATGGCTGATTGGGTGTATGCTGGTATTTGTGTTGCTGCTGATTATTGTAGGCGGCAGAAAGGGAGCGAAGTCGGTGGCAGGACTTCTTTTTACCATGGTGTGCATCATCTGGATTCTGCTTCCGCTGTCATTGAAGGGTTATTCCCCGCTGGGGGTTACAATCATATTGATTTTGGTGTGTAATTTTGTCACATTCTTCTTGATTGACGGAGTTTGTACGAAAACTGTGGTGGCGGCGCTGGGAAGTCTCGGCGGCGTTCTGGCCGGCGCCTTGTTTTCGATTATAGCGCAGGGAATCATGTCAGTAACCACGTATCAGATGGATGAAGCAGAAACACTGCTGTTGATTACGAGCACTACCGATCTGGAGGTGAAGAATCTGTTTCTCTGCGGGGTATTGATTGCCTGTATGGGAGCTGTCATGGATGTGGCTATGAGTATTGCCTCTTCTATAGCGGAACTTCACGAGGTAAATCCTTCTATGGGTTCGAAACAGCTGTTTACTTCTGGCATGAATATCGGAAGAGACGCGATGGGTACCATGTCCAATACGTTGATACTGGCATTTGCGGGAAGTTCATTTAATATGATGCTGATGATTTATTCTTATGGGGTAAGTTTCCAGCAGCTATTGAACACAGATTTTGTCGCTATTGAAGTAGTGCAGGCAATAGCCGGAAGTGTTGGCATCATCTGTACGGTTCCTCTTGTGGCGGCCATAGCTGCCAATGTGTTCGGCAGGAGCAGGATAAAATCAAAACAGTAATAAACAAATTCAGGATAACTGAAAAAAGCGGGGCTGCCGCGCTCATATATTCACTTGTTCAAATGGTTACATTGCAGAGCGAGTGAATATATGAGTGCAGCAGCCCTGTCCTTTTTGATGGCATATGAGACATTTGACATAAACAGGCAATTTGGTATAATTACAGAAAACAGTTGCACTGGGAGGAAAAATGAGGCAGCAAGACCTTTTGGTACTGAAATATTGGTTGTTGTTAAAAATGGGGAAACTCAAGGACGGATAACTTGCATTGCCAGGGATGTTTTGCTATACTGAATTCATTATGAATTGGGCATATTTGGAAGTTACGCCAGAAGCCTGCCTGTGGTAAAATACGGAGGACACCATGCAGTATGAATTTTTAAAACATTTTCCCAGGAGAATGAAAAATGTAGGATTGTACGCCGTACTGGTACAGAACAGCCTGCAGAAAGCGTCCTGGAAGCGATATGGTTTTCAGAAAACAGACGAACAGTTTAATATGATTTTTTCAGTGCTTTTATATATTATGGAGCAGTCTCTCAAGGAAGAACAATGTACCATGGATGATATCGGCGCCTATATTGACACTGTCAATACGCAATATTTTGAAAAACATATGGCGTATGAGGACTGCCGGGCACTGGGGGATTTTATCGTAAATGTGGTACTGTCCAACGAGGGCAGGACCATGTATTTTGATGGATTTAATTTTGAACAGAGTGCATATCAGATCATGAATATCAGTTATGTTGCAAATCGGATTGTGTACAGTGAGCAGGATGTAAAGCGCACTTCTTATTATCTCACCGATGACGGTTATAATCTTTTGTTATCCACATTAGAAATTGAAAATAATATGAAGCTGACCATTCACGAGATGATTTTTCAGATGCATTTGGAAAAACAGAGTTACGATAAAGCCGTGGATGAGATTAAGAATGTCTTTAACCTCTTGCGTATCCAGCTGCAGAAGATACAGGAAGCAATGGGCAAAATACGCAGAAACGCTTTGAATTATTCTGTGAAGGATTATCAGGAAATTCTGAATGAAAATTTAGAAACGATCAGTGATACCAAAGAGAAATTCCAGAATTACCGGGAGCTGGTGAAGAGCCGTGTGATAGAGCTGGAAGAATCCAATATCAATGTGCGTAAGCTGACAGAGAAAGAGGAAGAAAAGCTGAAATCTTTAAAAGAGATTGAGCATTATCTGAAACGCACCATAGATGAGCATCAGAAGATCTTAAACAGTCATTTTGATTTGAAATCTCTGTATACCAGAGAACTGGAATCCTTGTCGCAGATGTCTTTCATCCAGCGTTTTCCCCTGCGGACAAGTTTGTATGATAAAATACTGGAAAATCCGGCGGCTATAGAGCGTTTGGAATATTTTCTGCGGCCGCTGTTCTGTCAGGAAATGGAGAAATCTTATAATCTCAACAAGGCATTTCAACTGCAGCATCCCGTGCAGAAAAATAAGGGTGAAGACGCGCAGGAAACTCTGGATTTTGATGTGGGAGCATGGGAGGAAGAACAGGAACAGGTACGGAGAGAACGGTTGAAGCTGTATGAGAACAGCCTTTCTTATCTTTTGAGCATGGCAATGACACGGGGAGAGATTTCTTTAAAAGAACTTTCGGTGGTGGTGATATTAGATGGCAGACAGCAGGAACTCTTGCCGAATATAGAAGTTTTTAAGGAGATTATGGTGGAGCTGATACGAAATAAGGAGATTGATATCAAAGCTCTGCAGAAAGAGCAGAGCGAGTATATCGGAGAACAAACGGCGGAATTCCAGCTTAATGTGATGCTGCTGTATCTGGTGGAAAACAATCCGCAGTTTGAGGATATTCTGCGGATAGAGACTTATCGTCTGGAGGATGGAAATGTGGTCAGCTTTCCAGGGGTTTTGAATGAAAACGGAGAGAGGAAAACGATCCGTTGTTCTAATATATTGATACGGGTGATAAAGGAGGGACAATAAGCCATGGGATACGAAGCAGAAGAGATCCGCCAAAGCCAGGAAATTTTTTATTATCTATTGGAGCATCATGAATTACGGGAAGAGCAGGAGCAGCTTTTGTACCGTGCCTATGCGGAAAGGGAAGAAGTTCAGAATCTGGTAAAGTCGCAGGGAGAGATTGCCTTGTGCAATGTGGAACGGTATGGAAACGTAATTTATCTGATACCAAAAGAGGAAAACCATTTTCTGGGATTTTCCAAGCCTCAGCTGAAAAACGCCCTCTGCAAATCCAATGCCACAGATAAAGATTATTACTTGTCGCAGTTCGTGATTCTTACTCTTTTGGTGGAGTTTTTTGACGGTCAGGGAAGCAGCAGCAAATCGAGAGAATATATGCGGGTGGGAGAGCTGCAGAATTGTATTTCCCAGAGATTAAAAGAAGGAGTGCAGAATGTGCAGCCAGAGGAAGAAGAACAACTGGGAATCGCGTTTTCTAATATGATGGAGGCATATGAAGCGCTGCGTTCTGATGAGAGAGGTTCCCGCGCCAAGACAACCAAAGAAGGGTTTCTCCATCATATCTTGACCTTTTTACAGAAACAGGGGCTGATTGAGTATGTGGAACAGGATGAAATGATTAAAACCACCAGGAAACTTGACAGCTTTATGGACTGGAACCTGCTGAACCAGAATAATTACCAGAGAATCCGAAAGGTATTGGAACAGGCAGCAGAATCCGCAGGAGGAGAACATGAGTAAAATCAATGCAGTGAGACTGATCAATATTAATTACAACAATAATGCCATCCGTATCAGCGACGAGACCTTTCATTTTAATGGAGAGAGCACCTTAATGTCTCTGCGCAACGGGGGAGGGAAATCCGTGCTGGTGCAGATGCTGACAGCTCCTTTTGTCCATAAGCGGTACCGGGACGCCAAGGACCGCCCGTTTGTGAGCTATTTTACCACCAATAAACCTTCATTTATCATGACAGAATGGGTATTGGATAAAGGGGCGGGCTACGTGCTTGCCGGCATGATGGTGCGAAAAGCACTGGACAGTGAGGAAAATACCGGAGAGAATCTGGAGATTGTGAACTTTATCAGTGAATATCCAAGCGCCTGCCTGCATGATATCCATCATCTTCCGGTGCTGGAAAAGGGAAACCGGGAAATTGTGCTGAAAAGTTTTGCTTCCTGCCGCCAAATGTTTGACGGTTATAAGAAAGATCCTGCCATGAAGTTTTTCTGTTATGACATGGGAAACGGGGCGCAGTCCCGCCAATATTTTGAGAAACTGATGGAATACCAGATTAATTACAAAGAATGGGAAGGGATAATTAAAAAAGTAAATCTGAAAGAATCTGGCTTGTCCGATTTGTTTGCAGACTGCCGCGACGAAAAAGGATTGGTGGAAAAATGGTTCCTGGATGCAGTGGAAAACAAACTGAACCGGGATAAGAACCGTATGAAAGAATTTCAGGTGATACTGGAAAAATACGTTGGGCAGTACAAAGACAACCAGTCCAAAATTAAGAGGCGGGACATTATCCGGCAGTTTCAGCAGGAGGCGCTGGCAATTCAGGAGAAGAACCAGTATTATCTGGGGAGTGAACAGAGTGTCAAAGAGCAGGAAAACAAAATTGCATGTTTCCGGCAGGCATTGGAAGCGCTGCATGAACGTGTCAGCGAAGAGGAACGGGAAAACAGTGAGCAGACGGAGAAAATAGAGCAGGAACTGGCGCATCTCCTGTATCAGAAATTGTCAGAAGAGTATTATAATCTGGAAGAGAAGAAAAATTTCCATGTGGGAAACCGGGAAATGATTGCCATAGAAAAAGAAGATCTGGAGCGGGAAGCAGAACGGATGCAGCAGAATCTCTATGTGCTTGCCTGCGCCAGACAGCAGGGCGTTGTGAAGGAAGAGAAGGCAGAGTGGGAATTGGCGCGGCAGCGTCTCGTGGTTGCCAGAGAGCGTGATAAAGACCTGGAGCCGGAGCGGAACTGTCTGGGTTATCTATTGCGCAGCCACTATGAGGATGCCATTCTAAAAACAGACAGTCAGCTTGCGAAGAACCAGGAAGAGTTAAAAGAAACAGCGGAATCTATGCGCCAGGAGCAGGAAACTTTAGTGGCGCTGGAAGAATCTCTGCGCAGAAATGCGCTGCGTATCGGAGAGTTAAAGAGTGAAATTGCAGGTTATGACAGACTGGAGGAACAGTTTAACAGCCATTACCAGGAACAGCTTACCCGAAATATTCTGGGAGAATACGAGCCGGGAAGCCTGGAGGTGTCTGCACAGGTTTTGAGTAAAAGTCTGGAGGAATCCATACGCAATAAGACATTACAGAATCGGGAACTGGAGAAGAAGAAAACTGCAAGGGTCAGCCTGGAACACAGGATCGCGTCTCAGAAGGAAGACCGTACCCGCACGCTGTCAGAGCGAGAGCAGCAAAAAACGCTGCAGGAGAGTTATGAGCGGGAACTGGAACAGCGCAGGGCAATTTTGAAATATCTGGAGCTGGAGGAAACAGCGCTGTTTCAGGAGGAAAAGATTTTTCAGGCGGCAGATCACAAATTAAAAGAGATTGAAATGTACCGCCGGAATCTGGAAAAGGAAGAAAATGAACTGCAGAAGGAATATCAGAGGCTGACAGAGGGCAGAGTGCTGGAGCTTGCGCCGGATTTAATGGAAGAATTTGAACGTCAGGGCATCCACATGGTATATGGCATGGAATGGCTGAAAAAAAACGGTTATTCCAAAAAGAAGAACCAGGAGCTTGTGGAAAAGCATCCGTTCCTGCCGTATGCTTTGATTTTATCGGAAGAAGAAGTGGAAAAATTATCTCAGTTTACCGGGATAGTTCCCACGGCATTTCCGATTCCGATTGTTCTGCGGAAAGATTTAGAACAGCAGGACAGGCGGGAAGAGGGAAATGTGATTCGTTTCCAGAATATCAGTTTTTATGTGCTGTTTAATGAGAACCTTCTGGATGAAGAGAAGCTGGCGCAGCTTGTTGCAGAGAAACAGCGTCAGATAGAAAAGCAGCAGGAGTTGATCGCGGTACGCGGACAGGAGTATCAAGAGTATTTTGCCTGGAAAGAGCAGGTGAAGAACCAGAAGGTCTCCAAAGAGAGCTATCAGGAGAATCAGACACAAATTTCAGAATTGTCTGGGCGCATTCAGGATTTGGAAACAGAGATACGCGCTGGATCCCAGGAGCTTTCCAGAAGCCAGGAGCAGATCGCAAAACTGGAAAAAGAAATCCGCGATTTAGACAGAGAAATAGAATACTTGCAGAGGAAAGAAACAGAATTTAAGGAACTGCAGGCTGCTTACGAGGCGTACCGTGAGAACCGCAGACAGCAGGAGAAATGCAAAAAAGAGGAGCAGCGTTTTACAGAAAACCAGAAATTATCTCGTTTAAAGACAGAAAAACTGCAGGAAAAGCGGCAGAGCCTGCAGAATCTGCAGGCTGCCTTAGAACGCGAACAGGAGCAGTTAAACAGTCATTTGGGAATTTATCAGGGATATGAAAAGGTTACGCAGCAGGAGATAAAAAAGAGAGTGCCGCAGCCTGTTTTAGAGCAGATTATGGCTGGCGCCGAAGAGCCTGCGCAGCAGAAAGGGAAAACAGGACAGACGAAAAGGGAGCAGGTAAATCTGACCGAACTGGAAGCCAGGTATGCGGCAGTGACGGCAACCGTTTCACAAAAGATACAGGAACTGGAACAGTCAGAACAGCGGAGCGGCAGACGTTATCAGCAGGCACGGGAGGAATTGGAACATCTGTCAAAGAAATATCATCTTTCCAGCAAGCACTGGCAGGGAATTACCTATAGTCGCAGGGAGGAGACCGAGGTGGAAATCCGCCTGGAAGACCGCAGAATGAAAATTAAGGTCAAAGAAAACCAGTGGAACCAGGAGGATAAGCAGATTGCATTATTCCATCAGCAGATGCAGGACAGGATTGCGCGCATGAAAGATGCCTGTTATAAGGAGGAACCTCTGCCCAGAGAAGAGATTCCCAGGGAAGACTTTGAGTCAAGAAAACATCAGCTGGATTATCAGCAGCAGGAGCTGAGGAAGGCAGGAAAAATTCTGCAGGACAAGCTCCACAGTTATGATGAGAACCTGACAGCTCTTGCAGAGTACAGCCAGATGGCTGTCACAGAACCAGTAGCGTTCGAAGAAGATTTTTCTGTGATGGACACACAGGCACTGCGGAATTTTAAGGGAATCCTGCTTCGTGATTATCATAGATTCTGCAGTGACAGGCGGGAAGCCAGGGAGAGTCTTGTGCACGTTTTGAACCGGATTGTGCGCAGGGAATGTTTTCAGGAGGATTTTTACCGCAAACCTTTGGAAGCCATGCTGGAATTGTCCGGGGATGCCTCCCAGGTGCAGCGTCAGCTGGAAACCACCATTCAGTCTTATGAAAGCCTGATGGAAAAACTGGAAGTGGACATTTCTCTGGTAGAGAAAGAGAAAAGTAAGATTGTGGAACTGCTGGAAGATTATCTGAAAGAGGTTCATCAGAACCTGGGCAGGATTGACCATAATTCTACGATAACCATACGCGAGCGTCCGGTGAAAATGCTGAAAATCCAGCTTCCTTCCTGGGAGGAAAATGAGGGCATGTACCATATCAGGCTTCAGGATTTTATTGATGAACTGACCAGGAAAGGCATTGCTATTTTTGAACGCAATGAAAATGCCCAGGAATATTTTGGTACGCAGCTGACCACAAAAAATCTCTACGATATTGTGATTGGAATAGGCAATGTGCAGATCCGTCTGTATAAGATTGAGGAACAGCGGGAATATCCGATTACCTGGGCGGAAGTGGCAAGAAATTCCGGCGGAGAAGGATTTCTCTCTGCATTTGTGGTGCTGTCCAGTCTGCTGTATTTTATGCGCCGGGACGATTCCGATATTTTTGCAGACCGCAATGAAGGAAAAGTACTTTTGATGGATAATCCATTTGCCCAGACTAACGCAGCTCATTTGTTAAAACCACTGATGGATATGGCGAAAAAGACCAATACGCAGTTAATTTGTTTTACAGGGCTTGGCGGTGAATCCATTTACAGCCGCTTTGACAATATTTATGTATTGAATCTGATTGCAGCAAGCCTGCGGCAGGGGATGCAGTACCTAAGAGCCGACCATATGCGTGGAAATGAGCCGGATACGGTGATAACCGCCCAGATCGAGGTAGTGGGACAGCAGGAACTGATATTTTAGGAGAGGCAGAAATATCCTTTTATCGGGAGTTGACATATCCTTTCAAGAAGAGTAGAATAAAACAGGAAATAAGAATTGAATATAAATCTTCAGGGCAGGGTGCCCGTTTCTAATTTAGAAATGGAATTCCCGACCGACGGTGATACTTCGTAAGAAGGCAAGTCCGTGAGCCGCAGGGCATGATTTGGTGCGAATCCAAAACCGACAGTAAAGTCTGGATGGGAGAAGAAACAGTAATGTGTATATCCAATGTGTATATGCCCTGAATCTATCTGTATAGGTTCAGGGTTTTTTATAGTGAAAGGAGTGTTTTGAATTGAATACTGCTGCAAAACCTGTAAATATATGGAAACTTACCATGACAGCCATGCTTTCTGCAATTGCCTTTATGCTCATGTTTCTGGAATTTTCGGTTCCAGTTATGCCGCCGTTTATTAAAATGGATTTGTCAGAGCTTCCGGCATTGCTGGGGGCATTTGCCATGGGGCCTGTGAGCGGTGTGATGATATGTTTTATTAAAAATCTTCTGCATCTTCTCATGTCGACGACTGGAGGGGTGGGAGAATTATCAAATTTTCTTCTGGGAGCCTGTTTTGTGCTGCCGGCAGGTTTGGCCTATCAGAAGCAAAAGGGGAAGAAAAGAGCCCTTGCGGGAGCTTTGGCAGGCGCAGTGCTGATGGCGGGGGTAAGCATTATTTCTAATTATTTTATTGTATACCCTTTTTACTATAATTTCATGTCGGAGGAGGCCGTACTGCAGGCATATCAGGCAATCTTTCCAGGAGCAGAGAATATCCTGCAGTGCTTAGTTGTGTTTAATACACCCTTTACCTTGGTAAAAGGACTGCTCAGTGTGGCAGTTACCATGTTTATTTACAAGCCCCTCTCGCCATTTTTGAAAGGGAATCATCGAAACCGGTAGGCGGCAGACAGGAGGAAACGATATGGAGACATGTATCAGAAGCCCGCAGGATTATATGCGGATGGCGCTGGAACTGGCAAGAAAGGGAGAAGGAAAGGTCTCGCCCAATCCTATGGTTGGCTGCGTGGTGGTAAAGGACGGCAGAGTGATTGCCGCTGGCTGCCATGAAGCATACGGGGAATATCACGCAGAACGCAACGCACTTTTGCATTGTCAGGAAGACCCAGAAGGCGCGGAGCTTTATGTAAATCTGGAGCCCTGCTGCCATTACGGAAAAACACCGCCCTGCACAGAAATCATTCTGGAGAAAAAAATAAAAAAAGTGTATGTAGGATGTCTCGATTCCAATCCGAAGGTGGCAGGAAAGGGAATCGAAATTCTTCAGCAGCATGGCGTGGAAGTGGTGAAAGGAGTTTTGGAAGAAGAGTGCAGAGCAGTGAACGAGGTGTTTTTTCATTATATGGAGCGGAAAATGCCTTTTACAGCCATGAAATATGCCATGACCCTGGATGGAAAAATCGCCTGTGAGACAGGAGATTCCAAGTGGGTTACAGGTAGAGAAGCGAGAGAGCATGTGCAGTGCCTCCGCAATCGATACCGCGGAATTATGGCAGGTATCAATACGGTACTGGAAGATAACCCCATGCTGAACTGCCGGATGGCGGGAGGCAGGAATCCAGTGAGGATTATCTGTGATACCAGGCTTCGCATTCCCAGAGGCAGCCAGATTGTCGAGACAGCCGCAGAGATTGAAACCATTGTGGCATGGAATGCCAGGGCGGCAGGTGAATATCGAAAAGAAACTAAGACAGCAGCAGAAGAGCTGAAAGAAACTACAAGATATCTGGAAAAGAAAGGCGTTGTTCTGCTTGATATTCCGCTGAAATCAGAAAATGCGGTTTCACAGTTGGATTTGCGGCAGCTTTTTGTGAATCTGGGAGAAAGAGGGATTGACAGTATTCTTCTGGAAGGAGGCGGAACTTTAAATGCGTCTGCACTCAGGGAACATCTGGTGCAGAGGGTCTATGCCTTTGTTGCGCCAAAGCTGGTGGCAGGCGCCCAAGCCAAATCTCCGGTGGAGGGGAAGGGAATTCAGAGAATGAAGGACGCGGTAAAACTGGAGAGCATAGAGATTACTTCCGTGGGAGAAGATTTTTGCATTACCGGAAGGATCGGAGAGGAGGAGCCATGTTTACCGGAATAATAGAAGAGACAGGAACTTTATGTGAGATAAAAAAAGGCGCCGTGTCGGCAAAGGTAAGGATTCGCTGCCAGAAAATCCTGGAAGGGACAAAAACAGGCGACAGTATTGCAGTAAATGGAATATGTCTGACAGTTACCTCTCTGGCAAAGGATGGATTTACAGCAGATGTCATGGCAGAGACTATGCGGCGCAGCAGTCTGTCAGAACTTAAGGTGCCAGGAATGGTGAATCTGGAACGGGCTATGGCGGCCGACGGAAGGTTCGGCGGGCATATCGTTTCCGGCCACATTGACGGAACAGGGCAGGTTACAGAAATCCGTCAGGAAGAGAACGCTGTCTGGTATACCGTCAGCGCAGACAAAAAGCTGCTGCGCTATATTGTGGAAAAGGGTTCTGTGGCGTTGGACGGCATCAGTCTCACAGTGGCAAAAGTGAGAGAACAGGATTTTCAGGTATCGGTAATTCCACATACCCGTCAGGAGACAGCGCTCACAGAGAAGCGTGTGGGAAGTATCATGAACATTGAATGTGATGTGATAGGTAAATATGTGGAAAAGTTAATTTCTGGAGACAGCGGCGGAGAATCACAGAGCAGAATCACTGAAAGCTTTTTAATGGAACATGGATTTTGCTGAGAAAGGAAGTGCGGAAAATGAATAAGAAAACAGATACAGTGGAGCAGGCGCTGGAGGATATACGGCAGGGAAAAATTGTGATGGTGATCGACGATCCCGACCGGGAAAATGAGGGAGATTTTATCTGTGCAGCGGAGTTTGCCACTCCGGAAAATATCAATTTTATGGCGACTCATGGCAAAGGGCTGATCTGTATGCCTATGGATAAAGAGCTGTGTAAGCAATTGGGCTTAAAACAGATGGTAGAGCAGAATACAGACAATCATCAGACAGCTTTTACCGTGTCTATTGATGGAATTGATACCGATACAGGGATCTCTGCCTATGAACGTTCACAAACGGCTTTGCTTGCTGTGAAAGACGGCGCCCGGCCAGAAGATTTCCGCAGGCCGGGGCATATGTTTCCCCTTGAGGCAAGAGAGGGAGGCGTCTTGAAACGCACCGGCCATACGGAAGCCACGGTAGACCTTGCCGTGCTTGCCGGTTTAAAACCATGCGGGCTGTGCTGTGAAATTATGAGAGAAGACGGGACGATGATGCGCACCACAGAACTTCTTGCTCTTGCGGATAAATTTGGAATGACCGTAATTACAGTGGCAGACCTGGTGCGTTACCGGATGGAAAGAGACAGCCTGGTGCAGCAGGAAGCACATGCAAAAATGCCTACGAAGTACGGAGAATTTGAGATATACGGCTATGTCAACAAATTAAATGGGGAGCATCACGTCGCGCTGACCATGGGAAATGTTTCCGACGGAAGGCCTGTATTGTGCCGGGTGCATTCCGAATGCCTTACTGGAGACGTATTCGGTTCTGGTCGCTGTGACTGTGGGGAACAATTGGATTCTGCCATGAAAGCCATCGCGCAGGAAGGCAGAGGAATTCTTCTGTATATGCGCCAGGAAGGCAGAGGAATAGGGCTTATTAATAAACTGAAGGCATATGAGCTTCAGGAGCAGGGGTTTGACACTGTGGAAGCAAATGTAAAGCTGGGATTCGCGCCCGATCTGCGGGATTATGGAATCGGCGCCCAGATTCTGCATGACCTGGGAGCAGAAAAACTCAGGCTGCTCACCAATAATCCCAAGAAAATAACAGGATTGTCAGGTTATGGAATTTCCATTGAAGAACGTGTGCCGATTCAGATGCCAGCAAAAAAGACCGATGTGTTTTATTTAAAGACCAAACAAAATAAAATGAACCATATGACAAATTATTGATAGGTAACTGCCTGCGATTATGGATGAGAAAAGGAGAATGAAAATGAAAGTATTAGAAGGAAATGTAGTGGCAAATGGTGTCAAAGTTGGGATTGTAGCGTCCAGATTTAATGAATTTATCGTGTCGAAACTGGTTGGGGGCGCTCAGGACGCTTTGATCCGCCATGGAGTGGAAGACAATGATATTACGCTTGCCTGGGTTCCGGGCGCTTTTGAGATTCCGCTGACTGCGCAGAAGATGGCAGAATCCGGAAAATATGATGCCGTAGTCTGCCTGGGAGCAGTGATCAAAGGAGCCACTACTCATTACGATTATGTCTGTGCAGAAGTCAGCAAGGGCGTTGCGTCTGTAGGTTTGAAGACAGAGGTTCCAGTGATCTTTGGAGTGGTTACCACGGACAATATTGAACAGGCAATTGAGCGTGCCGGAACGAAAGCAGGAAATAAAGGATATGATGCAGCGTGTACGGCAATTGAGATGGTAAATCTTTTAAGAAGTATGAAGACAGAAAGGCATCAGGACAATGGAGTACAGGGAAACCGATTTGGTCAGAATAGCAAAAAGAGAAAATAACAAAAAAAGAAACTACCTGGTGGTAAATCCTCTTCAGGGCAAACATATTCCCGTAAGCCCGAAAAAGGCGTTTGAAATGATGGACGCTCTTGCAATAAAGGTGCGTCTTGCCTATCCGGGAGAGCGGCTTTTGCTCGCAGGGTTTGCGGAGACAGCCACCGCTATTGGGGCGAGATTGGCAGTGAAATTGAATACTGGCTATATCCAGACCACCAGAGAACAGATTCCCGATGTGGAATATCTCTATTTTACAGAATCTCACAGCCATGCAGTGGAGCAGAAACTGGTAAAGGATGATTTGGATGCAAATCTCCATCGTTTTGACCGGGTAGTATTTGTGGAAGATGAAGTGACGACTGGAAATACCATATTTAAGATTGTGCAAATCCTAAAAAAAACTTATCCAGGAAAACTTCGTTTTTCTGTAGCTTCCTTGTTAAATGGAATGGATGAAGGGGCGTTAAACAAGTATCTGGAACAGGAAATTGCAGTACACTTCCTGGTGAAAACGGATCACAGTGATTATCCGGAACGTGCCAGTAAATATCAGAGAGATGGAAGTTACATTTCTCTGGGCAAGCTGCCGGATTGCAGAAAGAGTGTAAAGGAAGTGTGTCTGTCCGGTTATCAGGATGCCAGAAGATATGTGGAGGGCGGCAATTATGCGAGAGCCTGTGAAATGCTCTGGAAGCAGGTGAGAGAATACGGTTTCACTGCGGCAGGAGGAAGCTGTCTGGTTCTTGGTACCGAAGAATTTATGTATCCGGGTCTGTATGTGGCGTCAAAGTTGGAGGAAGCAGGACAGAAGGTGCGGTTTCATGCCGTTACCAGAAGCCCTATAGAGGTCAGCAAGGAAGAAGAATATCCTCTGCATGTCAGGTATGAATTGAAGAGTTTCTATGAAAAAGGGCGCAGAACTTTTGTGTATGACCTCAAAGAATATGACCAGGTAATTGTTTTAAGTGATGCGAAAGGTGACTGCCGGGAAGGCATAAATTCTCTGGCATACGCGCTGGAAGCAGCAGGAAATGAGAATATTTTATTTTGCAGGTGGTGCGAAAATGCGTAGCTCATATAGAGAAGAAGATGTAGTGTTACTGCTTAAAGATATTACCGGGCTGGTGGAACCACAGCCAACCCAGGAGAGAGAACGGCTGATTCAGGCGGGGAAACATTATTGTGAAATGCTTCCCATAGAATATGTTCCAAGCAAGACTTATATGCGGGTTTATCAGGAGGCTTTAAAAAATTACGCAGGGCTGACTGCTCAGGCGGTGTGCAGACTGGGAGATCTGGCAATGCGTTGCAAAGGAAAAAATCTGGTGCTGGTATCCCTGGCGAGGGCGGGAATTCCCATCGGTATATTGCTGAAACGTTATATCCGCCAAAAATATGGGACAGAGGCGGCACATTACGCCATTTCTATTATCCGGGGCAGAGGCATTGACAGAAATGCGATGCAATTTTTACTGGAACGTTATCAGCCAGAGCAGCTTCTCTTTGTAGACGGCTGGATTGGAAAAGGAGCTATTTTAAATGAACTGAAGAAGGAACTCGCTGCTTATCCAGGCGTTTCACCGGAAATTGCAGTGGCGGCTGATCCGGCGAATGTGACGGCGCTGTGCGGAACGCATGAGGATATTTTGATTCCAAGCTCCTGTCTGAACTGTACGGTTTCTGGTTTGGTGAGCAGGACGTTTCTGCGGGAGGATATTATCGGGCCCACGGATTTTCATGGAGCGGTCTATTATGGAGAATTAGAAGATCAGGATTTGTCCTATGAGTTTATTGACGCCATTGAACAGGAATTTAATAAGTGCGTCAAGCCAGAGCAAGAGAGTCCGGAACCAGTAGGCTTTGGGTTAGATGAAGTAAAGAAACTGGCAGAGGAATATCAGATTTCAGATATTAATTTGATCAAACCAGGGATTGGGGAGACAACCCGTGTGTTGCTTCGGAGAGTGCCCTGGAAAATTCTCGTCGCCGAGGGCCAGAAAACAGAACCTTCCCTTGCGCATGTTCTGCGTCTGGCAGAGGAAAAGGGGGTTCCGGTAGAAGAACATGCATTAAATCATTACAGAGCATGTGGGATTATCAGAAAACTGGCAGATGCATAAGGAACCGGCGGAGACCTGGGTGATTTTTCCAGGGGAAGGGACAACTCAGTCAGTCTGCAAAAAACTGTCTGAGTTGTATCAGGGACCGCTGCACTGATATATTTAGTTTTGCATTTTTGTGCCGAAAACCTCGGCGAGCATGACAGTTTTCTGTGCCCAGTTGTAATGGGTTTTGAATTCGTTCATTCGTTCTTTGTGGAAACTTCCGGTAACCAGAGAGTTGTGAGAAGGGTTCCAGTCCAGGATTGCCCTGGCGTCTTTTAAGTCACGTTCCGATACCTGCCAGGCAGCGTTGGCAACAGGAATCTGGTTGGGATGAATCACAGTTTTTCCAATAAATCCGCATAATTTATCTTGTTCCAGTTCGATTTCAAGTCCCTCTTTCCAATTTGGGCCGTTATAGTATTCCCAAACTGGGCCGGATACTACATAATCTATGCCAAATACTGTCATCACATCGGATAGGATATTTGCCACAGGACGCAGGCTGTGGATAGATTCTGTGCTGTGGCGGCGGAATCCAAATATATGGCAGAGGTCATTGCCGCCTACCCGTATATTCAGTACGAATTCTTCTATAGCGTCTAATTTTTCCTTTAATGTATATAAAATAGCATATCGGTTCTGCAGGCTGACAATAGAAGGGCTCTCAAAGATGGGCATCATATACAGCCGATGCCGGGAAATTTCATTTGCTCTCTGCATGGTTTCTATGTATTCATTTGCGTTTTCCAGAGAAAACTTCGGGATAATGAAGCCTGTCAGCAGATCAGCAGTTTCATTAAGTCTCTGCAGCAGTGAGAGAATCTGCCGCGGCTGGCGTACCCGCACAAAAATCTTGGGCATATAAAAATGCTCTTTCAGATGTTGGCTGTATATTCTGTTCAGAGAAGAAATGAGAATATTTTCTGCCTCTGGCACACAGTCGTCGCGAATGGTATCCTCCAGGCAGAGTGCCAGGGAAAACTGTTTTCCGAATCTCTCTGAAATAATGGATGATACAATGCTGTCATTGTTGGCGGGACAGTAGAGCAGGGCGCCGACACTATAATGCAGTAAGGAATTTTTCATAAAATAAAGCTCCTTTGAAATAGATTTCACTATTGTCGAGTATATCAAAGGGGACTTGAGAAATCAATACTCAGATGCCTGAGTTTCCATATTTTTGATCTGTTGGTTTCCACAGTGAAAATGAATTTTCAAACATACGCCGGCAGTTAATTGATTTTTGCAGTATTTCGGTATATAATTTTTCTATCAAAAGAGAGCAGAAGCCAGAAACTGAGGAGGAACTATATGCATTTAGATGAAAAGTTTTATCAGAAAGAAACTCGTTGCGGATATGAGGTTTCAGAGAAAATGAAGAAGGTATGGGCGGTTGAGCTGAACCTTCTTGAGTATTTCGATCAATTGTGCCGTGAACATAATCTGCGTTACTTTGTGGATTATGGTACTCTGCTGGGCGCTGTCCGCCATCAGGGATTTATTCCATGGGATGATGATATTGATATCGTTATGCTTCGCGATGATTATGAAAAATTAAAATTGATTGCACAGGATGAAGTTTCTTCCCCATATTTCTTTCAAAACAGCTACACGGATATTATGATATGGGCGCTCGCAAAGTTAAGGGACAGCCGTACTACCGCAATTGAGTACCCTGACTTTCCGCCAGAATTTAACCAGGGAATTTTTCTCGATATTTTTCCTCTGGACGATGCACCAGATGATGCGGCAATGAAACCAGTCGTCGGGGAGATGCAGCGTGAAATCTGGTTGTCTATTGTAGATCCGGAAGGCCTTAAAAGACTGCTTGACCAGGGGTACAGAACGTCTATGGATAAGGAAATCCTTATAGAGCTGCTGAAGATGCAGATTCGGGAGCGCATGAAGATGTTTGAAGACTTTAATGCCTCTCAGTTTGGAGCTTCAAGTAAAATCTGTTTTATAACTAGCCGTTTTATGGGTGCTCCGATCATGCAGAGGGAATGGTATTCCGATGTGGTATATCTTCCTTTTGAAAATATGATGGTGCCTGCTCCGGCAGGATATGACAGCCTCCTGAAACTCCGATATGGAGATTATATGACGCCTGCCCGTGTGCCCAGTATGCACGAAGGAATTTTTCTTGACCCCGATCATCCCTATACAAATTATGTGGGAGTGAAAAAGTAATGTCAAAGTGACAGGAGCAGACAAAACCCTGACTGGATATGCCAGCGGACTGGACAGGAAACGCTGTCTGCTGAATTTAGAAGGAGCAAGGGGATTTATTTAGATCGCCAGTTGATGGTATAATTGTTACATAAATATGAGAAAGAAAACGGATCACAGTGTGTGTGCTTTATAAATGTTTAAATGAAGCCGTATGACCGAAAGGTATAGCTTCTGGAGGCTCCCCAGATTATCTGGGGAGTTTTTCTTTTCTTTTTTAGGTGCAGCTTTGGAAACAATGATAACAAAGAAAAATAGACAGATGAGGAAACAAAATCTATCGGAAAGTATGTAGAAGAAGGAACTGACGATTCTGACAAACTGATGAGTGGCGATTATGTCTTTGTTTCCGAAAATGCCAATGCAGAGGAAATTTTATTTGTGTTTTTGAATATAAAGATAAAATGAATGAGAGGGATTCCGCCATAGCTGACATTCGTGTAAATGTGTATAACTGGCTCGTTTATGAAACAGAGTTATCCACGGTGAAATAGCCAGTTATGTATATTTTCATAATGCACTTTTATGTACTTGCCATTGTTTAATTCTCCACATATAATTGTAATGTGCTTGTAAATCCAGTGACTGAATGTGAAGTTGATAAACGGAGGGAATGTCAATCATGAACAAAATATTGATTATAGATGATGATAAAGAACTGTGTGAATTGATTAGACGGAGTGTTTTACAGGAGTGCATAGAAGCTGACTGCTGCTATTCTGGGAGATCCGGCTTGCTGCAACTGAAAGAAAAAGAATACCAGCTTGTCATACTGGACGTAATGATGCCAGGATTTGATGGATTTGAAACATTAGAGCAGATACGGAAAGAAAGCAGCCTGCCTATTTTGATGTTCACATCAAAAAATGACAGTGCTTCAAAAGTGCGTGGCCTGCGGGCGGGGGCTGATGACTATTTAACAAAACCTTTTGTGATGGATGAACTGATTGCCCGTATTGTTTCATTGATAAGACGCTATACCCGTTTCAATCAAACAGATGGGCGATCACAGACATTTGACTTTGATGGGTTGACTATCGACTTTAACAGCCGCTCTGTTGTCGCGGGAAATGGAGAATTTGAATTGCCGCCAAAAGAATTTGACATCCTCCTGTTCCTTGCCAAAAATCAGGGAAGGATACTGACAAAGCGGCAAATTTATGAAAACGTATGGGGAGAAGATTATGTTTATGATGACAGCAATATTATGGCGATTATCAGTCGCCTGCGGAAAAAGATAGAAGAAAATCCAAGCAGCCCCCGGTATATACAGACAGTAAAAGGAATTGGATACCGTTTTAATAAGGAGGTATGAGTGATGTATACAGAAACAGTTACGGTTCTTGCGCTGATCATTGCTTTTGTCTCTGTTGTATGGGCTGTTTTTACAGTTCAGCGTGTAAAAAAACAGATATTAGAAATGTCTGATGATTTAGAGGATGTAAAAAACGGAAATGGAAACAGGCGGATTTTATTGGAAACACATGAGCTTGCAGCCCCTCTTGCGTATGAAATCAATGATATTATCATGTCCTACGAAAACAGGCTTTCAGCCTATCATAAGACAGAAGAAACAAATAGGCAGCTTATGACGAGCCTTTCTCATGATGTAAGGACACCTCTCACCACACTGATCGGGTATCTGGATGCTGCTCATAAAGGTATTGTTGAAGGGAAAGAGCGTGACAGCTATATAGAAATTGCCCGCCGGAAAGCCTATGATTTAAAAGAATATATAGACGTGCTTTTTGATTGGTTTAAGCTAGGTTCAAATGAATTTTCCATGAATATATCAACTGTTGATTTGACAGAACTGACACGGAATATACTGGTTGACTGGATACCCATATTTGAAGACACAAGGATAGCTTTCACGATTGACATTCCAGAGCAGCCTTTCCGGGTGAAGATTGACCCAGATGGATATATGCGGATATTAAACAATCTGATACAAAATGTAATCGCCCATAGCCACGCAGATAAAATCGGAATTTTTTTATCTGGGCAAGGCGGGAACATAAAAATTCTTTTGCGTGATAATGGAGTAGGAATTGACAAGGAGGACTTAAAGCATATTTTTGAACGGCTTTATAAATGTGATAAGGGGCGGTCTGAAAAAGGCAGCGGTCTTGGTCTGTCTATCGTACAACAGCTTGTTGAAAAATTGAATGGAACAATAACAGCAGATAGCGTACCGGGGAAAGGAACCATTTTCACCCTGCTTTTGCCGTTGACAGATTAACCAGCTCCCGCTCTGTATGGCGGGAGTAATTATTTATGACAATAAATCTCCGCTTTGATGGGGATTTTATTGTATGGGCAGTCTGTCTATCCTAAGCTGCAAGGTTAATGCAAGGTTCGTGCAAGGTTAATACAAGGTTGGAGTAATAGAATAGCAGACATGAAAAGGAGGTTTCGCAATGAGCAAATATGTAATTGAAACAAAAAATCTTACCAAACAATACGGAACACAGAAAAGCGTTGCCGATTTGAATATCCATGTTCAAAAAGGGCGTATCTATGGTTTGCTTGGCAGAAACGGAGCCGGAAAGACAACGACAATGAAAATGCTGCTTGGACTGACACAGCCCACTTCTGGAGTAGTTACAATTTGGGGGAAGCCTTTAGCGGCGAATGAAAAAAAGCTGCTGCCCCGTATCGGCAGTCTGATTGAATCCCCTGGTTTTTATCCTAATCTGACCGCAACGGAAAATCTGCGGATTTTTGCTACCTTGCGGGGAGTGCCGAACCGCAATGCGATTCAGAACGCCCTTGATTTGGTAGGTCTGCCCTACAAGGATAAGAAGCTGTTTTCTCAGTATTCCCTTGGCATGAAGCAGCGGCTGGCCATTGCCCTTGCCGTTATGCACGATCCGGAACTTTTGATTCTGGATGAGCCAATCAACGGGCTTGATCCGATTGGGATTGCAGAGGTGCGTTCCTTTATTCGTGACCTTTGTAATGAGCGGGGTAAAACGATCCTGATTTCCAGCCATATTCTTTCTGAAATTGCATTGCTGGCTGATGATATTGGAATTATTGATCACGGCGCATTATTAGAGGAAGAAAGCCTTGAGGAACTGGAAGCAAAAAGCAGCAAACATATCCGTTTTATGGTTTCTGATACGGCACAGGCAGCAAGGATTTTGGAACGCAGTTTCCATGAAAACCAGTTTACCATACAGGATGACCACAATCTGCGGCTGCATAATCTGAATGTTTCCGTTGGGAAGATTGTCACCGCTTTTGTAGAGAATGGACTGGAAGTGTCGCAGGCGTATACTTGTGAAGAAAGCCTTGAAGAATACTTCAAGCGTGTAACAGGAGGTGAGGGAATTGCTTAAACTTGTGAAATGCGAGTTTTCAAAACTAAAGAGGAAAAAATTTATATTATTGGTAATTCTTTCCGCACTTTTGTTTCCTGTGCCGCTGACAATCATAATGACAATGCCGCAGACGGCAGGACAATATGGCAGTAAAATAGATATTTTTAATGCTTATTTT
This sequence comes from Lachnospiraceae bacterium, assembly GCA_910575075.1. Lineage (GTDB taxonomy): Bacteria > Bacillota > Clostridia > Lachnospirales > Lachnospiraceae > Petralouisia. The sequence continues at coordinate 109,750 of CAJTCY010000010.1, forward strand.
CAGTTTGTTATGGGATATGGGGTAGAGCTGCTCTTGCCATGCATGATTGGAGTGGCTGCAGCCATGCTGTTTTTTATGGAACGTGACAATGATACATTTAAGAATCTGCGCACCATTCCTGTAACAAGCACACAGATGGTTTTGGCAAAAATAGTTATGTTATTCTTTTTCGGAATTATTTTTAGCTTGGCATCGGCTGTTATATCGATCATATGCGGTGGGGTGATTGCAGAAGTAAGCCGTATTGCTTACAGATTATTATTTGCAATGGAAATGGGGATTTTAATTACAGCTGGAACACTGCCATTAGTTGTCCTTGTGGTTTTTTTTAGTAAGACTTATGTGTTTTCCATTTTATTGTGTGTTTTTTACAGCGTTTTAAGTCTGACAGCCGAATCATGCTATGGTGCGCTGCCTAAGCTGATGTGCTGGTTAATGCCGATTCCCCTTACTAATCTCTGGTGTGCGGGAAATTTAAATGCGCATGGTGTTCTGGATAACATAGGGGCGCTGGAATATTTAATCCCGACTACCTTTCAGACAATTGCCATTTTAACCGTTATTGCTTTTCTTTCTGTCCTGTTGATTGATTATATGTATAAAAAGAGAGGAGATGAATGATATGTTTCGCATGGTAAAAACCGAAATATGGAAATTAAAGCGGTATCATATGATATGGGCAGGTGTTTTCCTGATGCTGCTTTCCGTGCTGCTTACAATTTTTTCTTCAACAGCATTAGATGGAACGGTTTGGACGTTTCCTTTCTTTGCGGAACAGGTAATTAAAAATAATGTTACCACGATTTTTCCAATGTGTATTGCTCTGATTGCCGGATATATCATAGCGAGGGAAGAAAAGGATGATACGATGAAAAGTATTCTGACAATCCCGGTTTCTTACAGCAGTTTATTATGGGGAAAATTATTTGTTTGTGCTCTGCTTTCATTTTTTTTGGGATTGGTAAGTACCGTATTTACCATAATTGCCAATCTGGTCATGGGATTTCCGGGTCTTTCCATGGCATCTGCATTACAGGCGCTGGTCCAGATTGGCTTTAACTGCCTGTTTCTGTACATTGCGGTGATGCCGGTGATTGCGTTTGCCGCCCGCATATCAAACGGGCATATGGTCGGTACGATTATTGCTTTTGTCTACGGCTATGGTGGAATGTTTGCCTCCGGAAATGCAACGATGGCAAATCTTTATCCCGTCACGGCAAGTTTAGGCTTAGTCAGTTACCGAAGTTACGATTCGTCTATACATTGGAATACTTTCATCTGTCTGCTTAGTATGACAGCGGCATTGCTGATTTCTGCTGTTTTTGTAGTAACAGCAAAAGTCAATATGCCTGTTCGGACAGCAAAAAAACAAAAAAAAGCGATAACAAAAAAAGGCTGGTAAATGGAGGATATAAGAATGAGGAAAAAAATGATTTTTGGAATTACAGTAGCAGCAACACTTGTGGCAGGTTTAGTCTGTTTTTGTATATGGTTTCTTTCAGGAACCGGAAGCACTTATTATTATTCACAAATTGATAACAGTAAAATTGAGCAGGGTAAATCAGGAGGTGGGGTAATTGATTTCAGCGGAAGCGGGGGTATGGATTACTCGTACACTTTATTTTCCTATGACGAGAACGGAAAAGGAAAAAATATTACATTTGGAACATCAAAGGAATTGAAAGAAGGATCTTTTATTCGTTTAACGGTAATGCCAATCCGTGGCGTTCTTGAGTGGAGCGAAGTACAATATGGTGATCTGCCTGCGGCTGTACAAAGCAATTATACAGCTCTGTCAAATGAGTAAGCCTGCTTGTGTATTTGCGGTTGTTCAAAGGATGAAATTTTAAATCAGTACAATAATGTTATCCAATCAGCCGGAAATTATATTGGTATTACTGGAAATAATTTTACAGGGCGCTTAGAAATTAATATAGAATAATAATCTGCCGCACGACGGAAAAGAAAAAACGTTGTACAACAGCTATATTTTAGTGCCTTTATCTTACGGTGGCTTTGAGAAAACCAAAGCTGCCGTTTTTATGCAGAGGAATGGCTCTCAACTGTCAGGAAGCGAGAGCCGGAACTGTTTGCTCATTGGAATTAAGATGTATTCGTATTGTTAAATGACAGGAGCCGTATGAAGGGAGACCTTCACGTACGGTTCTGTGAGAAGTTTGAGGTGAAACTCCTTTTACTTATTCGACTGAGAGGTCGGGAAAATTTATTATATTTTCCCTCCTACTCGATTAATAAAATTATTGGTAAAATAAAATTATAGAAACTCAAGGATAAAATCAGATGGAATAATACAGTTGCTTATGGTATAATTACATACAGATTGTGGTTCTGGCGAACTGTAACATAGAAATAAATACGATTATGTGGTATGATAATATGCGGAGGTCCGTATTATGGAAGAAATACTGAAGTTTCGGCATAATGCCATAGAAATACCGTCAGTAAGGGTATTTGAACAAATCAAAGGCGGATTGCACCAGAATACCAGGGACGTATATTTTGTGAGGCTGTTAGGAGATAATGGAAGCCTTCAGCAGGACGTGGAACAGATGGATGCACGGTTAAGTGCCGCGATGAAAGCAGGCAGATGCATCTATCAGCGTATGTCAAAGCTGCCGGCACTGACGGATAAGACAGAGGCAGACTATTATTCTGGATGTTATGAAAAATGGAAACAGAACAGAGAGCAGATTTTAAAGACAGAAGTTTCCTGCTGTGCAGGGATTTTCCCGGAAGCGCTGGCCAGAGCCTGCCAGACGGCAGTCTCTGTGCTTGCAAAAAGTAAGAGCGCTTTCAGTGAGTCTATGCAGAAAAATTTTGTGGTGAAGCTTTTGTATTGGCTGGACTGTTTACTTAAGGATTTTCCGCAGAACTGGCATGCAGATTTGAACGTAAAAATTGTGTCTCACAATATTGTGCAAAGGCAGGCGTATTGTTTTTTCTATTTTCTGACATGGCTTGGCATGGATGTGCTGCTGATTCAGAGCAGGCAGGATATAGAGGAAGAAATGGAACAATTGAAATTATCTCAGAGCTATCGTCTGGGAGAATGGACAGAAAATGAATTTCCGGCATATCACTATGAGAATTATGAGGTAAAAGTCCAGACAGCGCCTAAAAGCTCTGTTTCCCAGGTGCCGCCAGAGCCCGTGAGGGTAACGTTGCCTGAACGAAAGAGAAAGAATACTGTGCATGCGCAGCAATCAGAATCGGCGTCCGTGAGAGTAACGCTGCCTGAACGAAACAGAAGAACTGCGTCATATGCGCAGCAGCCGGCCGTTGAACCAGCGAGGACCAGACGGCCAGAGCAAAGTCACAGAATCAGCGAACCAAGAAAGGCTGCGGCGGCAGAGCGCAGAGAGAAGAGCTATGAAGAGCTGGCAAGCCTGGCTTCATCCGTAGTACTGGTGGGAATCCATGATAACCGGGGAACGCTGATCGGGACGGGATCTGGGATTATGATTGGCAGGAAAGGGTACATACTCACCAATAACCATGTGGCAAGCGGCGGGTGTTTTTACACCGTGCGCATTGAGGAAGATGACAAGGTTTATGAGACAGAGGAAGTAATAAAATATAACTCCGTGCTGGATCTTGCAGTTTTAAGGATTGACCGAACCCTGCAGCCTTTGCCGGTATATTCCGGCAGCCAGAAGCTCGTGCGTGGACAGCGGGTAGTGGCGATCGGAAGCCCTCTGGGATTGTTTAATTCTGTGTCAGACGGCATCATTTCCGGGTTCCGGGTGATTGATGATGTGGATATGATTCAGTTTACCGCTCCAATTTCTCACGGAAGCTCCGGCGGTGCGCTCCTGAATCTATATGGAGAAGTCATCGGCATCAGTACAGCAGGAATTGATGAAGGACAGAATATAAATCTTGCCGTTGGCTATGAAGGTATTAATTTATTTATCCAGGGATTTACAGGCTGACGCTGCGGCGCTGCTTCGTGGAAAAAGCCTGGTTCCGTGAAAAATTGGCGTTGGGTATTTTGCATGAAACAGACAATTACTTAATTTACGTTCTACTGGTTCTATACAAATTTTTGTAAATGAGTTATAATGACAGAAAAGTGAATGAGAGGTGTGCCATGAGAGAACAGAAATTTAAGATTTCTTTTAATTCTCCGGTGATTCTGGGATTTTCAGTGGTTTGTTTTGCTGTATTGATTCTGGGAATGATAACGGGCGGAAGAACCAATACCATGTTTTTTAGCGTCTATCGTTCTTCTCTGCTGAATCCTCTGACATATATCCGGTTTGTAGGACATATTTTCGGTCATGCAGGCTGGGAACATTTTTTGGGAAATATCATGCTGATTTTAGTAGTGGGGCCTTTGCTGGAAGAAAAGTATGGTTCTTCCAACCTGCTGTTTGTGATCCTTGCCACGGCGCTGGTAACAGGAATCGCAAATTTTGCTCTGTTTCCCCGGGTACAGCTTTTGGGGGCCAGCGGAGTGGTTTTTGCCCTGATTTTATTATCCTCTTTTACAGGAATCCGTGAGGACGGAATTCCTCTGACCTTTATTCTGGTGGCAGCGCTCTATATCGGACAGCAGATTTATCAGGGAATCTTTATCAATGATAATGTTTCAAATCTGACACATATTCTGGGCGGACTTGTAGGAGCTGGTCTGGGATACGTTTTGAACAAGAAGAATTTAAACAGATATTAAAGGGAACGTTTATGTTTGAGCATAAGAAAATACAAAGTCTGCAAGACTTTTTTGTGGAATTGAATAAGCGCAGAGAACAGGGAGTCTATTTCTGCCGGATTAATGGATATAATGAACAGGTACATGCATTTATCCAGGAGTATTACCAGGCGGCAAGACGGTCTGGCGTTGTGATAGAAGGGAAGATTCCCAATCCAGATGAGAAGCATCTTGCCTACTATGGCGAGATTATGGGAATGGAGTTTCAGATGAGTATGGGATTTCTCACGGCAAGCCTGAAAAAATGGCTGCCCAGGATGAATGATTATCAGAGAAACCAGGTCGCTGCCTCAGTCTACGATTCTTTGGATGCTCTGCGCAAATCAGGAAAGAATGAAAATATGCAGAAAAATGCATATATCAAGTTTATGTGCTGGCTGTATTATAAATTCGAACGGATTGTCAGCCAATTGGGCGACAATAAAGTGCCAAAAATTCTCTATGAAGGACAAATCAGCAATTATGAACTGATGCTGATTTCCATTCTGTCTCATGCAGGCTGTGATGTGGTTTTGCTCCAATACCAGGGGGACCAGAATTACCGGAAGCTGGACCCTTCGTCTGGTTTTTCAGAAGAGCTTTCCATGCCGGGTCTGTCTGCATTTCCCACGTATTTTAATTTGAAATGGCTGCAAGAAGAGATACAAAAGAAACAAAACCAGGAGAGGCTGTACGGCATTTTGCCAGAGACTATGAACTGTACCAATGCCTGGATTCAGGGAAAAGGCCTGCCGGATGTACAGACGGATGTCCGCAGCAGGGGAGAAGACCCAAAACTGTTTTATAACTGTCTGCTGCGCATCAACGGAGTGGAAGATAAGCTGACGTACCAGAGTGATCTGTACCAGTTCCAGCAGGAGTTAAAAAAGAGCGGGCGCAGGCTGGTGATTTTAGAAGAGGCAGTTCCCAGGCCCACAATGGAAGAAATCGGGGCAATCCGCCGTAAAAATTATGCAGACCAGCAGCAAATGCTTGTGGATCTTGCAGCAAATATTCAGTATACAGCCAATCAGGAGCTTCAGAGGCTGATGCATAAGGCATTTCTTGATATTTTGCTGGAAGAGAGTAATACAGAAGGCATGAATCTGAACCGTCTTACCAATAAGGCAGTCTATCTTCTGTGCTGGCTGAAACGCTATCAGAGCGAACTGTTTTGCAGCTGGAAGCTGCCGGAAATTGCGTGTTTCATTTATCTGGGAGGCTGTAAGGATGAAAATGAAGCCGTGTTTTTCAGGTTTTTGGCAAGACTGCCCGTCGATGTGGTGATTTTAGTGCCAAACCGCAATCAGCAGTGCGTATTGGAGGATGGCGTACTTTATGAAATCAACTATCCAGAATCGTTAGCTGTCACAAAATATCCCAGAGAAAACGGAGAGATACAGATTGGGACAGCGGCGTATCATGCGGAACGGGAACTTGATTCTCTGATGTACCAGGATTCCGGCATGTACCGCAGCCGTCAGTTTGGAAAGGGTGTGGCCGTGACACTGCGCACCATGTATGAAGAGATCGCCATTTTGTGGGATCAGGAATTAAAGTACCGCCCCAATTTCAGTACGGTCGACGATACCGTCAATATGCCGGTAATTTTTGCGAAAGTATCTGGAGTGAAAGACCAGAATGCAGGAAAGTACTGGTCAGAAATCAAGGGACTGATTACCAAAGATACCCTGCTGGTGAAACAGGTGCCATATGTAAATTCTACCGATTATAATCCGGTGAAGGCGCATGCAGCAGAGTTTTTCAAAAATGGCAAAGTACAAAAGACCAAGATCCGGGCGCATCCTGCCTATCCCTATGGTGTGCTTCGGGAAGAGATTCAGGAGCACATCTTAGAAAAACTTCAGGTTCTGATAGATATGAGGACAATCCGGGGAACTTTTGAAAATGGCACAGAGTATACCATTGTCTCCACGGTGTTGAATTTGAAAAAAGAGATTGTGCACCTGATCCAGAAATTTGATTTTACCAGGAAAAATCCGAAAATTATATATATTAATCCCACAGAGAAGCCAATTTCTCTGGAGGATTCCATCATAACTGCTTTCTTGAATCTTGTGGGGTTTGACGTGGTTTTCTTTGTGCCTACAGGATATCAGAGCATAGAACAGCATTTTAATCATAGATTGATGGAAGAGCATCAGGTCGGGGATTATCTGTATGACCTGCAAGTCCCTGAATTTGCCTCCATTTCATCTAATAGCAGCACACGTCAGTCTTGGCGGGAAAGAATATTTAAGAGAGGTACATGATATGGGATTGGATTTTAGTAAGACAACGACACAGCAGCAGATAACAGTGCCAGACGCCAAAAACGAAATCGAGGTGGTGGAGCAGTACGACATCGTCGCAGACAGACAGGCGATGAATGAAAGACTGGTGAACTCCGCAGAGGTTGACGCGCTGGTGAGCACCATTGCGGTCAACGATTTAGAGACCATTGTTTCTTTTGGAGCACAGGCGGCAGAAGAGATTTCCAAGGCAAGTGATGTGGTATTGAACAGTATGAATATGTCCCAGCTGGATGATTCCAGCCAAATGCTGACCACTTTGGCTAAAATTATGGATAAGTTTGATATTGAGGAAATTAAAGAGAATCCCAGTTTGTTTGGGAAACTTTTTGGAAATCTGAGAAAACAGCTGGATAAGATTCTTGCAAAATATCACACTATGGGAGAAGAGGTTGACAAGATCTATGTGCAGTTAAAACAGTATGAATCTGAGATCAAACAGTCCAACCGCAAACTGAATCAGATGTTTGACGCGAATGTAAATTATTACCATGAGCTTGTCAAATATATTCTTGCCGGAGAGCAGGGATGCCAGGAGATTGAAGCCTATATTGCACAGCGCCAGACAGATATGGAGACCACTGGCGATACTTCGATTCAGTTTGAGATTCAGAGTCTGCAGCAGGCGCTGATGATGTTGGAACAGCGCACTCAGGACCTGCGGACAGCCGAAAATGTGGCGATGCAGTCGATTCCCATGATTAAAACCATGGAGTTCAGCAATATGAATCTGGTGCGCAAGATCAATTCTGCTTTTATTGTAACGCTTCCGGTGTTTAAACAGGCGCTGGCACAGGCAATTATGCTCAAACGCCAGCGTATTCAGGCAGAGGCAATGTCGGCGCTGGATGAAAAGACCAATGAGATGCTGATTAAGAATGCGAGAAATACTGCGGAGCAGTCTAAGATGACAGCAAGGCTGGCGTCAGGAAGCTCCATTAAAATTGAGACGCTGGAAACAACCTGGAGAACAATTGTAAATGGCATTGATGAGACCAAGCAGATTCAGGAAAATGCCAGAAGACAGCGGGTGGAAGATCAGGCAAGGCTTGAAAATATTAAGACTGAGTTCAACAGGATGTATCATATGCCCAATAAACAGTAGGCGCGAAGCGTCACGTGCCGATACTATTATTATACAAGGAGGAAAAGAAAATGCCGATTAATTTATCAAAGGGACAGAAGGTAGATCTGACAAAGGGAAATCCAGGATTGAAAAATATTATGGTAGGTCTGGGCTGGGACGTCAATGCATTTGACTCCGGCGCTGATTTTGACCTGGATGCAGCAGCTTTTATGGTGGGAGATAATGGGAGATGCCCCACGGAAAAAGAATTTATTTTCTATGGCAATTTGGAGCACAGCAGCGGCGCAATCAAACATATGGGAGACAATCTGACGGGAGAAGGTGAAGGAGATGATGAGCAGATTCAGATTGACCTGACAAAGATTCCGGCAAATGTGTCCAAGGTTGCGTTTACCTGTACCATCTATGATGCAGATGTAAGACGGCAGAATTTTGGGCAGGTGAGCAATGCCTTTATCCGTATTGTGGATGAAGCCAGTGGAACAGAGCTGATCCGTTATGACCTGGGAGAGGATTTCTCCATTGAGACAGCCGTGGTAGTGGGAGAATTGTACCGCCACAACGGAGAGTGGAAATTCAATGCCATCGGCAGCGGTTTCCAGGGAGGTCTTGCAGCGCTGTGCGGCCATTACGGAATAGAAGTAGCTTAAAAATCTTTTAATTTAGGCGTTTGCGAAACTCAATATATATATTTCATATACAATACAAAGAATTTAAGAAGAAATATTTTATTCATATGAAACGCTAAGAAATGCATTTTAGTACCATGTAAATGAGACTTAAAAACCATGGAAGCCTTTGCTGAACATGGTTTTTGCAGTAAAAGGCTCATTGGAATGTTTGGTACGTTCTGCATTTTGTGCGTTTATATGAATAAAATATTTAAGCACAAATGTATAAATTGTATATGAAATTTCGATAATTTGATAGTTTCGCAATTGCCTATCTCTTATTGACAGAAAGGAGTTTTCATATGCCAGTAAATTTGCAAAAAGGACAGAAAGTGAGCCTGACGAAAGGAAATCCGGGCTTATCCAAAGTGGTGGTAGGATTGGGCTGGGACGTGAACCAGTTTGATACAGGAGGGGCGTTTGATTTGGACGCAGCAGCTTTTCTTCTCGGAGAGAATGGCAAAACGGCAGCTTCGTCTGATTTTGTGTTTTATGGAAATCTGACCCATCCTTCTGGAAGCGTGCAGCACATGGGAGATAATCTCACAGGAGCAGGAGACGGAGATGATGAACAGATTAAGGTAGATCTGTCCAAGGTTCCGGCGAGTATTTCTAAAATAGCTTTTACAGTTACTATATATGAAGCAGAGCAGCGGAGGCAGAATTTTGGGCAGGTCAATAATGCTTTTATCCGCGTCTATAATGAAGAGACGGGGGAAGAGATGGTACGCTATGACCTGGGAGAAGATTTTTCAATTGAGACGGCCGCCGTGTTCGGAGAATTGTACAGAAATAACGGAGAATGGAAGTTTAATGCTATTGGCTGCGGTTATCAGGGAGGCCTTGCGGCGCTCTGCGCAAATTATGGCGTTGAAGTGGAATAGGCAATTGTATTCTAAGCCCCTGCAAGAGAGACAGGGATTAGAAATGATAGGAGGTAAATATGTCAATCAGTTTACAAAAAGGACAGAAGGTTAGCCTGTCCAAAGAACATGCAGGGCTTTCCAGAGTAGTAATCGGTCTGGGTTGGGACGAGGTACAGCAGGGAAGGGGCGGTTTATTTGCCAAGAAGCCGAAACCCATTGACTGCGATGCGTCAGCCCTGTTGCTTACGAATGGAAAGATTATGGGCAAAGAAGATGTGGTTTATTTTGGCAATCTCCGCCATAAGTCAGGAAGCATCCAGCATATGGGCGACAACCTGACAGGGGCGGGAGAAGGAGACGACGAGCAGATTATTGTGGATCTTGACAAAGTTCCGGCACAATATGACCGGATCGTGCTGGTGGTAAATATTTACCAGGCAGTGCAGAGGAATCAGCACTTTGGCATGATTGAGAATGCCTTTATCCGTCTGGTGGACGCCAGAAATAATAATGAAATGTGCAAATACAATCTGACGGAAAATTATTCTGGCATGCTGGCGATGATTTTCGGCGAGGTGTACCGTCATAACGGGGAATGGAAGTTCAATGCTATTGGCCAGGGAACCAATGACCCAGGAATTGGCCAGCTGGTGAACCGTTATATTTAACAATCATATTTACTCAGATTAAGGAGGAATTTTTTGAATGAAATTTAATGGACTGACCGACAAAGAGGTGGAGGAATCCCGGCAGAAATACGGTTCTAATGAGATTCCCGACTCAGAACCTACCACGTTCTGGCAGGAATTTAAGGAAACCTTTGGTGATCCCATGATCAAGATACTGCTTGCCATTGCAGCATTGATGATCGTTATGTTTTTCTTTGGCTATGCAGAGATTTATGAACCGCTGGGAACCATCGTGGCCGTGTTTATTGTGGCATTTGTCTCAGCAAAGACAGGGGTGGCCAGCGATACAAAGTATCGGGAGCTTAAGGATAATACCAAGAAGGATCAGTGTAAGGTGCACCGCAATGGCATGGTCACTGTGATCGACGTAGATGATGTGGTAGCGGGAGATAAGGTTCTGCTCCAGTCCGGCGATAAGATTCCGGCAGACGGCGTGCTGGTTTCCGGTTCGCTCAGAGTGGACAATTCTGCGCTCAATGGAGAGGCAGAAGAGTGTAAGAAGACTGCGGCAGATGAAGGATTTCAGCTTGCAGATGAGATTACAGGAGATACGTTCGTGGATGATCACTCTCTGTTCCGCGGCGCAGTGGTATTTGACGGGGAAGGAATTTTAGATGTCCGCAAGGTGGGCCTAAAGACCATGATGGGCAAGATGGCAGAAGAGATGCAGGAAGATGAACCGGATTCTCCTCTGAAGGTAAAGCTGGGAATCCTGGCAAAACAGATTTCTACCTTTGGTTATATCGGAGCCATTGTGATTGCAGTGCTGTATCTTGGTTATTTTATTATGACGGCAGGCGGTGTGTCTGCGTTCTTTGCTCTCGGCATACAGACGGTCATTCAGAAAATCGTATCAGCAGTTTCCCTGGCGGTGGTAATTATCGTCTGCGCAGTGCCAGAGGGGCTTCCATTAATGATTTCCCTGGTGCTGATGCAGAATACCAGCAAAATGCTGGATCACAACGTGCTGGTGCGGAAAGCGGAAGGTATTGAGACAGCTGGTTCTTTGAATATCCTGTTCAGTGATAAGACAGGAACGATCACGAAGGGCATGCTGGAGGTGGTGGATTTCTTTACCGCAGACGGCAAGTCCATTGAGATTTCAGATTTGAGTAAGCACAGCAAGGTGAAGGGCATGGTAGATCTTGCCATCGGCAAGAATACCCAATCCATGTTTGACGACCATCACAGGGTGATTGGCGGAAATGCCACAGACCAGGCATTGATGAAGTTTATTGGAGAAGAAACTTTCCATGCCTTAGAAGCAGATAAGGAATGTGTGGTAACTTCCAGCCAGGGCTTTAATTCAGCGAATAAGTTCAGCCAGGCAAGAATCGAGAGCCTGGGAAAAACCTTCTATAAGGGAGCCCCGGAGAAGCTTCTTGCGGCGGCAGAAAACTATCTTGATGCAGATGGAAATGTGAAAGCGCTTGACCAGGCTGCGTTGAATCAGAAGATTGATGAGCTGGCGTCTAAGGCAATGCGTGTCCTGGCATTTGGCTATTCCCAAAAACCGATGGTGGAGAATACCATTCAGGATGACATTGTGATTATTGGTCTGGTAGGTATCCGTGATGATGTAAGGCCGGAGGCCAGAGAAGCCATTGAGCAGGTGCAGCATGCGGGCATTCAGGTGGTAATGATTACCGGGGACCGTCTGGAGACGGCCGTTGCCATTGCCAGGGATGCAGGTCTTTTGAAGAATGATGCTGACCGGGCATTGTCCTCTGCGCAGCTTAACGAAATGTCTGACGAAGAAGTGAAGAAGATCATTCCTCATATCCGTGTGATAGCGCGTGCTTTGCCGACCGATAAGTCCAGAATGGTAAGGCTCTGCCAGGAAATGAATCTGGTAGTAGGTATGACGGGCGACGGCGTCAATGATTCTCCGGCGTTAAAGCGTGCAGACGTGGGATTTGCTATGGGAAGCGGTACGGAAGCTGCCAAGGAGGCAGGAAAGATTGTAATTCTGGATGATAATTTTAAGTCTATCAAGGACGCCATCTGGTATGGAAGAACGATTTACCACAATATTTTGAAATTCTGCAAATTCCAGCTTGTTATCAATGTAGCAGCGGTAATTGTCAGCGCGATAGCGCCGTTCTTCGGTGTGGAGGAACCCTTGAAGGTAACGCATCTTCTCTTCGTCAATCTGGTGATGGACGGACTGGGAGCGATTATGCTGGGCAACGAGCCTGCATTGGAAAAGTATATGAGTGAAAAGCCCAGAAGAAGAGATGAGAGCATTATCAGTAAGAAGATGATGGCGCAGATCCTTACTATGGGAGCCTGGCTTACCATAGTAAGCTTCCTTTATCTGAAGCTGCCGTTTTTCCAGGAATTGTTCGAAAATGAGAAGCAGCATCTCACTGGATATTTTGTGCTGTTTATTGTTGCAGCGCTGTTTAACGGTTTCAATGTCCGCGACGATGGGTTTGCTATTTTTAAGGGATTGGATGAAAATACAGGTTTCCTGAAAGTGTTCTTTACAATTATTCTGGTACAGGCAGTGATTGTCAATGCGGCTCTGGTACCTTTTGCAGTTTTTGAGTGGATTGGAAATATGTTCAGCTGTGTTCCCTTTGGCATACAGGGATGGATTGCAGTGGTGCTTCTTGCAGTGACCATGATTCCCGTGGATCTTGTGAGAAAAATGGTTGTGGGAAGAGAGAACAGTTAGAAGTGAAGACCGTATTTTTTACTGACTTGGATAATACGATTATTTATTCCTGCCGGCGTGAGATCGGCAGGGATAAATTATGTGTGGAACTTTATCAGGGAAGAGAAGTATCTTTTGTTACATTAAAAACCTGGGAAATGTTACGGCAGGTGAAAGAGCGGACACTTTTAATTCCTGTCACCACCAGAACCACAGAACAGTATGACAGGATACAGTTAAAGGTTGGAACGCCTGAATATGCGTTGGTCTGCAACGGAGGCATACTGTTGGAAAAAGGCGTGGAGAATCCTGTATGGTATCAGGATTCTCTGACTCTGACGGCAGACTGCCGCGGGGAATTAAAAGCGGCGCGGCTTCTTATGGAGCAGGATAAAAACCGCAGTTTTGAAGTACGTAATATTCGGGAGCTTTTTCTGTTTACCAAAAGTGAGAAACCAGAGGAATCTGTGGAATATTTGAGAAAGCGTCTGGATACAGAACGTGTGTGTATATTTCAGAACGGCGTAAAGGTTTATGTGCTGCCGAAAAATCTGAATAAGGGTGCAGCAGTACGGCGTCTTTTGCAAAAACTGCATTCTGAAGGGAAAGAAACAGGAACAGTTATGGCAGCGGGAGACAGTGGGTTCGATATTTCCATGTTGCAGCAGGCACAGATATCTTTTGCTCCTTCATTTTTGCAAAAGAGCTGTCAATTGCCGGGGCAGACGGTTATTGTAGAAGAAGGAGAATTGTTCTCAGAAGCTGTTCTGAATAGGGTTCTGCAGCAGGCAGGAAAAGATATATAATCCGGATAGGTTTTATGGAAGAAAAGAGGTAGAGATATGAAAAGTAAATTGCTGGGAATTTTAGCTGTTCTGTGTGTATGGATGGTCTTTGCGCAGCCGGTAAAGGCAGAGTCATATCAGTACGACAGTGCAAAAAATACTTATACCATTAAGGCGACAAGCGGTAATATTACAGATGCTGTAAATTCTGCATTAGATGCAATGAATACATCATCAGCAAATCAGGGGACTCTGGTGATAAAGCCGGGAACTTATAGTGTGAATCTGATTATGCTGGACAAATCCTATGTCACAATTAAGGCAAAGGGGGCAACCCTGAAATTTATGGGAAGCAGTATGAATGGACAGTATCTTATAAAATGTACCAATCGATCCACTACAGGAATCGTCATTGACGGGGGAACCTGGGATGGCAATAAGAAAGCATCTTACATATTCAATTTCAGCAGCAATAGCAGCCCCGCAAAGAAATTGACGGTTCAGAACTGTACCATGATGAACGCCAAAGATTCTAATATCCGCGTTGATGGGGGAAAAGAAATTGTTCTGGATAACATAACTTCTGCTGGCAGCAAATATGGAGTTGACATTAAGAGGTCTTCTGGCGTAACAGTAAAAGATTCTTCGGTATATTCCTGTGAGGCGGGAATTGACATGCGCAGCATGGTTGGAACAGAGAACATAATTGAAAACTGTAAAGTTTATAAATGTTCCAAGGTCGGGATGCAGATTAAAGACGCGCCTACTGTTGTCACAGCGAAAGGAGGAAGCTGCAATGACAACTATGCGGGGATTTCGCTGACGACAGGGGCAAAAATGAATCTGAGCGGGATTGACGTTTCCAATAACAAGAGCAATGGCATCTCGCCGGTGGGAAGTAAAAAGAAGAGAACCATCCTCAATATCTCGGACAGCAGTTTTAATAATAATGGCAGACACGGTGTGGCGGCTGCCCTGTATGTGGAACTGACCGCTAAGAACAGCAAAATGAACGGTAATGCATCGAACGGGGTAATGATGCGTGACTACTGTACGTCTAAGGGATTGACAAATCTGGTGACAAATTCCAACAAAGCCAATGGAATACTGATTAATGACGGCTCCTCCTGTAAATTAATTTCCGGGTGTACGGCATTGAAAAATAAAGCTAATGGTTTTATGCTTCAGGATATCACCGTGAAATTGGAAAGAATCAATGCGTCTGAAAACAAGAATTGCGGTGTCTATGTCTCTGCTAAATCAAAGAAAACGATAACAGTGAAAAACGCCGTAATGAAAAAGAATGCCAATAATGGTATGTATGTTTGTGATAAAGCAGGTTATATTGTGAGCGGTACCAAAATCCAGAATAATAAGAAGTCTGGCATTGACAGCAACGGTGGATTTATAAAGCTTAACGGAAAAGGAAATGTCATATCTGGGAATAAGAAATACGGTGTCTGCATGCGCGGTCTGAAAGGACAGAAGGGGGATCTGCGGATAACCAATGGAACAATTTCAGGAAATAAAAATGCAGGTGTATATTTCTATGGAAATGTAACAGGATTCTGTACCAAAGCAGTGATTAAGGGAAATCAGACAGGTATTACAGTGGCAGAAGGAGCCAGCGTAAGCAAAATCAATTCCAATACGATTAAGGACAATGCGCAGTTTGGGATTGCTGTCTACAAGAGTAAGAGCGGGAAAACTACCGCAATGAGTCAGTGTTCAGGAAATGCTCTCAGTAACCCTAAAGCATCGAATGAAATTAAGTTCTGGCCGGGAACCAGAGTTCCGTCAAAGCTGAAAGTGACAGAGCCCTTGACAATAGATAAAAATGTGAAATCTGGAAAAAAGAAAGTTACAGGCAAAGTTACAGCCGGATATAAGGTTACAGTGACAGCGAATGGCAAAAAAATTAATGGAAAACAGGCGTCTTCCAATGGCGCTTATTCGGTAACAGTCCCCTCTCTGAAGTCTGGAAAAAATGTGGAGGTTACGATACTGGACAGTTATAGGAATAAAATATTTGCGGTAAAGAAACTGTAACTTTGATAAGGATAAAAGCAATGAACAGAGATCTTACAAAGGGACCAGTTATGAGGTCGATGCTGCTTTTTGCGTTTCCTATGATTTTGGGAAACCTTTTGCAGCAGTGTTATAATGTGGCGGATACGCTGATTGTGGGAAAATTTCTGGGCAGCAATGCTTTGGCTGCAGTAGGGTCATCATTTACGCTGATGACCTTTCTCACTTCTATTTTGCTGGGATTGTGTATGGGGAGCGGAGCGGTGTTTTCCATCCGGTTTGGACAGCAAGATGAGGAAGGGCTGAAAGAGAGCATCTGTGCGTCGTTCACGCTGATTGCAAGCCTTGCGGTTTTCCTGAATCTTCTGGCGTTTGCCTGCCTGGATGGAATACGGATTTTTCTTCAGGTGCCTGAGGAAGTGTGGCACTCTATGAGAAGTTATCTGTCCGTCATTTTCTGTGGAATTGCAGCGACTTTCTTTTACAACTATTTTGCTTCTTTTCTGCGGGCGGTAGGTAATTCTGTGGCGCCTCTTATTTTTCTGGCAGTTTCCGCATGTATAAATATCTTTCTGGATTTGTGGTTTGTACTGGGACTTGGCTGGGGTGTGACAGGAGCAGCGGCGGCAACGGTGATTGCCCAGTATATTTCAGGGATCGGAATTGCTGTTTATACGCTCGTGCGCTGTCCGCAGTTTACAGGAATTTTCGGACATCTGAGAATCCGCTGGACCTGTATGCGGGAAATTGCCAGTTTTTCTGTACTGACCTGTGTACAGCAGTCTGTGATGAATCTGGGGATTCTCATGGTACAGGGATTGGTGAACAGTTTTGGCGCTGTAGTTATGGCGGCATTTGCGGCGGCAGTTAAGATTGACGCGTTCGCCTATATGCCGGTACAGGATTTTGGCAATGCGTTCTCCACCTTTATTGCCCAAAACTATGGGGCAAAGAAGCCGGAACGCATTCGTAAGGGCTTAAAAGGAGCAATTATAGCAGCTGTGATTTTCTGCATCATAATTTCAGCAGGGGTATGGTTTTTTGCAGGGCCATTGATGGAGCTGTTTGTAGAACAGGGGGAGACAGAGATTATAAAGGAAGGAATCTGCTATCTTCATGTGGAGGGTGCGTTTTATTGCGGAATTGGCTGTCTGTTTCTGTTGTACGGGCTTTACCGTGCGCTGGGCAGACCGGGGATGTCTGTCATTCTCACAGTTATTTCTCTGGGTACCCGTGTAGGGCTGGCATATGTGCTGTCAGCGATACCTTCTGTGGGAGTGAAAGGGATCTGGTGGTCGATTCCAATCGGCTGGTTTTTGGCAGATCTGGCAGGTATCCTGTATTATGTTTTTTCCAAATCCGGCAAATACATATAAGCTGTCGACAGAACAACGTGGGCTTGCACACTTCTCCGCGAACTGCGCATATTCCTTTCCGCCGCAGTGCGATTATTATTATTTCTCTTATAGGAAAGATACTTTCACGTTTTAGCGCGGCAAGGTCTTTCCTATAAAAGAAATAACCCCTTGAAAACATTACGTCTTCAAGGGGTTAAGCTACGTGCGTGAGAAGATTCGAACTCCCGACACCTTGGTCCGTAGCCAAGTGCTCTATCCAGCTGAGCTACACACACATAATTTAAAAAGTTTGTATCGAACGTCTTATATGATACATTAGAATTTATAATTTGTCAATATATTTTTTGAAAAAAAATCCAAAAATAATGATGAAAAATTTCCTATAGTATGTTAGAATAAATTTAATTGGTTTATCAGATTGGAGAAGAGAGTTAGGAGAAGCTTCATGACAAGGCAGGAATTTTTACAGGAATTACAGCTTGCACTTGAGGGGCAGCTAAGCCAGGCAGCAATCGATGATCATGTTCGGTATTATAATAATTATATCAGGGAAGAAGTGAGGAAGGGAAATGCAGAGCAGGCGGTAATTGAAAGGCTTGGAAATCCCAGATTGATAGCAAAGACCTTGATTGATACTACTGACCAGTATCACCGGGCAGCCGGCAGAGAATATCACGGAGAGAGTTATGAACAGGAGCAGCCGGGGAAGGGATTTTACGCTGGATATTCACAGGATGACGGCTGGAATGTCCGCATGGGAGGCAGGAAGCTGAATTCCTGGTATGGGAAGCTTTTTCTGATTGTGGCAGCAATTCTAATCGTTGTGGTGGCGGCCAATGTGGTAGCGTTTCTGCTGCCTGTCTTGGTGCCGGTAGTTTTGATTTTGCTGATATGTTCCCTGTTTTTTGGGAACAGACGATAAATGGAACTTATAGGAGGAACACATGGAAACGGTAAAAGTTAGCAAAGGCAGACATTTTTTGCGAAAAGGAGAGAGACTGAAGGGCCTGTTTGTGGTTTTGCAGGGAAGTGTGCGGGCAGTCTCAAAGAATGATGAAATTGAAATGGAGGCAGGAAGTATTGTGGGGCTGCTGGAAAGCGCTTCTAACGTGTATCTGTGTGATTATATCACAAATACAGATTGTATTTTTTATGTTTATCCCTACCGCCAGACAGAGGATTATAAGAAAATATTTGCGTCAGATGAGAAATATGTAGCAGTGTTTACTATGGGGGCCATGCATCAGGCTGCCACTATGTTGGACAGATATGGGACTTTTGCACGTATGGCACAGAATTTTTACAGTACATTGATGGATTACTATAGTGAATATAAGAAATTGTGCAATGATTACCAGATACCTGAGAAGCCGTTTCAGAGGCTTGCTTCCATGTCTCCCGCAAGAGTGGGCGGGAGCATCGAAAAATGGACGATGGAATATTATGACAAAATGTCTTCTTTTTCGTTGAAATTTATGGATCAGTTTTTAGGACGGGATTATGCTATAGGAATTGGGGAGATTCAAAATGCGGTATCCTGGATGGTAAAAGCGCTGGTTTTAATTGAAAAATTAAAGGAATACCTGAGGATTAACAAGGAGCTCCTTCTTGCCTCTTCAGATTCTGAGGATTTGTTTCAGATGTATTTTGAGCTGGCGAGAAAAGCATCTGGAACAGGGATGGATTTGGAGCCTATTTTCCAGAAAATTTCGGAGATCATGGAGTTTTCCAGAAGCAGCCGTCTCTTTCCGGAAAAATTGATGGATCTGCGGTTTGCTGAGTATGAAAAATATAATTTCCATAAGGATACAGAACTTGGAGAGACAGATATCTGGGTAGAAGAAGTTCAGGAAGAGTATGAAGAAGGAATAGATTATCTGGAACAGATATTGAGCTATGCACAGTATGATGCGGAGAAGGCAGAAAAGTTCCGCAATACCCTGGAGGAATATAAGAACCTTCCGGACCGTCTTGCGACTACCGATGATGTGCGCAAGCTGCGGAAAGTGATCACGCAGGACTTCTATGATATTTATGAGCTGGTATTTTACCGTTCCATTCAGAATGGAAAAATGTCTCCTGCTGTGAAGATGTTCCTGAATTTTGGCTTTATGGATGAGGAACTGGCTGGTTCTGACACCACCCGCAGTTTGTATGATCTGACGCAGGAACTGTCCCGCTGCAAAGCCAAGAATGTGTTTACCATATATGAATGGCTCTTAAGCATTTACCGTGGAGAGAATGAGCCTTCCAGAAATGAATTTGATATGGATTTCACAAACTATCTCAGCGAACAGAAGAAGACGGGAAGAATCACGGCGGCACAGATGAGTGAAATGGCGGCCGATAACCGTCAGAAGGTAGATTTTGAGCTTAAAAATATGTTTGTATCTACAAACAGGGCAACTTATGGTAAATTCTCTACGTACTGTCCGGTTCTGTGTGAAGATGATATTATTGGAACTGTGGAAAATATGCTGATTACAGCAGAGAAGGCAAATAATGCGCTGGATATGATACGCGGGATTGATTTTTCACTGTTTTACCGGGAAGTTGGGTATTCTGATCCAGAGCATGATGTCAATATGGAGATGATCCAGAAGGAAGTGCTGCCCAACATAATTTTGATGCCCAATGCTGGAAGCAAGGCAATGATGTGGCAGGAGACGGCGGGAATTAAGAAGGATACATCGGCAAGATTTATTTTCCCAATTTTTACTGTGGTAGATGTAGAAGAAATGATGATTGAAGTATCTGGACGTTTCCGCTGGGAGATGTGCCGTAAGATTCAGGGAGTGCGGTGGAATGATATTACAGAAGCCTCACTGACTTCAGAATATAACGATTATGTTCAGTATTACCGCAAGAACCATGACTTATCTCCGGATGCCAAACAGAAGGTCAAGAATGCGCTGACGAAGGCAAAGAATAATTTCCGGGAAGTCTTTGTAAAGGATTACCAAAGCTGGATTCGTTACGAAGCAAAGGGAAGTTTCCGGCTGAACAAAGTATCCAGAGATATTATTTTCCGCTATTGTCCGTTTAACAGGGAAATCAGGAATATGCTGCGCGCAAATCCGATGTACCGTGAAATGTTTGAGAAATATGAGATTTTAAAAGAAAGAAAGAAACGCCATACAGAATTGTGGTATGACCGCTATAAGAAAAAAGGCGGTGAGATCAATGAAGAGCTGCAGGCGAACTGGGATTATTATGATATGTAGAGATATTAGGGCGGAGATGAGTTTATACGCTTCAGTTTGACGGCTGCCGAGAGAAAATATATCAGATATTACCCGTTATGTTAGAAATAAAATACCTCCTGCGGATGATATGAGAATGTCATCTGCCGGGGGATTTTTTATCTTATAGGATTAGGGTGTTAAAAGGTTGTGAAATAAAATGAAGCTGGCAATTTGCACAAATAGGTACAAAAAGTGGTGGATTGTCCTGACAGTTTCCACAACGTTTGTATTTATTTGTGCAAATTGCCAATAAGCATTTATAATACCACCTTTTGACACCTGAATCCTTATAGGAAAGACCTTGTCACGCTAAAGCGTAAAAGTATCTTCCCATAGAATAAAAAAACAATATGCGCAGTTCGCAGATTTCCATCTGCCGCGTTGTCATCAATCAACATTATTTTGTATGAGAAAAGACCAGCGGGGGAGCCACTGGTCTTTTCTATGAGGGGAGTATAAATAATTAATAAGGGGTATAACTTATAAAAAGTTCTCCAAAGGAGAAATCCTTTTTACAAGTATGATTATAATACAGCTTGTCATAAAATGCAAGTAAAATTTAAAAAAAATTGAAAAAAATTTTTATGAATAAAAATGGAGTTTTTTCAGATAATAAAAAGGCAGTAACTTAAACATTGCAGCAAACTTTTTAGGAGGGAAACTATCATGGCAAAAAACAGCGATATGAAGAACAAGGGAACAAATTCCTACGAAAACAGCAGTAAGAATGCAAATTCTCAGAATGGCACAAATGCATACTCTCAGAACAGCAGCAAGAATGCATACTCTCAGAACAGCAGCAAGAATGCAAATTCTCAGAATGGCACAAATGCATACTCTCAGAACAGCAGCAAGAATACAAATTCTCAGAACAGCACAAATGCCAGCGGATCTGACTGTCATAAATCTTATCAGAGATAGTAGGTACTGAAAACAGAATATTGCATAATATAATGTAGGAACAGATTGTCGGAAACATTTCAGGTAATCTGTTCCTGCATTTTTAAAGAGGTGATTCTATGGAGTTTCAGACAATCAGCGTCCGGGAATTTAATGAATACCGCAAACGTCCGGAAACATGGGTGATTGATCTGCGCAGCAAAGAGGAGTTTGAAGAAGTCCATGTGGAGGGAGCTAGAAATATTCCTTATGAAAACCTTGAAATGTATCAGAAATACCTTCCCAAGGATAAGTTATATATTCTTTACTGTGACAGAGGTTCCAGCAGTCTGATGGCTGCCAGAGAATTAAGCAAAGAGGGTTATCGGACAGTAACTGTGGTAGGAGGGATTCAGGCGGTTCTCCAAAATGTACAAAAACATTGACAGCAGGGAAGTGAAAAGATAATATAGAATTATCACAATCAATGATGGAGAAACTGAATGAAAACATATGAATTAATCGCTCCCTGCCATTTTGGATTAGAGGCGGTATTAAAAAAAGAGATATACGAGCTAGGATATGAAATTACAAAGGTGGAGGATGGAAGAGTGACCTTTGAGGGGGATGCGGAGGCAGTTTGCCGAGCCAATATCTTCCTGCGCACAGCGGAACGGATTCTTTTGAAAGCAGGACAATTTCATGCGGAAACATTTGAGGAATTGTTTCAGGGCATCAAAAGCATACCATGGGAAAATTATATTCCTGAGAATGGCAGGTTCTGGGTGGCAAAGGCATCTTCCATCAAAAGCAAACTGTTCAGTCCCTCAGATATTCAGTCTATTGTTAAGAAAGCAATGGTGGAGCGGATGAAGCAGCAGTATCACAGAGAGTGGTTCGAAGAGAGTGGAAGCCACTATCCTCTGCGGATTTTTTTGATGAAAGATGAGGTAACGGCGGCGATTGACACCTCTGGAGAATCCTTACATAAGAGAGGGTATCGTACGCTGGCAAGCAAGGCGCCGATTACGGAGACTCTGGCAGCGGCATTGATTCTGCTGACACCCTGGAAGCAGGACCGCATACTGGTAGATCCTTTTTGCGGCAGCGGAACCTTTCCCATTGAGGCGGCAATGATGGCGGCGAATATAGCTCCAGGAATGAACCGCAGTTTTACAGCCGAAAACTGGACAAACATAATTGACCGTCAATTATGGTACGATGCAGTGGAGGAAGCAGGCGAGATGATAAATACAGAGATCTCTGTGGATATTCAAGGCTATGATATAGACGGAGAAATCGTGAAAGCAGCAAGAGACAACGCCAGACGGGCAGGGGTGGAACATCTCATTCATTTTCAGCAGCGTCCTTTGAATCAGCTCAGCCATCCTAAAAAATATGGGTTTGTTATCACAAATCCTCCTTACGGTGAGCGTTTGGAGGAGAAAGAGGCCCTTCCGGAATTGTATCGTGAAATCGGAGAAGCATTACATCGTCTGGACAGTTGGTCAGCATACCTTATAACCAGTTATGAAGATGCGGAACGTTATATTGGAAGGAAGGCAGACAAAAACCGTAAAATTTATAATGGTATGCTGAAAACGTATTTTTATCAGTTTTTGGGTCCCAAGCCTCCCAAACGAAATTATGCAGGAAAAAATGATATTTAGAAGGGAAACTTTGTGAGATATTCTAAAAAATATATTGTGATGTCAGTGCTTCTCTTTTTGGCTCTGGCATTGAAATTTTCTAATACCGGCGGGAAAAATGAGAAAGTTGAGCACTTTCGGGGTGCACGGTTAGAACAGGAAATCTGGAATCCACTGATTGCAGAAACGGTAAATGAGAAAAAATTATCGTTGCTGGTAGACAGCAGGGAACTGACCAACAAGAAAGATGGAATTTATATGGACGAAAATCTTAATATTATGGTTCCATATTCCTTATTGGGAGACAGTTTTAATTGTGGAGCGCATTTATATGACAAAGAAAGCCTTATGCTGGAAAAACGTTCTGAGGTTATCACTTTTCAGCTGAATGAGGAAGAGATTACAGTAAATGGGAAAAAGGAAGCGCTGAATTCACCAATGACCAGCCGGGAAGGAGAATATTATGTTTCTGTGGAAACCGTGGCGGAAAAACTAAATTTTAACTATGAGTGGAATATCGAGAAAAATCAGGCAATCGCTGTCAACAAAGCAGAAGAGACAAGTATTTTGCCGCCGCAGTATGATCTGCGGGAAAGGCAGAGGGCGCCCAGGGTAAAGAACCAAGGTTCATACGGTACCTGCTGGGCTTTTGCAGCGCTGTCTGCTATGGAATCTATTCTTCTGCCAGAGGAAATTCAGGAATTTTCACCAGATCATATGTCGATACGCAATAGTTTTAAGATTGAACAGGCCGACGGGGGAGAATATACCATGGGAATGGCGTATCTGGCTGCGTGGCAGGGACCGGTGAAGGAGGAAGACGATCCTTATGGAGATGAAAAATCTCCGGAAGATCTGAAAGCAGTGAAACATGTGCAGGAGATACAGCTTATCGATGGCAAGGATTTTGAAAAGGTCAAAGAATCTGTATTTAAATATGGCGGAGTGCAGACAGCTATTTACAGCGCTCTTACCAGTATCCAGGCATATTCTCCTTATTATAATCAGGAAAAATCCGCATATTGCTATATAGGAGCAGAAAAACCGAATCATGAGATTATGATTATAGGATGGGATGATAATTACTCCAAAGAAAACTTTAATCTGGAGGTGGAAGGTGACGGAGCCTTTCTCTGCCAGAACAGCTGGGGAGAAGAATTTGGAAATGGCGGAGTATTTTATGTCAGTTATTATGATGTAAATATTGGAACACATAATGTGGTTTATACGGCGATCGAAGAACCGGATAATTATGACCATATTTATCAGTCAGATTTGTGCGGCTGGGTAGGACAGCTTGGATATAACAATGAAAGCGTGTATGGTGCGAACGTTTATACGGCAAAGGAAGAAGAGGCTCTGCAGGCAGCAGGATTTTATGCTACCGGTAAGGAAACTTCTTATGAACTGTTTGTGGTGAAGAATTTTAAAGATACTGATTCACTCAAGGAGAGGATTCCGGTGGCGGCAGGAAGCGTGTCAAATGCCGGATATTATACTATAAAATTTGACAAGGAGATTCTGGTGGAACCCAATGAGCAATATGCTGTTGTTTTGCATATTACGACGCCTGGTTCCGTGCATCCTATGGCAATTGAGTATATGGCAGGAGAATTTACGGAGGATGTGGTTTTGACAGACGGTGAGGGATATATCAGCGCCAGAGGCAAAAAATGGGAGAGTACAGAGGACGCGCAGGATTGTAATCTGTGCCTGAAGGTATACAGCAATCAAGTCAGGAAATGAGAGTTAGATATGAGAATGGAAATGATGTACACAAGAGGCGGTAAAATATGGAAGGCAGGATACTAAAAATTTCATCATGGATTCTTATGATAACCGTCGTGTTTTCGGCAGTTGTGCTTGGACAGTTTACCATGATTCACAGGCGGGAAATGAAGCGGGAACAGATGTCAGGGCTTCAGATGCTTGCCTATTATACCAGCCAGGCAGAAGAGACAGGGGATGTCAGTTTTCGGCATCAGCTTCGGCTGGAATTGCCGGAAGGAATGAAGGCGGAAGACATTGTAATAGAAAATGATTATGTCAGCCAGAATATTATGATCGAGATTCCCGGGGTGGAGAAAGATTATTTTGTAGAACATCCTCTGCTGGGGCGGAGCAATCATATCAATGATCTGTATATGGAACATGGAAGAATAGAAATCACCATGGATGCAGTGTATGAGCCCCAGATTAAAGTGCAGAAAGGGATTATGTACCTGGATTTTGTAAGACCTCAGGCAGTCTATGATAAGGTGGTGGTGATTGACGCAGGACACGGCGGAAAAGCACCAGGCGCAATAAAGCAGGGAATTATGGAAAAGGATATTAATCTTGCAATTGTGCAGGAACTAAAGGCCTTGCTGGACGAAAATGACCAAAATATCGGTATCTATTACACACGCACAGAAGATGTTAACCCAACTTTTGTACAGCGTGCGCAGCTTGGCGGCAAAACAGGAGCAAATCTGTTTATCAGTGTTCACAGCAATTCAACCGTAGATGGGCAGATGTCTAAATATAGTGGAACAGAAGTAATGTATGATGAGCTGAAAGGTGAGGAGGGATTGAGCAGCAAGCATCTGGCACAGATCTGTTTGGAAGAGGCTACAGCGGCAATGGGCAGCAAGAGCAACGGTGTAACCCATGGCAACAATATTTTTATTATCCGCAACAGTGAAGTTCCGGCAGCATTGATCGAAGTGGGATTTATGACGAATCAGGAGGAATTGAGCAAGCTTACGTCAAAAGATTATCAGAAGAAAGCGGCGCAGGGAATTTATAATGCTATTTTACGGGCGCTGGAGGAAGGATACTAAGTATATGAAAAAAATTATATTTGCGACAGGAAATCAGGGAAAAATGCGGGAAATCCGAAGTATTTTATCAGATCTGCAGGCAGAAATTTTGTCTATGGAAGAGGCTGGGATTACAACAGATATTATAGAAAATGGCAGGACCTTTGAAGAAAATGCCCTGATTAAAGCCAGGGCTGTTGCGTCTGCAGTTTCAGGAGAGGAAGATGTGGTGGTGCTGGCGGATGATTCTGGCCTGGAGGTGGATTATCTGGATAAGGAGCCAGGGATTTATTCTGCGAGATACATGGGAGAAGATACCTCCTATGAAGTAAAAAATCAGAATATTATAGATCGTTTGGAGGGGGTTCCCAAAGAGCAGCGTACGGCACGGTTTGTATGTGCGATTGCGGCGGTATTTGCAGATGGAGAGTCCTGTATCACAAGGGAAACGATTGAAGGATATATAGGCTGGAAGCCGGCAGGAAAGAATGGATTTGGCTATGATCCCATTTTTTATGTGGATGAATACAATTGTTCGACCGCAGAATTATCTGCAGAAGCGAAAAACAAGTTAAGCCACCGTGGAAAAGCGCTGCGTGCAATGAAGGAAAAATTAGTTTGCAAAGATAAATAAAAGGGAGAGTTATGAAAGTATTAGTTGTTAGTGACACACATAAAAAGCACAGAAGCCTGGAAGAAATTATAAAATGTACTGGTCATATTGATCTGATGATACATCTTGGAGATTCGGAGGGATGTGAAGAGTACATCGCGGGACTGGTGGATTGTCCGCTGGAGATTGTTGCGGGAAATAATGATTTTTTCTCAGATTTAGAACGGGAAAAAGAGCTGCAGATTGGAAAATATCATGTGTTGATTACGCACGGTCATTACTATTATGTTTCTATGGGCGTGGAAGACATCCGAAAAGAAGCTGCCGGACGCGGCATGGATGTGGTGATGTTCGGGCATACGCACAGACCATATCTGGATTCAGCCAAAGGAGTTGTGGCATTGAATCCTGGGAGCGTCTCTTATCCCAGACAGGAAGGGCATAAACCTTCATATGCACTGATGGAAATTGACGAAAAAGGTGAGGCACATTTTTCTATAAACTATCTGGAATAAAATTAATGCGGCAGCCGCTATCACTTTTTGGGGAAAATGATATGGCCGGAAAAGGAAGCAGTAGCAAATTATATCACTTCGCATTTAATAATAAAGACAAAATAGTTTTGAGCTTATTTTGTCATTCTTATTGAATAAAGGAAGCGAGGAAATCATATGAGAGATATAACAGCGCTGCATCCGCGCTTACAGATCAAAGCGGCACAACTGAAAGAACAATGCATGAAACAGGGAATTTCCATTCTGTTTGGAGAATGTGTGCGCACATCAGCGGAGCAGGACGCACTGTATGCTCAGGGAAGAACACAGCCTGGAAATATTGTCACCAATGCCCGGGGAAGCACATACAGTTCCCAGCATCAGTGGGGAATTGCGGTAGATTTTTATCTGAATATGGATGTTGATGGAGATGGAGCAAAGTCCGATGACGCATTTAATAATTCCAGTGGATTGTTTGAACGGGTAGGCGCCATTGCCCAGTCCGTCGGTCTGGGATGGGGAGGAAACTGGAAGAGCATTAAGGATCTTCCTCATCTATACCTGCCAGATTGGGGAGATACCACAGTCACGCTGAAACAGATTTATGGAACGCCGGAAAAATTTATGGCTGTGTGGAAAGATGGTAAAACAAATGTACAGGCGGCAGATTCCGCTTCTTCTGCCGGTTACAGCCAGACACAGTTTATTAAGGATGTGCAATCCTGCACCAGTTCCAGAGTGGACGGAAAAGCAGGGAAAGAGACGATCAGAAATACCGTGACGGTATCTGCCGCAGAGAACCGGAAGCATCCGGTAGTAGTTCCCCTTCAGAAACGATTGAACGCATTGGGGTATAACACTGGAAAAGTGGATGGCATTGCGGGGTCAAAGTTTACAGCGGCGGTAAATTCTTATCAGAAAAATCAGTTGGGTTATCATAATGTGGATGGTGAAGTTACGGCAGGAAAAAATATGTGGAAATCACTGTTGGGAATGATTTAGGAAGAAGGACAAAATGACGGAGCTCTCGCACGAATATGCTAAATAGTTATATAATAGCAGTGCGGCAGCTCCGTTTGCTATGCCTTTCGGTAGACCAGCAGCCAGTGCGGCAGGATATATATTACCCTTGAGTAAATCTTGCAAGAAACTGCCTGGTCCGTTCTTCTTTTGGATGTTCAAATACTTCCAGAGGGTTACCTTGTTCCAGAATATGTCCGTCATCCATAAATATCACATGGTTTGCCACGTCCCTAGCAAATGCCATTTCATGAGTGACAATTACCATAGTAGTATTCTGTTCTGCAAGCTCCTTCATCACTTTCAGTACTTCCCCGGTCAGCTCAGGGTCTAAGGCGGAAGTAGGTTCATCAAAACAGAGAATGTCCGGCTGGAGGGCAAGGGCGCGGGCAATTGCCACTCGCTGGCACTGTCCACCGGATAACTGGTGAGGATAGTTGGACATACGGTCACTCAGTCCCATCTGCTGCAGCAATTCCGCTGCATGCTTTTCAATTTCTGCATGAATGCTTTTGCGGTTTGTTTTATAATCTGGCTGTTCTTTTGCCAGCAGTTCTTCGGCCAGCATGACATTCTGCAAAGCTGTATACTGGGGAAACAGATTGAAGGATTGAAATACCAGACCGAAATGCAGCCGTTTCTTGCGGATTTCAGATTCCTGCTGGGTGGCAGGGTTGTCTGCGTCGAAAAGTGTCTCTCCGTTGACGCGGATGACACCTTTGTCCGGCCGTTCCAGGAAATTCAGGCATCGCAGCAATGTAGTCTTGCCGCTTCCGGAAGAACCGATGATGGAGACAACCTGTCCCTGTTCCAGAGAAAAGGTGATATCTTTGAGGACCTCTGTATGGTCAAAGTATTTACGTATATGTTCTACTTCTAAAATTGGCATATATTTTCTCCATTTTCTACTTAAAATAATCCAGTTTTTTCTCTAACTGCCCAAGGAGGACGGTCAGAATACCATTACAGATCAAATAGTATACGGCAGTGAAAAACAGGGGCCAGATGGCGCCTGAGATGCCCTGAGAGCCTTTCATAAAAGCCTGTCCTGCCCAGATGATTTCCTGCAGGGCTATGATTCTTGCGAGAGAAGTGTCCTTTACCAATGTGATAATCTCATTGGACATAGGGGGAACAATCCGCTTGATCATCTGCAACAGGGTAATCTTAAAGAAAATCTGGCCTTTTGTCATGCCTAGCACCAGCCCTGCTTCCTCCTGTCCCACGGGTACGCCCTGGATGCCGCCTCTGTATATTTCAGAAAAATAACAGGCGTAATTGAGGATAAAAGATACGGAAGCGGCAACGAAACGTCCGGTTTCGCCGCCTCCCCAGACGGGATTATGTAAGACCAACCCTGGAAAATAATAAATAATCAAAAGCTGAATCATCAGGGGAGTTCCCCGGATGATCCAGACAATGATTTTAGTAAAATAACTTAATGGCTTAAAACGGGACATCGAGCCGAAGGCAATAATCAGTCCCAGGGGAAAAGCGCCGATCAATGTTACGAAGAATAATTTTAAGGTCTGCAGAAAGCCGATGTTCAATGCTTTCAGAACGATAGGAAGCTGTTCTAGAATTTGTTCCATGATTTTCCTCCATCCATGCGTTTTTTGGCGCAAACGGGCATGTTACTGTTCAATGACTGCAGCCTGTACACCATAAGTTTCTGCACATGTTGTCATGCTTCCGTCTTTATGGCTGGAGGAGAAGAACTCGTTCAATGCCTCTGTCAGGTCAGAGCCTTTACGGAATCCAACGCCATATTCTTCGTTATTCAGCCCAACCGTGTAGGTCAGGTCAGCGTAGCTTGTGCCTTCGCCCACCATGGCAGCGGCCATCAGGGAATCAATCACGGCAGCGTCAGAGGTTCCTGCGGCAACTTCCATTAAAGCGTCTGCCTGAGCTTTTACGGCAGTATAGTTCAAATCAAGTGCTTTTACCTGCTCTTCGCCGGCGCTGCCTGCCTCTACGGCAAAGGTAAGATCAGAAAGGCTGTCCTTGTCCTGGTATTTGTCAGCTTTGTCCTTGGGGACAATCACGATCTGCGCATTGTTGCAGTAAGCGTTGGAACAGGACATGGAACTGGTTACTTCGTCTGTCAGTGTCATGCCGTTCCATACGCAGTCAATGGTTTTACCATCTAATTCCATAATTTTGTTGTCCCAGTCAATTTCTACAAATTCAGCTTTCACACCAAGACTTTCAGCGAAAGCTTTTGCCATATCCGCGTCAAAACCGATCCATTCGCCGCTTTCATCTTTATAATCCATGGGCTCAAAATCAGTGATTCCCACTACCAAAGTTCCTTTGTCTTTGACATAGGCGATATCGCTGTCTTCAGAAGAAGCTTTGCCGGAAGTCTCCTTGCTGTCTTTGGAACCTCCGCATGCAGTTAGTGACAGTGCCGTAACTAATGTCAGCATAAGTACAAGTATCTTTTTCATAATAAGTAAATCTCCCTTTCATTTTCTCTAAATAGGCAATTGCGAAACCATCAAATTATCGAAATTTCATATACAATTTATAAATTATGCTTAAATATTTTATTCATAATAAACGCACAAAATGCAGGGCGCACCAAACATTACAACGAACCACTTAATACGAAAATCATGTTCCGCAAAGGCCTCCATGATTTTTGTGTTTCGTTTCCATGGTGCTAGAATGCATTTCTTAGCGTTTATTATGATAAAATATTTCTGCTTGAATTTTATAAATTGTATATGAAATTCAAAAAATTACTAAGTTTCGCAAGCGCCTATTCTCTAAAGATCAGGGCGCCAAAAATATTTTGGCACGCTAATCCTATGAATAAATTACTTCCACGTCAATATACTAACAAGTTAGTATATTAAAGTCAAGGGTTTCTTGTATTTACTGCTGCTGAGGAAGTGTTTTATTGTCTTCCTCTTGTGTAACGTACGAAATTACAGCAGCATAATGCCGTGTTCTTTAGCTTCTTTTGCAATCTCTTCTTTCCACAGGGAGGACTGTACCTCTCCAATATGCGCTTTTCTTAAAAAAAACATGCAGATACGGGATTGCCCGATGCCGCCGCCGATGGTCAGAGGCAGTTTCTGCTCCAGAATGGATTTCTGGAAAGGTAGTTCAGCACGCTCCGGGCATTCTGCTTTGTCAAGCTGGGACGCCAGTGATGTCTCGTCCACCCGGATGCCCATGGAGGACAGTTCCAGAGCAATGTCCAGTACGGGATAGTATACTAAAATATCGGCGTTTAATGCCCAGTCATCATAATCAGGAGCCCTGCCGTCATGGGGTTCCCCGGAGGCAAGCTTATCACCGATCTGCATGAGGCATACGGCGCCTTTTTCTTTACAAATCCGGTATTCCCGTTCTTTAGGCGTAGATTCTGGATACATGGTTTCCAGTTCTCTGGTAGTGATAAAGAAAATGTCATGGGGAAGAATTTCTTCTATGTAGTCATAGCGGATTGCCAT
This sequence comes from Lachnospiraceae bacterium, assembly GCA_910575075.1. Classification (GTDB taxonomy): domain Bacteria; phylum Bacillota; class Clostridia; order Lachnospirales; family Lachnospiraceae; genus Petralouisia. The sequence goes on from CAJTCY010000010.1 coordinate 141,084, forward strand.
ATACTTTTCTGTTTTCCGCAGGACTTTGTAGACTATTTTTACGGTTTCTTTCAGAAAGTCAAGATTCCTGTCTTCTCTGGTAATAATTTTTTCCCAGTCCCACTGATCCACAAAAATAGAGTGGATATTGTCTGTTTCTTCGTCCCGGCGGATGGCGTTCATATCGGTATAAAGCCCTTCTCCTGTGGAAAATCCATATTTTTTCAATGCATAGCGTTTCCATTTGGCAAGCGAGTGGACGATTTCCGCCTGCTTTTCATTCTGTTCTTTGATGCCGAAAGTGACCGGGCGTTCCACGCCATTTAAATTGTCATTAAGGCCGGATGCCGGATCTACAAACAGCGGTGCGGACACGCGCCGCAGGTTCAGCCGTTCAGACAGCAGATTCTGAAAAAAGTCTTTTACTGTTTTAATGGCAATCTGTGTGTCATGCAGGCTCAGCTCTGATTGATAGTTTTCTGGTATAATTAAATGTTCCATGATGCGCTCCTTGCGTTTTAATTTATTTTCGCTACAATTATATGCCTGCATTTATATTTTTTCAATAAGTAAGTTGAGGTTTTTGCGAAAATGTGAGAAAATAAGGTGAGTTTACGAAGGAGACAGTAATATATGATTTTAGATGTGAAAAATTTAACCCATGGTTTCGGGGACCGGGCAATTTTTAATGATGTATCTTTCCGTCTGCTGAAAGGTGAGCATATAGGACTGATCGGAGCCAATGGAGAAGGAAAGTCTACGTTTCTGAATATCGTCACAGGACATTTACAGCCAGATGAAGGTAAGGTAGAATGGGCGAAAAATGTCCATGCCGGTTATCTCGACCAGCATACGGTGCTAAAAGCAGGAATGACTGTCGGCGATGTACTTAAGAGCGCGTTTTCATTTCTCTTTGATATGGAAGCAGAAATGAATCAGATGTTTGAAAAGATGGGGGATGCAGATGAGGCAGAGATGGCAGAACTTATGGAAGAAACTGGAACGATTCAGGATCTGCTGGACCAGCATGATTTTTATATTATCGACGCTAAGGTGGAGGAAGTGGCGCGGGCCTTGGGAATTCAGGAGCTGGGACTTGATACAGATGTGACAGAACTAAGCGGCGGACAGCGGACGAAGGTGCTGCTGGCAAAGCTGCTGCTGGAAAAGCCGGATATTCTGCTGCTGGACGAGCCTACCAATTATTTGGATGAAAATCATATTGAATGGCTGAAACGGTATCTTTTGGATTATGAAAATGCATTTATTCTCATTTCCCATGATATTCCATTTCTGAATAGCGTGGTAAATATTATTTACCATATGGAAAATCAGGAATTAAACCGATATGTGGGTGATTATGATAAGTTCATGGAAGTCTATGAGATGAAAAAAGCTCAGCTTGAGGCAGCATATAAGAAACAACAGAAGGAAATTGAAGATTTGAAGGATTTTGTGGCAAGAAATAAAGCACGTGTTGCCACTCGCAATATGGCGATGTCCAGACAGAAGAAGCTCGATAAAATGGATGTGATTGAGCTGGCGGCGCAGCGCCCTAAACCAGAGTTTTTCTTTCAAAATGCCAGGGCATCTGGAAAGGTAGTTTTTGAAACGGAGGATCTAGTACTGGGATATGAAAAGGACAGACCGTTGTCTAAACCGTTGAATCTTCGCATGGAACGGGGAGAGAAGATTGCCATTGTAGGAACCAATGGAATTGGGAAGACGACGTTTCTTAAGAGCGTGCTGGGGCTGGTAAAACCTCTTTCCGGAAAAGCATGGCTGGGAGATTATCTTTTCCCAGGGTATTTTGAGCAGGAGATGGCAGCCAGTGAAAACAGCTGTATTGAGGAAATCTGGGAGACTTTTCCGGCGTTCAGTCAGTATGAGGTCCGCTCTGCCCTGGCAAAATGCGGATTGACTACGAAGCATATTGAAAGCAAGGTCAAAGTATTAAGCGGTGGGGAACAGGCGAAAGTCCGTCTCTGCAAGCTGCTGAATGTGGAGACGAATGTGCTGCTGCTGGACGAGCCTACCAATCATCTGGATGTGGACGCCAAGGAGGAATTGAAACGTGCTTTGAAAGAGTATAAGGGAGCCATTTTGCTGGTGTGCCATGAACCGGAATTTTATCAGGATGTGGTGAAGCAGATTTGGAATATGGAAGAATATTCGCTGCTGCAGTAATATCAGCAAACTCAGCACACGCACGAGGAGAGGACAGGATTAATCATGAAATATATGACCAGAGATGAATTTGAACATTTTGATTTTTCAGAAGCTTATATTCAGGACATTCAGGTGATGCAGGGACTGTTTCATTTTTATTTGGATAATGTCACCATTCTGCCGGAAAACTCCTGTAACCGAGATATTCGTAAAATGCGGGCGAATAATTTTGTCATGAAGATGGAAGAGTGTACCGTGGAAGCCATTGTTGAAGAGGGATTTCAGCACTATGACGCAGATGGAAAACTGCTTCATGTCTATGAAGATGCCCAGGTGGACCCCAAAAAGCACGGAAGTGTCCTGAAATCATTTTCAGAGGGAATGATTTATTCTGCCAGCAAGCAGGATAAAGAGTATCTTTTCTTTATTGACGGAAACGATGAAAAAACGTACCAGCTTCGGTTGAGGGCGTCTGCGGATGTGGAGGAATGGGACCGCTTTCTGAACAGGGAGGATGAGATCGGATGAAACAACTGCATTTTGGAGTAGACTATTATCCAGAGCATTGGGAACGGGAACGCTGGGAAGTGGATGCGGAATTGATGCGGCAAATGGGAATTCAGATGGTCCGCATGGCAGAGTTTTCCTGGCACAAGCTTCAGCCGGAGGAAAACAGATTTGATTTTGGGTGGCTGGATGAGGCGATAACCCTGCTGGGAAGCTATGGGATTTACACGGTTCTGGGAACACCGACGGCAGCGCCGCCCGCATGGCTGATTCAGAAGTATCCTCAGATTCTGCCGATTGACCGGGAAGGAAGAGTCAGAGGATTTGGAGGCAGGCATCATGACTGTCAGTCTAATTCCGTATATCGGGAATACGTCCGTAAGCTGGTGACAGAACTTGCACGGCATTATGGAAAGAATCCATGGGTGATTGGCTGGCAGCCAGATAATGAGCTGGGCAACAGCCATCAGGAACTGTGTACCTGTGAAAGCTGCAGGCGGCGTTTTCAGAGATGGCTGGAGAAGAAGTATGGCACGACGGCAGAACTGAACAAATCATGGGGGGCAGCGTTTTGGAGCCAGGAATATAATGATTTTGCAGAAGTGTGTGCCCCAAGGATTACGGTTACCGGGGAGAATCCTTCTGCCATGCTGGACTGGAAACGGTTTTGTTCAGATTTAATTGTTGATTTTACAAGAGAGCAGACAGATATCATTCGAACATTTGCAGGAAACCAGTTTATCACCCATAACTATATGGGATTTGCGGATAAGGTGGATTATTATAAATTAGGGGAATTGCTGGATTTTGTGTCTCATGACCAGTACCCTGGCGGATTTTATCTTACAGAGTCGCCTCATGAGAAAAACCATGTGCTGGCGGCAGCGCTGGATGTGGTGCGCAGTTATAAAAATATGCCCTTTTGGATTATGGAACAGCAGTCGGGAATTACAGGATGGGAGATTATGGGCAGAGCGCCTGCACCGGGCCAGCTGTCTGCGTGGAGTATACAATCCATTGCTCATGGTGCAGATGCCGTCGTTTTCTTCCGCTGGCGGACTTGCGCCATGGGTACGGAGCAGTACTGGCATGGTATTCTGCCGCACAGCGGCAATCCGGGACGGCGGTATGAAGAGCTGAAAAATCTGATTCAGACCATGGAACCGCTGATGGAACGGCTGCAGGGCAGTATGCCAAGACCCCAGGTGGGGATCGTCTTCTCTTTTGAACAAGAATATGCTTTCCAGATACAGCCTCATCATAAAGATTTAAGCTATACCGGACAGATTCAGAAATATTACGGTGCGCTGTATCAGCGGAATATATCGGTGGATTTTGTGCCGGAGCAGGGACATTTCAAAAAGTATCAGTTGCTGATTGCTCCTTTACAGTACCTGATGTCTGAAGGACTGGAAGAAAAATATATGGAATATGTCAGACAGGGAGGGCATCTGCTGCTTACCATGCGCACTGGGGTAAAAGATGTCCATAACCTTTGCATGACAGACAGAGAACTTCCGGGGAGGCTCAGTGAGCTGGCAGGAGTTGAAATTCTGGATTATGACTGCCTTAAGGATACGCATGTGAAGGTTCAGTACCAGGGACGAAGCCTGCAGGCAGATATCTGGAGTGACCTGATGCGCCTTCTGCCAGAGACACAGGTATTGGCATGCTATGACAGTGAATTTTATAAAGGGGAACCGTGCATTACCAGGCACTCATACGGAGAGGGTCTCTGCTATTATGTGGGTACACAGCCAGGTGAAAAGCTGATGGAAGCTTTGCTTACAGAGGTTTGCCGGCGGGCAGAGGTAAAGCCTGTCTGCCAGGCACAAAAGGATGTGGAGTGTATGGTGAGGGAAAATGGCAGGAAACGTTTTCTGTTTGCCATCAATCATTCCAGTGAAGAAAGATGTTATACGGTGCCAGAAGGGTACCAGCTGCTTCGAGGAGAACAGGCTGGAAAACTGAGGGCGTATGAAGCGCAGATTTTGGAAAGATAATTATAAGAGAGAACGATGTCAGAAAGGAAATAAGAAAATGAAACAGATTATTAAAACAGTGGGACAAATTATGGAAGATTTAAGAGTGTTTACAAACTGGAATTTTGCAGGAGGAATGAAAGGAGATACCTGTATCATAAATGCGCCTCTTGTCAATGAGCAAGGGAAAAAGGTAGACGTAACGCTTGAATTCTACAAAACGGATGTGCTGATTAAGGTTACTGCGTGGAATGACTGTTTTGACCGGGAGAAGGTAGAGCAGACCGTGGGCAGACTGGAAATTTCAGTGGAAACAGAATTAAATGAAGCATCTTTTATAATCAGTCATCATGAGCCTCTGGGCGTATTGGAACACAGTGTCAAAGGTGTGCTGAAGCAATGCATCATACCTATGGTGGACGTGGCAGCAGAGTTGGTTGCAGAATAGAAAACAGGACATATTTAAGGGGGCTGTTGATTTCCTAACAGCCCCCTTTGTTTCCTGTCAGTTAATTTTTTAAAGAAAAGTATCGCAGAAATCTGTTGAATGACTGGGATAAAAGGACTTATACTTAGGTTATTAAAAGAAGGAGGAACCGCATATGAATGAAATTCAGGAATTTTTACCATTTTTGATACCAGTGATAGTATTGGAAATGGCGCTTCTGATTTATACGTTGCGTCATATTATGACACATACCAGTTATCGTCATGGAAACAGGGTATTGTGGATTATCGTTGTTGTGGCAGGGATGGAGTTTATTGGACCCGTACTGTATTTTCTGCTGGGAAAAGAGGAAGGATGATGCGAGATGAATATGCTGGAGATTTGCCATATTTCTAAAAGATTTGGGGATAAACAGGTTCTGCGGGATGTAGATTTTACAGTACCGGAACATGCAGTCTATGGATTTGTAGGGCAGAATGGCGCAGGGAAAACCACTACTATGAAGCTGGTGCTGGGACTTTTGGCTGCAGACAGCGGAGAGATACTGGTAAATGGAGAGAAGGTTTCCTTTGGAGAAAATCCTGTGAACCGGTATATTGGCTATCTGCCAGATGTGCCGGAGTTTTATCCATATATGACGGCTGCCGAATACTTGAATTTTTGCGGAGCCATTACTGGAATGGATCTGCAGGAGTGTAAAAAGCGAACAGAAGAAATGCTTGCACTTGTTGGGCTTGCGGGGGAGAAACATCGGATCAGGGGATTTTCCAGAGGAATGAAACAGCGGCTGGGAATTGCCCAGGCATTGCTGAACCGTCCCAAATTGCTGATTTGTGATGAGCCGACCTCGGCGCTGGACCCAGTGGGGAGAAAAGAAATTCTGGATATTTTAGTTTCTGCCAAAGAGCAGACTACGGTGCTTTTTTCCACTCATATCCTGTCTGACGTGGAGAAGATTTGTGAACAATTTGCCTTTCTGCATGAAGGGAAAATTCTGCGCCAGGGCAGTATGGAAGAGATGAGAAAGAGCTGTGGGCAAGCAGGATTTGAGATCGAACTGGAGAGAGAGCAGGATGCAGCAAAACTGTTGAGGCAGTTTCCAGAAGGAATCCAGAGGGGAGGGGCATATGTGTATTATGAGCCAGGAAAAGGGCAGCAGATGGAGGCAGTGTTAGCCTGGATTTTGGGAGAAGGGATGAGAATCCGTAAAGCAGAAAAATGCGGACTTACCCTGGAAGCTCTTTTTATGGAGGTGGTTGGCAAATGAAAACAGGAATTGCCTTTTGGAAAAAAGAATGGATGGATCTTGTGCGCAGCGGAAAGGCATTTTTACTGCTGCTGATATCTGCAGTTTTCGGAGTTATGAACCCGGCAATTGCAAAGCTGACGCCCTGGCTTATGGAAATCATGTCAGAATCCCTGCAGGAAACAGGACTTCGTGTGACAGAAGTGGAAGTAGATGCCTTGACAAGCTGGGCACAGTTTTATAAAAATATGCCAATGGAGTTACTTGTGGTTGTTTTGCTGCTGTGCGGAATTTTTGTCCAGGAGTATCAGAGAGGGACACTGGTGCTGGCGCTTACCAAAGGGCTGTCAAGACGCAGTGTGTATTTGGCTAAGACGCTTATGTGTGTTCTGACATGGAGTATGTGCTTTTGGATGTCTTTTTTCATTACCTGGATGTATAACAGTTATTATTGGGATGACGGAATTATTTCCAATTTATGGACGGCGGCGGTGTTGTTCTGGCTGTTTGGCATCTGGATATTTTTGGCGATGGTGTTTTTTTCTGCAGTTGCAAAAGAAATCTTCGGGGTGCTTGCCGGAACGGGCATGGTTCTGCTGATTTCTTATGTGGCAGGAATGTTTCCCAAGATTCAGAATTATCTTCCCACAAAGCTGCTGGAAGCACAGACACTGCTGACGGAATCAGCAGTGCCCGAAGATTTTTATCCAGCCGTCATAACTGCTGTCTTGCTGGCTGCGGCAGCAGGTCTGACGGGGATGATTGTATTTGAAAGAAAAAGAATATAAATTGCTGTACTATTCTGTCTCTGTGCCTCCTGTCAGCGCCTTGATGGCAACCAGTACCCCAAGCATCAACAGAATTCCCACCGGAAGAGCAATCCAGGCGGTCTGTACGAAACCGGCAATGATATAAGTGACAAAAGAGACTGCTGCCACAGTGACGGCATAGGGAAGCTGTGTGGAAACATGGTTTACATGGTTGCACTGGGCTCCCGCAGACGCCATAATGGTGGTGTCTGAGATCGGGGAGCAGTGATCGCCGCATACTGCTCCTGCCATACATGCAGAAATCGACATGATCATCATGTTTTCATCTCTTCCGGAAAATACTGCGACTACAATAGGAATCAGGATGCCGAAGGTGCCCCAGGAGGTTCCGGTCGCAAATGCCAGGAAGCATCCAACCAGGAAAATGATTGCCGGAAGGAGTCTCACCAGTCCCGTAGCGCTGGCTTCCATAACCCCTGCCACATAGTTGGCAGCGCCAAGACTGTCTGTCATTGCCTTTAAGGTCCAGGCAAGTGTCAGAATTAAGATTGCGGGAACCATTGCTTTGAAGCCTTCTGGAATACATGCCATGGATTCACTGAATTTCAGTACCTTTCTCACTGCATAGAAGATAATGGTAATGATAAATGCAAAAAAGCTTCCCAGTACCAACCCTACGGATGCATCACTTGCAGAGAAGGCTTCTACAAAACCTGCTCCGCTAAAGAAGTCGCCGGTGTATATCATGCCGATGACACAACAGATAATCAGGACAATGATGGGAAAGACCAGATCAATCACTTTGCCCCTGCTATTTCCGGTTTCATCTTTGGCATTGGCATAAGGACGGTCCGCTGTGGTAAATAAATCTCCTTTCACAGCATTTTTTTCATGTTGTTTCATAGGACCGAATTCCACTTTTAGAAACAGCATGCCTACCATCATGACAATGGTAAGAAGTGCATAGAAATTATAAGGAATTGCACGGACAAAGATGGACAGTCCGTCTTCACCTTCTACAAATCCAGTGACTGCCGCTGCCCAGGAAGAAATGGGAGCGATAATGCAAACCGGAGCGGCGGTAGCGTCAATCAGATAGGACAATTTTGCACGGGACACATTGTGCTTGTCTGTGACCGGGCGCATGACGCTTCCTACTGTAAGGCAGTTGAAATAATCGTCAATAAAAATCAGTACTCCCAGAAGAATCGTGGCAAGCTGTGCGCCTATACGGCTTTTGATATGTACACTTGCCCAGCGTCCAAATGCCGCCGAGCCTCCTGCCTGGTTCATCATGCATACCATAATTCCCAGGATCACCAGAAATACAAGAATTCCCACGTTATACTTGTCAGAGAGTACACCGATAATTCCGTCCTGAAATACGTGGGTAATGGTTTTTTCAAACGTAAAATCAGAGTAAAATACACCTCCGATTAAGATGCCGATAAACAGGGAGCTGTATACTTCCTTGGTGATCAGGGCAAGTACAATTGCCACGATTGGAGGTACCAAAGCCCAGAAGGTAGCGTACATGGAAGGCACATATTCTTCTGCTTCTTCTGCCGCGAATGCAAGCATAGGGCTAAAGATCATCAGTATCATAACTGCCGGCAGCGCCAGCATTAATCTATGTCTTATGTTTTTCATTACAAATGCTCTCCTTTGTAAAAGACTGCCCCTTTACAATTTTGCTTGTGAAGGAGGCAGTCTTAAATGTAAAAATTATTTTTGCTTTACATATCCTATGAATTTATTCTGATACAGAATCTGTATATATTTTACAAGCCGCGGCACTACAGGTTCTGCTTTTTCGCCGAACTGTGCAGACACAAGATTTGAAATTTCATAAACATTGCGTCTGCCGTCCATCTGCTGCCAGACATAGCTTCCATATTCATCTAGGGAAATATGGCTGACACGAGGCCGTTTAAAGAACTTCTGTGCAATCCAGTTGTAAAATCCTTTGTTCACCATATGAACGGTGACATTTCCTTTTTTATCTGCGTCCCAGGTATACGCCGGGTTGCAGACCGGAATAAAATCCATAAAATTTTTCTTTTTTCTGCCCACGGATTCTCCTTTAAATCTTATGCTTTTTTCTTTTTACGAAAACAGAAGGACCAAAGAGAAAGAGTCAGCAGTGCGAATGCAATCAATCCAATGATATTTCCCACGTTTGCGTCAGCAAGGGCAGGAATCATATTCGGCAGGAATTCTCCTACGATGGTTCCCACGTTAGAATCCCCTACTGGGATAATTGCCAGGATAGCCAGGAAAATACCTACAAGGCCTTCTCCCGCGATCAGGCCGGAAGAATATAAAATACCGTTGGAATCAGCATCTTTTTTATCTTTTTCGCTGAGGCCTTTTTTCTTCTCAATAATCCATTTCACAACGCCGCCAACCATCATTGGTGTACTCAGATGGATGGGAAGATACAGACCGATGGCAAATGGGAGTACTGGAATTCCCAGAATTTCCACGATAATAGCAATAAATGCACCAATGCCTACGAGGGTCCAGGGAAGATTGCCGCCCATAACGCCTTCTACAATCATTTTCATCAAGGTTGCCTGTGGAGCAGGAAGGTTTGTGGAACCATAGCCCCAGGCAAGATGCAGAAGATACAATACGCCGCCGATCGCAAGAGAAGAAGCGAGGACGCCGATCAGCTCACCAATCTGCTGTCTCTTTGGAGTTGCTCCCAGAATATATCCTGTCTTTAAGTCCTGTGAAGTATCGCCTGCAATGGCAGCTACAATACAGATGACGCCGCCGATCGCAATAGCTGCTGTCATGCCTGCCTGTCCGGTGGAGCCGGTTGCCTTCAAGGCAATGGTAGCAACCAGCAAGGTTGCAATGGTCATACCGGAAACCGGGTTATTACTGCTTCCAACCAGACCAACCATACGGGAGGAAACAGTTGCGAAGAAGAAACCAAAAATAACAATCAGGAATGCTCCGAATAAATTGATCGGGATAACGGGAACAATCCAGATGGCAAGTGCCAGAATAACAATGCCGCCCAGGATAAATTGGATATTCAAATCCTGATTGGTACGTTCATCCGTGGCAGCGCCCTTTCCAAAACCTTTTAAGGCGTCGCGGAAGGTCCTTATAATCAGAGGCAGAGATTTAATCAGGCTCAATACTCCGCCGCAGGCAACGGCGCCCGCACCTATATATTTAATGTAATTTGTCCAGATTGCAAATGAACCGCCGTCCGCGTATAATTCCGCAATGCTGACATCTGCTGGGAACAGCACAATATCTGGTCCGAATAATACAATCAGCGGCATCAATACAAACCAGCCCAGAATACCACCGCAGAACAGGTAAGAAGAAATCTTAGGTCCGCAGATATAACCGACACCCAGCAGGGCGGGCAGTACATCCATACCTATGCCGGAGCCTTTGTATGCTGGAATTTCGTAATGTACTTCACTGGGGAATACCTTTAAGCCATCTGTGATAAACTTATATGCAGCTGCAATACCCAGGCCTGCGAATACAGTGGAAGCCTTATCGCCGCCTTCTTCACCGGCCATCAGTACTTCTGCACATGCCTTGCCTTCCGGATAGGGAAGAGTTCCATGCTCCTGTACGATCAATGCTTTTCTCAAGGGAACCATAAACAGAATTCCCAGAGCGCCGCCGATAAATGCAATAACAGCAATTTCCACCAGAGAAGGCGCTGAAGTGCCCCATTCTGTTGCCCACAGGAATAACGCAGGCAAAGTAAAAATGGCGCCTGCCGCTACAGATTCTCCGGCAGAACCAATGGTTTGTACCATATTATTCTCAAGGATGGAATCTTTCTTTAGAATCTTCCGGATAATACCCATTGAGATAACTGCTGCCGGAATGGATGCAGATACCGTCATCCCCACACGGAGACCCAGGTATGCATTTGCCCCGCCGAACACAATTGCCAGAATGATTCCAAGTATTATGGAAGTTGCAGTGAATTCCGGAAGTGTCTTGTTGGCTGGAACAAAAGGTTTAAAATCTTTGTTCTCATTCATTTTGAATTTACTCTCCTTTATTTTATTTTTTACATTTTAACAAGTTTTTAACAATTTGTCCACTTTATTTGAGATTAAGTTTTGATTTTTGTCAAATTATGCCAAAGAAGATTATGGTATTGATTGTAAGCCGCCTTTAACTGTCTGCTGCCGACGGCATCTTCTTTTATCCCCATAATAGACATAATTTGGCTGTACTGGAGGCATCACTTTGTGCTGGAAACTAGAGTATAAAGCGAAGCAGATTGACAAAAGCGTGTCAATAGAATATAATTTAATTAAACCGAAGGTTTAATTATTGAAAAGGAGACATACAGATGGCACGCAGAAAAAAAGAACCAAAAAGCGTACATAGAGAAAATATTGCTGCCGCTGCTTCCTCATTGTTTATGGAGAAAGGGATTACTCCAACTTCCATGAATGAGATTGCAAAAGCGGCTGGGTATAGCAAAGCGACTTTATATGTGTACTTTGAGAACAAAGAAGAAATTGTTGGCTTTTTAGTATTGGACAGTATGAAAAAGCTTTGCAGTTACATAACGTCTGCATTGGAGCAGCAGGAGGATACAAAATCAAGATATGATATGATTTGCCGGGGATTAGTCCTGTATCAAGAAGAGTTTCCTTTTTATTTTAAAATGGTGTTAGATAAAATTAATATTGATTTTGAAAGCCAGAATTATTTGCCCGAAGAAAAAGAAACATATCAAATTGGGGAGGAAATAAATGAAAAAATAAAGGCTTTTTTAAAAAGCGGCATGAAAAAAGGAGATTTGCGTGATGACATAAAAATCATGCCTACTATCTTTCAGTTTTGGGGCATGTTGTCAGGGCTTATCCAGTTGGCGGCAAATAAAGAAGAATACATTGAAAAAACAATGCACTTATCTAAAATTCAATTTTTAGAGTACGGTTTTAATATGCTGTACCATTCGGTTGAAAAGGAGGGGCGAAATGACTGCGGATAAGAAATCGGTACTTGCAATTTTAGGCAGCCCCCATAAAAACGGAAAGACGGCGGCTATGATGGATATTGCAATCCGCAGAGCTGAGGAAAAAGGCTATATGGTAACTGAAATAAATCTGTATGAGAAAAATATTTCATTCTGTATAGGATGCCGTAGCTGTATGGACACGAAAATCTGTACGCAAAAAGACGATATACAGGAAATTGCCAAACATTTGCGAGAATGCCAGATCGTTTTTCTTGCGGCTCCTGTTTATTGGGCGAATGTTCCCGCCCCTGTAAAAAACTTATTTGACCGATTATTGGGAACGGCGATGGAAGAAACAGGTACTTTCCCCAAACCACGCCTGCCAGGGAAAAAATATATGATTTTGACCTCCTGCAATACTCCTTTCCCATTTTCATGGATCTTTGGACAAAGCAGGAGGGCAATACGCAATATGGACGAATTCTTTAGAACTGCAGGCATGAAACCAATAGGCAAAGTTGTTTATGCAGGCGCGGCTGCTGAAAAAAAGATGCCAAAGCAGGTAGCCAGAAAGATTGAGAGGTGCTTGAAATGAGAATATCCAAGCAGAAAGTAATCTCATTTATTGTCTTATTTCTTCTTCTTGTTGGTTTGATTTGGGGAGCAGTTTACCTAAAGAAAGTTTCCGAAAAAACTGTTGAAAATGCGCTCAAAGGGGAGCCGCAGAATATGAACGAAAAAGTGAGATAGATACATTGTCCTGTTTGCGGAAGTAAAACCCGTGATAAAATCGGAGAAGGTACCCTTTTAAAAAACTATCCGCTATTTTTATTGACTTTGAGTAATTTTCCTGTTAAAATGAAAGCGTTCACTTGCATGGAGGTGATGACTTGGACGAAACAAGCCAGAAGATTATTGATGCTGCAATGACGTTAGTGCGGGATAAGGGGTATGTTGCGACGACCACGAAAGAGATTGCGAAAGTTGCAGGTGTGAATGAATGTACGTTGTTCCGCAAATTTCAAAATAAAAAAGATATTGTCTTACAGGGTGTGAATCAGGCACAATGGAGGGCGAATGTCACGCCAGAAATTTTTGAAAATGTGAAATGGGATTTGCAGGCAGATATAGAAATGTTCATGAGGGCATATATGGACAGGATGACGCCAGATTTTGTAAATCTGTCTATCGGTTTGAGAGCGCCGCAATTATATGAGGAAACGTCTTCACTTATTATGAAAGTGCCGCAGGCTTTTTTGTCATCTTTCACGGAGTATCTGGTTAAAATGTATGAAAAGGGTAAAATCCACAAAGCGGATTTTGCAGCTTTGGCTATGACTATTTTTTCATCAACATTTGGATATACGTTTTTAAAGGCATCTTTTGGAGATGAATTATCTAAATTGGAAAAAGATGAGTATATAAAAAGCAGCGTACAAATGTTTTTAAAAGGTTTAGAAAGGTAGAAATCGGTACTGCCTAATGGCAGTACCGAAAAAAACAGACCATATGCAAGCAAGTACATGCATGAAAAAAGGAGGAATTGCAATGGAAATAACAGGTGCGCAAATGTTTGTAAAGGCAATAAAGGAAGAATCTGTCACAACCTTGTTTGCTTACCCGGGCGGGCAGGCGATAGACCTGTTTCATGCTTTATATGGGGAAAAGGATATAGATGTCATTCTGCCACGCCATGAACAGGGCTTAATCCATGCGGCGGACGGGTATGCCCGTTCTACGGGAAAGGTCGGCGTGTGCCTTGTGACAAGCGGACCGGGGGCGACAAACCTTGTTACTGGCATTGCCACGGCAAATTATGACAGTGTTCCGTTGGTATGCTTTACTGGGCAAGTGCCGACACATCTGATTGGAAATGATGCCTTTCAGGAAGTGGATATTGTGGGCATTACGAGAAGCATTTGCAAATATGCGGTAACTGTCAGAAAAAGGGAAGATTTGTCTGAAACAATAAAAAAGGCTTTTTATATTGCAAAGACAGGAAAGGCAGGGGTAGTCGTTGTTGATTTGCCGAAAGATATCCAAAGGGCGTATGGCAGCGGTTTTTATCCAAAGGAAATAGCTGTCAGAGGGTATAAACCAAAACTTTCTGTACATACAGGGCAGTTAAATATGGCATTGGATATTTTGAACCATGCAAAGAAGCCCGTTTTTTTGATAGGCGGAGGAGTAAATATTGCCCATGCAAATAAAGAAATGACACAGCTTGCAGAGCTGACAGGAGTTCCCGTTATCACGACCATCATGGGAAAAGGGGCGATCCCGACTACAAACGGTTTATATGTGGGAAATATAGGCATTCATGGAAGCTACGCCTCTAATTCAGCAATCAGTAACTGCGATGTGCTTTTTTCCATAGGGACACGTTTTAATGACCGTATTACGGGGAAGACAGAGGAATTTGCGGCAAATGCAAAAATAATTCATATTGACATTGATGCAGCATCCATTTCACGCAATATTGTTGTGGATGTTCCCATTGTAGCTGATGCAAAAAAAGCGATATGTGCTTTGCTTGAAAAGGCAGAGCCATTAAATATTTCAGAATGGACAGATGAAATCAGCCGTTGGAAAAAAGAGTACCCGATTACTATGGAGAAAAAGGGTATGACACCGCAGATGATAATTCAGTCTGTCAATGAATGCTTCAAAGATGCTGTTATTGTTACGGATGTAGGTCAAAACCAATTATGGACAACACAGTTTCTTGATATTGATGAAAATAAGCAACTGCTGACATCTGGCGGTTTGGGGACAATGGGATATGGTTTTCCTGCCGCAATCGGAGCAAAGCTTGGCAATCCTCATAAGGATGTCATTGTGATATCTGGTGATGGCGGTATGCAGATGAATATCCAGGAAATGGCAACTGCGGTTTGTTATGAATTACCAATTATTATCTGCATACTGAATAATGGGTATTTGGGCAATGTGCGGCAGTGGCAGGAAATGTTCTATAACAAACATTATTCAAGTACCTGTATGCGTTACCGAAGAAGTTGCGAGGTGGGCTGCAATACGCCTAATCATAGCTGCCCAGAATATACTCCCGATTTTATTGCATTGGCAGAAAGTTATGGGGCAAAAGGTATCCGTGTAACAAGAGCAGAGGACATAAAAACGGCTTTATCTGATGCAAAGCAGAATACAAAAACACCTACAGTGATTGAGTTTATCATAGACAGGGAAATCAATGTCATGCCGATTGTACCGCCGGGGAATCCACTGGATGAGATGATTTTAGAATGCGGGGAAAACAAGAAGACCTTTTGGTACTAAAATATCGGCTGTTGCTAAAAATGGGAAAATTCAAAGAAAGCAAAATATTGCTTTTTGTAATATTCTGAATTATAATTTACAAAAAGTATGAAGTGAGAATTGAAAAATGAACAAACAGGAAATTTATGATTATCTGCGAGAGCGCAATATTTGGTTTGAAGTTACAGAACATGAGGCAGTCTTTAATATGGAAGAACTTTCTTCCCTGGAACTACCGTATCCCGAGGCGGATGCAAAGAATCTTTTTGTCCGTGACGACAAAAGGAACCATTACTATCTGATAACGGTAAAGGGAGACAAGAGAGTTAATTTAAAAGATTTCAGGAAGAAAAATCAGACACGGCCGCTTTCTTTTGCTTCAGAAGCAGAATTGATGTCTGTTCTGGGACTTATTCCAGGAGCCGTAACGCCGTTGGGGCTCTTAAATGACCAGGAGCGCAGGGTACAATTTTATCTGGATCAGGAGTTTATGGCTGTACCTGGGATCATTGGCATACATCCAAATGATAACACGGCTACCATCTGGCTTAAGACAGAGGACTTAATTGCTGTGATTAAAGAACATGGCAGCCAGGTTTGCATGATAGAGGAAGTGTGATCATATGAACAGTCTGTTTATACAGAAAATAATGATTGACTGGCGGCGGATTTCCCCAGACAGTTATCTGCGTAAAATAGATGCTCTGCGGAATTTGGAGGAATTAGAACTGGCTCGTCCGGTTACTTTCTTTGTGGGAGAAAATGGAACCGGTAAATCAACGCTGCTGGAGGGTGTCGCAGTGGCATATGGCTTTAATCCGGAGGGAGGCACCAGGAATTATAGTTTTTCCACGTACGATTCGCATTCAGAACTGTGTGATGCGCTCACCATTGGCAAAGGTTACCGCAGAGTGAAAGGAGGCTATTTTCTCCGTGCGGAAAGCTTTTACAATGTCGCCACCAAAGAGGAAGAATATGCGGCGGATCCTTATGCAGTTCCAGAGGAACTTCACAGGAAATCACATGGAGAAAGCTTTCTTGCCATTGTACAGAAGCATTTCAGGCCGGAAGGGCTGTATATTCTGGATGAGCCGGAGGCAGCGCTTTCCCCTCAGAGACAATTGACGCTGCTGATGGAAATAAACCGTCTTGCAGAGCAGGGTGCGCAGTTTTTGATCGTGAGCCATTCCCCAATTTTGCTGGGGATGCCGCAGGCAGAGATATTATCCTTTGGAGAGGGAAAACTGCATGAAATTACATACGAACAGACGGACAGCTATCAGGTGACAGAGATGTTTATCAATAACCGGGAATATCTGCTTGGCAAACTGTTAAGGGAATAGCGGACGCACAGAGAATGAATAGAAATGGAGGAATAGAGTCAGAGATGAAAGAGTATAGAAAATCTTCAAAGCTAGACAATGTACTGTATGATGTGAGAGGTCCGGTGGTGGATGAGGCTGCGAAAATGGAAGAAGCCGGAACGAATGTATTAAAGCTTAATATCGGAAATCCGGCGCCTTTTGGCTTCCGTACGCCAGATGAAGTGATTTATGACATGCAGCATCAATTGACAGAGTGTGAGGGATATTCTGCTGCCAAAGGGCTTTTTTCAGCGAGAAAAGCGATTATGCAGTATGCTCAGATAAAGCAGATTCCTAATCTTTCCATTGAGGATATTTACACAGGAAACGGCGTCAGTGAGTTGATTAATATCAGTATGTCTGCTTTGCTCAATGACGGGGACGAGGTTCTGGTGCCGACGCCGGATTACCCTCTTTGGACGGCGTGCGTCACGCTGGCAGGGGGTAGAGCAGTGCATTATATCTGTGACGAGCAGGCGGAGTGGTACCCTGATATTCAGGATATCAGAGACAAAATAACAGACCGGACGAAGGCGATTGTAATTATTAACCCCAATAATCCTACCGGCGCATTATATCCGCGTGAGGTATTGCAGCAGATCGTGGATATTGCCAGGGAACATCAACTGATACTATTTTCAGATGAAATTTATGACCGTCTGGTCATGGAAGAGGAAGAACACGTCTCCATCGCTTCCTTGGCGCCCGATTTGTTCTGTGTGACATACAGCGGACTGTCAAAATCGCATATGATCGCAGGATTCCGAATTGGGTGGATGATTTTAAGCGGCAATAAAAAAATGGCAAAGGATTACATAGAAGGACTGAATATGCTCTCGAATATGAGGCTTTGTTCCAATGTGCCGGCGCAGTCGATTGTGCAGACTGCTTTGGGTGGTTATCAAAGCGTAAATAAGTATATTGTTCCAGGGGGAAGGATATATGAACAGAGAGAGTATATCTGTCGGGCGTTAAATGATATTCCGGGAATCAGCGCAGTAAAACCAAAGGCGGCGTTTTATATTTTTCCCAAACTTGACATTAAGAAATTTCATATCTCTGATGATGAAAAGTTTGCGCTGGATTTATTGCGGGAGAAGAAAATTCTTATTATTCACGGCGGAGGATTTAACTGGAAACAACCAGACCATTTTCGTGTGGTATATCTGCCGCGGATTGAAGTGCTGAAAGATGCAGTGGAAAATCTGGGGGATTTTCTAAGCCACTATCAGCAGCCGTAAATTTCCAGGAATATTTGAAGATAGGTAATTGCGAAACTCAATAATTTGATGGATTTCAAACACAATTCAAAAAATTTAGGAAGAAATATTTTATTCATATGAAACGCTAAGAAATGCATTCTAGCACCATGGAAACGAAACACAAAAATCATGGAAGCCTTTGCTGAACATGATTTTCGTATTAAGTGGTTCGTTGAAATGCTTGGTGCGTCCTGCATTTTGTGCGTTCATATGAGTAAAATATTTAAGCATAATTGTATGAATTGTATATGAAATTTCGATAATCTGATAGTTTCGCAATTACCTAAATATTTGAGGATACCGAAAGGAGCGTTTTATGCCAGACCTTATATTTAGGAAATTAGCAGAGTTAGATCGTGTGGAGGCGATTGCGCTGGGAGGATCAAGGGCAGGCAGGGAATACGATGAGAAATCCGACTATGATGTGTATGTCTATGTGAGAGAGCCTGTAGACGAGGCAAAGCGAAGGGAAATTTTATCACTTTCCTGTAGTTATATGGAGATAGGAAATCATTTTTGGGAATATGAAGATAACGGTGTGCTTAACAGTGGAGTGGATATAGATATTTTGTACCGTGATTTAGAGGAGTTCTGCCGGGGTATCGAACGTGTTGTGGTACAGTGCCAACCTTCCAATGCGTATACCACCTGTATGTGGCATAATTTGCTAAACTGTAAAATTATATATGACAGGGAAGGGAAGCTGCAGGCGGCCAAGAGAAAATATGATGTGCCATATCCTCAAAAATTAAAAGAAGCAATTTTTGAAAGGCAGCTAAAATTGATGGATTCGGCGATGCCGGCATACAAGATTCAGATTGAAAAGGCTGTCATGCGTAAGGATGTGGTAAGTATCAATCACAGGGTAACAGAATTTCTGACATCTTACTTCGATTTACTATTTGCAGTTAATGAAAAGACACATCCAGGGGAGAAGCGCCTGGTGGAACTTTGCAGAAAATATTGCAGCGTTCTTCCTGATCATTTTGAAGAAAACATCCGCATACTGCTGTCTCATTTGTATGCGGATGATGAAGAACAGAAAAAAGTCCTGGATGATATACACAGGATGATAGAATGTGTAAAAGCAATTATAATTTGATTTTACGGTCAGTCGATACCGATCTGGATGCCGCCTTGCCGTTCGGAGGGCTGGATCAGTACAGAAACAGGCTGATTTCCAGGCCATTCAAAGGCATATGATTCTCCAGAATGCTGCCCGATCAGGTTTTTCCAGGATAAATCTGCTTTTATCTGCGGATCGCTGTATCCATACTGGCTCATCCAACAGATCACAGCGTCCGGGTCTGCAGATATGGTACTGTTGTTGTGCACGTTTGACAGGACAATGGGGTTTCCGTCTGAGAGAATTGCAACATAAGCATTTTCTCCATTTCCGGTCAGCGTGGATGTGGCAAGTCCTTTCTGAGATATAACCCCTACGCCGATAAAACGCACGTCATACTTGCAATCCTGGCTGAACGCCAGAATATTTTCAGATTCTACAGAAATTACTTCTCCCATTCCCAGTTTATATACAATTACATGCTGTCCATTGTTGGCATAGTAGGTAACAGAATTGCCGGACATGGTAACTTTCATCAGCGGGATATTTTCTTTTGTCACGCGGCGGGCCAGGGAACCCAAAGCTGCCTGGACAAAATTATTCTGCGGGCCTAACAGCAGTTTCTCAAATTTGTAATTCTTGCCGCCGGAGCTTTCTCCGGCGATAAAAGCGCCGGCTCTGGTGATCAGTACATCGCTGCCGGTGCATGTCACCTTTAAGGTCAGTTCGTTTACTGTTTCAAATGTAAGCATAAAATTCCTCCTGTCTGTCAGACTGTCTCAACGCCGTATAACTGGCATAAACCTGCTAAATCTTTGGCGACGCCGTTTCCAATAGCATTGCATTTCCATGTTCCCTGATGAAGATAAATTTCACCGATCATCATGGAAATTACATTGGGGTAATAATCTGTCATCTGAAAACTTACCAGTTCCTGTCTGGTATCTGCGTCCAGAATGCGTAGATAGGCGTCTTTGACCATGCCAAAATTCAGATGATGCGTAAAGGCGTCGTTTATGGTGAGCACAAATACAATTTTAGATGCCGTGGGATTTAAACGTTTCAAATCAACCGAGATAAATTCACGGTCCGTGTGGCTGGAAAGAGAAAAATGCACACTTTTGTCAGGGCTGTATTCCTGTCCGTAAAATACAAACCAGTCGTCTCCCAGCACTTTTCCGTCTGCACCCAGAATAAATGCAGACACATCCAGATCACACTGAGGATTTATAGCATTCCATCCCAGGCACACATGAATATGCTTTACAGTTCCGGAAGGGTCCAGGGGCACTTTCTGCCCTTTCTGTATCTGGTGGATCAGAGGCGGTACAGCTATTTCTGTATCAGCTGCCGCAGGCAAAGTTCCAGAGTCCTGGGTGAAATATCCGGTACTTTGCATAATGTTGCCTGCGCCATGAAAATTGTCAGCGCCTTGTATGACGCTGCCGGTATTCTGGATGAAATTTCCAGTATTTTCTATAACGTTTTCAGTGTTTTGCGTTAAATTTCTGGTAACCTGATAATTATCAGTGTTCTGCACCGGCTTGCCGTTGGATTGTCCCATATCCGTATTGATTTGCGTCAGATTGCGGGCGTTTTTAACAGATGCATTAACTTGCAAAATAGACTTGCAGTCAAGAGGCGGCGATGACCGCATGGGAATCTCTATCATTTGTAACCTCCTTAGAGTCAATTATCTACCATTTTATCAGAAATCTTGTGTGATTGCTACATAAAATTCCTTTTTGAGTTTCCTCATTTTTAACAACAAACGATATTTGAAAGAATCATAGGAGTCTGCGCAATTTTGCAGCGTAAGTCCATTTGTTATGGAAAAACAGCTTACGTCTGGCAGTAAGGCGGATGAGATAGTCCTGCCCCTTGGAATCCAGCTTGAGGAACATCTTGTTATCATCGTAGTCATGGTTCATGACAAAAGCTGCTTTCCCAAACAGGGCACGTCCCCGCTCCATAGTGGAGAATAGGACATCGTTAATGGAGGTAACAGACAATGTCAAAATCATTATTTGAGGAACTGGATGGCAAATATCACGAAGAAAATGGACCTTATTCTAGAATAAGAGTAATTGTTAATATTGTTGCAATATGAAAGAGTTTCTTTGTTTGACATTGATTCATTTAAAGGAAGTACTAAAAGTTCTACAGAGCCACGTCTAAAATTGCTTTTATTATCCATTTAATAACTTTCTTTTTTTTATATACAATATAATATGCAAATGTTTAGAATAACTAAAATATTATTGACAAATATATATTTTAAGATATAATTATTGTGTATTAAATGAGTACTCCTATAAAATTTTGAATGAATTATGAAATTAAAGAGAAAAAAATTTTATGTATTTTATCAATGGTTATTTGCCTTTCGTTATTAGACAATATTCCATCATATGCGGCTGGAAAACGGGGATTTATTTTTTGACTGCATGCTATCAATTGTCAGGTGATAAAAATCGTGGGAAATATGTAAATGCCAGGATAGGGAATTTTTTGAATTAACAGATGGCAATTCCTATCAGGTAAATAGCCTGACCGGTGAATGTTTAAGCAATGGAGCATTTATGGAGGGTGGATATGAAAGCGAAGAAAAAAGTTTTACTGCTGGCGACATTTTTTATTCTAAGTGTTTTTTTGTATGCATGTAAGGAAGATAACCAATCATTGTCGCAGAAAGATTTGGAAGTGACAAATCCTGAGAAAGAAGATCGGGGAGACAAGCAGGAAGATTTCATAGAGAAAGAAGATGTGGAAGAGGACAGACAGAAACAACTTGCGGGAGATATACCAGATTTTTTAGAAAACTACTTTGAATTCGGAACATATTCAAAAAAGATAAGAATTCCGAATACCGATAATATGGAATGTGTTGCGATTACTGAGGAAAAACGGATGGAGATACCCGAATGTAATGTACTTTCAATCCTTTTAGATACTCTTTATAATGATATTGTTTTATATGAAGGGACTCCCGAAGAAATTAAAGATTTCTTCGGGGAAATCTCAAAATTAGAGTTTCAGAAGAAAAAAGAATATGTAGATACTTTGCCATTAGATGCAGATTGTGTATTTGAGGCGGACAACATTATGGTAAATGGTCATGGCAATTATATTAGAATGCACATAAGAAGTTTTAGCGACGGTATACATTATTTTGATATTTACCAGGAAAATCAAGATGTTATTTATGCATCTGCAAAATCAGAATCTCTGTTAGGCATGGTAAAGACAATGGCAGGGTTAAAAAGCGTGGATATAAGTAAGCTTGAAAAAATTGATAAATTAGAAGCATTTATAGATAATTTATGGATTCCGCTTGATGAAGAAAAAAAAGATATGTTCCAAGCAATTTTTAAAGAAAAAGTAAAAAAGATAAAGAATTATTCTGGTGGATGCCCTTTTGACTACAGATTAAAAGCGACATTGCATGATGGTGAAACAGTGGATATTTATTATGCGTCGGATAGCTGCGGCGCACTGGTAATCGGAGATTCTACTTATGAAGTGGAATTAGCGGCGAAGGAAGAAGAATTTAAATACAGAGATCAGTTGGCAGATTTTTTTAGCAAGCCTTAAATCTAAGAATGTTAATATAGGGAAGCGGTGGACAGCGTTAAAGCCTAAGAATTAAATATACATGAGCTTACACATTTTGTAATTATTACTCCGTTGATATTTAACCGTCGGAATAATATTATAAGCCAGGCAGATCCTCTGCAAAAGCAGTAAGATTTAATTGTGCGAGAGAAGCAGAAATATGAGTATGAAAAAAGAATACTTGTAAAAACAGATAAAAGCCAGTACAATAGAAGAAATGACACAAATGGAGGAGGAAAGAATGAATAAAGAAAAAAACAGAAACTCGTTTTCAGGTTCCATCGGATTTGTACTGGCAGCAGCGGGCAGTGCTGTAGGTTTGGGCAATATCTGGCGCTTCCCTTATCTGGCGGCGAAAGACGGCGGCGGACTGTTTCTGGTGATGTACCTGATATTGGCGCTGACTTTCGGATTTACGCTTTTGGCAACTGAGATTGCCATTGGAAGGAAGACGAAACAAAGCCCTCTTACAGCTTATGCAAAAATGCATCCCAAATGGGGATTTCTGGGTGTGATTGCCTGTCTGGTTCCAATCATCATTATGCCTTACTACTGCGTAATCGGCGGCTGGGTGGTAAAATATTTTCTGGCTTATCTTACCGGGGACGGCACACAGGCGGCAGCAGACGGATATTTTACAGGGCATATTACAGGTGAAGTCCAGCCAATTGTGCTGATGCTTGTATTTCTTTTTGTAGTGGCGTTTATCGTAATCAGAGGTGTCAATAAAGGAATAGAAACTTTTTCAAAGGTTCTTATGCCGATATTGATTTTACTGGTACTTGGAATTGCAATATTCTCTCTGACAATCTCTCATACAGACGATCAGGGGGTTACTAGAACGGGCCTGCAGGGACTCTGGATTTATACGGTTCCGGATTTCAGCGGGATGACAGTAAAAGGATTCTTTACGGTTCTTCTGGACGCCATGGGACAGTTGTTCTTCAGTCTCAGTGTCGCCATGGGAATTATGGTGGCATATGGTTCCTATGTCAAAGATGAGGATAATCTGGTGCGTTCCATCAACCAGATTGAAATTTTTGATACTGCAGTCGCTTTTCTTGCCGGTGTTATGATAATTCCGGCGGTGTATACTTTTATGGGCAGAGAGGGTATGGATGCTTCTGGCCCTGGATTGATGTTTGTGTCGCTGCCTAAGGTTTTTTCCGCCATGGGCCGGGTGGGAAATCTGGTAGGATGTTTCTTCTTTGCCATGGTATTGTTTGCGGCGCTGACCAGTGCCATCTCCATCATGGAAGCAGTGGTATCGAGCCTGATGGATAAATTCCATTTATCCAGAATGAAAGCATGTCTCGTAGAGACTGCAATTGCAGTAGTGGGAGGAGTTGTAGTCTGCCTCGGCTATAATAAATGGTATTTCGAACTGGAACTTCCGAATGGTGCGGTAGCACAGATATTGGATGTTATGGATTACCTGAGCAATAACCTGTTCATGCCTTTGGTGGCAATTGGAACCTGTATCTTGATTGGCTGGATTTTGAAGCCAAAAACCATTATTGATGAGGTGGAAAAAGGCGGGGCAAAGTTTGGCAGGCGCAGTCTCTATACTGTGATGATTAAGTATATTGCTCCGGTTCTGCTGGTGGTTCTGTTATTGAAATCAGTGGGAATATTGACCATTATTTAAGTGAGAATGACAGAATGCATAAAAATCACTCCGGGAAGCTGACTTCCCAGAGTGATTTTTATTGCTTTGTAAATGCAGTTTTTGAACGAACCGCGCTTTGCTATTTGCAGTAGTGCGGCTGCTTTCTGTGTGAAAGGATGTCAGTCTCTGACAGTCTCTGTTCAGCCGGCTATTCATCAAATAGAATTTCTTTGTGGTATAAGGAACGTTCATCAAGCAATTGTTTGAAGGTTTTTTCTTTCGCTTTTTCTTCATAGTCAGATGACCACCAGTATCCCTTCAGTTCATCCATGTATTCAATGTAATCACAAATATAAACATGTATTTTCGAAGTATCATAACCACTGATGGATACCGTGTTCTGAGATCCGTAGGTATTGCCGTCCATCAGAGTTCCGTTTGCGTCCAGAATCACTGCAAAATAATCTGAATTCTGCGGCATATCTAATGTGATCTCCACAGGAGTTTTCGTGGCGGAAATGATTCCAAGCCCCTGTTCATCTACATCATTAATCTCTTTGCGGATGGTATCTTTGTCATTCCTCGTCACCTCAAATTCAAAATCCCAAGGGCCATCCATAATCCAGTTATCGTATTGGTTTGGATACTGCTGTCTCTCTGGATATATTTCGTAATAAGCATTCCACATATCGTTGAAAAGCTGGTGCTCTATCTCTTTCTGCTCTTCTGTAAACTGTTCATAGTCTTCGTCTGTCAGGCCCAGTCCCTGTTCTCTCATGGCATTTTCATATTTCTGTTTCAGTTCCCTTGGCATTTCCGGACGGGTATCCACCAGCTTTGTGCCAAAAATCCGAGAGATAGAAAGTTTTAACTGAAAGTTTTCCGGCACTTTTGTGTCCATCTCTTTAAAAGCAAAGTACTGTCCTGTTTCAAACCGGATGACGCCGGCGTAGGTATGATCATCTATCATTTTGCCGTCAATATGAGTATCTCCGCCATTATACCAATTGATAGTATCTTCTGTATCAAAGTCAAAATCTATCAGTCCTTCTATTTCAATGATCGGTTTGCCGTTTTCATCGAGATAAGTCTCTGGAAGTTTTTCTTCAGAATGAAGTACAAGGCTCAGATAAAGTGCGGCCTCATTACAGTAAACCTCGGAGAGAGTGAGCGTATTCCCGTTAACAGCGATTGTTTCGATTCCTGTTTCAGATTTTTTTACTGGTTCTGCCAGACTGGTGTAATCACCGGCGAATTCCAGCGAACCTCCCAGCTCTTCGAAGATGTGTTCAGTAAGCGGGATTTGTGCAGATACGGCCGGATTTGAGTTATAAATACAGAACAGGGCTGCAGCAGCCACTCCAACCCCTGCAAAGCCCCGGAAAAATATTTTTCGTGCCTTTTGGAAGTTTTTTTGGCGGTGTAGTTTCTCCATAAAAATCTCCGTATCGTTTTCCAGCTTTTTTTCTTCTTTCTCTGCTACCAGAGTTCGGATTTCTGCGAATGCCTCCTTCTGGGCATTCTGCACACTTTCTGGAAGCGGAAACGTACAATCCAGTATTTTTTTAATCGTGTCATCCAATTGTGCATGATCAGATTGTGAATTTGCTATTTGTTTGTTCATTTGATTCCCTCCCTGATTGTTTGTTGTGCCATATTCTAAAACTGTGGTTTCTATTCTTTCATATATGCAGCGCGGATCTGTTCCCTTGCTCTGGAAAGCCTGGTCTTTACCGTGTTCGTATTCATTTCCAGAAGCTCAGCGATTTCCTGGATTTTAAAGCCTTCCAGGTAATAGAGAATCAGAATCAGACGGTATTTTTCATCCACTGAATGTAACATCTCCTTGAATTCAAATTCTGCAAGTGATTGGTCTGGCTTCATTGTCTCCGGCATTACACCTGGCAGATTTTCTCTCTTGTAATGCTGTAAAATGCGATTGCACTTATTGATTAAAATCCGGATCAGCCAGGTTTTGAAATACTCCTGTTTTTTTAAAGTATGTATGTTCTCAAAACAGCTAAGGATTGTATCTTGCATGGCGTCTGCTGCATCATTATCATTATGCAATATTGCACGTGCTACTTTATACATTGCCAGGGAATTTCTGTCCATCAATTCCAAAAATGCTTCAACATCTCCCTGGACAGCTTTACTTATAAGTGTCTGCATATTTTCTGTCCCCCATTTTCCACAGCTTATAAGCTGTTTTTATCATTCGAATGATGTTTGCTGCTTATACCCATTAGATACGCATACAGGGCAAAAGGTTTCAGAAGATTTTATTGAACATAAATCAATTAAATAAAACAGAGGATGCCGCAGCGGCGGCAACATGAGAAGGGGATTTTGACCGGACTTTAACAGGGAGCGGTGAAGTGAAAAAAATAAGTTAGATATGGCTCTTGAAGAACATGGTGAAGAGAGTCTGCATACGCACAACGTTTTCTTTTTATGAAATCATTTCCAGATTGCGTGTTTGCAAATTACTTGTATTTTCGGATTTTTTGACTCAAAACGCTGTTGTGATAATCTGGCGAATAAGTCACATCTTTGCCAAACCAGTCTGGGGGAGTAAATGTTTTAGCCTCGTCTTCGGTAGCAAATTCTACTTCCGCAAAAATCAATGGGGACAACTCGCCTCCGAAAATATCCAGCTCAACTGTGAGGCGGGATGTAAGAGGTATCAGGTATCTTTTTTTAGAAATGAGAATGCCGTCAACTTTAGGAAGCAAATGCGTATATGCTTCTTTTGTAAGAGGCAGATTGTATTCTTCCCGTACCAGGAGTCCTCTGGATTTATAGGTGAGATAGTAGTCTTCATCCTGCCTGCGGATGCGAACTACCGGGTCAGTGCACAGATAACCCTGTTCAATCTGATGAAAAGGGTAGGAGTCCAGATTGTCGGGTAACGATTTGATTAAAAATTTGCGTTCGATTTCCATGGAATGCTCCTGTCTATGATCCTTGAATGATTAAGGTACTCTATATGCTTCATGAAATGCCCTGCGTTTTGCCGGGCAGATGATGAAAATTTATTATCATTCATTATAAAGCAGAACGGGGAGGTTGTAAAGCATGGAAGCTTTGAGTTTCCATATTTTATATATTTTGTTTCTAAAATTAATCTAATAAATCCCCCTGCCCGTTCTCAATGACAAAGCAGGGGGATTTCTATATTGCAGATTTCAGTTTTCTGAATGACGATTACTGCTGTCCGCCGGACATCTGCTGTTCCTGTTTCATAATCATTTTCTTAACCATTTCTCCGCCAATGGAACCAGCCTGAGCAGAAGTTAAGTCACCGTTGTATCCATCTTTTAAAGGTACACCGATTTCAGATGCAACTTCCTGTTTAAAACGATTCATAGCCTCTTTTGCCTGAGGTACTGCCATTTTACTTGTGTTAGAACCAGAATTGTTAGTCATTTGATTCACCTCCAAATGTTTCTTAGTATTTTATCCGCCGCAGCGTTATATTGTGTTGATAAGAACATCATCCCGAAATGGCTCATTCCTGGGAATGATGTCCGTTTCGAAACTCTGTCGCTTATCATGGTGTTATTATCTGTCAAGAAAAAAATAATATGAATGGAAATTTTTATGAATTCTGGCAATTGCTGGGAAACTCAAAAAAGGAAGATTTGGGGTCTTTCATATTTAAACAGTTTATACAGCTCTAGTGGAACACTTGAGTTTCCGTATTTTTATTTTATCTATAATTTTATTACCAAAAGGTCTTGTTGCCAAAGGCAACAGAGGCATCTTGCACAAAAAGTGTTCACATCATAAAATGATGTGAACCTTTTGGTAATATAAAACTGCAATTTGCGGAAACGCAAGCAAGTGGAACGGGCTTTACAGATTACAAAGCGTTTGATACAATACAGGAGGTAAAATGAAAAATAAATTTCGAACAGCTCTTTTATCTTTTAATGCGCTTATCAAATTGTAAAATAAAAACTGGGGGCAGAAGGGTGAATATCTTATATAAAGGAGAAAACATTGAGTATTCTCTGATTCAGAGTACAAGAAAAACGATTTCAATCGTTGTTGATTCAGAACGAAGGGTTCTGGTGAGGGCCCCGATACAGGCTTCCAGGCAGGAAATCCAGAGAGTTGTCGAGAAAAAAGCGGCTTGGATTGCCAGTAAAAGGGAAGCGATTGCAAAATGCCAGACGCAAAAGCAGGAACTTGCCAATGGCAGAAAACTCTGGTATCAGGGAAATGTATATCTTCTGCAGATATGTACGGAGACAAATAGTAAGGATAAAGAGCCGGACAGCTGTGCAGAGATTTCTGATGAGAACATTATAGTATATGTGAATCAGGGGCAGGAGGAAGAGATCAGGCAGAATCTTATGCAATGGTATTACTGCCAGGCCAGGCAGTGGATCTTACAGAGAGTGGAATATTATAATAACGGCCTGAAAGAGTATATTAACCGAATTTGTATCAAAGACCAGAAAAGCCGCTGGGGAAGCTGCAGCAGCAAAAGAAATCTGAATTTTAACTGGCGAGTCATTCTGGCGCCGCCAGAGGTGGCAGATTATGTGGTGGTTCACGAATTGTGCCACTTAAGGCATATGAATCACAGCCAGGAATTTTGGTCAGAAGTTGCCGGGATTCTGCCAGATTATAAAGAGAGACGGCAGTGGCTGCGGGAACATGGACAGAAACTGATGGAAAAAATATAGAAATGGAGGCATTGTTTATGAAGAAAATTGGAGTGTTTTTAGCACAAGGGTTTGAAGAAATTGAGGGATTGACTGTAGTGGATATTCTGCGCCGGGCAGGTATAGAAGTGGATACAATTTCTATCATGGGTACCAGAGAGGTATGCGGTTCCCATAAGATTCCTGTGCTTGCAGATGTGCTCTATGAGGATGTGGACTTTGATAAGCTGGACGGCGTGGTATTGCCGGGAGGGCTTCCAGGGACCACTAATCTGGGAGAACATACAGGAGTAGGTGACATGATCCGATCATTTGCAGGTTCAGGAAAACTGGTGGCTGCTATTTGTGCAGCGCCCAGTGTGCTGGGACAGGCAGGACTTTTGGCAGGTAAAAAAGCAGCATGTTATCCAGGATATGAAGATCAGCTCACGGGTGCGGAAGTAATTTATGATGAGGTGGCAGAGGCAGGAAATATTATAACCAGCCGGGGGATGGGTACGACCATCGCATTTGCGCTTCGGATTACGGCGTATCTGGCAGGTGAGGATAAGGCACAGGAGCTGGAAAAGAAAATTATTTATCGTCAGTAAAATAATGTTTTGTTATTTATTGCAGTGCGGCGGTCCCGTAATTTTTTGGAATGAAAAAGCTTTTTCGCAAATATACATGTAACAAAAAGGAATAGGTCTGTTGTAAACAATTCATGCGGCAGTCCCACGGAGTGATTATTGTGTGGAAAAAATTAGAAGCGAAATCTTTCTTTTTGGTACTTGTTTTATTTGCGGGGGCATTTTTTCTGGGACGTTTTGCGGCCCAGGTGGTGCCGGCAGCAGCTACGGCAATACGGTCAGAGGCAGATAATTGGGGATTAAGTTTTCAAGAGGAAGGGCAGCCTCCAGTGGCAAACGCGACCTTTGAAGAGATGGCAAAATATGACGCTTTTTATGCTCAGGATACCCAGGATAAAGTGCTGTATCTCACGTTTGACTGTGGGTTTGAAAATGGCAATACGCCGCTCATTTTGGACGCTTTGAAGAAGCATAATGCCAAAGCTGCATTTTTTATTGTGGGAAATTATCTGTCTACCAGTCCCGACTTGGTGAAGCGTATGGTCGAGGAAGGGCATATCGTGGGAAATCACAGCTTTCACCATCCAGATATGTCCCAGATGAACAAAGATGAATTTTCTAAAGAGCTGGGGGAATTGGAAACCTTGTATGAACAGACGGTGGGAACCCCTATGACCAAATATTACCGTCCGCCTCAGGGAAAATACAGTGAAAACAATCTGCAGATTGCCAAAGACCTGGGGTATAAGACTTTTTTCTGGAGCCTGGCCTATGTGGATTGGAACCAGGACAGTCAGCCCAGCCATGAAGAAGCCTTTGACAAACTGCTGAAGCGAGTGCATCCGGGAGCCGTTGTACTGTTACATAACACTTCCAAAACCAACGGTGAAATTATTGATGAACTTTTGACAAAATGGGAGGAGATGGGATATACCTTCAAATCCCTGGATGAACTGGCAGGTTAATTACAGTTTCTTTTCTTTCCAGTATCGGTAAAACGTTTTGCATCCGAAGAAGCAAAAACATGCCGCGATGATAAAAAAAAGAATGATTGCAGTACCGCTAAATGCCCGGCCGATTGCAAAGGGCGTCTCAAAAAGGAATGCCAGGGCAAATTGTCCCCCGCTCATCTGCCACAATCCCGGTGTGCGGTACAGATCTCTCCAAGTTGAGAAAGAGGGTAAATAGAAGAGACCGCTGCAGATAGAGATTACCAGTAAAGACAGATTTGCGGCAAAAAGTACTATCTCCAGATTGAATAGCCTGCGGTGGCGGTTGGCTTTGGAAATAGAACCTGAAAAAATTTCCTCCTGACAGTCTGCATGCGTCTTTTCAAAATACTGGATGCCCCCGGATCTGTTTCCTGCGATGTGATGCCAGCCATAATCTTCAAACACTGTCAGGTAGTCCGTGAAATCTTCCAGACTGGAAAAGGTGCGGTAGTCAATTCTTACCAGAGGAAGATTTGATACGTGCGTGGTTTTCTTAAATTTGTACCGTCCTGGAATTACATTTTCCAGGCGGTAGCCCTGGGCAATTATGCGATTGATCCAGTTCTCTTCTCTGGTAATATTTGTAAAAAATAATTTGTGCCGAATCATAGGTAATCTCCTCTCCATATAGTCAAGTGTTTTTTTCAATAAATTCAATACTTTTTGATACCTGTTAATGAATGATGCTGAGGTTATGGAGTGATCTTTACCTCATACAGGGCAGATATATAGTGTTTGTGGGCACTCCAAATAAAACGTCATCACTTCCCGTTCTAAATGGCCTCGATGTGTACCC
>CAJTCY010000011.1 GCA_910575075.1 Lachnospiraceae bacterium
GTTGTTTCTTTTACTTGCGAAATCTTCTTGTTTTGTGTAGAATTCATCTTGTAGATACCTTCCTTTTCTGTTCATTTGCTAACTGCCTGGTCAGCAATGACAGTATAGCGTAGGTATCTATTTTTTTAAATCCTTACTGAACTCTACACTTTGAATTATACAGGAAGCTTTCTAAAAAATAATTGAAAATAAAACCTCTACTTTTATAACGTCTCTTTCACCAGCTCTGCCTCTTTTTCCCGCTTTAACATTTCCAAAAAATTAAAAGCGTTATTTGCATTGTCATAAACTGTAACTGGCATATTAGGATTCATCATATTATGTAATGCCTTTTTCACATAGTGCTTTTGCGTCAATTCACCTTGCAGATAATCATTCAATTCTTGTATTTTATTGTCTCTCAATAAACTTTTTATATGCTCCTGCTCATGTTTTATATCTTCTACTTCTTTCAATAATTTTGCTTTTTTATCTTGTTCCACTTGCTTGTTCATCCTTTCTTTTATTGAATACTATACTTATTTATATCCACATTCTGTATTGGTACTTTAATTCCTTTTTTAATTTGACCATACCTTACAGGAGTCTCGTCATAAATTATCTGAATACCGATCCCTAATAAATATAAATTTCCATAAAAATTATTATTTACTTCTTCAAGCAAATAATAATTATTTGCACAAAAATCAAAAAATTGATTATACCAAAACCAATCATTTTGTGGAGATGATGTTATATACTCAAAATCTTCGATATTAACATCAAAATCTAAGCAATAATATTTTCCTCCCGTAAGAGTTCTCCAATCCCTGACTAATCTAACCTTCTCATCAAACAGCTTATTAATCATATTTTCAAGTGTTACAAGAAATTCAGGGTTATATTTTACTTCTGAATAATCATGCACATCCTTAAAAGAACCAGATAAATGTACTTCTATTTCTCCTTTATCATGAAACAGTTTACTTCTAATTATCTTTATAGAATCCCGTATTTTTAAAACCAAATAACACTGCGTAATACCAACTAATACAGATAGTATTCTCCAGTCATTTGGTTTTTCATTATAACACATAAGTTTAAAAAAGTACAGAGCAAAATCGAACTTTTGTTCTGTACTTTTTTATGCCTTATCGGACGGTAGTTCGCCCGCCCCGTCAGGGGCATGTATTACGGGATGCCCGGATGGGTATATCTTTTTTAGGTCATTCAGTTATGCCAGTATCTTAGCTTCATACAAAAAATTCACTGATTTTTTCTATATAATCATTTTCTGAAAAGTCTGCACCGTTTTCTTTTCCGTCTTTTGGCACAACCTCATCAATAAACGGCTGAAGGTCATCTAAACAGTCTGCAATGATTTCCTTACTATTGCCGAATGGCATAGAGGTATCCTTTAGGGCTTCCGCATTATCTCCATACACGTCTATGGTAATGATTTCTTTCGCATGTCCCATTAACTGTGATACCGCTTTGGGATTAAAATTGTTCTTTAATAATATGGTACAGAAGGTACTCCTTAAATCATGCCATCTTATATTGGGCAGTCCATTGTCCTCCAACAATTTCTTATAATGTTTCCAGTGAAAATCTTTACTTCTCGGACGCCCATAACTGGAACAGCAGATATAGTCCAAATCCTGAAAGGTTCCCGGCCGCCTTCTGCGGTTCTTCTCATATACTTTTCTCTCTTCCAGAATCGCTTCAAACACATAATCCGGTATAGGTATGGTTCGGTTACTGGACGGTGTTTTCAGCTTGATTTCCTGCTTTGTATATGTCTTAGCCGGAAAGTCCCCGGCAGTCGTGTTTGGTTTCTTTCCCAACTGCCTCTGCACTTTTAATGTCCGGTTGATATAATCTATGTCTGAATATTTTACCCCATTGATTTCACACCGCCTTAATCCCAGCAGTACCGCAAACAGCACCTGCATATGGATTGGCGTATCCCTGCTCGCCTCCATGAGCGTCAATATCTGCTCCATATTCAGCGTCTTTTGTGCGTCAATGTTCCGGGTGTGGTAGGCTTTCTTCTCCACCCGCTTGGGCAGTGCAATATCAATCGTCGGATTGATGGAAATGATTTTCTTATTCACAGCATATACACTTCCTCGTTGCCTAGGCGTGTTCGGGACTTCCACCCGTTAGAGCGTGCCCATGGCACGCAAACAAAAAGCCGACTGATTCTCGTTTTGAAAATCAATCGGCTATGTAATAAAATAATATTTCATTTATTTGGATACCTTAAAAAATTACCCAAATAAGTATTCAAAAACAGCAGCAAATGCCGCATTCTTCATCTGTCGGGATCTTACCTTCCCCACTTGATATCTCTTGGTATTTTACATCATTAACATCAAGCCATCTCGCATCGTGAAGTGTTTTTGCGGCTTCAATACGACGAATATCTTTTTTCGTTAACGACTGATTTAACAAATACTGGTGAAATTCATCATAATTGCCGCTGTTTTTTATATTACCATCAATTTTTCTGCCTATTTGAGCAACATCGACTCCTTTTTTCTCAACTAAGCGTTTCATACTAATAGGTACTTTAATTTTTTCTTTACTCTTTTTTCTCACATCATTTATCAATTGTTGGAAAATAAGATTTGCTGTATTGATCGGAATATTTTTATCGGCTAAGTGATTGAAAAATTCTCCCTTAGTTTGATTTTCATATGCCGCTAATTGCAAATCGGATTTATGAACAAAAGTATTTTGTATAAATGTATCAAATACAGAATCGAAATTGCTTGGCATAGCATTGATAAATTCATCTTTGATTCTGTCTTTGATTTTTTGATATAGTGCAATGTCTTCTACTTGTAACTTCTTGCCGTCTTCAATAACTGCCTGCCACGATAAAACATCCTTATCAAAATCATTGTTTGATACAAAATGGCAATGTGAACACTCTGTGCTAAAAGTTAGATAATTGTAGAAAATAAATCCTAAAAAAGACTTTTTATAGCCACTACTTTTCTTTTTCTCACGTTTAGACATTTCTGCAATAGCCCAATCAGATGGGTCTTCCTTTGCTTTTATTTGATAAAACTGATACTGCTGATTATTGGGAGAAAACTCTGCCATATCATCGTGAAATTCACAAAAGACAATACACTCTGCATCATCTTGAAGTTTACCTATTATATGGCACACAATCCAATGGACTTGATATTCGAATCTGTTATAGGAGTCAGAACCTGCTTGCTCACGCTGTTCAACGGTAAGTACAATACTCATAAATTAAGACTCCTTTCATTTTTATTCCATTTCATAATGAAGTTCCACTGTTTTTGCCATTCATCTTCATCCACTATCGCCTCAAACACAGGTTCAAGGAATTTTTGTATTTCATCAATTACAACTGAAAACTCAAGCGTATCATCTTTAATATTTTTCAAGAAATATTTCCATCGTTTCTGCATATCCTCATCTTCGGTGAGGGCAACAATCCGTTTGAAGCTATCTCTGTCATAAGGAGTGCCACGCCGCTGTAAGGTTTTAAAAATTGCTGTCTGTAATCTTGCTCCATCAAAATCAAAAGTCCTTGCCAAATAATAGATGTCGTAAAAATCTTTCATTCTGCCTGTCAACTCAAATCGTTGCAGGATTGCATCGAATTTTTCTGCAATAGTGCTTTCGAGAGAGTAAGTTTTGATAATAGGAGCTTCAAAGTCGGGAAGTTGCGTGTTAATTGCTCGTTCCTCGGCACAAGGCACAATGACATCACCCACACCTATATCCACATTAAAGGGTACACGAACATTTTTTATCTGAGCAATGATTTGTGCACTAATACCGTGATATTTTCTCTGCGGTGAAATTTCTTCAAAGCCTTTAGCTGTCATAGAAATATAATCATTGCCCGTAGGCGTATTGATAATCTTCCCTATAAGTACCTTTACATCTTCAATCGAATTAGAAGCTGCCCGAAGAAGAAAGTCCACATCAATCGTAGCTCGACTCTCAAAATTAGTAAGGGTGTAAATAAACAGACCACCCTTGAGAATGAGGTTATCTTCATGTCCAGATTTTGAAAGTTTACGCAGGAATTCCTCTTGTACAAAAAGTTGTAAGCACTGCTGATAACTGATACCAGATGCCTTTGCTTTGTTTTTGAGCTTCGCAAGAACAGAAGCCGCCTTATCTGCCATTACAACCACACTCCAATCAATTCTTTCACTCTCTTTTGCACCCGTAGCACTTTGGCATAACTCATTAGGTTAGGGACATTTTTCTTCGAGTCTTTTACATAACCCTGTATTGCCTTGTTAAAAATTTCTTTATCCATCTTATTCATATTTCGCAACACATCACAAATGGTACGGTCACGGTCATAAATGCGGACATCAATTGAATCAATTTTTCCGCAGGCTTCTCCAAGTGTAACCAATGCAGGCTCAACACGATACGCCTTAATAAATGGATAATCAATTTTAGTACGCAATTTTGAAATATTTTTATCAATTGCAAAATTCCACTCGGCAGGATTTCGGTCGCTATATCTGTAGTAGAAAAGAGCTGTTTCCATACAAAGGACTGCATCGGGGAACAGACGATTGATAATTACAATTTCGCTTTCTCCAGAGTCTTCAATCCAATGATAGTAGCCCCGTCTTACCCTTTCAATCAGACCTTCATCTAAAAGCAATTTTATATCTGCGTAATATAGCTTTGAAGCTGTCAGTTCAGCGGTAGTCATAATGTAATTGTGCTGGCTAAACAGCTTTTGCAAAATTTCGATATTATTTTTCTGAAGCATTTTTTCACCTCTACTTAACTGCCCCTGTTTTTAATTATCAATAGGGTACTTTACTATATTATATCCGATTTTCTATTCAAAGTCAATAATAGTAAACTGCACACTTTTAAATAGTTGAAACAGGTAGTTAAATAGAAAATGCAGAATATACTTGACCATATAAAGCAAATTAAATGTATACAATGGTTAGTTCATGTGACGCAGCAGAGAAGAAATCCATTTGCGCCTGTTCCAATGCTTTTTCGTGTTCAATATCAGCTTCCCATTCAGCATTTGCTTTTTTTAATCGGCTAACGCAGTCTGCAAATTCTGTGACAGCTTATTAGGGCTTTTTCCTAAAACTCCAAGTTCATCCGTCCTTTGCTCATTCACCTGTCATTCTAAATATAAATCGGACATCTGCCCTGATACACGACTAATTTCCAATTCTAATTCAGAAATAAATTCCTTTGTCTGTTCGTCCAAAAAGGCATTTAATTTATTCGAGTAGGTATGGGGCATCAGCCAACTCAACGAGCGCACCCCCTTATACTATCTGAAAGAGAAAACGGCAAAGATTTCTCCCTGCCGCCTTTGTTTGCTTATATGAAGATGATTTCCTTATTCGCAATCTCCCTCGCACAAGCCCTTATGTTATTGAGCCGTCCAACCCATTCTAAAGCCAGAGAGCAGAAAGAACAATAGTACCCGCTCTATTTTCCATTCCAAACAGATACAAAGCGTCTTTCTCATAATTTCACGAAAATAAATGCAGCAGTTTCTGCCAAAAATTCAAATGTTCTTCCTCCGTTTGCACCTCTTCTTCTGGTTCGTCTATCTCTATGGACTCCGTTTGTATTACAAACTGCACTGCATTTACATTCGTATTATCTTCTGACACAAATGAAACAATTTCCCGGTTCCCGCCAGAGATGCTGTCCAACAGCTCATCAATTTTATCATTGATTTGTGTATCCATACCTTCTGTTTCTTCCCGCAAAGTCCCTGTTCCGTCCTTTAGTTCCCCCGTGCCATCATAAAGCTGTGCGATGCCAGTCAGCAGTTCTGCCACACCGTCATCCAGTTCACCTGTGCCATCCTTTAATGTTCCTGTACCATCATAAATTTCAACAATTCCTGAAAGCAAATCCCCCGTTCCACTATAGAATGTTTCTGTACCCGCTCTTAATGAACTGCTTCCGTCCACCAGCTTTGCGGCACCGCCGGATATCTGCGAATAGCCAGCAACTATTTCAGCTACGCCGTCCGTATAAGCAGTAATACCTGCATCAAGTTTCCTATACTCCGCAACCAGCGTATTAATAGCGGCAGACAGCTCGGAGAGTTTATATGTCATTCCACTGAGCTTATTTGCCAGTTCTCCAATCTTAGAATCAAATTCAGCGTAATTGGTCTGTAATGTTAACGCACCCTTTGACAGCTTTTGGATATTTTCATGAACGGCTGAAAAATAACTTTCCGTGCCACTGAGGCAGGCATTATTTCCTTCAAACAATACCGCCATGCTCTGCAGCTTGCCTAGCTGCTCCTGTAACTGTGTTGTATCTATTCCCGTCCCTTCCAGCACTGATAGCTGAGCATTTAAGAATGCTATAAGATCCTGAAGATTACCAGCGGCTGCGGCATTATTCTGTTTCAAAGAATCAAGATCGAGGCCATTCTTTGACATGGCTGCTTTATAAGCCTCATAGTTTATATTTTGTTGGAGATTAGATACCCCTGAAACAAGAGAATCCATTCTTTCTGTTATACTGAAATATTCCATTCCAAACATTTTGAAAAATAACGGCTCTATGAAAAATATGGATATATAAGCCAAATATTGTATCACAGCAAAATGAAACCAATAAGTATATTTTCAGCAGAAGAACAGTTATTATTTGACATCTCATACTGTTCTTCTGCCACTATCCTAATACGCCGAAACCCCATACCCATATATGGAATCGCTGCCCGTGCTGTAAAAGCTGCGCTATCACTTTATCATCATTATGAGCATTGAAACGATTATGCTCTGCATCCTTATGTCACTGATTTATTTTTTCACAAAAATCTGCTTTCTCTCCATGTTATCTTTTTTCAAATTCAGCCTGGAATACTCCACCAGCACCCTGTGTTCTTTCTCTATCAAAGATATATCCCCCCTTTTCTGTAACATTCAGTATAAACGGATAGCCCCTTCCATATCCCTGATCTGTCTGCAAAGTACCAGATAGCCTTCATCCTGCTTTTGCGAATCCACTAAAATATCATTGTCTATCTCGATAAATCCGTCTTCGATACGCTGTACCAATAAGCAGGATACCTGTGAGTACATTTTCTGGATGTCAAACATATCTATCCACAAAAAGCAGCGAATCACATTTCCAACAAAGGAAACATGTTCGCTGCTTAACTTATACTGTTATTTTGTTCTCATACTTTATTCCAACAAAATTATTTTACATGAATCTTGAGAGTTGCTTTCTTTCCATTATAGGTTTTAACTGTAATAACGGCATCTCCTTTCTTCTTAGCCGTCACCTTTCCAGTTTTAGAAACAGCTGCCACTGATTTCTTGTTAGAGACATACGTAATTTTATAACTTGCTGTGCCCTTTGGCAGTTTCCTTTTAATCTGAAATTTCTTTCCAACCTTTAATGTCTTCTTCTTAGCATTCAGACTTATCTTAGCCGGCTTCTTTTTCACCGTCACATTCACTACGACCTTCTTATTGTTAGAAGAGCTTATGGTTATCTTACAGCTTCCGGTCTTTTGGGCAGTCATCCTTCCCTTCTTATCTACCTTTACCTTATTGTTGGAAGGCTTATAAGTAAGCGCCTTGTTGGAAGCATTCTTCGGATAAACAGCAGCCTCTATCTGAACCTTCTCACCAATACCCACTGTCATCTTTTTTGCTGAAACCAATACCTTTTGAACTTCGTTCTTCTCCACTTTTTTTTCTACCTTCACCTGCAGCAACGCCGTCTTTCCATTGGATGACTTCACCGTAATATCTGCTGTTCCGGCTTTCTTCGCCTCCACTTTTCCTGACTCTGTCACTGTTGCCACGGTATCGTCACTGCTCTCATAGGTAAGTGCCTTATTTGTTGCATTCGTCGGAAGCACTTCTGCATTTATCTGGTAGGATTCTCCTATTTTCAGCGTCTTAGCTGTTTCAGACAGCCTTACCTCTGTTACCTCTACAGTGTTTTCTCCCTCTTCTTCTACCTTCACCTGCAGCAACGCCGTCTTTCCATTGGATGACTTCACCGTAATATTTGCTGTTCCGGCTTTCTTCGCCTCCACTTTTCCTGACTCTGTCACTGTTGCCACGGTATCGTCACTGCTCTCATAGGTAAGTGCCTTATCTGTTGCATCCGACGGAAGCACTTCTGCATTTATCTGGTAGGATTCTCCTATTTTCAGTGTCTTACTTGTTTCGGGCAGTTTTACCTCTGTTACCGCAACAACTTTTCCTTCTTCTACCTTCACCTGCAGCAACGCCGTCTTTCCATTGGATGACTTCACCGTAATATTTGCTGTTCCGGCTTTCTTCGCCTCCACTTTTCCTGACTCTGTCACTGTTGCCACGGTATCGTCACTGCTCTCATAGGTAAGCGTCTTATCTGTTGCATCTGACGGAAGCACTTCTGCATTTATCTGGTAAAATTCTCCTATTTTCAGTGTCTTGCTTGTTTCGGGCAGTTTTACCTCTGTTACCGCAACAACTTTTCCTTCTTCTACCTTCACCTGCAGCAACGCCGTCTTTCCATTGGATGACTTCACCGTAATATTTGCTGTTCCGGCTTTCTTCGCCTCCACTTTTCCTGACTCTGTCACTGTTGCCACGGTATCGTCACTGCTCTCATAGGTAAGCGTCTTATCTGTCGCATCCGACGGAAGCACTTCTGCATTTATCTGGTAGGATTCTCCTATTTTCAGTGTCTTACTTGTTTCGGGCAGTTTTACCTCTGTTACCGCAACAACTTTTCCTTCTTCTACCTTCACCAGCAGCGACGCCGTCTTTCCATTGGATGACTTCACCGTAATATTTGCTGTTCCGGCTTTCTTCGCCTCCACTTTTCCTGACCCTGTCACTGTTGCCACGGTATCTTTGCTACTTTCATAGGTAAGTGTCTTATCTGTTGCATCTGACGGAAGCACTTCTGCATTTATCTGGTAGAATTCTCCTATTTTCAGTGTCTTACTTGTTTCGGGCAGTTTTACTTCTGTTACTTCAATATCCTTATTCTCTTGCTCCAATTTCCAGTTGCTTAATTGCTCCAGCGCAATCTTACCGTCACCAAAGAATTTAACAGGAAGCCAGATATATCTGACATTTTTAGGATCTTCTCCATTTACGCTGTCACCGACACAAATATACTTATCTATTGTCTGCGTCTTGACATGGAACACATTGCTGGTTTGATTTTTCTTATCAATATCGACCATCTGTTGGTTTGCGTCATCCCACATTCCAATCGTGTGAACTGCCCATGGACCGTTTATGGAATCTGCAACCGCATATTGAGGACCATCTTTATCGGGATTACCTGCATTCACAATATAATATTTTCCATTTTCTTTAAATATGCCGCCCTCAGAAGCAAAAAGTGTACTATCACTATTATCTGTATACTCAACCTTCTGAGGCTGCCCTTGAACTCTTGTATAGTCAGAGGACAATTGGGCTATATAAATATTGTCGTCTATTGTTGTTCCAGGTACATTCCCCGTCAAACCCATACCATATCTATGACCATAAATAATGTAGGCCGTACCATCGCTTTCCTTATATAAATTGATAAACCCAAATATATTATCCGCTCCAGCGTTCTCAACAATTTTAAAAGGACCTTTGATGCTGTTGCTGACAGCTACCTGCATTCCGCTGGCTTGAAGTTCACCCCACATCACGTATTGCTGTTTCTGTTCGTTATAAAGCACCTTCGGATGTGCGATTAAAAAATTATCTTTAATTTCCCATCCTTCCATTCTGCCTTCATAATTCCAGTTATATAAATCCTCTGAACTGTAGAGATGGATTCCAGGATTTTTTTTCTGGCCATCCTCCTCTAAGTCATTAACCCCAAACCAGTACCACTTCGTCTTACCTTCTTCTTCAACCTGATGAACTTCACCGCCGCAGGCCATAACCCGCCTTCCGTCCGTATCATACAAAACCTCACCTGACAGGCCATCAATGGAATCATATGCTTTCGGAACATCTGGATCTTGATCATCACTCAACGCCGGCAATTTCCAGTTGCTTAATTTCTTTAACGCAATTGTACCATCTTCTGAAAAATCTATCGGAAGCCAGACATATCTCACTTTACCTGGATTTTCAAAATCCCAGCTATCCGTAACGTTGATCGTAACGACGCCTTCCACTGTATTTACTTGCAGGATGGCGCTCGTCGGATTCAGCGGAAGAGTCCCCTCCCCGATCTCAGAGGTCTGACCCTGATCATCACGCATCTTTAGATCATGCACTGTCCATGTACCACTGTAAAGAGAATCTGTCACCGCATATTGCTTCTGAGCCGAATTAACCATGTAATAACTGTCATCCTGCTTAAATATGGCTCCCTCAGCACTAAACGCATTAGCTCCAGTGAACTCAAATTTCCGCACCGTATTCTTATCAATATCCATATAATCATTGTTCAACTGCGCCATATATAAATTGTCTGATGCCTGCTTCTGATCCTGGTACACAATGTATACAGTACCATCACTCTCCTGAAATGGCGATATAAATCCTGACACCGCTTCGCAATATTTTACAAACTTAAACGGCCCTTTTATGCTGTCACTCGTAGCAATACACTGACCTTTCATTCCTGACACCCACATCACATACTGACGATTTTGCTTATCATAGAATACCTTCGGATGCGCAGTCGGTAAGTCTTTCAAACACTCAAACACAATGTCTTTATCGCCGGCAGCCAAATCACCGTACAAATTCTTAAAATATTCGTCTGTCTCAAACTGATCTTTCGATGTCATGCCCTTGAAGATATCTTCTTCACGCGTCCAATTATATAAATCTGTGGAACTATACAGATGAAGTCCCCTTGCGGTATTGCCGCCTTCCACAAAATCACTGGGCGCATCTTCCCCAAACCAGTACCACTTTTTCACGCCATTTTCATCAACCTGATGGACCTCGCCTCCACAGGCTACAACTTCCTGTCCTTTCGCGTCATATAATGGTTTATCCGCAAGTCCCAAAATAGAATCGTATGCTTCTGGCACATCTGGCTCTTCAGTATCACTCAGCGCTGGCAATTTCCAGTTGCTTGATTTCTTTAACGCAATTGTACCGTCTTCTGAAAAATCTATCGGAAGCCAGACATATCTTTTACATGGATTAACGAGATCTTCACCCTCGCTATCCGTAATGTTGACATAAACGGTACCTTCCACTGTATTTACTTGCAGGATGAAGCTAGTCGGATGCAGCGGAAGAGTCCCATTTCCGATCTCAGAGGTCTGACCCTGATCATCACGTATCATCAAATTATGCACTGTCCAGGTGCCATTCTCAAGAGAATCCGTCACCGCATATTGCTTTTCAGCCGAATTAACCATGTAATACTTGCCATTCTGCTTAAATATGCCGCCCTGAGCACTACTAAGCACATTCGTGTCAGTAAATGCCATTTGCCGCTTCGTCCCTGCATCAATATCCATATAATCATCTGCAAGCTGTGCCATACATAAACCGCCTGATGTCTGATCCTGATACACAATGTATACGGTACCGTCACTCTCCTGATATGCTGTTATGAATCCTGTCACATCTTCGCAATATTTTATAACCTTAAATGGTCCTTTTATGCTGTCGCTCGTAGCAATGCACTGGCCCCTCTCTCTAAACGTACCCGGCGTTCCCGGTGTTCCCGGCGTTCCCACCATTTCTGGTCCTCTCGGCACCCACATTACATACTGTTGTTTTTGCTTATGATAGAATATCTTCGGATGCGCGGTAGGGCATTCTTTCAAACAATCAAACACAGTATCTTTCTCGCTGTCACTCAGATCACCGTACAAATTCTTAAAATATTCGTCTGTCTCAAACTGGTCTTTCGACGTCATACCCTTGAAAATATCTTCTTCACGCGTCCAATTATATAAATCTGTGGAACTATACAGATGAAGTGCCTGCACGGTATTGCCTCCTTCAGCAGGATCACTGTACATATCTTCTCCAAACCAGTACCACTTTTTCACCCCATCTTCTTCGGCCTGATGAATCTCACCTCCAAAGGCCATAACTTCCTCCCCTGCCGTGTCATATAATGGCTCATTAGCAAATCCGTGGATGGAATCATATCCCACCGCTTTCTGCAAACTACTCTGATCTGCTGCAGCTAAATCTGCAGATTCTGCCCTTAAAGGAACAGTTGGAAACAATGATGACACACACATAACGACTGCCATCGTTATGCGAAAAACACTTTGAAACTTCCTTTTTCTCATGACTTTGCCTCCTTGCATTTTAATTTTACCATATTGTTCCATTTACTGCCCGTACAAAGACTTGCTTTCTGACGACAGTACCATTTTCATTATAACTTCTATTTCAAATTTATGCAACATAAGTTAACTTTTTCCCGCGGCAACTTCTGACCGGATGGAACAAGAGT
Organism: Lachnospiraceae bacterium; assembly: GCA_910575075.1. Taxonomy (GTDB): domain Bacteria; phylum Bacillota; class Clostridia; order Lachnospirales; family Lachnospiraceae; genus Petralouisia. The sequence continues at coordinate 12,409 of CAJTCY010000011.1, forward strand.
AGATGAAGGAATTTTTTATAATCCGAATAGAAAAGTGTCATGCGAAAGCCTCCCGAAGAAGACTGCATCCCTGCACAGATGAATTTATTCCATTGAGTAATACCATAGAAAAATCAGGGAGATGTTTAGCTCAAACTTTCGGTTATCCCATCCCTATAATCATCCCTGTTAAAAAAGAAAACAGCCACACCATCCATACAAAGAGGCTGAATCGATGAAATGTCTGCATCTGCTTTTCATTTCCGCGGGTCAGAGTAACCGTAGCCCAGACTGCATGGAACAGCATCAGTACAATAGCGATAAACCCCGTAACCCCATGCAATGTCACACCTGATTTTTCGCTGTTATCTGCTATTATCCCCATCAAAGAAGTCCCCGTCGTGTCAAATACCAAACCTGCCCAAAAAACAATCACGTGCCATTTACTCAGCATATGTGATTTCCGCTCCGCAAACACGCCAATCGTATATAAGACCAATGCAGCCATAATACATATGACCGCAGCTATAAGTTCTGCTTTCATTGTTTTTCTCCTTTTCCATGATAAAATTAACAAGAATAACCTCTTGCCGTTCTGTGTTCTGCTTCTGAATGATTCTATACCCTTTCTTTTCAAAACAGATCTTCCCACTCATTGCGCGTTATTGCATAAACATAAGATATTTCATTCTTTTTATCAGAATACTCTTTGATTTTTCTCATGCCTATTGCTTTTGCCGTAGAAAAAGAACTAATATTGGTATATTTCATGTAGGAATATAAACAATCATAATCTGTATTTGTGAACGCCCAATCTCTTACAGCTTTTCCCGCCTCGCTTCCATAACCCTTTTTCCAATATTTTTTATGAATATGGTAGCCGATTTCTGGTAAGAATTCATTATCAATATTTTGAATTGTAATTCCGCAATCTCCTATAAATCTCCCTGTTTCTTTTAATACTACAGCCCATAACCCAAATCCGAATTCTTGATAGTTTTGTAAATTCCAGTTAATCCAATGTTTGGTTTTTTCCTTATTGAATGGCTGCGGATAATGTTGCATTGTTTCCGCATCTGAAAGAATTTCATACAAATTATCGCAGTCATCCCACATAAATTCTCTCAACGCTAATCGTTCTGTTTCTATCATGAAGTTCTCTCCATTAATCCTGAATTTGTACATATCCGTCCTCCCTTGGGTTTTGGAAAAATCAAAGAAATCATATTACTTCAATTTGATTTCAATTTCATAATGCTGCCAAAAGTAGACCGTATACATAATCAATCCAATAAAAAGTATAGCCAAACCAATGCCTGTTCCATTGTTATCAGGAAAATAATAATTAATGACAAAATGGATTGGGGTAAGTAACACAGCGACTACCAGCCAAATCTTTTCCACACGCCGAAAATCTTTTTCTGCCTTTGTTTTCTTTTCTTGTAATAAGAGCATATTTTCCTCCGCCTTTGCTTTATAATTCTCCATAGCAATCCTTTCTCCACTTAATAGTTCATTTACGGTTATCTCTAAAATATTACACAGTTCTAACATGATTGACACATCAGGAATACTTTTTCCAGTTTCCCATTTGGATACTGCCCGATTCGTGATATTCAATTGTTCTGCAAGCTGCATTTGTGTCAATCCTTTTTCTTTACGACAAGAGGCAATAAATTTTCCTATCTCATCCTGATTCATTCCTGAAATCCTCCTTTCTGTGCATATTGTACTGGAAAATCGTCTCATAATACACGAACTATCAGTTGAATTAAGCACATTCCACTTATGGTTGATTGTACTTGCCCGATCCGTAACTCTCCTCTCTCATTTGGTCCATCACACAGAATCCAATAAAAGCCTATTTACTTTTTCATTTAACTGACGCTCAATTTCCTCCAATTCTTTTTCATCCCCTGCTAAAGTATGAGCCTCTTTTGCCAATATAGCAATTTCATTATGTAATATCTTATTTTCGCAATATCGAGGTATATTGATTCTCTCTAAGATATGCCCTGATATGAACCACGCGACATATGCATTTACAAACCGTGAAACAATATCCGCATTTAAAACACCTGTCAAATAGTATGCTTCTGATTCATTCTCCAATGGAACCATTAGCAGATTGTGATCCGGTATAAGCATTCGGTTATCATCATTCGAGATCGTTACCGCTGCGACACCTTTAGACAATGCCTTCCAAATAACTTTATATGGAGAAAATGTATATTTGCCAATATTGTATAAAGAATACTCAGGTGCATGTTCATCCTGTCTCAAAATAAATTTTTTATATGTGGCTCTTTCTTTTAAAACAGGAATAAAACCATGTCTGTCTAAATAGAAATAGTCAAACATATTAGGACAAGTTGATAACAATTCATCCTTTGCAATCACTTTTCCTTCCTTTGTGTAAGGCAGTATAATGGAATACTCTGGGTTGTACTTCCATTTTTTCACATCTTTCCCCCTCAATAACGGATAAATATGCTGCTTTTCTAATGGAAAATTAGAAACCTGAGAAATCTTTTTGCGGCTGTTCTCCGGAGAATTGTCTACAAGTATCAAATCAGATTTCATTCTTTTCTTTTCCCTTACCCAAAAAATCGCATTGGCACTGGTATCTACACCCTTTCGTGCACGATAAAACGAAGATCCTTCTTTATTTATCATTTTATCAAACATCTTCTTCTCATGATATGCAGCAACCATCCATGGAGAATTGTATTCATTAATTGGAGAAGCATAGAATTCTTTGCATTTGATCATTCTTTCAAACACACTTTCTTTTCTCTCGTTGGAACTAATTACATTTTTGCCGCATTTATACCACTTTTTATATACAACTGGATATGTATTCTTTTCACCCTTTTGTAAAATAATAGTTGCGGTTTTATTATTCACTCCCAAATCTTTAAAAGGCTCAACTTCAACAAAATCATTTACAGACTTAACGCTTACAGGGATTTTTTCTTTTATCATAAATTTCCGAAATCCGTCGCCTCCTCCGGATGCCTGTAATAAATTTTGATTGATTACAAAGCCCAGCTTAGCTCCATCCTTCAAAAAATTGTCCATGATAACATACGTCATGAGTACGGAGATATCATCGTGGGCGCTGCCTAATTGTGCTTTTTGTCCTTTATGATCAAACACGCGATAATCATACCAGTACTTTTGTATGGATCCCCTATAATTTTCCGGGAGGTTCTGCCAATCAATCCATGGCGGGTTGCCGATTATGTAGTCAGCCTTTCTTTGGAATATGGGTGCAAACGCATTCTTAATAACATTGGCCCAGACACCATCCAGATTTTTTTTATTCAGCGCTTCCATCTTTATATAAAATTCCTTAAGTACCTTGTATTCTTTTTGTGACAAGCTCTGTCTCAGTTCTGGTAATTCCTTTATGAGCTGCATTTCAAATACATCTAAATTACCACCTCTATGAATACAATCGTTTACAATATCCATGACATTATTTAATTTTTTGATATCGACAAGTTTTTTCGGCAGGATAAAAGTTTCTGCCTTAGTTGGAATTATATAACAATCTTTACTTTCTTCATATCCTTCTAAGACAGTTAACATGGCATCGCATAAATATACCGGAATTTCTACCGGTTCCTCACACTCGGATAACATCTCTCCCAGCGCAATGATATAGTTGGCACGGGCACATATAACTGCCAATGGATTCAAATCATATCCTATTACGCTGTTCATAATAATTTTTAGAAGTTTTTCGGACGGCAAACTGGATCCATATTGATTCATGATCTTTTTTATAAGCATGACTAAAAATGTACCTGAGCCGCAAGTTGGATCCAAAAATAATGTGTCCTCTTTCATCTGAGGCTGCAAGTCTTCCAATAAAAACTCTGCCAGCCAGTCTGGTGTATAAAACTCACCTAAATTCTTCCGTAATACGGCGGGCAGCAATTCATAATATAAATTTTTTAAGATATCTCTCGCAATATCACGTTCTAAAACAATAATTGAATAATCATATTTTTCAAAAGTTTCAATCAATGTCTGCAAAAGTACACCAATCTCATCATTCCAAAGATACAGATACCAGCTAAAAAAATCTCCTTCCAAAAAATTTGAAATACCGAGTCTGCGAAAAATCCCTCCCTCTTCAATGTCCTTAAAATCATCTCTTAACTTTTCAAAACTTTCTGTATGGAAACAATACTTTTCCACCATAGTACTGCCCTTTAAGTATGTTAAAATATTCAGGGATAATACTTTTATCAATAAAGAAAAATATGTCTGAATGGCAAAAATCAGATAAGAATAGTTTATCGTCTCTGTCTTCAGCGAATACTGTTCTTTTAAACCTTTTATTCTTAAATCTTTAGTCTCAAAACTATATCCATATACCTCCCGATAAAGAATCTGCCACTGTTCAAATAATAATTTTGCTTTATTCATTTCATTGTTGCATTCCAACTTATGATATAATGTCGAAATAGCCTGAATTGACTGACTGCTGGCTGACCCAAAATCATGTATCAAATTATCAGCCAGCAAAGCTTTACCGCTGGAATTTACAGACAGCAGTCTCATAAGAAATAACTCATATGAATCAACGGTCATTTCCTGCGGCACACTGATATTCCAATCATTTCCCTGTTTTTTTATATATATTACATAATATCCATCAAAAACTACCCCCATGATCTTATGGAAAGGAACGCTCGTTTTTTTATGGAAACCATTCATCTGCCTTTGAACCTGCTCTATAAATTTCAAATTTCCTGCCGTATTAGAACTTGCAATTCTTGTTGGATATTTATATTCAATGAGAAAATTACCATATAAAGAATCAATTCGCCCTTGCAATACTGTAAATTCATTTTCTACATTTACGTTCCTGTCAATCTCCAATTTCTTAAACAAATCATCCAATATAATTGCACAATTTTGTCTGAAATTTTCTTCTTTATGCTCATTTCCTCTCCTTGCTTCCAGTAATTTCCCGAACAATTCTTCTTTATTATCATGAATATAAGTTCTAATCTTTGAATTAATCATTGTGATGCTCCTCCGTCCTTTACAGCATATCACTATACATAAAAAGCAAAGTCCAGTCATTTGGCTTATCATTATAACATATAAACAACAAAAAGTACAGAACAATTTCGAACCTTTGTTCTGTACTTTTTGTTTATGTTATTGCCCTGATTTCAGGTAAGAAACGGAATCTTTATTTTTTCTAAATATGATCCAAATTGAAAGTAATTATTTAGAAATTCTCTTCACGCACTCCATGTAAAGGTTGTGAGAGCCATTCCTCATACCGCTGTAATGCTTTCTTATGGACAGAACTCGGAACTACCCATTTATTGCCTGATTCTTGGATTTCCCCGTTTTTTACAACACACTTCGTACCATTAATCGTAAATTCTCTGCTTGTATCTATACCCAATTCTGTTAGAAAACTCAAAAGCATAGGTGTATACTGTTGCAAGATACTGGATGCAAACCACTGTTGGTCAGCAAAATGGATCAATGAATTCAATCCATATTCCAAATGACGGATCCTTTCATCATTGACACCACTTCCTGTTCCATAACCGACCGCCTGCACACAGTCCTCCCGGACTCTCAATTTATAGCCGTTTCCCAGATCAAATACATCACCCACTGCAATGTTCATACTGTTGGTTGCAGGATCATATGCTTTTGACTGGTGTGTCTTGTACGGGCTTTTTGCGCTCCATCCTTCTGCTTCCTCTGGCAAATAAGTTAACGCCGTGTATACCGTAAGAATTTTATCTCCATTTACGCTATAACTAGCCTCTTCCCCATTGACAATTTCACAGGTAATTTCATACTCATTTATATCCGGATTATACCAGGGTTTCCTCCACCCACCCTTTACGTCAATTAATTCACTGATATCACATTTTTTCTGAAGATCATATCCATTGAGGCTTACTGAAGATTCCCCGGATAATGTTCCATTAAAATACTCCACAAATTCATCTGTAGAACCGTCTTTGGTTGAAAGCTTCCCTGTCTGTGAATTATAAATATAACTCTGGACAGAACCAATTCCCGTAACACTCATAACATTCTTCTTTCATAATGTAAATTTTTATCCATTCTTTTACCTGCAATTTCTATCCTGTTACCAATGTTCCGTTTTTTGTTACGCCAAACTTAATGACTCTTGCGTAAGATTTTCCTGTCTTTTTATTTACTGCCTTGCAATTTCCGATTGCATAATTTCTTGATGGATAATGTGAACTCGAAGTCACCTGATAAGTTCCTGAATCCTTATTGCTGTTTGTCATAGATGTCTGCATGCATTTACTTGTTTTTCCATCATACGTAAATACTCCTGTTAATACCCACTGAACCATAGTAGCATGATCACTTTTTCTGTAAATTTTCCATGACCTTGCATATTGTACGCTTTTGGCGGCCGCTCTTGCCGTCACGGACGATGAGCTCAGTTTATAGTCGCTGACTTCCGCCGCATATTCTGCATCTAAATCATAATCATTTGTTGCAATCAAACTTATGGAGTCCATCTTGTCCGCCAGTATCATACTGTCGTCGTCTGATATCGCGATCTTGCCCTCCATCTCCCACTCTTGTTCACTTGTTTGTTCCAACAGTCTGCATGGATATGTCTGCTTGCTGCCATCAGCGGCATAGGCAGGCATCACTGTCGTTCCCAGCAGAGTAACAGTCAGCATAGATAACACAAATTTACTAAATTTCATGATTTCTCACTCTCTTTCTTAATATTTCTCGATATAATAAATAACAGCTCCGCTTTGCAGATAGAAAACATCTAATTATATTCCAACAACAGCTCCCCCTTATCCGAATTTCACATCATCACCCCCAACTAATTATTTCACGTCTGATAAATGATCATTTTTCATTTCTGCCTTATCATTTACCATCTAATATAAATAATCGTATTTTTTACTTCGAGGTTACGCTTTTTTACAATTTTTTCAAAAAATTTTTTCCACATAAAACAGCCGTCAGCACAGATATTTTTTGACAGGTCATTTCTTGACCGTAATCCTGATTTTCTGGCTTACGGGTTTCATTTTCTCATAATTTACCTGGAAGACTTTGCTTAATTCTTCCTCAGGCTGAACAAGTTCCTCTGTATTCTCCTCCTCTTCATATGCCAAAACGTACATTTGAACCTCCAGCCATTCATTCTCGGAAGAAGGCAAATGGTCGTTATTTTGAAACGTATACACTCTATCCTCTACCTTTACCATGGAATAGCAGAATTCACTGCCGCTCTTATCCGTAACTTTCAAATAATATTGTTTTTCGTCTATCGGCAGCTCCTCACATTCCACTTGAATACTGCTTACCACACTATTTAATGACAACCCTTTGAGAACGGCCTCTTTGTCATCAATCTCCAGTTTCTGGTTTAATTCCATGTGAACGGTATTCTCCTGCAGTTCTTCTTTGGATGCTGAAAATGCAAATTCAAATGTCTGCCCCTCCATATCTTCCATATTTCTGTGCACAACAATTTTTATCTTAATATCTGCTTTTCCCTTTATCTGCAAACTGCTCCCATAATTCCATTCAATTACATAATTACTGCCCGTTTCTTCAAAATCTCCACTGCAGAATACTCTCGTCGAATTGCATACTTTCTCCTGCCCATTGATCTCTACGCTTTCCTGTGCGCTTACACCTGCGCTGTCGTCATTCTCTATCCCCTTCACAGAAACAGATGCAAGCAGGCTGTTTCCTGTCCAAATCACTTCTCTCAAAGTAACTTCTGTCCCGTCTTGTCTCTGTGTTGTTTGGATCAGGTCTGTATAAGGTGTCAGGTCATCGGATAATCCTAACACCTCTCCAATCAGGGTCGTAAATCTGCTGATGGCTGCATAAACCTGGTTGTGAAATACTGCGCAAAAGCCAAGCATCATAATAATTAACAGGCAGGCCACCTTTTTGCTCATATGGTATAATGCATATTTTCTTGTCTGCCCCTCCCAAGGCTGCATTGCCTGATAAATATACTCTTCATCAATGTTTCCGAAAAGCTCTAAAAATTCAAATCCATCTTCTCTCATAAACGGCCCTCCCTTTCTAATAATTTTTTTAATTTTCTCTTATTGCGCAGCAGGTTTTGCTTTACTGCACCTTCTGATATCTGATGCCTTGCTGCAATATGTTTCAGCGCCTCCATTCCCCAATACCGCTGAACAAATATATCTCTGTCCCGTTTAGACAGCCCGGCCAGAAAACTGTTTATGATTTCAATCAGCTCTTCTTCCTCAATATGTTCTTCAAAATTATGCACGACCGCCATATTTATATCTTGCACTTCTTCTTTTATTTCTGTAATATGCATATCCATCCGTTTCACTGCGTATTTTTTCCTTAACATGTCAATCGCAAACCCCCGTGTGATTTTCCCTAAAAAAGCAGCCAGCCTTGACGGTTTCTTGGGGGGAATATATTTCCAGGCCGCAAACCATGTGTCGTTTACGCATTCTTCTGAATCCTCCCGGTTTGTCAGAATTCTCCAGGCAATAGAATAACAGAAAGAATTATACTTCTCATCTACTATTTTTATGGCGTTTTCATCCCTGTTCCAGAACAAATCAATTATATAAGCATCATTCATAAGTCATTCCCCTTCTTTTTCTCTTCGTTAAAATACCCTGTAACTATCGCTTATAAAAATATCTCTCACATAAAATATCGTATTTTTTTTGATAAAGTTACGGTTTTTATGAAAATACACAACAAAATTTAAACAAAAAGCACAGACAAATCAAAACATTTGTTCTGCGCTTTTTTCTTATTTTTTATTCTGTTTTATAAAGCTGCCCTTCACCAGTCCAAATAAACCTTTCTTGCCTGGTGCAAGCATCTCAAGAAAACGTTTGCTTATTCCGGATAAAGGGGATACCAGTCTTCCTTCACCGCTTCGGTGGTTGCAATTTGACTCTTATTCCCTGCATCATCCACAATCCGTATAGATAACGTGTCTCCTGCGTCCATAAACGTGATATTCGGCAAATGATCTACATGGAAACCAAGATACATCCTATCTAATGTACCCATATACTTCCACTTAGATGTTCCTTTCTTGCTGTTTTTCCTCACATAGACGTCACAGCCTATTTCTCCTTCTACGTCAACCCAGTTATAAACCCCCTCAAAAACAAAGGATACCTTAGGTTTCTTAGGAGGTGTGACGTCTTTTACTTCTTTTGTCACATAAGGGCTTCTTCCTGTTTTATTTACCGTATAAAATGTTAGTTTGGTTTCCGCTTTCTGCTTTTTGATGGAAAATTTCTGATATCCGCTCTCTCGGTATTTTACCTTCTTTAATACTTTTGCACCATTCTGGATATAGAGCGTATCGCCTTTTTTTGCATATACCTTCACCGAGGTGGTTTTATCTGTAATCTTCCCCGCAACCAAGGGTTTTTTCAGGGAAGGGCTTACTTTCCTTTTAGAAATGATTCCGTCGTCCTTCACAGTTTTTACGACAGCAGGCCCAACCTTTCCACTTTTTGAAGTCAGGGTAAAATTCAGTTTTGCATCGGCAGCTTTACCGTCTTCTTCCCTTCATGCTTATATGTTTTCTGAAAGATGGTCTTTGCATTGCTGGTAATCTTTAAGGTAGTGTTGTTATAAACATATACCCGCACCCTATCGGTCTGTGTACTAATCTTACCAAAAACAGTTGGTTCATATTCTACCCCTTTCGGCGCTTCCCATTGGGCAGACACATGTTCCGGATATGCAGCTGTTCCCATGAAAACAGCCGCCAAAAGAAACGCCGCCAAACATTGTTTGATTTTTTTCATATTAATCTTCCTTTCTTCTACAATACTCCCCTCCGGCAGCAAATTTTTTGATAAAATCTGCCGCCTATTTATATATTCGTATTTTCCTTTTTCAAGTTACGCTTTTTTTCAATTTTTTGAAATTTTATATTTCTTTACTCTTTCACTGCTATTAAGAAGTACCGTCAAGCGGAATTTCATAGGGAATCTGAACCGTAAAAGTGCTTCCGTGACGTTTTTTCCCATATCTGGAGGATACCGTTATGCTGCCTCCGTGCCACTCCAAAATTTTCCTTGTAAGATACAGTCCCACTCCAGAACCTTCTGCCTGGCGAACCTCTTCTTCGTCTCCTCGATAAAAACGCTGAAAAATCTTATGGTATTTCTCCTGCGGAATGCCGATTCCCTGGTCTTCTATTTCAATCCTCAGAAATGTCGTCATCCGGATCATACAAACATGAATCTCCGTGTTTTTGGGACTGTACTTCACTGCATTATCCAGAATATTTATGAATGCCTCACAGAGCCACTTCACATCATGAGGTATTATCATTGCTGCCCTATCCTCCATTTCTTCAAATTGTATGGCAATCTGTTTTTCCTCTGCTTTCAGATAAATACGGTTTACAGCTGTCACCAATGTTTCTAAGATATCTGCCGGTTCTGTGTGAATCTGTATCAGCCCGGCCTCCATTCTGGAAATATTCACCAGCGCCCCTACCAGCGCTTCAAGCCCTCTGAGCTGTCTTGTACATTGTTCCAAAAATTCTCTTTCTTCTTCGGGACTTAAATCCTCCTGATTCAATATTTCAAAGCACATTTTCAGTCCGGAAACCGGCGTTTTCAGCTGATGTGAAATATCAGTGACCAGACTCTTGGTCTCCTCTTTTTCCTTCATCACCCGTTTCTCGTTGTAGCGAAGCTGTTCGCTCAGCCCTGCAAGCTGGCTTACAATCCGCTCCATCTCTGTCTCTCTTTCATTCAGCTGTTCTTTAAAATCATTCTCATAGATATGACTGGAAAACTGGCTCAATATCTGGGACAGCTTCCCCAGTTCCTGCCGCCGCTGAATATTCCATTTCCTGGATAGATATCTCAGAGACAAAAGATATGCCAGAAACAGCAGAATGGAAAGCACAATGATCTGCTGTACAGATTTTTTTCTCTTCAGACTATAGTAATTCTCTTCCTGTCCCAGATAACCATAGGATTTTAATTTTTCCTTCCCATCGGTTCCCTGAAAATAATTCTCCCCTTTCAATATATCTATGGCCGTTACAAAGTTGTCTGCGCCTCTCTCCTGTTCCTCTATCATTACAGAAAGAATCTGTATCTTTTCCTGATATTCATGATTTGCCATTGTGATCAGGCGCCAGTCTGTAAAAACCAATAGGAAAATCCCCGCAATAACGGGGAGTATATATTTTCTCATTTCCTGCACTCCTTGTCCCAGAGATATCCGATTCCACGAACATTTTTGATATATTCCGGTTTTGAACTGTCCGGTTCGATTTTCTCCCGAAGCCTTCTAATATTTACCGCAATCGTATTTTCATCCACAAAATCTCCCTCAGCATCAAAAAGCTGTTCTAAAAGCTGATTTTTAGACAATATCTGTCTTGGGTGTTCCATAAAAATACGCAGCATTTTCCATTCATTTTTTGTAAGCGAAATCTCTCTGCCTTCCATCACGACACGCATTTCTTTCACATAAAAGCAAATATGTCCAGACTCTATACGTTCCTGCTCTGTCCCCTGCCGTTTCTTAAAATATGCCGACACTTTCAATTTCAGCACCGACAAGCTGAATGGCTTGGTAATATAATCATCTGCTCCTGCTTCATATCCCATAACCTGATCCACTTCCTGATCTAATGCCGTCAAAAATATGATATGTACGCTGCTTTCCCTGCGTATCTCCCTGACAAAATCCAGTCCATTTCCATCCGGCAAGGTAACGTCACAGATTACAAGCTGTATATCCTGTCGGCGAAATACTGTCTGTGCCTGAGCAATCGTCTTACAGGAATATACCTGATAACCATCCTTTTCCAGTATAAACGTAATCCCCCTGTTAATACTTTCATCATCTTCTAATAATAAAATCGAGTTTAAAATAGTTATCCTCCTTCCATTTCTTAAATCCAGTATTTTATTTTAATCCCATCGCTCGTTTACATAACTTTTTAAATAACGAATTAATATCGAAGAAATAATTCCAATAAACACGCCTGCGACCGTGCCTGATAAAATTAAAACCGGAAGATAATATAAGAGACTTACTGTCTCTGCCACAAAGACGGCTGCGATAATCTGTCCCAGATTATGAAACACGCCTCCCAATACACTGACTCCAGTAACTGAAAAAAAATCAAGTTTCTTCGCCAAAATCATTATAGCAAGGCTTAACATTCCCCCTGCAAAACTATAAATCACGGCTGACAGGTTTCCAAACGTAAATGCAGTAAGTATAATCCTAACTATGGACAAAGTAAATGCTGCTTTTATGCTCATAGTGTACAAAGCCACCATCACCACCAGATTTGCCAATCCCAGTTTGATTCCAGGCACGCCTAAATGAATGGGCAGCAAAGATTCTATATAGGAAAACACAAAAGCAAGCGCCGTAAGCATCCCCATATAAGCTGTTTTTTTCGCCATATTTTTCTCCAATCTATGCCTATTTTATTAAAGCAAAACTTAATTAGTTCCCGCATCCACGTCTGCATCCTCGCCGTTTTCAATTTCAACCACCATTTGATTTGGCAGGCAAATCAGGCTCTCTCCCTGTCTGCTGACCGGGCGGTGTCTGACACACACCTTATCCGGACAGGAGGCCTCTGTAATCTGCGCCTTTCCATTTTTAATCTGCAGTATATTACAATCTCCATTTTCCTGGCGGATTTCTATCGTGATATTGTCAGACAGAGCATATCTGCCTTTCTCTTTTCCCTCCAGGTAAACTACAGCCTCCGGTTCTTTGGTACTAAGTTTTGAGTACAGCGCTACTCCCCCAACCCCAATCAATCCCAAAATTATTAAAACTACAATTAAAATCCTGTCATTTCGTTTCATTGTATTTAAATCCGCTGGAACAGCGGATCTTCCCATCCTTTCCGATCCACATTGCTTCCACATCTGTAATGCTCTCCACCAGCGAAAGACCTGTATCATAATCCATATTAAACAAGGAAGTCGAAAGTGCATCTGCCATACCAGAATCTTTGGTAATCACAGACACAGATGTAAAATATTCTGGCGGCATATTTGTTTCTGGATCTATTATATGACAATATCTTACACCGTCCACTTCATAATACCGCTGATAATCTCCACTGGTAACAATGGACTGATCCGCAAGCTCTACAGCGCACACATACGGCTGGCTGCTGTCATAATCCGGATTCTCAACTCCTACTGTCCAAGGTTCTCCCTCTGGCTTAGCGCCCACAGCGCACACATTTCCGCCTACGCTGATCAGTGCATGTTCCATGCCGATCTCCCTCGCATATTCCGCAAGCCGCTGGACTGCATAACCTTTACCAATACTGCCGACATCCAGAGACATATTTTTATCAGCAAGATACACTGTGGAAGCCTCTTCATCCAAAATCAGCTTCTCCATATCTGTATGCCCTGCCCGCCTGTCCAATTCCTTTTTGGGAGGAAGTTCTGCTTTTTGGGGCTGTTCCATGCCCTTCTCGCGATACTCATGCCACAGAGAAAGCACACTGCCATATGTAATCTGCAGCTTTCCCTCTGTCTTATCATACATTTCTCTTCCCAGTTTTAACAGTTTAATAATTTCTGTATCTACTTTTAAAGGCTTTTTTCCAGCAGCATCATTGATACTTTTCAGATTATTGATTCCATCATAGGTATGGTAAATGTCATACAGCTGATGGTAATACATTAGTTTATTCTGCAGCAGTTCCATTTTCTCAGAAAAATCCTTCTGGCTTCTGGCATATCCTGTAATTGTAGTCACTGTATCAAAACAATCAAAAAATTGCCCCTGATACTGCTGCATTTTTTGACCGCAAGATTGTGATACCACAAGACCGCAAAAAAAACCAACTACTAAAACAAAAATTAAAATACGATATATTTTTTTCACTTTATATTTCTTCCCGAAATAAGTTATCCGATCTTTCCATCTTTCTGTCCTAAACGAATGGCGTCCCTTGCCTTCACTTATCCTGCCCGATCCAGATGCTGTCAGATCTCTTTCCGGGACCCTCCTCACGCCATATTATACTCTATCTCATGTCATTTCACAATCTCAGATTACAAAATGCGTAATCCAAGGTAATTCGCAAGGATAAGCTTTCTCTCCTGTCAGACAAAAGCTGCCGCGCCAGAATCTTTATTTCTGGTGCGGCAGCTTATTCCTGTCCATAATTTCATATTTAACAGAATTTTATTTCTGTCTTTCTCGCAGCTGTATTATTTTACCGTCACTTTGAGAACTGCTTTTGCCTTGCCGTTATACGTCTTTACTGTGATGACTGCCTTTCCTTTCTTCTTGGCAGTTACTTTTCCATTTTTATCTACCTTCACGGCTTTCTTTCCCTTTTTGTCAATCGTATATTTAAAGGTCGCACTTCCGTATTTGGAGGCAACTTTCGGCTTAATCTGGAACGTTTTGCTCTTTCCTTTCAGCTTCAGTGTTACATTCTTCTTATTCAGCGTCACTTTGGTATTCTTCACCGGCGCCTTCTTCACTGTCACTGTAATGGTTTTCTTCTTTGTCTTATCCGCAGCACTGGTGACGGTAATCTTTGCCTTGCCCGTTTTCAGTGCTTTCAGTTTACCGTTCTTTACGCTCACAATCTTTGGCTTATCCGATTTCCAGGTCACTTTCTTATTTTTCACACCTGATGGATTCACGGTTGCTTTGAGAGTGTAGCTCTCCTTTAACCCAAGGGTCAGTTTCTTCACATTCAGTGTCACGCTCTTCACCTTTGTTTCCGGGATAACAGGATTATTCTGTGCGGCATTTACTGTCACGGCGCAGGATGCCTTCATTGTATGATTTTCAGCGCTGACTGCCGTAATATTCGCCGTTCCCGCCTTCTTCGCCGTCACTCTCCCGTTCTCAACACTGGCAACATCTGCATTGCTGCTCTCCCAGATCACCTCTTTGTTGCTGGCGTTGTCCGGTTCTACTGCCGCTGTCAATGTTTCACTGCCGCCCACGGTCAGAGTCAGAGTATTTTTATTCAGTTTCACTCCTGTGACTTTCACGATATCTCTGGGTACAAAATTTTTCAAAGCTGCATGTAACCTGTGGTATGCCTCGATGATAGCTGCGCTGTCTGCATTTTCCGGCAGATTCTTGTATGCGGCAATGGCATCTTCAAGCTCTGCCCACACGGATGCTTCATAGTCCGCCTTGTTTTTGCCCTCCATAGCTGCTTCTGCCTGTGTTTTCAAAGCCTCAACCGTTTCTTTCTCAATAGGTTTGAAATTTGCCAGCGCCGTCTGCAGCCGGTTATATGCCTCCACAAGAGCGTCTCTGTCTGCATCCACCGGAAGTTCCTTGTATGCCGCGATTGCCGCCTCCAATTCTTCCCAGACTTCTTCTACATAGTGAGACTTGTCTTTCCCTTCCATTGCAGCCTCTGCTTCTTCTCTCAGCGCTTCTGCCGCAGCTTTATCAATAGGCTTAAATGCAGTAACTGCTGCATCCAGTCTGTCACATGCCGCCAGTTTCTCTTCCTGAGATGACTCTTCGTTTTCCAATAAAGTTTCTGCTTCCTCTATCGCCTCTGTCAGTTCTTTCCATACAGACACTGGATAATCACTCTCATTCTTCCCCTGCTTTGCAGCATTTGCCGACGCAATCTTCATTTCAAGCGTGGCATTTACCAGCTCTTTCACTGCCGCATCCAGTTCATCCTTTGCCGTGTCAACCTGGCTCTGGCTTACATCGTCGGAATCTTTTACTGTATTGGCTGCCGCTAATTTTGTTTCCAATGTATTCCAAACGGCTTCGTAAGTTCCTGTATAATCAGACTCATCCCTGCCTTCCATAACTTTTACTGCATTTGAGATTGACTTGTTTAATTCTGATTTATCGCCAAGAAGCACCAGTGTTCCCGTCCCATCTGTCTTCATCGCATCGTCCAGGCGTTTCTTGGCATTTGCGATATCTGCCTGGGTTGCTGCTGTCTTATTTGCATCCCGCACTTCCTTAAGAACATTCTGAAACGCTGTCCAGGATGATTTCGTATAAATTGAAGCGTCCAGTTTTTCTGCCGCTTTCAGGGATTTCTCCAATTCACTGCGGTCAAGATCTACTACTTTGGTGATTTCGTATTCAATAGTGATTGTTTTCGTAGATTCACCTAACGTAATAACCGCCTTTAATATTGCTTTGACAGTAGTTCCAATTGTCTGCGGCATCGTTACTTTCTTTTCCGCCACATTAATTACGTCTGAGCTCTCTGTTGTGCCATCTGCTTCATATGCTTTCCATTCAATGCTCTCGCCTTGCTTTCCGGTTTCAGGAAGAACAATATCAACAGTTGCGTCTGACCCTAAAATCTCATTAATGTATTTTCCCTCTTCTTCTCTTGCTCCTATTGCTTCCAGCAGATCTGCAACCGCATTCTGCATCGGGATTTCGACTTCCATATCATACAGCTCTTTTACCTGTTCTGCCGCAAATGGAGCATTATATATACGAAAACTCTTGATGCGTCCTTTGTAGTCCGGATCATTATTGTAGGAATACACATTATTTCCAATAAATATGTGGCGTGTAGCTTCGTCCGCGTTCCATGCATCCGACAATGAAATTCCAATTTCTCCTTGTTCTGCCAGTTCCCCGTCATCATAAAGCCTGCACGTTGTTCCATCTACGACGCATGTGACAAGATGCCATTTTCCTGTTTTAAACCCAGAAGATGCTATCCCCTTCACACCACGCCATGCATCTTTTCCTGCATCAGCTTCCAGCTTACCGTTCCTTCCTGCATATATGGAAAAATGATGTCCTGTCACAGCTGCCGTGCTGTTATCTGCCACTTTTTCTCCTGAACTTAAGCCAAACGTATTATGCTGCCCAGAAACACCGGCCTCACGGTATACCCAGAAAGAAAATGTCATTCGGTTGGATACATCTATGCTGTTAGGAACCTCAATATAATTAGTGCGTGATTTGCTGCTGCCAGGCAGAACCGCTCCGTTGTCTCTGTCAACAGTCACATTCCCGTGTACAATTCCATCTTTTCCTTTTCCGCTTTCATCTTTGACTTTCTTTACCGCGCTCTCGCCTTCCCCTTCGGAAATGGATTCTTCCAGTTTATAGTATACATTTAAATATTCTGCAAGCTGATCCATGCTCTTTGGTTTCAGTATTTTCTCAATCTGCTCTGCTGACAGCGTATCAATAGCCTCTTTTACTGCCTTGATGACCGCAGGATCTTCCAGATCTGCTGTTTTGTTTGTATTCAGCACATGTTCTGCCGTATCAATTCTGCCCTGCAGGACTGTCAGGGAATCATCTGTATAAATTTTTGCATCTGCGGCGTCTGCCTTAACTTTCTTTGCATCTGCAATCGCGTCTTCCAATCCCTTTATATTTGCTTTCAGCACGTAGTAAGCCTTATATGTAACTGTCTGGCCCGCTGCTGCATTGGGACTTTCTTTTGTGCCGTTATTTCCTTCCTCATCCAGGTCTGGAACAACGTTTCCATCACTGCCTGCCCATCCAGATTTCTCAAGCTCCAGAACATACAAATTATCGTCGCCTTCTATCTCAAAGGTATTTTCTGGCTTGTAAGTGTACGCTCCTTCCATCTCTTTGCTGGTCAGCGTGCTTTTCAGCTCATTCCCCACATAAATCTCCACTTTCTTAGTAGCATAGCCTTCCTGCCAGTAAATCTTGTGGTTAGTCATTTTAAAGCCGCTGCGGGCTGCTGCAAAGTTCTGAATGCCTTTCCCTGTATAAGTGCGGAACGTATTTCCATCCCCTTCAAACAGCTTCGTTGCCGTCCCATCCGGCTCCGTAATATATGTTTTATACCGTCCGCCCTCTATCGAATCATCAATCTCTACACGCACGCGGTACACCTTTCCCACTTCACATTTCAGGTATCCTTCCTGATAGGAGCTTCCAGGATAATTGCCAGTGGATGTTCCTGAACCATTGCCGTTCTGGGTCCTGAAATACGCTGTTGCGCCGCCAAAATCAAGTCTGGGTCCGCTTTTACCCCATACATTGCCGCCAGCCGTCTCACTGTCGTCTGTATAGATCACCGTCATATCGCCTGTACTGAGAGGGCTGTTGGGAACAATATCATATTCCGCTACTATTTTTCCCTTATAAATTCTGTTATCTTTGAATTTTATGACTGTCACATCACTTGCCTCTGTGGTTCCGATATCCTCATCACATTCATATACTGTTACCTTTACGTTAACCGCTTTTCCTCCGGCATTTCCCGTAACCGTATGTGTTTTTCCTGCCTCTAGGTCTGTAATATCCGGTGTTTTTGCCCAGGTAACAGGTATTTTGATTTTCACCTCAGAAGAAGCAGAACCTCCTGTTCCCTCTTCGGCCCCATCGTCAGCGCTTACTATCGCATTCGCTGTTTGAGGAAGAACAGGTACGTTTCCTTCAATCACATAAAGGTCTTCCAAAGGCTCCATTTTACTGATGCTCAATTTCTTGTATGCAACAGTGATTACAGCGTCCTGTGCTCCCACCGTAATAGAGAGATGATTTTTCTCACTGTCTTTTACATATTGATATGCCGCATCATCCGTGGCAATAACATCTTCAATATCTGAATAGGTATATTTTTCTCCTTCCTTCAAATACAGCTTTTTCGTCTTGGAAGCTATCAGTGTATCATCACTGAGATCAATATGGTTTACAGTGACTTCTCTTGCAAGTGTCACCTGAAATTCTTTTTTCCATGAAAAATTAAGTTCGGGGACAGATGCCTGGGCAGTGAGCATCACTTTACTTCCATCCTGTGCCTTCACCTCACCGGTCTCTGTAATCTTCTCTGCTGCACTGGTAGTCCACGTAATTTCAATGCCGTTCACTTCTGTGGGAAGTGTTAAATTCTCTGTAACCTGGTCAAGACTCTCATTGCCATTTAACATTCCAAGTGAATCGGCGGAACCGTCGTTTAAAAATACTGCCGCAACCTGTTTTTCATCCAAGGCAGTATCATACACATATACATCATCTATAAGGCCGGTAAATGCCGGGTCCCACCAGTTGACGCCCACATAAATCCCCTGATTAATTCCATTCATAGTCTCTGTTATGTTTTCTGTCAAAACAGCAGTAAGTTTTCCATTTTTATAGACACGTACGGTATTGCCTTCTTGTGCTACTGTCAGCATCGTCCAGGCGTCTTTCGGTACTGCAACAGGATTTCTGAGCGCTCCTTCCTCATTCCTCTCGTTCCAGCCCAGGCTGTTGTGCGCCCATGCTTTGTAATCCCCATTTCCTGCTCCGGTAATTCCCAGCCAGTTCTCAGGGTCATGATAGCCGAGAAACAGACACTGTTCATTGTTATCCAGATTTTTACCTGGCTTCACCCACAAAGAAACAGTATAATTCGTGCCTAAATTCTTTTCTTTCAGTTCCAATCCATAATCTCTGTTCATTTTTATGGCTTTGGTTCCATTCCTGCCATTATCATCATATACTTCGCTTCCTGTATATGTTTCCAGATGAGATGCCGTTTTATATTTTTTCACTCCTTCTCCCAAACTGCCTTCAAACTGATACTTGGCTATCGGAGAAAGTTCGTCTTCTCGATTTTTTACTGTAACTCTTATCTCTTTTGTATATCCTTCAAAAGACAGCGTAATCACAGCCGTCCCCTTTTTTCTTCCTGTAATTTTGCCAGACGCATCCACAGACGCAACCGCAGAATCTGAGGTTCTGCACGAAAATTCCAGTATCTCAAGTTCTGACATTTTAGAGACAGTATCCAAAAATTTAATGCTCTCGCTTTCTCCTACACCCATACTCAACGTATCTGCTGTCTGGAGAAATCCATTTTTTCCCACCTGTTCTTTATAGGCCTGACATGCTGCAGGGTCGTCTTTATAATATAAGGCTTCCACCTGCGCCTTATCTAACGCCCCTCCATAAACCGTAAATTCATCAATCAAGCCTTTATATAATTCTCCATTGCCCCAGTTAGCTCTTCCGATCCGAAATATACTGGTATCCTTTAAAATCCCTGACAGATTGACCTGTTTTGATACCTGATTATCATATTTTCCATTGATATACAAAGTTGTCGCATCGCTGGTCAATACAACAGTAACCATCTTCCAGCTTCCTTTTGCCCAGGTTGCCTTTGCGTCGAGCGTTCCCTCCTTTGGTCTTCCTTTTTCCGGAAAACGCTGAGTTGTCAAGGAAGTCTCTTTATCCCAAGAAGCTATATAAGACAAGTTTTCCTCATTATTAGATGTATCATCCTTCTTTATAAAATAAGCCCATCCATTGCCACTTCCATCAGATTCGCTTTTACTCCAATAAGAGATTGTCAACGCCTCTTTTCCCACCAATGGACTTTTTCCCGTGGTTTTATCAGTAATTGTCAAATACTCGCTCCCAGTCAGTTTAAGCGCCTTGCCTTTTTTTCCTTCTTCAATGGCCGGCGTGCCCACCACGGCTGCTTGTGAATTTCCTCCCTCCTGGGCATTTTCATCAAAACTGAAATACGCCAGTTTCTCTGGAAACGTATTTCCATTTTCCAGTATTACCTCATCAGGCGTAACAATTCTGGCTCCGCTGCCCTGGGCAATGTCATTTTGAGCAAATGCCATCTGTACCGGCAGCAGTGTAACTGCCATCGCAATACTTAAGAATAGCGACATAACTCTTTTAAACACTTCTCTTTTTCCCATAAAATCCATCCCTTTCTTTTGCGGCTGACACGATCAGCCGTTTGTTTTCACAGGGGAAAATCTTCCCACAGTCTGCAAAGCAAAATCCATACTGTATCCTCTCTTTCCTCCTTTCCCGAAAAATCCTCAACAGGTAATTGCCAAACTCCGTTCGATCATGAATTCTTTCTCAATCACCTAAAATTCCTCAAAATGAGGATAAGGGCCCGCAAGCGAGCCCTTTTATGAGAAGAGGAATTTACATTCAAAGTCCTCTTCATATGTTTTCCGGCGTATTTTTATGCAAAACATACACCTCATATGAGTATGCACACGCCCATTATGTGCAACACACACAAACAATGGTAATGCTATATCCGTTTTTTGGCAATTTCCAACTGTCATCCACTTCTTGAACCTCCTATTTTTGTATTTTTTATATAATTTTCCATTTGTTTTTTCTCTTGTTTGTAGCTATTTTTGTAACTATTTCATAAAATATAAACACACAAAAAGCCGAACGACATAAAATCGTTCGGCTTAATTCACATAATACTGGTGCGTAGTTGCTGGGCGCAGCAAAACCTGTACAGCATCCCTATTCTGACCATACATGTTTCAGTCAGTATGTGATCGCTATCTTCCCCTTCTTTATAACATATACTGTTCCAGATTCTTCAAATGAGGATGAGGGTCCGCAAGCGGACCCTCTTTGGGAAGAGGAAACTGTTTCTTACAGACCCCTTCATATGTTTTTTCGGCGTATTCTTTATGCAAAATATACACCTCATATGAGTATGCACACGCCCATTATGTGCAACACACACAAATAATAGTAATACTATATCCGTTTTTTTGCAATTTTCTGATGCTATTTCTTTACCTTGCCCTTTATTTTTATAATGTTTATGCAATTTATTATCTCTATTCCCTCTTATTTGTTACTATTTTGTAACTATTCCATAAAATTTAAGACAAAAATGCCAGAATAAATCGTGTTCGAACAAATTTAGGCGATTTATTCTGGCTGGCTGAACTGTTACATTTTTTTAATTATGCAAAACATAGACAGACAGAAAGATGTCCTGAAACTTCTGTTCTGTCTGCCTGGAAAACTGTCCATTTTTCTGTTTTATTAAATCTTATTTGCTGTCAGAATCTTCCGTTCCCGTCTCATTATCAGAAGTCCCTTCTGTATCTGCGGTTTCATCTGCATCAGAAGCATCTTCACCGCCAGCGTCATTCTCTGCACCAGAAGCATCTTCCTCACCAGCGTTATTCTCCGGTTCTGCTGTTTGGGTCTGTTTGATTGTAAACCGCTCGTCAAACTTAACTTTTGCCCACTCATCTTCATTCAGTTCAAAAGTTACTCCTTCTTTGTAACCGTCGCATACTTCCGTATAATGATCATCCTTGCGCTGCTGTACAATGGATTTCTTCTTCTCCTCAGTTTTTTCCTCATCAAAGGTGCTGTCCATGTGTACCACATAATAATTATCATCTGTAGTAATTACTTTACTGAGCCCACCGTCTTTCAACTTGTTTGCAGCCTTTATTACCGCATCATCCAAGGTATAGCTCTCATCTTTCTCACCGTAAGAATAAGGCGTGACCGTATAACCTGCCGCCTCTGCCGCCGTCTCAAAGCCATCTTTGGCAGCTTTTCGGAAATCCTTTACCTTCTGCTCTACTTCCGCTTTTTCCTCTTCCGTGTACTCCTTGGTTTCGCCTTCTTCGTCTGTCGTGGAATTTCTATTTACGCTGACATAACTGATCGTTTTCTGTGCGGCTTCCTCATCCGTAACCTCAGTATCTACTTCTTTATCCATTTCGATGCGCATTTTTGCCTGGATCGTGTTCAGCCGAAGCATTTCCTTGACATATTCCTCAGTGGCGCCAATCTGTTTGATTGCCTTTGAGGTATTGTCTTCCATAAATTTCTTTGCCGCCTCATCCATGGCCGTCATTTCCTCGTCTGTGATTTCCACCTTGTAGTCTGCCATGTGTTTTTCCAGCAGGTAGAACTGCTCAATACTTTCCGCTACGTTTTTCTTGACGGAAGTTTCCATATCCGTTCCATCACCCATCATATCCTGAGACCACATGTCTGTATTTCCAAACATAGATGAAAACTGCCCGTCATAAATTGCCTGCTGATATCTTGCCATAAAATTCATAAATCCAAGAGAAATCTCCTGTCCATCCAGGGTTGCTCCTGTCTTTTTCGCATCAATGCCGCTGCCGCATCCTGTTAAAACGGAGGCTCCCAATACCACTGTCAGTAACAGAGCCGCTAATCTCTTTGTCTTCATATATTTCCTCCTGTGTGTTCCCTATATTTCTGTAATATTATAGTTCTTTTCTCTGATACAAGCAACAGTTTTTCTCTGAATTTCACGGATTTTTCACCTTTTGCAGGCTGTCTTACTCAAAAATACCAAAAACCGCAAAATCCGAAACCGCATTACTCTTTCACACTGCAGTCCACCAGAAGATTTGCCGTATCTTCCAGAATCATCTCCGCCGCTTCCAGCGTGCTGATTGCTTTCTGTCTGATATTATGATTCTTGCTGTACTCAAAATAAGGAATTTTTATATCTCGTATAAACTTCAGCGCTCCTTCATATTTTTCAACCATCTTCATAATATTCGCTGGATTAATCTTTGCCATATAATAAAATGTAAATTTTATTTTTTCTCCTATTTCTTTAATTTCAGTATAATAACACCTATGCGCTTTTGCCTTCAGCTGCGCTATTGTAAGTAAATTCTCCACTGATTTTGGCGGTTCACCAAATCGGTCAATCAGTTCTTCCA
This sequence comes from Lachnospiraceae bacterium, assembly GCA_910575075.1. Classification (GTDB taxonomy): domain Bacteria; phylum Bacillota; class Clostridia; order Lachnospirales; family Lachnospiraceae; genus Petralouisia. The sequence goes on from CAJTCY010000011.1 coordinate 35,886, forward strand.
GCATTTCTTCACTCTCTTCCTGATTTTCAATTACTGCGATTCTTTTATAGATATCCAGTTTTTGAAATTCATTGGGAATATAAGCAGGCGGAATAAATGCGTCCACATCCAGTTCCAGGCTGGTTTCAAATTGTTCTGGTTCAGACTCACCTTTCAGAGATTTTACAGCCTGATTTAACATTTTGCAATACAGATCGTAACCCACCGCTTCCATATGTCCATGCTGCTGAGCTCCCAGCAGATTCCCAGCTCCTCGTATCTCCAGGTCCCGCATGGCAATCTTAAAACCGCTGCCCAGCTCTGTAAACTCACGAATGGCTGAGAGACGTTTCTCAGCAACTTCTTTTAACATTTTATTACGCCGATACATCAAAAAAGCATAAGAGGTCCGGTTTGACCTGCCCACACGCCCCCTGAGCTGATAAAGCTGAGACAGTCCTAAATTGTCTGCATCGTGGATGATCATTGTATTTACGTTTGAAATATCAAGTCCTGTTTCAATTATTGTAGTACTCACAAGAACATCAATTTCTCCATTGATAAACTGATACATAATATTTTCGAGTTCCCGTTCACGCATCTGTCCATGAGCGAACTCTACCCTTGCTTCCGGCACCAGCTCTGCAATCCTTGAGGTAACTTCCACAATCTGATTGACCCGGTTAAATACATAGTATACCTGTCCATTCCGCGCCAGTTCCCGGTTAATTGCCTCGCGGATAATCTCATCATTATACTCCATCACATAAGTCTGTATTGGAAGACGGTCCATCGGAGGCTCTTCCAGAACACTCATGTCTCGGATTCCAATGAGGCTCATATGCAGAGTCCTGGGAATCGGGGTTGCCGTCAGCGTCAGAACATCCACATTTTTCTTCATCTGCTTAATCTTTTCTTTGTGCGTCACCCCAAACCTCTGCTCTTCATCTATAATCAAAAGCCCCAAATCTTTAAATTCCACATCTTTCGAGAGCACCCGATGGGTACCGATAACGATATCCACCATCCCCCGTTTCAAATCTTCCACTGTTTTTTTCATCTGGGCATTGGTACAGAATCTGCACATCAATTCAACTCTGACTGGAAAATCTTTCATGCGCTGGGCAAAATTATTATAATGCTGCTGTGCGAGAATGGTGGTGGGAACTAAATAGACTACCTGCTTATTTTCCTGTACCGCCTTAAATGCCGCACGTATTGCAATTTCCGTCTTTCCATATCCTACATCCCCACAAATCAGCCGGTCCATAATCTTTTTACTTTCCATATCCCGCTTGGTAGCTTCAATGGCAAGTTCCTGATCTTCCGTCTCTTCAAAAGGAAACAACTCTTCAAACTCTCTCTGCCACACAGTATCGGGTCCATACACAAATCCTTCCGTGTTTTGTCTTGCTGCATATAGCTCCACCAGCTCTTTTGCAATCTCCTTGACTGCACCTTTAACCCGGTTCTTTGTCTTTGTCCATTCCTGTCCGTCCAGGCGGTTGATTTTGGGTTTCTTGGCCTCCGCCCCTGCATACTTCTGTATCGCCTCCAACTGAGTGGCAAGCACATATAACGTACTGCCTTTATCATATTCGATCTTCACATAGTCCTTCGCCGTCTTCTGAATCTCAATCTTCTCAATTCCGCGGTAGATACCCACACCATACCGCTCATGAACCACATAATCCCCAACGCTCAGCTCCGTAAAACTCTGTATCTTCTCTCCTTCATAAGTTTTTCGTTTTTTCTTACGTTTGTGATCTCCGCCAAAAATATCACTCTCCGAAATGACTACAAATTTCAAATCCGGATATTCAAATCCCTGCTTGAGCTTGCCGTAGGCAGTCATAATCTCACCAGGCTGCAGGAGATGATCATAGTCTTCACTGTAAAAACAGTTCAGCCCTTCTGCCATTAGATCATCGGTAAGATTCCTGGCTCTGGTTCTTGAACCAGACAATAAAATCACCTGATATTTCTTCCTTTGGTATTCCTTCAAGTCTTTTAACAGCAATTCAAAACTGCGGTTGTAAGAGTTTAACGTCCTGGAGTAAATATTATATCTTGATTTTATTTCTATTTCATTGATTTTCATATCAAGCGTTGTCACTGCCACGCTTTTTCTTCTCTGTATTTTGGCAAAAATCTCTTTCCCCGAATAAAGCGCCTCCATCTGCCCTGGTAAAATATAACCCTTCTCTAAGCGATGCTGCATACTCTCAGAAAATTCCTGCTGTACCACTCGTCCTTTCTCTGCCAGCCTGACAGGCTCATCCAGAAATACAATCGTTTCTCCCCCCTCAAAATAATCCAGAAATGAAACCGTATCTTCTGCAAAATACGTAAGATAGCTGTCTATTCCATCGCTCTGCCCAAGTTCTGTTATCTCTTCTGTCAAATTCTCTATCGCCGCCTTGAGTCTATGAGCTTCTTCTGTCTTCATCTCTTTGCGGAACGCTTCACAGATCCGGTTTTTCTCCTGTTCCAGAGACTTCAGCCCACGTTCTAAGCTATCCTGCGTCAACACTGTTTCAATTGCGGGATAGATCGATACCCGCTCCAGATTCTCAATGGAACGCTGGCTTTCCACCTCAAAACTGCGCATAGAATCAATCTCATCTCCCCACAGCTCCAAACGATACGGATTTTCCTCCGTCAGCGGAAAAATATCCAAAATTCCGCCCCGGACAGCAAACTGTCCTGCGCTTTCCACCTGATAATTCCTCTCATATCCCAACCGTACCAGCTGAGTTTTCACTTTTTCCATATCCAGCGGATCTCCCAGCGCATACTCTAAGATTTTTTTTTGTATACAGGGCAAAGGCAGTACACGGTCCATGAGCGCATCAAAAGTAGTAATTACTGTTACTTGTTCCCGCTCCAGCAAAGCTTTCACTGCTGCCAAACGTTCGGCAGTCAAAAGATTACCTCGTATGTCAGATTGATAAAACAATACGTCTCTTGCAGGATAATACAGAACCTTCCTGTCATAAAAACGATAATTTTCATAGATTTCCCTTGCCTTTTGTTCCTGAAATGTTACAATAAGCGCATTGTATTTTTGTTCCAAAAGACTATACATGAAATGAGGCTTCTGAGTGTCTACACACCCGGAAACCTGCACAACTCCGTCCAACTTTATCAATTGTTCCTTTAATTTTATATATTGTTCCAGTCCCAGCAAAGGCTCTGTAAAACTTCTCATATTGCCTCCTGTTTCAGTTAAATTGATTCATTGCCTGATCCGTTTTTCCCTGTACCATCAGCGCTGCTGCATCACATGCACGTCCAAAAGCATCGTTCACCAATTTTCTCTCTTCCCGTGAAAATCTTCCCAACACATAATCTGCAAGATCCCAGCCTTCCGGCTTTTCCCCTACCCCGATCTTAATTCTCAGAAACTCCTGTGTTCCAGCATGGCTGATAATACTTTTAACTCCATTATGTCCCCCGGCGCTTCCTTTTTTTCTTATTCTAAGCCTGCCAGGAGCCAGACTCACATCATCATAAATGATCAAAAGCCCTGACTCCGGCTCCAGTTTATAAAAATTCAAAATCGCTCCTATGCTCTCTCCGCTCAAATTCATAAAAGTCTGCGGTTTTACCAGCAGCACTTTCTGTCCTTCTATGATCCCTGTCCCGCACAATGCTCTATGCTTCTTTTCCCTGACACGGATATTATATTTATCCGCCAGCATATCAATCACATCAAATCCAACATTATGACGGGTTCCCTCATATCTGGAAGATGGATTCCCAAGCCCTGCAATTATAAACATACTCTGTTTCCTTTCCTGTCATCTTAAGTTATTAGGATGATGTTATGTATTAGTTGAGAAAGCCAAAATACAAGATTACCAGCCCTCCAAGTATCATCCGGTAATAACCAAATACCTTAAAATCATGCTTCCTGATATATCCCATCAGAAAACGGATTACCACCACAGAAACTGCAAATGAAACAGCCATCCCCACCAGTAGTATGCTCAGTTCCTGCCTGGTAAATGCAAACCCAAATCCCAGAAGTTTTAAGAAACTTGCCCCGAACATTACCGGAATGGCAAGATAAAAGGTAAATTCCGCTGCCACTGATCTTGACACTCCAATCAACAGAGCCCCGATAATGGTAGCTCCAGATCTGGATGTGCCGGGAAATACAGCCGCCACAAGCTGGAACAAACCGATAATAAAAGCAATCTCCCAGGTCAGTTCTCTTGTACTTCGAATTACAGGTTTACTGCCGCGGTTCACATTTTCCACTATGATAAAGATAATCCCCACCGTAATCAGCATCACTGCAACAACCCAGAAATTATACAGGTGTTCATCCAGCCAGTCTCCAAATACCACTCCTACTACTCCCGCAGGAATACACGCAACTAAAATTTTGCCCCAAAGTTCCATAATATCCCAGTCAATAATCTCTCTTTTATTCAGATGAAAAGGAAAGATCTTTTCCCAAAACATGATTACGACTGCCAGGATAGCACCCAGCTGTACAACTACCAGAAACATATTCCAAAATTCCTGCGATACCTCCATAGGCATAATCTTCTCCAGTAAAATCATATGCCCCGTGCTGCTCACAGGGAGCCATTCTGTAATTCCCTCCACAATTCCGTATATCACGGCTTTTAAAATCTCCATCATAATCCTATGGTTTCCTTTCTGTCATTTCTAATTTCCTTTTATTATGTAAGAAGGCAGCTTTCATTCATACGTTACAGTATATCACAATGCGGAAGAATTTAGGAGTAATTGTACTTAATTTTTTTATTTTGAATTCTTTAAGACTTCTTGAATTTATTAATAAAAAATGAATTCCTAATTTTCCATTGACTTTTACCGAATTTTTCCTTTTAATTAATATGGAATGTATTTTAAAAGGAGTGTGTGTTATGAAATTAAATCTTAATTTTAAAAAATGTATTTATTCTCTTCTGCTGCTTTTTTTTATCACTCTCTGCCTGCCCCAGCCTGCAGTTGCTGCGAGGAAGCCAGCGATGGTCAAAAAACTAAAATGCGGCGTTACTACGGCAAACAGCATCAATATATCCTGGGCTTCTCAGAACGGCATCACCGGTTATCAGATATTCCGGTCCTTATCATATGACGGTCCTTATGAAAAAATCAAAGAAATCTCCGCTGGAAACAATGCGTTCTGCAATCTTAAACTGCAAAGCGGCAGGGAATATTATTACAGAGTCCGTGCCTACACAGGAAAAGGCCGCCGCACTGTAACCGGATATTTTTCCAAGCCTCTTTCCGCCCGGACCAGATGCAATTCTCGTTCTGCCAATGTACGCAGCTCTACAAACGTGAGAAAACATGCCGGAACCAATCATCCCGTTATCACAACCCTGAACGCTGGTTCAAAAGTAACTGTTATCTGTACCGCTAATGACAAGTCTGGAACAGCGTGGAGCCGCATTTCCTTTAAAATAGGAAACAAAAAGAAAAACGGATATGTCAGATCTGACCTTCTCTCCACAGGACAAACACAAAAACAGACTGGTATCGTCACCGCTGGCAGCGGTCTTCACCTTCGCCGCATGGCAAACGCCAGCAGCGGAATCATCACCACCTTGCCGCGAGGTACAAAAGTCACCATTCTTGGACAGGCTACCGGATCAGATCGTCAAAAATGGTATCTGGTCAGTGTAAAGCAGGGCAGAAAAACGGTAAAAGGCTATGCTGCTGCCCGTTACATCCGCATTTCTTGAAGATCTTTCCTATAGAGATTCAGGCGTCAAAAGGTGGTATTATAAATGCTTATTGGCAATTTGCACAAATAGGTACAAATTGCCAGCTTCATTTTATTTCACTACCTTTTGGAACCCTAATCCTATAGAATGAAAAAGAAGCTGCCGCATAAACAGCCAGATATAATATATGCTATCCTCTATTCTGGAATAACATATATTATATCTGGCCTCTGTTGTGACAGCTGCTTTTACCGATTGCCGACAGCACTGCAGATGAAAAACCAGACACATCAAGATATCCGTTGCTCATCATAGCCCGGTAATTAATAACTCCTGATTGTATCATTTTCATCTTCAGAAGTATTTTCAATTTTCTTTATCACAATATAATAACTGTAACTATCATTGACCTTAATCTGGACTCGCTCTCCTGCCTTACGCCCCAGAATAGCCTTTCCAATTGGAGATTCCGTACTGATGAGGTTTTTCATAGAATTCCCCCTGATCGATGTTACCAGCCGAAAGACCTGCTCTTCATCGTCCTCTTCAAAATACACAGTAACGGTATTGTTAATACCGACTTCATCCTCTTTCGATGCATCTGACACAATTTCTGCCGTTTTCAGCATTCGTTCCAGATAGCGGATTCTGCTCTCATTCTTATTCTTGTCCTTCTTCGCCGCATGATACTCAAAATTCTCACTTAAATCTCCATGTGCTCTCGCTTCCTTTACTGCTTCTATCGCTTCTTTGCGTACTACCAGTTTACGGTATTCAATTTCTTCTTCTATTTTTTTAATGTCACTTCTGGTTAATTGTTCTCTCATTGTTCTGTCCTCCTCAGGGCGCCGCTTCTTGATCTCACACTGCTTCGCAATATCATGGTCTTTCATGCCACTTCGCTTCAGGCGATATAATATCTGTCGATATTATATCATACTCCTCTCAAATATCTAAAGAAAAACTTAAGAAATCTTTAGATATTTTTCTATGGTTTTTTAAGATTTTACCTATATACTTTTATCTGTAATGAAAAACGTATGCGTAATCTATTTTTTTGCTGCTGACGATAACAATATGTTTGAAAACAGACTACATAGAAAGGAAAGCCTGATATGAAATCCCTTTTATTTTACAAAAGAAAGCAAAATAATATGAAAAAATCTGGAACAGCACTTCTTTACCCTGCGCTCCTTTTGATGCTGATACTGGCCTTTGTCGGTCCCGTACTATCTGCAAACGCCCTTTTTGGTTCTGAGGGGGATTGGTTCAGCCAGCATGTTGCTGTGGCAGAACAGTATCGTACTGCATTTTATGAAACAGGAAAAATTCTTCCTGACTGGCTGCCTTTAGGCGGGGGCTGCAACAGCTACGATTTTTCCTACTATGGATTCTTGCGTCCAGATGTGTTGGTCTCCTTCCTTCTGCCTCATATACCAATGACCCATATTATTTCAACTTACGCCCTTTTAGGACTTGCGGCCGGAACATTGCTCTGTTATTTCTGGCTGAAACGGCATGTAACGCTTCCTTTCTTTGCTTTTCTGGGAGCAATTCTCTATTCCTGTGCTGCCTGTTTCTACCATACTCACCATCAGATTATGTTTGTAAATTATATGCCTTTCCTCATCCTCGCCCTATGGGGAATAGAAGCGCTGATTCAAAAAGGAAGTTTCCTGCTACTGACTATTTCACTTTTTTTGGTTTGCCTGCACAGCTATTACTTTGCCCCTGCGGTTCTTGCTGTATGTCTGGTATATTTCCTGTGCTGCCTTCTCAAAGAAAAAAAGATTCATTTTTTCCCTTATTTGGGTTGTTCCAAGTCAGAACGCAGCAATCATTGGTTTCCTGTCACATGCAAATTTTCAGCTTCCATTGCACTGGCCCTTGGCATGTCAGCCGTTGTGCTGATTCCTACCGGACTGGATTTACTGTCAACCAGCAAAGATTCCGGAACACCTGCTTCTCTGTCTGAAATATTTTCTCTTGGGCTGGATCTAAACAGTCTGCTGTACCATCCTTACGGATGCGGACTTACCGTCCTCTGCCTGTATACATTGCTGCTAAGCATCCGGCGGAAACGTACACGTATATTAAGTATTCTACTGTTGTTATGCCTGACTGTAAATGCATGTTCTTACCTGCTCAGCGGTTTGCTCTACGTCCGTTACAAAGTACTGATTCCATTGGTACCGCTGCTTCTTATGCTCTGTGCCATGACACTGGAAGCGCTGTTCACAGGCAGAGAGCGGCACAGTCTGTGGCTAGGTCTGCTGTGTCTGATCCCTGCCATATTTTCAAAATATTCTCTGGGAATCCTCGCCGACAGCTTATGGCTCCTTCTCTGCTTTGTACTGATACACATTGCAAAACGCCATACTTTTCAGAAGAATTCTGGTTGTTCAGGCTGGAAACAGGTCTCTCTTGCCCGCAAAGTACTTCCGCTGTTTCTGATTTTGTGCGTACCTTCCTTATGCGTTTCTGACGGATTAAGGCAGCATGAAGATTATGTGTACGCCTCTGACGAACGTCAGCTTCCTTTTCATCAAGAAGACCTGACTGTCTTTGACACGGTAAATACAGACCAAAACTACCGCTTTGAATGCCTGACAGAACCTTTTGTAAATGTAAATACACAGCCTATACCCAAATTAGGACGTACCTCTATGTACTCTTCTGTAACAAACAAAAGTTATGCTGATTTCTTCTATAACACTATGAGAAATCCTATTCGTATCCGCAACCGGGTAGCGCTGATGACGGATGCCAATCCCTTTTTTTCCTATCTGATGGGCATTCGCTACATACAGACGAATCAGGATTTCATGCCCTTTGGTTTTTTGCCTGCGGCAAAAACGTCCGAATCTTCAATCCTTGCTGAAAATCCGAATGTTCTTCCAACGGCATACACCAGCACGGCTCTCATGCCGCAGGATGAATTTGAAAAACTGAATTTTCCTTATACTCTGGAGGCTCTGACGAAATACACCATTATTCCTTCATTAAGGGACTGCAAAGCTTTTGCCCCTGGAACAGAGCCCACTCTCGTTTCGAGGGAGCAGTTTATGAAAACTTCTCAGATACGAGAACTCTCTGCAAAGGATTTTCATTTGCCAGATGTTGCAGCTTCCCAGGAGGGTTCACAGAAAACATCGAAGCTTACCCTCCCTGTCCCATCCAGGTTAAAAACCCGTCTGCTGATTCTATCCGTTAGAATCGCTTCACCTGATGGCGATGAGGTAACCATAGACATTAACCAAAGACGAAACAAACTTTCAGGAGAAAACGCTCCCTATCCCAATCACAATGACACTTTTACCTGGATCATTTCCTCCAATGACGTCATTGAAGAGCTTAATATCTCTCTTTCTGCCGGAAACTATACTCTTTCTGACTGGCAGGTATGGAGCATGGATACTGAAAATTGGGGAAACAGCTCTGTTCAGTCTCTGGAAACTGCCACAAAAGATTTGGCAAATTCCAGCAATACGCTCAAAACTTCTGGTTCCATGGTGCTGCACGGACAAGCAATTCTCAAGCAATCGGGATATTTTGCCACCAGCCTGCCATACCGTAAGGGCTACAAGGCCTATGTAAACGGCCAGGAAACGAAAATTGCTCAGGTGAATCAGACATTTATCGGCATTCCACTGGAAGCCGGAACTTATGAGATATCTCTTTTCTACTGCCCTCCCGGCAAGGTTATTTCCTGCTGGATCAGCTTGCTGTCTCTTTTGCTCTTTGCAGTGTGGGGCTTCCTTTCATCCGCCAGTAAAATCAAGAGGCTATCCCCAGTCCGGGGATAGCCTCCTATATTGTCCTGCTTCTATTTTACTGTTATCTTCAAGGTCGTCTTTGCTTTACCATTGTATGTCTTAATCGTAATGGTTGCTTTACCTTTCTTCTTAGCCGTAACTTTTCCGTTAGCGTCTACCTTGACAACCTTCTTGCCTTTTTTGTCTACCGTATACTTAAAGGTTGCACTTCCGTATTTACTGGAAACTTTGGGGCTGATCTGGTAAGTCTTATTCTTCCCTTTCAGCTTCATGCTTACGTTCTTCTTCTTCAAAGTCACCTTTGCTTTCTTATCAGGTGCCTTCTTCACGGTTACGGTAACTTTTGCTGTTTTATCTCCTGCTGTCGCCGTAATCACTGCCTTACCTGTCTTCTTCGCTGTAAGCTTGCCATTCGTTGTTCCCACTGATACAATACTGGGTTTGCTGGATACATAGCTGACTTTTGCAGCTGCCTTAGGAAGCACTGTTGCTTTCAATGTATATTTCTCTTTTACACCAAGAGTCAGCTTCTTCACATTCAGCTTCAGGCTATCTACTCCCGGAACAGCAGGAGGCGGAGTTACTGGTTTCTCTTTGACTGTAACCTTTACTTTCACAGTCTGGTTCGCTGCCGTAAGCTCGTCATCATACGTCATCTTCAGAATCGGCGTGCCGTCTTTTGCCCAGTGCACACGTTTCAGACGTGCATGGCGGCATGGATCTAACAATGGATCATCATTATATTTTGAAGCGGTTCCATCCCATGTGCATTTCTTGTAATTATGAGAAGTTGGTCTTGCATGGTATACAAAGATTGCGTTTCCATCCTTATCTACCGTAAATGAATTATGTCCAGGCCCTTCTTCTCCAGATACATCACGAGAAGTCAGCAGTGGATAAGGACTCTTGGTCCAATTATTTTTAATATCCAATAAGTCTGTTCCTGCTTTAGCGCTCATCATACCGATCGCATATTCAGAACCTGTTCCAGATGCTGAATAGCACACAAAAATATTTCCATCTTTTTGTAATACAGTAGGACCTTCATTTACCACATAACGTACGCATTCCCAGCCATATTCCGGCGCTGTCAGCAATACGATATCAGAATCAATCTTCCAAGGTTCGTTTTCATTAACTTTTGCAATATAAATGTCAGAAAGTCCTGATGCTTTGGATGCCCAGCTTACATAAGACTGACCATTTACCGCGTCTTTAAAATATGTCATATCCAGACAGAAATCCTTAGTTATAGCTCCTGTAACGCCTCCTTTGTCTGTGCGCATCTGATAATCTTTCCACTCAGATTCCTGATCATAAGCTTTCAGTGCCGTCTCATAAGGATCCTTGCTGCCGTCAAGTACCAGGGCATGGCAGTAAATCAGCCATGTGCTTCCGTGTGCCTCGGTAAAATATACCACCCATTTATCACCTATACGGTGAATTTCCGGCGCCCAGATAAAGCGCTGTCCATCGTTCTTTTGCGCACCGTCATTTGCCTCATATCCCTGGTTGCCTGCTTTCCAGATCGTCACCTGGTTCTTCCTGTTCTGAAGCTCTTCCAGTGTTCTTCCTCTTCTTAATACCACGCGGTCATATTCTTTTGTCGTATCTCCAGGCAGTTTGTCTGCATCTGCATCTTCCGGGAAATAAGAACCTGTCATATAATAGTAGCCGGTAATTTCATCCCAGTAAATCATAGGATCCGCCATACCTTCTACGAATTTTGTCTCGTCAAAATATACTTTACCAGTTGCTTCATCATAATGGTCCGGCTGATCCGGATTCACATTTTCCGGATTGTCCTCTTCAAGTTTACTGCCGTTGATTTCTTTGAGCTTATTCAAATATTTTGTCTGTTCTACTTTACCCGTCAGCTCATAAACTCCCGGTTTGCTCAAATCCTTGCCGCTCAGGGCATCATTCCAGTTAATATTAAATTTCTGGGTAGAGCCATCGGTATAGGTAGCATTCACACTCGGACGCTGTGTTTTCAGGATATCTAAAACATTGTCGCCTGCGTTAACGGTTACATCTGCCACTGTCTCCAAGCCAGTATTGACCACATTTCCAAGCTTATCAACAATGTATTTGTACTCAGCCTCTGTCAGTTCTACGGCGTTTCCAAGCGTAATGGAACTGTCTGTTTTAAGAATATTTTCACCCTTTAACAGCAATTCAAAGTTATCCTTCTTTAAAGTCGGAGCTGTTTCACCATAGGAGTCTGCCATATTCTCATCATAATAATGTACTCCGTCTGCCGAAGTGAAGATATGAAGCTTTGAAGAACTGGCGTCCTCTGCCACAACAGTGAACTTCCCTTCGTTTTTATACACCATGGGAACTGTCAGCTGTTTGGCGCCCTTTTTAGCAAAAATTACGCCGCCGCCATTATTCAAAACTTCAAATTTCTTGCCGTCATTGCTGACAGCCATGTAGACGCTTCTGGTTTCCTGCTCAAGATTGCCTGTGCTGGCATAAAAAGCCTTGGTGGTAGAATATACCGTCAGATAATGCTTTCCGCTTTCCAGGCTCTCCTGTGCGCCGATTACTTCAATTTCGAAAGGATCTGATACAATTTCCGTATCTTTGATCTTTGCCGTCACGGTTGTCTTCCCCGGTGTCTTTGTGGTAACTTTACCGCTGCTGCTTACTGCCAGTACATCCTGATTCTCAACTTCCCATGTTATACTCTTGCCGGCGATATCACTGGCGTCTTCCGGTATCATCTGGGCCGTCAGCTGAATGGAATTTCCTTCATTTACCTTGTTGGAACCCTTAATTATAACGCCTGATACCGGTTGAGCCTCAATCTTTGTCTCTTCATACAAGGATACGACCTCTTCGTCTGACAATGCCTTGTCAAAAAATGAGACGTCGTCAATCCAGGCGCCTGCGCCGATCCAGTATTTCGCCATGCTGGCTCCCAGACGGACTTTCGTCTTCGCCGGATCATCGCAGATATCACTGGTTCCAGCCAGTTCCTTCACTATTTCTTCGTAATCTGGCGTGCCATTCAGAGAAGGGGTAACTTTTTGACCATCCGAGTAAAAATTAATACCCGTTTTTGTCAAAGCCATGGTCACCATTTTCCAGCCGTTCTCTTTTTGAAGTTTCAGATCTCCAATATTAAAATCTGTAAAAGTATTTGCCTTCTGATCTGTAATGTTCCACCATAACATAGACTGGGACAAAGCAAGTGTTCCCGCTCTGCCTGTCGTTGCCGGAGCAACTTCAAAGTCTACCAAAGTTCTGTTTCCTCCGACAGTTCCTGTAGTCTTGGTCCAGAAACTCAGAGTAAATCCATTGTCAACAGACTTTCCAGCAAAAGGATTTTCCGGCAGAAGAGCGTCTCCACGGTTATCCACACCATTGTCTGCCGCTCCCTGTTCAAAAAGATTCAGTACCTTTCCTCTCGCCGTATTCTCTTTCAGCTCTGGCTCCTTACAATCCCCAAAAGCTTCCAGAACAATCTCTTTGTCACCGTTTACCAGCTTCTTATCGTCCCCTTCTTTTACGGACCAGTCGTCAAAATCATATGTAACGATTGCTGAATCCAGAATGGGTGTCGCCTTCTCCGCGGGTTCCGCCGCAGAAACCGGGCTGGCAGGTACCGATGTAATCATCATCGCCGATGCAAGCAGCATCGAGATACCTGTTTTCAAAAATCTTCCCTTCATCCTCACATCCTCCTTCTTTACATTTGAGATGAATTGCGCACAATTGCGCTGAGTAATATTATTATAACATACTTTTATCAGAATAGGGGATAAATTTATATAATTTGCATAAATTTTTCTATGTAATTGCACGTCTGCACACTGAGAATCTTCTATTCTGCACATCCGTTTTACTCTTGCCAGCCTGCTTTTTAAAATACAGAACAAAGTGGGCAAGCCCACTTCAACTCCCCTAACCCCTCACTCATGAGGGGCTGCACACTTTGCCGCGCCGAGTGCAGTCGCTTCAGCGACATATTTCTTCTTGCACGAGTGCGGATTTGTCCTAAGGGGTACCGTGCTTGCACGGGGGATTCCTTAGGACAGTTAGGTTCCATTTTTTTCTCTTATAGGAAAAATACTTTCACGCTTTAGCGTGACAAGGTCTTTCCTATAAGAGAAAAAGACTGCTGCAAAATTCAGCCAGACGCAATAAGTAATCTCCTCCAAACAGAATCATTTCTATATTGCTTCCGTGCCGTTTTACAGCAGTCACTTTCAGATAATTGCTATGAAATTATACGTATGTTATTTTACAGTCACTTTCAGGGTTTTCTTTTTCTTATTGAAGGTGGTAACTGTAATGGTTGCTTTGCCTTTTTTCTTAGCTTTAATCTTACCATTCGCATCTACCGTGGCAACTTTTTTATTGCTGCTCTTGTATTTTATGGTATTGCTTGCCGTATTCTTAGGCAGTGTTACTTTGATTTTAAAGGTTTTACCCTTCTTAAGCGTTACTTTCGTCTTATTCAGCTTCTGAATTTTAGCCGGTGCCTTCTTAACTGTCACATTGCATTTTACCGTCTTGCCGTCTACTGCTGCCGTAATAACTGCCTTACCCGTCTTTTTCGCTTTCAGTTTGCCGTTCGTCTTTCCTACAGACACAATGCCCGGTTTGCTGGAAGTCCAGGTTACCGTCTTGTTGGTGGCATTCTTCGGTGTGACAGTCGCTTTCAGGGTAAATGTTTCACCCTTGCCCAATGTAAGTTTCTTCTTGTTCAAGGTTACTTTGGTTACTCTGACCACATTACTGCCAGCAGCATTTACCGTTACCTTGCAGACTGCCGTCTTGCCATTAGCAGTGGTCGCTGTAATCTCTGTTGTTCCCACTTTTACTGCTGTCACTTTTCCTGCATTGTCTACGGATGCCGTCTGCGGATCTTTCGACTCCCACTTCACCGTTTTATCATCTGCATTGGCAGGGTCAAAGGTCACTGTCAACACTTCGCTGCCTCCAACTGTCAGGCTGAGCTGCGTCTTATTCAGTGTTATGCCGGCAACTTCCACCGTATCTGGCCGTACTGTTACCTGGCAGACTGCCGTCTTATTATTCGCCGTTTTTACCGTAATCGTTGCGGTTCCGACTTTTTTCGCCTTCAGAGTCGCAGTATTTCCAGTTCCGCTTGTTACGCTTACCGTTTCTGAATCGCTGGATTCCCAGTCGAGTTCCTTTTCTGTTACCGTCTCAGGGGCTAACACAGCCGTCAAAACAGCCGTTCCATTGATCTTCATAGAAAGAGCTGTCTGATCCAGCGTCACGCTTTCTGGCTCAATGACAATTACTGTCACTTCGCATTCTGCTGTCATACCGTTGGATGCAGTTGCCGTAATCGTAGTATTTCCTGCTGTCAGAGCTGTGATTTCTCCATTTTTCACACTTGCCACTTCCGGATCACTGGAGGTCCAGGTCACCTCTTTATTCGTTGCATTTTCCGGCGCAATCGTCGCTTTTAAGGTCACCTTCTCACCTTTTCGCATGGAAAGCTCACTTTCGTCGAGTGTTATTCCAGTTACCGTCCTTTCTTTTACCGTTACTTCCGTCGTAAATTTCTTAGCGATCTTACTGCTGATTGCTACCGTTGTCGTAATAACGGCCTTTCCTTTGGCAATCGCTGTAATCTTACCCGAATTATCCACGCTTGCCACGCCAGGATTATCACTTACATAGTTTGTAGAAACGCTCAGGTTTGCCGCCTGTGCCTTCTGTTCCAGATCCTGCGGATAAGTTACCTCAATCTGCTCTGAATCTTTGACAAACAGTTCAGAAGCTGCCGGAACTGCCGTTACCTGCTGCAGAGATGCTTTTGCAGCTTCTTTCTTTGCCTCCAAATCAGCTGCTTCTTCATCAGAAATGTTCTTCTCCACAGAAAGCCCTGCGATTACCGGAGCTGGCGTCTCATCTGCTCCTTCAGGATTTTCGGCGTAGAAATGAACCTCTGCTGCCTCCGTCAAACCTGAAATCTCAAAACTGATTTCTGCCGTCTGGTTTGCATCATCACCTTTAAGTGTGATTGTTTTTGCCTCTGTAGTAACATCCGTACCAGAAGCATCCTTGTATTTTGCATAGAATTTCACAGGTCTGGTTACTCCCCACCATTCTGCAAAATAGCCGGTTGCCTTATAGCTGCCGTTCTCCAGAGGAAGGATGTACTCGCATACTTTTCCATCCTTTGCCCACCATCCGTTCGTATAAATGGAATCTGTGGAGCTGGTACGGTTTCCAGCAATCGTATATTGCCCTTCCTCATCTTTTTCGTTTACAAATCCCCAGCTTCCCTCTGTATAAATCTGATCAGGCACCGCATTACGAAGGTCTACCTGAGCTCCTACTGCATTGTAATAACCGGATTCTGATAAATCTGCATTCCAGCTTCCTACACCTGAATCAATAAAATAAATGAGATTTTTTGAAACAGCTGCGATTACCTCAATGCTCTTCGTTACTTTACTGTTTTTAATAGAAGGAATGGTTCCTGTAACGGTTACTGTTCCTGGTTCGCTAAAGTCTTCTGCCGTCTTATCCCAGATAACTTCCACTTCCTGTATCTGGCCTGCATATTGAACTTCAATCTTATCAGGCAGTGTATAACCTACCGTTACATAATTTGGCAGGCTGTTTTTGGTTAAAACTGGTCTTCCATACTCGCTTTCCAGTGCCTCATATTCTGCCGTGGTAATATTCATTACCGTACCATGACAGGGCTTCTTCGGCAGGCTCGCTTTATTTCTTGCATCGGTAAACTCTCCGGACGCCAGGTCTTTGGTAATCATCGGATAATATCTGATACCGCTAAAATCATCAATCAGCAGACAGTATTTTGCATTTGCCTCTTCCTGGTCGTCATCATTGAACCGAAAACAACTGGGACCTTCACCTTTGCCGATCTGCTTAGGCTCTGTCGTCCAGCCCACGCCTTTCCATTCACCGAGCAGAGTATCTGCCACCTCTTCATAGATGTATTTCGCATCACCAGCCTCATTTTTTGAGAAACGGTAGTATTTGCCATCGTCTCCGCGAATTACGGTGGTATCGATCGTACTGAAACTGTTCTCTATCCAAATCTGTGGTTCTGTAAAAGTATAGAAATCTCTGGTCTTACAATAGTAAACTCTCTGTTTTGCATAATTATCGCTTTTTACCTTAGAGGACCAGAACAGCATATATTCTCCGGTAGTATCGTCATAGAATACCTCTGGCGCCCAGGTACATCCTGCTTCAATCTGTGCGCTTACAACAGCCATTCTCTGATTTGTCCAGTGAACCAGGTCATCAGACTCCCATACCATAACTGCCTGGCTGCCGCGTTTCTGAACACCATCCCAATCCCAGTTTGTCGCTGCAATTGACAAGTCTGTCGCTACCAGATAGAATTTGTCGCCTTCCGGAGAACGCAGGATATATGGATCACGCAGCCCTTTGGTCCCCAGCTCAGATTTCAATACTGGTTCTCCTCCATTTAATTCTTCCCAGTTCAATCCATCTCGGCTGGAAGCCAGAAAAATCTGTTCTCCCTCTCCATCTCCGGCAAAATATGCGAACACATAATCTGTCATTTCATCTACATTTGCCTTTGCCTTTACTGTAACATTAAACTCTTTTGTCTTATCTCCGCCTGCCTGTTTGATGGTTGCTGTCAATTTAACTTTTGTATCTGCACTCTGCCGGTTTACAACACCAGCCGGTTTTTCCCCCTGTGCCTGCGCACTGATCACATTCTCTTTTTCAGATGCCCAGGTAATAGCAGAACCATTTGCTCCCTTTGCAGGAAGTGTAATATTTCCCTTAATATTGTCCATATTGTGAATGGTCAGGTTGTCATACTCTGCACCGTCTGCACTTATCACCTTAATGGTATAAGTCTCTTCTATCACAGATTCATTGTTATATTTACCAACCACTGTAACGGTCAATGTCCGGGCCTCGTCCTGATCGTAGAGCAGTTTGCCTTGTGCACTAACTAACGCTGTATCGCTGGGTGTCCATGTCAAACTAATTCCTTCCATCTCTGCCGGGAAAGATAAATCTGAAGTCACCTGATCCACATTTTCGTTCTTATTCAGCATGGTTGAAAGTAATTTCGCTTTTACAGATTTAATGGCCTTTTCTTTGGCAAGGCTTTCATGAATTTCGCCCACTTCTTCTTCTGTCATCGCCTGGTCATAAATCTTGAAATCCAGCAAAGTCCCCTCAAAATTAGCGTCGCCATTATAAAGAGATCTACCAATATATCCAATGCAGTCTTCCGTACTGTTAGACTGCAAAAGTTTCTGGATCTCAATCTTAGAATCTGTAACGCTTGACTTCTTGCCATTCAAGTAATATGTAACCTTTCCTCTGTCAAAGACAACCGTCACCACATTCCTTCCCCCATCATTGTCGCCCTGGAGAACTGGATCTGAGTCTTCGGGGGCATAACGGTATTCTTTGGCAGAAGGCTTTTTGCCTTCGCTGTCAGCAGTATACTGATAACCATCCTTGATCGCTGCCAGCATCTTACCAGCATACTTGCCATCCCCAGAATTGGGAGCCACAAAAAGGTAATCAAACACTTTCGGCCATCCTGTTACAGTAGTGCCCAGTGTAAAGAGCCATGCTGTCGACTGTTTCTTGTTGGTATAAGTTGCTTCAATCGTAAAGGCTTCCTCACTTCCTTCAGATGGAGAAGCATAACTTCCGCCATTCTTAATTACACCTGCCGGAATCTCAACATACATTTGTCTGTTGGCAAATTTAAGTTCCATGCCATCATCTGTGGACACAAAATCATCATCGGTAATTCCCTGTAATTTTCCATCCAGATGATTCCCGCTGATATCTGTCAATTTGCCGTCTGCGTGGCTCATGTCATAATGCAGAACCGGCTTTGGTCCATCTTCTGCCGCCTGAACTGTGCCCAACGCATTTGCCGGAAGCAACGTAACCGTCATGGCAAAGGATAAAATTCCCGCCAAGCATTTCTTCATGATGTTTTTCTTAATCATATAGTCCTCCTTTATAAAATATAGTTTCGCTTTGTAAAGCTTGATGGCATAGAACCTTCCATCTTAAAAGCAGCTCCACAATGGTACTTGTATTTTACTAAATTTTACTGAAAAAAGCAAGTTATTCGACTAAAAATCTATAGAAAAAACATCCATTTTTTGTTAAAAATAAGCGCTTGGCAAATTAACTAAACATTTTCAACAAATTAACGTGACAAGGTCTTTCCTATTAGATAAAAAATAAAGAAGGCTGCCAATGGCAGCCTTCTGAATATTTCTTATGTAATTATACGTCTTAAGCTTTCTTCTTACGAGCCATAACCACACTCTGGATAACCAGGAACAGACAAAGCATAACAGCTCTTGTAATTCCTGTCCACCAAGCCTGATCAAGTCCTGCAGAAGAAACGATATTCTGAATAAGACCCAGTGACATTACACCAAAGAAAGTACCAGCAATATTACCAACACCGCCCGTCAGCATAGTACCGCCGATGATAGAAGACGCAATTGCGTCCATTTCTGCTCCAGTCGCATGAGACGGAGAACCTGATCCAACATGGAGGAAGTATACATATCCACCGATACCAGCTAAGAGTCCGCAGATTAAGTGAGAGATAAATCTTGTTCTCTTAACATTAATACCAAGCATCAGTGCACTCTGCTTGTTACCTCCTACTGCATAGAAAGAACGTCCAAGTTTTGTCCATCTAAGCATACAGAACATAACAACTACTACAAGAATAGCGACAATCACACCAATCTCAACATAAGCATCTACATAAACGCCTTTTCTGTTGGTTGAACCCAGACCAGGAATAACCACACGAGTCATTTTCAATTTTGTAAATGCTTCATTGACTACGTTAAAGGGCTGATTATTAACAATTGTGGTCATACCACGGGCAAAGAACATTCCGGCCAGGGTAACAATAAATGGCTGAATATCCAGATAAGCAACCAAAAATCCCTGGAACGCACCAAAGGCAAGACCAATTACCAATGCCAAAAGCACAGATACGAATACATTACCGCCCTTGTGATCCAAATATACGGCACAACTCATACTAACCAATGCCGTAACGCCGCCGACAGAAATATCAATTCCGCCGGTAATCATAACAAGGCTCAAGCCACAGGCAAGGATGATTAATGCTGCATTGGCATTCAAAAGGTTCAGGAATGTCTGAGCTTTCAGGAATCCTCCTCCCTGAAATATCATAGCTCCAATATACATCAGGAAAAATATTACAATCGTAATTGTAAGGAGTAGGTTTGTGTCGGTAAGATTTTTCATTTTATCCATGAAGCCACCGGATGCAGATGATTTATTATTTGACATACTAAGCTACCTCCTTAACCTTGAACTTCTTTGAAAGACTGGAGAACCAATCTCTCACAGTAGGTGCACTGATAACTACCAGAACGATTACCACAACTGCTTTATAAGCCGGAAGTGCATCAGCTGATACTTTAAACTTATAAAGAGTCTGCGTCAGGAACTGGATGACATAAGCTCCAAGAATTGAAGACATCATGTTAAATTTACCGCCGCTCAATGCATTTCCACCTAAAGCTACTGCCAGGATGGCGTCCATTTCAATATCCTTAGCGATAACGGAATAGTTAATACTGGAAATACGGCTTACTTTAATCAGACCAACCACTGCTACGCAGATACCAAGAATTACAAAGGACAACACCTTGATTGCTGCCGGATTCAAACCATTCAGTCTGGAAGAATTCTCGTTAATACCTACTGACTGAACATACAATCTCAGATTTGTAAATTTAAGCACTAATAAAATAATGACAATACAAATTACCGCGATAAAGAACGGTGTAGGAATTGGAATTCCCGGAATAAAACCGCCGTAATAAGAAAATGATTCATCATTGATAACTGGAAGCTCATTATTGTTAATCCATGCCGCAATAGAACGTCCTGCCATGTATAGAATCAAGGTTGCAATCATTGGCTGGATCTTAAAATAAGCTACCAATACACCGTTAAATGCTCCAAATAACGCTGCCACTACACAGCTTGCCAAGAAGGCAACGATAACTGGTGTCGCAAGAGTTTCAGGACGTGAATTTCCTCCGCCCAGAACACGCAGCAGCACACTACCTGCAATAGCAACCGCTGCGCCCACACTGATATCCTGTCCGCCGGAAGCCGCTGTTACCAGGGTCATACCGATAGCAAGAATAGCAAGTTCAGATCCGCTATCCAGAATAGTGATTAAAAAACCTGATAAAACAGGATTGCCTAAGCTATTTTCTTTCAATGAAATCTTAAAAAATCCAGGGTCAGCAATCAGGTTGAACACTGCAAGAATTAACAGCGCTGCCAATGGGATAAACATCTGATGTCTGACGATTCTCATTACTAAACTGTCATCTGATTTTTTTACTTGTTTTTTCTCCATTATTATTTGTCACCTCCAGCAATGGTACTCATAACCTTACTCTGGTTCAAATCATCTCCTGAAAGCTCGCCTACCATCTTACGGTCTCTCATAACTACCAGACGTGAACAGGTACGCAGCATCTCATCTAACTCAGAAGATATGAATGTAACGCTCATTCCTTCTGACGCAAGCTTGAGCACTAATTTCTGTATGTCAACTTTCGTTCCCACATCAATACCACGGGTAGGCTCATCCAAAATCAAATATTCCGGATGTGTAAACAGCCAGCGGGCAAGGATACATTTCTGCTGATTTCCACCGGACAGAGACTTGATTGGGGTATCAGCAGAAGCTGTCTTAATACTAAGAAGTTTTATGTACTCATCTGCAATCTTATTTGCCTCTGCCTTAGAGAATGGTTTCATAAATCCTCTCAGTACCTGCTGGGCAAGTATGATATTATCACGAACAGATAAATCTCCTACAATACCATCTCCCTTACGGTCTTCCGGGAGGTATGCAATACCATTTTTCATGGCATCTAACGGCTTATTAATCTTAACAGTTTTACCATTCATCTTAACAGTTCCGCCAGTTACACGGTCAGCGCCGAAAAGGGCACGGACACATTCGCTTCGTCCAGAACCAAGCAGACCGGTAAATCCGTTAACTTCACCTTTGTCAATATGGAAATTAAAGGGTTTGATTCCTGCATCACTGACACGGTTCTCTGCTTCCAGTACAGGTACAGATCCCGCTTTACGTTCGTATGCCTTCTGCTCACCCTTGATATCAGACATATCATCCATTTCCTTACCAAGCATCTTCGAAACAAGTTTCACACGGGGCAGATCCTTGATTTCAAACTCACCAACCAGCTGACCGTCACGCATAACGGTAATCCGATCACAGATTTCATATACCTGGTCCAGAAAGTGAGTAACAAATACGATTCCCACACCTCTTGATCTTAAGTCACGCATAAGCTTAAACAGCTTCTCAACCTCCTGCTCATCCAGGGAAGACGTTGGCTCATCCAGAATCAATACCTTACAGTCCATGTCAACGGCACGTGCAATAGCAATCATCTGCTGAACCGCAATAGAGCAGGTCTCTAACTGTTGTGTAGCAGTTGCGGGAATATCAAGAGATTTCAGAATCTTATCTGTGTCTTTGTTCATCTTCTTCCAGTTCTGTCCAATGCCGCTGGTCCGGCCAATGAACATATTCTCTGCGACAGACAGGTTCGGACAGAGTGTAATTTCCTGGTACACCGTACTGATACCTACCTTCTGAGCATCCTGGGGAGAATGAATAGCCACCGGTCCTTCAACCCCATCCAGGAAAATGTTTCCTTCGTCTTTCCCATAAACTCCGGTTAATACCTTGATCAGGGTTGACTTTCCTGCACCATTCTCACCCATCAGCGCATGAACTTCACCCTTACGCAATGTAAAATCTACTCCCTGCAGGGCACGCACTCCGGGAAAGCTTTTGTGAATGTTTCTCATCTCTAATACAGCATTATCTTTCACCTACGAGTTCACCTCCTATAATTTTTCACTTCCTATCATAATCATCTCCGTAAATACACGAAAATGGTTATAAACACAATAAAAAAGAATCCTGATGCGCAGGATTCTCCGCCTGCGGTAGGTCGCTTTTGCGACATAACTCACCTCCGCCGCACTGCGATAAGTTTTTTCTTAGAACGCTTAGCAAAGCTCTTCTGAGAGAAAAAGCGGCGCAGCCCCGAAAACTTCCGCTTTTGCTGCGCCGCTTTTTTAATAAACACTAAAATTATCTCATTCGTAATTCAAAAATTAGATACCGAACTCATCAATCTGTTCCTGTGTAATGGTAGTAGCATCAAATCCCTGCTCTTCCAGAATGATCTTCTTTTCAGCAAGTTCGTTGCCAGCTTCCAGTTCCTGGATTACGTGGTCGATATCGTCAGCCTGGAATGGATTACACTGTCCGTCATAGTTCCAATTGCCCTTCTGAAGTTCTTCAAGAGCCCACTTGTTGCAGTCAAATCCCATAATGATTACTTCTTTGTCTACACCATGTGAAATGTTAGATGCATCAAGAGCTGCTACAGCACCCTTAGCCATGTCATCATTCTCTGCATAGATAACATTGAACTTCTCACCAGAATCAATAACAGACTGAACGATCTGCTGTGCCTTCTCAGCATTCCACTCAGCAGTCTGCTGTGTAACTTTATTCCAGCCCTCTGCAAATTTTGCATCAAGAGCTGCAGTACGTCCCTTCTGAGCTGCTGCACCCATTACACCCTGAAGGTGAATGATATTGTACTCATCAAGGTTCTGGCTTGCAAGCCAGTCAACTGCCATCTGACCTTCTTTTTCCATATCAGATACGATAGATGCTGCATAAAGATCCTCAGGTGCATCGATTGTACGGTCGAAAAGAATAACGGTTGTTCCTGCATCCTTAGCATCCTGCAGAACAGATTCCCAACCAGCTGTATCTGCTGCGGAAAGAAGAAGATAATCTACACCGTCCTGGATAAACTTCTGAGCTGCTGTAATCTGCTCATCATTTTTTAAGCTGTAAGCGAAAGATGCATCATATCCGTTCTCTTCTGTAAATTTCTCCTGTAAGTCATTAACGTTAGCTGTACGATATCCAGACTCATTAGGATCGTTGTTGATAACGCCAACCTTAATCAACTCTCCAGAAGCTGCGCCGCCGTCAGCATCTGCTTCAGCATCTGTATCTGCTTCAGCGTCCGTATCTGCTGCTGCATCTGTATCAGTATCTGCTGCTGCATCTGTATCAGTATCTGCTGCTGCGTCTGTATCCGCTGCGTCATCTGTTTTTGCTGCTGGTGCGTCAGTCTCTTTCTTTTCCTCTCCGCCACATCCAACTACTGTTGCTGCAACCATAGCTACAGCAAGAAAAGCTGCTAATTTTTTCTTTAACATTTTACATGTCCTCCCTTTTTTTCGGCATATCGCCGTTGGTGATTTTATTTTAAGATTTTTCCCCCTTTTCGTCAATAACGGCAGGCTCCTCTTTTTTATATTTGTCGCAATATCCAATACAAGTTATCCTATTTATTTTTAATTTAAAATACAACTTGTTCTATTTTTTCATTTTTTCTATTTTTTAGTTTGTTTTACTACTATTTAAATCATATTTTTCTATTTTTTATTCATATTTCCCCTTAATTTTCTATCAATTACTCTCTCCATTCCTTTTAATTTCTTATGTATTTTTTGTCGTTTTTTCAATTTTGTCCATATTTCGTTCATTTTTTGTTCATTTTTTTACTGGTAAAGCAAATCCATGTACAAAAATAATTTATAGTTATACAAAACATCTGATAATTTTTACATTAAGATCCCCTAAAAATTTCCTGCAAGATATGACATACTGGAAAAAATATGCTATATTTGTAAGGACAGGAAGTCGTTCTTCACTCACGCCAAGACGTGTAACTGCCGCCCTGCCATATCATATCAAAAAGGAGCCTGAAATGCCTGCAAAATACACACACCTCGCCAGTTTGTTAAGAAATCTTATTTTCCAAAATACAGGAAACGGAGTTTACAAGCTCCCTTCAGAACACACCCTCTGCCAGCAATATCATGTAAGCCGTCAGACAGTACGGGCGGCTCTTTCTCTTTTGGCAGAAGAAGGTCTCATCGAAAAGCGGCACGGCAGCGGTTCTTTTTCCACTGGTCTGGGAGCAAGACAGAACACGGTTGCTGTCATGGTAAATAATGCCGAAGAATATACCACACCTGCTTTTTTGTCAAATATTAAATCTGTTCTGGGAGCCAAAGGTTACTCCACTAAAATCTATACAACTTATTCGAAAATCTCTGCTGAACGGGAAATATTAGAAGAACTAAAAGACACCTCTATTCGGGGGCTGATTGCAGAAGGAACTAAAACCGCGCTGCCCAACCCAAATCTGGATCTTTATGAATGCTTATTAGCAAAAGGTATCGCTGTTCTGTTCGCTGGCGGATATTACCCTGCCTTTTCCTCTTCCATCTGCATCAAAGATGACAATTACTACGGAGGATATTTTCTGGCACAACATCTGATACAGCAAGGACATACACAAATTGCAGGTATTTTTAAAATAGATGACCTGCAAGGCATTGAACGGTATTCTGGTTTTGTCACAGCGCTTCGGGACTACAATATTCCAGCCGCTGACGATCTTACGGTCTGGTACACCATCCCACAGCTAGAAGCTCTGCAGACACGGTCAGACACTGGATTTTTCGCCCCTCTCCTGCGCCGGAACAGAGGCATGTATACCGCTGTAATCTGCCAAAATGATGAAATTGCTTATTGGCTGATACGCGAACTGAGATATGCCGGCATACGTGTACCAGAAGATGTTTCTGTGGTCTCTTTTGACAACAGCTATATGAGTGACTTAAATTCTGTCCGCATTACCACTCTGTCCCATGACCAGGAGCTTGGGACAGCAGCAGCGGCAGCTCTCCTTAAAATAATACAGGGCGAACCTGTATTATCAGAAGATTTATCCTGGAAGCTGATCCAAAAGGGAAGTGACGCCCCTCCTCAGTTTTAGTTTACATTTTTATCCCGCTGCGGTATTCCCGCGGCGTGCATCCCTGGGTTTTTTTAAATACAAAGCTGAAATAATGCGGGTCCTTGAACCCTACTTCTGCCGCGATGTCGCCAGACTGCCTCTCTGTCTGGCGCAAAAGGATTTTTGCTTTCTCCATGCGTTTCTGTGTTACATATTCTGTAAAAGTCATCTCCATTTCCTGCCGGAAGACGGTACTGAAATAATTAGCGCTGACTTCCACCGCCCCCGCAACTTCATTTAATGAGATAGACTCTTTCGTATAATTTTCCTCAATATACGCCATAGCTCTTTTAATCATTTTCTTGCTCTGGCTTTCCATGACACGGTCACTGAGCTCCATGGCACGATGAAGGAGCTCCGCCATGTAAAACCGCATGTCCTCCACATTCAGGCTTAAAATCTGCATTTGATCTGTATATGTATTTTCCAGAAGCTCTCTTTGGCTGTACCCGATCCTTTCTACAAAAGCAATAACTGTAAAGCGGATGCTCAGCATCAGATAATCCCGAAAAATCTTAGATTCCAACGCGTCCTTCTGCCCCTCCAGATAGCCATCCACAAAATCTTCAATTTCTTCTACCTGACCATGTTCCAGAAAATTCTTAATCACCTCCGGATCCATCTTGGCAATGTCCACATCTTCTAAAGACTCCCCATCCTGACAGGAAAATTCAGTGGTCTGCATAGTAAGTATATGCTGTGCCGGCCTTAAAAACCGGCAGGACATCATATGGTTCACTTTACTGTATACCTGCGGAAGAAGACTGAGCCGCTCCACGGGTTCCCCTATGGCACAGCACCACTCCATCTCTGTATCATTCCCGGAACAAATCCTGATAATATTCTCCTGGCATTTATTCCTCAGTTCTTCCATCTGCTCTTCTTCCCCTTTGATCAGTATTCCATACGTATTAACATTCCACCGGAAAATCAAAAACTCTGGATATCTCAGAAAATATCTGGTCAGCTCTTCTCTCTTGCCTGCCACCAGGCGGGACTCCTGAGAGCGCTCTTCTGTATTTCTCTTCTCTCTCAGGCTTACCATGGCAAGATTATAGACCGCAGCATCCATTTCCAGAGAAAGCTTCTGCGCTTCTTCATAAATCTCCTGAACCGAAAGCTGCCCTTCAAATACTTTCTCAAAGAAAATTCTCCGTGAAAACTGTTCATATTCCTGCATATCTTCCCTGTATTTCTCCAGGTAAACTTCCTGTTCCCGCTCATTTTCTATTTTATCCCGGATCTCCAAAAGCGCCTTCTGCAGAGCAGAACGAGTCACTGGTTTTAGCAGATACTGTTCTACTCCGGCACGAATTGCCTGCCGTGCATATTCAAATTCACTGTAACCACTGATAATGATAATCTTCATCTGAGGAAACTCCTGGCTTACAATGCCAGACAATGCCAGACCGTCCATAAACGGCATTTTAATATCAGTAATCAGCAAATCCGGCTTCACTTTCCGAATCATAGGAAGCGCCATCTCTCCATCACTTGCCTCCCCGGAAAACTGATATCCATACTGCTGCCACATGATGCTGTCCCGCAAATTCTCTCTGACAATGCTTTCATCCTCCACCAGAAATACTTTTAACATTTCGCTTCCTCCTTGCTGAAATTTGAGATCATATGGCTTCTGCTTACATCATTTCTATCCCTTACGAATTTCTTTGGGAAACCGGAGTTCTACCCTGGTTCCCTCCCCATATTCTGAATAAATTTTTATCCCATATTGTTTCCCAAAATATAATTTAATCCTTTCATGAACTGCAGCGGCTCCAAACCCTGCGCGTCCGCCTTCCTCCAGGGCATTTTCCAGCTCTTTCTTCTGGCTTGGACGCATTCCCTTTCCATTATCCTCCACTGTAATCAAAACATTCTCATCCTGTTCTTTACAGACGACTTTGATTGTACTTTTTCCACGTTTTTCCCTGACACCGTGGTATAATGCATTTTCCACCAGAGGCTGGATGGTTAGTTTAGGAATACGAACCTCTTCCAGCTCTTTGGGCAGCAGAATTTTATACTCCATACTGTCACCATAACACATCTGCTGGATATTCATATAACTTGTGGTATGGTCAATTTCTTCCTTTAACCGGATAATATCATGCCCCTTTGACAAGGCAATCCGAAAAAACAGAGACAGCTGACTTAGCATCTCCACTGCCTCCTGCTGTTTTCCTGCCTCTACCAGCCACACAATGGCATCCAGGGTATTATAGAGGAAATGAGGGTCCACCTGAACCTGCAGAAGCTCCAGCTGTCCAAGACGGCGCAGTTCCCTTTCCTTCTCCAGCTCTCTGCGAAGCTCTGCCAGTTCCCGGCGCATCTGTCTCACTTCCTCTGCGCATTGCTTTTCCAAATTCTGTTTATTTCCACTCATGACGCTCCCTGACTTTCTTTTGGCTCTTCCCTACAGTTTAAAGAATTTCATTTCCTGGTCCATCTGGTCTGACAGTCCCTTTAAGCTGTTTGCCGCTTCTGCCAGCATACTGATGGTAGCGCTCAATTCTTCCATGGACGCTGTAGTCTCCTGTGCCGAAGCAGCATTTTCCTCAGAAAGCGCAGAAAGATTTGCAATCACATCCACCACGGTTTTCCTGGAATCATCACAGACCCTGGTTCTCTCTTCAATCATAGTGGTATCTTCTCTGGAACTGTTGATTCCATTTTCCACATCTGCAAAATGTTTCTGGGTTGCCTCAAGTTTCTCTCTTTGGTCAACGATAATCTCTTCCACTTCCTGCATAATCTTTACTGTCATATCAGATTCTGCAATCAAAGCGGCAATAACGTCTGTAATGGTCTGGGCGGACTGACTGGATTCATCGGCAAGTTTCTGAATTTCCGAAGCAACCACTGCAAATCCTTTTCCGAACTCACCTGCCCTTGCAGCTTCAATGCTGGCGTTCAGAGACAGCAGAGAAGTCTGGTCAGCAATAGAAGAAATGATATCCACTGCTTCCCGAATCTTCTGTGCAGATTCATTGGTTGCGTAAATCTGCGCCCCGATCTTACGGATCGCCTCGTTTGTTCTGTCTGTAGATTGTGCAAGGTGCTGCATGATCTCTGCCGATGTATCGCCAGCCTGCTTCATGGTAATGGAAGTGTTATTCAGTTTATCTACGCCTCCGGCAATATGCTCAATCATTGCCCCCATATCCATAATCTGCCCAGATGCATGCTCAATTTCTTCCGCCTGAGAAGCTGCCCCTGCGGAAATCTCTTCTACGGCTTTCCCAATCTCTCCGGCATTCACGTTCACACGCTCTGCCATCTCATCCAGAGACTGCCCCGACTTCATCAGCTCCCCGGAAGACTGCTGGATATTTCGGAGAATATTTGATAACTGCGAAACCAAATAATCCAGCGATCTGGCAATTTTTCCTAATTCGTCCTGACGCTTCTTCAAACCGGGTTCTATGGCAATATCCAGATTTCCAGCGGCCAGCTCTTCAATAACATTCTCTTCCGCCCTTATCGCTCTGCCAAGCCTTCTGGAAAACCCGATGACGACTGCCGCCCCCAAAAGAATAATGATCAGACTCATCCAGACAACTTTTAAAATTTCGCTTTCAATATATTGACGAATGCCGCTGCTGGGCTCTCCTGCAAAAATCATTCCCACAATTGCACCGTCTGTATTCTTCAGCGGTATATAACAGCAGAAATACTCTTCTCCGTTCAATTCTAAATCCATGTCTAAGAACCTGTTTCCCTGATTCAGGACTATTTCCTTTACATGGTCTGCCGCCTGAGTGCCTATCATGCGTTCTCCGGAATCCTTGTCGATCAAAGTAGTGACTCTGCGCACGTCATCATAAAACAAGGTGATATCAATGCCAGAATCTTTTGCAAACGCCTCGAGATACGGCAGTTTTTCCAAAATATTAATTTTCCCCTTATAGATTTCTCCGTTGTTGAGTCGATAATTGCCTTCCCCCAGCGCATTCAAAGACTCGTTTACGCCCTCGGTAATATCCTCCAGGCGCTTGATCGCTTCTTCCTCCATTCCCTGCCTGATAATCCGTGCAGAAAACACTGTGCTCACCACTGCAAGCACCAGCAGCGGCAATATAGCGATCGCCAAAATTTTAAACATTATGTTTACTTTTGGGCCTTTCCTTTTTCCGTCCATAGCAGCACTTCCCTTCTTCAAGCTTCATCTCGTAGTTTCATGATCCCTTTAACTATTAAGAATTATATCAAAAAATCAATATCCGTGCCACTGTTATATATATTTTTAACAAAATTATCTTTTACTAAATCGCTTCAATCCACTTCCGCAGTTCCAATACCTTACTGTCAATCTGCTGAATGGCATTGGCATACTCTTTCAGTTCTTTTCCTATATTTTTTGCCTCACGGTTTTCTTTTTTATACTGAAGCTGATAATCAAGCCCCGCCCAGTAATCCATGGCGGCCGTCCGAAGCTGCACTTCAATCTTAATCCAGTACACTTCCGCCTGAAAAGAAATCGGAACCAGAAATATCAGATGCAGGCTGCGGTAACCGCTCTTTTTGGGTTTCTTAATGTAATCTTTCTTTTTTAACAGTTTCATATCTTTCTGGGCACAGAGCATTTCCGCAATCTGATAAAGGTCATCTGTATAAGTGCACACGGCGCGGATTCCCACCAGATCATTGATATGTTCCCTGACTGCCAAAACGCTTTCTGAAAGACCCTTGCGCTTTAACTTTCCTGCAATACTGTCATAGGATTTGATCCGGCTGGACATGCTGTGGATCACTTTTCTTCCAAACCGCATTCCAAGCTCTGCATTAATAATCTGCAGCTTGGCGTTCATCAGGCTGATGCCGCACTCGCACTTTACCACAAATTCCTCCTGCTGCAAATATTCCCTTAGCTCCATTATATCCTCCTTGTTTCCAATATTTTTGAAGGATCAGACATCAAAACAGCCCGGTCTCTTCCCAAATTGCAGGGGAAAATCCGGACTGTGTTCTCACATGCGCATTATAAGGCATGAATAAAAATTCCGCTTCTCAGTTTCGGCTCAAACCAGGTGGATTTTGGAGGCATCAAAAGTCCTGCGTCCGCTACTGCAAACAACTCCTGAATGGAAGTGGGATACATGGCAAAAGCTGCTGCGCAGTCTGTATGGCAGCGCCGCTCCAGCTCTTTGGTTCCCCTGATTCCGCCTACAAAATCAATTCTGCTGTCTGTCTTTGGGTCCCTGATTCCAAGAACCGGAGACAGAAGTTTTTTCTGAAGCAAAGATACATCAAGACCCTCCACCGGGTCATCAGAACTGTCCTCTGGCAGAATACTGCATTTGTACCAGTTTCCTCCCAGATACATGGAAAATTCTCCCTTTCTTCCAGGTTTTATCTCCTGGCCGTTTCTAAGCTCCACTTGAAAAATTTCTGATACCTTATCTAAAAATGCCGTCTCCGACATGCCGTTTAAATCTTTGACCACACGGTTATAATCCATAATCATAAGCTGTTCATCCGGAAACAGCACCGACAGGAAAAAGTTAAATTCTTCTTCCCCATTATAATCTGGATTAGCTTCTCTGCGCATCTGTCCCACTCTCACTGCTGAGGCAGCACGGTGATGTCCGTCCGCAATATAGATTTCACCCACAGAAGCAAACGCTTCTTCTATGACATGAATCTGTGCCGGATCAGAAATAACCCACACTCTGTGACGTATTCGGTCCTCCGACACAAAATCATATAACGATTCTTTCTTTTTTACCACATCCACCACATCATTAATTGTCGGATTGGAACGATATGCAAGAAAAATCGGTCCTGTCTGTGCGTTGCAGGCATCTACATGCCGTATTCGGTCCTGCTCCTTTTCAGCTCTTGTATTCTCATGCTTTTTAATGACACCCTGCTCATAATCATCAATAGAAGCACAGGTGGCAAGACCCGTCTGAGTCCTTCCGTCCATGGTAAGTTCATAAACATAGTAACAGTTTGTCTCTTCTTGTACAAAAGAGCCTTCTTCCACCATCTCCCATAAGGTATCGTGCGCCTTCTGGTATACTTCCGGAGCATACGTATCTGTCTCATCTCCCAACTGGGTTTCTGCCCTGTCAATCTTCAAAAAGCTCTCTGGATTTTTCTCTACTTCTGCTTTCGCTTCTCTGCGGTTATATACGTCATAGGGAAGGGCCGCGATCTTGTCCGCCTTCTCCCTGCTGGGCCTGATTGCACGAAACGGTTTGATTCTTGCCATATTTTTTCCTCTTTTCTCTCTTAGATTTCTACTTATCTACGCCATTGCGGGCACAAATATCCTGAATACAGCACCTGTCACAGTGAGGGCTGGTCCTTGCCGTACAGACATCTCTGCCATGATACACCAGACGATGGCAAAAATCACTGCCTTCTTCTGGCGGTATCAGTTTCCACAATGCCATTTCCACTTTTTTGGGCTCTTTTATATTGTCTACCAGCCCCATCCGGTTCACAAGACGGATACAATGCGTATCGGTAACGATGGCCGGCTTATGAAATACATCTCCCATAATCAGATTTGCACTTTTCCTGCCCACCCCCGGCAGCTTCAGCAATGCGTCAAAGTCCTCCGGAACCTTGTCCTCATACTCCTCATGCAGTATTTTCATGCAAGCGCTGATATCCCGTGCCTTGCTCTTTCCAAGACCGCAGGGCCTTACAATTTTCTCAATCTCCTCCACAGGAGCTTTTGCAAGAGATTTTACATCTGGATATTTGTCATACAAACCTTCTACCACCACATTAACCCTGGCATCCGTACACTGAGCTGCCAGACGCACACTCACCAGCAGTTTCCATGCCTGGTTATAATCCAGTGTACAGCCTGCCTCGGGATATTCCTGTTTTAATCTCTGAATAATCTCTAACGCCAGTTCTTCTTTGGTCATCTAAAATTTCCTTTCTTCGTATTCTATGCCGTTCACTCTCCAGATTATAGCACATTCCCTCAAAGATAAAAACCCCTCTTCCGTTCTGTACCTTTTTCCTATATAATAAAACTACAACCATAAAGATAACATTTTAGAACGGAGGCATTTATGAAGTTAAAAACATTTCACAGACTGGCAGCAGTTCTATTGTCCGCAGCTTTGCTTACAGTCTCCATTCCCACAGAGTATGCCAAAGCGGCAGAAGCCCCGCCGGAAACGCCCAGGGTATCGGTCCATGACCCTTCCATTCTCAAAGCAGACGGCACCTACTATCTCTTTGGCACGCATCTTGCTGACGCAAAATCCAGCAATTTAATTCAGTGGACACAGATCAATCCCGACTGGAATGCCAGAGGCGATAAAGACAGCTGGAAGAATGATTCAGTCTATGGAGAAGTTCTCACCAATCTGGCTGAGTCCTTTGCCTGGGCAGGTTATGACGATGGAGATGTCAAAAACGGCGGATTAGGCGTCTGGGCCCCGGACGCAATTTACAATCCACATTATGTATGGTCGGATTCCACCACAGGGGCATATATGCTGTATTACAGCACTTCTTCCACCTGGCGGCGTTCCTGTATCGGCTATGCAGTCTCCAAAACACCGGAAGGACCTTACCAGCATATTGATACCGTCATCTATTCTGGATTCACCCAAAACGGCGCGGTTGACAACGGAGAAAACGGTGGGGTAAGCAAACGGAACACAAAATGGGATAATGATTACCTGAACCTGAAAGAACTTGTTGACAACGGGACCATTTCCAATGTCAGTGACAGATGGTTTGACCGTGACGGAGGCTGGAACCACAATTATGGACCCAACGCTATTGACCCAACTGTATTTTTCGGCAAAGACCAAAATCTGTACATGGTATATGGTTCCTGGTCCGGCGGACTGTTTATTCACGAACTTGACAAAACGACCGGCGCCGTGAAATATCCGGGAAAAGACAGCACGGAACCAGTTTCCGGAAATTTTACAGACCGTTATTTCGGTACTCATATTGCAGGCGGTAACCACCAGTCTGGAGAGGGCGGCTACATCCTGTACGATGAGGAAACTGATTATTATTACATGTATGAGACTTATGGCGGACTGTTGTCTGGCGGCGGCTACAACATGCGGCTCTTCCGCTCCAAAAACGTATATGGCCCTTATACAGATTCAGCTGGAAATAATGCCAAAGACAGTGGCAGCAATAACGATAAATACGGCGTCAAGCTGATTGGAAATTATGCTTTCCAGGGGCAGCCAGGTTACCGCGCCGCAGGACATAATTCAGCATTGATTGACGATGATGGCAACCGCTATCTGTTCCACCACCAGCGGTTTGATCTGCCAGAAAATCAGCACGAAGGCCATCAGGTCCGGGTGCGCCGCCAATATCTGAACGAAGACCAGTGGCCATTGCCTGCCGTCTATGAATACCGCGGAGAAGAAATTGGACATTATACGGATAATGAAATTGTCGGCAGCTATGAGCTTATCAATCACGGCACTTCCACGGACGGCAATATGATCTACAGTCAAAGTCTGGATTTACGTGCAGACGGTACAGTCACAGGAGCCATGAACGGCACCTGGAAAAAATCTACAGCCACCGGCAAAAATTATGATTATATGACTCTGAACTTAAACGGACAGACATATAAAGGATACCTGTATAAACAGTTCAATGAGGAAAACAATCCCCAGAAAGTCATGACCTTTTCCGTTATGGGGGACAACAATACCTGTCTGTGGGGAAGCCAGTGCACAGAATCAAAGTCACTGGCAGACGCATTGGTTTACAGCTTCGACTTTGAGACGCCAGCCTCTGGCAACAGCCTGGCTCCAGCAAAGAATTCCCAGAAAAAAGGCAGCGCCTCCCTGGTCGGAACTTCCTCGATCGTAAAAGACAGTTCCCGTGGAAACGTCCTGCAGGTGCAGAATGAAAAAGATGCACGTTCCGCCAACTATCTGCGTCTGCCGCAAGACACTTTATCCACTGTGACAAGAGAAGGATTTACCGTCAGCATGTGGGTGAATATTGGTTCTGATACTATGAACCAAAGTTCACTGTTTGAGGCGAACAGCGGCAACAGCAGCAACTATTCTCCAATGACCAGCATCAGCGCTAACCTGACCTGCCGCATCAAAGCTAATTCTTTCGCAGACAGCTCTCCTGCTGAGTTCAGCCGGAATGAATGGCATCACCTTGCCTGCTCTGTCAATCCTCTGGGACTTAAAACATACTTGGACGGCCGGTTGACGGCGTCCGTTTCCAAAGACCTGAGCCAATGTTTTGACGCTTCCGAAACATCTATTCAAAATGCTGTCAATGTATGCGTAGGTTCTGGCTTATTTTACAGAAATGAAGATGTTAGAAATGTTAAGTTTGATGACGTTGCCGTTTACAGCGCCGCATTGTCTCCCCGGCAGATTGCACAGATTTATTCCACAGACACCACCACAAAGGAGCCGCTTGAAAAATCAGAGCAGAAAATATCGGTAACATCCACATTTAATAAAACTTATGGAGACAAACCATTTTCTCTGAATGCAAAGCTGGTCCAGGGCAACGGCACTCTCAGCTACCACTCTGGCAGCCCCAGTGTGGCCGCTGTCAACAGCAAAACTGGAAAAATAACCATTAAAAATACCGGTATTGCCAAAATTACAATTACCGCTTCTGAGACCTCTTCTTTCAAGGCTCAGAAGAAAACGGTGACCATTAAAATTGCGCCAAAAGGAATTTCCTTGTCCTCTGTAAAAAGCAAATCTGCCAAAAAAGCAGTACTTAAATGGAAAGGCGCTTCCCGTGCAGACGGTTACCGCATTCAGTATGCAACAAACGCAAAGTTTAAATCTGCACGCAGTATAACCGTTCCCAAAGCAAAAACCAGGACAAAAACCATTTCCAAGCTGAAGCGGAAGAAACTATATTATTTCCGCATACAGCCTTATAAAAAATCTGGAAAGACTTTTATCTATGGTAAGTACAGTAAGGCAAAAAAGGTGAAAATAAAATAAGCCTAATCTTCCCCCAGCCCCTCAATCATGAGGGGCTGCACACTTTGACGCGCCGCGCACGGCGCTTTTGCGCATAAATCCTCTCGTGCGCGTACCCTCGCTTCACTGGGGCCGACCCTGCGCATATTATTTTTATATGATAGGAAAGACACTTTCATGGTTTAGTGTGACAAGTTGTCTCCTATAATATAAAAAGGCTGCCGCATTACAATTAGAAAATCGTAATGCGGCAGCCCTTATAAAATTACAATTTCTTCTGTCTGTACAAAAGACGTATTATTTCTCTTCCGGTGTATGCCATACCCAATCTCTTACTTCCGGCAGATCCTGACCATATGCAGCAATATACTGATCATGTGCTACCAGCGTATCGCGCATCTTCTGAAGCAGATATGCTCCGCGGTTTCCAAGCTGTGGAAGCTGATTTACAATATCCATAACCAGATGGAAACGGTCAATTTCATTCTGAACACGCATATCAAACGGAGTAGTAATCGTACCTTCTTCACAGTATCCATGAACATGCAGGTTGCGGTTATGGCGCTCATATGTAAGCTCATGTACCAGAGTAGGATAGCCATGGAATGCAAATACGATTGGTTTATCTTTGGTAAAGAGCGCATCGTAATCCACATCTGTCAATCCATGCGGATGTTTGCTGTAAGGCTCTAATTTCATCATATCTACCACATTGATGAAACGAATCTTAACTTCCGGCAGATTGTCGCGCAGAATGGTAACTGCAGCCAACGCTTCCTTGGTAGGTGTATCGCCGCAGCATGCCAGTACAACATCTGGTTCTTCGCCCTGATCGTTGCTTGCCCAATCCCAGATACCAATACCCTGGGTACAATGCTTCACAGCCTGCTCCATGGTCAGCCACTGGTGGCTTGGATGCTTGGACGCAATAATTACATTTACGTAATTCTTACTGCGGATACAATGGTCAAAGCAGGATAACAGACAGTTTGCATCTGGCGGCAGATACATACGTACAACGTCTGCTTTCTTATTAGAAATATGATCTAAGAATCCGGGATCCTGATGTGTGAATCCATTGTGGTCCTGCTGCCATACATTAGAGGTAAGGATCAGGTTCAATGATGCAATCTTCTGTCTCCAGGGAAGTTCATTACAAACCTTTAACCACTTCGCATGCTGTGCACACATGGAATCAACTACACGGATAAATGCTTCGTAAGAAGCGAAGAATCCATGACGGCCTGTCAGAAGATAACCTTCTAACCATCCTTCACACATATGCTCACTCAGATAAGCATCCATAATTCTTCCGTCTGTCGCAAGATCCTCATCTGCATCATGATAATCAGCATTCCAGTCTCTCTTCTCTTCCTCAAAAACATCATAGAGGCGGTTGGACATAGTCTCATCCGGTCCAAAGATACGGAAGTTCTTTGCCTCTTTGTTCAGTTTAAAGATATCACGGATAAATGCACCCAATTTCAGCATATCCTGAGCTTCTAACTTGCCTGGCTCTTTCACTTCAACGCCATAGTCTCTGAAATCTGGCAGACGCAGGTCGCGCAGCAGCTTACCGCCGTTGGCATGTGGATTCGCGCTGATTCTGCGGTCTCCCTTAGGAGCCATTTCACGAAGCTTGGGAATCAGTACGCCATTCTCATCAAACAGCTCTTCCGGATGATAACTCAGCAGCCATTCTTTGAGCAGATCCAAATGCTCTGGTTTCTCCATTGTAATAGGAACCTGATGTGCACGGAAGGAGCCTTCTACCTGAAGTCCATCCACTACTTTAGGACCTGTCCATCCCTTAGGAGTGCGAAGTACGATCATTGGCCAGAAAGGTCTCTCGGTCTTGCCGTCTTCTCTTGCTGCTCTCTGATTTTCCTTAATCTCTTCAATACACTTATCAACAGCTTCCGCCATCTTATGATGCATTTCCATAGGATCGCTGCCTTCTACAAAGTATGGTTTCCAGCCGCAGCCATGGAAAAAGCTCTCAACTTCATCATGAGAAATATGAGATAATACAGTAGGATTATTGATCTTGTACTCATTCATATGAAGAATCGGAAGAACAGCACCGTCATTTTTAGCATTAAGGAACTTATTAGAATGCCATGCGGTTGCCAGAGGTCCTGTCTCAGCTTCACCATCTCCTACAATTGTAGCCGCAATCAAATCCGGATTATCAAATACTGCACCAAATGCATGAGCAATTGAATAGCCAAGCTCACCGCCCTCGTTGATAGATCCTGGCGTCTCTGGTGCAACGTGGCTGGAAATGCCGCCTGGGAAGGAGAACTGCTTGTTCAGTCTCTTAAGTCCTTCCATGTCCTGGCTGATATTCGGATATACCTCACTGTAGGTTCCCTCCAGATAAGAGTTTGCCACAAAGAAGTTTCCGCCATGGCCAGGTCCTGAAATCAGGATCATGTCCAAATCATACTTTTTGATGGCACGGTTCATGTGTGCATACACAAAGTTCTGCCCTGGCACAGTCCCCCAGTGGCCTACAATTTTCTTCTTCACCTGATCTCTGGTTAACGGTTCTCTCAGCATTGGATTATCCAACAGATACAACTGTGTAGCAGCAAGATAGTTCGCTGCACGCCAATAAGCGTTCAGGTCTGTCAAATACTCTTCTGTCATAAATAAATCATTTGACATAATAAAATTCTCCCTTCTCGCGTTTCATACGCGGGTTATGTTTTCATTATACTATAAGTTCCACAAAAAAGGAATTGTCTATTTTGTGGATATTTATACAACAAGAAAAGACTTTTTTCTATTTCATCCGATAAATTTAACCTATATTATTTTACCCTGTATTATTTTACATAGAAACGGTAAATGGTCTTGGTCGTAAATACTTCTCCTGCCTTTACAATGGGAGAAGGTACATTTTCCTGATTCATCGCATTGGGATAAAACTGAGATTCCAGACAGAAGCCGCATCGTTTGCAGTATGCTTTACCGTCTTTTCCGGTTTGGTCGCCAATGAAATTCCCTGCATAAAGCTGGACGCCGCAGCAATCTGTAGATGCTTCCATGGCAATTCCGGTCTCTTCGCAGTATGCGTTTGCCATAACTTTCATTTCTCCAACCTTATCGCTGAGTACATAGTTATGGTCATATCCGCCTGTAAATTTCAATTGTTCAAAATCTGCTTCAATATCCTGCCCGATTGGTTTCATAGTACGGAAATCCATAGGGGTTCCTTCTACCGGCGCAATCTCGCCTGTAGGAATGGACTTAGAATCAATAACCGGATTATAAGAATCTGCCAGTATCTGCAGTTTCTGATTCATTGCAGAACCGCTGTCATGTCCGCCCAGATTGAAATAAGAATGATTCGTAAAATTCATAACGGTGGTCTTATCAGCTTCCCCGCGGTAGCTGATTTCCACTGCGTCCTCGTCCGTGAGTGTATATGTAACTTCTACTTTCAGATTACCTGGAAATCCCTGTTCCTCCTCTGTACTGAGATGGAAGAAAGTGATGCTGTTATCGGTACGCTCCTTCACTTCCCAAACCACACGGTCAAAACCATTCGGTCCGCTGTGAAGATTATTCTCGTTCTCATTTGCCGGAACCTGGCAGAGTTTGCCGTCAATCATCATCTGTCCTTTGTCAATACGGTTACCGTTTCGTCCAATGGTAGCGCCAAAATAGCAAGTATGGCTGTCATACTCAAACGCTTCGTCATAACCTAATACCACATCCCGCACAACACCATTTTTATCCGGAATCAGCACAGATACCAGAGTTGCCCCATGGTCTGATACCTTAATCACCGTATGCTTTTTATTTTCCAGCACATACAGCGATGCCTGTTCCCCGCGTTGGTTTGTTCCAAATGCCAATGTTTCCATTGTTTTGTTACCTCCTTCATTTTTATTGATTAACTGTAAATCTTACATTTATTCTATACTGTTACCTTAACAATTACAAGTTATTTTTGGTCTATTCCGCAATCAGTTTATCAGACTTTAAAATATGATTGGACAGCCATCCGAACAGAAACTCCATCAGTTCTTCCAGATATTCCTGCTGATTGTCGTCAATCTGTTCCAAATCCAATTCTTCCAGTCTTGACGCAAATATACGGTGCGCTGTCTTCTGTGCCTGCAGACCTGGATAACGAATGCTCTCCATGTATTCTTCCTCGTCACGGAAATGCTCCTTGGTGTACTCTCTAAGCTCGTTTAAAATCCCCACAATCTCATCATATTTATCATGAAGAAGCTCCGCTTTCACCAGGTCATTTGCCCTTCCTATAATCTCAAACAAAGTCTCATGTTCTCCATCAATCAGCGGTATCCCTGTGAGATACTTTTCTGTAAAGGCACAGGGATTTTTCTCTTCCCGCCATTCTTCCATAGGCGGCATCTTGCCAATCATGATATCGCTGCTCAAAATATGGTGATACAGCCATCTTGTGAGATAGCACATCAATTCCTGCAGGATTTCCTGCTGCCCTTCTATATCATCCATATCAGAAAACTCCAAACTGCTGATCTTCTCCCGAAAAATGAGATGCTGCTTCTTCTGAAGTTCCAGCTCTGGGTCGTTGATCGCTGCCATGTAAGCTTCCTCACTGGCAAAATGAACATCTGCATATTCCTTTAGTTCCTCCAAAATCTGCTTGAGCTGATGGTACTTATCATCAAGAATCTCATTTTGCAGCAGTTCGAGTATATCATTTATCAGACCAAATAACTTTTCATGCTGCTCATCAATTTCCGGAATGCCTGTCAGGCAGTCCTCCGTAAACTGATACATACCTTTTCCTCCTCTTCCTTGTCTTTGTATACCTTGATTTTAAAATAATTTCTGAACAAAAGCAATCCCAGGAATGGATTTTCATAATATCTTTTTCAAAAATATGATATTGTTATTTCTTTCATAGGAAAGAGCTGCCGCAAAACAGCAGCCAGATACGAGATAATTCTCCAAAAGTGAGATATCATTCATTCTTGTGTCTGATGCTGTATTTGCGACAGCCCTTTTTGTTTTTAATTATTTCTTAATTTTTACAGTCATAGTTTTAGAGTAAGTTCCAAATACCTTTTTGCCTTTTTCTAAATAATACGGACGAACCTTCACATACAGTTTTTTCACCGTCTTCTTAGCTTTGATGACTGCTTTCACCGTTTTAGCTTTCTTTATGGTCTTTACTGCTTTAAAGCCTTTGGTCTTTTTGGTGGAAGTATAAACCGCATAGCCATTTACCCCTTTAAGCTTCTTCCAGGAAACTGTAACTTTCCTGCCTTTCTGCGCCTTCACTTTCACCTTCGGAATTGCCAGAACCTTGACTTTCGCATATTTTGTACTGATCACACTGTCGCAGCCTGCCGTTTTTGCTTTTGCTGTCACTTTATAGT
Source organism: Lachnospiraceae bacterium (assembly GCA_910575075.1). Lineage (GTDB taxonomy): Bacteria > Bacillota > Clostridia > Lachnospirales > Lachnospiraceae > Petralouisia. The sequence goes on from CAJTCY010000011.1 coordinate 76,657, forward strand.
AATATGTCTTTCCTGCCGCTGCTTTTTTGTCCACATAATTGGTTCCCGTGCTGCTGCCAATCTTCTGATAGCCGCTGCCTGCTTTTACAGAACGGTAGATATCATAGCTGGCCGCACCGTTGACTTTTCCATAAGATACCGTCACATACTTCTTGCTGCTCTGCTGTACCGCCTTTACAGTACTAACCATATTGAGATTTACCTTCACCGTAATCGCTGCTTCCGCCTTAGAACCATCCAGGGCTTTTGCGGAAATCACCGCTTCCCCGGCTCCTACTGCAGTCACTGTTTTTCCGGAAACCTGCGCCACCGCGGGATTGCTGCTGGACAGTTGAACTTCTTTGTTCTTTGCATTATCCGGGCTCACTGTCACTTGCACGGCAAAACTCTCACCCACTGTAAGATTTTTATTTGAGGGATTAATTTTCAGTTCTTTCACCAGAACATCTTTATCTCCATCAGCTCCTGGTTTATTGTCTCCTGGTTTATTATCTCCCGGATTTTCATTATCCCCTGGATTTTCATTATCCCCCGGATCTTCAGGTTTACCTGGATCGTCAGGCCCTCCTGGCTCTTCTGTATCTTTTCGCTCCAGTGCGTCAATAGCTGCCTGCAGATCCTTCACTGCCAGTTCTACATCTGCCTGGGTTGCCGCCTCATCTCTTGCCTGCTCTGCAGTTTGAATAGCTGCCTGCAGTGCTTGATATGTCTGTTCTGTATATTTCTCCGCTTCTTTTTCCCTTGCCTGGGCAATCAGATTATCCAGTTCTGTATAGACCAGTTTTTTCAGCGCGCCGATCGCATTCTCAAGATTCTCCAGCGCCTCGTCGATTTCATGCTGCAGCCTTGCCGTATTCAGCGCTGTTTCCGCTTCTTCAATCGCCGTCTGCAGATGATCATAACTTGCCTGGGTATGTTCCCCTTTCTCAATCGCTTTTGCCTCTGCAATCTTTGTCTGCAGAGCTTCCTTATCAAGCGCTTTGGGGACCAGTTCATCTATGGCTTTCTGCAGTTTTGCCACGGCCTGTGCCACCTGCTCTTCCGTATCTGCGGTCTGCATATCCTTCCGTGCCTGTTTGATGGCCTCCCGCAAAGCTGCATAACTTTCCTCTGTGTAGTTACGCTGATTGACAAGCTTTGCTTCCTGAATTTTACCTTTCAGTTCTTTCGGATCTGCAATCTCGCCTCTTAAAATCTTAATTTCACGCTCGGTAAAGGCATGATTATAAATTTTTACATCATCCAGAAGTCCCAGATAGTATTCTCCTTCTCCCCAGTTCGCTTTTCCAAGCTGGAGAATACTCTCGCTGCCCAGAATCTCTGTCAGAGCTCCATTATTTGCTGCGGTGTCCGCCAGCACTCCGTTGACATAAATCTTTGTCTCATCCGCACCGTAGACAACCACAACATGGTTCCAGCCATTTTCTGCTTTCCCAGATGCACTGGGCTGTCTGCCATTGAGGAAACGTTCTGCTGTGACACTGCCGTTGTTTTCCAGAATACCGACATATTTCTCAGCCCCCGGATTCTGTGATTCATTATTCTGCGCTGCGTAGAACGCCCAATTGGTTTCCGTTCTTCCCACTTTACTGTAATACGATACCGTCAATTCTTCCACGTTTGTCAGCAGGGGACTTCCATCTTCCTTTTTTACCTCCAGCCAGGAACTTCCGTCCAGAGATAACGCCTTCTTCTCTCCGTCCTCTGTAAATTCTGTCGCTGTCTGTTCTCCCGCATTCTTTATTTCTGCCACTGCTCCAGAACCTTTGAGACCGTTTTCTGCATCGTCCAGGGTGAATTCTGCCAGAACAGCCTCTGCATCTTCCACCTTTTCCTGATATACTTCCTCTGCTCCAACCAATGTCTCAATGTTGGTGACAAGTTCCTTTTCCACCGCATTCAGGCTTTCGTAATTTGCGCGGAGTTCTTCCAAAGTTTTTCTTGTCTCCAGATTTGCTTCTATGTCTGTAAGACCGTCAATCCCCTGAATAATATTTTCAATCTTCACCACATTGATGGAATTATTATGATATGCTTCTGCCTCCGCTTTAATCTCTTCTGGTGTCATCGACCTTCCGAGAACCTTGAAGTTATCCAGATAACCGTCATAATACTCGCCGTTTCCCCAGTTGCCTTTGCCAATCTGGAGCACACTGTTTCCACCCAGAATATCCTGCAGGGCAATGCTGCTTGCTGTTTCTGCCTTTTTCTCTCCGTCCAGATAAAGGATCGTTTTGCCTGTATCATACACTACGGTCACATAAATCCAATCGGAAACCTCTGTCTTATCAACCTTAGCTGTGTCAGGCCTTGCACCGTCATTTTTATAACGCTCTGTAATAATGCCGCTTCCCAGTCCCAAGGCTGCCAAATAAGTCTCTTTATTCAGTTCCTGGGCATTGTTATTCGGCGCTGCAAAGAAAAACCAGTTGCTGAGCTCATTCTCTCCAGGATGTGCCGCAAAAGAGAATGTCAATTGATCTTTCCCGGTCAACAGGCTGCTTCCGTCGGCTTTCGTTACATTCAGCCAGTCTTTCTTGCCGTCAAAATAAAGCGCTCCATGCTTAATGCTGTAGGACCCTTCTGCCACTGCCTGGCCTCCGATAAATCCCGTTTCATTATCATCAAAGGTAAACTCTGCCAGATAATCGGACATTGCTGCTTCTGCTGCTTCTAATAACGCCAGATTTGTAACGTCTGCCAGCTCTCCCTCTGTTAAAAGGTTGCACATCTGTCTGGCGAGAATTACCTTTCTGCTGCATTCCAGAGTCTGTTCTACAGTTCCAATGTCATCAATTCTGCGGATTGCCTCTGCAACAGTTTCCGCTTTATTCACCAGTGCGCTCTGTGTTTCCCGCAATGATTTTGCCGCTGACTTGAGGTCTGCGTTGGCTGCCTCCTGATTTGCATTTAGCGCCTTTGCCGCTGCCAATGCTGTTCCATAAGGCGCCCAGGTCTTTGCCGTATAATTTGCTTCCTGATTTTCTGCTATCGCATAATATAATGCTTCGTCCATGCGCATCCACGCCTGTACCTTATTTAATGCTTCTTCGGCAGGATCAACTTCATCCTGCAAAGCTGCCTCGTCGGCCAGAACCTGCTGCGCATTTGCCACTGCAGTCTGATAGTCCTGCCAACGCTGCTGGCTGTATATCTCCTGCCCTTCTGCACTCTGGCTGGCCACAGCTTCCTGCAATGCCGTCTTATCCACATACTGCAATGCATCTGCATTCACTTCCTCCGGTGTCAGCGCACGGGAAAGAATTTTATAATTGTCAATCAGTCCCCGGAAATACTCGCCGCCCTGCCAGTTTGCCTTTCCGATCTGCCAGATACTGTTTGCTCCCAGAATTTCGTTTAAAGGAGTACTGTTTTCGACACGTCCTTTTTCTTTTCCATTATCATATATGACGGTCTCTGTCTCAGAAAATACAACGGTAATATAATGCCAGGCGTCTTTCTTGCCCTCAACTCTCGGATAAGGAGAATGGCTGCCCTGGTTTTTAAACCTCTGTGCCACCATTTCCCCATTACTGTCCATGATTGCCAGATACTGTTCCTGCTGCCAAATTTGGCTGTTTTCATTGGGCGCAGCATAGAACACCCAGCCCGTGCCGCTTTCCATTTTTACCTGCATGGTAATCGTCATTTCCTTGAGCAGACCGCCAGGCACCAAAGAACCGCCGTCTTTTCCTGTTACTTTCAGGAAATCACGCCAGCCATCCAAGAATAACGCTTTTCCGCCGTCATGGTCCTGTAGGCTGTGAGGACCGCTGGCTGTTGCCAGACCACCCGTAAATCCAGTTTCTTCATCGTCAAAGGTAAATTCTGCCAGAACTTCCGGCAGATTTACATCTGCAAACTCTGACGCCTCGGACAATACTTCTTCTGCTGTCATCGCATGACCGATAAACTTAAAGTTATCCACTGCACCCTGGCAGAATTCTCCGGTTCCTAAATTTGCTTTTCCAAGCTGCAGAACACTGTTCTCATTTATAATTTCGGTAATTGGATAATCCCTCTCTGCCCTGGCCAGTTCCTGCCCATTTACATACAAAATAGTTTCCTTATTTGAGAATGTTACTGAAACCTGGTACCAGCTCCCTTTTCCCACGATCTCATTTACAGAGCCGGACGCCGCAGACACTGCCCCCTCTTTGCACACTTCCGCTGTCACTGTCCCGTTCTCTTCCTTTATGCCCAGATAAGACGCCTGCGCCGCCTGCTGATTTTTCCCATCGGAGGCTGCATAGAAGAGCCAGTTCTTGCTTCCGGACTTTGGCCGCACTTCAAAAGACACGGTAAATCCAGATATTCCCGCAAAAATACTCTTGCCGGTTATGGTGCCTAATGTCTGAAATTCTCCGCTGCCGTCAAAAGATAATGCCATGCCATCTCCATGACGCTGCAAGGTATAGTCTCCATCAAAATAAGCATACTCTGTACGGAAACCTGTGCTTCCGTCATCAAAGGTAAATTCCGCCCCTACTTCCGTAGCTTTCTCCACTCGCCAGCGCTGTGCATTGTTATAAGAATTCCAGTAAGCCCCTACGGCATCATTCCTCCACTGAATAATACGTGCATTATCCTCCTGGTTGTTGCCATCTAATGCAAACACTAAATAATTCAGAGACGGAACAATCCGGAACGAACCGTCACTTTCCGGCACGAAGGCAAAACTCTGTGTCAATGACGCTTTACCGTCTTCAGAATCTATGGCTTCCCCAGTGCCAATCTGCGTTCCGTAGGAATAATATCCGTTATGGTCCTCTGCATTACCGGTACTATTGACTTGCATACGCTTGCCTGTCATCAAATTGGTAATGGTATACTCTCCGTCCCCTTTATTCTTAAAAATCCACCATTCATCCTTCCTGGTTCCCTTAGCAGCAGAAGCAAGATTTCCTTCCTTATTTACCACCAGGGATTTGCCGCTGGCAGCGGACAAAATCCGGTATACGCCGTCTGTCATCTCCCCTTCCACGGGAACATCCTCCACACGTTCGTCCAGATTCGCATAGGTCACTCCGTACCAGCCCAGCTCATCCAGGCTGTTTCCGGCTCCGCCTTCTATGTAATTATCCTCCCGGTCATATATCATTTGGTGCAGATTGGGCATTTCCAATCCCTTACGGTTTACATAATGATTATACATCTGGAAATAAATAGGACGCCAGCTTCCCCGCTGATAATCCGTATTGCCTACATACCAGACAGGTTTTCCATTCTTTCCCTGACGATATTCATAACCTGTGGAAGGCATTTCTTTTCCCAGGCTGTTATAGCCCGCCACATACTCTACAGACTTCAGGAAACGGTTATCAGACAAGCTGTAGAGATCATCTCCCTGATTCCACGCCGTCTCCATAATCACTCCGCAGAGAACCAGTCCCAGCGTCGTGTGTCCCTGGTCACGGACAGATTCCTGCCACTGCGCCACGCCTTCCTCTTCAAAAACGTAGGGCATGGTATGGTAGAAAGAACCGTTCCCCTTTCCCGTCTTAAAATAATTCAGCGCCCGCTCATAAATATCCTCTCTGTCGCAGTACACACCGATGGATATCATGGAAGCAAGATTGGCAAGCTCCCAGTTCGCCCAATAATTTCCAATATAAGCGTCATTATGGCGAATCATAAAATCATCATTCATCGGATAAAACACATTCAGCAAAAGACGCTTAAGCCCCTCATTATCAAATCCAGGATAATCACGCATCATTTCTCCAAGATTTGCAAGCTCATAGCCCTGCAGGCCCGCTGCAAGAAAACGGTCTGCATTTCCTCCCAGCCCTTTCATGACGGATGTCCAGCCATTGATGATCCGGCAGGCTGCTTCTCCGTGCGGTTCATCGCCGCTTACCTTCCAAATCAGAGCATTCTGATAAGCTCGCCTGACGTCTATACGCAATTGGTTGATACTGTCACGTCCGCCGCCTCTGGTTACCGTCTCCAGAGGACGCGGCCACCAGTTTGGATTTGAAAAAGTATCCCACCACAACGCATCCCAGGTTGCCTTATTTGGCTGTACCTCATTATCAATATTCTCCTTCATCTTCTCAAAGCCTGCCTGAGTATGAAGCAGCCCCGGATGCTTGAATCTACTGTCTGCAGATCCAGACGCCTGAGCATCTTTCGTACTGTCTGCAGTAGTTTCTTCTGCCGCCTGCACTTCGAATCCCGTCAACGGCAGGCTTCCCACCAACATTGCCACTGCCAGAAGCAGCGACACTATGGAGGAAAATTTCCATTGTCTTGTTCCCTTCCTTCGTGTCATCGTTCCTCTCCTTCTTTACATAATATGGGCAAATTATGTCTTACCACCCACGATAATTTTGTACTTTTATTATAATATCTTTTTAAATACAAAACATATCTTTTTCGAGCCAGTTTTGAGCAATTTCGATTATTTTTAATTGTTAACCTTTTTAATTATTCGGTTGACATTCGGAGAAATACCATATATAATGCATTATGGTTGACAAAATTATCTAAATCTTATCTGTAAAGAAAGGAACGTAATAATGACACAGACATCAAACGGTCTTAACAACCCCACCCCTGTAAAACAGAAATTTTCTGTACGCCAGCTTGCCGTAATCGGCGTTATGACAGCCGTCACCTGTATTCTGGCGCCTTTTTCCATCCCTATAGGACCAGTACCGATTTCATTGACAAATCTCGCCATTTATTTTTCCCTGTACGTCCTTGGCATGAAAAAGGGCACCATCTCTTATCTGGTATATCTTCTGATTGGATTTATCGGAGTCCCAGTGTTTTCCGGCTTCACCAGCGGACCGGAAAAGCTTTTCGGCCCCACGGGAGGATATCTGATCGGATTTATCCCGATGGCTGTACTGGCGGGCATTCTAATTGACAAGTTCAGCAGCAGCCGTATTATTTCTTTCCTGGGAATGGCGGCCGGCACTGTAATCTGTTACGGTATCGGCACAGCATGGCTTGCCTGGCAGGCACATTTAGACTGGAAAGCCGCGCTGTTCGCCGGTGTGATCCCCTTTATTCCGGGGGATGTCATTAAAATAGCACTTGCCGCAATTGCAGGACCTGAGATTCGTAAACAGTTAATTCGTGCCGGGCTGTTCTGTTAAATATCCAGACCATAATTTTTCTTAAAATGCAGACAGGATTCGGATGTCAAAAGGTAGTGAAATGAAATGAAGCTGGCAATTTGCATTTATAATACCACCTTTTGACACCTGAATCCTATTCTGCATATATCACTTCTTCATTCAATATGTTTAGGGCCTGCTGTTCCAATTCATATGCCTGATATCGTTTTCTGTTTGCCTCTAACGCCAAACGATTGATCTTGCTTTGAACCTCTTTGGACTTTAAAATAGGAATTTCAACAGAGGCCAGGCTTTTATCATCAATCATATTTACCACGGAACCAAAGTGAAAATCGAAGATAGCTAATGTATTTTAGGTTAATATATGGTACAATCATCTTATAAAAAATTGTGCTATATTTTTCCAGTAACGTAAAAGTATTTTAATGACCTAAAATTTTGAAATTATAGAAAGGAAATTATTTTTTTGTAATTTCATTATATTTTTTATTGATAATAATTTAGTTGTAGTTTTATATGTCAATTAGAAAACAGAAAAAGATTTGCTGAATATAAATTTATGAACAGAATAAGAGGGGATAATATGTTGGAAATTGGTTCAGTAGTTGATGAAAAATATCGGATATTATGCGAGATTGGTCGTGGCGGTATGAGTATTGTGTATATGGCAGTCAATGAGAGAATAAATAGAACCTGTGCCATTAAGGAAGTCTATCGGCATGGAGGGGTAGATTTTGATGAAATAAAGAAAGGATTTATGATAGAAATAGAAATGCTCCGAAGGCTTTCTCATGCCCATTTGCCTAACATCAATGACGTTATCGACAAGGAAGATACTTTTTTGATTGTGATGGATTACATAGAAGGGAACACTCTGGACAAATCTCTACAAGAATTTGGTCCCCAGCCTCAAGAATTGGTATTTGACTGGGCAAAACAGCTTTGTAATGTGTTGGGATACCTTCACACCCGAAAACCTCCTATTATTTACCGTGACGTCAAGCCTTCTAATATCATGCTAAAACCCGATGGGAATTTGATTTTGATAGATTTTGGTACCGCAAGAGAGTTTAAAGAGGAAAATTTAGCAGACACCACTTGCTTAGGAACATTAGGTTATGCAGCCCCAGAACAATTTGGCGGTAGAGGTCAGACTGATGCCAGAACGGATATTTATGGCTTGGGGGCTACCTTATATCATTTAGTGACAGGCAAAAATCCCTGTGAACCCCCCTATGAACTTCTGCCTATCCGCAAAATCAATCCAGCCCTGTCTGCTAGATTGCAAAAAATTATCCAGAAATGTACGAATAACGATCCAGATGACAGGTATCAAAGCTGCGAGGAGCTTATGTACGAACTAGAGCATTATGTCTTCCTGAACTTACCACGGAAAATAAATTTTTATAGAAAACCATTAAATATTCTTATATCTATAATAAAAAGCAGAAAAAGGAATAACGATGCAGAAAAAGAAAATAGTGCTATAAGTAATTCCTTTGTTACAGATGATCCTAAAATAATAAAATATAATGCCAATCTTATAAAGATGCAACATGATGATTCAGCTAATATGGAATTATAAGGGGAGAATAAAGATGATTATTTATAACGAAAAAACTCTAAATAACCTTGCTTATCGTAAATTGTATTTATTTTCAGACTATCACATTATTAATTCAACTCACTTATTTGATGACGGTACAATTCCATATATCAAACACAGACCATATATTGATAGACTAAAAGAAAGAATCCGTCAATCTGATGGGGGAGCTATTTTAATAACTGGATTTCGTGGAGTTGGTAAATCGACTCTCATACATAATGCCATTTCAGAACTTAATAAGGAAAAAAAAGCACTTAAGATTGTTAAAGCCACAATTATTTTGTCGTCAGAAAAAAGCTATTCAGAAATATTGTTTGAGATAATCAGGCGATTGTATGAAATTCTTATTAAAGAAAATATATGGGAACAATTAAGTTTTGTAACACAAAATAGGATTAAACTTGCATATGCTAGGACTTCACTTCGCATCAAACATAGTGAAAATCTTGGAATTGAAAGTGAAATTTCTTCTCCGTCCACAAAAAATTTAAATCCATTATTCAAAGGAAAAACTACTTCTCAAGTTACTGATGAAGCAATATATTTGGCTTTTTCTGAACAAGATATCGAATACGAATTAATGCAGATTATTGAAACCATCAGCAGTGAAAACATGTCAATCAAAACAGTTATCATATTTGATGAAATAGATAAATTGACATGTAATGAGTCTGGAATAAATTGTTTTGAAACTATGTTGAGCAGAATGAAAAATTTAATTAGTGCAACTACTTCATTATTTGTATTTGTAGCTGGCATTGATATTTATGAAAAATGGGAAGTTGACAGAGAGAAGATTAATAGTTTATACGATAGTTTATTTCATTGGCACTTATATTTGCCTTGTGTATGGGACTCTGTCGAACTTATTTTTGATATAATTAAAGAAAAGGAATATGTATATGAACCTATTGATTCAAGTTTTCAAGAATTTGTCAATTATAAGTTTACTCAAACCTTGCAACTACCTTTTAAAATGATTAGAGATTATATTTTTTTTAAAGGAAAAGGGATTCCACGAAAAATAATTTCTATTTTTAATGATTTTGTTTCATGGGATAAAAAGCAGCCTTATTTTCTATTAACCTCTAAATTGACAAAAGGTATATTACAGATAAGCAAACTATGTGAAAAATTTTACATTTATGTCAATAAGAATACCTTTCGTACTGTTATAGAAAAAGATATATATTGTTCTGTTTTTTTATCCATGTTAGATTATTTGTTTTTTAGAACAGATTTTGAATTTACAAAAGATGAATTGACAACTGCGCTTCTTTATGAAAACGAATTATTTATTTTAAATTTTGATAAAGTTGTAGAAACTTTACTTCATGTGTTTATAGACGAAAAAATAATTAAAGATAATGGCGTAAAGTACGAGGTAATCGATGCTTCTATTTTGCTCCGTGATCAGTCATTATCAGTTCTAGATGCAAATATTCTAATCGATCATAGCGATAATCTTTTTTTTGACAAACAGGCAGAAAAAGAATCTTCTATTGATGAAAGATTCCATGAACAAATAGATATCTTAAAATATGAAGATGTTACAAATTTTTGGAAACCATTTAATGCTAAGAGTATAATTGCCGCTTCGCCAGAACTAATGTCCTTTCAAGTTGAAAATATAATAAATGGCGATAAAAATCTCGCTGTTCTCTATACTCCACATAATCGCGATAAAATTAGGAAAGTTGGAAATTTATATAAAGCTGGTTCTTACCGTATTCGTAGCAAATATCTTATTGATACAACTGATATTATAAAAGATGGAGCTCCAGTAACTTCTTTGCGAAAAGCTGTAGAAGGATATTCTTTAAAAGATATGCTTGTTGCAAAGTTCAAAGAAAAATACATTTATCTCATAATGAAACAAATACTAGATTTTTTGGATGATTTACATAATAAAAATTTTTTTAATATTAAGTTAAAACCTAATAATATTTTAATTTGTAGAAACGGTTCTATAAAAATACTTGACCTGCAGCATATATGCAATATAAATGGTGATTTAACACCATATCCAACACGTATTTATTCTGCACCTGAAATTTATTATTCAATACATGATTTCTCATCAGACTTTTATTCGGCTGGTATATTGCTCTTTGAATTAATTTTGGGAGTTAACCTGGATAATATTTGTTTTGAACGTCATATAGATATCAATAATTATTTTGAAAAAATAAAATGTTCTAAAAAACTATGGAAGGTGCTGCTAAAAGCAACATCATTTGATATTTCTAATCGTTACTCCAGTTCAAAGATGTTTCTCGACGCTTTAAATAAGTGTCCAGAGTTCAGACGTTATAAAAAAATACCATACCCGCAGAGTGAGGAAGGTATAGTCACAAATCATATTATCATCCAGAAGCCTTTGGCAGTTAGATCTGCGGTACAGACATCGAAGCAACTTTCAGAAACTTCTATTTTGGGCGCAGGATATTTTGGTGTAACTTCTATGTTAAGCAATCATTCTTTAAATACGGATTCAGAACTGTCATTTCCTTATTTGCTACGAAGAAAAACAAATGAGATAGTAAAGATTAACAAAACTGTATTTCGTATAGGAAAAGAAAAAGGAATGATGGATTATTATATTGATGGTAATCCTTCTATTAGCAGAGAGCATGCCTGTATTTTCATGCGTAAGGGGAAATATTTTATTCAAGACAATGATTCGACTAATGGAACATATATTAATGAAATGAGAATTAATTCAAGGACAGATGTAGCTCTAAATGATAAAGATATCATTCGTTTAGCGAATGAAGAATTGATATTTAATATAAATGAAAAAGGATTTCATAATAACATGTAGTTAAAAATGTTGTTAGTACTAATAGAACTATTGGTATAATCAAAAATTTTCATCATGTTAAAAGAGGCTGCCGCACCAATGATTTTCAACCATTGATGCGGCAGCCTCATTCTGATTTATCTTGCTTTCACTTTTACTGCCAAACTGTAATTTCCGCTCAGACTCTTGCCTTTTTTCTGCTTTTCAAATGCGCAAACCTTATAGTACCACACTTTGGAACTCGTTGGCACATTCTCTGTAAATTTAAGACTGGAAGCCTTGTTGATCGTTTTCACCAGTTTGTATTTACCAGTTTTTGTCTTACTTCTGTAGATCTTATATCCAGCCGCCCTTGATACCTTCTTCCATTTGAGGGTGACGGATTTCCCATTTAAGGAAACACTCAGCTTCGGTGATTTCGTCTTGGCTGACTCCGCTTTACTAAAGCTACCTGAAACCATATTACCAGCTTTTTTGATATACGCCTTCACCTTATAGTAATATGTCTTTCCAGAAGGATGCTTTAAGGTACAGGAAGTAGTTTTTCCATTTTTGATGTCTTTTACAAGTGTATATTTTCCGGTTTTCTTAGCACTGCGGTAAATCTGATAACCACTGGCCTTACTTACTTCCTGCCAGGTAAGCGTAACCTTCGATGTATTCTTATACTGCGGAGAAAATTCTTTTACCTTATTCGGACCAACCGTAATGCTGACTACCGGGCTGTAATCTCCATAGGAAATACTGCCGTCCGCATCTTTCTTAAATGCACGGATACTGAAAGAATGATCTGTAGCATAAGCATAATTCTTAGTAACTGAATTAGCTGAAGCAGACAGAGTTGTAACACGGGTATTCTTTCCGCCTTTCACCTCATAGAGCACATATCCGTCAGCGCCGTCAATCTTCTCCCAGGAAAACGCAACAGACCTGGAACCATTTTTTACCGAAGCCTTTAATTTGGGGGTTTTTCCAAAAGCTGAACCAGTTGTTTCCACCAGAACAGGTTCCGAATCTGCAATAGATTCTGTCATGGCAGATACCCCGTTGGCGTCCATATATTTCACCATAGGCTTTCCATTATCATCCAGCTCGCCTGCTGTTTCCACCTTAATCTTGTATTGCTGGCTGGTGGGGCGCACTGACAAAGTTCCCAGCTTTACAGATTCACTGCCGCTAAAAATGCTTTTGTCCTTCTTGCCAGATAAAATTAAATCTACCAAATAGGTTCCATTTTCCCCAGGCATTATAACAGCATCTTTGATCTCGCTGTTTACTGCACTGTCAAATGTGAAAACTGGAGCCCCCATGGTTCCGCTGTCAGCAGAAACACGAAGCTGCATCCGCAGGGATGTAATCACTCCTGACTTTCCAGCCGGTATATCAACAGAAACAGCAACATCTTTATCTTTTACTGTGAGATTATTTTCTGCTGCATCTGCGGTCAGCGGAACTATCGTGAAAAGGAAAAATGACACCATTATTATTTTTAACCATTTTTTCATTTTAGCCTCTCCTTGTACTATCATTTATTTTTGCTGCCTGCAACTGTAATCGAAGGAAGGGTATCTGGAACAGTGATAACCTGAGTATCACTGACAATTCGTTCTCCCTCCAGCGTCACAGCGTCATCTACACGGAACAGCTCGCCGCGGACTTTCATCCCTTTCAAGGTATCTGCATCCCATTGTCCGGGTTCTACATAATATACCCATGTTCCTTCTGTCGTCTCGCCTTCGTTTCCTTTCTCAGGCAATTCTGCGAAAATCACCTGTCCCGCCTCGACATTTCCGTCTTTTGCCCCTATTACGTTTCCTTCTGTATCATAGAGTACAACCACGTTATAGGCCCAGTTTCCGCGGTAAGTCCCAGTAAAGATCAAAGAACCTTTCTTGATCACATCTTCCGGTTTGTCTCCATACTGGTAATCTTCTGATAATATACCGATTGCTTTCTCACCGCCTGCTGATTCCATAAATTCCAGATTATCTCCGGAAGGACCGCAGACATCTATCTCCCGAATAACAATTTCGCCTGTCTGGGAAATGGTGAGCCTTACATATCTGGCATCATATGTTCCTATCCAGTTCTCTCTCGCTTCCTCTTTTACGGAGTTAAACCAGAGCATCTGCGCTTCCTCTGTTGTCTCTGCCAAGCTGGCGTCATTTTCCTTGACTTTTGTCCAGGTATTGCCGTCTGCACTGACTTCAACCGTAACTTTTTGCAGTGGGCTTCCCTGATATTTCAATGATGTTACCTGCTGCGTTTTACGCATATCCAACGTAATTACTGCGGTACCGCCGCTGGTTCCGGTATAAGTGCCGGCTGGAGTGATACTGTTATCCAGAACACGGTCAATGCTGTGTTCTTTCTTCACTGAAACATTGCCTGGATTGGTATCAAAACCACCGTCCGGATCTTCTTCTGTGCTCTCAATCTCTTTGTCATCCTGAGAAACCATATTGGTTTCAACCGTCCACTCAGTTTTGTCCAGCGCACCGTCTGTCTGAATCTTTACAGATCCAGCATCTGCCGGATTGGAGTAGTTCATGTACTGGTCTACTGCACGAACTTCATATTCCATTACTCTGTTATTGATCGTGGTAACCGTATCTGTATAAACGGTTGATTCCGCTGTATCAATTGGTACAAAGCCGACAACCTCTGTCTCCTTCTGGCCATTGGATGTCATACTGCGGCTGATCTCATAGCCCAAAATCAGTTCTTTGTTCTGGCTGGTGCTGATATTCAGCTCTACCTGATTAGAATTAGCCGCAACGGACGCTGTCACTGCGTTTTTATTTTTCACACTGTTTGCGTCTGTTTCCGGATGATCCACACGATAATCCCGTGCTTCATTATTTATATAATAAATTGCCTTCGTATCCGCCTCTCCATACTTATCGGCATATGCAATGGTTTCCTCATTGGGAACCATGCCCCACCGTTCAAAGAAAGGAAGAAGATTTTTATCTGCTGCCGCGCACGCTAAGCGCATCAGGTTCTGATCTGCACCGCCGTTGAGCGTTAATCCTGCCTTAGGCGCTTTGCCAGGATTTCTGGAATAAGTATCGACTCTGGCAAAGAAGAGATTATTGAACTGGTCCTCATAATTATCATAAATATGCTGGTCATCCTTATTGTTGTCAAAGGCAAGATGAAGCTGCCAGTACATTGCAAGCTGTGTAAATACATTCGAGGCGCGCCCAATCGAACCAGAAGTCACCTTCTTGTATACATTATCCTGGGTATAACGTGTCTTTCCTGTCAGAAGCTGTGCAAAGTAATTATTCGTAACCTCTGCAACTGCATAAGTTCCCTGGTTAATATCATGGCCGATTTCATGGCCGATTCCCCAGCCAAACCCTGATATATCATTGGGGCTGCTTACCACTGGCGTAGATCCCCATTCAATTCCGATATGATTGCCTGAAGCATACATAAATGCTCCTGCAAACATCCTCATGTACCGAATATTCAAATGCTGTGACGGCCATGCATTATTTCCTCTGTCTGTTCCTGCATCGTCACTCAGTCCTTTGTGCTGGTAGAACAGCTTCATGGCCTGCTCCATCGCTTTCAGGGCGTTGTCAAGTTTCGCTGTCTTATCCTCTGCGTTCTTAATGCCCGCCCATACCTGTGTAGCCGGTACAGAATGCATCATTTCCCGCATCATGATATCTGTAGTATTAAGAATACAATTGGTCTGGTCATATGCGTAATCCACATTGGCCTTTCCTGTATGCTGCGCTTCATGTTCTGCTTCCAGATTCTTCACGTACTCCTCAAGCTCTGTCACATAAGCCCGAATCGCTGCCGTCCGTTCCTCTCCCGTCTTTCCATAGACACTGAGAACCGGAATATCGCCGCCTCCATTGATGCGTACCGCATATTTATCGTCGGCGCTGTTTCCTGTATAGCTGACATATACCTGCCCTCCGCGCTCTACCGTACCAGTGCTTATGGTTGGAACTGTAACTTCATTCCGTCCTACTTTCAGATTCTGGACACGGGAAAATCCGCCGGCTTCGGAATGGTTCTGTGTAAATACAATCTGCAGATTTGCTGCCTCTCCCCACTTCTTGGAGTTATGTCCTACATATACCAGAAGTTTTTCACCAGCACGTGCTGTCTTGCCGACAGGCTGCCAGGAGTTCAAACCGCTAAATCCAAGATGTCTGTCTTTCTGCGCTGTAATCTGATTCTCCACTTCATATGCCGGGTCCAGATTAGCAGTCAGGATATCTCTTGCATTCTTGATCTCTAATGCAAGTTCCTCATAGAGCATGTGCTTTTCTCCGCTCACCGGATCCACTGTATTCAAACGGTTTTCCAGTTCATCTAACGTTGCGGCTGTCACATCTGACCGTAAGGTAATATGCATCTCATCGGTATACAATGCCATAATATCTTCTTCCAGTGAATCATACTCATGGAAATGAATCTCTCCTACCATCATGTTGATTCTCTGATATCCTGTTCCAAAGGACAAGTGAATCTTATTTGCGGTAATTGTCTGGTCTAATTTTACGATATAGTATGGATTATCATTTTCGTCTGTTCTGGCAACCAGCCTTGCCGCCACATTCTTCTCTGTATTAGGATCTTCCGCAGTCCAATATCCAACTCTCACCAGGCTTATCGCTGCCTGCTGGTTTGCTGCTGCATAGGTGATGTAACTGAGCTGGTAATTCTGATCCAAAGTAATCGTCACACCTTTGTCATTTCCAGGATAGGAAATGCCGTCATCCCAGTCTGTTTTTGTCCAATAAGAAGTATAATCGTCATCGACCAGACCCCAGGCCGTTTTTCCTTCTGTATCCAAAGCGCTGCTTTCCATATGCGCTCCGCCGTGTCCGCCGTAAACCGCTGCCGCAATATGGTTGGTCTTTTTCCCTGGTCCATTAGAAGTATTGATGAGTTTATAGCCAGGAAGCTTGGGCGCAACGCCTTTCGCCGCTGCTCTGTGGTGCAGAGAAGCAGGTCCCCAGCCAATCTCATTCCATCCCTTGACATAGACATCATATTCGACTCCAGATTCCAGAGACATCAGCACATATTTATTCTCTGTAATCATTCCTGTACCCTGCGGTGTCTCTGTAAATCCTTCCACAACCGGGCGGAATGCGGTATCAGCTTCTTCTGCCTTCTTATAATATACCATATATCCGTCAGAATCCTCCATGTCCTTCCAGGAAACGGTAATGGAGCAGTAACCGCCTGTCGCTTTTACATTATCCGGCGCTGCCGGCAGGCTCTGTGCCTTTACTACAGCAACTTTCTCTTCCGACCATTGGCTGTTCCAACCGCCGTTGACGGAACGCACTTTGATCGTATATTTCCCATTATAGATTAAATTTTTATCCAGAATGCTTGTAATAATATGCTGAGGATTTGAAACCCGTACTGTCTGGGTCTCATTTGTTCCTCCCTTTACCGGACCGGACACGCAGACTTCATATCCCGTCACATTATTCTGGGGCGTCCAGGATACCGTAATCATTTTATCTCCCGGTACCAAATCCGTGATTGTGGGAATATCAAGCTGTGGCGGCGGAACCCTTTTTTCCATATCATTGACAAATTCCACCTTAGCAATATTTACCAACGGCTCCGTTTTCTTCGTCCCGGTAATCCGAATCAAGACACGCTTTACCGCGATCTGTGTTCCAAAATCCAGCACCATGGAACCGTCTGGCTCGGTCTGTATGGATGCTGCAGCTGCTCTTGCCATCCGGTAACTTGCTACAGCTGCCTGGTTCTCTGCTGCCAACGGGACGGACATGGTCTGTTCCTGGCCATTTTCATCCTCATAGACAACGGACACTTCCCCATCTGTGATTGCGCTGGGAATTGCTTCTCCCGGCTCTGCTTCTGCCGGAGCGCAGATTGTCATTCCCTGCATCTTTGGTATCAGGGCTGTATCCTCTTTTTCTCCCGCTAATGTATAATCCAGCACTACTGGATTATCCGCGGCAATTGCTTTCTCTGAATCAGCCGGAACTAACCCTAAGCTTCCTGTATGATTCAGGAAGTCTTCCATTCCCACTGCTGTAGTGCCTTCTGCAGCCTGAAGGTCTGTAAATCTTACGATTACCTGATCTTCCACAGCTGACATTTTGGCATTGTCATTCATACTCTGAACCACGCACTGTAAATCTGCGATATCTGTCTTGTCATCACCGTTGACATCAGATTCTGTGCCTGTTGGATTATTTCGGACTGCATCAAGAACCGCCTGCACATCCTCTTTGGTTATAGCTCCATCACCGTTGACATCTCCAGGGCGCAGCCATCCTCTCGCCGATTTTCCTTCCAGGGAAGTCTCGGCAGTACATACCCTTATCTTCTTGCTATGCCCTTCCTCCATCTCCACAGACTGACTGTATACAGCAAACTTTGCAGTCTGTATCTGAACTGTATAATTTCCCGGAGAAAGGTTAAATCTGGCCGTCTTAGCGTCTGCATCTGCAAAATCCAGTTCCTGTGTCTGAACTGCTTGCTCATTATTGCCGCTAACCGTTACATTTACTTTTCCCTGAACAGGGAATACTGCAGAGGTAATTTCTACCTCCAAGACACTTTTTTCTTCTGGTACTGTAATTCCCTCAGGTACCGCGCTGGCATCTATGCCTTCCTGGGTTCCAGCGTCCTCTGTACTCTGCTGAGATTCCATTTTCTCAGCCCTTCCCTGAGAATCAGCGCCATCTGTTTTCTCTTGAGGCTCAGTGTCTTCTGTTTTTGCCTTATCTTCCTCTCCAGGAGTCTCCTCTGAGAATTCTGGGGCATCCGCAATGCCCGCATCTGCTTTGTCCACATCATCCTCAATTTCCTTGCCTTCTTCGGAAAGAACAGTATCTTCCAGCAGGGATGCCCCTTGAGCCAGCACAGTATCGCTGGTCCAGGCTTGGAAAATCAGGCTTGCAGTAAGCAGTACCGCCATCATTCTTTTCATTTCTCTCTTTTCCTTTCCTTGCAAATTTTTATATTGGGCATAAATGGTATACACTAACAATAACATCATCTTCCAGAAATTACAACATAAATTTTGGCGCCAAAAACGGGATCTCTATAATAAAAATGAAGCATACAACATATAGATAATCTCAGTCAAAATAACTGCTGTATGTTGTATGCTTCTCACTTATTTCGGAACTTTATTCCAAAAAGTTCTTTTCTGCTTTATGTTGTTTTTTATCGTCTTAGAATCTCTGCAAACTGCTTAAATCATCTCACCTGCACTGCGGAGGAAAGACCTGCCTTTTTCAATAATTTCTTATATTTCTTTACAGATTTCTTGGGCACGCTGATCTTAGCTTTCCTGGAAATTCCCGTAAACGCCTGTTTCTTTACAGTCTTAACCTTACTGGATTTAATTTTTACATTCTTCAGTTCAGAATTCTTATAAAATGCCTTAACATCAATAAAGGTGACACCTTTTCCTATCGTAACCGCCGCCAGTTTCTGATTGGATGCAAAGGCTGAAGCTCCGATTTTGGTAACATTATCGCCGATGGTTACCTTTTTCAGTTTTTTGCATCCATAAAAAGCCTTCTTTCCGATGCTGGTTACTTTAAATATATATCCATTAATTTTTACTGTTGCCGGAATAGTTACCGTGGTATCTGTTTTTTTCACAGGTCCTTTTACCTCCACGGTTCCATTTTCAGCGGATGATTTGGAGACTTTATAATTCAACTTGCCTACCTTATAGACAGCATTTTTCTTTGGCACTGTATTTCCTTTTGGTATGTCAGTCCCTGCTTTTGTCACTGTTACCGCCGCCTGGGCATACTTTGATTTATCCAGCGCAGATTCTGCTTTTACTGTCAAGGCAGATGAGGTCTCGTCAGCCCCAACCTGCAAAAGACCTGCGGGGCTGATTTTGGTGCTGCTGCTCTTATTTCCGCTGACGCTCCAAACTACCATTTGCGGCGCGTTATTTGTCACCGTCACCTTGACCATAAACTGCTGGGTTTTTCCTGCCTGTATGCTTGCCATCTGCGGCGTTATACTTACAGAAAGTATCTCAGGTTCAGGTTCTGACTCTTCTTCTGTATAAGCATTCTCTAACTGCCATAACTGAAGCTCTGAATCGCTGGCTGCTTTCTGCACTGCTTTTACTCCGCCGCCGCTGCCCTCCAATGACAAGTATAATCCGTTTTCTGCATGCTTAAATTTCACATACTCCCCATGTTCTTCCACAATCCAATTTTGATTCACTTCTCCGGTATCCGGCCAGATAATCAGACGTTCTCCATCATTGGAAGTGCCTCCATTGATGGCTGCCAGACTGAAGCTCTTCATATTTACTAATTTTATGGTGTTCTGTTCCCCAACTTTGCTGGGTTTTAGATACCATTGCTGGTTTGCCTGGCCACTGTAGTCCCAGGAGATTACATTTGAAAGAGAAGCTGTTCCTCCGCCGTTCACGCAGAGTGACTGCCCATTTCCCGCATTCTTAATGGAGACAATTTTATCCCTGGGCACGGTTTCCCTCCGATCGGTTTCATTTCCTGTCAGAGGAGTTCCCTGGGTAGTAAATGTACTGATAGAATGTGCCGGAAGTTCTGCACTCACTTTGCGCCCGTTAAAGTTGATGTCTACATTCTGTGTCTGGCTGCTGCCATTTTTTACTAACAGCGAAATCGTTCCGTCTGCATTGCGGAACGCTATTTCACGGCGCTGTGCTGTATACGCAGAATCTGCTTCTGCATCAGATCCCTGGCCTGGCGCATATGCCTGATCATAAGTACCGCTGCTCTCGATTCTGCGCGCCCCTGCTTTTACAGCATCCGTAAAATGCTTTATTTCATAATACTGAGGATTCAGAAGGTATTCTTTTGTTGTCTCATTGACGGTAACAGGTGCATTCTGCGGCCATGGCGGATTTGCTGTATTATATCCGCCCGGTTTTGTGCCATCCCATTCTAATACCAGATTCCACATATTATAGGAAGTAATTCCGTAAGAAAAATACATGTACATAATGTCAAACTGGTTTTCTGCATACTGCCAGTCATTATTTCCATTCCCGCACATAGTTTCGGTCTGCATCATTCCCATGTTAAATCCAGTATGGTACATGGAACGCGCTTTATTATAAGACCACCACTGGAATCCCACACCAGAAATATACTTTTTCGCCTCCGCATCATTCAAAGTTGGGTCTACCCGGCTGTCATCGGAATTGGTAAGGGTTCCCAGATAAATCTCCACCCCCATTTTCTTCATTTCCGGTCCTAAATATCCTTTGATAAAATCCCGAAGCTGTTCACCGCTCCAGCGGCAGGAAGCATATCCTGACCAGATGGTTGGTTCATTCTGCGGGGATACCATATATATGTCAATGCCTTCCGCTCTGTACGCCTCAATGAATTTACGAAAATACAAGGCATACGCCCGCATATTTTCTTCCGTGCTGTCGAACCAGCCGCCGATTAGGTTATTATGTGCCGTATTGTCATTTTCCCCCTCTTTCTTCATCCAGGTAGGCGGAGACCAGGGGGAGGCCCAGATTTTCAGGTTAGGTTGGCGTTTTAAGGCTTCCTTAATATATGGGATCAGCATTTCTTTATCTCGGTCTATAGAGAAATTCTTCATCTCATAATCATCTGCCGTCTCATTCAAAGAATAATGGTCCATAGCAAAATCACTGGAGCCAATTGGTACCCGTCCCATAGTCAGATGCATACCCTCCGGCTCATTGGGATCAAACAGCAGATCCAGAATATGATTCCTGTCCGTCTCTGTCAGCTTCATCAGCTTATCCCAGCTGCGTTCATTAAAACAACCTCCCCAGATGTCCTGAGCCATTTGCTGGTATGTAATATTCTCGTCCACGTCAATATACAGTTCACTGTGATTATTATCATCCCAGGCTGTAGTTTCCAGCTCTCCCATATCCTGCATATAAGTCCCATTCTGAGACATCACCCAGTGCACCTTGCCCGTCTCTCCCGCTGCCTGGCTGACTGGCGCCGGTGCCGCGGCAACGCCAGAAATGGCTGTACTGACTGACATCAAGATTGACAATAATACTTTTCCTGCATACCTTTTTTTCCTGACATATTTCTTCTCCATGTTTCCTCTCTTTCCTCCTTTATATTTATAATTTCCTGTTACCTTTTGCAAAAAACACTATTTTTGCAAAAATCTATATGGTAATTGTACACTCTAAAATAAAATTTTTACTATAATTTTCTATTATTATTCTATAATTTTGTGCGCAATATTTCTCCTGAAAGAAAGGTAACCATAGAGAGAAAGAAACTGCCGCATAAAAAATTTTCCATAAAATACCAAAACTGCCGCGCCATAATTTATCAATCATAACGCGGCAGTTTTTTGCGTGCTTAACTATTTTATATTCTTTTCTTTCAAACTATCGGATCAAACTTTTAGACAACGCCCTGAGCAAGTACGGCGTCCGCCACTTTCTCAAAACCAGCGATATTAGCGCCTGCCACATAATCGCCCTCTTTACCGTAACGTTTTGCTGCGTCATCTAAGTTATGGAAAATATTTACCATAATATTCTTTAATTTGCTGTCCACTTCCTCGAAAGTCCAGCTTAAACGCTCGGAGTTCTGGCTCATTTCCAGTGCGGAAGTCGCCACACCGCCTGCGTTTGCAGCCTTGCCGGGAGCAAACAATACTTTATTCTGCTGCAGATACTCCGTTGCCTCCAAAGTGGTAGGCATGTTAGCGCCTTCTGCCACTGCGATACATCCGTTTGCAACCAGCTCTTTTGCATCCTCAAGAAGAAGTTCATTCTGTGTTGCGCAGGGAAGCGCAATATCACATTTCACAGACCATACGCCTCTGCCTTCATGATACTGTGCACTTGGCCTTGCTGACGCATACTCAGTAAGACGCGCACGTTTTACTTCTTTTACCTCTTTTAACAGGGCAACATCAATTCCTTCCGGATCATATACCCATCCAGTGGAATCGCTGACAGTTACAACTTTTGCACCTAACTGCTGTGCTTTCTGAGTTGCATAGATTGCCACATTTCCTGAACCTGAAATACATACTACCTTGTCCTTCATATCATGTCCATTGCACTTAAGCATTTCTTCTGTCAGATATAGCAATCCATAGCCGGTAGCCTCTGTACGTGCCAGTGAACCGCCGTAAGAAAGACCCTTTCCTGTCAGCACGCCTTCGTATACGCTGCGGATTTTCTTGTATTGTCCAAACATGTAACCGATCTCTCTGGCGCCTGTTCCGATATCTCCTGCCGGAACGTCTGTGTCTGCTCCGATATATTTGCAGAGCTCTGTCATAAAGCTCTGGCAGAATGCCATAACCTCACGGTCCGATTTACCCTTAGGGTCGAAATCAGAACCTCCCTTGCCTCCTCCGATTGGAAGCCCGGTGAGAGAATTTTTGAAAATCTGCTCAAATCCCAAAAACTTGATAATGCCCAGATTTACGGAAGGATGCAGTCTCAGTCCTCCCTTATAAGGTCCAATGCTGTTATTAAACTGTACACGGTAACCTGTATTAACCTGAACCTGTCCCTTATCATCTACCCATGGCACACGGAATTTAAACTGTCTGTCCGGCTCAGTCAGACGCTCCAGCAATGCTTCCCTCCGGTATTTCTCTTCGTTTGCTTCAATGACTGGTCTTAAAGAGTTCAATACTTCTTTTACTGCCTGATGAAATTCAGGCTCAGCCGGATTTTTTGCAATTACGCGCTCCAGCACTTCATCAACATAGCTCATTTTTCATTCTCCTTTACAATCATACCTATCGTTATCAGATACATTTTAATATTATTTTTTCTTTTTTGCAAGAATTTTCTTTCATTACTTTAATGTTTTATTATAGCAAAGTGATTTGGTACCTTTTTCATTGGTCTTTGCCGTATTAACGGCAAGACCTTTTGGTACTAGGGTTGTTGTTAAAAATGGGGAAAGTCAAAAAATACCTGTATTGACAGGACTGTGTTCCACCTTTAAAATAGAAAAAAACATTTTTTATGGAGGATCTTATGAACAACTTCTTTGCCGCACCTACCAATGAATGGAATGACAACGCTGTCCGTCTCACTCCTGCTGGGATTGTGACGGTTGCAGCCGTTATTGGACTTCTGATCATCATTGCGCTGCTGATGCGTTACCGCCAATCTCATTCACGGAAACTTACAACCAGACAGCTTGTTTTTTCTGCTGCCGCCATGGCGCTTGCCCTGGTCACCTCCATGGTAAAACTTTTCGAAATGCCAATGGGTGGTTCCGTAACGCTGCTGAGCATGCTGTTTATTGTTCTGATCGGCTACTGGTTTGGTCCCTATGCCGGCCTTATGACCGCTATTGCTTACGGACTGCTGCAATTTGTACTGGAACCTGTTTTCTATACTGTTCCCCAGATGCTTACAGATTATCCCCTTGCTTTTGGCGCGTTAGGGCTCTCCGGATTCTTTAACAGACAGAAATATGGACTTGTGAAAGGATATCTTGCAGGGGTTTTGGGGCGTTACTTTTTTTCCTTTTTATCCGGGGTTATTTTCTTTGCTTCCTATGCGCCAGAAACTATGGCTGCGCCCATTTACTCACTGGCGTACAACGGGTCTTATCTGGGCGCAGAAGCTGCCATTACCCTGATCTTACTTTCACTGCCTCCAGTTTCCAAGGCGCTTGCACAGGTAAAGCAGATGGCGTTGGAAGAATGAACTTAAAAACTTTCATATTTTTCCTTCCATTACATAGAATAAATATATTCTTAGTATGCCTGAATCTGAAAAGGGAGGAAATTATGAATAAAAAACTTTTAATTTACATCATCGGCGGTATCTTGTTTACTTCTATTTTCGGTACCTTATCTCACTTTATCTATGAATGGTCCGGCAGAAACTGGCTCGCAGGACTGTTCACCCCTGTCAATGAGTCCACCTGGGAACACATGAAATTATTATTTTTCCCTATGCTTTTGTATGGCATATTTTCCTGGTTACTTCTAAGAAAGGATTATCCTTGTATTTCCTTTAGCTATCCAATTGGCATTCTTGCCGGAACCTTTGCAATTCCTATTCTCTTTTATTCTTATTCTGGCATTCTGGGCAAAAATTACACCGCTATAGATATCTTTATTTTTTATGTGAGTGTAATTTTAGCCTTTGCCGCCGCGTACATTCTCTGCCTTCGGAACAGAGAAAAACATTCTCTGCTGCCTGCACTGCTGGTTCTGGTCCTCGCAGTATGTTTTGTCTGGTTCACAATAGCTCCACCGGAATTTGGCATTTTTCTGCCGCCAGCATATGATAAATAAAAAAGGATTTTATTATGAACTATGAAACGCTTGTACCAGTGACTGGTATTATCCAGAATATTTCCCAGTCTCCTAATAATTGCTGCCGTCAGACCATTACGATCAATACACCTGACGGTATCAACAATTTCATCCTCTCCCCCAGTACCACAGTGGTTGGCAGCACACAGCTGCGCTCCGGCATGCCTGTGGCTGCTTTTTATGATTCCAGCCTGCCTGTTCCACTGATCTATCCCCCGCAGTTTCAGGCTGAAATTATTACACCATTGCACAACGATGAAACTGTCATGCTGAAATTTTTCCGCAGGAATCTGACTGCCAGCGATAATTCTCTGCGTTTAAACCTTGCGCGCAGCACCAGAATTCTCACCTTAAATGGGCAGCGGTACTCCTGTCCTCCAGGGGGAAATTTCCTGCTTGTCTACTATTCTGTCACGACCAGAAGTATTCCACCCCAGACTACTCCCAGAAAAATCATTGTCCTGTGTAATGAGCCGTAACATTGATTACACTTTTTCTTTATACGAACAGGGGGCAAAAGTGCCTTTGACATGCGTATATTAATCAAGTATAATCATACTAACTTTATGTGAAAGGAAAAATACAATGAGAAAACGCGAAAGAGAAATTACAGATCTGGAAGAAATCCGTTCCATCCTAGATCAATGCAAGATACTGCACCTTGGATTGAGTGATGAAGGCCAGCCTTACGTGGTTCCGCTCAATTACGGATATCTTCTGGAAGGTAAGACATTGACTTTTTATCTTCACGGTGCCACAGAAGGATATAAATATGAAGTAATTCAGAAAAATCCCAGAGTATCTTTTGCCATGGAGTGTGATACCATCCCTTTTGAGGGTAAAGCAGCCTGCCAATACGGCATGTCTTACCGCAGCCTAATGGGCAGAGGCACTGCTTTCATTGTAACAGATATTGCAGAAAAACAGATGGGATTATCCCTTTTGATGAATACACAGACTGGAAAAGATTTTACATTCAATGAAAAACTGGTTTCCATTGTAAACGTAATCAAAGTCACTGTGGACAGCTATTCTGCCAAAAAGAGACCATTGCCGCAGATATTTACAGCAGCAGAGAAATAACTTTTCTGCTGCTGTAAGCTTATTTCTTTGCCATAACCAGGTCATAACTCTCTGCAATCATCCTTTTTATCGTATCGTCAGGTATCGTTCCATCCAATATTACCGTATTCCAATGTTCTTTATTCTGATGATACCCTGGAAGGACTGATTCAAAAGCATTTCTCCAGAAATCTCTCCACTCAGGATCTGCCTTAACATTGATGCGCATCTGCCCCTCATACTCATAAGTCCATAGAAATGCTTTTTTATTCTTTCTGCTGCGGACCAATACCCAATTGTCATCACGAAAAGGTGTATCCATATAAACATTCTCAAAAGACATTCCATATTCTAATGCTTCTTTTCTGGTTGTCATATAACCACCTGCTTTCTTCCTTTACAGATAACGATACTGTTTTCTCTTTGTGATTAAAAATGTACTTGAAACTATCAGCGCCAGTATCTCCGCCACCGTAACTGCCCACCAAATCCCATCCAGTCCCAGCAGAAGCGGCAGTGCCAGCACCGCCACCGTTTGAAACACCAGTGTACGCAAAAATGCAATTGCCGCTGACACTGCGCCATTACTCAGCGCTGTAAAAAAAGCAGACGCAAAGACATTGATTCCGTACACCACAAAAGAAAAGGCGTATATGGAAAGGGCATGCCGTGTAATGAAAAGCAGCTCTGCATCATACCCTACAAAGATACTGGAAACAGGAGACGCCAGCAAAAGTGCCAGAATCAGCATAATTATACCGCTGCCAAGCATCAGCAAAAGGCTTTTCTTTAACATATTTTTGAGCTCGTCGTGGTGTCCGGCGCCATAGTGAAAACTGACAATAGGACCCGTTCCAATGGTATAGCCCAAAAAGACTGCCGCAAACACAAACTGCGTATACATTACCACTCCATAAGCTGCAACACCGTTTTCACCCGCATATTTCATCAGCTGGAAATTATACAGGATTCCCACAAGGGAGGTGGAAATATTTGTCATCAATTCTGACGAGCCATTCAGGCATGACTTAAGCAATACCTCCTTATCCACTCTGGTTTTCCGAAGACGCAGCAAACTGCTGTTTGGCCGCAGAAAATAGAGCAGGGGCAGTATTCCCCCGATACATTGTCCAAGCACAGACGCCCATGCTGCTCCTGCGACCCCCCATTGAAAAACCGCTATAAACAGCGCATCCAACACGATATTGGTACACCCTGCCGCTACTGTTGCCATAAACCCAAGCTGTGGTTTCTCCGCTGTAACAAAAAAGCTCTGAAATAAATATTGCAGCATAAACGCTGTATTCCATCCATTCATAATTCTGCCATAGATTACACAATCCTCTATCATGTTCTCATCAGCGCCCAGCATATATGCAATGGGCCGCATAAAAACAACCCCAATTACAGAGAGTACCACCCCCAGAATCACTGTGAGATATACCAGCATGGTAAAATACCGGTCGGCTGTCTCACGCTTGCCTTCTCCTAACGTCTTACCAACCAGGGCGCTCCCACCTGTACCCACCATAAATCCGAAACAGCCAAGTATCATAAGAAATGGCATTACAAGATTTACAGATGCAAAAGCCGTCTTCCCCACATAGTTAGAAACGAAATATCCATCTACAATCCCATAAAGGGAAGTGCACAGCATCATGGCAATGGTGGGCAGGCAAAAACGAAACAATTTTTTATAGGTGAAATGTTCTGACAATTGTATACTCATTTTTTCTCCTCTCAAGCAAATATTTATAGGTAATTGCGAAACTCAGTAATTTTTTGAATTTCATATACAATTCAAAGAATTTTGAAGAAATATTTTATCATATAAACGCTAAGAAATGCATTCTAGCACCATGGAAACGTACTCCAGAGCATCCCTTTATGTCAAAAAACTGACATTACTAAAGAAAAAACACAAAAATCATGGAAGCCTTTGCGGAACATGATTTTCGTATTAAGTGGTTCGTTGTAATGCTTGGTGCGCCCTGCATTTTGTGCGTTTATATGAGTAAAATATTTTAATATAATTGTATAATTTGTATATGAAATTTGGAAAATTTAGTTGTTTCGCAATTGCCTAAAATGTTTCATGTATTTTTATCGTATATCATTTTCAAAGAATCTGTATACTTTTGGAACAGAGACAAGAATTGTTCCTGTTCATCCTCTGATAATTCTTCCAAAGCCTGAAGTTCCATCTCAATTATTTTATCCACAGTTCTCTCACATAACCTGATACCCTTTTCCGTAAGCAATATTTTCTTGCTTCTTCGATCGTTTCCTGGAACTAAATCCAAATATCCTTCTGTCTCCATCTTTTTCAAAGCTGAATTGACTGTCTGCTTCGGCTCATAAAGGCAAAGACATATCTCACTCTGCACCGGCTCCGTATAATCTGTACGCAGCATATACAAAATCCAAAAACTACTCTCCGGCAACCCCATTGTTTTTGCAATTTCCCGATAAACATTATCATTCTCTTTCATTATATGATTGTATTCCAGCAGGCGGTTCTCTGTATGTTTTCTTTTCATCCCTCTATCCCTCACTTTATATTTTTATCAATGAAAAATCCGAAAACGGACTTTTGTAGATACAATATAGTCTGTTTTCGGATTTTTGTCAAGTATAATCTTTGTTAGTTTCTCTATTTTACAAGACCAGCGTATTTTCATTCTTCCAGCATATCCAGATAACGCCCCAAGCGTCCATTCACATATCCTGCAAACAACTTCTCCATTGCGCCAGGATTATGTTTCCCATGATATCTATCAAATTTTTCTTTTTCTCGGCTCTGATTTTTTCCTTTCGCTCGTTTCTTTTTTGAGTGAGTTCTTTCTGGTCATTCTCATAAGCAGAGGACATCTTCTCAAAGCGTTCATTGGAAGTCTTGCCAAGTGCGTTCTGCTCAAAGAGTTTCATGATCACATTGTCAATTTCTGAAATTCGTTTTTCTGCCATTTCCAAGTCCTGCTCGAATTGTTTGATTTTTTGGCAGCCGCCTTTTTCACTCAATTCGTGCATTTCTTGAATGAACTGGCCGCCTAACGCTCCCATATTATGACTGCTGTATAAGCATACTGTTTCGCGGCTGCTTTCTGCTGCAAGGGCATCCTTGTGAAGCTGTTTCGTTAATGTGTCGCTTGTTAAATTGCGTTTTGTTTGCATCCACAAACTGGGGCTTTATTGTTGTAATACGAAATACGAACCATATTCTGTGCCGTCATGCCCGATTAACTTTTCCTCTGAGCGTTTAAAACCCAATTTTTTCAATGCTGAAATACGTTCTACTGCTGATGTAATCGCTTTTGTAGCAATTTTATCACATTGAAAAAGTATATATGTTGGTTCAATTATCAATTTTAGAATTTTGACAATCTCACTTTCCATTTCATAATCACTTCGAATATCAAATCTAAGTAAGCCACAATTTGTAAAATAGTCCTCGGCTTCTCTGTGAAAAAGCTCTATCGTACCTATTGCTTCATTTGTTACCTTTGAAACAATCGTCCAACGGACAAAGCCTTGTCTATTATATTCCCAAAGCCAATATTCAATCGCTTGTTCCATTCTGTTTTCAGTTGTATAGTGAAAATCATCTCCACCACAATTATCACTATTAAAAAATGGTACGGCTTTTTCATCAGAATAAACTTTTAACAAATCTGTCTTGTCCTCTTTCTTTGTCATTCTTAGCATATAATATTCATTTTCATAATCAGGGCAATTTTTATATACATCAACCGTCATGTTAATCCTCCTCTAAAACTTCAAAATTATCTGTCCCATCAAAATTTTGTCAATCTGGGATTTTAATTTATGCTGGCTTAATCAAACCGTTTTCCCAAAAGGCATCAAATGTGTTTACCGCACCGCCGTGTTCAACGATTTTTCCATTCACAATTTTATCAATATCTACACCAGTCATTTCAATAACCCTATTCGTCGGCGTTATTCCAATAAACTCGCCCTTGTGCGTTCCTCTCATAATAAATTCCGAAATAACAGTATCGCCGTCCTCAAACTGGCGAATAATCTCCAGTGTGTAGTCGGGATACGTATTTTTAACAGCCACAAGGTGTTGCTTCATTCCGTTTATGCCGATAAAAATCTCGTTTTTGCCAACCCTTTGCACACAATCTTCTGAAATATATTGCGGAAGCTCATCAAGCAGGTTTTCTGAAACGACCACCTCGTAAAAGTATTTTATAATCTCTTTATTGTTCATTGTACACCTCTAAATAAATTCCATCTTTCCAATTTTTCAGATTGTAAAGTCTTGCTCCACGTTCACCATGCTCTGGATCATCAAACAGGTCTCTGAGCTTTTGACAGGGCATATCTGAGCATTCTCCAATGCGAAAGTTTTGTATCGATAACTTTTTTACAAAAAACAAAGTTAGCACATAAAAAATAACGGCAATTACTGTAATAATAATGTACCCCGAACTAAATTTTGTTGAAAAAACTGACATTATCCGCCTGCTGCGTTGACAATATAAAAATATGATTACGAAAAGAATCATCATAGATACCATTGTAGTCATACTTCTGGTATCAAGCGTTTCATTCACAAAGCAAAATACAATTTGTTTCATTCCAAGGAGTAATCCTTGCATCAATAACAGCCACACTATAATAAAACAAATTGTTTTTTTGCATTGAATTTTGGGGTTCATAGCAGTCAACTCCGAAATATCAATATGAAAATCACTTTTTCTTGATAAGTTTCAGTTTTATATTTCTTTTTTCAGCAATCTTCTGAAACACCTCTACCACATACAAGCATTGTGCCTTAAATGATAGTGAGGACAATTCATCATTGGCTTGTATTTGCTTTATCGCTTCTTGCAGCTCAGAAAGTTCTAATAAATTGACAGCCACACAAAAGAATGTCTTTCTACGTCCGTCATTATAGTTAGAAAGCAGGCAAGAAAGAATTTGTGTTTTTTCCTGCTGTTCATGATTATATTGCTCAATGCCTATGTTTTTTGCTCTTTCTAAATCTGCTTTTCGCCGTTTATGCGTGATGAAAGAATCGTAATCATCAATGTGTTGATACTTTTCGCATGGATACATTTCACATTCATAGCAGTATTCTATTTTTCCATGCTCAAGACTGCACCTTGCGATTTTACACGACTGATTTCCTTCACCGCCTCCGCAGCCAGGGCAGTTTTTATTCAAGAACATGGGACAAAGCCCACAATTCAAACCACAGAGGGAAAATAATTTATTTTGCCGATTAAATCCTTTCATGGTACCTCCTTTAACAGCCTACCTGCAAGCAATTCAAATAAGATAATCTATGATAATATTTGATCCAATAAATCGGGAAAATATGACAAGTTAAAACTCATATCTTGTACCATGCGAGAGCAGCAGGCCATCAGTTAAGTCCACACGCAGAATGATGGTGTTTTCATCGTTAAAATCGTTGTGCCCGTTATCTATCCACTCGCAGAATACTTCTCTCAATTTCTGTGCAATCACCTTATTATCTTCTTTGCAAAACCACCCTATGTTTGTCCCTTTTCCATGAGCGGTAAACCATTCCCCGCATATTCCGACATTGGGATTTTCAGCTATTTGTTTCATCTTATTTGATTGCGCGTGGGTGATAACATAAAATGTTCCGTTTTCATAGTAGGCATTTACTGTCCGTACATCAGGAATATTGCCATCAACAGTGGCAAGGGCTATCAATGTATCACGCCCAAATCTTTCATTCATTATTTGTCTTGCTCTTGGCGGTAACTTTACATTCATACGTGTTTTCTCCTTTTGAGCAGGTTACTTTAGTCAAAAAGTTTCTCCTTAAAGCAATTCTGGTTTCCTGTTGGTTTCGCAGTAAGCCTAAACATAACACAGCCATCAGGACACACTATAGTCTTGGTATACTTTCCGTCTCCGCCAATGTTTTCTAAATCCCCACCGCTCCTGACTGCTTCCATAATGGGGAACATGATCATCATACATTTGGAGCAAATGCCCTGCCCATTCTGGTTTACCGGACAGCCATAAGTACAGGTGTACTTGTCACCAATTTCTTCACCATTGCGGCAATAATGCTCTGTACGATCTCCGCGCAGGAAGCCGATTACTTCAATTTCCCATTCAAATTCTTCAGCATACCATTTCTTCATTTCGCACCTCCGCTTTTATACATATTGAAAAACAGTTCTCTAAATTCTTTCTCGGAAAGTCTTAACTCTGTTTCGTTATAATAAGGAGCGCCATCTCTGATGCCGAATTCAAGAGCAGTAGGTCCTTCTAAGCAGTAAGCTTTATATGCGTAGTCAATCGCTTCTGTCTGTCGAACATAATCTACTAAAGCCTTTGCTGCATTTCTGGATTTTTCGTCCGACATACCGCCAACTGCAAGACCTGAGCCTGCACAGTAAATATCTAAGTAAACTTCTTCCGCTTCTTCCGATGTCGCCAGAATACAGTATGAAAAAAGATCCTCCAGATTTTCCGTTTCATAAATTGGTTGACCAAATAGCGCTTTGATTTTACCGCATATGAGTGAAAACTGATTTCCATAATCTGAAAAGTCTTCAATAAAATTATATAGTTTACTGCTATCTGTTAATTTTTCCATGCTTTTCACTGATTGAAATGTGTATGGCATTTTATCCTCCTCTGCTTTAGAACATATTTGAAAATTTTATGTTTTTCACTGGTTATTCAGAAGTTTTGTCAAATCCTCAATAGAAGCATCCATCTTCACAGAGAGTTCTTCCATAGACATTCCAGCATTCAGAAAACGCTTAACCACCATTTTCATATCCTCGCCAACCTCTATGAGATGCCCGTCCAGATCGTAGAACCTGATCACACGCTGTCCCCAGCTGTGCTCAATGACTTCTCCCAGATATTCAATCTCAGGGTATTCTTTTAGCTTGTTCAGAAAACCGTCAAAGTTCTGTTCCTCAAAGACGACTTCTGCATTGTTGGATTTCTTCAGTACCTTTTCCTTTGGTATACTCACCAGCCAGTCAAAATCCTGCTGTAATGCCAGTCCGCAGGTAAAGGCTATGTTTTTTCCGTAATCCTGGTATACTTCTAATCCGAATAAATCCTCATAAAACTTTCTTGTGGCGCTGATGTCCGCTACCGATATAACCGTACATACATACTTCATATAAACACTCCTCAATCTATAGCTGTTCTTTATTTCTGATAAAGCCTTTTGTACAGCACACAACTAAATGAAATTATACTGCTTTAAAAATGCCGCAAATCGTTTCCGATTTACCTGTAAAATCTGCCCCTGTCGCATCATCAAAAACACCAATTTCTGAAAATCCACCGTTTCTAATTTCCCCAATGAATGTTTCTTTGGAATAAATTTGATTCCATATATTGAAACATTCACAATCATCATCTGATAATATCAAATACTGCTCTAATGTATTAGCGTATTCTTCCCTGATTACCACGACCTCTGCACAAGCATCCAACAGGGCGTTTGTGTGTTCCTTTCGGCACAGACTGTCTACCCTCAGACGGTTTTTTCGTGCCTTCTGGAATCATCCATCTGCGTCCCTTACGGGTAACACCTTGTATTTTATCTTCTGAACATAGCTTCCGCACTCTTCTGCCTGAAATTCCTCACTTTTCTGCCGCTTGTTTTACTGTCATGTACATAATTTTACACCTCGCTTCAAGAGACAGTATATTCCTTTAACGGAATATTTGCTCTTTCCTACAAGATTCCAAGAGCTTCTTTTGCCAGCTTATCTGCAAGATCATTATACTTGTCGCCGGAGTGGCCTTTTACTTTTACAAACTGTACCAATACTTTGCTGCTCGCCGCTTTGTAAAATCTGGCATACGCAATCGTACCTGCCTTTTTTGCCTGCCACTCCCCATTGCACCATTTTGCAATTCCCTCATAATCATGATAAATAGTGACACTGGAAATTTGATTATCAAGACAGAACTGGATTGCCGCTTCAGCTCCTTTTATCTCGCCGGCAACATTGTGCATTGCTGCCAGTTCCGGATCCAAAAATTTTTTTGAAAAATGCATTTCCTGTCCACCGTAAAACATTACCACTCCATAAGAAAAAGCTTCTTCCGCTGAGTCATAACTTCCATCCACATAGGCAATTGCCTGTGTTTCTGTCTGTTTCTTTTCACTCCCGTTTCCCATAAAATCCAAAGCATCTTCTTTTGAGATAAATCCTTTATATACGGCTCCTGAAAATCCATGAATCTGCTTCTGGCATTCTGCCCATGATTCATAAATTCCCGGCGTCTTCCCTGCTTTAACTGCATAAAATTTTTTAGCCATCTGACCCTCCTTATATCACAATCGTTATCAATAACAGTCATCTTATCACATTCCACCTGTAAAGTCACCCCTCTAAACTTTCTAAAGACCTTATAAAAACCGACATATAAAAAATACAAAAATTCATATCCATCATTGAAAATTCATATTTGAATGGTCACTGCTCTGCAAACCAGAAGCCTGATGTCTTAGAGAAAACGCATAAAAAGCATCTGAATTTTGATGTTTCAGATGCTTTTAACTTCACTTTTTAATATTATTTACATGAAGCTAACTACCAGCTCTTTTGCTTCATTCCATATCTCATATCAATAGGATATTCTTCTTTAAACTGGGCATTCCGTGCCTTAACATCCAATATTTCTGCCTGGTCAAATAATATTATCCCCGTCGCCTGAGTTCGCTGATCCAATTCAATGTGAAATGGATGATTTTTGTTTGTATTTGTAATTGGACATACAAATGCTAATTAACTATGCTGGTTCAAAATCAATATGTCAGCAATGTGCCGCATATCATTCATTTCCTTTTTTCTCTCTTCTCCTTATAATTTTTTAACACAATTCCTACCGATCCCATTAACATCATACAACTGCCAACAATGCAAATAATTCCTCCCCAAAACTGTCCGTAAAAATAGCCTGCAACACACCCAGACAGTTCAATTACAGCTCCGGTAGAAAGCAGTATTAATTGTTTGTGCATGATAACCTCCAATCTAATGTACAGTCCTAATAAACAATAAAATGCTCATAACTTTTTGTTTTCTTGTATTTTCCCGTACATTTTTTATTTGCATAGAATTTATTAATATATTTGTAATCGTAAGCTCCATGTGTATAGGTTTTATACTTGCAGCCTAAATATTTTGTCTTTGGATTAATGGACTCTATATGTCCATCTGTGACACTGAACTCAATAGCGTTGTTTCCTGCTGATTCTACGCTGATCTCTTCTGTCTTGCTGCCGGATTTGATAGTGTATGTATTTTCTTCTCCCACCTGAACATCGTCAATATTCGCTACAGGAACACCAGATTCCTTTAACATTTTCATTTCATTCGTTACTTCTGCCTTTTTATTTGTCGCCGCTGATATTTTCACAACATCATTGCCGAATATTTCACAAAAAATCAACACGCAAACAAAAACATTTATTATTACTTTCTTCATAAATATAATTCTCCTTTCTGCTGCAGTACATTGGCGGCAAACTATCTTACCATTTCACTTTTTATTTCTAAGGCCCAAAAATATAACTCCCCTCCTCTTTTTTAAATTTACCTTATTTTATCGTAACAGCATCCTCTATGTTTTACATTTAGAAAACATTCTCAGCACTGAAATCTTCCTTCTCTAATTCTTCATCCAAAAAGTAAATCCTCATCCAAATATTTTTTCAGTTTATCCACTGCAAATCCTCTGATGATTCTTTCATAAAATAAGAATCTTTTCAATTGCATCTATTATATAATTCGTATTTTTTTTCTCCTGGTTACGTTTCCATATAATTTTTTTAATTTTCTATACCAATTATAAATGAGAGCAATGATTACATTCTACTCATAATCCTCTCTTTTTACCCAGAAAATTTATTGATATTTAAATCATACAAAATTATGATACTGCTATGGTATACAAAAAAGAAGCTGTGATTCACAGCCTCCCTGCACCGCCAGAAAACAAAACGTGATAAGTTCATACTGTCTCAAATCCAAACCGCCCCTTGTATAATAATCGCCAAAACAATTCGCTGCAAACCCCGCATTGCAATTACTGTATTTTATAGTCAATGATTTCGAGTTTTGGATCTATATGGTAAAGGAATTTATCCATATGCATAAAGGGAAACTATAAGCGGAAGAAGCAAAAGGGGGAGGAGCCAGTTTTGTAATCGTTTTATGGAGTACGCAGATCTCCATTAGCAGGATTATCTAATAACACGCCATCTTCC
Organism: Lachnospiraceae bacterium; assembly: GCA_910575075.1. Taxonomy (GTDB): domain Bacteria; phylum Bacillota; class Clostridia; order Lachnospirales; family Lachnospiraceae; genus Petralouisia. The sequence goes on from CAJTCY010000011.1 coordinate 112,782, forward strand.
GCAAACCGTGACCCATGGCAAGGACAGTCCCAGGTATGTTCCTCCTTGTTCCACTTCAATGCACACCCCAAATGCGGACACCGTTTTTGGGAAAAGGTAAGCAGATTCATCAGATATTCACAGCCATTTACAGCCAACTGTGGCTTTAACATATTTCTCGATGGACAAAACACTTCTTGATAAGGAGAATTCTTTCCCAGAACTAAATCAGACAGCATCATTGCCGCTGCCATAGAAGACGTCATCCCCCACTTGCCAAATCCTGTTGCTACAAAACCGTCCTGCATTCCCTTTGCATACGCTCCAATATATGGTATATGGTCCAATGTCATACAGTCCTGCGCAGCCCAGATATATTTGGGAGAAGACTCAGGATAATGGCTGTCCGCAAAATTTCTCAATTCTTGCCATTTTCCCCCTTCTTTTCCTGTCCTGTGAGAAGCACCGCCAAGCAAAAGCAGATCCTTATAATTACGGAACGACAGGCCGCCTTTCGCTTCGTCTAAATACATGCCATGCACCTGTGCCGCCCCCTCAAGCGCAAGAACATACGAGCGCTCCTGATACATCTTCATAAAATACAGTCCATGCTTATTATCTATAGGAAAATGCGTGGCAAAAATTACTTCTTCAAATGTAATATTTCCCCTTTTAGTAACCGCAGTATGATCCTTAAACTCTGTCACAAAGGTATTCTCGTAAATTGCAAGCCCCTTTGCAATCTGTGCGATAAACTTCAGCGGGTGAAATTGCGCCTGATGTGCAAATTCAACGGCTCCTACTGTCTGAAATGGCAGTTCCGGCGTTCCCGCAATCTTAGTTTCATACCCAATTTGGTGCAGGGCCTCTGCTTCCGCTTCCAGCTTTCCAGGATCGTCCTTAGAATAAATATACGAAGTTTTTTCCTGGAAATCACAGTCAATGCCACGGCAAAGCTGAAAATACTTTTCTACTGCCCTCTGATTTGCCTCCAGATACATCTTTGCCTTTTCCGCGCCATTTTGTTTCAATAATTTTCCGTATATAAGCCCATGCTGCGCTGTAATTTTCGCCGTAGTATTTTTTGTTACTCCTGAGCAAATCCTGCGTCCCTCCACAAGCATGTAATCCACGCCTTTTTCCTGCAGAAAATATGCGCACAAAAGCCCCGCCATACCCCCGCCAATAATTAACACATCTGTTTTTTTACTTCCCTGCAATGCTTCAAACTGCGGTAAACGAACAGTTTCCATCCAGACTGACTCCATATATGCCCTCCGTTTTTTAGATAGCATATGTGATTTTTTTTAATTTATCCCCTTTCGCATCCGCATTCTGCTTCGATTTCTAGTATAGATGTACAATGTCCGCATCTGACTGCCTTAATTGGGATTTCCATCATGCAGTATGGACAAGTCTTAGTTGTTGCTGCCGGCTCTTCCTTTGATCCGGTAAGCTGCGCTGTTTTTGCCTGCAGCGTGTGAAGCGCCTTTAGCATCAGGAAAATTATCGCCGCCATCAAAAGGAAATTAACCACTGCAGTCAGAAACTTTCCGTAATTCAACGTAACTTCCCCAAGAATGTTTACATGAAGCATATCAAAATTGGCTCCGCCGAAAAGTCCCAATATTGGGGAAATGATATCATCCGTCAACGATGTGACAATAGAGGAAAAAGCCCCGCCGATCAAAACACCAACAGCCATATCCATCACATTTCCTCTGGTAATAAAATTTTTAAATTCGCTGATAAAACCTTTTACTTTCATATGAATTTCCTTTCTTTTGTATTATCGTTTTATCGTTCCTTTGTACTTTATTGATTATATCATACTCTGGAGAGGTAAACAAATTAATCATTCTTTTATGTGGGAGTATGAGAGTTGAATTCTTCTTTTAAAACTGCATCCAAATTCTTGGAAAATCCTTCTAATAAACTTCATGATGTTTACCGCGCATTGGATGTCCTTGGAGAGTTTGGCTGCCAAAAGTTCATTTATCGCAACAACGCCGGACTTGGTTGGAAAATTTCCGGGATTACAACCATATGGGGGAACGGTCCAATATTGTAATCCAATCCGTAAAAAATTGAAAAATTAAGAAAAAAATGGATGGCTCCAAAAAACGTCCATTTTTTAACAGGGGATTTGAATTGTAACTTTTCCTCCACCTGTTTTAACAGAGTTTTCTAAAGTAAGCTGACCACCATGCTCTTGAACAACCGAATTTGCAACAAATAAACCTATGCCCAAATGAGACTTGGAATTACGGCTGGTATCGTCCATAAAAAACTGCTCCGTTCCATGCTTTAATGCTTCTTTAGAGAATCCTTTTCCTGTGTCCTCTATAACAAAGAAAAGAGAACTACTTTCTTCATATACAGAAAAATGAATAGTTCCACCTGACAGAGTATGCTCGATTGCGTTTGAGACCACATTAACAATAGCTCGAATAAAAAGGTCGTGGTCTATGAATAGTTGTTTGAGTTCATAGTGACATTCCCACAATTGGTACACATGGTTGACTGCACACAGCCCTTGTATCTGTTGTTCAATTTCTTTGAAAAGCAAATCGCAGTTTATTTCCTGCTTGTGGAACTGATACCCCTGCCAAGACCTTGTTCCCGAAGTTCTTCAATGCCCACGGGATCAAGCCCATTCGTAGGTTCATCAAGGATAAGCAGTTTTGGTCTATTTAATAATGCTATCGCAATTCCAAGTCGTTGCTTCATTCCAAGAGAGAATTGCCCGGCTTTTTTCTTTCCTGTGTCCGTTAATCGGACGATTTGTAATACTTCGTCAATTCTTTCATCTGTCAGACTTAAAATAGTAGTTCTGACTTTCAGATTTTCATAGGCAGTCAAATTTTCATAAATCAGTGGCATTTCAATCAATGCTCCAATATCGTTTAAGTCACTTCGTTTCCATTCGTGACCGTCAAATTCGATTGTTCCAAAGGTCGGTTTCAAAATTCCTGTAATCATTTTGAGGGTTGTGGATTTACCTGCACCGTTTGGACCCAACAGGCCGTAGACGGAATTTCTCTTGACATGCAAAGATACATTGTTGACTGCCATCTGCCCTTTAAAATTTTTACAGAGGTCAGTCGTTTTCAAAATCATATCCATAGTAATTAAGTCCTTTCTTTTGATTTCATAGAAAGGATAACAGGTAATTTTGAAGATTTCATAAAGATAAAAAGAAAATCATAATCCCAGTAAGAATCATGATTCTCTCAGATTTTATTATAGCTGATTAGGTATAACCACCAGTTGATTACGTATTCATTTTCTGTTTCCTCTTGTTGATCCGCGAATTCAATTTTTTCCGAAACAACTCCAACGGAAATTGAAATTACTTTGTATTTTCTTCTATGGCTTTTTTACTATTCCTATATAAGGTGATCGTTGCAATAAATACTAATGCCGGTGGTACTATTAATTTTACAGGGCTTTCATTTATTATGAATTTTACAGGACTTGAATCTCCCATAATAGTACACATTAATCCTGCTGTAAATACAAATGCAGAAATAATTGATAAAGTTAAGCATATATTCTTTTTTATTGTTTCTTTTTTTAAGTTAAACATCTTACTTCACACTCCTACTTTGAATTTAACGCTTTTCCAGTTTCATCAAAAAGATACCATATGCGCCTAATAATGCATATAAAATGACAAGCTTCCAAACGCTTTCATAACATATTTCCATCTTCTTTCTATGTTTTTACGTTTATTATACCACAAGAACTATCTGATTCAAGAAACTCTTCCTTGAAACGCGAATTGCTCCAATATTTTTGCTGCAAATAAAAGACACCTGACATATACTATTGATATTTTTTTATTTTTAACACAAAAAATCGCTGTAAAGCCTTTAAATTAGGCAGCTACAGCGATTTTTCCATATCCCTTTCCATGCACATTATTCATTTGTCAAATTACTGTTAAAATTTCAGTCCCTGAAATTCCAAAAAACTATCATGGCAGGGCAAGCGCTTCGCTCATTAAAAACACAAACATCAGCGCTTTATTTTTACTTTTGCTCCTACTCCTCTTATTTTCAGCATCTTATTATAAGCCGCAAGCTTACTCTTTGGCACTTTAATTACTGCCTTAGAATAAATTCCTTTAAAAGCATTACTTCCTACATTTTTACTAGTAAGTTTCTTCGACTGGATGGTAATGTTTTTTAAATTCTTACACCCATAAAATGCATTTTTATCAATTTTGCAGACACCAGACGGAATGGTAATCTTTTTGAGTTTTTTACATTTATAAAATGCATTCTTTCCTATTGTGGTTACTTTTTTGCCCATTGTCACAGACTGCAGCTTATCACACCCATAAAAAGCGCTACTACCGATGTTTTTGACATATTTTCCTATCACAACTTCCTTTAACTGCTTCCGGTTCCTCAACACATTTTTTTCGATGCTGGTAATCTTATATACCTCCCCTTTCACCTTCATGGTATTCGGTATAATAAGCCTTCCTTTAGCATGCCTTTCATCTACTGCCGACAATGCAACCTCTTTTTTGCCCATTTTATCAAGAATAACGGTAAGACCACTGCTCCTATCATAATATTTCATACCGCGCATGTCTGTCTGAGCGCCGGTTCCAGGCTTTTCATTTCCTGGATTACCTTCTCCAGGCTTTTCACTTCCTGGATTACCTTCTCCAGGCTTTTCACTTCCTGGATTACCTTCTCCAGGCTTTTCATTTCCTGGTTCATCTTCTCCAGGCTTTTCATTTCCTGGTTCATCTTCTCCAGGCTTTTCATTTCCTGGATTACCTTCTCCGGGCTTTTCATTTCCTGGTTCACTCTCTCCAGGCTTTTCATTTCCTGGATTACCTTCTCCGGGCTTTTCATTTCCTGGTTCACCTTCTCCAGGCTTTTCACTTCCTGGTTCATCTTCTCCGGGTTTTTCACTTCCTGGATTACCTTCTCCAGGCTTTTCATTTCCTGGCTCACCCTCTCCGGGCTTTTCATTTCCTGGCTCACCCTCTCCGGGCTTTTCACTTCCTGGTTCATCTTCTCCAGGCTTTTTCATTCCTACATAAACTGTAAATGTCTTGCCAATTGCCGGATTATATTTTGGACGAACTGAGACCTGAGTAGTCCCATTTGCTACAAACTCCAAACGCTTATTATCTACAACTGCAACAATACTGGAATCCTGTGAAACAATCTCCATTTCCCCCAACTCTGCATTAGAAGTATCATAGCACGAACACTCCAGATAGTCTCCTACCTGAAACTCTTTATCAAAGTCTACATAACAGTACTGTCCATCCCGTAACCAATACATTCTGTAATCCGTTGGTACGGTTACACTGCATGCCTGGCTGCACCTATCACACTTTACTTGGACACAGCCATTTTCCACCACCGTATCCACAACATCCTTCTTCGAGAAATCATGAGTAACCGTAATACTTACCGTCACACTTGCAGCCATATAATTATTTGTCTCTTTCTGGGTTACCGTAATGTCAGTGCATCCTGCCGCAACGCCCTTTACCTTCCCCAAATTATCAACTACAGCCACAGACGGATTACTTGACACATAGGTATATTCAAACTTTCCATACACGTAGTCGCCATAGATTTGAGCGGTATCCCCTTCCATAATTTGGTCTGGAAACGCATATGCAGAGAACTCTGGTTCGGCTTTGCCAATCGTAAATGACGCCGAAACCGTTCCATAATAAGGACCAATTCCTGCTGCCGTGACTTCTGCCGTACCTGCGTTTTTATTGTTCATGTAAATTACCACATAATCTTTCTCCTCCGTCAATACCGCTCCATCTAAGGTAAGCGTAACTGCTGGTGTGATATCTGATTCTGTATAGCTATAAAATCCTTCTTCCAGTGTAAGCACTGCATGCTCAATAGACTTCCCCTCCGTCCCGCTCCAAGGCAACCATTGAACCGTTCCTCCATAATTCCCCAAAACCTCCGATGTCCAACTATCGTTCCCTTCTATGTAACAAGCATTTATATTGCATCCTTTAAATACCTGATCACAAACGGTTCCATCTGTTGTCTCGCCAAATTCCGGTGCATCCCCCATAAAATAGAAACATTGTAAATGAGAGCAGCCTGAAAATGCATAGGAGCCTATCGTTTTTACAGAAGACGGAAGCTTAAGCACCGAAAGTGCAATGTCTGAGTAAAAGCAATATTTGCCGATTCTCATAAGTCCTTCTCCTTCAAAAACAATGTCTGACAGACCGATGCAGATTCCAAACGCCCTTTCTCCTATATCTGTAACCGATTCAGGGATTACAATACGTGTAAGATTCTCATTCTTATAAAACGCATAATCTGCAATCTTTGTCACCGAAGACGGTATCGTAACCTCACCTGCTGCGGGGCACATTACCAGTGTACTTCCATCCTTACTGTAAAGCACCTGGTCTTGTTCCTTATATTCTGTATTCCCCTCCGCAACCGATATGCTCTCCAGTTTTTCACATCCGGAAAAAGCTGATTGCCCTATCACAGTGACAGATGATGGAATTTCTACACGTGTCAGGTTTCTGCAAGAGCTAAAAGCAGAATCACCAATGACCGTTAACGTATCCGGCAGCTTTACTTCTGAAAAACTCCTACCTACAAATGCACTTGAAGCAATCTTTGTCACTGGCCTTCCACCAATCATCTCCGGTATCTCCAACGTCCCTTTGGAATCGTATCCATCATACTGATAGACAACGACCTCATCAGAATCCGTGATATAACTGCTAACCAAAGACTCTCTTACCGTAACATCATACGGGCGGTAACCATCCTTTTTATCTGAGGAATAGCCTGCCTCCAGTTCATAATAAACACCATTCAGTTCTGCCATGGCATTCCTATGACCAGCTCCGGCTCCAAGATCCTTATTTGCAATTCTTATCCACGATTTAATCTCAAGCTTTTCACACAATGTAATTATGGCATCGGTACTCGCCCAACAATCACCGCCGCCATATATTATCATAGAATTTACACTGCTGTAGGAAGCAGAATATTCATAGCTTGCCGGAAATCTGGTAATTGCCTCTATAATTTCCCGATCCGTCATGGTATCTGTAATATTTTCCTTAAGGTAATTATCCATAACCTCATCACAATAGATAGAAGCATAATTTCTTACATTTACCGTAACGGAATACGACTTATCCCCATTTGTCACTTCTATAACTGTATCGCCAGAATTTAACGTATAATAGTCATAATCCTCTCCTTCTGAAACAGATGTGCTGTAAGATGAATTTTGTTTCCAATACGTATACTGGGGAGTAACCAGACCGTCTGCCGAAACCCTTGCCGAATCTCCTCTGACAATTCGGTATGTATTCTGGTTGCCTCCCGCAATCTGATAACTCTGAGGCATATCATCCGGTATGCTTATCTGTTCCTGAACCCGACTATCCAATCCATAGATAGTCTCTTTCTGGGGCAAATCCTCTGCCTGTGCACACAACGTAAACAGCATAAAAGCCATAAAAGAAACCAGGCAGCTAAGCCCCATTCCCCATTTTTTTACCATTTGCAGCTTGCTCATCCAACCTCTCCTTTCTTAATTTTCGTTGTACTAGTACAACGAAAATTAAGTCTTTGATATATTCACGCAGGATAATTGTTTCAGATACAAGGAAGAAAAACGACGGCGTAGCGGTGGCTACGGCTAGGTTTTCTGACATAGTAGCTGGACAATTAGGCAAGTGAAGATGTTAATTACTTAATATTCGTTGTACTAGTTGTACCTTTTCAGCCTGTTTTTATATCTTATTATTATAACACAGCAAAAATTAATGCGTCAATAATCGGATTTTTCTTAAATTTCCATACTTTTATCCACACAGATATCCTGGGAGAAATATCACATCAGTAAAAAGTATTCAAGGATTTTTTCTTCAAAGGATTGTTGCTTTTCCCTTTTATTCACGGTGCAGCCTTACTGTCAGAAACAGAGTAAGACATCCTGTTTATGTATGGATGGCATGGGTATGTGTGCTGAATCCTTCCGAACAGACTTTTGAAGAACTGAAACCATATATCCAAGAAGCCTACGAGTATGCATTTTTTACAATACAAATTCCTGTAAATCAGCGTTCATAACTGTCTCTTTTTCGTTCTTAGCACATCCAGAGAGTTTGTCAACAGCAAGAGAAACGGCAGACTGAAAGAAAATATCCTTTCCTTTATTGCTCTCAAACATAAAATCCTTTAACGGCTTACTGGTATATTTTGAAAAGTCGCCATATATCGCAAACCTCACGCCATAATTGATAAATTTCTGCAATATTTCCCCTGCCAGACAAGTACTCAAAACAAAGAAATCATTTACAATAGCCTCTTTATTCACGGCAATATTTGTGCAGCCTGTTTCATACTTCACTGTCATAATCAAATCTAATGCAGACTGGACATCTGTAATCAGCAGTTCATCACTGCTCACAACTGCAATCTCTGTATTATTTTTCTTTATAACTTCTGTTTTCATTTTGTACCTCCATCAATTTTGAATTACTTTAACAACGGCTTTCGGCGCCGATGATTCCCCTTGTATCTCATAAGCACAACAGCGCTCACCACACACCATCCCAGAATAGATGATGCAATCAAAAATATTGACATTGTGCAAATCAGGCTCTTCATCTGCCCGAATTTCTTTGTTCCAAAAAATTGGGCAAGAAATATCGTAATACCAATAACCAAGCTTTTACATTTTTTCTTCTCCCGCTATTCATACAAACTGTCAATCAAATGGTCAACCATAAAATCAAAGGTTTCCATGTGATTGCTTGGAAGAACAGCTTTATTTTTGATACTCATAATTAAAGAGTAAATAACTGACATCGCCAAATCTGCATCAACTTTGAATTTCAAATACGGTTGGCTAAAAAAAAGCTTCTGGTTCATCTGATTGGATTCCTCAATTTTTTTTGCCTGTTCCTCTGATAGCTTGTTCATCAAAATTATAAAATCCGTACTGTCCGAATCATACAAAAAATTATTTTTATCATATTCCCGATAAATAAGCTTTAAGGCTTCTGCAACACCATACTTATCTTTGTGTTTTTCGATTACTTCCGATGCCGCATTACAGATTTGCTCTTGTACGGAACATAATACCTCACAAAAGAGAGCTTCTTTTGATTCAACGAAAAGGTAAAATGCCCCCTTTGAAATTCCTACCTGCTTACAAAGGCCATCGACACTGGTTTTCTTATAGCCATACTGCGTCCAACTCTGTTTACAGGCTTCCTGCAAACTTTTTTTAATATTTTGTTTTTCTCGTTCCGTAAAACTTCTTGACATTTACTTTTCTCCTTTATATGACTCAAAATACCATTTCGGTCATATTTATAATACACATTATTACAGTGAACGTCAAGAGATATTTTCAAAATACGCCATTTTCAGCCGTTCTACTCCTTCTAAGGCATTTTCAGCTTTTAACTGGTATTTCGTTTCATGTCCTCTATGAACCTGTGGGAGCATTCCTGTGCCTGCCTTTTGATGTTGGCAAAATAAGCGTTGCATTTGCCGCTTGTGAAAGAGTCTGCTTTGTTTTCTTCTCGAAATATAAAATAGGTGTATCACAATTCTATCGTTCTGTGAATTGCAATACACCTATCAATGTGTTTTTATTGTCTGTTCCTTTTGACTTGATTGGCTGTTTTGTATCAAAAGCTCCTCAACCACTTGCTTTCCCAGTCAATCAACACATTGCCTTTTACCTCACGCTGTGCTGCTGTACCCAAATGACTGGAATTCCGTCCCAATAACAGAATTTTTTAATTTTCAATGTCTATCCTTTCGATTTTAAAAATAACCGGTCTTGTGCCGTCATTACAGCAGGCAATCATGACTTTGTCATCATTCATCCATCCTCGCATGATTGCTCCGCCCTGGAGTGCGGCATAAATGTACCTGCTGATAGCATCCCATGCCTCTGAACAGAACGGAACGCCGTCTGTTCCACAGTGCATTGTCCCAGGAGACAGCAGAACCCCGTCATCGGGCTGTCCGCTCTTAACCAACGTCCCAGCTCCCATGTGCCAGTAATCATCACGCTCATTATTCCGATAAAACATAAACTCGTCGCCTACATGATAGCAGGGACATTTGCCGCTGTCCGGTACAGCACAGTACTGGGTCTGCAATTCCGGGAATAACTTTTTATCTAATACTGTAACCTTTACCCTATGTTCCATTATGTATTGCTCCTTCCTTAAATATTATTTTCCATTTTGAAAATATGTGCGCAATTCGGATAACCATACAAGATATTTTTATCCATAATGTTACTCTTTCAAATTCTTTAGTTTAGAATTTATTTATAATAATATGCCGATATTTCATTAAATTCCAAACCGTTCCTTCTGCATAAAAGTGCAAAATCGCCCTCACCGTCCCATGAGTGAAACAGCCTGTGCAATTTGACATAATATCGAAATTCTTGTTGAAGTTCAACATTTATATTATGCTTTTTCAATATCTCTTCACCAAGCTCCTCTGCCTCGTCAAGCTCCGAAACATTTTGAAGGCAGGAATATTCAGGAAAATGATGCGCACCGAAGTAAAGCAAATAAATCAATCGCAGCATCAAAATCTCCGCTATTTTGAAATCATCTTTATTCTTCTTATAAATCAAAATAGTTTCATCTAAATCTCCAAACAGCTTACAGTGCCATCGTGCCTGTGGTAAAACGCCTTGATTAACAAAAGGAAAAAGTTCCTGCTCTAAGCGGATAGAAACCTCATACGGCAAAGAATAATCCCGGAATAATTCTACATCGTTATCACAAATCTCGGTGCAGACTATCGAAATAAATTCATTGTGAACATCTTCTGATAATGTGTCATAATACTTCATACTATCACGAATAACCACATTGGCTTTCTTCTTTAAACCTTGTTCCCAAAATTTACAATAGTCATTTAAACCTTTTTGCAATTCTTCAGGCAATTGTGGATAATCAAACTGCTTCATTAAAACACACCTCCAGATCTTTTCCTTTTAAATCTTCAATCGCAATTTAAAAATCGGCCAATCACTTCTGCTGCCCGCTCTCCATTAGACACAATAGCCGGGTGAAACCCTGACTCAAAAACACAGATTTCAGCTTCTGTTAATCCTGCAATTGTTTCATATTCTGCCAGGAAATCATTTCGCACCATTTCGTCCCCTTTGCTTCCCATCAGAAGCGTAGGATTTCTTAACTGCTCCAGCGCTTTCCAGAATAACGATCTTTTTTCCTTGGCACACCGAAGAAGAGCATCTGTATTCTTATCCACAACTTCTTCCCAGTCTTCTCCCTGACACCATTCGTAGAACCCTGCTGCCTGCTCATCCTTTTTTGCCGCACTTCGTTCTTTCACCAGATTTTCAGCAAAATCTTCTGCCAACGTTCTGCCGTCAAAACTATCCGCAACAACTCTCTCAACAAAATCCGGACGCATCAAAGCAGCATTGATTGCAACCCATGCTCCTCCGCTGGTTCCCACAAGATTTACCTTTCCATACTGTAGATGCTCCAGCAAAGCAATGGTCTGCCTTGCCTGTTCCTGCCACAAGTCTGCTGAAAATTCCTCCACTCTGTCCGATTTCCCATTTCCCAGAAAATCAATCAGGATTACTTTAAACTCCTCTGTATATAACGGCAAAAGGGGGGCAAACATTTTTGAAGAAGCGGCGTCTCCATGAAGAAATACAACTGGCTTTCCTGAACCTTGCTCCGAATAATAGATTCTCTTTGACTGATAAATAAAATATGACATTTTATGCCTCCTAATCGAATTTTGATATGATTTTATCTGCATCCTGATCAGCAAGGCTTGTCTAACACATAAGCCCTGCTTAGTGTTTTAATATCCAAATTCCCATAACTTTCAACCTCCACTCTGTATGATGATTTCAGTATAACATGGATGCGGACATATGCCATCTGTCTTTAAAGATTTTTATAAATTTTTTACTTTTGCCAAAAGCACAATCTCCCCGGCAACCCCCATATCCAACTACATGTTAAACTCTTGCTTTCTGTATGGTATGTATAAATAAAATTCAATGTTTACGGGCAAGCCTTATCCTAATGACTTTATATTTTTACGATATTCCTGCATTTTGGCTTCATCAACATTGTCTAAGACATACTGCAGCTCACGAATACGCTCCTTTCCTCGGCAGGCACAAGTAAGCCTTGCATACGGTTGGTAACTCTTTTTCATATATTCCCTGATACGGTTTTTCTATATAAGCTCCACTATCTGTGGCGTAATAATATATACAATCAATGACTTCTTTGCCATTCAAAATATTAAATTCTCCATAATAATCTGAAGCGGGATGGTCTTGTATCGAAAGCTTATCTGTTGCCTGTGCGGATGAAATAACAGAAAGAAATTGCTCTATCCATCCTCTATCCGAACATAAACACGAAAAGCCATCTATTGTTATGATTCTAACAGCAGTTATTTCTTCAATATCTGGTGGTTTAAGAGGTGGAGCAAACGTTCTCTTCCCACATCCAATAACAAACAAAGCTGTCATGAAAAAACAAACAAATAATCTCTTTATTCTCATAATGTCCCTCTCCCTTATAGATGATGGACACTTTTTCTATATCTCTGTAATTCTTCTTCGCTGACATTTCCTATAATTTCATCGAGAAACGATAATAATTTCGTCTTATCTTTTGGAAGCTGACCGTGAAACTGGTACGCATTAGACGCTCCCATTGCAGCAAAAACAGTGGGTATCTGCAAATTTTCAATCAGTGTCCGTACCTCTTTATATTTTTCAAGTTCGCCCTCTTCCTGCCAGTTCCCACGCTGTATTTCAGCATAAAGTTCGGAGTCGGGATAAATCGTGAGCATATTTGCCCCAATCAGTTTTGGATGTGTCTGATTGCATATGTCAGCCGTCAGCTTTGCTCCGATTTCTCCACGGCCTGCCCCAGAAATGCTTACCAAGTAAAAGAAACTGTAATGAATACCCGCAGCGTCTAATTTCTTGCATTGCTCGTAGATATCCGCAGAAGTATATCCTTTGTTCATAAATCGCAGTGCTTCATCATCACCCGTTTCAATCCCTATCGTCAGACCGTCATACCCGCAAGCGTGAAGCCGCGCAAGTTCTTCCTCGCTTTTAGGCGTAATGTCTGTGATCCTTGCAAATGAGCCGATAGATTTTACCGATGGGAGATATTTGTGAATCAGCTCCGCAATCGCAGTTAATTTATCATAAGATAATACAAATGGGTTGGCCCCTGTCAGAAATGCCCGGTCAATGCCGTGACCGTTCCAGCTTCTGATTGTCTTTCCTGCCTCCCGCAAATCTTCCTCAATATCCTTCATAGGGGACATTTTAAATTTGAACGGCAGATCATTATACAGCGTACAAAACTTACATTTATGATGTGTACAACCTGCTGTCACTTCTAACAAAAGTGATGCTGCTTCATATGGCGGTCGCCAAATTGTTCCTGTGTAATGCATAAACACCTCTCCTTTCCTTATTCCTGCGTTGCGTTCTACGCATATTGGTATATACCCCAGGGCACCCTCTCTTTGTCTTTCAGACAAATTCACCTTGCCCGCAGGGTGTTTTCTGTGATTTATATTAATTATACTTTTGTACAATATTTTTACAAGTACTGTACTTTTTTGTAGTACTTATTTTAATACCGTACATTGATTTTTAAAGAAAGAAGTGTTATACTTGGAACAGTTGGAACAACGTTTGTATTTATTTGTGCAAATTGGCAATAAGCATTTGTAAAACTAACTTTTGACACCTTAATCCTGTTAGGTAATTGCGAAACTCAGTAATTTTATGAATTTCATATACAATTTAAAAAATTTAGGAAGAAATATTTTAGCACAATTGTGTAAATTGTATATGAAATTCTGATAATTTAGCCATTCGCAATTGCCTAAGATATCTTCATAGAAGGAGTGGCGGATAATGAAGAAAAGCACATTAGCTGTTGAACGCTGCAAAACAGTTTCTACCATACAAAAAATTTTGGGCGGCAAATGGAAAATCGAGATCATCTATTACATTGCTTTTCGGGATATTCACCGATTCGGAGAGCTTCGCAGACATATCGGAGAAATTACGGAATCAAGTCTGACAAAGCAGCTTCGTGAATTGGAAGCAGACGGTTTTATTACCCGTTATGACTACAAAGAAGTACCGCCCCGTGTAGAATACAATCTTACTGACTTGGGAAAAAGCTTCATTCCCGTTTTTGAACATATGAAGCAATGGGGAGATGAAAATCTCAATAAATAGCAATAGTTTCATTTAAAAAGACAGAGCCAATGAACGATTACTGGCTCTGTCTACATAACTTTTTATGTTAGATAAAACAACTTTAAATTAGTTCCAACTTTTCCAACAATTTTACAATATTCTCACCTAATGCCATTTTTGCGGTTGTCTGGTTAGGGCTTACAAATTCTATAAACTGCCTATACAGATATGGTTCTCCATAAGGGGCATGCTTTCATGGAAACATAAAATGAAAGTATTCCTTCTGCTATTAAACTTGTATTTTAGGTTTCCCCATACTATAATTATATCGCAAACAAATTTAAAGGCAGAAATATACTTTTTAGGTATATACTATCGAAAAGGTAAGTTAGGAGAATTTCTATGAGTGTAAATTGCAAAAATAGCTATAACTGCCCCGTAGAAGCTACGATTGACTTAATTGGCGGGAAATATAAATCGGTTATTCTGTGGCATCTCATGGGCAAAACCTTACGATACAGTGAACTGCATAAATTAGTTCCCAAAGCAACCGATAAAATGCTGGCTCAGCAGTTAAGAGAACTTGAAAACGACGGACTGGTAAACAGAAAAGTCTATCCTGTCGTTCCTCCCAAAACGGAATATTCTTTAACAGATTTCGGCAATACTCTCGCCCCAATCTTAGATGCTATGTGTGATTGGGGAACTGTTTATTTAAATGAAACAAATAGTGAACCAACTTGCTGAAGTCCCAAAAGTAAAAACCAATCTCTACAAGCAGAAAATTTCATCTCTTGTTTATGGAGATTCTACATCATTTAAGCGGAACTATGGTAAGTACCAAAAATTTTATCATAATCATATTCATTTACATCATTTGCGACTTTCCCAAACTCTGTTTTGGTTGCGGCAGGAGCTAATACCTTTGCCTGCATTTTTGCATGGGCAGCTTTCAATTCCCATGCCAATCCCTCTGTAAAAACACTGACATAAAACTTTGCCGCACAATATGTTACTGCATTAGGAACAATCGTATAGCCGCCGCAGGAAGAAATTATACTTTCATAAAACTGGAAAACATTTTGCAGAATAGATAAATCCATAACTTTAACTACAATATCAAGCATCGGATGTAAATCCAAAATTTTCTGCCTTAAAGTTTCCAGCCTGTCTTTTCTGCGGACAACAAGGTTAAATTACTTCCACGCCCCGCAAATGCTTTTCCCGTTTCATACCCTATTCCCGAACTTGTCCCAGTGATTACGCTATATCTGTCTGTGTTTTGAACCATTTACAAAATCTCCTTGCTTTTGTTATAATGAATTACGATGATGCGCAAGCAGGTCATCAGCCTTACGGCTGGTAGCAGTGGCTACATCTGACGACAACACAGCAGATGAACAGGCAGACAAGCTGTTCCACATTAACAGATTATCAGCAAAAACCGCTTCAACCTTTCCATTGTCTTTCAGCCATGATAAATAAGAACGCACTGTACTCCCTACCAAAACATATTGTTCAAAATTCATAATCAAATGATATTCATCAAAAATCTGCTTCAAGAGCATTTCAAAACACATTGGCGTTTTGAGGATAGATTGTATCTTATCTGCAACGTCAAAAATTTTCTGACGGTTAAACTGCACCAGTTCTTTGACGTTATCTGCCGCATCTGCATGGGCTGGCACAAACATGGCTGCTTCCATAGCTTCCACTTTATCCAATGTATTCAAATATTCAGCCACATCATAAATGAATGAAATCTGGTATTTGTCCAATGTACTTTTGCTGCTGATACAGTCAGCAAGAAAAACTATATTATCTGGCGTTCGGATGCCAATCATATCAAAAAAGTGTCCACGCAAAGGAATGACCTCCAATTCTCTCGGAAAGTCACAATCTGAAATATCCACAACATCGCTTTCGGATGCCAGCAGGAATTTATGCCTTAAATCTTTACAAGGGTATCCGCCATATAAGAATGACGGCTCTAAAATAGGGTGCTTTGTAAAAGCCGCCTCAATACCGTCCGCAAATATTTTGCATCCTGTCTGCTGCTGCAAATATTTATTCCCGCCAATATGGTCTGCATTAGAATGTGTATTGATAATGCCTTTCAAGTTCCATCCATTTTCATTTAATATCTTACGGACTTTCCTGCCTGCGTCTTTGTCGTTTCCGCTGTCTATCAGATAAACTTCCGTATCGTTTACTTTATAGATTCCGATTTTTGCAGGGCAATTTATGTAATAACTTTGCCTGCCCACTTGATTTAATTCAAACATTTTTTCCTCTCATTTCTGATAAAATATTAGGTTATAAACGCTGCAGACATCCTCATATGGGTTTTGATACGAATGGGGAATATTGGCTTCAAAACGTACCGCCTGCTTTTCTTCTAATGTGATTCTTGCCCCATTCAAAAGCATGTCCAGCTTTCCGTGGCTGACAAAAACATATTCTTCAACCCCGTCATTATGTTTCTCTGAATCATGCTGACAGCCAGAATCAAATTCAATATAGAAAGCTTCATAACCGCGAACGGGATCGAATGGAAAAAGTGTGTATGCCCTCATTGCCCCATTTTCTTCTAATACCATATTTTGTTTTTGCAAATCAACTATCGTATATTCTACTCCCTGTTCCTGCAAAAAGGATGAAAATGGTATTTTCATGCCTGTTGCGATTTTCCAAAGGGTATTGATCGTAGGTGATGACTGACCCCTTTCAATTTGCCCAAGCATCGGTTTACTAACACCCGTTATTTCCGCAAGTTTGTCCAATGTCATATTTCTGCTCTGGCGGGCTGCTTTCAGCCGTTGCCCAATCATCCTATTATCCATAACTTCCTTCCAAAATTTATTTTAACATATTTTTGTATATCATAACATACCCGTTATAAAAATTCAAACTTTATGCAAAAAATGTGGCAAGTAAACTCTTGCTCTCTTAAACTCTGGAAAAATAAGAGCAACCGTTATAAAATACCTAACAGGAGATGATGGCATATGAAAATAAGAAATGATTACACCTGCCCTTTAGAGTTAGTCCACGATATGATTAAAGGTAAATGGAAACCAATTATATTATGGCGGCTTCGGCTGGGGGCGACTTCTCTTTCAAAGCTGGAGCATGACATTGAGGGCATCACACAAAAAATGCTTTTGGAACATTTAAAAGAATTGATGGAATATGGTCTTGTTGATAAAAACTCTCATTCTGGCTACCCATTACACGTCGAATATTTTTTAACTGAACCAATGGGAACACAAATTTTAGAAGCATTGAGGATCATGCAGCATATCGGTATTGAATATCTCAAAAATAATGGCAGAGAACAAGAGCTAATCAGCAAAAATGTTATTCCCGATTAAATACCCACAAAAAAGTGGGTAATTTACGCCTTTCTATATCCTTGTTATTATGTTCCTATCATAACAGAACAGGAGATTATAGATATGATTATTACAAGTACAGGCATTATGAACGGATTCATCCAAAAACAATACGGTGGGCATGGCAAACAATTTAATGAAAATAATGTCCCCTCTTGTTCTCTGCCCTTTAAAATTGAAAAAGCGCCAGAGAATACGTCCTCTTTCGCATTTATATTAGAGGATAAAGACGCTTATCCAGTGGTTGGGTTTACATGGATTCATTGGTTAGGGGCAAATCTCCAAAGAGAAGAAGTGAAAGAAAACGAAAGCCAAACGGCAACTGACTTCATACAAGGGGCTAACAGTTGGATAAGCATACAAGGGAATCAACAGAAAAGGGAGCAGGCAAGTTATTATGGCGGCATGACGCCCCCAGATAAAGCACATACATATGAACTCCACATTTTTGCACTTGATAAGACGCTGGACTTAGAAAAGGGATTCTACCTTAACGAACTCTATCAAAAAATGGAAGGGCATATCCTCGAAGAAGCCGTATTAAAAGGAATCTATGAAAAATAACTCCTTTAAAATCGGGTTAAGGACTGTTAAGACTGTAATTTCAGTATTTCTATGCTTCTTAATTGACAGATGCGGAAATGACTATACGAGATAATTCCGCTATGTAAGGTGAAGGAGCCAGAGGAATAAACTTCTGGCACGACCTTTCGCCTTTTTCTAATAATCAACCACACCGTAACCGTAGATCGAGCCGCTCCCGATCCGCACGCCCCCAAATCCGTACCAGCTCCTATAAGGCTCTCCACCCTCGTTGCCGAACTGTGTCAAGGCATCCTAGGCTGTTTTAATTCTTCCACTGCATTAGGAGCATCATACATTGTAAATCCCAAAGACCGTTTCACTTCTGCGATATATGCCATATGTACCTTGAAGCCATACTTCGCCTCCATGTACTCTTTAATCATCTTGTATGTAACACGCTCTTTCGGCTTGTATGCTGCGGCTCTCTTGGCAATATTATCAAGCGGAACTTTGCCCTCGCCCTCGCCAAACTCGACTTTTACGTTGATTACGCTGTCGGGTTTTTGTGGGAAAGCTGTACAACCGTCTCCACATGTGTCGGAGCTACTATGTAAACACATTTTTCAGCCTCGTCACTCGTATAGGAACACAATATTTATCCAGATGCTCCACATAATCCGACATATACATGGGATTATGACGCATGGCTTGGATTTCAGCAAAATCAAAATATCCAGATACAATATTATTTAAAATTTTCAGTTCCTCGTCATTAAGATAATTCTTTGCAATCCCTATGTCTTTTAATACAGGAAAATCACCCGAAAAACTTTTAAGTCCAATAAAGGGCTGACTTGCATCTGCACGTTCATATATAACCTCAGCAGCTGTATGCCCATGTGCCGCATAATGCAATTTATCTTGTACCATTTAGAAAAAAACTATAGATTCATTGCTTTTCAGATTGTAATCTACGCTGGTAGCATAAAGGTCAAGTATCTGTCGGTACATCACCTTTTCAGATGAACGAATATCCCGAATGCGGTCTAATAATTCTTTCCAGTAGTTTCCCTCCACCTAAGTTTTTTAATCGCCCATCATCCATTGTAAAACCTTTTATCATATATTCTTTTAAACGTTCAGTTGCCCAACGACGAAATTGCGTAGCAATGAAAGATTTCACACGATATCCAAGAGAAATTATCACGTCAAGATTATAATGGGTAATATTATAATTCTTGCCATCAGCACCAGTTGTTCGGAATTTCCGAAAAACTGAATCCTCCTCCAATTCACCCTCTTCAAATATATGCTTAATATGCTCGCTGACATTGGATTTACTGGTTTGATATAATTCACATAATTGTGCCTGGGTGAGCCAAACCGTTTCATCTTGAAACTTTACGTCCATTTTCGTATTTCCATCTTCTGTCTGGTATATGACAATTTCGCTTTGAACATCTTTGTTATTATTCACCATATGATACTCCTTCAAAAATTTAATTTCTTATGCCTATGTAGCAGCTGATAATCTCAAGTTATTATCTTTCCATTAATTTTCTGCTAATCTCTCTTACCGAACCTAACTGTCTCTCAAACATAATGTCCCACAACTCCAAACATTTTTCAGAAATATGTTTATCAGCGCTTTTTTCCGAGTTAGAAGTTTCATCATATAAAGAAATAATTAACTTTGAAAGTTCATTTTCTATTCCCCACTGATTCCTCAATTCTTCTATTTCCATCTGCAAAATATTCTCACATAATTTAATGATAATATCCGCATAATCAACAAAAGACAATGCATTTTCTTCCAAATACTGAATAAATGACCATACTATTCTTCTACCTACCTTTGAACCCACAATCTCCTGCAAAAACTTTTTATCATCTTCCAGTTTAATGTATTCTTTACTAAAAATGCGGCTTAATGGTAACTCTAAGTCCAAATCGCTATTTATACATTTGAGAATAATGGTCCTTGCCAATTCCCGATAATCATCAACTTCTAAATAGAGAATAGCCATATTCAATATAGCTTTTGCTTGTTCCTCATTTAAGATTCCAACATGAAATATAATATTGTCAAATTCCCCATGTTGTATATAAAATTCACATACAGCATGTCCGCCCACTTCTATAAGCACGTTGTCAGAATCATTGAAACATTTTTCTATAATTTTTAAAACTTGCTCTTTATATTTCGGATATAAACGAAAGAACATATTTTTAGAATCATAAAAACTTGCAGTTCGTATATCAGCTTCATAAATTTTTATAATTTTTTCCTCTGCCCATTCCCGTTCGATATTATAAGAGGGCCATAAGGCATACAATGTAGCAAAACGTACCGCAGGATTTTCGTCAAATACCAGTCTTTCAATAACTTCTCTAAACTCTGTAAATAAATTCTTATCTTCCCACAATAAGTTCCCTATTGCTCTTGCAGCTTGCCCCCTTACACAATTTAAGGCATTACTACTTAACATTTGACAGCTTTTCATTTCCTCGTCTTCCGGACTCGTTACATTTGGCTTGTCTAACGCAGGGTTTACATGGTGTAAAGCAATATATTTCAATTGATTCAACACTTCCGCAGACCAGACAACCGAATTCATTTTCTCAATAATTTCACAAAAATAGGATGCCCTATGAGTTTTCAAGTCACATGGAAATGATTCGAACATTTTTTCTATCATCCTTGGCTCAATCTCATTCAACCCCTCTGACAATTCCACACCTGAAAACATTGCATCTATAAAAGCTGGTAATACTTTATCTTTATGCTCTAAAACAAGCTCTATCATTTCTAGTGGTTGCTGACGTACAGCTTTGCAAAAATCATCTACATACATTTCAAGAGAGCTCTCAATAAATCCCCCTTTTATCTCAATACTTTTAAACCGATTTCTATTTTTTAATTTGCTATTGGTTATTATTTGAAGCCACTGCTTTTTACCAATATTTTTTCCAGAAATAGGGGATTTCACCCCTCGCAAATGTCCGTTTTCATTATAATAATATGATTGTATTTTATGGAATCGCCTGCTAAGCACCTGCAATAAATCGTTACTTTTCTTACTAAGTCTTTCTTCTGGTAAACATGACAATAACTCATATTGTAAATCTCCCCAAAAACTCCAATACACATGTTCGGTTTGTTTTGACTTATTCCTCTCTATTCTTCTTTGATAGCACTCAACTGCACTTGGTGAAATATAATTACAAATTACGCCTTCCAGACAATATAGTTGTTCCTTTTTACACTTTTTCCCGTGAACTCGTAAAACACTTTTCACCAACTCTAATTCATCTTCTGCGCCACTGGTATAGTCAAAAATATTCTTATCTAAATCATTACCGATGTAACGTATAATCTGGTTGCTATAATCACTCGACAAATAACTGAACCCATGCAAAATTATTTCGTTAAATACCAAATATCCCTTTCCCATATATGGTTCATAATATTCCCAGAATTTTTCTTGAGATTTTGACATCACTGCAACATTCGCTTTTTTCACCAATTCCACACAAGCTCTCTCTATTCCTTTCCTACGCCAGTATCTTCTCGACCATTCGCTGTACTTTATGTCTATTGAATTATTCTTAGGAATATACGGAAGTAATTCCTTAATCACAAACTCACCATTCTCTATTAAAAAAGAATGATCTGTGTCAAATAACTCTTCTTCATAACGATAAACATATTTACCCTGACTCTTAATTTTGTTTTTCATCCAAAAGGAAATCAGTTTGATAGCCCGCCTCTCGCATTGCTCCATTACAGCCTTTACATTTATAAAAAGTTCTTGAGCAAAATCAGGATAATGCTCATATAACAACATCCTCAACTCAAACATTTCTTCACTTTCTTCTGTAATATCCCGCCAAAAACATCTAATAAATTTTTTATCATCCTCTTTACTTATAAAAATCTTCTTTTTAATAAACGCAATATCCTCCACAGATAAATCCGAACTTAAACTTTGCAACAAACTAAAAACGTCATCTTTTTTACATATGTCCTGATACCATATATCTAATATGCCTTGATTTCTTAAAATAGCAACATACTGCTTTTTAGCGTAAATAACATTATTCAATAAGTATTTACCATAAATTGGATTTTCACAATTCTCTATCACAAATTGAATGATATTTTCATCTGGTTCCAGAATTTGTCCCAGAATCTCATAAAATATAAATTTCACATAGTATCTTATATTATCAGAAAGCAGCATTGCTTCTCCTGCCCTAATGAAATCCGCACTGTCATATTCCAAAATATTTTGTAAGAACATCTGCACCTGATATCTTCTTCCCGGATTTTGCTTTCTCTTTTCGCCTATGATATTTTCAATATTTTCATCATCAAAATATCTTTCCATCATTCTTTTCGATATGAAATAATCCAAAATGGACTGATGGGCAAACCCAATTTTATTTTTTTGATTTACAATAATTTCAGATGATATTAGATAATCAATTCCAGCTTCCCCAACATTTAAAATATTCTGCGGAACATACAACCGACCTATCTTATCCAACTTATCAACTATGCCAGACGTTGCTTCAATAATAGTCCTCTCCTGTAGTCCCTCCGTAATACTTCTTCTGCAAATCTGATGAAACCACTTTTCAATTAAGTGACTTGTAGTTAGGCAATCGCTGTATGATTCTTCTTTATCTAAATGTTGCCAAATATAAATATTGCTCGGTATTTTTAATAACATTTTTAACTTATACGACAAGCTATTATAACCCTCACCAATTATTCTCTTTACCGTATCTTCGTCAAAATTTTCTACATTGACAATTGTCCAATCGCTTTCTTCAGATTCTTCTTTTTTAAATAAGGAGCTTATATTATTATCATTTTCGAAATCATAAGTTCTGCAGACAAACACCATAATTATTTTCTTTTCCCGCTCACGGTTCAGATATTTTACCTGCCGGATCAATTCCATACATACAGAAATTGCCTCACTTGAATTTGCCTGCGTCCACCTCAAAGCATCCAACTGATCTAATACAATTACAGCTTTTTCATTTTTTGAAATGTAATGAATTGCATAGGCGACTGAACACGATAATCCCAACTCCTTTCCCCACCTTTTACAATTTCCTTTTGGTATCCTCCTATCAAGTTTTATAGCAACATAAGGTATTCTTTCTCTTTCGCAATAATCTAAAATCGCTTCCGTACACCCACTTTTTCCATATCCTGCGCTTCCACAAATAATTAATGATTTTTCATTGTCTATTGCATCTATGCAACTGCCGAATTCTTTTCTATCTATCAATCCTTCTTGCAACGGTTTAAAAGTTTCTCTGTATTCTTGATTGATTTCGTTTATCCTTGGAGCAATCCTCTCATCATTATCTCTCAAACGATACTCTATCTTCTGATTTTTAAAGTAATCATATAACATTGACTGCGTTATTTCTTTTCCCAATATATCCTTTGTAACTACCAAAGATACCAGAGCGTTATATACAGTGTCTTTTTCACTTACAAACAAAAACTGTATACTTTGATTTATAAGTTCCCGAATCATATATTCTGGCATAGGCTTATAACTAATTCTTCTTAGATAATCTATACTTTTTAAGATATCCATATCATTTTCATAATTTAAGCCCATCTCTGTACAAAAGTCTTTATAAAAACCCTGAAATGTCTTGCTGCTATTCATAATTTGAACTGCATAAAAATCTTCGGCTTTACCACTTGTATTATTCGCTCGATCATTTAAATCAACTAAGAAAGAACACTCCATCGGACTGACTAATGCAACTCTCCTATTGGCATCTCTATTCAACTGCGTTTTCCATGCAATTAATATATTTCTTGCTTTTAAATCAGAAATCCCCCAGCTTTTTTTACTGGCATTACGTGCTTTACACTGCTGGTGTTCTTTTATTCCTTCAAAAGTCGTTACAAGAATATCCGTTCCTATTTCATCTTCACCAAGCGCCTCTACTACTACACTATAATTTTTCTCATTTATAATTTTCAGAATCTCATAAATAATACAATTTATTTCATATTGATTTCCCTTTTTATCTGCTCTACCGCCTTTTTCTAATGGCATATTCTCCTCCCAAACAACAATAACATTTATTGTTTCAACCAAAACATACGATACTAATATAATTAAGAGAATTTGTATAGTACAGTTTTCTTCATAATATGTAATTAGGAAAACTGCCCCATACAAAATTAACGTGGCGTAACCTTATACTATAATAACGATTCTGAAAAATTTTAATTATAGTTGACTCTTTGTACCCCCACACACCACATCAACCACCGCCGAAACCTCAAAATATTTCTCCAACCTCTTATTCCGATTCCAATCTCCATCTTCCACAAACACAAAATATTTATAAAACTACCTAAAACAAATCTCTTCTACATATGTCGCTTTTGTATCCACACCACACATTCCACATGCCATGAGTTGCCAATAAAGATGCACAACCCTTAGCATTCCGTTAAGCTTTGGATTTAAAATGATGCAGAATGCTCCCCTTTCGGAGCATACTAAACGGCATGCTTCATTGTCCTGCATGCCAATGTGTTTCATTAACACATAGAAAAAGATAAGATGTGTTCTTTTGATAAGCCATTGAATAACTCAAAATGATTTGATGATCTGCTCTCTTCCTATGGTCAATCCCCGATATGGATATTCTACCATAGTTTTGTCTGTTTCGAAAATATAATTTCGTATAAAATGGGCAGAAGAAAACCTCCAACTCTTCTCTAACTTGGAGGCTTTCTTTTATACACTCTAAACCGTTTCTTCTGACATTTTCACAAATACCCTTTTTTCTATTCTTATAAGGTTATAAGTATCTGACTCTAAATCTGCAATTGCTTGTTCGGTATCACTATCCTTAATTGCAATAATTGTCTGTCCAACATTAATCTTTATTATTTCATCAAAAAAACTCTTCAAATCTTTCATAACAATACTATGCTGATCCGGCTCATCATACATTAAAATGTTGGGATGATTTCCTTTATGAATAATGGATGTTTGCATTAACGCCAATGTAAATGCCCAAATTGCTCGTATGCCATCACTAGCAGAAGAATCAAATTTCATATCAAAATTTTCTCGTACAGGCAAATACGAATCCTTTGATATTTCTATCTGTTCCATTGTCGTTAAACTCTTATATCCAAATTTTCTGAGATTCTTAATAAACACATTTCTCAATGCTGTTATTTTTGAATCATCATCAGACGAAAATTTTTTCTTTGGAACTTTTTCCCTATCTTCCAAATACTTTTTCCATCTAACGGATAATGTATCCATTGCTGAAAATAAATTTGTCAAATCACTTTGCAATTTTACTAAATCTTCAATTTCTTTAGATATCTCTATCTTTTTATATACAACACTTTCAGCATATTCATCATCAACTACATATATATCATTTCTCAGTGCTTTTGCTAATCTATTAAGTGTAGACAACTTAGACTGAAGCTCTGTAAGCAAGGTATCCAATTTCCTTTTATTTTCCATAGCCTGTCGCCCCCTGTGTGACTGCATAGGCGGCAGGGCGTAGGATATGCTGCTTATTAAGGTGTTTGCGAATTTTTTCAATCCCATTCCCCGCTAATGTAAGGTCAAATATCTCCCTTACAACGTGTGCAAGGTTCTGTGACCTTTACGATTATGGGATATATTAATTCTGTTGTATGGAGATTGTACTTCTACCTTCATGGCAAGGCAAGTCCAATCCCTTTATCTGTTCTTCCTCGCCATTCAGTGCAGTCAGCATAATGATTGGTATTTGTGACTGTCTGCGTATTAATTCGCAGAGGGTAAAGCCGTCAATTTTGGGAAGCATTATATCTAACAATATCAAGTCAAAGCGACTGTTTGAAAATATGTCTATTGCTTCCACGCCGTCATTTGCAACGGCTACTTCATAACCTGCCTCCTGCAAAAAGCTTTGCAAAAGTTCTTGAATATCAAAATCATCCTCAACAACTAAAATTTTCTGCATAACGCCACCTCCATGATAAGCATATCATACTAACTCATTACCAAGGAAGAACCCAAGGAAATGTTTATTCAGCTTCGGAAGTGTATTGGAGTAATGGTATTTCCGAATCATCGCCAAGGCTTCCATCCGATTAATTTCTCTGCTATCAAACTTATACATTACTCCTCCTGATTTTTGGCATAAGAAAAGCACCTACCATGTTCTGATAGATGCTTCCATATAATTTATTTTTTCTCAAACGCTTACTCAAGCACTTTCCAATAACCGGTCTTTTTAGAACCAACTCTTTCTACATATCCATTTTCCTTCAAGAATGTTAAATTATTTTCCACTGCTGTTTCACTAATCCCCAATATTTGATGCAATTCATTGGTAGTAATATGATTGCCTCTCTAAAGGCTTTGTTATCGAACAGTGGTGTTTCCGGACGTTCCACTACACGCTCACTCTCATCTGTCTGAATCAAATCTAATACATCCGCATATCTTAAAACCTCATCCAAACTATAGAGCAAACAATTATTGCCAAATTCTCTTACGGAAAATAAATTGGAACCTTTCGTCTCTCCTTCAAAAATTGACACTCTTAATGGAAAATGCGAATTATCCGAAAGCAGCTGTGCTAACAGGTTATATTCTCCATCTTTATTTCTTAATCCAAGGTTTTGTTCAAAGGTTTTCTCATTTAGTACAATTCCTTTTGAACCATAATATCCAAATAATTTTGAAAATGTCAGTTCCTGATATTTCGCCGGTAATGTTTCAATGGTCTCCACTCTTCCATCCAGAATTTTGAACAGCTGGATTTCCCTTTTCGGATAATCTTTCAAATTTGCTTTAGAAGAACCAATACGAATATATCGCTTTTCTTTAAAAGCCGTCGGGATTTCTACTGCAGCAGGAATCACTAAAACAACAACTCTCTTATCATTTATAGTTGTCTCCTCAAACGAAAAATTGATGCTCGGAGACAGATTTCTTGCCAAAAAATTTTGATATGGTTCTTTGTTATGGTCGCAATACTGATTAAATGTTGTACCAACAATTTCATGCGTTTCATCATTAACCCCCCACACAAAGTATGCCTGAGCCTTATAATGAAATGCTGCTGCATTTGACAGGGCTGATACATATTCACCCAAACCTTCCGGTTGAAACCAATTTTCTTTAAATTCAAACCATTCCTGTTCATCATCATATGCACATTAGTCTAAAACTAATTTTTCGATATTCATAAATTATCATCCTTTTCCCTACTTTTATTCCCAACATTGGTATTATAGCACATTGGGAATAAAGTTGGGAATATTTTGTGCATTTTTCAAAAAAATATTCTTAAAACCTGTCAAAATCCTCCTGTGTCGCGCTCTTTGCATACTTACACTCATCATTCCTGCTTTCTGCATACATATCATTGATAAGGCCAATCGACAGCAGTTCTAAATCCGCCATCGACAGGCCTAACTGCACGCATCTGAGTAAAAACAATGGTGTTGTCATTTCACGCTCTGTTGGATGAAGTTTTTTTAGCCTCAACATCCGTTTTTACATTCAGCCCCCAAAGCTCAATCAGCTGCGGAAGCACCTGATAAATAGAAAAGGTATTGAATTCATCCAACCATTCTTCCGGCGTATTCGGAATACTTGCATCCGCATGTTTTTCCATCACAAAGGCGATATTCTCAAACATTTCCAAGGAAAACATATCCAGATTGGAGCTTTCCTCATCATTCTCACCCATAGATTTTTCAAGAGCTTTCAGATCCTTGTAGATATCCCTTTGGAACTTCATGCGGTAAATTCTCGGAATGGCAGCAGATGCTTTAAACGACACCTGCTTTCTCTTGAATTTTCCCTCATCGTCAAGCACTTCCAAAGAGCATAAGAGGAAGTAGCTTTCGTCTGCCGCAAATGCGAGATAATTCCCACGGCTGTTGATTAAGCCGTATTTTTGCAAACGCATCGTATAAACGGTTGAGGTTTTTCTGC
This sequence comes from Lachnospiraceae bacterium, assembly GCA_910575075.1. Taxonomy (GTDB): domain Bacteria; phylum Bacillota; class Clostridia; order Lachnospirales; family Lachnospiraceae; genus Petralouisia. Next base: position 140,962 of record CAJTCY010000011.1, read on the forward strand.
CCGGTCTGTATCATTTCCTCTGGGTAATCGTTGGTCTGGTACTGGATGAGCTTCCTCACGCAGTCACGGATTTCCACTAGCCCCTTAATGCGGTTCTCTGTGGTCATACTCTGGGCGTAGGTGTATTTCTGTTCTGACTGCGTTAAAGCCCATACCTCCATCAGCGTTCCTCCCTGCTCTTTGGTTTCTTTATTTTTTCCTGTGCCTTGATTTTTACAATGGCTTCTTTCGCCCATGCGGGCATTTTCTCTGGCTTGAGTTCGCCAAGCACGTCGCACCTTTCCCATCTGGCGTACTTGCCGTAACGCAGGCTGTCCATCTGGTAAACGCCTTTTTCTACCTCGCCCATCTCGCCGAGCAGCTCTTCTTTCTTATCCAGTTTTCCATCTCCATTCGTGTCGGAGTAAACCCTGAATACCGCACCCGTCAGTTTGTTCTCTGGGTAGTCCTTGTCCACTTTTGTCAGAGCGATGTTGCCCGTAATAAAGTAGTTGACAAGCTCAACCTCCACAACTTCGTCAACCTCGCTGATTGTCACGCTGATTTCTTACCGCTGACAGAGCCGTAAATCAGTTCGTTTTCAATGGCTTCGCCCTCATTTACTGTGATGTTTACAAGGGCGGTTTCCTGCCCCGCATCGCCTCCATGTACTCTTTAATCATTTTGTATGTAACCCGCTGTTTCCGCTTGTATGCTGCGGCTCTCTTGGCAATATTATCAAGCGACACTTTGCCCTCGCCAAACTCGACTTTTACGTTGATTACGCTGTCAGATTTTTTGTGGGAAAGCTGTACAACCGTCTCAACATGCGTATCAAATTAGAACATATCCCCATAAAACCACGGAAATATGGGCAATATTTTTACAATACGAATACCGTTCGTGTATCCCTTTTCCCACAAATATATAGCTAATATAAATTTTGCACCACCTTGATGCAAAATTTCCTTTTACACTCCTTTTGAATTTTCTTCTCCCATTCTACTTGTTTCCAATGCTTGATATTCCTGATTTAGTTCTCTCAATAATTCTTCCTCACTCGGTAGATACAGTTTATACTTTGAAGCAAAAATTTGCGTTTCGTTTTCTGGCAACGTAAATTTAACAATAGACTCGCTCTTATCAGCACACAAAACAATACCTATTGGTGGATTATCACCCTCATTCATCAACTCTCTTTCATAATAGTGGACATACATCTGCATTTGCCCTAAATCTTGATGTGTTAAATCTCCAACCTTTAAATCGATCAATACAAAGCATTTCAAAATATAATTATAAAATACAAGGTCAATTCTAAAGTGTCGTCCATCAAAAGTGATTCTCTTCTGTCTAGCAACAAAGGAAAAACCTCTTCCAAGTTCCAAAAGAAATTTCTGCAAATGTGTAATTAACGCTTGTTCTAAATCACTTTCATAAAAATCTTCATTAGGTGTCAATCCAAGAAATTCCAACACATATGGGTCGCGGATAACATCTTCTGGTTTCTTCGCAGACTCTAATGTCCTTATTTCCTCTGCAACTTGCTTTTTATTTTTACTGGATAATAACCTTTCATAAAAGAATGAATTAATTTATCTGGCGTTCAAGCTGTCTGGTACTCCATTGGGATTTTATAGCTTCTTCCATATAAAATTCTCTTGCCTTTTCATTCTCCACTCGCATCAGAAGCCGATAATGCGTCCAACTCAATTCGTCACGCAGTGCGTGACTATTTGGAAACGTCAAATAAAACTGTCTCATATACTTTAAATTTGTCACTGTAAAGCCTTTCCCAAAGTCATTCGTCATCTGCCTTGATAATTCTTTCAATAAACCTATCCCATACTCCGCCTTTTCATTACCACCTTGTTCTTCAACAATTGATTTTCCTATATTCCAGTATGCTTCAACCATTGCAAAATTGGCTGTTTTATATACTTTGTTTCTTGCTATATTCAATATACTTCTAATTTCATTATAAAATTTCTCATTCATTTAACAGCTCCCATTTGACTATAAAATTCTTTGCGTCATAAACATCTATACTCTTTCTATTTCTGTCAGCCTCTTTATTTTCTTCTTGTATAAATTAACACCAGTTTACAACTTTTTACATAAAAATGTCGTATAGGGCTTTATCTGTGTATAATAAATTCGTCCAAATTATTATAAAGGAAAGTGACCCTATACGACAAATTTATTATACAACAAAGACAGCCTGATTGGTAGGCTTCATCATTATTTTTACATTTATTTCCAGAAATTTCCTGCCCCTACTGCTGAAACACTGTTTCTGTTAGTGCTATCCATACTTGCAATGGAATCGGCCCATTCCATACGTTTTCTCTACCGGCATTTTTTATCCGGCATAACAGAGAAATCGCTGAATGCTTTTTATTATGCCTGTTCTTATGCCAAAGTAGATTATTCACGATTTATAAACATTACGGCATGTATGGCTTTGAAACTCATTCCCCAGTCTCTGCGATCACAGCCCGTTTTCTTGTGTTTGGATGATACTGTGGTGGCAAAGTTCGGGACAAAATTTGACAACGTGTCAAAACTGTTCGACCATGCAGCGCATAATGGCTCCAATTACCTCAATGGGCATTGCTTTGTCAGCCTCATGCTCTGTGTACCTGTATGGAAAAAACAGCGCATTGTTTATCTGGCTGTCCCTTTGGGATACCGTATGTGGACGAGGGAAACATCCAAGCTGGAACTTGCGGCCTCCATGGTAAGGCAAGCCATGCCGGGGCTTTCCGCGCAGAAAAACGTGATTCTCCTCTGTGACAGTTGGTACGCGAAAAAAGATCTGGCATGTGTCACGGAAGAGTACACGAATCTGGATATCATCTGCAATGCCAGACATGACTCCGTCCTCTATGACCTTGCCCCACAGCCAACAGGCAGGAGGGGTAGGCCTGCAAAACTTGGCCGCCGCCTTTCCGTTGCAGAAGATTTTGTACTTTCAGACGAAAAGATAGGCGGTTATTACATTTGGGCACGCCGTGTCCTTACGAATATTTTCGGTACCAGGGAAGTCCTTGCGTATGTGACAGCCACAGGGAAGGATGGTGATGCCAGGCGCCTGTTTTTCAGCACGGTATTCCAGGCACAACTGCAGGTTTTTTGTGCCTGGCAGGAAAAGGCGCCCCTGAACCAGGCAGGAAGTGCATGGATGGATTGCATCCCCTTGTTCCTATACTCATTCAGATGGAACACTGAAGTGAGCTATTACGAACAGAAAACCTTTTGGTCGCTATGCAGCTACATGGTACGCAGTCGGAAAGGGATTGAAATGCTGGTTAATTTAATCAACATAGCTTACGGTGCAATGAAACTGCTGCCATACCAGGATGAGGTGTTTTCAAAGTACCGTAATAAAAGCGTACAGGATTTCCGGTTTGCGCTCAGTGAACGGATTCAGCAAGAAGTATTTTTTGCCACTTTCGTGAAAAAGAGCAAAAGTATCATAAAATCCTCTGTTCTTATGAAAGTCCTGAAATACCTTGTCCGACAAAAGGACTGTCATTTATAAAAGTTGTAAACTGGTGTCTCATAAGTCAGCGTGTTTTAAAAAACTTTTTATAACTATTTCCCCAGTTGTAACATCCGTCCTTTTCACACTACTGCTCTTCTGACTAAAAAAACTCCTTTTGAAGTTCTTGCTTTTTCACCAAAATCTAATTTTTATTCTAATGATTTCAAACCTGCCTGATATGCTGCCATCTCCTCCTCACTGTGGTGGTCACAAGCATTAGAACATGCCTGAGTGTATCCTTTCAGGGACACACTCAGGCATAAATAATTTTCTTTTGAAAAGGCACAATCACAACTGTTGATACTGGCTGAGAGTTTTAAACTAGCGGCTTTCAAAGGATAGCAAGTTCAAAATTGGGAAAAGCTAAAATAAAGTATTAATTTAAATATATATTACTCAATGTATAAATAGCATTAATTGTACTTTTTATTTCCTGTAAATAATGAATTGGCTTAACAAACGAACTTTGACTGATAGAAGTGTTAACACCGATACAATCTACGACAGCACCTGTTTCTATTGCTAATTCCATGAATTTGAGTAATTGAAAAGGAACATATATACAAGAAGTAGTCAATAATATAGTATCATCCGAATTAATTGAAAATCTTTTAAGGAAGTACTTAAATGTATCCAACGAATTGGCTCTTCTTGCTGGATCAGAACTTGGAGCCGCCAATACGTAAAAACAGCTTTCTTTATATCGCTCTTTATACTTTCGCATAGAAGATTGTAGATTCACATTGTTATTTTCGATGTAATCTTCTTTGTAATTTTCGCTTAGACCGAATGCTGTCTCCATGCCCTTACAAATTGCCTCATATTCCGTATCAGCATTTGGAGCGTATTGGCTAACATATGGCTTTTCAATTTCATGAATTGGTCTTGTTCCAGCCAATGCGACGACTGAGACATTATTCAGGCTGTATTGGTCTATTACATATCTGGCCATCATAGGTCTGTGCAAATTTGTCAGTCGAGCACCGCCGAGAGGCAGAATATAATTTGGTGTAAACTCTGGTTCAGTTATATTAGTCAATCCCAGATTTTCAATAAACCGCATGATTTCATTTTGATTTGCATCCACAAAACTACTTTCTTTAATGTTCCATCGTTCACCACCATCTGCTTGTTTTTTTCTATAATCCCATATTTCTGTGAAATTATTAAGCCAGCCGATATATTCTTTCAGAGATAATCCGGCAGGAATATTACCAGCATATAAATTTATTAAACTTAATAAATCTGAAGAATAAATCCATTCAGATATACTTTGGAACAAATCAGCAATTCAATAGAATCATCAATATCCGCTGTAAATTTTGCTTTATATCCATACAAATATTTATAATAAAACAAATCACCAAGACACTCTGCAGCAACAGCACATCCTATCGCATATTTTTTTCTCTGCCTATAAGGAAGATTTTTTTTATCCTTCCAAAAATTTTCAATTTTAAACCCATCCAATATTTCCACATAATATTTTCTTACATTATCGATTGGATTTTTATTATCAGGATAATGTAATAAATTTTCTGTTCTGCAATGATTCACTTTTTGTACTAAATAAACAGCCTCAAAAAAATCAAGAAATTCTTCATGCACGAAAGATATCTGATTTTCGTCTTGATTTTCCGCATTTTCGGAATAATGTATTAAATTGAGGACTCGATTTGCCTTAGTCATTGCGGCATGCATTTCTTCTTTGGTTGTATTAGTGTCATCGCAGCAAACATTTAGCATGATGGTTTGGCGATTCCAGTTCCGCATCTTATGCGCTAACTGCGGAAGAATTTTAAATATAATATAATCTACGTATTCCTTGTCTTTCAAGTCAATATAATTATATTTCTGAGATAAAATATACTTATATAGTATTTCACCACTGTTGTAGAGTTTTTCTTCTTTCATAAAATCAGAAAATTCAGTTGAGAGTGCAGTTTCTCCTGTTATATTTCTGAGGGTTCTTTGGGTTTTTGCATATAGGGACACAAATAAGGGATTACGCAAAATTACCTTCAAATCTTTATCCGGGTAGATGTTATTTTTCTTGAAATATGTTTCATATATTTCTGTTTTGTACCATATTTCAAATATAATTTTAGGTGCTTTTCTAAATGCCTCATGTAGATTTTCAAATATTTTTGCATTTCTTGCAGAAAAGATAAATTTTGCCGAACTATTTTCTGCTTTGATTCTACTAATAACTTCTGCTATCTCCATGTTGAATAAAATAAAATCATTTTCATTCATTTCATTTAAACCATCAAATATTATCCAATTTTCCCGACCGGTTTTACATCTGCTCACAATCTGATCTTTTATTCCGGAGTCCTTTTTATATTCTTTCAACGTAAAAAACAAAGCCTTTGGTCTGTTATAGTAATATGTTTTAGCCAAAATGGTTGTTTTTCCCATTCCACCTCCGCCACGAATGCCTGTTTTATCTCTTGGTATATGGTCAACTAGCCAAAAGCAACATTCCTTTGATTTGTCGATGATATTAAAAAAGTTACTTAATCCATCAAATTGTGTCTGGTTGTCACCAATATGTTTGCTGACTTTAAAAGATGGGGTCATAAATTCTTCATCTGTAATGTTTTCTGCCTGCATAACATAAGTTGCTGCAATTGGTGATATTGTATTATTCTTCACACATTGTGTGTAAACATCTGGGTATACACTCTCTAAAAGTTTTTCTAATATAATAGTTACACACTCGTATTGATGTGTGGGATAGAAAATTACATTTAAAATATGATGCTTAGATAGTCGCTTCCTTTCTTCATCTATATCTTGTTCGTTGCACTCCATAATTGCAAAGTGATCATTTCCATTATTTCCTAATTTGATTAAGTGTTCTGCAAGTCTGTCCTGTTTTAGGCTTGCGCCTATGAAAAGCAATTTTTTTGTATTTATCATCAAATGTAAACCTTTATTAAGCTCAGAGTCTTTTTTTCCATAATGTCTGATATATGATTCCTTAGTAAATATTAAATCTTTTTGTTCTGAATAAATATCACCATGCAGCTTTAAAACGGTATGTATTGGGTGTTTTTCAGTAAGAAATTTACTGATTAATTCCTGATCCCTTACATATGTAACTTTTGCTGATTTCCTTTGGGCTGCAAACACATTTTCTATTATACAGTCAAAATTAGTAGTAATAATATCTGTAAATAAATATGGCAGAATATCTACAGCTTTACCCCTGAAATCAACATCTTTCAACTTTTCCTCTGAAAATATCCTCTGAATATCGTGATATATCAGATTATCCCCTCTAATCTCTGCAATTTTTTGAGCAGTAGCCTCATAATTAGCATCATTACTGCCAGCAAGCCCAATTAGTTTATTGCGGTCCTCTTTATTATTGATTTTATGTATCAAATTAAGCAATAGTCCTTTCCAATCTGGATAACCAAAATCAACAGATAATCCAGCACCAACTACCGGACATATTACAGAATCACTACAGTTATTGACCAGACTATCAAATATATCTCTATTTTCATCGGCAAAATCCATTATCTCCTCAAATGTCATAAGAGCATCTCCCCCTCATTTGGTAAATATATAGGTATTTGTAAAACCATAAAATATGATTTTTAAAGACAGTGTATACTTGCTATTACTTTCCTAATATTAGGACACCATTTTAAAGAATTATAGTTGTTTATCTATTTTTCGTCAACAAGATTGTCCTTCTTGAGTTTCCGCAGTTTTACCCACACTGCGTTGATTTCGCCTGTGTACTTATAAATAGCTTTTAAAAAATGCCCAAAATATAAGGAATCTTCTTTCTTTTTGATGTAAAATTAAATCACCACAAAATAACCTACTAAACAAAAAAGAAGGAGATTCCCTATGTCTAATTTTACATCAAATACTTACACATTGAAACGAAAAATTTTAACTTTTACAAATAATATTTCAAGGCAGCTTCCAAAACCTGAACGTAAATTTGCAGCCGATATCACATACGGTATGTTAGCAGCAAAAAGCTGCCTCTTGACAGATGTTGTTGACCAGCTCCATGAGGGTTCCCAAAAAATAAATATCGTTGACTGGCTTTCCAGGCACCTAAAAAAAGGCACCCCTGCAAAAGCTGCTGTTTCCTATCTGCAGATGGTAAAAAAGTGGGGCCCCTCAGAACCGGTCATCCATATTGATGACAGTGACGTTGTTAAACCGGATGGTTATAAATTTGAAGCTCTCGGTGTTGTCAGGGAAGGTTCTGAAAGTACCCCTTCAAAAAACGTATATAAAAAAGGGTACCATGTTACAGAAGCCTGTGTACTTACCACCAGCAACCATCCCGCCAGCATATTTTCAAGGATACATTCATCTTCAGAAAAGGGTTATAAATCCACCAATACCATTACCTTTGATGCAATAGAACAGGGTGCTGCACTCTTTGGCAAGGCAACCTTCGCAATGGACCGTGGCTATGATGACAATAAGATGTTCCTTAAACTGGATGGATTGAAACAGGATTATGTGATCCGCCTCAAATCCAACCGGAAACTGCTTTACCACAATAAATGGACATTTGCTGACGAACTTCGCAACCGTCGGAAAGGCAAAATCAAAACCAGTGTATTTTACAAAGGGAAAGACCATGAAGCCTACCTTTCCCACGTCAAGGTGCAGATCACTGCCTCCAGAAAGAACATTTACCTGGTATTGGTTTACGGCGTCACAGACCATCCAATGATGCTTGCCACAAACAAAGAAATCAGCTCCAAAGAAGATGTGGTTAAAGTGGCAAGGACTTACTTTTCCAGATGGAAGATTGAAGAATACTTCCGCTGTAAAAAACAGATGTTTCGGTTTGAGGACTTCCGCGTGAGAAAGCTTTGTGCAATCAATGCGCTGAACTTTTATATCACTTTATGCATGGCATTCCTTGCAATGGTTTCAATGGAATCCGAATCCAATGCACTAAAGGCTGCGATTATAAAAACGGCAGACCCTGTAAAGGAAAAGGTTTTCTTCTGCTATTACCGGCTGGCGAAAGGTATCTCCGGCATACTTTCGTATGCAAGAGAGGGTGTCAGGCTCTGGTTCCGGACGAAACGTCCGGCATACCGTCAAATCTGCCTTAAGCTGGCTGCTTAAATAGATAAAAAAATAGTTCTCCCGAAGTCCGGTTCAGGCGGGGCTTATTAAAATGCCTTTAATCCCAAACCTGTCACTCTATTTCTTTCAAAAATTCGACAGAATGGCACTTTGGGGAGATTAAACTATTTTAGAATTACATTTTGCGGAAACTCAAGGATTGTACTTTAAGTTTTCCTATTTTTTGAACCACCTGTTATGAAGTAACTTTTGTCAAGAGGTAACTTTAGAAACAACAAACTTTTTTCTCTTTGACAATATTCACAATTTTGTCTGACAGCATCGGGAAAGAACCCTGATATAACAGTTCCCAGCAGTTGGCCATTCTGTTATTCGTGTATTGGTAAGCTACAGGCTAATGATCTGCTAAGAGCCCTGTGATTTACAAAGCATGGATCATGGTTCTTGCAAACCACATATGCTGATGATCCTTAATGTATATATCACGCTCCGGTTTCGCTAAAGATGTAGCTCCAAAATGTAGCCGCCATAAAATGATCGGTTTCCATTTTCCCTTAACCATGTCATGTACCAGCTCCAAAGCGCATGTATATTCAGTGCGTATTTTTATAAGCAAATACTCCTCTCCATATAGTCAAGTGTTTTTTTCAATAAATTCAATACTTTTTGATACCTGTTAATGAATGATGCTGAGGTTATGGAGTGATCTTTACCTCATACAGGGCAGATATATAGTGTTTGTGGGCACTCCAAATAAAACGTCATCACTTCCCGTTCTAAATGGCCTCGATGTGTACCC
>CAJTCY010000012.1 GCA_910575075.1 Lachnospiraceae bacterium
TTTTAGGACAGGTGACGCCAGAATAAAACTTAAATCTTTATACCCCAGTTTTACTACCGCCTCTTAAAAGGTAGTAGTAAAACTAAATATCATCATGTCACAAAAAAAAAACAACGAATATTAAGTAATTAACATCTTCACTTGCCTAATTGTCCAGCTACTATGTCAGAAAACCTAGCCGTAGCCACCGCTACGCCGTCGTTTGGGAAGCAGAATATTGTATAATTAATTTTTAAATGATTTGACAGATTGATAAATATTTTGATTGAAATTATTCAGTTAGGAGGTATTCTTGTGGAAAATTATAATACCATCAATGATGTATTGGTGAAACTGTTTAATGAGATTATGGATATAGAAGAAAAAGCTATCATAACGGAAGAATTCAAGGATATTTCCAATAATGATATGCATGTCATAGAAGCCATTGGCAAGAACCAGTCAAAAAATATGTCTACCGTGGCAAAGACTTTGTCTGTAACAGTGGGGACTTTGACTATTGCCATCAATAACCTGGTAAAAAAAGGATATGTAAACCGCGCAAGAAGTGAAGAGGACCGCAGAGTAGTTCTAATTTCTCTTTCGTCAAAAGGGGTGCGCGCCTTTGATCATCATGAAAAATTTCATAATGAGATGATAAAGGCGACACTGGCCGGACTTGATCAGGAGCAGACCAAAGTTTTGGTGAAAGCATTGAAAAATTTAAGCAGATTTTTCAGAGAATATGGAAAAGATAAATAGTATAAAACGTAAACCCTTATACAGAAATATGCAGCACGATAGTGGCAATTTTAAAATACAGAAGGGTGGAACAGATATCTACAATGGTTGATATTAACGGAGCCGCCATCAGTGCAGGATCCAGATGAATATGTTCGGCAACCAGCGGCAGACTGCAGCCGATAAATTTGGAAAGAATGATAACTGCTATCAGAGAGAGGCCAATAATGGCTGCCATCTGCAGATCTCCATACTGAATATAAATGCGCAGTCCATTTACGATGGCAAGAACAACACTCACCAATATTGCCACACGGAATTCTTTAAAAATAACCCGAAAAATATCTTTAAACTTAATTTCATCCAGAGAGAGTCCTCGAATCATCAAAGTAGAACTCTGGGAACCACAATTGCCTCCAGTTCCTGTAAGCATAGGGATAAAGGATACCAGAAGAGGATACAATTTAAAAGACTCCTGATAATGGGTGATGATGGAACCGCTGACGGTGGCAGAAAGCATCAGAAACAGGAGCCAGCCAATACGGCTCTTGGCATGGGAAAAAACAGAAGTGTTAAAATAACTGTCTTCTGTTGGGGTCATAGCTGCCATTTTAGTAATATCTTCTGTATTTTCTTCCTGCATAACGTCCATAGCATCGTCAAAGGTGACGATTCCTACCAGACGTTCTTCCCTGTCTACTACGGGAATCGCAAGAAAATCATATTTATTGAAAATTTTTGCAACTTCTTCTTTATCTTCATGAGTGTCCACATAAATAACATTGGTTTCCATAATATCTTCAATCTGCATGGAATCTTCTGCCATCAGCAGGTCTTTTACAGATACCATACCGATCAGTCTGCGGTTTTCTGTCACATAACAGGTATAGATCGTTTCTTTATCCACGGCTGTATGGCGAATACGGCTGATGGCTGCACCTACAGTCATTTCCTTTTTTATATTCACATACTCGATGGTCATAAGGCTGCCAGCGCTGTCTTTGGGATAATTGAGGATCTGGTTAATCATTTTTCTTGTTTCTTCATCTGTGTTGCGGAGTATACGGGCAACCACATTTGCTGGCATTTCTTCAATCATATCTACAGTATCATCCAGAAAAATATCATCCATTACCTGACGAAGTTCGCGGTCTGTAAGGGTATTTATCAAAGTTTTCTGCATGTCTCTGCTCATATAGGAAAAAGTTTCTGCAGCTTCTTCCTTGGGAAGAAGGCGGTATAAAAGAGGAATTTCCTTGTTATCAATTTCGTCAAACAGAAGGGCGATATCAGCGGCATTCAAGTTGTTCAGCATTTGCCTTAACAGAGAATATTTCCGTTCAGAAAGCATTCCTTCTGCCAGTTCCTGAATTTCTTCCATTTCCATATCAACAAAATCCAGTTCTTCCAAGTTAATGTTATCAAATTTTCCCATAGGAATCCCTCCTTTTTCTAATCATTCTTCTTACGAAATGGTGAGGCGCCGCACCGGCATAAAAAACAAAGCATAAATATTTTATCATACCTGATATGAAATTCCAATAAATTTTACAGATACAGACAAAGTCTGATGGTCTAAGTCCCAAAAATGCCACATAAACATAGAGAAAACATAGCAAAAAGCAGGTATCTGTAATGAAAAAGCATTTTGTTAAATTTTTGCCAGTTTTTCTGTCAATTATTCTTTGTTTTGAGGCAGGCTGTGCAGGTCATCTGGGCAATAGCCAGACGCAGCAGGCGTTTACAGAATACACAGATCAGGTTTTTCGGTCAGAAGTGTCCGCGAACACGTTAAATATGCATTACACTCTGGCACATCCGGAAAAATACGGAATTTCTCAGTATAAGGTTACATATGGAACAATTTCTCAAAAATCAGAAGAAGAAAATGCGGTCATTCTGGAAAACTGGAAGAAAAAGTTAAAAAGTTTTAAAAAGAAAGAACTTACAGTCTCTCAGCAGATGACCTATGATATTATGATTGATTATATTGAAAATGAACTGGAGTCTTTGGGCACAGATGCTTATGATGAAATTTTGCGTCCAAGCACAGGGTTCCAGTCACAGCTTCCAGTTCTGCTTGCAGAGTATACCTTTTATGATGAACAGGATATACAGGATTATCTGAAATTAATCGCCTGTACGCCAGATTTTTTTCGCCAGATTATAGAAGCGGAAAAGAAAAAATCGGAAAAGGGATTATTTATGGCTGATTTTGCAGTGGATGATATTGTACGTCAATGCAATAATTTTACACAAGATCCGCAAAATAATTATCTCTTATCCACATTTGACAGCAGAATCGATAAGATGCAGGAGAATCTGTCAACAGAAAAGACAGAGGCGTATAAAACACAGAATCGTCAGCTTGTTCTGGGGCAGTTAATTCCGGCATACCAGGTCATGGCCCAGGAGATAGGCGCTTTAAAGGGAAATGGAAAAAACAGCGGAGGGCTGTGCGGATTGCCGGGGGGAAAAGAATATTATCAATATCTCGTCAGAGACGTGACGGGTTCTGATTTGACAGTGAAGGAAATGCAGAAGCAGACAAAAATAAAACGCGATCAAGATTTGAAGGATCTGACGAAACTGGCGGCAAAAAATTCAGATATCAGTGAAAAATGCAGCAATTATCAGCTTCCTACTGAAGATCCGGAATTGATATTAGAGGATCTGCAGGAGAAAATGAAAGAGGATTTTCCAAAGGCGCCAGACGTAGGATATACTGTAAAATCAGTGCATCCTTCTCTGGAAGAATATACAGCTCCGGCCTTTTACTTGACGCCGCCTATTGATGACATTTCACAGAACTGCATTTATATCAATCAGTCGAAAGGCGACGAGAAAATGAAACTCTATACGACCATTGCACATGAAGGGTTTCCGGGGCATTTATATCAAAATGTGATGGAACGCAGCAATGGGCTTTCACCTGTCCGCAGTCTCTTTGGGAGCAGCGGTTATTCAGAAGGATGGGCGACTTATGTGGAAATGCAGTCTTTTTATTACGCTGATGTGGATGCGAAGGTAGCAGCCTATCTGCAGAAAAATCAGTCGGCACTGTTAAGTCTTTATGCGACTGCAGATATGGGTATTCATTACGACGGATGGACGCTGAAAGATGCGGTAGATTTTTTTGGAGGGTTCCAGATTACAGATAAGCAGGTGATAAAACAAATTTATCAGCTTATAATAGAGGAACCAGCTCATTACCTGAAATATTATATAGGGTATCTGGAGTTTTTAAACCTCAAAAACTACGCTATGAAAAAATACGGAGATGATTTCAGCAATTATAAATTTCACGGTGCGCTGATGAAGATGGGTCCCGCGCCTTTTTCTATCTTAAAAAAGTATCTGCCGAAGTACTGGAATGTGGAGTAACGTATTTCTCTTCAGCTCTTCTGGCTGGCAAGATGATTCTTGAGAATGAAAAGATTTGTGCGGAAGCGCCCCTTCCAGGTCAGTTTCTTTCTGGGAAATTGGATATTAAAAACGAAAATTAAAGATTATTTTCAGATGAAAAAAGAACTGCTGCAAGATTGCAGCAGTTCCTGCCATTATTCCTTGTATGCGGAAATGCATCAATTATTATCAGCCGCCAAGGGATTTTATCATATGTTCTACAGAAGCAGGATCTGCGCCAAACATCTTCAAGATCATGCCTGCAGTCCAGATGCAGAATCGGCGGAGATATAAAAATGCAAAAATAAATGCGATTCCAAATAAGATTCCTGTTATCAGCCTGCGGATATTTCCGCTTTCATAAGATGTCAGTCTCTGCAGAAATCCGTCAAAAATGAGCGGAATCATCATCACCAAAACAATCTCAAATCTGGGACAGCCCCAGAAAAAAGCAATAGGTATTCCAAGAATGATACCAATTAATTCGCCGGTGCATCGTGCACAGATCGGAAATTGTTTTCCTCTGAAATAGAAAGATCTGTCTGGTCTGGCATGGCATCCAAAAAAAATCCGCAGGAATTTTCCTATTTTAGAGTGCACCAAGTGCCAGTCCTGCAGCGCCGAGGATTACAAAATAAATAATGTAGAATACAACTGAAAGAATTACACTTACAAGTGCACCAATTCCAGCAGCTTTTGCAGTCTTAGGTTTCTGATCTTTCCATACCAGGAATAATATCAAACCAACAACTGGAATACAGCATCCTAACAATCCCCATAAAAATCCGCCATTATCGTTGTTATTTTCCATTTTTCAACTCTCCTAACTTTGTTAAAATATTTTGAAGTTTATAAATTTTTTATAAACTCTTGCTTTATTATGCCAGAAAATGTCGAATTTGTCAATATAACTCAACTTTTTGAGTTTCCCTATTTTTAACAACAACCGAGATTTTAGTACCAAAAGGTCTTGCTGCCTTTGGCAGCATAGACATCTTGCACAAAAAGTGTTTCCATCACTTTGTGCTGGAAACCTTTTGGTACTATAAAGCCAAAAAATACAGAAACCAAAACGCAAGTCTGTTTCTAATTCTTTTCCAGCAGCATAGCATATACTTGGCGCTTGGAAATTCCCCGGTCTTTTGCCACCAGTTTCATGGCTTCTTTCCGTGAAATTCCCTGGCTTTCATATATAATCATATGCTCAGTAAGAGAGATTGATTCCCAGTTTTGCTGTTGTTCTTCTTTGATTTCTTCCAGGCTCTTTCCTTGAATGACAAGAACAAATTCCCCTTTTGGTTCTTGTTCCTGGTAGTAAGCTAAGGCGGCGGAAATGGTTGTGGCAAAGGCTGTCTCAAATTTCTTGGTAAGCTCTCGGCAGAGAGTAATTTTCCGGTCGCCCAGCGCTTGATATAATTCTTCCAGTGTTTTTTCAAGATGGTGGGGGGCTTCATAGAGGATGATGGTACGAGTCTCTGATTCCAGGGAAGAAAGGATAGCGGAACGTTCCTTTTTATTTCTGGGAAGAAACGCTTCAAAGGCAAAACGCCTGGTAGGAAGCCCTGACAGCGTCAGGGCGGTAATGCAGGCTGCAGGCCCTGGCAGAGAGGTGACTTCAATGCCGGATTGATAGCAAATGCGGACGAATTCTTCGCCTGGATCAGAGATACCAGGAGTTCCGGCATCTGTAATCAAGGCAATATTCTGGCCAGAACGCATTTTTTCCACAAGTTGGTACGCTTTATCAAATTTATTGAATTCATGGTAGCTGGTCATAGGGGTTTTAATTTCAAAATGGTTCAAAAGTTTCAGGGAATTGCGGGTGTCTTCCGCAGCAATTAAATCTACTTCCTGCAGGGTGCGCAGTACCCGCAGGGTAATATCTTCCAGATTTCCAATTGGGGTAGCGCACAAATATAATCTGCCTTGCATAATAAATCCTTTCCTCTTAAATGAATAATAGGCAATTGGGAAAATAATAAATTATCAAAATTTCATATACAATTTATACAATTGTACTTAAATATTTTATTCATATAAACGCACAAAATGCAGAACGTACCAAACATTCCAATGAGCCTTTTACTACAAAAACCATGTTCAGCAAAGGCTTCCATGGTTTTTAAGTCTCATTTCCATGGTACTAAATGCATTTTTTAGCGTTTATATGATAAAATATTTTTTCTCAAATTTTTTGAATTGTATATGAAATTCGTAAAACTATTGAGTTTCGCAATTGCCTATAAATGAATAAAGTCAATATCCGTAAATGTCATAAATTTCATCTGTATATTTTCCCGGTTCTTTATAGACAATCAGTGGTTTTTCCACAGTAATTCGGGGATTGCCCCCTCGAAGCCCTTCCAGCAGTACCATATTCGGCTCTTTGTCCACAAAAGGGTGTACGAGCTGCATCCGTTTTGGCTCTATGCCATATTGATGCATCAGCACCATAATTTCTGTCAGCCGAAAAGGACGGTGTACCATATAAAAGCGTCCCTGAGGTTTTAAAAGCTTTGCACTTTCCCGAATCACATCCTCCAGGCTGCAGAGGATTTCATGACGGGCAATGGCTTTTGCCTCATTGGCATTGGTTAACCCGTGTTGTCCGGTCATATAGGGAGGGTTTGTGGTGACTACATGAAAAGAAGATGCTCCAAAGCGCCTGGAAGCATCTTTAATATCTCCGATTTCAATATTGATTTTATTTTCAAGTTTGTTATACATGACACTGCGTTTTGCCATGTCCGCACTTTCCGGCTGAATTTCCAGTCCAGTAAAATGTTTGCCGGAAGTCTTTGCCTCCAGAAGAATGGGAATAATTCCAGTTCCAGTGCCCAGATCTAAAACAGTTTCCTCCGGCTTTACCCGCACAAAACCGGACAAAAGAACTGCATCCATGCCAAAACAAAACTTTGCGGGATTCTGGATAATAAAATATCCGTTGCGGTGCAGTTCGTCCAGTCTTTCATTTTCTAATAATTCTACAGACATAAACTCTCCCATGTGGTAAATCAGTGGGTATCGTCAATTTTAGATCTGCCTTTATCTTCTAAGGCAGATAACTCCTTAAGCTCTTCCGGAGAAAGTTTTGCGTGGTCCTTTCTGCGTTTGGGCTTGAAACGAAGCTGATCAATTTTGTACTCACGGATTTCTTTTTCATCATCAATCTCCACAATAATCTTCACTGTCTGCCGCAGGACGTTGACACTGTGGACTTCACCTTTTAATTTGTCGCTGGTAGTGACAAAGTCTCCCACATTCGGAAGGCGGCTGTTCAGATATTCGTATGTTTCTTCTTCATTTTTAAGACAGCACATCAGTCTGCCGCATACGCCGGAAATCTTGGAAGGGTTCAGGGACAAATTTTGTTCTTTGGCCATCTTAATAGATACTGGAGCAAATTCTGACAAAAAGGTATTGCAGCAGAGAGGCCTGCCGCAGATACCGATTCCTCCTAAAATTTTTGTTTCGTCTCTTACTCCGATCTGGCGGAGCTCGATACGGGTGCGGAAAACAGCGGCAAGATCTTTTACCAGCTCACGAAAATCAATTCGTCCGTCGGCTGTAAAGTAAAACAGAAGTTTATTATTGTCAAAGGTGTATTCTGCGTCTACCAGTTTCATTTCCATGCTGCGTTTTTGAATTTTATCGAGGCAGATCTCAAAAGCTTCCTTTTCTTTCTGCCGGTTTTTTTCTTCTGTCTTTTCATCTTCTGGTGTAGCAATACGGATAACGGGTTTTAAGGGCTGAATTACCTTTTCCTCTGACAGCTCTTTGGGAGCAATCATTACGGTACCGAATTCTATACCTCGTGCTGTCTCTACAATCACGTGGCTGCCCAGGGTAATATCAAAATTTCTGGGGTCAAAATAATAAATTTTTCCGGCTGTGCGGAATCTGACTCCAACTACTTTTATCATGTTTTAATTCTCCTTTATGGTCTGTAGCAGTAATTCCATCACTAGGTCAAAGTTTACGTTGGCTTTCAGCCGGTTCTTTGCTTTGTCCAATGACTTAATAATGGTTTCGATTCCCTCATAGGAACTTTTGCTTGCCTGCTTTTTTATATCTGAAACCTCATCTTTAAAAATAAGGCTGTTAATATCAGAAGTTGCTTTATATAAGAGGACGTCCCGATACCAGATAAACATGATATCGAAATAGTCGTTGATTTCCAGTTTATAATCATTGATTCGTTTGATGGTTTCTATCATTTCAGGAAGTTCAATTTCTTTGATCCGTTTTACCAGCTGCAGCGCAGAATTTTTAATCTCGTTAAAATCTTCAGAGCCTGCAAGCTGAATGGCTTTTCCCACATTGCCCTGGGCAAATGCGGTGCAGATATCTGCTTTATAATCCGGTATCTGGTATTTTTCCATCAGAAAATTGTGGATGGCGGTATCTGGAACTGCCTTTAAGTTCAGGATAATGCATCTGGACAATATGGTAGGCAGGAAATAATCCGCATTGGAGGTAAGAAGCAGAATTACTGCATAAGCAGGAGGTTCTTCCAGGGTTTTCAGCAAGGCATTCTGTGCCTGCTGCGTCATTTTTTCTGCTTCGCTGATAATATAAATTTTGTAGGGAGAAGCATAGGGCTTAATGATTATATCGTTGTTAATCTGCCTGCGGATATCATCCACAGAAATGGTGCCGGGTTTCTCATGCTGCAGATAGATAATATCTGGCTGGCTGCCGGATAGGGCCTGCTGACAGGAGTGGCACTGCATACATCCGTCCGCAGCGTGCTGTTCGCACTGCAGCGCCATGGCAAAGCTGTTTGCCAGTGCCATTTTCCCGGATCTGTCTGGGCCGTTGAGTATATAAGCGTGACTGACCTTATCCATGGAAATTGCGTTCTGTAGGTGTTCTATGATTTGTTCGTGTCCAATAATATTTGAAAAGCCTGCCATAATTTTTCCTCATTTCTGTGTATTGTAATGATTATCTGCCGCATTTTAAGTACAAACGTCCAGCAGCAGTCCCCGTATTTCACCGACTTTGCTTAAAATGGTAAGGTGATCCTTCTCATCTTTTACCAGTTCGCTGGCAAGGTCGTCCAGATTCTTATCTACCAGTTTTACAATGCCGTAAACTCTGTGACGCCCTCTCCGGTCCAAAAAATTCTCTCGGGAGAATTTATGTGAGCGGTTAACCACTTCATTTAAAAAGTCTTTTACCAAGGTCCGGTATCTTTTCATATCCCGGATATCCATATGTTCTGCCAGTTTTTCTCCCTGCTCCGTGATGTCGTTCATCATGCCGCTGAGTTTTTCCTGAAGTTCTGATTCTTCAATGTGGCTTGCCAGTGTAAATTTAAAACTTCCATCGCTTCGGTCTGCCGCATGAGGCGCCTCTACCGGCTGTGTCTGGGTAAGCTGTTCTACTTTTATTGCCATGAAATCACCTGCCTTCTATATAATATTATCGGTTTTTTTGCAGTGGTTGTAAAGTAAAAAATAGGTGTTTATTTTTCCATTTTAAGGGAGACAATCTCTTTGATACAGTGAGTCAGTTCTTCTGTACAGCGGTCCAGGCTGTCATTGATAAAGAATCTTGAAATTCCTGCCGCAAATAAGTTTTTTTCAGAAAAGTCTTCTTCATCAGCCAAAAATCTGCGGCAAAGTTCAGCATATTTTGGTTCAGACTGTATTCTTTCCCGGTCCAGGGCCCGCTGCAGGCGTTCGCCGGATTCTAATTCAATATAGAGAGGAATGAGAATATTTTCTCCAAAATAATTCTTTAATTTAATGTAAGATTCCAGGGTACCGATAATCAGATAATTGTTCTCTTCCAGATTAATCTGATGGTCATTTACTGTAAAATATTTCCATATGCCGTGGATTGTATGATAAGAACGCAGTTCAATAATTTTTCCCTGCGCTTCCAGTTCTGCCAGTTCTTTTTCTGTTAAAAAATAGTATTCCACACCGTCTGTCTCTCCGTCCCGGATTGGGCGGGTGGTGTAGGGAACTAATGTTTTCAGCGCAAGAGAAGTATCTGTTAGAAGCCGTTTATAGATGGTATCTTTTCCGCATGCGCTTTTTCCCATTAAGCAAAATATTTTTCCCATAAGCCAGATCCTTTAATTTCATTCAGTGTCTGAATCTTTATAAGGTTACAACCTTGATGCTCTGATTAGTCTGGTCGCTGAGCCCTTCCACCGATAAGCCAAGTTTCTGGCACTGATCTATTATACTGATAATTTTGCCGGTAAGAATTTCACCTGGTGCAATCAAAGGAATACCAGGCGGGTAGAGATACACAAATTCCTGACTGATATGTCCGGTAGATGCTTTCAGGGCAAGGCGCTCAGAAGGCTGTTCCATAGCCAGGGCAATAGGCATCTGAGGTTTTGGGTTCTGGTAAATATCGTTGCTGGTCAAAAGTTTCGAACGGCCTGGTCTTTTGGAACCATATATCACTTTCGAGCCGGACTTTGAATTTCCCGCAGACACGGATATTTTTTCATCTATTTCTTTCAGCGCGCGAGTCAGACGATGAAATCCCTCTGCTGTGTCCATAATGCTCGAAAGAGCTGTAACATAATGCCCGGCACACATTTCCATCTGTAAATGATAAGTATTCAGCAGTTTGCGGTAAAGTTTTTGTCCCGTCATCTGAGAATCTCCCACAGAAATCAATATTTTAGAAATATCTTGGTCAAAGCAGACATCTTCAGAAACAGCGGTCTTGTCAAATACCTTCAGGTGCTTGAGAGATTTCGCCTGCTGGTAAAAAGATTTTAGAAGCAGGATGTATTCTTCCATCTGGGCAGCGCCGTATTCTTCCATATAGCGGACGCATTGATCCATAGACATCATCAGCAGATAAGAAGGAGAACTGGTCTGGTAAATAGATAAAAACCGTTTTAAGTTATCCACATCTATCCGGTCAGAAGTTACATGCAGCAATGCTGTCTGAGTAAAGCTGGGCAGAGTTTTGTGCAGGCTTTGAATGACCACATCTGCACCGCAGGAGATTGCCGATTCGGGAAATTCTTCCGAAAAGGCAAAATGTGCCCCATGCGCCTCGTCAACAATCAAGGGAAGATTATAGGCATGGACGATCTCGGCAATCGTTCGGATATCGGATGTAATGCCATCATAGGTGGGTGATGTGATAAATACGGCTGAAATCTGGGGAAGATCTTCCAGCGCCTGCGCCACATGTGCCGGGCATACAGAGCCGGATACGCCGAATTCCGTTGGAGCGGGCAGAAGATATACCGTTTCCAGTCCTCTTAAACAGACGGCGTGGTAAGCCGATTTGTGGCTGTTGCGGGACATTAGCAGAGTTCCAAGCCGGGGAAGCGCAGCGCTGATAGCGCTCAAAATTCCTGCCGTGCTGCCATTCACCAGATAGAAGGTTTCTTTTGCCCCGTACAGTGCGGCGGCACGCTGCTGCGCCTCTTTTAAAATTCCCTGCGGGTGGTGAAGATTGTCAAATCCTTCAATTTCTGTGATATCAAGAGAATAGAGATTGGAAAAATCTATAGTTCTGCGTTTATGTCCTGGCATATGGAAGGGATAGCAGTCGCTGTAAGAATTATTCTGTAGTTTTTGATCCAAGCGGGAGGTATCGTCCTGCCAACTGTATTTGATTTCAGACATAATAGTCTCCTTTTCATTTTATTTCGCAATTACCTATTATTTCTGCAGACGGAGCGGCTGCGGGATTTATTGTCAACGGAAAACAACCACTTTCCGGTCAGGGTGAAGGTGGTTGTTCTGCAGTTTATACATTCAATACTTTTTAATCGTTAAAAAGACACGCTCAGTATCTGTGTCTATTATAACAACAAATATGTATGTTGTAAAGGAGGATGGCTCTTGAATTTCTGCTTTCGTGCGGCAGTTTCAGAGTGATTTTTATTGACAAAAAGAGTGTTTGAGAATACCATAAAAGGGAAACAGTTAAATCAGGATTAAATTGACGGAAGGAGAAAATTTATGAAAAAATGGAAGAAGGCGCTGCTGTTGCTCATGCTGCTCTGTCTTACCGCGGGACAGTGCATAGCCGTGCAGGCGGCATCAAAATCGGCAGGTAAGTATAAGGTAACATTAAATAAAACATCTTATACAATGAAAAAGGGTGCGTCGCTGCAGTTGAAAGCGACGAAAAATACTCTGGCGAAGAAGAAAAAGGTCGTATGGGCAAGCAGCAATAACAAAATTGCTGCTGTCTCTGAAAAAGGTAAAGTAAAAGCTAAGAAAAACGGAAAAGCGGTTATTACAGCAAAACTGGAGGGAACAAAAGCGAAAGCTGTCTGTAAAATTGTTGTGGGAACTCCGGTACAGAATATAAAATTGAATAAAAAGTCCGTGAATCTTGAAGTTGGAGGTTCTTTTCGATTAACTTCTAAAGTATCTCCGAAGAAGCCATCGAATAAAAAAGTGGTCTATAAGTCTTCACGAAAATCTGTAGCTACGGTGTCAGGTAAAGGAGTTATTAAAGCGGTCAGTGAGGGAAAGACAAAGATTACAGCAATGGCAGCCGATGGAACGGGAAAATCTGCGTCATGTACGGTAACAGTAAAAAATAATACAATTACAGTCAGTGATGTGTCTTTAAATAAGACAAATCTTAATTTACTGCCTGGTCAGGAAGAAAGACTGTCAGCCTTGGTAAATCCTGGTAACGCAGCCAACAAGGAGCTGTATTGGAGTACATCTGACGGAAGCGTTGTGACAGTAAATAACGGACTGGTAAAAGCGGTCGGCGAAGGAACGGCGGTTGTTACAGCAAAAGCTGATAATGGCAGGAGCGCTGACTGCAGCGTCAAAGTGTCTTATAAGAATCAGGTTGGCAATCAGGCGGAACTGGACCTGGCACTTTCAAGCCGGATGGTTACAGATATTATCTATACATCAGATTCTTCAGAGAAAATTAAGATCTCATCAGGGAATTATTCTTCAAAAACTCTGGAAATCAATGCTCCTAATGCGGAAGTGTCAAATAAAGGACAGTTTCAGAAAGTGACAATCAATGCCATTGCAGAAAATACATATGAAGAATATTCCAATAATGTAATATATTTTAATGCCCCCAAAGGCCGCGTTGTGGTAGGCAGCAGCGGGATAGCAGCTATTAATCTGAACAGCGGCAAGAATCAGAGCCTGCATGTGGAAAATAATGGGTATGTCAGAGACATCAATGTTCCCAGCAAGGCAATTCTGAATGTGCAGGGAAGCAATTCTGTTCCGGTAACGTTAGGTTCAGGAGCCGCAGGATCATCAATTACAGCGTCCACAGAACTGCAGATTACATCTAAGGTAAAATGGGATATGGTAATTCTTCCGGGAGCAGAAAATACAAAGGCAACCGTAGAGGACGATTCTTGTATTCCCTCTGTGGCAGGTGTGGGACGTATTCCGGTAAGAATTACTCAGGATAATGATGTGGTAAATATTACCGCTGAAATGAGAGATGATCTGAATATTGAACAGAAAGTCGCAGTGGCTGGAAATGTCCAGGAATATTATCTTGCAGAAAACTCTGCAGAAAGTCAGCAAGAAATACAAGAACAGGAAATTTTAGATGACCAGGAATCTGAAAAACATGCGGTACGTACAGACTCAGAGCAGGCAAAGGTATATTTGCTTCCATTTACCAGCGATAACAGCAATCTGAATGTCCAGAATTATAAAGATAAAATTGCGGGTACAGAAAAATGGACAGAAACAGATGCTTCTGGCAATTTTGAGATGGAAGAGATTACGATTGGAAATTACTGGATGATCGTTGAGAAAGAGGGTTATGAGACGGTTGTAAAGAATGTCATGATTACCAGCAATAACTCTCAGGTATATACTTGCAGCAGTACGATTTTACTGAGCACTGAAATTACAGATTGTGAGAATGCGCCGGAGATTTCAGGCCTGGTGATAGATTCGCTGACAGGACAGTCTGTAAATGTTTCAGGAATACAGGTGAAGCTCAGAGAAGGCTGTGGAAATGTGATCGGCGAGGTACTTCAGACAGTACAGACAGATGAAGAAGGAAGATACCGTTTTGAAAATATACCGGCTGGAGTATATACCGTAGAGGTATTGGATCTGCGCCAGGATCTGCAGGAAGATGCGATTCGTTATAATTCAGCTAATATAGATATTGTAGCTGCTTATGGTTACCTTGAAACCAACGGTTATAACTGTCAGGTAGATCAGAAGATGTATAACATTACAGGAGAGGGAAGAGTACAGTTTACGTTGACTTGGGGAACAGAAGAGTCTGGAGCCAGCGCAGATATTGACTCTCATCTTCTTGGGCCTACAGCCGATGGCGAGGGAGAATTCCATATTTATTACAGCAATGAAAGCTACTACGCAGACGATACCAGAATGGCAGATTTGGATGTGGATGACACAGACTGGGAAGGACCGGAGCATACTACCATTTATCAGGAGACAAATGGTATGTATCGGTTCTATATTCGCAATTTTACGGAAAGAGGCGTAAATGAATCTGAGATGCTGGCCAAATCATCGGTTCAGGTGAGGGTTACGATCGGGGAAAGTTCCTATACCTTCAACTGTCCGAATCAAAAGGGAAATCTGTGGTATGTCTGCGACTATGATTCCGTAAGCCATACGATTATTCCAAAGAATGAAATGAGCACCTTCTTGGGTGATGAATGGGAAATTGGTATTTCGGAAGAAGAATATAACCGTTTATATCTGGAACGTCAGAAATCAGGGGCATTGGACGACGCAAAAGAACAGAGAGAGTATCTCTTGAGATTTTCTGAAAACGATGCCAGAAATCAATGGATGGAACGTATTACATCGTATGAAAATCAGATAAATGACGCTGAGGATGTTAATACGGTAAGCAGGATACGCAGTGAATTGCAGCAGATGTGGGATCAATTAAACGAGATATTTTATTATCCCTTTGTCAGAGCAGAGAATTTATATGATCATGATTTTGATATATCATATCAATATGATGAGGATTACGAGGACATTCTATCAGCACGTGTACTCTTATATTGTAAAGTTTTATTTGGGAATGAACTGACTGATTTCACAGCAGAAGGCATGGAAGACCAGATTGTAAGCATGGAAGAGGCGGCGGAAGATACAGGATATGCTTATGTCATACATGTCACGGACACGGAGAGTGGATTGGCTTACGATGTGTGGGTAAAAGTGCTTGCGGACCAGGCGCAGATTGAGTTATTAAACAGCATTCAGGAATGCAAGAAATTATTAGGACAGTTTGTAGAAACGAATGATGTTCTTGCAGATTTGGCGCAGTTAGACAGTGTTATAACTGATGTTACGAATGAGGAAGACTATATGGAAGCTGACAGCATTATTTGTTCATTGATAAATAAATATCAGACTATTTCCAGTAAATTTTTCATTGACAATGTCAGAGCAGAACAAGGGCTGGAAGACTGGTGGGATTCCACGGTAGATGAGGAGGATGAAGAAGGAAATTGGCTTAGGACGAATGCCGTTTTGCGTCTTGAGCGGGATGAAGAGATTACAGATGAAGAGATTTTATCCAAACTGACAGTTGAATTTGATAAGGTATATGATGATGAGGGTCAGGAAGAAGAGATTTCTTATGAAATGGTGGAAAGCGATAATGAGAACTATTCGAAAATGATAAGGGTGACAGACGGCAAGTACACGAAAAAGATATATATTAAGATTACGGTTTGGTAAAAATGCATCCGCCTGTTTTGTGCAGTGAGCGCAAGACAGGCGGTCTTTTTCTCTTATAGTATAGGAAAGATCTTTTAGAAGAGCATTGAATTTGTGGAACTACTGTAGTACAATATTCCTAAATGCAAAATGACAGAGACATAATAACAGGAGGAAGGAAAAGTGAAAGCGAAAAGAAGCATCAGCGGTAAAATACTGGTTACCACTATTTTTATTGTAATGCTTTTGGCAGCGGTACTGGTTTCTTTGATGTCACGTTCTATGACATCTTTGACAAAGACTATTTTATCCAATGTACTGCCGTCTATGACAAAAACAGCATCCCAGAGTGTTGAAGGAAATATTCATGTTCTTGCAGACCGTATGATAATGATCAGCGGCAATGAAATTATGACCAGTGCAGAGAGCAAAGAAAGTGAGAAACTGACAGTGTTAGAAAATGCTGCCTCTGGCATAGAATTTATGTGGCTGGGGCTGTATGATGCCCAGGGGAAACTGTATGTGGGCGCAGATTCCTGCCCAGAGTCACTGCAGGAACGGAAAATATTCTCATTAATGCAGGAAACTCAGAATGTAGTGGTGGATGATGTTGATGCCAGCAGGGGAGAGTTAGAACTTGCGGTGGGAAAGCCTGTTATGGACGCAGAGGGGGAACTGCTGTACTATCTCGTAGGGAGCTATAAGTATGAGGTATTAAATGATGTGCTGAACAGTATCAACATCAGTGCCAATGGAGAGGCATTTATTGTCAATGCAGATGGCTGTGTTATGGGGAACCGTAATACAGAACTGGTTTATGATAAAATAGATCTTGCAGAATATACTGGCTCTGAGAAGCTGGAAGATAAGGTTGTTTCAGGCGAAACAGGGATCATGACGTTAAAACAGGGCAAAGATGTGAAACTGGCCAGCTATGTGCCTGTCAATGGCACTAATTGGTATCTGGCAATTATAGTACCAAGCAGTGATTTTATGGGACCTGCACAGAACAGTATTATGATAGGCATTATCCTTACAGTAATCATGATTATTTTTGCGATCATGATTATCGTAGGATTTTCTTCAAAAATCCGCAAATCCTTAAAGACAGTTACCAATCGAATTGAATTGCTGGAAAAAGGAGATCTGAAGACGCCGGCAGATATTATTCAGACCAAAGATGAGACACAGGTATTATCAGTAGCGCTGAACAGTACAATTTCAGGAATTAATGGCTATATTTCACAGTTGTCAGCAGTATTGTCCAGTCTTTCAGAAGGAAATTTTGATGTGTCTATTGATGAAGAATTTCAGGGAGATTTCGTTCAGATCAAGGATGAGCTGGAGAAAATTATATTATCTTTAAATACGATGTTAAGGTCTGTACAGAAGTCTTCAGCAGAAGTATTGCATACGGCCAAGACAGTATCGGAAAGCTCGGCTATGGTACATAATGGTTCTACTGAGCAGTCTAACTCTTTGATGATGCTTACAGAAGAGACGAAAGCGATTGAAGAAAATATTCGTCAGGTCAATGAGAATACCATAAGGGCCGGAGAACTGATGGAGAAGGCGAAGGAAAGCCTGGGTACTGGCGGTGAGAATATGAAGAATCTTTTGGACGCCATGGAGGACATACATGAAAACGCCGTTGAGATTAATAAAGTCAACAAGCTGCTGGAAGATATTGCGCAGCAGACTAATATTTTGGCGCTGAATGCTTCTGTTGAAGCCAGCAGGGCAGGAGAAATGGGCAAAGGGTTTGCGGTAGTTGCCGCAGAAGTACGCAGCCTTGCGGCACAGAGTACGGATTCGGCGCATCATGCCGCAGAGGTAATCACCAATTCTCAGTACGCAATTCAGCATGGTGTGCGGTATGCGAAACAGGCGGCGGAATCTTTTGAGGAGATTGAGTCTGTTTCCAATGAAATTTCAGATATTACAGAACGTCTTGGCAAAGCAGTGACGGTTCAGAAAGACTCTCTTGAAAATATGACCGAGCAGATTGAACAGATTAATGATTTTGCGCAGAAGAATTTGGATGCAAGTTATGAGAGCGCGACAGCAAGCCAGAAATTAAACCGTCAGGCAGAAGAACTGCAGGGCGTATCAGAACGTTTCCGGTTAAGGAGGGGCAGATAATATGAAAAAATGTGGAATTTTTGGAATATTGCTGGGACTGTTTGTATGTATGATGGTTTGCGGATGTGGAAACAGCAAGGAGGATAATGAGTTTAAAGATGGATATTATACTGCTGTTATGTCAGATTACAGCTTTGGATGGAAAGAGTATGTTACCATCTGTGTGATGAAACATGAAATTGTCAGTGTAGAGTATAATGCAAGGAACAAAGCCGGATTTATCAAATCCTGGGACAGTGCCTATATGCGCAATATGAATTCTGTCATGGGGATATATCCCAACCGTTATACCCGGGATTATGCGGCGCAGCTTCTGGGGACGAAAGACACAGAGGAAATTGACCTTCTGACAGGGGCAACTAATTCCGGAAATAATTTCCGCAGACTGTCGGCGGCATTGCTGGAAAGCGCCAGAACCGGGAATACAGAGATCCAGGTGGTGGAGACAGAACCTTCAGAGGAATAACAATTAATATTGTACGGATGTCTATGGTATTTCAGAGGTATAATTTGTGTTGGCATTGCATAAAATAATGTTACAAAGAAAATTTGAGTTTCCTCATTTTTAACAACAACCGATATTTTCGTACCAAAAGGTCTTGCTGCCTTTGGCAGCATAGACATCTTGCACAAAAAGTGTCCGGAAAGCCAGCTTTCCATAGCACTTTTCTGTGCAAAGTGTTTCCATCACTTTGTGCTGGAAACCTTTTGGTACTATAAAACCAAAAAATGGGGAAACTCAAGACAAAGAAAAAATTTGACATTTTCCATGATTTGGAATATAATAGACTTCGTTGACGCGGGGTGGAGCAGTCTGGAAGCTCGTCGGGCTCATAACCCGAAGGCCGCAGGTTCAAATCCTGCCCCCGCAATTTAAACGGCAGTAACCACATGGTTGCTGCTATTTTTAAATACGCGCGGCAGTGCGCAATAAAAAAGAAGGCAGAAAAATTATGATTTATCAAAATATTTTAGAAGCAATGGGAAACACACCGCTGATACGGCTCAACCATCTGGCGGAAGAGGACAGCGCGCAAATCCTTGTAAAGTTTGAAGGACTGAATGTAGGGGGCTCTATTAAGACCAGAACAGCGTATAATATGATTCAGGAGGCAGAAGACCAGGGACTGATTCAGGAAGACACCATTATTGTAGAGCCTACCAGCGGAAATCAGGGGATTGGCTTAGCTCTGGTGGGCGCTGTACGAGGATATCAGACTAAAATTATCATGCCTGATTCTGTCAGCGAGGAACGGCGTAAGCTGGTGAAGCATTATGGTGCAGAAGTGATTCTGATTCACGATGCGGGAAATATCGGAGCTTGTATTGAAGAATGTCTTCAGACAGCCCTTGACATGGCGAGAGAAGATTCCAGGGTATTTGTGCCGCAGCAGTTTGAAAATCCGGCAAATCCTGCAGTACATAAGATTCAGACAGGTCTGGAGATATTAGAGCAGGTGGACGGCCCAATTCATGGGTTCTGTTCTGGAATAGGGACAGGGGGAACTATTACAGGTGTGGGGGAAACATTAAAAGAGAAAAACCCAGACATGGAAATCTGGGCAGTAGAACCAGAACATGCGGCAATTCTCTCTGGAGGTTCTATCGGAACTCACCTTCAAATGGGAATCGGGGACGGACTGATTCCAGAGATTTTAAATCAGCAGATTTATGATGAAGTCTGTATTATTACGGATGAAGAAGCACTTGAAACTTCCCGGCAGCTTGCTGCCCGGGAAGGAATCATGTGCGGGATTTCCAGCGGAACTAACGTGGCTGCCGCAATAAAACTTGCACGGAAACTCGGTGCTGGCAAGACCGTGGTTACCATACTGCCAGATACAGCAGAGAGATATTTTTCCACACCATTGTTTCAAGGATAGAAAGATTGTCAGGCAGCCTGTGAAAACACGCTGCCTGCGGCATATAAACTCTCTGCCAGATCTGCCCGGTAATCAGAAGAAGCAGGATCTAAGCTGTTAATAACACAGCCATAGCTCTTTATGTTTCCGGTGGAATGAATGTATTTGCTGTTGCCCAGATAAATTGCCACATGTCCGGGAAAATACAGAAGATCTGCAGGTTTTAGCTGAGAAAATGGTATTTCCTGCACAGGATAGCCCTCTTGGATGGCTGCGTCACGGTAGATCGTAATGCCGCACATATAATAACTCATAAAGGCAAGCCCGGAGCAGTCAATCCCTTCGTGGGTCTTGCCGCCCCAGCGATACTGGGTGCCAAGATAAGATAAGGCATAATTTAAAACCAGAGAACGAAGGCTATCCGTATCTTTTAAGCATTCCGGCGGCTGTGCAGATACGGCGATGGAGGGGAGATAGCCCAGACTGCCGTCTGCAAGCTTTATGCCCTGCCATCCATCGCACGGACAGCCATAAGGGATGACCATGCTGCCCATAAAAAGGGTGGTGAGGACAGGCGCCTGTACTTTGGGAACGGCAAGCACGTCTGTAAGGCGCTGGGTGAGTCTGTAAGGCGATCGGGAATCATTCCATATAGAGAGTTCTTTTGGGGTCAGCTTTTGCACATCAGAACAATTAAGCCACCCGCTGTAACCGTACTGGGTGGTGATTTTCAGGAAATTTCTCTGACGGCCGTCAACATTGAGGGTCCAGCCAGACAACAGTTCATCAGAAACCTCCTGTCCCAGAAGACAGTGGTTATTTACAGAAATTGATTTATAAAGTGTTGCTTTGGGGACGGTGACAATCGCTTGCTGCATAAAACCTCCTATCGTTTTCTTTACAATAATTCATGATAAAAATCTAAGACATTTCGATAAAAAATCTGATCTATTTCATGTTCGTGGAACCCACATTTTGTTAACTCATGTGCCAGTAATTCCATATGGCTGCAGTTTTTCAGCTCCAGATGATCGTCTATGCCGTCAAAATCGGAGCCGAGACCTATACAGGATATGCCGCCCAGGCCTGCGATATGCCGGATGTGTATAGCAATGTCTTTCACACGGCTGAAATAGAGATCCCCTCTGTCTGGGATGCCTGAGAGAAAAGGGCCATAATAATTCACTCCAATAACACCGCCCTTTTTTGCAATGCTGCGAATCAGATGATCTGGAAGGTTGCGCCCTCTCTGGCAGCGGCTGCGGGCATTGGAGTGGCTGGCGCAAAATGGTTTTTTGGCTATTTGACATACGTCCTTAATTCCCTGGTCTGATAAATGTGACACATCTGCTATCATGCCAAGATGCTCCATCTGTGCCAGAAATTCTCTGCCCAGGGGCGTCAGCCCTTTTTCACTGCGGGAATAGTCCATAAGATCATTTTCAGCATGTTCTGAAACAGGATGGTATTTTAACCGGCAGAAGGGAGCTGGTTCTGCCGGATATCCAAGACTGTTGGGAAAATTCCAGGTAAAAGTCATCATCCGTACGCCAAGATCATAAAATTCCTGCAGCTTTTCCAGGTCTGCGCAGCAGGCTTCCCCCTCTTCCAAAGTCAGCAGAGCGGACATTTTTCCTTTTTGTTCATTTGACTTAATTTCAGAATAGGAAGTAACGGGTGAAATGAGATCAGAATTTTTATCCATTTCTTCTTGAAATATGGTAAACTGACTGCAAAATGTCCCATATGGGCAGGCGGTTTCACCGAGATCAATAAAAAGAGCAAAGTTCTGCAGAAGATAATTTGCCTGTTTCATTTTTAATAAGTCTACCTGAAAAGAGTTTTCCCGGAGATTTGCCTCTTTTTTCTGTTTTCGCTCCTGATAGATCCGGGAAATCGTGTCGCAATGCATATCAATAATTTTCATCTGTTGTCTCCTGTAAATTAGATCGTATTTAAAATTATGAAAAATGTGATAGATATAGTATATATTTTTTGGAGAAAAATGAATCGTTTTATCGTTATATAGATTGTAAGAATTTTGTAAGGTAATTTTATATTTTTTTTAAGAAAAATGGCGTAAGATAAAAATTGATAATATTGGAAAAGGCAATTACCTAGAAAAGGCAATGACAGAAAGGAAGGAAACGCATTGGATAATTTGATTAAGGTACAGGATATGTGCAAAATATATAATCCTGGTGAGAACGAAGTGCGTGCACTGGATCATGTGAATCTGGAAATTCAGAGAGGAGAATTTGTAGCCATTATCGGACATTCTGGTTCGGGAAAATCTACGCTCATGAATATGCTGGGATGTTTGGATGTACCTACCTCCGGTACCTATTATCTGAATGGTAAAGACGTTTCGTCACTGAAAGATAATCAGTTGTCAGAAATAAGAAACCAGGAGATTGGATTTATTTTTCAGGGATTTAACCTGATTGCTAATCTGACAGCGCTGGAAAATGTGGAACTCCCTCTGATTTATCGGGGAATTGGCAGAAGCCAGCGTCATAAACTGGCAAAAGAGGCTTTGATTCGGGTAGGCCTGGAGAAAAGGATAGATCATAAGCCTTCAGAGATGTCAGGAGGACAGCAACAGAGAGTGGCAATTGCCCGGGCGATTGCAGCAGAACCGCCGGTGATTCTTGCCGACGAGCCCACAGGAAATCTGGACTCAGCGTCTACAGGAGAAATCATGGATATTTTAAAAGGGCTTCACGGTTTGGGGCGCAGTGTCATATTGATTACGCATGATAATGAGATTGCCGATCAGGCGAAGCGGGTAGTCCGTATTCTGGACGGCAGAATTGTGGAAGACTATCGTAATTCGGAAAAGAAAGCACAGGAGGCATAGCTATGAAGAAGAAAAAACTATTGAAAATTGTCATACCGGCAGCAGTGATAGTGGTAATCGGCGGGGTGACGGTATTGAATAAGGCGGCAAACGCTGGAAGAGAGCTGGCGGAGGCCATGACTGTGGAAGCCATGACGGTTGAGACGGGGGATGTGACAGAGACGGTAGAAACCAACGGTACGGTAGTCAGCGGCCAGCAGAAGGTGATTTTTTCTCCGGTAAATGCGAATGTGAGTATGGCTGATTTCCAGGTGGGAGATCTGGTGAAGGCAGGCACACCCCTGGTATCTTTTGATTTGAAGGATCTGGAGGAACAGAATCAGAAGGCGGAACTGACAGTGAGAGCGAACGAGTTAAGCTATCAGGACAGTGTGAATAAATCCAATGAAGCTGCAAGCCGCCAGGCCGCCGCAAGAAACCAGGCGGCAGCCCTGCAGGCGCAGGTAAATGCTAAGACGCAGGAAGTAGAAAATCTTACCAGCGCCCTGACAGGCGCGGCAGATCAGCAGGCAGCGGCGCAGCAGCAGGAATCAGCGAAGATAGGAAATCAAATGGAAGATTTACAGAAACAGCTGAAGACGGCGCAGAATGAACTGCAGGCGGCAAAAAAAGCTTATGAAAAGGCAGCCTTTGCACAGCAGACAGCACAGGTGAATTTTGACGCGGCAGCAGCAGCGGCAGAAAATGATATCCAGGGTCTTGAAGACGCAAGAAAAGAACTGAATCAGGCAAACGAGGACCTGGCAGACGCAAAGAATAACTATGAGAAAAAGCAGCAGGAAATGGAAGGGCTGGAAGAGCAGATGGAAGACCTGCAGGCATCTCTTTTGAAATATGAAGGAGACCAGGGGACGGATATGGAGCTGCAGCAGAGACTTCAGACAGCGCAGTCTGAACTTGCAGAATTAAAAGGAAATTTAGAAAGCCAGAAAGCCATCGCAGAGGGAGACAGCGGCGCTTTGAGCAGTGCGGCAAGAGAACAGATGAGGACCAATAATAATCTTGCCGAGTTGGAGAGTAAATCTATTGAAGAGCTGATTGCGGAAGGCAGAAAGGGTATATCAGCAGAATTTGACGGGGTGATCTCTGATAAACAGATTATGGAGGGAGCTTTGGTTACCCAGGGAATGCAGCTTTTTACTCTGCAGAGCATTGAGGATGTGAATGTGGAGGTTACTCTTTCCAAAAATGTCTATGAGAAGGTGAAAGAAGGACAGAAGGCAGAGATTACATTTGCCGGCCAGACCTATCAGGGTACGGTAAAGCGCATCAGCCGAATTGCATCAGCCGGAATGTCAGGCAGCAATCAGGCAGCAGTATCTTCTGCATCTGTTATGGCGACAGTTCATATTGATAACCCAGACGAGAATATTTTTCTGGGCGTAGATGCCAAAGTGACCATTCAGGCGGCAGAAGCCAGAGACGTTCTGGTTCTGCCTACAGAGGCAGTGAATATCGGCAAAGATGGAACGTTTTGCTGGGTTCATGAAGATGGTGTAATGAAAAAGCGCAGCATTACCACAGGCGTGACGTCAGATGACTGTGCGGAAATTACACAGGGCATTGATGAAGGTGAGCAGGTAATTCCAGATCCAGGAAATCATGAGGAAGGAGATTCTATCACTGTAACAGAGAAGCAGGAAGAGGAAGTTATTGAGACAGAGTAGAGAAAAGAGGAAATCATGGGAAATATTGCAGAATATATCAAAATGGCATTTAAAAATATTACGGCAAACAAAGGACGTTCTTTTCTCACCATGCTGGGTATTATTATTGGAATTTCTTCTGTGATTATGGTGATGGCGGTAGGAGATGGAACAGCAAACGCAATGAATGCGGAGGTTCAGGATCTGGGAACCGGGCAGATCAATGTTTACTGCAGTGACGATGCAGTTAACACAGAAGAGTGGATGACACCGGAGGATATTACAGCGTTGAAGGAAAAGATTGAGGGCGTGGAGGGAGCCACACCAAATGACGGAGCTTCCGGCACCACAGTCACAGGAAAGGGAGAATTTTCTCTTAATTTAAGCGGCGGCACGGAGGATTTGCAGAAATCAATGAATTTTAATATCAAACGCGGTTCTTATTTTACAGCGGCGGATGTGGAAGAAGGAAACCGTGTCTGTGTACTTACGGACAGTGACGCCAAGCGGCTTTTTGGCTCTGATGATGTGGTAGGCATGGATATCGAGGTGGATATCGGCGGAATCAGCAGCAGCTATCGGATTGTGGGAGTTACTCAGCAGAAAGAGAATACCAGCTTTATCAGTTATACGTACGAAGGAATGCCGGTAAGCCTGGATGTCCCCTACACGTCTTTTTCAAATTTTGGCTGGGAGAGCAATTCTTTTTATTCTGTGACAGTTTTCTCTAATGACCAGGCGAGCGGCGAGGAAGTGTCACGAGATATCATTCATACCCTGGAGACCAGGCATCATTGTGCCGGAGAAGATTATTATCAGATACAAAGTTTTCAGGATATGCTTTCGGAAATGAATGATATGCTGGCGATTGTAACAACATTTATTTCCTGCGTGGCGGCGATATCCCTGATTGTAGGAGGGATCGGTGTTATGAATATTATGCTGGTTTCCGTCACAGAGCGTACCAGGGAAATAGGAATCCGTAAATCCCTGGGGGCTAAAACCTCGTCTATCCTGCTCCAGTTTCTTGCAGAAGCAGCCATACTTACCATTTTGGGCGGAATCATTGGGATTTTACTGGGACTTTTGGGAGCAGTTGGCGCCTGTAAATTGATGACAGCATCCATGGGCAGCGCCATTTCCCCGGGAATCAAAGCCAGCACCATATTGGGAGCCACCTTATTTTCCTGTGGAATCGGCGTGTTCTTTGGTATCTATCCTGCAAGGAAAGCGGCAAAATTAAGTCCCATTGAGGCACTGCGGAGGAATTAAGTATGATAGCCGTGTGAAAGTGATATGCCCTTTGTCAGGCATACAGAAAAATATCTAAAATTTAGCCGGGTGATGCCTGCATTTCAATTTGAAGTGTGGGCATTTTTTCATGCATAACAATTTTTCTTTTTCTTGCTCATAAAACATGGTATAATCCTTTATAGCATGAAAAGGCTCGTTGAAATGTCTGAGATTCCTGCATTTGAAATTGATTTTTCTGGATAACTATTAACAGACCCTCTGATCTGGGCTTTCATGAGAGAAATTTATTGGGAGAATAAACTGATATGGAGCGAGAAACAAAAAGAATATCTGATTCAAAAATGGAACATATTTACCAGGTGCGTCCAGAACATCTGAATCCTGCCGGGAGACTGTTTGGCGGGAAATTGATGGAATGGATCGATGAAATTGCTGCTTTTGTAGCTATGAGGCATTCAGGGGGAAGCGTTACCACAGCATCTGTTGATAACCTTCGGTTCATCAGAGGTGCGTATCAGAATGATTTGATTGTACTGACTGCAAGAATCACTTATGTAGGCACCAGTTCTATGGAAGTGAGGGTTGATACGTATATAGAGGATTTTCAGGGGATACGCAAACCCATTAACCGGGCATATCTGACATTGGTGGCAGTGGATTCTCAGGGAGTCCCAAGACAGGTGCCATTTATTTTGTTAGAAACAGAGAGCGAGCGGGCAGAGTGGGAAGCAGCAGAAAAGAGAAAAGAATTAAGGATTCAGCGTAAGAGAGAAGGGTTTTAGAAAGAGAAAAAGGAAGTAAGAAGAGATATAGAAAAATGGCGACTGTTGTAAAACAGCAGCAGATCTGATTAAGGTCAATTGAAATTTCGATTATTTGATAGTTTCGCAGTTACCTAAATTGAAATTAGATATGAGGAGAAAAAAGTGAGAACCAAACCGGACTGGAAATTTATTCTGCCATTTCTTGCTGCCCTGGCAGTATTTGTGTTTTCAGCAGTGAGACTTGGAACGATATTTTGGGGATATTATCAGGGAGAAAAGCAATATCAGAAGCTTGCAGATGCTGTGATGATTCCGAAACCGGAACTTTCAGAACAGGAAGAACCAGAATTTGGCGTAGATTTTAAAGAACTTAAGAAAATGAATCCAGATATTGCAGCATGGATTTACATAGAAAAATTAGGAATCAGCTATCCGGTTGTCCAGGGAAGCGACAATGAATATTATTTGGAGCATACATTTTACAGAGAAGAAAATAAATGCGGCAGCATATTTATAGAAGCAAGGAATCAGAAAGATTTCAGCGATTGGAATACCTTTGTATACGGACATAATATGAAAGACAAATCCATGTTTGCCAGATTAAATGAATACCAGGAAGAAAAAACGTTTCAGGAAAACCCTGAATTTTATATTTATACATCAGAAGGGACAAAACGGTATCAAATTTTTTCCTGCTATCAGGCAGCTTTGGATGAAGATTCTTTTCAGGCTGATTTTCAGGGGGAAGAAGATTATGCTTCCTGGCAGGAAACGGTGAGGGCAAAAAGCCTGTATGATACCAAAATTATGCCAAAGGCGGGACAGAAGACAGTGACATTGATGACCTGCACACCTGCAGGGAAGAATTACCGTTTTCTGATTCATGGAGTTTTGGCTGATTAGAAAAATGAAGGAGGAACAGCGATGGCAGATTTAAGCAGAGAAGAAAAGATTGAGAAATTTTTAGAAATGGTGGAGAAGTCGGATAATATTGTGTTTTTTGGAGGTGCCGGAGTATCTACCGAAAGCGGGATTCCGGATTTCAGGAGCGTGGACGGACTGTACAACCAGGAATACGATTACCCGCCG
The DNA here is from genome assembly GCA_910575075.1 of Lachnospiraceae bacterium. Classification (GTDB taxonomy): domain Bacteria; phylum Bacillota; class Clostridia; order Lachnospirales; family Lachnospiraceae; genus Petralouisia. The sequence continues at coordinate 27,403 of CAJTCY010000012.1, forward strand.
GAAACGATTTTAAGCCACAGCTTTTACCGGAGAAATACAGAGGAATTTTATCGGTTTTACCGAAATAAGATGCTCTGCCTGACGGCGCAGCCCAATATGGCGCACCGCAGGCTGGCAGAACTGGAGGCGGCAGGTAAGGTAAAAGCTGTGGTGACCCAGAATATTGACGGGCTGCACCAACTTGCCGGGAGCAGAAAGGTGTTAGAACTTCATGGCAGTGTGCACCGCAATTATTGTGAATCCTGCCGTCAAATGTTTGATGCAGAATATATTCTGCACAGTACAGGGATACCGAAATGTGAGAAATGCGGAGGAGATATTAAACCAGATGTGGTCCTCTATGAGGAAGGGCTTGACAACCGTACCATTCAGGAGGCCGTTTATTATATCATGAATGCAGATATGCTGATTATAGGAGGAACCTCCCTCGCAGTATATCCGGCGGCAGGGCTGATTGATTATTATCAGGGAGATAAGCTGGTGCTGGTGAATAAATCTGCAACGCCGCGTGACTCAATTGCGAATCTGGTGCTTCAGGAGAGCATTGGGGAGTTGTTTGAAAAGATTGTGATTTAAAAGGAGAAAAATATGCCGATACATTATGAAATAGGAGATATTGTCCGTTTGAAAAAGCAGCATCCCTGCGGCAGCAGTGAATGGGAAGTTCTCCGGGTGGGAGCAGATTTCCGCTTGAAATGTCTTGGATGCGGGCATCAGATCATGATTGCCCGTAAGCAGGTAGAGAAAAACACCAGGGAAATCAGGAAACCTGGAACAGACATATAATAAATAATTGCGGAACTCATTCGTTTTGAGAATTTCATATATAATTTATACAATTGTACTAAAATATTTTATTCATACGAAACGCACAAAATGCAGGGCGCACCAAGCATTACAACGAACCACTTAATACGAAAATCATGTTCCGCAAAGGCTTCCATGATTTTTGTGTTTCGTTTCCATGGTGCTAGAATGCATTTCTTAGCGTTTTGTATGATAAAATATTTCTTCTTAAATTTTTTTAATTGTATATGAAATTCAAAAATTTACTGAGTTTCGCAATTGCCTAGATATAACCAGGAAAAGGAGAGAAAAGAGTGGATCGAATACTTATAGTTGATGATGATATTATGAATCTGAGAATGGCAGAGCATATCCTGAAAAAAAATTATCAAGTGATTTCGGTGTCTTCCGGGCAGGAAGCGCTGGATTTTCTGGCACAGGATATCCCGGATATGATTTTGCTGGATTTGCATATGCCAGAGATGAATGGGCTTGAAACCATGGAACGGATTCATGCTATGGACAAGGTGTCTGAGATTCCTGTTATTTTTCTGACGGCTGACAGTGAGAGGGAGACAGAGATTAAAATATTTAAGGCAGGCGCCATGGATTACATTCAGAAGCCTTTCCTTGCAGAAGTGGTCCTTCGAAGGATAGGGCGTCTTCTGGAATTGTTTCATCTGCAGCAGTCCCTGCAGCAGGAAGTGGATAAAAAGACCCAGGAATTAAAAGACAGCAGCCGGAGAATTCAGCGGTTGTCAGAACAGATTATGATGTCTCTGGCAAGTGCCATTGATGCCAAGGATACATATACCAGAGGACATTCCATGCGTGTGGCAGAATATTCCCGTGAATTGGCAAAGCGCATGGGCAAAAATGCCCGGGAACTGGAAGACATCTATTATATTGGATTGCTGCACGATATCGGCAAGATTGGTATTTCTAATAAAATTATCAATAAACCGGGCAGGCTGACAGAGGAAGAATATAATGTGATACGCTCGCATCCAAAGATTGGAGCGGAGATTCTTGGAAATATTTCAGAACTGCCGGATATTTCTATAGGAGCGCACTGGCACCACGAACATTATGATGGAACCGGTTATCCAGATAATCTTGCTGGGAAGGAAATACCGGAGGTGGCAAGAATTATCGGGGTGGCAGATGCTTATGACGCCATGTCTTCCAGGCGCAGTTATCGTGATGTGCTGCCGCAGAAGGTGGTTCGGGGAGAAATAGAAAAAGGTAAAGGAACCCAGTTTGATCCTGTGATTGCAGAATATATGCTTATGATGATAGATGAGGACAGGGAATATAAAATGAGGGAAAAATAGTTTCAGCAGGTTTTTGCAGGATACTGTGGGAAAGGAAGGTACATAGATGAGCAAACAGGATTTCAGAGAGGATATACAGCGATTGGAAGAACAGATGGGAATTCATCTGCTGATGGTCTGTATGGCAAGTATGTTCAGCGCTGTTCTGCTCTGTCTTACGATCACAATGTCATGGGAATTATGGACGGTTCCGCTGATTGTCATTGGGATTTTGATTATATGGTGTTTTCATATTGGAAGATTTGTCACAGAGCATACATATGAGTATTTGTGCGTCGGATTTATGATGGTAGAATGTTTTTATTTTGGCGTGCATCAGGAGAGTTTCACAAGTATGCCGGTGCTTATATGCCTGCTGTTTCTGATGCAGGTGCTTCTGGAAAAAAAGTTTCTGGTATATCTGGCAGAGGGGATATATCTGATGGCTTTTTTATATCGCCTGCTTTTAATTCGTATATCAGGGGAAGGTATCGCACGTTGGGATTTTGCCAGAATGGGAATTGGATTTCTTGGAACCATAGGTGCAATGATATTTTCCCTTTTTATCATTGACAGACGGAGAGAGGGGCGCAGAGAGATTCAGGAAATGGCAGAGCAGGCTGCGGCAGCAAAACAGCAGAACGCAGATTTTCTGTCCAATGTTTCTCATGAGCTGCGTACACCTATCAATATGGTGACAGGGATCAGTGAGGTTGAGCTGGGCAGAGAACTGCCGCCAGAATTGGAAGAGAGTATGCATTCCATACAGATGGCGGGCAAGCGTCTGGCAGGACAGATTAACGATATTCTCGATTATACAGAAATTGCAGGAAATACGCTGGTTGTGACCAACGAGAATTATATGCCGGCCTCCATTATGAATGATATTGTTACTCTGGCAAGTATGCTGGAGAGAAACTCTGATCTGGAAATGATCTTTGACCTGGACCCAAGGCTTCCATCTCTGCTGGTGGGGGATGCAGAAAAAATATCCAGAGTTCTCTGGATTCTGACGCAGAATGCTATAAAATTTACAGAAGAAGGAGGCGTCTATGTCTATATGGGCTTTCGGAAGGAAAGCTACGGAGTCAATTTGAATATTATGATTGAGGACACCGGAATCGGAATGACATCATCACAGCTTTCCAGGCTGTATGACGATTTTTATCAGGCGGATACCGGATGCACCCGTTACGCCGGAGGACTTGGGCTTGGAATATCTATTGCACACGGTCTGTTAAGCGCCATGGGTGGTTTCCTTCATTATGAGAGCAAAGAGGGAAAGGGTACTCAGGTGCATATTTCTATTCCCCAGAAGGTAGCAGATGAAATGCCCTGTATGACAGTTCCTGATGCCAAAAAACTGTGCATTGCCTGTTACTTTAAACAAGGTAAGTATGAGAAGAGTGAAGTCAGGGACTTTTATGATCGTATGATCCTTCATCTGGCGGAAGGTCTTGGCGTACAGGCGTACAGGGCTTACTATATTGAAGAATTAGACCGGCTGCTGCGCAATCATGAGGTCACGCAGTTATTTCTTGCTCAGGAGGAGTATGAGGAAGACAGTGCTTATTTTGAAGAGCTGGGAAAAAATATTAGTGTCGCATTGATTGCAAAGAGAGAGTTTGCATTGCCAAAGGATACGAATATAAGGGTTCTCCAGAAGCCATTTTTTGGGCTTCCGATTGTCAATCTGTTAAATGGTATGACTCATGGTGTGAATCTCGGAGACAGTATGCAGGAGGACAGAGCGTTTGTCTGTGCGGGCGTCCGGGCTTTGGTAGTGGATGATGAGGAGATGAACCTTGTGGTGGCAAGAGGAATTCTGAACCGTTATGGCATGCAGATAGACACTTGCCTCAGCGGTGCGGCTGCAGTAGAACAATGTATGGATACTTCTTATGAGCTGATTTTCCTGGACCATATGATGCCCGGTATGGATGGCGTAGAAACACTGAAGCGTATCCGTGCGCTGAGGGACGGCGTTTATCAGAATCTCCCGATTGTGGCGTTGACAGCAAATGCGATCAGCGGCGCCAGAGAAATGTTCAAAAATGAAGGATTTACAGAATTTGTACCCAAACCTATTGAGCGCCCTGTGCTGGAACGGGTACTGCGCAAAATACTGCCCGAAGAAAATATACGGTATGAGATGACAGAAGAGAATGAAGCGCTCAGCGATAAATACTCTGGTGAGAAAACTTCTGATGATAAATCGCCTTCTGATGATAAATCGCCTTCTGATGAGAAACAAGGAGAGAAAAATTCTATAGACGTTCCCCAGAAATCTCTTTCTGTGCTGGAACGGCTGCAGCTACTGGGCATAGATGTAGAAATGGGGCTGGATTACTGTGCCGGCGCAGAAGATTTTTATCTGGAAATGCTGCAGATGTACTGCGATCAGAAAGATGACAAAGAACAGGAAATCATAACTTTGTATGAAAGCGGAGACTGGGGAGCTTATGCAGTTAAGGTTCATGCGCTGAAAAGCACATCGCTTACCATCGGGGCAAAAGCACTGTCTGAACAGGCGAAGGCGCTGGAGATGGCAGGAAAATCACAGGATGAAGCATATATCAGGGAGAATCATGCCTTGTTGATGCAGACATATGAGACAGTCAGCAGGGGTATTGCAGACTGTATTCAAGTGACAGAGGGAGGTGAGGCACAGTGATAGAAAGATATTTTAAGCCAATTATGGACCATAAAGTAGATTTGCAGGAAAGAACGTTTCGCCTGGTTACAGGATTTACCATCACAGCGCTGATACTTATGCTGATGGGAGGTCTGGTTACCGGGGAGAATAAGGAGAGTCTTCTGCTTCTGTCAGGATGTATCGTTCTGGTTGTGATCATTACGGCAGCGAGTATTTCCAGGCAGCAGATCCATACAGGTGCAACTCTTGTGACGATTATTCTGCTGATATTTTTTCCAATAAATTTCTTTGTCTCTGGAGGGATGTACGGAGGTACGCCGCTGTGGTTTGCCTTTTTCTTCGTATATATCAATCTCACGCTGCAGGGGGTGAGAAGAATCATCTTTTCTGTATGCTGTCTGCTGACAACAGTTTTGTGCTATTATGTTGACTATCTGCATCCAGAATATATAATAGCACATACCATAGATGTTGCGCATATGGGTTCCGCAGTAGCAGTAATTTTAGTGGGAGCCCTCACAGGAGCCATGATTTTGTTTCAGAACCATATTTATCAGGAAGAGAACAGAATTACCAATGAACAGAAACGGGAGATTCAGGAGCTGAGTGAAGCAGAAAACCATTTTTTCTCCAGTATGAGCCATGAAATCCGTACGCCGATTAACACCATTATAGGATTGAATGAGATGATACTGCGCAGTGATGTGTCAGACGAGGTTGCCGAGAATGCAAAAAATATTCAGGGAGCCAGTAAAATGCTGCTGACTATTATCAACGATATTCTGGATATGTCTAAAATTGAATCCGGAAAAATGGACATTGTCAATGTGTCATATGAGACGGGCGTCTTTTTTTCTGACATTATCAATATGATTTGGATTAAAGCACAGGAAAAGGATTTGGATTTTCATTTAGACATAGATTCTTCCATACCAAGCCAGCTCTGCGGAGATGAGGTGCGTATCAAACAGATTCTGGTAAATCTCTTAACAAACGCCATCAAATATACCAGTGAAGGGTCTGTGACCCTGTCTGTCCGCTGTGAGCGCCGGGGTGTGAATCGTGTGAGGGTCTATTATTCCGTACAGGATACCGGGCTGGGAGTAAAACAGGAGGATATTCCCCATCTTTTCAGCGCATTTAAGCGGGTAGATGAAGAAAAGAACCGGTATATTGAGGGAACCGGACTGGGATTAAGTATTGTAAAACAGCTTGTGGATTTAATGGGCGGTGAAATCAATGTGAACAGTGTTTACACCAAAGGCACTACATTTCTTGTGACGCTGGATCAGGATATTATAGAAGAAAAAGAGTTGGGGACATTTACTCTGGAATCTCGTGGAAAAATTGGCAGCAGGGTACAATATAAGCAGAGTTTTGAAGCTCCAAAGGCACAGCTTTTGATTGTGGATGACAATGAAATGAATCTGGTAGTGGCAGAGAAACTGCTGGCAGAGACTAAGATTCAGATTGATACAGCTAAAAGCGGTGCTGAATGCCTGAAATATACATTGACAAAACGTTATGATGGAATTCTGATGGATCATCTGATGCCTGAAATGGATGGAATTGAGTGTTTTCATGCTGTTCGCAGCCAGTTGGGAGGGCTCTGTCAGGAGACGCCTGTGATTGCCCTTACGGCAAATGCAGGGAGCGCCAATCAGCTTCTATATAAGAATGAAGGGTTTAATGGTTATTTGGCAAAGCCTGTGAGCGGCGCTCTGCTGGAAGCAGCAGTGCTCAATATTCTGCCCAAAGAGCTGGTAATGCTTTCGGAAGATGCTGTGCAGTCAGAAATTGGGAAAGATGTGCTTATGTTTGATCAGAGGAAGCGGGTTTCCCTTATCATAACTACAGACAGCGTATCAGACCTTCCAGATGAGCTGTTAGAGCGAATGGGGATTTCTGTGCAGCCTTATTATGTCTGTACGGATTATGGCCGCTTTTTGGATGGCAGAGAGCTGGAGACAGATGATCTGCTGCTCTATCTGGCGGGGGGAAACAAGGGTGCTTCTAAAGCGCCCGATGTGGAAGATTACGTAAACTTTTTTGCGGAAAAACTGACAGAAGCCCAGAATGTAATACATATCACCATGGCAAGATATGCCAGTGAGGGATATGAGCATGCTTTGGAAGCAGCGAAATCCTTTGAAAATGTTACGGTGTTAGATTCCGGGCATCTTTCCAGCGGTATGGGAATTACTGTACTTTACGCGGCGCATCTGGCAGCGCAGAACGCCTCCAGGGAGGAAATTACAGAGATGGTGGAAGATTTCCAGAACCGTGTGTCCACCAGCTTTATTATGGGTAATACCAAGATGCTGTACCAGGGAGGCAGAATTTCACGCGGCGTGCACGTACTGTGCGAGACGCTGCTTCTGCACCCGGTGATTAAACTGAACAAAAGTAAAATGGCAGTGGGCGGTATTTTGGCTGGAAATTTTGTCCATGTGGCAAGGAAGTATATCCGCAAAACTTTAAAAGACATACCTGGCATTGACAAAAATATTTTGTTTATTACTTATTCAGGTATGGATTACCAGTCTCTGAAGGAAATCCGGGACATGATACAGCAGCAGTGCGCATTTAAGCATATTTATCTGCAGAAGGCGTCATCTGCTATTTCAAGCAACTGCGGGCCAGGTTCTTTCGGTTTGCTCTTTTTACGGAAATCCTAACGGATCAGATCTAAGATATGAAAATTTTTCCGGGTGAAATTTTTCCAGATAAATGTTATGATAGGATGAAGAATAAAACGTAAGGCTGGGTCTATTATGAGAGAGGAAAGGCGGAATAAGAAGCGGAAAAAAATCATAATTATATTTGCTGTGGCTGCAGTATTGCTGACAGGTTATTTTATTCTGGTAAACAGCCTGGTCAGCGCGGCTTTAGTCCCTTCCTTTATGGAAAGGCTGGAGGCTTTTCAGAGAATTACAGATGAAAGTTATGCAGCTCAGGTACAGACTTCTGATATTAAAATGAACAGAAGCATATCGTTAAAAGAGACAGAGAATTGGCTGAAAACAGCGGAGAGCCGCAAGATTTCCAGAATATCTGAAGATGGTTATAAACTGATTGCAGAGGAATTTCCTGCCGAAAATGCTGATGGAGAATTCAGCCATAAATGGGTGCTTCTGCTTCATGGATATACTGGCTGGAAAGAAGAGATGTACCCTTTTGGCCGCTGGTATCATCAGCAAGGATTTCATATTCTGGCTCCCGATTTGAGATGCCAGGGAGAGAGCCAGGGGGATTTTATAGGAATGGGATGGACAGACCACTTTGACTGTCTGCTCTGGATTGATTATATTTTATCCCAGGACAGCGAGGCGCAGATTGTGCTGCATGGTCAGTCAATGGGAGCGGCTGCCGCGCTGATGATGAGCGGAGAGGAAGAATTGCCGGACAATGTCAAAGCTGTTGTCTCTGACTGTGCTTATACAGACGCCTATTCTATGTTTGGGGAGAAGATAAAGGAATGGTTCGGGCTGCCGGCATTTCCACTGGTAGATTCTGCCTGTATGGTACTGAAACTGCGCGGAGGCTATAATCTCAGGGACGCGTCAGCATTAGAAGCTGTGAAAAAAAGCAGAGTGCCCACGCTTTTTATTCATGGAGATGAAGACGCCATGATTTCCGTTGACATGTCAAAAGAACTGTATGAAGCCGCAGCCTGTGAAAAAGAACTTTTGATTGTGGAGGGGGCAGGACATGGACAGTCTCAGGACAAAGATCCAGATACATATTACAGGAATATTGAGGTTTTTTTAGAAAAAAACTTGCAAAATTGCAACGATTATGGTAAACTGACAAACCGTGATATATAATTATTGATCCTTGCTCCCTGCAGCGACAGGGGGCCAGAAGACCAAAAGGAGGTACGAGGCATGAACAAATATGAATTAGCGCTTGTCGTTAATGCTAAGATCGAGGATGAACCAAGAGCCGCAGTCGTAGAAAAAGCGAAAGAGTATATTACCCGTTTTGGCGGTACGGTGACAGAAGTTGACGAATGGGGCAAGAAGAGACTTGCTTATGAGATTCAGAAAATGAGAGAAGGCTTCTATTATTTCATCAAATTCGATGCAGAGTCAGATTGTCCGGCAGAATTAGAAAAACGTGTGCGTATTATGGACAATGTGCTCCGTTTCTTATGCGTTAGACAGGACGAGGCATAGATAGAAAGAGGAGATTAGATGAATAAAGTCATACTTATGGGCAGATTAACCAGGGACCCTGAGGTTCGCTACTCACAGGGCGAGCAGGCTACGGCAGTGGCAAGATATACTCTGGCAGTAGATAGAAGATTCAAACGTGATGGAGACCAGCAGACCGCAGATTTTATTAATTGTGTGGCATTTGGAAGAAGCGGTGAGTTCGCGGAAAAGTATTTCCATAAAGGAATCAAAATAGCAGTGACAGGAAGAATTCAGACTGGCAGCTATACCAATCAGGAAGGCCAAAAGGTTTATACCACAGATGTTGTGGTAGAAGAACAGGAATTTGCGGAGAGTAAGTCAGCCAGTGAGCAGTCAGGCGGTTTCCATCCAATGGGAAGACCAGAGCCCAGTGCGGCGGCAGGGGATGGTTTTATGAATATTCCTGATGGTATTGACGAAGAATTACCCTTTAATTAGAACAGGAGGCAAAGAAAATGGCTTACAATAAAACCGAAAAAAGCGATTCTCCAATGAAGAGAAGAGGCGGCATCCGCAGAAGAAAAAAGGTATGTGTATTCTGCGGTAAAGACAATGTAATTGATTATAAGGATACCAATAAGTTAAAGAGATATATTTCCGAGAGAGGCAAGATTCTTCCCAGAAGAATTACCGGCAATTGCGCAAAGCATCAGAGAGCGTTGACAGTTGCAATAAAGAGAGCAAGACATATTGCGCTGATGCCGTATGTAACAGACTAAATTCTGGAAGCACCAATTATTAAGATAATTTTTATTTTTAGCGTAAATTTCGCGTAACATGGCAGGATTGTCGAAGAGCAGCTGTCAGATACAACGTAAAGAATTTCAGAAATGTAATTTGTATATTGTGTCTGACGCTGTCCTTTGACAGTCCTTTTTTAATGCTTTTGCTGAGGTAATATGGAATGTGTGCATAAATTCTATCTTACAGTTGTATTTTTAAAAATGGATAATAATTTTTTAACATTGTTGACAGGAAGAATTTTGGAAGGGGTATTTTTTTATGGTAAAAATGCCCAAAATAGAGAAAATTTGAACCTTTTTTGTGTAAATTTGGGCGGTGGAGGGATTGAAAACGGCTTTGGAAGTGTGCTATAATAAATAACACAATATGTGACAGAAGGCACGGCAGGAGATGGGCAGGTAGAATTGGATGAAATACCATCGTTTGAAATATCGTTTATGTATGCAGCATAGTTTTGATGGGCGAATCGAGAACAAACATCATCATTTAATTGAGATTGAAATCGTGGCAAGGCAGATTGCAGAAGATTTTATGGAATTTGCCAGCATGGATTCTATTTTGGAGAAGGTGTTTGCTCCTTATCAATACCAGTATCTGAATGAATTTTCCGAATTTGGAGGCGATACCAGTATTGAGCATTTGGGCGAGGTGTTTTATTTGAAGGTGAAGGATGCGTTAGAGAAACAGCATTGGAAGTTTGCCCGTTTTGAGATTAGCGAGACGCCTTTACGTATTTATGCCATTGTGGAAGAAACATTTTAACACCGGGTTTTTAGAGGGAGGTTTGGTTATGAAAGCCAAAACGATTTTCAAAGGAGCTGTAGCAGGTTTGATGTCAATGTCGCTCTTGCTTTCGAGCATGCCGGTACTGGCAACAGAACCAGGAAATAACGATGCTCAGCAGGTAGAGGCTGAGGGACAGAAGCAGGCGCCTGCACCGGAACAGGCACAGCCGCAGCCGGAAGAACAGCCGAAAGCAGAAGAGCCGCAGACACCGGAACAGGCACAGCCGCAGCCGGAAGAACAGCCGGAGGCAGAAGAGCCGCAGACACCGGAACAGGCACAGCCGCAGCCGGAAGAACAGCCGGAGGCAGAAGAGCCGCAGACACCGGAACAGGCACAGCCGCAGCCGGAAGAACAGCCAAAAGCAGAGGATGTGCAGGTTCCAGAACAGACAGAGCCGGCGGATTCTGAGAAAGAAGACGAAGATAAGAAAGAAAATAACGATAAAGATAAAAAAGAATCTGCCAAGGATAATGAGGATGAAAAAGCAGAAGATCAGAAGCCAGAAGACATTCCGCAGGCATTCTCTTTGGATAATCTTCCAACTGTCAATGGCAGCATCGTGGTTGATGGTGACGCTTCTGACTGGGCAGAAGTAACAGAGCGAGCTTCGAATGCTTCCGATGTGGATTCGTGGAAAGCAGCCTATTCCCCGGATGGGAATATCTTGTATTTTAGTTATACAGGAAGTACAAGTACAGAATGGGACTATAGCTTTGCCAGCAATAAAAATAGTTTTAAGTTCACTTATGCGGACGGCGCGTCCGGAGAGGATGCATCGCTTTCCGTCAATGCATGGAAGGACGGAGCAGAAGTGAAGAATGCCTGGTATGCCAGCGTCAAGGGTGCGTCGGCAGCAGTGAAAAGTGAGGCGCATGGAAATAATGCTGGACCGTATACCGTTGAATTTGCAGTTCCGGTAAGTTTCTTCCATAATGCAGATTTTACGCTTGAGTTTGGCGGTGTCTCTTTGGCCTCTAAGGATATCCAGAAGATTAATGGTCAGGCAGTGACAGTACAGCCGCAGCCGGTTTATGCGGGAATTGCCATTGACGGAAATTACTCTGACTGGGCTGCAGTGGCTAAGACAGATGTTAATTGCCCCAATGACCAGCACAAAGGATGCTTGTCTCAGGCAGCAGCCATATATGACGGCGACTGGTTTTACATTTATATCAAGGACGGCGAGGGAAGCAATGCTTCCGGTGCAGGGACGCATTCCAATGGAAAATTTGCGATTAAATCAGATTTGGGATATGAGACGGATATTCAGCTGACCACGGCACCGTCAGTAAACGGTGTGGACGGCGCACAGGTTGCCTATGTAGGAAGCGAATGGGAGATAGCGGTTCCAAAGAGCCAGCTTCCGAAATATGAAGAAAGCCTTTCCTTCTGTTTTTATGAGGGAGATGCAATTGTTGCCGGCATTGTAAACTTGCAGCCGGACAATGGAAATAATTTAGAGAATCTATTTAACGGCATTATTTATGATGGTTCTTATGAGGACTGGGAAGATTACGGACACTCGACGATCGAGTATGCTACGGCTGGTTCTCAGGAATCTCAGATTGATGCGAAAGGAGCATTATATTCCAGCGGAGAGAAGCTGTTTGCTCATGTGACGACGAATATGCCGCAGCATCTGCAGGAGGCAGGCGGAGAATTTACATCCGCTGTTACCATAGCGTTTAATCAGAAGCAGAGTGATCTGCAGAATGGGACTTATGACCAGAAAATGGCATTTTATCCACGGTTTGTGACAGTGGACGCCAATGGAAATATCAATTGGAATCCTCAGCTTGCAGGGCTTCCGGAAGGCACTTATGAGTATTACATTGCTTCCACGGATGCGTGGCATACATCTGCCAATATCAATAATCTCAATGAAATGGATCAGATGTATGGAAAAATGATGATGACGGTAGGCAAAGATGGAAAGGATGAGATGGAATTTTATCTGGAACTGCCGAAGATTGCCAAAAAGCTTGGTGTAGATGAGACGGATCTGAAAGAAATTGCGGCGCAGTTTGGACGTATCGGCCAGCAATGGATTTATACGGCAGGTACTTCTACCGGACCTATTGTCGGTGTTGGTCTTTGCATTTTGACCGCAGGACTGATACTCTGGTATAAGAAGAGGAATTTGTTTGAGCTGTTGTTTGCAGCAGCAAAATAAGATAGAGAACCTGAATCAAACAGAAACAGGTAGGGAGAAAGAAATAGGAGGAATGGGCATTGAAGGACAGAAAAAGGTTGTATTATCTGGTTTTATTAATGCCCATTCTTTATGCCGTATTGGCATATGGAGTGGCAAAGCTTGTGCAGAACAATGGGATATTTCCCAGTGGAATGGACACGCTTTGCCATCTTTATAAGGGAGATGTTTTATACCGTTCCATTTGCGAGGGAGATTTCTTTCCGCTTTTTGATCCGCTCTGGTACAACGGTGTGGAGATGATGCGTTATTGGGAGCCCCTTCCGGTATATTTTATGGCATTTTTCCAGTTTCTGGGCGGCAGTTCCATGAATGCGTATCTGATTTTTACAGCGTTTCTTTTTTTTGCAGGCGCAGTCTCATGGCTTTGGATTGGATTTAAACTGGAACGTCCATGGCTGGGAGCGTTTCTGGGCATATTATGGTTTTTCATGCCCAATAATCTGACGGCATTGTTTTACGAAGGAAATCTGCCCAGATCTGTCTGTACAGTGATCCTTCCTGTCATTATGTATTCCGTGTATGAATATCTTCAAAACTGCAAGTGGCAGGCGCTGCCTCGATTATCTGTAAGTTTTGCTTTGGTCTGTCTGTGCAGTATCCAGTATGCAGGAATGATCGTGACAGCGTTTGCAATATACTTTATTGTTGACGGAATCATACGCCATGCAGTAAAGAGAGAAATACGTGTATTCGCGGCGTTTTTACTGGGATATATGCTGGCTTTTGCCTGGCTTCTGCCTGCTATGATGGGAAATGCTTCCGCGACAGGTAATACGGGGCTTTTGGATTCATTTTTCCAGAGTATGTTTTTGTCTGTCAATCCAATCGCACGTTTCCAGAGAGGGAGTGAGGATTTCTATTTTGGACTGGCAACGTTCCTCCTGGCAGTCTTTGGCATTTTTCTCAGCAAGAAGAAATCTATGCCAGGTTTCTGGACAGGGATTTTAATATTGTTCGCAAGTTCTAATACCCTGTATATTTTGCTGGAAAAGCTGCCTTTTGCCAATATTTTGCAAATGCTCTGTTATTTTTCTATTGCCCTGTGCATGGTTTTGTTCAGTTTCCTGAGCTGGAATACACTGAAAAAGGGATGGGTGATGCTTTTTGCGGGATTGCTGGTTTTAGATGTACTGCCTTCTCTGCCGCTGGTAGTGGGAAACCAGTCTGGCAATATACCAGAAGACAAGATGGCATATTACTCGGACATTACATTGATCAGCAAAGCTAAGGAAATGACAGGACAGAGGCTGGCATTGATTGATGAGAACAGCCTTGGAGCCATGAGTAATTATTTGATTACCGGATATGGAAAGCCAGTGGCATCCATGTATGGTTCTGCGGAGGAAAATTCTACAGCTCTTTCCAATATCCGGCAGATAGACCGTGCGTTGGAGGAGGGAAATTATCTGTATCTGTTCGACAGATGCCTGGAAATGGGAAGCGATACGGTGATCGTACATACAGATATTGTAGGTGCCATAGACAAAAACCCAATTATTAAGATGGACCATACGGCGGAAAAAATCGGATATAAGCTGGCAGGAGCGAGTGACAGTTATCGTTTATATAAGCTGGATACCGATGGAAACTGGGGAACAGTAGCAAAATACCGGGCAATTGGGATTGGAACGGCGGCACCAGGGATTTCCAGACAATTTCCGATTGTGGAAGAGACAGATACCATTAACTTAAATGATTTTACGTTTGAAGAGTTAAAGAATTATGATTTGATTTATCTGGCGGGCTTCACCTATGATGATAAGGCAGCGGCAGAACAGATGATTACAGAATTAAGTGAGTCCGGTGTCCGCATCGTGATTGGGGCTGACGGAATCCCAGAGGACCGGGGCAGTAAAAACCAAAGCTTTTTGGGAGTTGTCTGCAATCCGGTGTCCTTTTCACAGGGCTATCCAGATCTGAATACCATTGATGGGGTGCTGGATACAGATTTATTCCCCAATGGCTATAGAGAGTGGAGCACATTTTACGTGGATGGGCTGGACGACGTCTGGGGAACAGTAGAAGATTTGGACTGGGAACTGCCGTTTTATGGAACTGTTAAGAATGAGAATATTGTGGTAATTGGATTGAATCTTACTTATTATCTGAGCCTGACCCAGGATGAGGGTGTGGGAGCGCTGCTCAGCCACGCGATGGATTTAAGGTCAGATGAATATCCGAAACGTGAAATTGTGCCGTATGATATTTCATATTCAAAGAACCATATTACGATTACTATTGACAGGGACGACGTAAATACCGGTCTTGCCTGGCATGACAGCTTTGCTTCAGAACAGGAGATTTATTCAAAAAATCATCTGACTTTTGTGAAGGCAGGCAGGACAGAAATTTCTCTGACATATCCTTATTTAACAGCGGGGATTGCGGTGAGCATTGTGGCAGTGATACTCATTGCAGGGTATTCTCTTCATTTACGGCGGCAGCAGGAATTTGAGAAGGAAGCGGGGTAAAATATGATAAAGTATATTGTAGGACTGATCGGGCTGGTTATATGGTTGTTTATTTTACATGTGCTGAATAAGAGCAAATTGAATTTCTGGCATTTTATAGTGGGAAGCGCAGGCGCTTTTATTCTGATGCTGGTATTTTTAGAACCCATTCTGACTCAGCCCCTGGCAAGAATTGTGGCGCTTCTGGCAAGTCTTCCGGGAAAGATAGCAGATATGTACAGTGCGCATTATAAATATGGTGTTATTTTTGTAGAATCTTCTGTGGGAGCAGTTTCACTGAAAATTGATTTTGAGTGTTCTGGTATTATTGAAATCATGGCGTATCTTGCTTTGCTCATTTTCTACCGGGTGTATACTGTTTATGAGAGATTCTGCGTGGGTATCCTGGGTGTGATTGCCATGGTTCTGGCAAATGCGCTGCGTATTACCATTATTTGCCTGATGATCCATTTTGGAGGAATTGACACCTATTATATTGCGCATACATTTGTAGGACGTCTTGTATTTTATGCTTTTTCCGTTATGATATATTTTTATGTGTTTACAAAACCGCAGATTATAAAGCAAAAGGTGGGGAACTTCCGGTATGACAATCATTAATCATTTTTTTAATTCCATATTGTTTTGGGCAGCCTGGATTATCATTCCTCTGATTATGGAGATTATTCCTTCTCTGGGAAGCTTTTTGATACTGGTGAAAAAAAGGCTGTTTCCGGCGAAGTATGAAGATCCGGTGTTCTGGCCGGAAATCACATTGATTATTCCAGTTTATAATTCTCAGGATTCCCTGGAGGAATGTATTAAATCTATCAACGACAGTGATTATCCCAATGATAAGATGCGTATTTTTCTGGTGAATAATCAGGGGAAGGATGACTCTTTCCATGTGTATACCAGATGCCAGGAACTATTTCCGGATCTGCTGATGCAGTGGCTTAATGCAAGGCAGGGAAAATCCCGTGCATTGAACCTTGCATTGTTTAATGCAGATGGAAAATATATCATCCATGTGGACAGTGACGGTCAGTTTGAACCGAACGCTATCAAAAACATGGTGCGGAAATTTGAATGCTGTCCCAATGTGGACTGTATGACAGGCGCGATTCTTACCATGCCGGAAATGATAGAGGAATACAAAGGTATTTTTGCACGGATGCTGCGGAAAATGGAATTTATGGAATATGCCCAGGCATTTTTAGCGGGACGCAATTATGCCTCTGAGACAAATTCTATTTATACGCTTTCCGGGGCTTTTTCAGCATTTCGGAAATCAGCGGTGCTGAAATCGCAGCTCTATAATACGGATACCATCTGTGAAGATACCAACATAACATTTCAAATGAGGTACCTGCAGCACATTAAGGTACATATCTGTGAAAACGCTATTTTTATGGTAGATCCGATTGAAGGTATGAACAAGCTTTATACCCAGCGCCAGCGCTGGCAGCGGGGAAGCCTGGAAGTATCGCATCAGTTTCTGGAGAAGGATTTGAAGGTGCGTAAACTGTTTACCAATGTTATGGTCCGTACCCTGATGTATGACCATACGTTTGCGTTTCCCCGGCTGATCTGGTATCTTGCTTTGATCTGTCTGATGTGCATGAATTACTCGGCAAAAATTATTCTGCTTTCTACCGGATTGATTTTTGTGCTCTATATAATCAGCGGCTATCTGTATTATTTTGCCACGGTAGGTTTTTTAAAGGAATTTGACGATCTGAAAAAATATTACCGCAAACACTGGTATGTGGTGCCGCTGCTTCCGCTTTTTAACTTTATTGTGTTCTTTATCCGTTTTGCAGGCGTCATTAACAGTATCAATACCGACAGTGCGTGGAAAACCCGTACTCTGACAGACGAGAGAAAGGATTTTGAAAAAGAATTGAAGCTTGAGGCACAAAAACCTATGAATCTCTTGCAGAAGGCGCGTAAAGCCGTAAATTACGAGTAGGTGGAAAAGCTTATGAAACGTAGATTAAATTTTTTTCTGATAACAGTAGTCGTTATGTTTTTTGCCATAGCGGCAGACGTGTTTATCGTATATCAATTAGAAAGTTATGAGACCAGGTTTCTGGAAATATATGGTTCAGAACAGGACGGATATGTCAATATTATCCTGGGGCAGATTAATAATCTGGGGGATGATGCAACGGAGCAGGATATTACGGACATTATCAGTTCTTTGGACGCGACAGCCAGCAGATACTGGACTCTGAGCAAAGGGGATTCCATTCTGTTTGTGAAGAGTGTTACGGAAACCAACCGATATAAAGGATTTGCCGACGGCACCTATTATGCGTCAGAGACAGCTTCAGAATTTATGAACAGCCTGGGAGTTAATCAAGTGGGGCATAAGATAATTTATCTGGACCAGGACCGCTTTATCGCTTCAGGCATGATTTTTCACTGGCAGGGCGAGCAGTACCGGGTCTGTCTGCTGACATATGACAGGGTAATTCTCGAGGATAATGTGTTGCTGGAATGCAAAAATGCCATTATTATTATTCTCTCAATTATATTAGCGCTTCTGGTTATCTTGAGTATGGTGATGTCGCGGAAAATTAACATACAGGACAGGCAGCTTGAAGAACAGGAGAAACATGTAGTCTGGCAGAACAAGCAGATTGCGCTTTTAGATGAGCATCTGAAACGGGAATATGCATTCAGCGCCAGCAAGAATGTATTTAAAAGTGTAGTCTTAGATGAATTTTTGGAGAGATTGGATGAAAAGAATGTTTCTCCTCTGCATTTTGCCGTTTTTAAGGCAAATTCTATGGAGGCAAGAGACAAGTTTTTTGAACATATGCAGTTAGTTTTAGATAATCATGTGCTGCGTTTTTCTATGGATGACAATTATGTGCTGCTTATTTTTGTTGGCTATCAGAAAAAAGACAGTGAAAAAATCATTGATACTCTTTGGGACTGGAATGTCCATGAGAAAGGAAACTTATATTGTGAAGACAATATGAAAAGCTATAAAGTCCGGTTTGACAATTTCTGGAAGGAGGTGTCTGCCCAGTGAGAAAAGAGAATTTATATCGGGAATACCGTTTGAAATCGTATCTTAATATGAACCATTACATTATCATCAATGGAAAACAGGGGCAGACACATCCTCATACCTGGGAGTTTGTGTCTACGATTATTGTTGCCGGGGATGATTTTGTGGAATTCCGCACCTTTGAAAATCTGATTGAACAATTTCTGGAAAAATACCAGAATCAGATTTTAAATACAATTGAACCTTTTGATGTTATTGTGCCCACCATTGAAAATGTAACAGACCATTTTAATGATGAGCTTCAAAGTTTGCTGCGGGAAAATGGCGGTGAGCTGGTTTCTCTGGAGGGGAGTGAGACGCCCACCAGAAGTTATATTGTCAGTCATCGGAATGAACCGGAATTTCTCGACCAGATTGGAAAGATTAAGGCAGAGCAGATTTCCGGTATGATTAATTATGTGGTGGATCAACTGATCAGCGGTGAACATGAGATTGAATAGAAGGGAAACAATATGTTTGAAAGGAACCAAGAAATGAAAAAATCTAAGAATCTTTTTATTAGAATCGTGGCACTGTCTGTGATGGTATGCCTTTTTTCAGGATGTTCTCTGGGAAAAACTGCTGAAGATGTGAAAACTGGGGAAACAGCAGAAGAAAAATTGGATAATGCCTCAGAAACGGAGCCGCCGTCTCAGCCTCAGATTAGAGAAGACGGCATATCCTATTCTTTCAGAACCCAGGAAAAATCGTTTCAAGTCTGCGGGGAAGATGGTAAATGGAAGGATTTCACCCCCATAGGCGTCAATATCGGCGCAGGCAAACCAGGAGCATTTCCGGGAGAATTTGCAATTACGAAAAATGATTATATGCGTTGGTTCAAGCAGATCAGTGAGATGCATGCCAATGTCATTCGTGTCTATACGATTCTAATGCCTGAATTTTATAAGGCTTTGGCGGCATACAACGCATCAGCGGAGCAGCCGCTTTATTTTATGCAGGGTGTATACAATAATGAAGAAGATATCAGCAATTTGTGTGACGCCTATGCCCAGGATGGCAAAATTGCCGACGACTGGGTGGAAATGTGCCGGACAATTGTGGATGTCGTTCATGGTAATGCGAAGATAGAGGCAGCGGCAGGAAATGCCAGCGGTACCTACACGGCGGATGTATCGGGATATTTATGCGGTTGGATTCTTGGAATTGAATGGCAGGCGGATTTTGTAATTAATACTAATGAAAATAATTCCGACAAAAAATCTTTTGAAGGAAATTATCTATATACGGAGCAAGTTTCACCATTTGAAGTATTTCTTGCAACGGGACTGGATGCATGTATTTCTTATGAGATGGAAAACTATCAGATGCAGCATCCTGCGGCATTTGCCAACTGGGTGACAACCGATCCGCTCGACCATCCAGGGGAGCCAAATCCGGAGATGGAGGATGCAGTACCAGTAGACGCGGAGCATATTAAGGCGAAACCAGAATTCAAGGCGGGATTGTTCGCTTCTTACCATGTATATCCATATTATCCGGAAATGATGCGGTATGCACCAGAGCTTCTTACCGAGAATCCGCCTGATCCGTACCGGCATTATCTCACAGACCTGAATGAGTATCATACGATGCCTGTAGTTATTTCGGAGTTTGGAGTTCCTGCTTCAAGAGGGATTACACATCTTGCTCATGACGCAGGATTTAATCAGGGAGGATTGAATGAGGAAGAACAGGGGAACGCTATTGTGTCTATGCTGGATGATATTCTGGAGTCTGGGTGCGCCGGGGCATGCGTGTTTATCTGGCAGGATGAATGGTTTAAAAGGACATGGAATACCATGGACTATACAGATGCAGAGGTTCGCCCATACTGGTGTGATGTACAGACGAGTGAGCAGTTTTTTGGGCTGCTGTCCTTTGATCCTGGTGAAAAACCTGTCTGTACGGTAGATGGGGACGCGGCAGATTGGGAAGGTGATAAGCCTTTGCTTGTCAGCAAAGAGACAGAATTGTATGTCAAGAGCGACGAAGCATATGTTTATCTGATGGTACGGGGAAAAAATGATCAGATCCGTATCACATTGGACACCATCGGGGAACAGGGAAATGCAGAATATCATGGTGCGGACTTTGCGCTTGATATCAAAGGAGCAGATGAGAGCCGTGTGATGGTTCATCCTTACTATGATGTAGATTACTGGCTGTACACGACAGGTTTATATGCGTCCAGTAACGTCCTGGATATCCAGGAGGGATATGCGGTACCCGAAAATAATACATTTGCGCCTATTAATTTGATGCTGAACAGACCCGTTCTGCTTTCAGACGGGACATTGGTGGAGACGGAACAGATTGAAACGGGAAAGCTCCGTCACGGCAATGCAGATCCAGAGTCGCCAGAGTTTGACTCCAGAGCTGATTTCTGTATCAAGGGCGACGTCACCGAAATTCGTTTGCCATGGCTGCTGCTGAATATTCCAAAACCCAATGTTAAAATGTGTATTGCAGATTTGTATGCACATGATGAGATTACATATGAAGCGATCAGTGATATAACATTTATGATTGACGGCGTGACAGGCGCCTATTTCTGGGAAGAATGGAACCAGCCCACATATCGGGAACGACTGAAGAAATCTTATTATATTTTGCAGGATTATCTCTCAAAACGATAAAAGCATTGTAATACTTCTGTAATATATGGTATACTATGGCATGAGGAGGGGCCCAGCGAAGCAGGGAAGAGCCCTGATGCCAATTGGAGAAGCCAAAAAGTGAGAAGGCATGAGGAGGGGCCCAGCGAAGCAGGGAAGAGCCCTGATGCCAATTGGAGAAGCCAAAAAGTGAGAAGGCATGAGGAGGGGCCCAGCGAAGCAGGGAAGAGCCCTGATGTCTTCTTGTATACTATAGGATAGAAAACCAGAGGTAAATATAAATGAAAAATGAAAAAAAATTCAAAGGGCAGTTAAAAAATTACATGTGCTGGCCGTTGTTGCTGACGATATTAATTGCGTTGATGAATGTGCCTTTGTACTATTTTGACAAAAAGGCAGGATTCTGCGTGTCCATATTTGCAGTATCCTATTTTATTATCGTGCTGGTGATTTATATGATGAACAGGTCAGGGATACGCAGTGAGGTAATTAACTTTGCCACACAGTATGGCACTGTTCAGAAGAAACTGCTGGATGAATTTCAGATTCCATATGCTCTTTTGGATTATAATAGCAAAATTCTGTGGATGAACAGAGAGTTTTCAGAGGTAACTGAAAAAGACAAAAGGTATCACAAATCTATTACCACTATTTTTCCATCTATTACCAGAGAGATTTTGGACAAAGAAGAATCCAGCAGCAGTTTTCAGGTGGAATGGAAGGAACGGGTTTACCATGCGAGGGTAGACAGGCTCTATTTTGATGATGAAAATGCAGAGGGCGGTGATATGCTGGAGCTGGAAGCAAAAGATCAGTATCTTATGGCGCTGTATCTCTTTGATGAGACAGAACTTCATCATTATATTCAAGAAAATCAGGAGCTGCAGTTGGTATCAGCATTGATTTATATTGATAATTATGAGGAAGCGCTGGACAGTATCGAAGAAGTAAAACGTTCTCTGCTGGTTGCACTGATAGACCGGAAAGTAAGCAAATATTTTTCTGAAAAAGACAGTATTATCAAAAAACTGGAAAAGGACAAATATTTTGTGGTATTCCGGCATAAGTATCTGGATCAGCTGATTAAAGACAAATTCAGTATTCTGGAAGAAGTTAAAACCATCAAAGTAGGAAATGAGATGGCAGTGACACTGAGTATCGGTATAGGCATCAGTACATCCAGCTACAGTCAGAAATATGAATATTCCCGCATGGCAATTGACCTTGCCTTGGGCAGAGGCGGAGATCAGGTAGTTGTGAAAGAGGGAGAGAAGATTTCCTATTTCGGCGGAAAGTCCAGGCAGGTGGAGAAAATGACCAGGGTTAAGGCGCGGGTCAAGGCACATGCTCTACGTGAAATTTTTGAAAGCCGGGAACAAATTTTTATCATGGGACACAGCATTAGTGATATGGATGCCTTTGGAGCAGCCATCGGTATGTACTGCGCAGCGCAGGTTATGGGCAAGAAAGCGTATATTGTCTTAAATGAGGTTACTTCTTCCCTGCGGCCGATGAAAGAATGCTTTACAGAAGAAAAAGGCTATCCGGAGGATATGTTTATCGAAAGTGAAGAGGCGATGGAGCTGGTAAATTACCGCAGCGTTGTGGTAGTCGTAGATACCAACCGTCCTAATTATACAGAATGCCCGGAACTCTTGGGCCGTACCAGGAATATTGTGGTTTTTGACCACCACCGGCAAAGCAGTGAGGTAATTGAAAATGCAGTGCTTTCTTATATTGAGAGCTATGCTTCCTCTACCTGTGAGATGGTGGCGGAAGTACTGCAGTATTTTGATGAAAATATACATTTGAAGCCGAATGAGGCAGACAGTATTTATGCAGGAATTTTGATTGATACCAATAATTTTATGACAAAAACAGGAGTCAGGACCTTTGAGGCAGCAGCGTATCTGCGCAGATGCGGAGCAGAGGTGACCAGAGTCCGCAAACTGCTTCGAGATGATATGGCAGCATATAAAGCAAGGGCAGAGGCCGTCCGCCATGCTCAGGTATACAGGGGAGCGTTTGCTATCTCGATATGCCCGGCAGACTCCAATGTGGAAAGCCCAACCATAGCTGGCGCCCAGGCGGCAAATGAACTGCTGAATATCGTAGGGATTAAGGCATCTTTTGTGCTGACAGAGTACAATGAGAAAATATATATCAGTTCCCGGTCTATAGATGAGATCAATGTACAGTTGATTATGGAACGGCTGGGAGGCGGCGGTCATTTAAATGTGGCAGGAGCCCAGCTTAAAGACTGCACGGTGGAAGAAGCTAAGAGAAGAATTCAAGAAACGCTGGATCAGATGCTGGAGGAAGGAGACATAGAAGTATGAAAGTAATTTTGTTGGAAGATGTGAAGTCCCTGGGAAAAAAGGGCGATGTGGTAAATGTCAGTGACGGTTATGCCAGAAATATGATTCTGCCTAAGAAACTGGGCGTAGAGGCCAATGGAAAAAATATGAATGACCTGAAATTAAAGAATCAGCATGCCGAAAAAGTGGCGCAGGAAAATCTAGACGCGGCAAAAGCCCTGGCAGAGGAAATCGCTGCCAAAGAAGTGACAGTGACCTTAAAGACTGGAGAGGGTGGAAGAACGTTCGGTTCTGTTTCCTCTAAAGAAATTGCGGCGGCTGCCAAAGAACAGCTTCAGATGGAACTGGATAAGAAGAAAATGCAGCTTCCGGACGGCGGGTTGAAGACGTTAGGTGTTCATGAGATTACTATTAAGTTCCATCCGAAAGTGACAGGGACTTTAAAAGTAAAGATTGAGGCTGAGTAGGAATAAAGAGGAGATTCATATGGAAGAAGCTCTGATAAAACGGATTATGCCGAATAATCTGGAGGCAGAACAGTCGGTAATCGGCGCTATGATTATGGACCGTGAAGCAGTAATTGTGGCTTCAGAGACATTGGTCCGTGCGGATTTTTATCATCAGCAGTATGGAATTATTTTTGAGGCAATTGTGGAAATTTTCAATGAAGAGCAGCCGGTAGATGTGATCACTCTGCAGAACCGCCTGCGGGAGAAAGAAGTACCGGCAGAGCTGAGCAGCCTTGAATTTGTGGGAGAGCTGGTAGCATCAGTGCCGACTTCCGCAAATATAAAATATTACGCCAATATTGTAAAAGAAAAATCCATGCTGCGCAAACTGATTAAGGTCAATGAAGACATAGCCAATCAATGTTATCTGGGCAGGGACAGCTTAGAGGATATTATGGCGGACACGGAGAAGCAGATTTTTAATCTGCTTTCGAACAGGGCCGGCGGAGATTTTGTGCCCATTAAACAGGTGGTTATCAACGCTCTGGAGAAGATAGAGCTTGCTTCTAAGACAAAAGGAAATGTTACAGGATTGGCCACAGGGTTTGTCGACCTGGATTATCGGATGTCCGGAATGCAGCCGTCAGATTTGATCCTGGTAGCTGCCCGCCCCTCTATGGGAAAGACAGCATTTGTGCTGAATATTGCACAATATGTGGCGTTTCACAGCAATCTCTGTACGGCCATTTTCAGTCTGGAAATGTCGAAGGAACAATTGGTGAACCGTCTGTTTGCCTTAGAATCAAGAATTGACGCCCAATTGCTTCGCTCTGGAAATCTTGCGGACTCTGACTGGGAGAAGCTTATAGAAGGCGCGGGCACGATTGGACGATCCAACTTAATCATTGACGATACGCCAGGGATCTCCATCTCTGAACTTCGCTCAAAATGCAGGAAATATAAACTGGAACATGATCTGAAGTTGATTATCATTGATTACTTGCAGCTGATGTCCGGTTCTGGAAGGTCAGATTCCAGACAACAGGAAATCTCAGATATTTCACGTTCCCTGAAAGGGCTTGCCAGAGAGCTGAATGTGCCGGTGATTGCTTTGTCTCAGCTGAGCCGTCAGGTGGAACAGAGACCTGACCACAGGCCAATGCTGTCTGATTTACGTGAATCGGGCGCTATTGAACAGGACGCAGATGTGGTAATGTTTATCTATCGTGACGATTATTATAATAAGGATACTGAAAATAAAAATATTGCGGAGATTATTATCGCGAAGCAGAGAAATGGTCCTATCGGCACTGTGAATCTGGTATGGCTCCCGCAGTTTACCAAATTTGTGAATATGGAAAAAAGATAGCGCCTGGCATGATGGCAGAATATGCAAAAAAAGGCAGATATTTTTCTGAAAAGAAAGATATCTGCTTTTTCTTGTCGTTATTTCACGATGAAAAAATATTGTAAGTCTGGGAATAAATCGGTAAAATAGAATTAGTAAAAGGGGACAGGCTGTCACAGACTGGCGAAGCGTTTTCAGAGAAATACCGTTTATTTCAGAAACAGTTGAGAGAAGAAAATGTGAATTCCCCAAAAGGAGGTAGAGAATGTGGAAAATGTACGCTATATGATTTCGGACGCGGCAAATATAGTTAATGTTGAGTCCCATGTCCTGCGTTACTGGGAAGAAGAATTAGAGCTTGCAATTCCCCGCAATGAGATGGGGCACCGCTATTACACAGAAGAAAATATAGCGCAATTCCAAAAGATAAAGGAATGGAAAGAACAGGGATATCAGTTAAAGGCCATTCGCATGATGATACATAATATTCCAGAACAGGAGGTATATACAGGAAATTCTATGAATGCAGCAGGAACAGGAAGTATGGCAAATGCAGGTGGGACAGGCAGTATGATGAATTCTGGAAATACGCCTGGCAGCAGTCAGGTTATTCAAATCAACCGGGAATATCCCGGAATGCAGCAGCAGGCTTATGTAAAAGAGCATAATAGCTCCGCTTCTAACACTGTAAAGCTGGAACAATTCCGTACCATGATGATGAGCATTGTGAAGCAGGCAGTAGAAGAGAACAATCCGTCTCTGGGAAAAGAAGTCAGCCTGCAGGTGGGAGACAGGGTACTGAAAGAAATGAATTATCTCATGCGTGAACAAGATGAAGCAGAAGAAGAGCGCTTCCGTAAGCTGGACGCAGCAATCCGCAGCCAGCAGAAAGGACGCAGATTCCGCAGGGAAAAGGCGGAGAAGAAAGAAAAAGAAAAAAATGAAGCAAAGATGCTGAAGAAAGAAGAGAAGTTAAAGCCTAATTTAACAACATAAGATAAGAGCAGGCTTTAGAAAAATAGAAGATCAATGACCAGGAAAAGAGAAGTGTAAAATAGTTTGCATTTCTCTTTTTGTTTTCTGTCTGCCGCTGTCCGCTTTGCAAGAACCGGACAGTATCTTGTGTTTCTGGAATCAAAAATTTTCTAAATAACAAAATAATAATCGAAAATGCTAAAATTATAATCAAAAATAGTAACAAATTTTAAGGAAATAATTGTATAATGATAATATCATAGGCTCAGTATGTCTCGGAAAGTGGGAGACAAATGAAAAGAAGGGAGAAAGCATATGAGAAAAAGAGAAGATATTCTTCTGAGGATCATGCATAGTTCCGAAAGAAGAAGAAAAAAGTCCGGCTTTTGGAAGAAAGCAACAGCCGGATGCCTTGCGGCAGCTATGTGTATTACCAGTCTGCCGGGAGGGAACTTGGGGACGGTCTCTGCGGCTGCGGCGGCAGATCGCGCAGACAATTCGCTTGTCTATTTTGTAGACTGCGGGGATTATGTGGTGGATACTGCGGGGGAAGGAGAGCAGTTTGGAACCCATAACAGCGTGACAGACCAGATCTATGGAGAAGACCCCCAGACAGGCTATCAATGGGGAGTTGTGGACCAGGCAGAAGAGTATGAAGGAAAAGGTGTTAAGAATCCGCCTGCGCCTAATAACGGCGGAGTGTACACAGCTAATACCTGGGCATATGAGAGCAACCCCAACAATGCGGACGTGCCGAAAACAGCTTCCAACCGTTATTCTAAAAACTTTTATGAAAAAGAGATCGCAGAACGTTTTGTGGACTATGCGTTTGAACTGGAGGAAGGAAGTTATGAGGTGACGGTGGGATGTTCCAATCCCTGGAGCTGTTCCAATACACCAGTCGTCAAGGCAAGCCTGGAGGCTGCGGGAGAGGAAACGGTACTATCTGAGGAAGGGTTCAGAGTTCCCAATGGAGGAAACAATGAGGCAGAAGGAGTCGTCAATGTCCCGGCCGGCGGCGACAAGCTGACGGTGGATGTCCGGGGAACCACAGACGATAATAAAGCCGTTAATGTAGCTTACATATTGATACGTTCTGTCAAAAGCGGAGAGACTGAAGATGAGAGAAAGATCCGCAAAGATCTGGAAACACTGGCGCTTCCAGAAACTGCCAGAGAGGATCTTACACTGCCCACAAAAGGTGAAAATGGAAGTACAATTTCCTGGGAAAGCAAGAATAAGGCAGTGATTTCCAATACGGGAAAAGTGACCAGACCGGAATCTGAGGATGCTTCTGTGGAGATGGAGGCTTCCGTAAGCTGCGGATCTGCCGAACCGCAGAAAAAGATTTTTACGGTCAAGGTCCCGGCATTAAATTCCCAGAAACCGATAGACAGAGAAGACAATGACATCGTCTATTTTGTAGATTGCGGCGATTATGTGGTTGACACCGTCAGTGAGGGAGACCAGCTGGGAACCAATAACAGCGTGACAGACCAGATATACGGAGAAGATCCCCAGACAGGGTACAAATGGGGAATTGTGGATACGGTTAGTGATCCGCTGAAAAATGGGACGAATGCTTGTGGAGGCGTGTTCACGGATAATACTTGGCCCTATGAGCAAAATAAGGCGAATACAGATGTTCCCAAGACAAGCTCCAACCGTTATACCAAGAACCAGTTTGAAAGCGGCATGGCAGAGCGGCATCTGGATTATAAGTTCGAAGTGGAAAATGGCAAATACGACGTTTTTGTTTGCTGCGTAGATCCCTGGGGCGTATCGAAAACCCCCAACGTTTATCTGAATTTTGGGAAAGAGAATCAGGTTACGGTAAAAGAAGCATTAAATGCTTCCGCCGGAAAAGCTGTAAAAAAGACGATTGAGATAACAGATAAAGAGCTGACGGTCAATCTGAAAGGAACAGGTGATGACAATAAGGCAATCAACCTTGCTTATATCATTGTTCGTAAATATAAGGAGCTGACACCGGAAGAAATTAAGAATCGGGTGAGTAAAGACTGTGCAGCCCTGACACTGGGCAGCGAAGAGTTTAAAGCCGACATCGCACTCCCCACAGAAGGAGAAAATGAGACCACAGTTACCTGGAAGAGCTCTAATGAAGCAGTGATTTCCAGCACAGGTAAGGTGACAAGGCCTGCCGCCGGACAAGAAGACGCGGCCGTAACCCTGACAGCCACTGTTTCCTATAACGATCAGTTTTCAATGAACAGAGAGTTTCATGTAAAGGTGCTGGCAGAAAGCGATATGGCAGATTTGCAGGAATTTGCATATCAGAATGTTGAGATTACCGATGATTATTACAATACGGTAGCAGAAAAAGACGTGGAATTTTTAAATAAATTTGATCCGGACAGATTGCTGTATAATTTCCGGCTTACAGCAGGATATAACACAAATGAAATCAAAGCGTTTGATTTTCATAATAATGGCACAGGTGCGTCTGCTCCTTATCCGGGAGGCTGGGAAAACAGCCGTATCGGCGGACACACCATGGGACATTATCTGGCAGCGGCGGCACAGGCAGTTGCAAATGGCTATGCGGATGTAAAAGGCGAAGATGGATTTACCATGAAACAGCGCCTGGAATATCTCATAGATGAGTTAGAGAAATGTCAGAACAAGCGTGGAAATGGATATATTTTCGGCGCCACAATGGCAGACCCGAATGATCCGGAGCGTCAGTTTAATTTACTGGAGAGAGGCGATACCAGAGATACCTGGGTGCCATGGTATACCATGCACAAGATTGTGAACGGATTGGTGGAAACCTATAAACTGACAGAAAATGAAACAGCGCTTCATGTAGCAGAATCTCTTGGAGAATGGATTTATGAAAGAACTTCCAGATGGGATACAAATATTCAGAATCGTGTGCTGGGTGTGGAATACGGCGGAATGAATGACTGTCTCTATGAGCTGTATAAATGTGCGAAAGCAGAAGGTTATGCCAATAAGGATCATTTTAAGACAGCAGCACACTGGTTTGATGAAGTATATCTTTTTGAGAAAATTCTTGCTGGGGAAGAAAATCATTTGAATGGAAAACATGCCAACTGTACCATCCCCAAATTTATCGGCGCATTAAACCGTTACCGGGCTTTGAAAGACGAAGGAAATGAAGAGAAATACCTCCAGTATGCAGAAAGCTTCTGGACGCTGATTACAGAGAAACATACCTATATCACAGGCGGAAACAGTGAATGTGAATTCTTTGGTGCGGATAATGTTTTGGATAAAGAACGTTCCCACTGTAACTGTGAGACCTGTAATACGCACAATATGCTGAGAATGACCAGAGAACTGTATCGCATTACCGGCGACAAGAAATATGCAGATTATTACGAGACTACCTTTATCAATGCGATCATGGCAAGCGTGAATGTACAGACAGGTATGACTACCTATTTCCAGCCCATGGCAACCGGATATTTCAAAGTGTACTGTAATCCTGATTTAGAAAAGAATTATTTCTGGTGCTGTACAGGAACGGGATTAGAGAACTTTACCAAGCTGGGCGACAGTTTTTACTATTATACAGACGATAAACTGATTGTAAATCAGTATACCAGCTCCAATGTAACCTGGAAAGACGTTAAACTGAAACAAGAAACAGACATTCCAAATTCTGACCAGGCTAAATTCACCGTTCAATTATTAAATGGCAAATCAAGTGCGGCCTTTGATCTCCGCCTGCGGGTTCCGGACTGGACGATGGGCGCTCCAGCTGTGAAGGTAAACGGGACAGCTCAAACTGTTACGGTCAGCAATGGTTATATTTCTCTGAACAGAACCTGGGCAGAGGGAGACACTGTGGAATTGACACTGCCAATGGGAATCCGCGGCTATACTCTGCCTGATAATGCGGGAACTGTTTATGGGTTTAAATATGGTCCGGTAGTTCTGGCAGCAGAATTGGGACTGGATAATAAGAGAGGAACGTATCACATAGGAGTTCAGTGTGATGTCTGCCAGACAAAGATTGTCAATGGACAGGAGAGAACTACCAGTGCAGGTTATGGTTCCACTTCTAACCAGGGAACGTTAAGCTCAGAGACTTTGAATGTGCTGACCGGAGAGTCCGTATCAGAATATGTCCAGAATATAGGACAGCATCTGGTTAAAGATAAAAATTCTCTTGCTTTCACCCTGGAGGGTACAGACTGGGGCGGAAAAGAACCTTTGAAATTTACACCGTATTATCAGATCACAGATCAGAGATATGGAATTTACTGGCTGTTTACGGAGGCAGACGAGAAAGAGATTCAGAAACAGATCCTGGACTCTAAGAAGAAAGGCCGTGACGCCAATGTATATCTGGAAGGTGTTGGAATTGGTTATGGCCAGCAGACAGAAGGAGACGAAGAAAACTATCCTCATATCCAGCAGGAAGGTACAGGATCAACCGGAGATATGGGAAAACTGACACGTTATGCCAACGCAGGAGGAGCTTTCTCCTATCTGTTTAAAGTTGACAAAACCAAGAAAAATTACCTCACCTGCCAGTATTCCAAAGATGATATTGGTAAAACCATGGTAATCAAAGTAGGCGATAAGGTTATTGCAGAAGATAAAATAAGCACAGATGGAAAAGACGACAGATTTACAGTAAAATATGAGATTCCGGCGGATATCATTGCATCGGCAGAATCGTATGAACAAAAAAACAGTACGACCGGTGAAATAATAGAAGTCAAAGATGTAATCCGTATTTCTTTCAGCGGTGCGGCAGGGGAAGTTTCTCCTAAGCTTTGGGAGTCTGCAAGCACAAGCACCAATTACGATAACGATCCGGGAATCAAAAACCTTACTGCTGATATTGGAACGGTGGAAAAAACAGGGGCTTCCAGCTATCAGTTGAAAGTGCCTGCAGATACACAGCAGGTCAATATTACTACAGAGCTTGCCAACAAATATGGGCTTCTGTATATGGATGGTGTAATAATAGATGACACCAAGGCAAAACGTATTGTGCTGGGAAGCGCAGACACTACGATAGCGATGCAGGTATTTGCAGAAGACCATGAGACAAAAGCAGATTACAAGCTTACAATTACAAAGACAACAGAAAATACTGTTCAGAAAGTTACCAGTATTACGGTCACTCCTGCTTCTAAGTCCATGTCTGTGGGAGAGACAGTGCAGCTTACCTGCACGGCAGCGCCTGCCGGAGCTTCCGCAGAAGTAACCTGGAGTTCCAGTAATGACGGAATTGCCTCTGTAGATGCCGCTGGCAAGGTTACTGCCAAGAATGCAGGAACGGCAGTGATTACTGCTGTCAGCAAGGAAAACAGCCAGGCAACTTCCTCTTGTCAGATTACGGTCAATAAACCTTCCATTACCATAAAAGGTGCGGCTGATCTGGCAAAAGGGAAATCCTTAAAACTTACAGCAAACCTTAAGAATATTAAGGGTACTGTAAAATGGTCCATCAATTCCACGAAATATGCGACTATGAAGGCAAAGGGAAATACGGTTACCATAAAAGCAAAGAAAAAAGTGGGTAAGGTGAAAGTGACTGCACAGATTTCAAATGTGAAAAAGACAGTCACCATTCAGGTCGTAAATCCGGTAAAAGGCATGAAGCTTAACGCTAAGTCCAAAACATTAAAAGTGAAAGGCACCTTTAAGCTGAAAGCCAGTGTCACACCTAAAAATGCAACCAATAAAAAGGTGACATATAACTCCAGCAATAAAAAGGTGGCAACAGTCAGCAATTCTGGCAAGATAACTGCCAAAAAGAAAGGAAAGACAACGATTACTGTTACCAGTAAGTCCAATCCTAAGATAAAGAAGAAATGTAAGATTGTTGTGAAATAAAATAAAACAGCCAGGGGGCAGCAATTTGCTGCTTTCCTGGTTGCTTTTTCATTTTATAGGATTCGGGTGTCAAAAGGTAGTGAAATAAAATGAAGCTGGCAATTTGTACCTATTTGTGCAAATTGCCAATAAGCATTTATGATACCACCTTTTGACACCTGAATCCTTATAGGAAACACACGCTAAATTGTGAAAGTGCCTGTTATAATTTTATTCCACGGTACCGGTTCAGACAGGCGTAAATTTCCTGTTTTCTCGGCAATGCGAATCCACCCGATACATAACTGCCGCCGCAGACGGCAGAGATTCCTTTCTGCTCTAATAATTTCCAGAGTTCCTCTGCCGTTTCTCCCAGAGTACGTTTTCCGTCAAACAGACGAAGCTGCGCATGTTTCATCAATTGCCCAAGAGCTGCGAGCTGTTCGGCATCTGTAAGCTGTTCCACATATCGTAAATCAAGAGTTTCCCGGTTGATCAGGATAGAATCTTTCCCCTGAACTTTAATTTTAATACGGTCATTTTTACAAAAGGCATGATCAGGCTTGACAGGTCTTGCAGCAGAAGGCTTTGAAGCGGGTGCGACAGATTCTTTTGGGAGAGGAAAATCATCTGCTTCTTTTTTGGCGGATTCTGTAATATCTTTTGGAAGATAATGGTCCATTTGAATGATGCAGTCTGCCTTGTGGAAATAGGAACCAGAACTTCCAGCCACCAGGATGGTGGATATTCCATAGACAGAAAACAATTCTTGTATACGGTCAATAAAGGGCGTGATTGGCTCAGAATCCCGATGCACCACCCGCTGCATCAGTTCGTCCCGGATCATAAAATTTGTGGCGCTGGTGTCCTCATCAATGAGAAGAAGACGGCTGTCCGCTTCCATGGCTTCCACTACATTGGCAGCCTGGGAGGTACTGCCGCTGGCGTCTTCAGTACAGAAATGTACCGTGTCTTTCTGATTGGGCAGGTTGTTGATGAACATGGAAATATCCACCTGTTTGATGCTTCTCCCATCTTCCGCACGGATTTTCACAGCCGTGCCGTCAGTGATGACATATTCTCTTCCGTCTCCGGCAATATGGTTATAGACGCCTAGTTCCAGGGCCTTCAGCAATGTGGATTTGCCATGATAGCCGCCCCCTACAATCAGTGTGATTCCATTTGAAATCCCCATTCCTGTAAGTTCTCCATGATAAGGAAGCTTCAGCGTAACTTCCATGGATTTCGGCGAGACAAAAGGAACAGCATTTTTCATAGGACGGTCTGAGACGCCTGATTCTCTGGGAAGTATGGAACCATTCGCTACAAAGGCAGCGAGATTTAAGCGAGTCAGCTCCTGGCGGATAAATTCCTGATCCTCAGAAAGTTCCCGGTTTTTCTGGACAGATTTTGCATCTAGGGAGCGGTAGTAGAGAGACTTTTTTACGCAGCCGGGGAGAAAATCAAATAAGATTCGGCAAAGTTCTCTGGCATTGATGGTCCGTCCATTTGCGGGAAATCCGATTTCCATGCGGACAGATACAGCCCCGTTTGCATCTATTTCACATGCTGTCCGCTCCAGTATTTCCTGCCCGCAGAAACTGACGGAGAGCAGTCCGCTTTTGCCGGAACCCTTAGCCTTGAAAGTATAAGCATGTACCTCTCTGGAAAATTGCCGGATCAGATAGTCCTGCAGAGCAATTCGCTTGTGTCTCAGATCATAAAGTTCTGCAGGAAGATCTGCCAGTTTTCCTGGGACATGGATACTGACTTTGGAAGGAGCAGCAAAAGGGTCTCCCTGGACATGGTCGATGGACAGGACATAACCGTCAAACTGCCAGCTTCCTCTGGTATCTTTGTAAGCCGGATAGCCTCTGTGGTCTATGCGGTTCAGTAATTCACGTAAATCTGCCGATGTTTTCATTTTTTCCTCCTCAAAAATATTCTGAAATAGCAATAAATTCATTATATTTTTAAAGATTGCTTCTGTCAAATCAATCTGCAAAAGAAAATTTTGAGTTTCCCCATTTTTTGATTTTATAGTACCAAAAGGTTTCCAGCACAAAGTGATGGAAACACTTTGTACAGAAAAGTGCTATGGAAAGCTAGCTTTCCAGACACTTTTTGTGCAAGATGTCTATGCTGCCAAAGGCAGCAAGACCTTTTGGTACTAAAGTTGTTATTAAAAATGGGAAAACTCAAAAAAAGAAAATAACTTGAAAAAGTTTTTACATCTGATATAATACTTACGGTATTAGAATTAACTGACAGGCATCAAGAAAGAAATGAGGTAGACCTATGGGAGGATTTTTTGGAGCGGCATCCGCACAGGACTGTGTATTCGATTTGTTTTTTGGCATTGATTATCATTCTCATTTAGGGACAAAACGCGGAGGAATGGTAATGTACGGCGAAAATGGGTTTGACCGTGCCATTCACAACATTGAAAATGCACCTTTTCGAACGAAATTTGATAAAGATATCCAGAAAATGTCCGGCAGAATGGGAATCGGCTGTATATCTGATTATGAGCCGCAGCCTCTTTTGGTGCGTTCTCACCATGGCACCTATGCAATTACGACTGTTAGTAAGATCAATAATATGGAAGAACTCACGAAAATACTTTTTGAAAACGGGCATTCCCACTTCCTGGAAATGAGCGGAGGTGATATCAATGCCACAGAGATGGTTGCGTGCCTTATCAATCAGAAAGAGAATTTAATAGAAGGAATCCGTTATGCGCTTGAATCGGTGGATGGTTCCGTATCGATCCTTTTGATGAATGAAAAAGGAATTTATGCGGCAAGGGATAAATGTGGAAGGACACCAGTTGTAATTGGCAGGAAGAAAGATGCTTTCTGCATTTCTTTTGAGAATTTTGCATACAGGAATCTGGGATATAAAGATTATAAGGAACTGGGACCAGGAGAAATTGTTGTTGTGACAGATAAGGAATGCAAGACTTTGTCGGCTCCCGGCAAGGATATGAAAATATGTACGTTTTTGTGGGTTTACTATGGTTATCCAGCAAGTTCTTACGAAGGAACCAGTGTGGAACAGATGCGATATGAATGCGGCAAAAGGATGGCAAAGCGAGATCAGGCAGCGCCGGATATTGTTGCCGGGGTACCAGACTCAGGGATAGCGCATGCGATCGGATACGCAAACGAATCAGGAATTCCGTTTTCCAGACCCTTTATTAAGTACACGCCTACGTGGCCGCGTTCCTTTATGCCAACGATTCAGAGCCAGAGAGATTTGATCGCCAAGATGAAGCTTCTGGCAGTGGACGAGCTGATTCGGGACAAGAGCCTTCTGCTGATTGACGACTCGATTGTAAGGGGAACACAGCTTCGCGAGACCACGGAGTTTCTCTATGAGAGCGGCGCCAAAGAAGTTCATATCCGTCCGGCATGCCCCCCCTTGCTCTATGCATGTAAATATCTCAACTTTTCACGTTCTTCTTCAGAAATGGATCTGATTACCAGAAGGGTAATTACACGTCTGGAAGACGGAAATGTGACAGAGGAAGTTTTGAAAGAGTACGCAGATCCCGAATCTCCCAAATATGAACAGATGGTAGAGGAAATCCGTAAGGAACTTAACTTTACTACGTTAAGATTTAACCGTCTGGACGACATGCTGGATTCCGTGGGAATTGACAAATGTAAGCTTTGCACTTACTGTTGGAACGGAGAGGAATAAATGTAAGCTTATACATAGAATGAAGGCAAAAGACGCTGTACGCGTTTAAAAAAAGAGACAGACATCACTGAGAGAGTTGATGCTGTCTTTTTTTATTTAAATTAGAAAAGATCTTGTCACGCTAAGATGTGATAGTGCCTTTCTATAAAATAAGAAGTCCTCCGAGCAGGATGCGGTATGGATGCAAGAGCAATTCTATTGCTTTGCAATAAGCATCCGGCGCGGCAAAGTGTGCAATTACCTCATGATTGGGGGGAGAGCTGAAGTGGATTTGTCCACATTGTTTGAGGGTAGCTATCGCCGAAGCGCCAGACCTGATTGTGCAAAATTGCTGAAAGTTGATAATAATTCTTGCTTTTTTGTCACTGATAATACATAATGGAACTAAACTATATTATATTTTTTATAATTGCAGATTTTCTGCCCAATTTACAGAAAGCAGAAATACCATACGGAGGAACGGATGAATCAGGATTGGGAAAAAGTGGGAAAAGATATTTTAAATATTGTAAATGACGCTGTGAATTCCCAGAATTTCAGTGAAATGAATAAGAGCATTGCCAATGCCATCCAACAGACAGTGGGAAACATTCAAAAAGGAATGCGTTCAGCGAAAGAGGCGGCAGACCAGGCGGCAGGAATAAGAAAGAGCAGTTTTTCTTCTGCTGTCCAGGAGATATTGGAGTCTGATACAGAGCGGAAGAAAGAAAAGGAATGTGAGAATTTGCCGGCAGACTGGAGAAGAAGAGATTTATTCCAGAAGAAAACATCAGTGAAAGCAGGCGGGCTTGTCCTGACCATCTGCGGCTGTGTCCTGAATTCCGGACTGGGGCTTGCAGTAGTAATCTTGCTTCTTGTTTCCTTGTTTTTAGGTCAGGTTCCCCTGGGAATTAAAATTGCGCTCTCTATTCTGCTTCCCTTTCTCGCAGGAAGTGCAGTGGTGACCTGGAAAGGAAGCAGCATGCTGTCTGCACTGAAACGGTATCGGAATTACATTAAAAGCCTACAGGGAAGAACTTACTGCAACATCAGAGACCTTGCCGCTCAGAGCGGAAAATCTGCCTCTTATGTGGTAAAAGATGTGCAGAAGATGATAGAAAAAGGATGGTTTCGGCAGGGACATTTGAATGATGACAATACATGCCTGATGGTAAGCCATGAGACTTACCGGGAATATGAGAGCCTTCAGAGACAGAGAGCGGAGCAGCAACGAGAGCAGGAAGAATTTCAGAAGAGTTCTGCAGTATTAAAAACCGATGAAGATCATGAAAAACTTCAGAAGATAATAGGAGCCGGAGAAGAATATATACGCAAAATCAGGACATGCAGTCAGACAGTTACTGGCAGGGAGATATCAAATAAAATTTCTCATATGGAAATGCTGGTGCAGAAAATTTTTGACAGGGTTGAGGAAGATCCTGCTTCTTTGGAGGATATCAACAAATTGATGGAATATTACCTGCCAACTACGGTCAAGCTGTTAGAGGCATATCAGCAGCTTTGCAGCCAGCCAGTGCAGGGGGAAAATATCCGATCCTCAAAAATGGAAATAGAACAGACCCTGGATACATTGAATGAAGCTTTTGAGAAGCTGTTAGACAGCTTATTTGAAGATGTGGCGTGGGATGTCTCTTCAGATATTTCTGTGCTGCATACGATGCTTGCGCAGGAAGGCTTGGTAGAAGACAGCGCCTTTAAGACGCAGCATCTGTGACAGGAAAGGAGCAGTATATGAGCGAGGAATTAACAGAATTTACAGAAACGCCATCATTGACTCTGGAGCCATTTCCAGAAAAAACGACTGTGGAAGAGGTGAAGGAAAAAGAGCCTGAGCCTCTGTGGGATGACGCTATTTTATCAGAAGAAGAACAGCGGATGGTAGAACAGTTCACCAGTCAGATTGACCTCCATAATTCCAATATTGTTCTGCAGTATGGTGCAGGCACACAGAAAAAGATGGCTGATTTTTCAGAAAAGGCGCTTGCGAATGTTCAGACAAAGGATTTGGGGGAAATCGGGGAATTGATCTCAAATGTAGTTACAGAGCTGAAAGGTTTTGATGCAGAGGAGGAAAAAGGGTTTCTGGGATTTTTTAAAAAGTCTTCTCAGAAATTAAGCGCATTAAAGACAAAATATGACAGAGCAGAAGTAAATGTCAACAAAATTATAAAGGTATTGGAAGGGCATCAGGTACAGCTCTTAAAAGATTCTGCTATTCTGGACAAAATGTATGCACAAAATAAGGTTTATTTTAAAGAACTATCCATGTATATTCTTGCAGGTAAACGCAAGTTAGAACAGGTGAGAAACACAGAGCTTCCGGCCCTGCTGGACAAGGCGAACCGTTCCGGGCTGCCGGAAGATGCTCAGGAAGCGAAAGATTTAGAAGCGCTCTGTACCAGATTTGAGAAGAAAATACATGACCTGGAGCTGACAAGAATGATTTCCATTCAAACGGCGCCTCAGATTCGGCTGGTGCAGAATAATGATACCATTATGGTGGAGAAAATACAGTCTACCATTGTAAATACCATTCCATTGTGGAAAAGCCAGATGATTCTTGCCATGGGCGTGGAACATTCCACGCAGGCAGCCCAGGCACAGCGGGAAGTGACAGATCTCACCAATGAACTGCTTAAGAAAAATGCAGAGAAATTGAAGACAGCCACTATTGAGACGGCAAGGGAATCTGAGAGAGGTATTGTGGACATGGAGACGCTGCGGATCACCAACGAATCCTTGATTTCCACTCTGGATGAGGTAATGCGTATTCAGAGAGAAGGAAAGGAGAAACGCAGAGAGGCGGAGCAGGAGATTCACCGTTTAGAGGGAGAGTTAAAATCAAAACTTCTTCAAATATGAAGTAGAATAAAGATAGGCAATTGCGAAATAAATAAATAACCTAAATTTCATATACAATTTATATAATTATACTTAAATATTTTACTCATATAAACGCACAAAATGCAGGGCGTACCAATCATTTCAATGAGCCTTTTACTACAAAAACCATGTTCAGCAAAGGCTTCCATGGTTTTTAAGTCTCATTTCCATGGTACTAAAATGCATTTCTTAGCTTTTACATGATAAAATATTTCTTCTTAAATTCTTTGAATAGTATATGAAATATATAAAATTATTGAGTTTCGCAATTGCCAATAAGAACAAAGAGAAAGAGAGGAATGGAAAATGGAACGGCAAAACAGAAGTACGAAAACGGCAGCCATTAGATTCGGGCAGAGTATGATTATGTTCTGGATGATGATTTTTACAGTACTGGCCTTTTCCCGGGAAGCACATGCAGCGGAGGCTCCGACCGTTGTAAAAGCGCAGCTTATCAACGATCAGGATATTGAGCTTTACTGGAGCGAAGATGTCGTTGGAGCAGGCTGGGTGGAGAGTACGTATGAGAATAATATGATTGTGATGCAGGAACAAAATTATTCTGTTACAGTGAATGGAAAAAATAATCCTATCCATTATTATTGCTGGCAGGAATACAATTCTGAGGATAAAGGCGTCGTATATTATAATACCAGAAACGATTATTATCCGAAGAATCCTGATTATCATAAGACGACCATTCGTTTATCGGAGCCTGTTACAAATCTTACCAATCTGCCAGAGATAAAAGTAACCATCAAGGGAGATAAGATCAGGAGTAAGTCGGGAGTGTCTGTGCCAGAACAGACTGTTGCGGTCACCAAGTATGAGCCATTCTATCAGAAAGAGATTACGTTGGACTGCGGTGTAAAGATCCGAGGGACGGCCAATGTGCGCCAGGATGCCATGGCTACGGCAGAATCTATGCTGAAAGTGATTCTTGCCAACGAAGAGATTGCAGAACGTATGGGTGATGCAGGCTGCATGATGGGGCTCTACGGGGAAGGAGAGATTGCCTATGATATTCCAGAGCACAGGTACACATACGATGAAGCGTATCTGTATGTGGAAGGATTTGGAGGAACACAGCTTGCATCCATTAAAGATGCAAATGTGCTGCGGTTAAAAACAGGAAATTATACCACCGGATATCCAGATGAATCTATTTTAACGCATGAATTTGCGCATACAGTACATACATTCGGACTTAGCCAGGCACAGCAGGAAGAACTGCTCAATATTTATACATCCGCAAGAAAGGCCGGAAAGTGGGAAAATTCTTATGCTGGTTCTAACGAATATGAGTATTTTGCCACACTGAGCGCCATCTGGTTCAACGCCATGGACGATACTGCAGACGGCAAATGGGACGGCGTGCGGGGACCAATCAATACCAGAGCAGAGCTGAAAGTTTACGACAGGGCAGCATATGATTTCCTTTCCACGGTCTATGTGTCAGACCAATATCTGCCTTCGCCATGGCAGAATGGCAGTGTGCCCGATCATAACACTTATCCCGGAACCGAACCAGAGCCGACACCGGACCCGAAGCCAGATCCAGAGCCGACACCGGACCCGAAACCAGAACCAGAACCAACGCCGGACCCGAAACCAGATCCAGAGCCTATACCGGAACCAGAAATAAAAAATTATACAGTAACTTTTGTTTATAATAATGGAACAAAGGATATGATATTGACAGTGAGGGAAGGGCAGAAAGTAACTGCCCAGCCAGCGCCCGCAAAGAAGAATCATATTTTTAAAGGATGGTATCTCGGCGCTGGAAAGTATAATTTTTCTTCCAGTATTACAGGAAATATTACTTTAAAGGCGCAGTGGGAGAAAGTAACGGTAAAAAAAGCATCCTTTCATTCTTTAAAAGCGCAGAAGGGCAGAAAAGTTCTCGTAAAAATTAAAAAGCTCAAAGGTGTGCAGGGGTATAAGGTTACTTATGCGAAAAACGCCGGCTTTAAAAAATTGGTAAAGACAAAATATATAAAATCCACAAAGCTTACGGTTAAGAATCTTAAGAAAGGAACCTGGTATTTCAAAGTTCAGGCGTACCGGTTGGATTCAAAGGGAAATAAGGTACTGGGAAAAGCAGGAAAAGTCAGAAAAATAGCAGTACAGAGATAAAATGTTTTAGCTGAGAGGTGAACTTATGATGAAAGGGAACAGGGGACACATCAGACAATGGTACACGGATTTGAGTTTTAAGAAGAAACTCTTAAGCATCAGCCTGGGCGTCTGTGTGTTTCCTCTGTTCCTGCTTCAGATTATTTTTACGCGGGTCAGTATTTCCAATATGAACGAGCAGATCAACGAGCAGATACACAATAATCTGGTTCAGATAGCGGAAAAGTTTACGCTGAAAATGGAATCCTATGAGGATATGATATATCAGATTTATTCAGACAAAGAGATGATCAACAGTCTGGAAAAGTACCCAAGCGCAGGGAAAATGGAAGGTGCGTCGCTGTTCTATTTTCTGAATGAGAAAATGAAGCAGTTTGCCGAGAAAAGAAAAGGCATACGCAGCATCAGCCTGATCTGCAGTTCTGGGGAAAGCCTTACGTACGACAATCAGAGCGGTTCTGTGCTGGATAATATCTGGAGGGATTACCCGGATCTGCGGATGATTGAACCTTACCGCATGACTCAGGGAAAGAAGGAAATTGTTCTGATTCCCACCCAGACGATATCCAGCCAGGAGAAGCCGGAAGCGTTATTTTTTCTGGGAAAGGAATTATATAATACGGACAATCTGGAACAGGGCGTAATAGGGACCTTGATTATCTGTATTGAAGAACAGGAATTAAATGAAATCTGCAATGGCGTCCGCAATCAGGAGTATCAGGAAAACAGCATTACCTTTATCACAGATGCTCATGGAAATGTACTGTCGTTTCCGGATGAGGACTTTTTGGGTACCAGGCTTACAGAAGAGAAGGATGAAATAGATTTTATCCTTTCAGCTGAGAAATTCGGCAGCCGGAACTTAAACAGCAGTTTTTATCAGGATGAAAAAACAGGCTGGATTTTCTACAACGTTTATGATCAGGACTATTTTATGCGGGATGTCAGCCAGCTTCAGAAACTATACTGGTTCCTTCTGATTATAGATGTGCTTGTTGCGCTGGTATTTATCAATTCCATCAATCATTACTTCAGTAATTATCTGAATCAGATTATGGAGGGAATCCGGCAGGTGGAAAAAGGAAACCTGGATGTTCAGCTGGTGGTTGACCGTCAGGATGAATTCGGGCGGATTGGTGAAAATTTCAACCATATGACAGTAACCGTAAAGACATTGATTCAAGAGGTTCAGGAGATTTCAAGAAAGAAAACGCAGGCGGAGATAAAGGCATTGGAGTATCAGATTAATCCGCATTTTCTCTATAATACGCTGGATGCTATTAATTGGATGGCAGTAAAAAAGGAGGAATATGAGATCAGCCGGATGGTGAGTAATCTGGGCTTTATTCTGCGTTACAGTATTAATAAGAAAAATGAGAGAGTGTCGATGTCGGACGTGGAAGAATGGCTGAGAGC
Organism: Lachnospiraceae bacterium; assembly: GCA_910575075.1. Classification (GTDB taxonomy): domain Bacteria; phylum Bacillota; class Clostridia; order Lachnospirales; family Lachnospiraceae; genus Petralouisia. The sequence continues at coordinate 69,278 of CAJTCY010000012.1, forward strand.
TTATGTTCCGCTCTATCAGCTTCGGTATGGGAACTCATTTGAGTTTCAGATTTACGTGGAAAATTCGGTGAAAGAACAGAAAATCCATAAATTTTTAATTCAGCCCATTGTGGAAAATGCAATTCTTCACGGCATCAAAGATATGGAGGGCGCTCTTTTGCAGGTAAATATTGCGTTGGAAGAACAGTCAGGGCGTATCCATATTATTGTAGAAGATAATGGAATCGGAATGGAAAAGAACAAAATCGACATCTATAATCAGAGAGACAGAACCTGGACTGGAACAGACCGCATCGGGCTTGCCAATGTATTTGAGAGAATTCAGCTCTATTATGGGGAAAAGGGGGAATGGCACATCAGCAGTGTGGAGGGAATGGGGACCGTTATGGAGCTCCTGCTTCCGCCTGAGGATAGAGAAAGCATACAGGAGAAGGTGATAGAATGAGAATTGTAATCGTCGAAGACGAAATTGCAATTCGAGAGGGATTAGAAAAAATGATAAAGGGGAATACACATCATACCGTGATTGGAACCTGTAAAAATGGAAGAGAGGGCATAGAGTTTATACGGGATCAAAAACCGGATCTGGTAATTACGGACATTCGCATGAATGAGATGGGAGGACTGGAAATGCTTACCAAGCTCCGAGAGCAGCAAGTAGAGGTTCTGAGTATTATAATCAGCGGATATTCCGAATTTGAGTATGCCAGGCAGGCTATGCGGCTGGGAGTGGAAGAATATCTGTTAAAGCCGGTTTCCATAGATGCTCTGCAGAGTGCGCTGAAAAAAATAGAAAACCGGATCGTCGAAAACAGCCTCCAGATTGTAAAAAAACCTGCGAATTATGTAAGAGAATATTTTTTTGGCACGGAAGAGGAACAGAAAGAGGCAAAACAGGTAATTGAAAAGATCTTTCCAGAGAATAACCAGCAGATTTATGGGATATTTGCCGGTTATCTTGGAAATGTGAAAAAAGAAAATCTGGAAGAAATAGAATATCCGCTGCGCAGTATGAAGCATCAGTTCCCCAATATGAACTATTTAGAAGCATGGGAGAAATCCCTTAATTTTCGGTTGTTAATAGTGAAGGGCGAAGAAGAAGAAATTCAAGAGTTTGCAGAGATGTTTGATGGGATGGTGAGGCACAGCCATCTGATGCAGAAATGGGAGGTTCCCTGGAGTATGGACAGCTGCGGCAGTATCGATGATTGGAGGCAATGTTTTGAAAATGTCAGGAAAATGTTATCTGGCTGTCTGTCAAAAGGATGTACAAAGCTGCTGACCGCCCAGGACTTTACAGATGAAATTTCCAGAGAGCTTGTTTATCCTATGCAGATAGAACGCAGAATCTTATCTGGACTGGAGAAGGGAGTTTATCAGGAGGTCAGACAGGGAATTGAAGAGTTTATGCAGCAGATTACCCAGCAGGAATATGGTGCAGAAGAGATTCGGCATGGCGTTTTGAAACTGATGAGCAGAATGATAGACGTGGCGAAAGAAATTAACCAGAAAGCGTACGAAGAATGTCAGGAGGGCAGCTATCTGAAAGATGTTTTTGTGATATACACCAGAACAGAGATACGGCAGATGCTGTTTCGGATGGCAAAAAAAATCTGTGACAGAAAAATGAAAGAAGGAATCAGCAATTATACGATCAACCGGACGCTGGAATACATCCGCACACATTACAAAGAAGGGATCAGCCTGGAAAAAACAGCGGAAGTGCTGAATATTACACCGGAGTATCTGAGTATGCTGTTTAAACGGGAGATGGGAATGAACTTTTCCGTATTTCTGAAAGAATTTCGCATCAGCCATGCAAAACGTCTGCTGAAAGGTACAGATATGAAAATTTATGAAGTGGCACAGGAATGCGGCTACAGCAACTCTAACTATTTTACAAAGGTATTTAAAGAAGTAACCGGAATTTCACCGGCAGAATATCGGTAAAATGAGGTGAAGGTTTATGAAGAAGAGGTATAGATGGAAGTTTATTATCTTAATGTTTCTCATGGGATTGGCGGGATGCAGCCGCGAGAAGACACAAGAAGCCGAAAAGGAAGAGGTTGAGAAGACAGAAAAATTGATACTTTGGTCTTATTATGAGACAAAAGTGCAGCAGGACGGACTTGACAAACTGATTCGGAAATTCAATGAATTTCAGGATGAATATGAGATTTCATGGGAGTATATACCTATGGCCGAGTTTACCAAAAGCCTGTCCTTTTCCCATGTTCCAGAAGAGCTTCCAGATCTGGTTCTGGTGGATAATCCAGATATGGAAAGCCTCATTAAAATAGATTTGCTTGCGGATATTACAGAGAGTTTGAATGGAAGAATTTCTGTGGAAGAATATTATCCAGAGGTATGGAAATCCGTGGAATATCAGGACAGATATTATGGGGTTCCCTTTAGCTGCAATAATGCAGCCATCATTTATAACAAGAGGATGTTCCAGGAATATGGCGTAAAAGAACCGGTGACCTGGACCGATTTTAAAGAGGCTGCCGCTGCCTTTCATGGCAGTGAGGATCAGACCTGTTATGGATTTGCCATGTCGGCAGTTGGAGGGGAGCAGGGAGCGTTTCAGTTTATGCCCTGGATTCTTGCTACTGGCGCCGACACAGAAGATCTTGCAGATAAAAAGGTAAAGGATGCTTTTTCACTCATTCATCAGCTTCTTTCCGAGAATAGTATGCCCAATGACTGCCTGAACTGGTCTCAGAATGATTTGACCAGAAGTTTTGTGGCAGGAGAGGTAGCGATGATTGAAAATGGTCCCTGGGCGCTGCCGGAGATAGAGAAATCAGGAATTGAGTACGGAATTTTTAAATTTCCTGTGTATGCTACGCAGGGAGTAGTGCTGGGAGGCGAAAATCTGGCGGCGGTCAATGGCAAAAATATAGAGGGAGCAGTAGCCTTTATTGATTTCTATAATCAGAAAGAAATTATGGAAGAAATCTGTCAGATTACGCATAACATTCCGCCCAAAATGGAGCTGGCAGAGACATTTGCAAGAAATAATCCCGATTATCAGGTGTTCGTGGACCAGATGGAACTGGGAATCAGCAGAAGCACGGTCAATAACTGGAAAAGCGTCTGCCGCGCCATTTCCAACAGTCTGAACAGAATGTTTGGGAGCGATTACAAAATAGAAGAAGTCTGGCGGGGATATGTTTCAGATGTAAGACAGTGAAAATTGGTCAGGGTAATTTCGGGCAAATAAAAATTTGGTTTAAAATATGTGAGAAAGTATAAAAAATTATCATAGAAAAACAGCTTTTCAGGAAATATACTGTTTCTCATAGGAAACATACTTTGTATCAGGAATATTTCGGGAAAGTGTCAATCAGCAGGAGGCATATTATGAAAAAAGGGAAACAGCTTTTTCAGATATTACTGATATCCATGTTGTCTCTGGTCCTTGCAGTAACTAACATTTATTCTGACAAAACGTTATGGATTCAGGCAGAAGAACTGCCAGAAGACGGACTGATTTTATATTATGATTTTGATGTGAGCAACAGTGATTCTGCAGAGATCAGAGATGTCAGCGGCAATGGAAATACCGGATATGTAAAAAGGCTCTTCGGGACTGTAGAGGGAAACTATTCCATTGATAATGTCAATATTTATGGAAAATCTGCTAAGGCACTGAATCTCTTCGGCGAGGAGACCGGGACATACCTGCAGCTTCCGGAAGGTATTTTAGACAACAGAAATGCAGTGACCATCAGTGCCTGGGTAAGGCTGACAGGAGATACTGCTTATCAGAGAATCTGGGATTTCGGAACAAGCACCCAAAAGTACATCTATCTTCTGTCTGATGGCGCAAATACGGGATTCACTGGTTACTCTTCTGCCATCAGCATAACGGGTTATGATTTTGGAAATGGAGAAAAGGGTGTTTCCAAAGGAGATAATATCGATAAAAACCGCTGGGTTTTGACAACGGTGGTTATGAATGGTTCCTATATGTCTCTCTATGCAAATGGAGAACAGATTGGCAGAACAGTAAATACGGGAATCACTCTGGCTCAGCTGGGGCATACTACCCGAAACTATATTGGTTACAGCCAGTATGGAGATGGCACGGCCAGGGGGCAGTTTGCCGAATTTAAGATTTATGACAGAGCGCTGACGGCAAAAGAAATCAGAGCAATGTATGATGTGGATGAGGAAGGAATTGTGTCAGCGGACCAGGAGGACTTGTCGGTGGGAGACACCTCGGCAGTGACGGAGGATATTGTGCTTCCTCAGCGGGGCATCAATGGAGCCTCCATTACCTGGAGCAGCCAGAATGAAGCAGTTACGATACAGAATAACAGCCTTGCCAGAGTTATGAGGCCGGCAAAAGGCAGAGAAGATATCAGCGGAACCATTACAGCACAGATCCAATATCATCAGGTGTCGGCAGAGAAGCATTTTGACGTGACGGTTCTCGCCGAGTACACAGATCTTGAGATCGTGGAACATGATATGCAAAAACTTCAGGAATCCCTGGGAGATTTATCCGAGACAAAGTCGGATATTGCACTTCCGGATAGAGGAGAGTGGGGATCTGTCATTCGTTGGAAAAGCGATAACACAGCAGTTAAAGTGAAAGATTCTACAGCTAAGATCAGCAGGCCTCCAATCGGCGCTGAGGATGCAGTTGGAAAATTACAGGCAGTTCTCTCTTCCGGCAGGGAGAAGAAATTGCTCTTTCTAGATATTACAGTGCCCGCGCTCCGCAGGGCAGCCTCTATCAAGGAGGCGGAACAGATTTCTGTTTTTACACAGAAAGGAAAGGCGCCTGCTCTTCCCAATTATGTGAAGGTAAAGTATACAGATGGGACCGTCAGGAAATTGAAAACAATCTGGCCGGTAAAAATCGAAAAAAGCAAATATGCGAAAACAGGTACCTTTCAAGTGAAAGGCAGTATTGTTGGAGAAAAATATAAAATCACAGCAGATGTTACTGTGACAGAGCAAAAAGAAACAGCAAAAGAAGCCGTTTCAGAAGCATTTGAGTTAAGCGATATATCTTTGGACAAGATTGGCAAAGACGGTTCTATTCTTACTCAGAATCGGGACAGAGCGCTGATTTATCTGAAATTACTGGATAACAGGCGTATGCTTTATAATTTTTATAAGACCTTCAATCAGAATGAAAAAATTCAAGGTGTCGAGCCATTAGAAGGGTGGGAAACTACAACAGGTTTGCTGCGCGGTCATTCCACCGGGCATTACATTTCTGCATTATCGCTTGCCTATGCATCTACAAAAGATGAAGAGATCAATGATAAATTGAAGGAGATTATTCACGAACTCCGGACTTTGCAGAAAATGTCTAAGGGAGACCCCAAAGAATTTGAATCCAGAGGTGTGGATCAGTCCCTGTGGAGTACCAACCCCAAAAAATGGGGGGAAGGTTATATCAGCGCCTATTCTCCGGATCAATTTGCACTGTTGGAAAAATACACCCCTTATGCACAGATTTGGGCGCCCTATTATACCTTACATAAATTGATAGCAGGATTTTTAGACGCCTATACCTATACTGGCAACCAGGAAGCGCTGGAAACGGCAAAGGATCTTGGGAAATGGACGTACAGGCGGCTGAGCGGATGCACCAAGGAACAATTGACGAAAATGTGGGATATGTATATTGCAGGCGAATTTGGCGGATTTAATGAATCCATGGCGCAGCTTTATGTATATACCGGGGAGGAAGACTTTTTAAAGGGTGCAAAATTATTTGACAATACCATATTTTTTGATCATTTAGCGGAAAATATTGATGATATCCAGGGGCGCCATGCCAACCAGCATATTCCTCAGGTAATCGGCGCCCTGAAAACTTATGAAGCAACCGTGGCCAAGGGAGAACCGGAAGTATATTATTATGATGTCGCAGAGAATTTCTGGCAGATGACGGTTTCCCGGTATGCTTACTCTATTGGAGGTGTTGGAACAGGTGAAAAATTTACGGTTCCTTATCAGCAGGCGAATCATATCTCTGATACTTCCAATTGTGAGACAGACGCTGCAAATAATATGCTGAAACTTACCAAAATGCTGAATAACTATAATCCGGACAACGCAGAATACATGGACTATTATGAGCGGACGCTCTATAATCAGATTCTTGCGTCCCAGACGCCCCATGTGACTTCTGATATGCATAACGGAACTACTTTTATGCTTCCCATTGGACCTGGTTCCAAACGAAGTTACAGCGGAGATTATAATTTCTTTACCTGCTGTCACGGCACTGGTATGGAGAACCATGTAAAATATCAGGAAGCAGCCTATTTTAAGTCAGAAAATACGTTATATGTGGGTCTGTATCTGCCTTCTACCCTTAATTGGGAAGAGAAAGGGGTGAAGGTGGTGCAGGAAACGTCGTTTCCTTCTGAGAGCACAAAACTGTCAGTTTCGGCAATGGAAGGAAGAACAGCGGATACTTTTGACATGAAGCTTCGTGTCCCGTATTGGGCGACAGAGGGGTTTTTGGTAAAGATAAATGGAGAACTGGCAGATATTAGTCCAGAGACTGGCAGCTATGTTATGCTGGAGAAGATTCAGGAGGGTGATGAGATTGAGATTACAATACCCTGGACGCTTCATCTTGATAAGACGCCGGATACCATTGGCAAATCAACAGTGGCAAGTGTTATGTACGGCCCTTTTGTGATGGCTGCACAGAATAACAGTTCAGAATGGAAGACACTTTTATTGTCAGAGAACCTTACAGATTCCATTCAGACAGGAAGAAATGAAGAAAATGGATTTCCGGCATTGACGGCAAATGGCTATCATTTTGCGCCGATGTTTGCGCCAGAGTTTGCGTCAGAAGCATATCATGCATATTTTAAAATTGTGATTGCGGCGGATGACGGCAGCAGCTGGCATGCGGTGAAACTCACCAACAGCACGCCGGAGAACGGTGATTTTATTTTAGACACCGAGATGGTGAGGGAAGGCGGCAGATTTGATATTACTGCGCAGCCGAAAGACGGATATATGGTAAAATACCTGATTGTCAATGACAGGAAGGTTTTGATAAAAGATAATAAATATACAGTGAAAAATGTATCACAGGATATTCAGGTGGAAGGATGCTTCCGAAGAATTAAGCCTCTTGTGCCGGATATGGAGCATTTGGAATATACGGCAGATGTATCTTCTGATTATACAGTCAGCCATGAAAAGCTGATTGGCATCAAGAACAATTGGGAGCCTACCGTATCAAAGGGCGGGATTGGTCTCGGCTGGGGCAATTGGCCGCAGGAACCTGGCAGTGAACATTATGTCAGGTATGACTGGGATACAGAAGTGTCCATGGACCGCTTTGATATTTTCTGGTATGATGATGAAGGCGGTACCAGGATTCCGGGCAGCATGAAAATCCTCTATCTTGCCAAAGACGGAAGATGGAAAGAAGCAGATATGATTTCTGATTTTAAGAATATAACTGCAGTTGACAGATACAATATGGTTCTATTCCAGCCGATTACCACATCGGCGGTGAAACTGGTGCTGACGGTACATCCGGAGGCAGAAGCCAATGGTATTTACCGCTGGAAGGTAAGTAATACAAAGGATAGCCAGTCTGATAGAACAGGGGCATCCGATAAGAAATTGCTGCAGGATGCTGTCCAGGCAGCAGATATGTTCCAGGACAGGAAAAACTATACAGAAGAAATATGGAATGAATTCAAGACAGCTCTCAAAAACGCAGAGGATGTATATGATAATCATGCTGCGAAACAAGATGATATAGATACTGCAGTAAACAGATTGAATTCTGCAATCAGGAATCTGAACAGTAATTGCAGAATTCGCAGCAAAAAATAGTAACCCGAAATGATTTCGGAAACTATTTTATTAAAAAAGCTTAACAGGTTATACTCGTTAATATCCCTTCTTTATAACATGCAAGACCCCTGCTAGATCCCGGCGGGGGTTTTTGCGTGACGGCTAATGGCAGGTCTGCAGGCCTTAGGGAGACATAATTTATTGATTTGCCGTTCAACAGTGTATTCACCAGTAAACATGACGGGGAGATGTCGATTTTTGTCAAATAGGTTGGAGAAATTTTATTACTTATTGAAAACAAAAGAAAAATGAGCTATAATATATATTGTGCACAATTCGAGGCTGATTTATTGTCCGTAAATTATACGCAATAACGAAAGGACAATGAGAGTTTGAAGATTTATGTGTGCAAAGTTACTGTAAATTGTTTTTTGTGACACTGAAGGAGCGGAAAAATGGAGCAAATGAAGGAGCACGCTTTTGAATTCACATAGATAATATATTATTAATAGTATACTATCTATGAGGAGAGGAAAGCATGCAGAACAGATATGTAACATGTGTTAAAATCGTACACCGTCCGGCGGAAGTGAAAGTGTACCGTAAATTATCAGCTTTTTTTCGTTTCGTGGGTATTTTCGTATGTGAAAATATAACTGGCGACGAATACGGAGATGAAGTAGACTGGATCTGCAGGATAGAAGAGGGGTCCGAGGAAGGAAATGTATCTACAGATAGAGAACAATTCCTGAGAAGCCAGGTAAAAGCAAAGTTTGACGAAATGAGAGAGCAATTGGGGGCAGATAACTTTGAGATATTGACGGTGATTTGGGAATTATTTGAAGAAAAAGATTTGATGCGCGCTAGTTATGCGGTTGATTATTTTTCCAATACGGGGCGCGCGTATATTTATCAGCAGATGGAACGTGCCATGGAGGCTTTCGAAGCAGCTCTTGCACAGTTGGAAGAGCTGGAAGAGGGCAGGGAAGAGGATGCACTGGGGAATGTGTATCTCTGGATGGGAAAGGCAAATTGCCGCAGGAGGATCTATGAATTGTATACCATGATCTGGAATGCAATTGAAAGCGGTGAATACCAAAAGGAAGCAGACCGGCGCGCTCTGTTGAAAGCATTGTATAAGCAGCATCATATTGATATAGAAGATGTGTTTGAGGATATTCAAAAGGTTCTGAATGAAGATCCTCAGTTTTTTGCTGCCTACGCGGTCCGTGGTTTTGTAAAAGAAATCAATGACGATTATGTGGTGGAATCCGTGGAGGACATTAAGAAGGCAGTTTCCCTGGTGGGAAACAAATCGTATTCCAGTTATCTTTTGTATCGGATCGGCAGGCATTATGAGAAGATCCGTCCCAACATGAACCGCAAAATGGACTATTACAGGAAAGCAGTGGAAGCAGACGCCCATAATTTCAGGGCGGTGTTTAAACTCGCCATGTATGAAGAGGATCAGAAGAAATATGGAACAGCTATGGAACTGTGGAAACGTATATTGCAGATTTTAGAGAGCAAACAGAGCTTATCTTCGCTGCAGCCAATAGAATGCGCCTATTTATATAAAGCATACCGGAAAGTGGGAAGGCTCTATAAACGGGCTGGAGATTATGAAAGAGGAATCGATTATTTGAAACAGGCGGAACAGGTTTATGAGAACCGGCACAATGAAGAGGAAGAAAAGGGATTTTATCCCTGGATGTTTGGAACAAAAGAAGTGACGAGCGACGGACAGAAGATGAAGAGCTGGCAGGTGTATAAAGAGGCGGCCAGGGAGAAGCTGCAGATTATAAAAGTCTATACAGCGATTGTGGACGCGAGCGCACGTGCCGATATGCAGCAAGACCATGCATTATATGTGGGAAAGATGCTCAGGCAAGAGAAGAAGGTGTAATAAAATAAGGGGATATAGAGGGGAAAACAGCGGGGACAGATGATATTTAAAGACTGAGACATTGTTCTGCAGTTTTTAAATATCATTTTTTTTGAATAATTTTGTGAGGAGGATGAAGAATGAAGGAAAATAATAAGGAAAATAATAAGGAGAATACGCCTTTTGTGGATGCGGTGGAACTTAATATTGACAGTACCGGGCCGCATTACGAGCATATCAGTGAATTTCAAACGTCTCTGTTTAAATCAGTCTATAAGAGAGCATTTCTGCAGGTAGATGAAATTATCGGCAATTTTAAGCAGGACAGTAGCAATGGGACAGGGAGTTACAGTTTTTCGCGTTATGCAGACAGCAGTTCAGGTGTCGGCAAGGGCTTAGGCAGATTCTGCAATATCATTACCTTTGCCGGTAAGCGGGGAGCGGGAAAAACTTCCGCGATGCTGTCCTTCATGGATGCGTTAAAGCATTATTATGGTAATCGAGAAATGTATGGCAAGGGTTTATTCTATACATTTAAAAAAATGGAAAATCCATTGTTTACCTGTCTGGACTGTATCGACGGTTCCCTTCTGGAACATGAAGAAGATATTTTTAAAGTGGTTCTTGCGCAAATTTACCAGAAATTTATGGATCTTGACGAGGAGGGCGGTATAGCAAAAGGAGAAGACTTTGCCGTAAGAAAGAGGGAGCTTCTCAAAAAGCTGGAGGAAATTTACGGCACAGTCTGTGATATTGAAAATATGGAAAACGGACAGAGAACTTCTCTGGAATCTCATATGAGCAGCCTGCAGAGCCTTTCTAGCAGCCAGAAAGTAAAAAAAGATTTTGAGAAATTGATCGAGAAGTTTACCTTTCTGATGAAATATGAGCGCCGCGGAATGACGGAGGTCAGCAGGCAGCATTACGTGGTGATTGCCATTGATGATATAGACTTAAATATCGATCATGGTTTTTCCATGCTGGAAAAAATTCACAGATATTGTATGGTGGAGAATGTGATTGTGCTCTTGTCTGTCGACATAGAGCAGATGCTGTCCATTGTCTCCAGAAATTTTTATGAAGTGCTGCCCAAAGTGGACGAGGTTTTATGTGCAGGGAAGAAGATGGTCCATGAGCTGGCGACAGATTATCTTGGTAAGGTAATGCCGGTAAATTACCGGATCTATGTGCCAAATCTCAGCAATTATTATTCGGCGAATGGACTGGTCCTGCCGAAAGAGAAATCAGGCATTAAGCAGTCTGTATTTTTGAAATTGTACCGGAGAATAGGGATTTGTTTTGATTCTCAGGGACTTAAGCAGCATTTCTACGAACCGAAGTCTATGCGCCAGCTGACATGTTTTTATCTTATGCTGGAGGCGCTGGAGTATATTGGAATGGGGGATGTGTATTTTGGAAGAGATATGCAGGAAGAAGACCTGAAAAATCTTGTTCGGGTTTGGAATGAAAATTACAGGATACTCACAGACGAGCTGTTTAACCGGATTGTGCTGGAAAAGATCCATGTTGACAGAGAGGCAGACGAATTCTGCAAATTGATTGAGAAGCAGGATATCAGACGAGCAAAAGATGAGGTGGTTAATTTCTATAAGAAGATCAAAGCAAATCTTTTCTGGAAAGAAAATATGGGGGAAGACATTGAGAGAGGCGTTTATGTGGAAAACTGCAGTTACGGTCAGCTGGTGGAAACGGTTTATGAGTTGGGGCGTATAGAGAGCGGAAAATATAAGCCTTTGGTTCATTATCTGCTGGGATATTTTTCTTATACATTTACCAGATTATATATTTATGAAAAACTGACGGTCAAAAACGCAGGAAAGCCGCTGGCAAAAGGAGAAGAATTCAAGTCTCTGATAGGGGGAAATATTGTGGACGACTGGTCGATGCAGCTCATGCCCAATATAATTAAGAAACGCAATACGGATGTGGATGAACAGGGGATCGCAAGCGGTGATAAGAGCAATAAGCTCCTGGAATATTTCTCAAACTACAAAGGCATTACCTTGTCAAACATACTTCACGCTCAATTAAAAGACAAGGAGGAAATTGAGTCGGAAGAAGAGAGATGCCGGTATGCCGCTAAGCTGATTCGTAATATGGAACTGCTGTTTCTGTTTTTTACAAATATCAGAGAAGACGGGCAAAAAGGAATCGTCACCATAAACTCAGAGTCGTTTGAATGGAAATTTGAAATCAATTTAGAAAAAGAAGGCGGGGAATGGATTGAGTTCCAGCCGCAGATCGATGGATTATCCAGTCTTACTTTCGTCGGAGATTACAGTGTGCTCAATTTTGTGGGAAATTCTTTGGATGCGGTTCAGATTTTAGAGAAATTTGAAGAAGGATTGATTGTCTGTCTGGCAGAATATTATGAGTTGATGGAAAGCGGATCTTCAAAACTGAAAGAATGTTTTCAGAAAGAAATAAAAAAGTACTCTTTAAAAGTAGGCTTTAAAGCATGGGAGCGTAAATTTGGTGAATTTTCTCTGCCTCTGCCGCTGTTTTGGTTTGACTTAACCTATAATATATTAAAGAGGGTGAAACGCGACATGAATGAAAAATTCATTGTTTCCCATAAGTCAGAAGACATGTTTTCCTGTATTCAGAAGTTGTATGAAAATATTGCCGGTCAATTAACGGAGCAGGAGGAATTCTATGCTTATCAAGAAAAAGGGAATCAGATACAAGATCGCAGTGCCTATGATTATAAATTAGTGGAACGGTTCAGGGAGTGTCCGATCGTGGATTATTTTTTAGGAACAGGAAATGTGAAAGGGAAGAGGGATGAAAAAAAGAAAGAAATAGAGGAAAGAAGAGAGTTTATTCAAAAACTTCTAAAGGACTTGAAGAAGTTTAATGGTGAGTAGGGGATGTGTGATGGAGAATCTGGAGACAATTATTGAATTATTCTATAAACGAATTCCCATTCAGCAGGTAATCGAAGATAGAATAAAAAGCATGAACTTCGACCAGAAGGAATTCCAAAGGATGGCAACGGCATATGTGTTTCACTACAGTGGCATTGAATCCGGGAATCTTCTAAAATATTTTTTGGATGTTCTGCGGGAAGGCGCGAAAAGGAAAGGGCGCAGAATAGCAGGAGGGATGAGCGTATTTGAACCCTTGTTCTACTATGCCCAGGAATTTCTGCTGATACGGGACAATGAGATACGGTGCCGCTATTCGCGGCTGCTGGCATGGAGGAAGATTACGACAGAATTAAGCCAGGATTTATTGGTGACGGCATTTCTGGCCGGAGAATTGACGCATGATCAGATGAGAATGCGCGGTTTTACCTGGAAATCTGTGATAGACCATGACAATGCGCAGATCAATGCAGTTGTCCGCCGGGGAATTTCTGAAAATCATTTTCACTTGAATGGAGCGGCCCCTATCTTTCAGATTTCCTGGCTGAGCCTTATGAACAATGTGAATGTTTCCAAATTGGGAGAACACCTGCGTGCCTATGACAAAGACCGAAGATACACAAATGCAGCTTATACCAGTGCGTACAGGGAGCATTCTTTCGAGGCAAGGTACATGCAGGCTGCCCTGATCCGTTTGCTTCTGTACTGTAAAATCTGTGAAAAGCGTCTGAAATTGGGAAGATATGAGGTGGCGGTGACAAGGATTCAAAATGATATCGCGTTTCCTGCTTTCCAATATAAGAGATACGGAATGGAGCCATGCCTGACGGAACAAGCGGCAGATAAAATGATAGAGAGACTGAATACATTGCCGAGCCAATGGAATCACAGTACGTTTCGGGAGATTGTCCTATATGTGATAGAAAGCTGTGCCGCTGCACTCAACTGGAGAGAAATCTGGAAGTTAAATTTGGTGTTGCAGGAAATTCTGGACAGTTCAGCAGGAGACTGCCTGCTGGATAAGAAGCGGGCTGCCCATGTGATAAAAAATAATGTAAATACGCCGCTGTCACAGTTATTTTTGAGGTTATTCTTTTTGGCGGAGAAAGCAAATCTCGAAGATCTGAGAAAGCTTTTTGCAGATGAGAGCGTCTATGAGAGCATTTGGGAGAGCAAGACCTTACAAAATGTAAAGGAGCTGCTGAAAGAGCCGGAGAAACTGATCTGTGAACAAGATTCTCTGCAGGCTTTGATAGATGTATACCGCCTGGGCGATTTTGAACATATCCGCGGTTATAAAAGCCTGGATTATATTTTAGAACATTTGAAGTTCAAAGGCTCTGATAAAGAAGCGGATAATTTTATTTTTTCCGGGGAGCGGTGGCTGATGTATGTCATGCTGCGCAAAGTATACTTAAATGATGCAGGATATCGGAACTATTTTAATTTATTTTACGCATATCTGCTGATCAAAGAAAGCATACGTTCAGAGCTGATTCAATCCAATCAAAACGTTGGGTTTGAGAATTTCAGCTTATATCAGAAGCGCAAGGGAGATTTGCTTACAGACGCAATTTACAGAAAAGAATTTACCAGACATGCAGTTTCAAACAGCCTGGTCTCAAAAAATATCCGCAAAATAGAAGTCAGAATTGCACCGGAAAACGATACGGAACGCATGTGCAGCCGCATTCGGGAATTGGACAGCACGATACTTGGGAATAATGCCGGCAAGAACAACTTATTCTATACAGTGCATTTTATCAAGAAGTTTGATAATACAAGAGAAAATACAGGCCTTATGCATTGCCGTCATTATCAGAGGCGGAAACTTTTTGAGAGACAGGCGTATGCCTTATCAGGACTGAGGGAAAAATGGCCTGACGTGGGGGAACGGATTCTTGGCATTGATGCGGCGTCTAATGAAATTGGCTGCCGGCCGGAGGTGTTTGCGCCAGTGTTCCGTTATCTTAAAAATCACAGATACAGGTATTATTCAGATGGTGACATGAAAAAACTTCCGCAGTTGAGCGCTACTTATCACGTAGGGGAAGATTTTCTGGACTTGGCAGACGGGCTGAGGGCAATCGAAGAGGCTGTTTTGTTTTTAAACCTGGAGTCCGGGGACAGGCTGGGACATGCGCTTGCACTGGGCGTTGATGTCAGGGACTGGTATCAGAGCAAAGGAAATCGGATTGCCCTGCCGGTTCAGGATTATCTTGATAATCTGGTTTGGATATTTCAAAAGCTGGTTCAGTATGATATTCAAAATTTCGAGAATTTAAAAGACTGGATTCAGGGAGAGTATGAGATCCTGTTTGGGCGCATTTACAGAAGAAATATGGATCAGACAGAGATCAATATTATTTATCAAGCGTTTTTGGAAGAGAAGTACAAGAAAGAGTATGAAAAAAGTATCAGGCGCATGGATTTTGGGATATTCAATTACTATTATGCATGGCAGCTACGGGGAGACGACCCGGAATCGTATGAGAGGGGATATTTTTGTGAGAATTATTACATAGGAAGACTGGAAGAATACCGGGTTAATTTTCATTATCTGAAAGATTTTCAGAAGAGAGAGATGCCGGAGGCGGCTTTCTTATATTATATGTACCATTTTAATGAAGGGGTAAGGAAAGAGGGGGAGAAGACGAAAGAAGTTTTGGTTTCGGAGAACTATGTAAAAGCAGTGGCGGCAATTCAGAAAGTAATGCAGAAGAAAATTGCAGAAAGAGGAATTGCCATAGAAACGAATCCCTCATCTAATTACCTGATCGGAACGTTTCGCCAATATGAGAAACATCCGATTGTACAATTTTATAACAAAGGGCTGGTTCACGATCCCCAACAGCTCAGAGACTGTCCCCAATTGTCCGTATCCATCAATACAGATGACCAAGGGGTTTTCAGCACTTCCTTGGAAAATGAATATGCACTGATGGCCAGAGCGCTGGAATCTGTGCGGGATGAAGCCGGCGAACCAGTATACTGCCGGGACGATATCTGTGAATGGCTGGATAGAATCCGGGTTATGGGCAATGAACAGAGTTTCTGGTGGAATCTGGAAAGAGAAGCAGAAGACAAAGCATGGAAGACAGAAGACATAAGATATTACCTTGAAGGGGAGAGAAGAGCAAATGAGCAGAAGTTGGAAAGCAGGCGCTGACGAGTGGAAAAAGAAGAAAAAGCTTACAGAACAGAAACGAAAATTATTTCAGGAATGGACCAATAAGTGGCTGGACGAGACAGAGGGAGAAGATTTAGATATTTTTTTTAATTTGTTTAAGTCTGTGTACCAATATACTCTTTGCGTGAGCGAACGCAATAAACATCAAAATTTTAAGTGGAAAAAATTTTTTTTGATTATTCTGTTTGTGTTATGGGGGTGGTATGCGGTTTTATTTATGATTACCTATTCCAAAAACCATGCGAAGCTGTCAGCTCTGGCGGAACAGGGACTGGGAATGATTCTGCTGGTCCTTCTGTGCAGTATTATAGCGGAATGGCCAAATATCAAAAAGTATCAGGAAACATGGGCGCGGCATTCCTGGCAGATACAGAAAATGGAAGCGGAAATGATGCGTTTTGTCAGCGGGATAGAACCATATCACAGGCAGAATAAATGCTTGAAGTTTATGGAAAAGATACTGGAAATCTGGGACCAGAATGAAGAGAAGTTCGTACATAATATGGAAGAGAAAGAAAAGGAATTGATGGATGTGTTTCATAACATTAAAGACTGGAGGAAATAGAGGAAAACGGCCTTTAGATTTGCTTTACGCCCGTCATGCTCAAACATAACAGCTCAAACGGCCGTGCAGAAGCGGCCTTGAAGATAAAAGTGTAAAGTCTGTGGAATGACAGAGGCTTTGCACTTTTTTATCTAATAGGAAAGACCTTGTCACGTTAAAATGTAAAAGTATCTTTCCTACTTTCCTATTAGATAAAAAACACTTATGCGCACTCGCACAAGAGGAAAATATTGCTCCGCAATTGTGCTCGGCGCGTCAAAGTATGCAGTCCCTCAAGAATGAGGGGGGTAGGGGAGTTGAAGTGGGCTTGCCCACTTTGTTTTAATGCGGGCAGACGTGTGTATTTCAAAGGACTGGAACTTTAAGGAAATGCCGGAACTATGGCAAGAAATAATTGTATTGTATATTAGATTGTGCTATACTTTAACCAGAAAAAGCAATACATAGGTGGAATTTTTTAGGAAAAACATATTTTACTATTATTTTTTTGTGGAGAAATGCCGAAAAAAATTAATAATATATTTATCACCGGATAGATAAAAGATGAAGAAGATGAAACAGGGAGGAGAAGACTATGCATAAGTTTTTGGTCAAAAGAATCATGGCGTTTACTTTAAGCATCTGTATGATTGCCGGAATGATTGATCTTTCCGGCTTTACTGTACATGCGGCAGTAACGCTCAGCGGCGGTACAATTACACTCGCCAGTACATCGGAGGTATTTACCGGCAGTGAGATTAAACCTGCGGTCACCAGTGTTACGGATCTTGCAGGAAATACGGTAAGTGATTCTGAGTATGAGGTGAGCTATCAGAATAATACCAATGTGGGGCGGGCAAGTGTGACGGTCACAAATAAGCAGGACCCTACAGATACCAATACGAATTATTTTCAGATTACACCTAGAAGCATAAAGCAATGTACAATCGGCAATATTGACGAGCAGTTTCTTTCTCCCGGTGGCAGGCCTGTGACGCCGCAGATTACGGTTACTGATCCGGGCAGAGCAGATTTGACGCTGACGAGCGATGACTACACTTTTGCATTTACGGATAATGATAAGGGGGGAACTGCTACTGTAACCGTGTCGGGAAAAGGCAACTATAATGACAGCACCACGAAGACGTTTACGGTTACGGAGCTGGTGTCGGAAAAACTCACCTTTACTCTTCCTGACGGCAATATATATGGATATGTGGCCGGGGCGGGCGTAGAACCCGATGTAAGTGATGTAAAATATGACGGCAAGGCTTTGAATGATGATCAGTATGCGGTCAGATATGAAGGAAATCGTGTTGCGGCGGACAACACAGCGAAGGTTATTGTAGAAGGAAGAGGCAGATATACCGGGCTGAAAAGTGAACAGACTTTTAGCATCCGTAAAGTTCTTGACAAGAATTACGGCGCGTCTACGATTACAGTAGGGACGATTGCTCCTCAGTCTTTTAAAGGGGAGGGGCAGCCGGTGACCCTTACAGAGTCTCAGATTCCGGTCAACGATCCGGACTTAGGGCCTTTGACTGGTGGAACGGATTTCGTGATTCTTGCTGACACCTATCAGAATCACACACACGAGTCAAGCGGCAACGTATTAGCCAGTGTTATGATTGAAGGAAAGGGAAAATACACTGGAAAGAAAGAAGTATTTTATAAAATTGAAGCGGCAACGCTTGAAGCCGAGATGGTGGCCATAGATGATTCCATGTGCAAATACGATGGAACGACTAACTGGTATGAGAAACTGAAAGTCACAGTCTCAAGCGGTACGATTGAATATGTCAAGGGTACAGATTACGACATTACTCCTGTGGATAACGGTGTTCTGGCAGGAATGCATTATATTACGATAACCCCTAAGGGCAAACTGAAAGGAAATGCTGTACGTAAGTTCTATACGGTAAAGCAGCGTGAACTTTCGGAGGCAGATATAAGTTTTACGTCGGGAACACCGGATTATACGTATGATAATACGGCCAAGAAGCCGGCAATTCAGATTATATATACGCAAGGAGACGGCACGGATTATACACTGAGAGCTGGAATTGATTACGAGTCCCAATTGAACTACGGTAATAATATAAATGCCTCTACAGACAGTTCCCGTGCAGAGGTATGGGCAATAGGCAAAGGCAATTTTACAGGTGAATCCAATCATCTTCCTTTTGATATTAAACCTGTGGAAATGACATCTTCAAATACGCAGATTACTGGTATTCCCACCAGTCCTGTTACTTATACCGGGAGTGAGATTACGTTCAATAACTTAAATGTGAGAGTGAACGGCCGTGCTCTTACACCGAATACAGATTATACAGTCAGCTATGAGAATAACGTAGAAGTAGGAAGCAATGCAGTTATCACTATTGAGGGAAAGGGCAACTATCAGGGGATCTTCAGGGAAGGATTTACGATTACAGAATGCAGTCTGAAAGATACAAGAGTGATAACGGTTGATGCGATTCCGGCGCAGCAGTATGAAGGAGCTGACCGTCAGATTACACCGGAAGTTACGGTGAAGCACAGTGGACGGGTTTTGGTGAAAGATACCGACTATACTGTGGAATATGGCGAGAATATCAAGGTTGGTTCGGGAAGCGTTACGATTATCGGTATCAATAATTACAAGGACAGCATAACCAAGAACTTTTCCATTGTCCAGAGAAATATTGGTACGGGAGAACTGCTGGTAAATGATGATGCAGCCAGCTATGATTACAATACTATGGCTCCGGAAGATATTTATTATGAATATGACGGCGAGGCGCAGACACCTGAGCTGAGGGTAACATATAATAACATGGAAGCCAATATTAGCAATACCTTGGTCAAAGGGACAGATTATGACATTACTTTTTCCAGAAATAAAGAGATTGGAACTGCGCAGTTTGTAATCCAGGCCAAAGGCAACTATACAGGAACCAAAACCTTCAATTTTACCATTAAGGGCAATTTGGCTGATTATGGTACGGGTGAGAATGCATATACACAGATTACCATTCCGGATCAGATTTATACCAGTAATCCTGTTGTTCCTGCTAATGCGGAAGTTAAGTTTAATGGGAAGCTGCTGACATCCGATGATTACATGATAGAATGCAGCAATAATACCGATGCCGGAACAGGAACGGCTCTTGCAGATATTACAGGAACAGGGCTTTACTTCGGAAAAGCTCAGGGTGTGCCTTTTAATATTCTTCCTTTGGATTTAAGTAATGATTCTCTGGAAGAAAACGGATATGTTATCAGCGGAGTAGACACGAATTATACGTACTCAGGTTTTCCAATTAATCCGGTGCCGTCCATTTCACATAATGGCAATCTTCTTGAAGAAGGTACGGCATATCGGGTGGAATACAACGAAGAAGGTGTGGACAATGTAAACGCCAGCAAAGAAGGATCAAAAGGAAAACTGGTAATATATGGAATACCAGATAACTATACAGGCAGCCATGATGTGGAATTTACCATTGATCCTTATGATATCGGCAAAGGTGAAAGCGGAGAATATAATAATGGCAGCAGTATTGAAGTGGAAGGTCTGGTAGAGGATGTGATACTGGATCGAATTAAAGATACAGCGGGCGTGGCTATGGGTGATTATAATCCAGATGCAGTTGTGCAGACAGATCTGCAGGTGTATTATACAGGAGCTGGGCTGGATGGAACAACAGCAGCACGCCGTCCTTTGACTCCAGATACAGAGTATACGGTTGAATATGAAAATAATGAGACCATTGGCACTGCAGTTATAATTATCAAAGGAAAAGGCAATTTTGCCGGAGAAATCCGAAAAGAATTCAAAATCCGGGGCGATTTGTCAGCAGACACTACCACATTAGAAGTTAAGGATTGTGTATACAGTCCTGCTGGAGAAGAAGGAAATATTCCAGAACATAAAGTGATTTATACCATCACCCGTGCCAGCGGAGCAGAAATCCCCATTGAATTGGTGGAAGGCGTGGATTATGTGGCACAATATGACAATAATAAAAACGCTACGGTAGGAGAAGACGCACATGCGACGATGACGATTCTTCCGGTAAAAGCAGAAGACGGCACAGAAATAGGAAATTATACCGGTGAGAAGAGTGCAGACTTTCAGATTGAGCAGAGAGATATTTCCGCTGCCATAGAGAGTGAGGGAAATCCCAAAGATCCTGATTTGGATGTATCCGGACTGGCAGAAGAAGGATATGAGTATACAGGAGAACAAATTGTGCCGCAGCTTCAGGTGAGCTGTAAAGGAACAGACCTTACATGGATATTTGAAGGAAATACAGATCAAACAGAATATGATTATGTGATTTCCGCAGTAAATAATACAGATGTGTATGAATATGGGGAAGGACCTCATGGAGAGAAAGAACGTTTATATCCGACGGTGACAGTGACTGCACGTAAGGATGAGAACGGTGATTTTACAGGAAACTACAAAGGCAGTTTTCAGATGAGGTTCCAGATAAATCCCAGAGTGATTTCTGCTGAAACGGTAGATACCATAGAACCCGTATCAGGAATGGAAAATGAGATGGACTATACAGGGGAGGAAGTCAGATTTCCGCTGAAGTCAGAAGATCCGGCGGATGCAGGAAAAAATGCCCTCCGTGTGACCTGGAGCAAAGAGGGAACAGAAGGAACCATTCGTACACCGCTTGTGGAAGGCAAAGATTACCAGATTTCTTATAAGGATAATATTAAGATTGGCGAAGCAAAAGTTGTGATTTCTGCAGTTAATGAAAGCAACTATACAGGAGAATACGAGAAGCCCTTTAAAATTATGGCAAGTATTGAAGTGGTAGATCAGGAAAATCCTCCGTTGAAATACATGACGCTGGAGTATGATGAGAATGTTCCCTTCGGAATTGTAAATGTCTACCCGGAGATGATATTTGAAGATTATTCTGGAGTTCTCTGCGGTGAATCAAACGAGCCAAAGATACTGACAGAAGGAGAAGACTTTGAGATTGTCACAGAAGAGAACCAGGGTGACGCAGCGGATGTCAGCAGAAATAACCGCAATGTGGCAAGTAAAGATGATGAAGATGAGACGAAGAGACCGCTGGTTGTAATCAGAGGAAAAGGCTGCTATCGCGGTGTCATCAAGAGATATTATAATATTATTCCCAAGGACCTGGCAGCAGATCAGGGAGATATTACGGCTGAATTTATCGGAAGCACTTCTACAGAAGAATATGAGAACGCCTACATTTATACAGGGGAAGAGATTAAACCGGAGATCCGTGTCTATAATCATGGAGAATTGATGGTTCCCAATGTGGATTACGTAGTGGAAGGCTATGTAAATAACACAGAGATTTCCACAGAAGAGAATCAGGCAGGTGTTATCATTAAGGCGGTAGATGGCGGCAATTATCTGAATCAGAAGACCATGTATTTTAATATTATCCGCCGCCCCATTTCAGGTATGGAAGTTACCATTACCGGAGGTCCCCAGATCTTTAACCGCCAGGAGAAACAGCCGGAAGTAGAAGTGTCTTATATGGACGGCACGAACAAAATTGTTCTGACAAAAGAAGACTATGATCTTTCCTATGAGAACAATATCATTGCCGCAACAGAGTTTTCAGGTGATGATGCACCGGTTATCATCATTACCGGAAAGGGCGCATACGGAGGCGAAATACGTAAGAAATTTACAATCCTGCCGGAAAGCTTTGAGATAGCAGAAGGACAGGAAGATGATTTTGAAATTAAGGCAGAAAATGCAATTTACACTGGAAAACCAGTGACAACAACCATTGAAGTTAAGGCGAAAGACGGAACGCTTCTGGTGGAAGGCGAGGATTATGAGCTGGGAGCCTACACGGATAATACCAATATAGGAACTGGAATGATTGCCATTACAGGAAAAGGCAATTATACAGGAACACGTCAGGTACCTTTCCGGATTGTGCCGGCAGAGGGAAGAATACGGGTAGAAGAAATACCAGATCAGACGTACAATGGATCGGAGATCGCTCCTAAGCCGCAGGTATTCTTTAAGGTTGAAAATGTGGAAGGCATTGAGGACATGGAATTCCCGCTGACAGAAGGCGAAGATTATGAATTGTCATATGCGAATAATATCAACGTGGGAACAGCCTCTGTAACTGTTACTGGAACAGGTAATTTCCCAGGAAGAGAAACCGCAGACTTTAACATTGTACCAAAGAGTATCTGCAGAGATGTCAGTGGTGACGACGGTCTGGCGAGTGATATGGTACTGGGAGATATTGAAGATCAGCTTTATACTGGCAGAGGGGTGACACCAAATGTAGAACTTACCTATAGAAGAAACCAAAGCAATGATGAAGAAGCTGATCAGAAACTGATTTTGAACCGTGACTATACATTAAGCTATGCCAAAAATGTTGCGGTGGGAATGGCTGAGGTAAGCATTACCGGTATTGGTAATTTCACAGGAACGGTACAGAGCAGCTTCCGGATTTTAGGTACCATGAATCTGGCAAATATAGAAGATATTCCGGTACAGCAGTATACTGGGGCTCCGGTGACACCTAAACCTCAAATTACCTTTGCCGGAACAGAGCTGATAGAAAATACCGATTATATATTGGAATATGACAACAATATAGAACGTGGTACGGCGACGATTAAGATTACCGGAATGGGATGGTATACAGGAACCAGAACTGTTAATTTTGACATTGCAAGAGAATTTTCTGAGGAAACTATGGTTCGCGGCATTGCAGCAGCATATACTTATACTGGGGAGGCTATCGTACCTGTCGTGCGTGTGGAAGATAACGGAAGCGTTCTGACAAACGGGACAGATTACCAGGTTTCTTACGGTGAGAATACCAATGTGGGAACAGGAACGATAACCATAACAGGAATCAACCGATACCGTGGAACCAGAAATGTTACCTTTAAGATTGTGCCGCAGAATATAAGCAGAGCAAGTGTGACAAACATTGGAGTGCAGACCTATACTGGAAAAGACATAACGCCAGCCGTGCAGGTAACTAACGGCGGAAAAGCTCTTAACAACGGGAAAGATTACCAGATCAGTTATGTAGATAATAAATACCCGGGAACCGGAAGAGTTATCGTCCGTGGAGACGGCAATTATACCGGAACCCAGACCATAAACTTCAATATTATAGTTCCTGGCGTAACAGGTGTGAAAGCTTCTAAATACACAGCGTCCAGCATTACATTTTCCTGGACAAAAAATAATGTAGTCAGTGGATATGAGATTTACAATTCCAAGAATAAGCTTCAGGTAAGGATTAAGAAAAACAGTACCACAAAATCCACGGTAAAGAACCTTAAGGCGGGCACAGTCAGCACCTATAAAGTGAGAGCATTTGTCATTAAAGGGGGCAAATATCACTACAGTGATTTTGTAAGTTTAAAAACTGGTACGGCGCCTAAGGCAACCAGTATCACGGGACTTAATTCCAGTAAATCGAAACGGGTAGTGATTAAATGGAAGAAGATCAAAGGAGCAACAACCTACCAGGTTTACAGAAGTACCAGCAAGAAAGGGAAATATACCAAAATTGCATCTACCAGCAAGAATGTCTATACAGATAAAAAGGCAAAGGGCGGCAAGAAATATTATTACAAGATCCGTGTTGGCAAGAAAAATGGAAATAAAACGTATTACAGCAGCTATTCAAAGGTAAAATCTGTGAAAGCAAAAAAGTAGCCGGAGGAAAGAAAGGAAGTTGATATCAATATGAGTAAAATATATTGTATTGGAAAATTCCAGTTTGATTCCTACGATAAATATCAGGAAGCATTGGAGGATATTGAGAAAATCAGATACATCTCAAAAAAAATGGATATCAATGAACCTGGCGTTGCGCAGCGGCTCTACACGTTAATCCGGGAGGGAAAAATTATCTTCAAGAGCGTAGTCGGTGACGACTATCTGCTGTACCTCTCGGATATGGTGGCAGAGGATTACCGGATTATGTCTAAAAATTCCTTTGCCCAAAAAATTGCACATAAATTCCAGCAGATGTCACCTGGTCAGGTGGTCGGTGCCATCTGTATGGCTGGTGCAGTGGTCTGCTTCCTGGTGTTTTTGGGAAGTGAGTATCGGGATCAGCAGAAGACCAGAGAACTGGAAAAACTTAAGAACGAACAGGAGATTTCTGCAGCTTCCGACTGGCTGTCAGCGAAGCTTATGAATGTATTGCAGAAGGATGATACATCAGAAGAAGAGCCGATAATGGCAGAGACAGAGACTGTGGAGAACGATGTGTATGCTGCCGAGTTTACAGAGCCGAAAGGACCTCGGATTCTGCCGGAATATGAGAGGTTGTACGAGGCAAATGCTGATTTCGCAGGCTGGATTACCATAGCAGGGACAAAAATTGATTATCCGGTAATGCAGGCGGTATCAGAGAGCAGTGATTTTTATCTGAATCATGATTTTAACGGAGCAGAAGACATCAATGGTTCCATTTTCCTGGATTCCAGAAACAATCTTGAGAAGCCTAATGACAACATGATCGTCTATGGCCATAACATGAAGTCAGGCATGATGTTCGGGGGACTGAAAGATTATTTGGATAAAAACTATTGGATGGAACATAAGACCATTACCTTTGACACCATTTACGAGAAGGCAGTATATGAGATTATAGCAGTATGCCTCTCGCAGGTGGCGGCAGAAGAAGCTGGTGATTTCAGGTATTATGATTTTATTGATGCAGGGAATAAGAAAGCATTTAAGAATTATGTGGAAAATGTGAAAGCATTAAATATTATGGACGAACCAGTTAAAGTGTCATATGGAGATAAATTATTAACGCTCTCCACCTGTAACAATTATACAAAAGACGGCAGATTGTTTTTGGTGGCAAAGAAGTGTGAGAATCGGTAAGACAGGTAATGCAAGGAGGACAAGAGGATGAAAAAAATGTTTGGCAGGTGTTTGAGTGCAGTGCTGATACTGACTCTCACCCTGGTATTGTATCCAGCTATGGATACAAAGGCACAGGAGGATATCAGCGTATTTACCATGGATGGAACTACCATCACGGGCTATACAGGGGCAGGCGGCGACATCACGCTTCCTGCGACCGCAACGGCAGTTGCTGATTATGCGTTTGCGGGCAATGGCAGTATTTCCAGTGTGACGATACCGGCGAATATTACCAGTGTAGGCTCATACAGTTTTTCTGGCTGTACAGGATTGAACAGTGCAGTATTTACGGGAGCAGTCAGTCTTGGAGGAGGCGTTTTTTATGGCTGCAGCGCACTGGGCTATGTAGAGCTTCCAGGAGGCTTATCTACGATTCCAGCAGAGACCTTTGATGGATGCGGAAGCCTTGGTGCAGTTTCGATTCCTGACGGTGTGGGAAGTATCGGAGCTCAGGCGTTTAATGGATGCGGAAGCCTCAGTGCGATCGGTATTCCGGGCAGTGTGGCAGAGATTGGAAGCGGAGCATTCAATAATTGTGTGAGCTTATCGGAGATTACGATTCCTTCTTCTGTGACGTCAATGGGAAGTGGCGTACTTGCAGGCTGCAGCGGACTTTCGTCTGTCAGTCTTTCTGGCGGAATGTCCAGCATACCAGAACTTACTCTCTATGGCTGCAGCGGTTTGGGAAGCGTCAGTATTCCCGGTTCTGTGGGAAGTATCGGAGCTCAGGCGTTTGGAAACTGCAGCGGACTTTCCAGTATTACAATTCCTGCCAGTACATCATCCATAGATTTGAGTGCTTTTGATGGCTGCAGCAGTCTGACAGAGATTACGATCGAAAGTGGAAATGGAAGCTATTCTTCTAATGAAGGCGCAATATATGACAGTGGGCAGTCTCAGCTTCTGTACAGCCCAATGGGCAAGTCAAGCCTGAAATTGCCGGATGGAATGACAACTATCGCCAGTTCGGCATTCAGTTCAAGTCCTTATGTATATGATTTGAAGATTCCGGATTCTGTAACCACGATTGAAGCAGATGCATTCACGGGAAGCGGCATCGGAACGGTGACAATTCCTAAAAGTGTGACGTCAATTGGTTCCCAGTCTTCCTGGACGCCAGATGTAATTTATGGCTATTCAGGCTCAGAAGCAGAACGCTTCGCAAATGAAAATGGTTATATTTTTGAGAGCATTGGTGACAGTGGGCAGAAGGACCCCGATCCAGGTGAGCAGGACCCTGATCCAGGTGAGCAGGACCCCGATCCAGGTGAGCAGGACCCCGATCCAGGAGATGATAATTCAGGCGGAACTAACGGAAATGGCGGAACCGGTGGAACTACCACCACAACTACCACAGGTGTGGGTGGTTCTGGAGTGAGAACTGTAAATTCTGTTTCCAGGAATATGGGAACAGCGAGAGTGCAGAGCGGCACACCAAAGACAGGAATTGCCTTTGATGCCAGATATGTCCTTTGTGCAGGAATTTTTCTTGCAGGAGCTTGTCTTGTAATTACCAGAAAAAAGAAAGGTATGAAGTTGTAGAGCATACGCAACAGTCAGGCAGTGTATCATCTTAATTTAATTACAGATGATACACTGCCTTTAAAAATGTATTTAAATAGTTCAGGATTTAGGGGGAAAGGTAAGAAATTTTCTCAATATTTTGCCAGTTGCAGTGCGTGGTATTTTGTCTATAGGAATGATTTCTTTGGGAACTTTATAAGATTCCAGGCGCTGTTCCAGGTACTTTTGTAATTTTTGGATATCAAAATTAGCTTTTGAACATACGATGTAGAGCAGGGGAACCTGGATATATTCCTGGGTATTTTGTGCAACACAGGCACAGTCTGCAACTCCTTCATAGCCTAAAACAGCCTGTTCAATATCACTGGGAGCAATTTTGTGTCCTCCTACATCAATGATATCACCCACGCGGCTGACAAAGTAAAAGTACCCTTCGTCGTCAAAGTAGCCTATATCATTCAAAACAATATGATCAGACTGCATTACTTTTTCGGTCAGGGCTTTTTTATGATAGTAGCCAGACATATTCATCCTGCCTTTGACAGCAATGTAACCATATTGATTTGATGAATCCACGGTAAGACCGTCTTCGTCTACAATGGATATTTCTGCATTTATCGTTGGCTTTCCAAGACAGTTTTCCACAGGATTTCTGGACAATTCGTTAATCAGAAGACATCCGGATTCTGTAGCGCCATAGACATTATACAAAGCAGTTTGCGGATATTGTCTGCAGAAAGAGTGGATCTGCAGCGTTGTAATAGAACCTGCCATGGTTTCTACGGCTTTCAGACAGCGGAGAGTCTGTATAAGTTCGGGATCTTTGACATTCAATAGTTTATTCATTTTTGAATGTACAATGGTGAGATAATTGATGCCGAAGTTTTTGATATAGCTGCCAAGTAGCTTTAGGGTTAAAGGTTTGTGGGTAAGTACTGCAGTTGCGCCTGCATAGAGTACGGCAAATACTCTCCGGTAGCCCAGTGCAAGATTAAATGGAATATTGGCAAACAGCACAGTATCAGAATCTATATCGGTTCCTGAGGAAAGGTTCTGGGCTTCTGCCAGCAGGCTTCCATTGGTATGCGTGACAAGTACAGGTTTGCCGGTTGTTCCTGTGGTGGCAATGACGGCAGCGGCAGCTGTGCTTTTAGGATAAGAAATATTTCCTGTGGGAATACAGCCATTCAGAAAATCTTCGTAAGATTCACCATTATTTTTCATAAACACCAAAGACGGCTTTGTAGATTTTAAAATGTCCTGTAATTTATAAATTGAAATATTTTTTTCAATAGGAACTGCTATGGCGCCGCTGAGCTGACAGCCCAGAAAAGCTGCAAAATATGAGATCAGATTGTCAGCTTCAATGGCAATCCGCTGTCCCTTTCTGACAGAACGTGATTTCAGGGAACCGGAAAAGATTCTTATTTTTTCCGCCAGCTCCTGATAGCTGATTTTGTTATCGTCAACAGTAATGGCAGTTTTATCAGGTGTTAAAAGGCTGTGTTCAAAGACAGCCTGTACGATACTATCCATAGAATTCTCCTGTCTTGTTGTTTCATTTTGCTGCAAATGAATAAAATATTTCCGCCGTTTCCATACTTTCCAATCTGTATGTTCTATGCTATAATTCAAAGTAATATGCGGGAACGATACAAGGAGAATTCATATGAAACCAAGGCAGAAACCACTTGGGGATAAGAATATGATAGGGGCAAATATCACTAAAATCCGAAGATTGAATAAAATGAGCCAGAAGGATCTGGCGATCAACATGCAGTTATTAGATGTCGATATTAATTTTTCCTCTCTTTCCAAACTGGAGGGACAGACCAGAATTGCAACTGACAAAGAAATATTTGCGATTGCACAGATCTTCAATACGAAGATTGACGATCTGTTTCGCAAACTTTGATACTGTGCATTAGCGCACAATTCCTTTCAGTGCAATACATTTTATATTGGTAAGTTCATCAAAGGTGGAATATACACCTTCAGTACCCAGACCAGATTGTTTCCAGCCGCCAAAGGGCATTTCAAAGCTGCGGAAATAACTGGAACCGTTGACGACTACACAGCCGCATTCCAATTCATCTGTAAAACGGGCGGCGCTGGTAAGGTTTCTGGTAAACACACTTCCTCCCAGGCCATATACAGAATCATTGGCTAATGCGGCTGCCTCGTCTTCTGTGTCAAAAGGAGCAACAGGCATTACAGGACCAAATACTTCCATATTGTGAAGGATGTCTGCACTTGCCGGGACGTCTGCAATTACAGAAGGTTCCAGGAAAGCGCCTGTTCTTTTTCCGCCCAGCAGAAGCCGTCCGCCCTGTTCGATGGTAAGATTTATTTGTTTTTCCACTTCTATGGCAGCCTTTTCGCTGATCAAAGTACTCACTTGTGTCTGATCGTCCAGAGGATTTCCGCTCTTAAGGGCAGATACACGTTTTACTGTTTCATCCAGAAATCTGCTGTAAAGCGAACGATGGATCAGGAATCGTTTGGGTGCGCAGCAGATTTGTCCAGCGTTATAGAATCTGGCCTGTACAGCTTCCTGGACGGCAAGATCCAGATCAGCATCCTCCAAGACGATAAAGGCGTCGTTGCCGCCCAGTTCTAAAGCTGTTTTTTTCAAAGTATCAGCAGCGCTGCGTGCAACCGAGATACCGACTGACGAAGAACCGGTGAGTGAAATGGCATGAACATCCTTATGTTCACAGAGATAGGTGCCAGTCGTGGAACCACGCCCTGTTACAACCTGCACGATACCGGCAGGAAATCCGGCTTCCCGCAGCAGTGCCGCCAGCCTGCATACGGTCAGCGGATTATCACTGGCAGGTTTGATAATAGCAGCATTTCCAGATAAAATCGCCGGAGCAACCTTCTGATTGAAAAGGTTACAGGGAAAATTAAAGGGAATAATACATGCAACCACGCCTACGGGCTCCCGTTTTGTCAGGACAAGATTACTGTCGTGTCCACGCTCCATGCCGTTTGGAATCACGGTTCCGTACAAGTGTTTTGCTTTTTCACAGAATGCTGGCCAGGCGGTGAATATATTATTGATTTCATTTCTTGCTTCCGTAATATTTTTCCCGGATTCCCGGGTTAATGTTTCTGCAAGCTCTTCTTTATATTTCTGAACCAATTCCAGAAATTTCATGGCAAGCTCCACTCTCTGGTATACTGGAACCTTTTTCCATTTTTTTTGTGCCTGCAGCGCATAGGATACAGCTGAATCCACATCATCTTTGGATGCATGCGGTACGGTGTCTAAAATACTGTTGTCATAAGGGTTTGTAACAGAAAGAGTTGTATGATCTGATGCAGATACAAATTTATCTCCAATTATCATTTTCATGTCGTAGGACCTCCTTTCAGACGGATGTCTGCGGTTCTATTGTAGCAAAAAAAGGATACTTTTAATTACGAAATAGAATTAAAATGTAAAAAAGCGGGATTATGATTCTTTTTTCGAATTTTCTAAAGTTTCCTATCAAACAACCGATAAATAAATTAGATGATAAATTAACAAAATAGTAAGAGAAAAAGATTTTTACGGAAAGGAGAGGTCCTTATGCGTATAGAAGCATATAATCAGATTACCCAGATGTACAATGCCAGCAGGTCTTCCAAAGTGAAGAGCGCTGACAGCGTTAAAAAAAGAGATCAGGTTCAAATTTCTCAGACTGGACACGATTATCAGGTGGCAAAGCAGGCAGTAGCGGAGGCTTCAGACATCAGGGCGGACAAGGTAATACAGGTCAAAAAGCAGATTGCTTCCGGTACCTATAAAGTGGATACCGGAGATTTTGCAGCAAAACTGATTGAGAAATATGATGCATATTGCTAGAAATGAGGTTTTTAAGTGGCAAGCTTAATGGAAGATTTTATCAGTGTTTTAGACCAGGAGAATGGGGAATATCAACGTCTTGCGGAGCTGTCTCATGAGAAGAAGCAGATCATTATAGACGGTGATATTCCGGCTCTTGAGGAGATTACCGAAAGAGAACAGGAGATAGCTGGTATTCTCAAGAATCTGGAAAATAAAAGAGAAGAAGTTGTCAAAGATATGTCTATCGTACTTAGTAAGGATCCGGAGGAACTGACCATTACTAATATGATAGCATTTTTAAATAAACAGCCCGAAGAACAGCGCAAACTCACAGAATTAAGAGAGAGGCTTCGGGAGACTTTAGAAAAGCTGAATGACATTAATCAGCAGAATGAAGAATTGCTGCGGCTGGCAATGGAGATGGCAGAATTTGATCTGACGCTGTTTCGCAGTATGCGGCAGGCGCCTGAAACGGCGAATTATGATAAACGGGCGAACAATACCGGAGATTTATTAGGAAACAGCGGTTTTGATGCCAGGCAGTAAAGGAGAATAAAATGGCGAATGGAATGGGAAGTCTGTATATCGGGGCCTCCGGTCTGCAGAACAGTCAGAATGCATTAAACACCACGGCAAATAACCTTGCCAATGTGGATACCAAGGGGTATGTGAGACAGCAGGTGCTGTTTGCAGACCGCGATTATGTAACATTTGACAGGAAGGCATCCATCAGTAACCAGCAGGCAGGATTAGGTCTGCAGATTGCAGATGTTGTGCATACCAGAAATAACTTTTTGGATCAATATTACCGCACAGAGAACGGGAGACAGGGATTTTATGAGGCGTCCAGCGAAGCTACCTCAGAAATTCAGTCTTTATTTCAGGAGTTGGAGGGAGAGCAGTTTCAGGAAGTACTGGAAGCTTTCTGGGTATCTTTTGAAGAACTTGCCAAGACACCGGATGAAGAGGTTTCACAGAATCTGGTGGTTCAGAAGGCGACCCTGTTTTTGGAGCGTTCCCAGAGTATCTACGATAATCTGAAATCTTATCAGCAGAAGCTGAATATTAAAATTAATGAAACGATTGACCGTATTAATGAGCTGGGGCATACGATTCAGGATTTGAATCAGCAGATTATGAGAATTGAGTCCGGCGGTGTAGAGACAGCTATGACACTGCGTGACGAAAGAGATAATGCGCTGGATGAGCTGTCCAGCCTTGCCAAAGTGGAATTTAAAGAGCGGGCAGACGGAACCGTAAGGGTGAAGCTGGAGAATGTAGAATTTGTGGATGAGATTCATGTATTTGAGGTGATGGGAATTACCGATTCTGTGACCGGTTTTGTGAATCCTATCTGGCCTCAGTTGTCTGACCTGGGCAGAGAACAGTATACGGAGATGTTTGATTTCAGCGAAGATATTTCCACACTGCTGGATACAGACATCGGACAGTTAAAAGGATGGGTGCTTGCCAGAGGCGACAAAGTGGCAAACTATCGTGATATTACAGGTTTGACGAAAGAACAGTATGAAGATACTACCGGCATGTCGGCAGTGATGAACTCAGAAGCGGAACTGGATCAGATGGTCCACGAGCTGGTGACAGCCATCAATGATATCTTAAGTCCCACAAAAACGGTAAGCTTCCGGGGAGCAGACGGGACCATTTACAACAACGTAAAAGTCTGGGATGAAGAGAAAGGAGCTCTGGGCAAAGACGGCCAGAAACCAGGAAGAGAGCTTTTTGTCCGCAACGGCTGCGACCGTTATACAGAGGTAATGGCAGATGATGGGCAGACAGTATATTATGTCTATAATGAAGAAGACCGTGTGGATACTTCAAAGATGTATACCATCAATTCATTGACAATTAACCCAGATCTTCTGCAGCAGGAGAGCGGTCTGCCGCACTTATTGAAAAATGGGGAACCGGCACAGGAGATGGTGCAGGCTCTGGTAGATGTGTGGAATAAAAGGACACAGACCATTAACCCCAGCAATACGGACCCATGTACATTTAAAGAATATTACCGCAGAATGATGCTGGATGTGGCGGCGACCGGTTCTGTATACGAAGGAATGGCACAGAGCCTTACAAGCGAGGTCGCAAGCATAGACAATAATCGGCAGCAGGTATTTGGGGTATCCGCTGATGAAGAACTGCAGAATATGATTAAATACCAGAATGCATACAATGCATCCAGCCGGTTTATCAATGTGATTTCAGAGATGCTGGAGCATCTTGTGACCAGGCTGTAACAGGAAGAGTGAGTAGGAGCGCATAGAACGGAGGAAAATATGCCATCAACATTTTTTGGACTAACGATTGCAGGCTCCGCTTTGAATTCGTTTCAGGCGGCTGTAAATACCACTGCAAATAATATAGCAAACGTGAATACCAAAGGCTACACCCGCCAGGAGGCCGTCCGTATTGCATCAGAAGCATTGAGGACAAATCAGCGCTATGGTATGGCGGGAAGCGGTGTGACGACCACGGAAATTATTCAGAAGAGAGAATTTTATTATGATGTGAAATACTGGCAGAATAATGCCAGAGTAGGAATGCAGGACTGCAAACTGTACTATATGCAGCAGATGGAAGAATATCTGCTGGACGACGATAATGCCAAAGGATTTTCTACCATTTTGCAGGAGATGTACAATGCTTTGGAGACACTTCACGGAACACCGGAAGATTTGGACGCCAGAACTCAG
Source organism: Lachnospiraceae bacterium (assembly GCA_910575075.1). GTDB lineage: Bacteria > Bacillota > Clostridia > Lachnospirales > Lachnospiraceae > Petralouisia. Next base: position 102,584 of record CAJTCY010000012.1, read on the forward strand.
TTTGTCAGCAAAACCCAGAATTTTGCAGATTTCTTCCAGAGTATGAATACAGGGCTTGTGAGAATTCAGGAAGACGCCAATCAGGAGATTGCCACTCAGGTGGAGAACGTGAATGCCATTGCCCAGAAAATTGCCCTGCTGAATAAACAGATTAATGTCATTGAGCTTCAGGGGACCAACGCCAATGAGCTGCGGGATCAGCGGGCGCTGCTCATTGATGAACTGTCTGACCTGGTGGAAGTCGATGTAACGGAAACGCCGGTGATTGATCCAGCTCATCCCAATGTGAAAACCGGAGCCACGAACTATAGAGTGAAGATTAACGGACAGACGTTGGTAGATAATTTTGAATATAACACATTGAAATATGTGGCAAGGGAGAAAAAAGTCAACCAGACAGATGCAGATGGATTATACGATATCCGCTGGAGCGATACAAATGTACCTTTTAATGTCAGCAGCAAGAACTGCCAGGGAAGGATCGCAGCCCTGTTTCAAATGCGCGACGGCAATAATAACCAGGGATTCAGCGGCAGCGTACAGTCTATAGAGCCGGGGATGGGCGGTGATATTGTCACGATCAGCAACCCCAGCATTACGGATATTAACAGCATTAACATGGCGGAGGACGGAATTATCACCATCAATAACAAGGAATACCGTTATTCTGGTTTCAGTTATGACGCTGAGACACAGACATACCAGTTCCAGTTGAAGATTCCCCTTTCTACAGATGAACGGGATAATCTGGCAGGCCGTAAAGCTGAAATAGGTGAGAGCATAGATGTTATGGGTGTTCCCTACTATCAGACCCAGGCAAATACATTTCTCCGTGAATTTGCAAAACAGCTCAATAATATCCAGAGGTCGGGCGTAGATCTTGACGGAAATGACGGAGGATCACTGTTAGTAGCCGGAAATGGCGCCGATGGCAGTGAGTATGATTTTTCTGATTACGATCCAGATGGAAATATGAGCACCTCTGTCAATGATTATTACAAATTGACATGTGCAAACGTCAAAGTGGCTGAACGAGTGTATAAAGATGTCAGTAAACTGGTTACCATGAATAAGAAAGATGTGGCGGACGGAGTTGCCGTACAGAATATTGTAGAACAGATGCAGAAGCTCAAATCAGAGATCAAAATGTTCCGGGGCGGCGGTGCTGATCAGTTCTTAAAGTGCCTGATCAATGATAATTCTGTGGATACCCAGAAAGCTGAGACGTTTTTGCAAAATTACAGCAATATTTCGGAATCGATCCTGCAGAAAAGAATGTCTATATCTGCAGTCGACGAAGATGAAGAAGCGCTTGATATGTTGAAATTTCAGAATTCCTATAATCTGGCATCACGTATGATACAGACATTATCAGAGATGTATAACCGCCTGATTTTGGAAACCGGTGTATAAGGAGGCTTGTTAATGAGAGTTACGAACAGTATGATCAGCAGAAACAGTATGGTGAATATCAACAGCAATAAAGTTAATGTTGATATTTTAAATACCCAGATGACCACCCAGAAGAAGATTTCCAGACCTTCTGAAGATCCTGTAATTGCCATTCGGGCATTGCGTTTGAGAAGTAATCTCAGTGAACTGGATCAATATTATGAACGCAATATTCCAGATGCGAGATCCTGGATGGAGGTGACAGAATCTGCTTTGAAGAATCAGCAGCAAATTTTAGATGATGTGTATACGCAGTGTGTGAACGGAGCTACCGATACATTGACACCGGAGAACCGTGCGTCTATTTTAAAGAACCTGCAGTCTCTGCGGGAGCAGGTATATAATGAAGGGAATGCAGACTGTGCCGGCAGGCATGTATTTACCGGTTATAAGACAAATAAGCAGCTTACGTTTGCAGAAGATGAAGCAGATACAGCTTATGAGATCACAGAAAAGGTTTCTTTTGAGGATATTGAAGAGAAGCGTTATTACAGCAATAATGTAGTGGTGCCGAATAACCCGGCAGAAGTGCAGGTAGGGGTTGCAGTTGAGGATATGCCTCAGGAAAATATCAATAAACGCATCCGCCTGTCATATGAACAAACGGAGACGCTGGACCCGGATAATTTAAAATATTACGATGAAGCATCAGGAAGATGGGAAAACCTGGGAGATATGCAGATAGGAGCGGCATTTGTCAATGTTATCACAGATATGTCTTATGACGACTGGGAAGCAGATAATTTCGAGGTACGTCCGAATCAGGCAATCTATTTTAAGGAGACGGGAGAATTAATTCTGGGCACGAATGTGGCCAATGAATTGTCGAGCCAGAAAGCACAGCTCAGTATTACGTATGAGAAAAAAGGTTTTAGTGAAGGAGAGCTTCGTCCGGAACATTATTTTGACTGTAAGGACATTACAGATCCGGATAATGAGATTGAATATACCAAGGAGAATCAGGAGATTAAGTTTACGGTTTCCTTTAACCAGAGCCTTACTGTAAATACCCAGGCAAGCGATGTAATGGATGCTTCTATCGGAAGAGATATCGATGAACTTACAACAGCAGTTCAGGCGGCGATTGCAGCGCATGATAAAGTGACAAAGCTGGAAGAAATGAAGAAAGAGGCACAGTATTCAGATCCCGCGTCACAGGCAGCGCTGGACCAGTGGCTGGAGGCCGCGCAAAAGGAAGCGGTGTATGCAGATGACAACATGCAGAAAATTTATTCCAGAGGGGTAGGAAAATTCCAGGATTATAAAGATAAGGTTACGCTTGCCAGAACAGATCTGGGCAGCAGGGAGAGCCGCCTGTTACTGACAGAGGACAGAATGGCAAATCAACAGGCGAATTTTGAACAGTTGAAATCCAGAAATGAAGATATGGAGCTGTCAGACATTATTATTCAATATACGGCTGCATATAATGCGTATCAGGCTTCTCTGCAGGCATCAGCAAAGGCAAATGGACAGACATTATTAAATTATCTGTAAAACAGATACGGTATCAAAATATATGTTTTACCATATTGGGAATGGAAGGATAAGAGTGAAAGAATGGTTAATTCTTTCACTAACTGCCTGTTTGTGCTGAAAAATGCACAGAATGGAGGAAACAATGCAGTTGAACACAAGATTGTTTGGAGAGATTGAGGTAGAAGAAGAAAAGATTATTTTCTTTGAAAAGGGGATCATCGGGTTTCCGCATTGTCAGAGATTTACATTGATCTATGATGAGGCAGAGGATGGAAGACGCAAGAATATTTCATGGCTGCAGTCAATTGAGGAACCAGGTTTTGCCCTTCCGGTAATCGATCCTTTGATTATTAAAGAAGATTATGATCCTAAGGTGGAGCATGAGCTTTTAAAGAATCTGGGTGAATTGACAGAGGAAAATACGTATGTTCTTGTAACAGTGACCGTGCCGGCGGATGTGAAGAAACTCAGTGTTAATCTGAAAGCTCCCATTGTAATCAATGTGGATGAAAGAAAAGCGGATCAGATTATTATAGAAGACAGTTTTCCGGTAAAATATCCCATATACGAGATTTTGCAGGCAAAGAAAGAAAAGGCGGGTGAATAGGATGCTGGCTCTTACCAGAAAAAAAGGCGAATCCATCATTGTAAACAATGATATAGAAATCAGTATCCTGGAGCTGCGGGGTGATCAGGTGAAGATCGGGATCAGCGCTCCCAAGGAGGTGCCGGTATACCGCAAAGAGGTTTATATTCAGATTCAGAAAGAAAATGAAGCAGCAGTGAATCTGGAGAATGTAAATGCGCTGAAAAATATTCTCTAAAACGTAAATATTTGAAAAAAAAATCCGATACTTATTATATAGCAACAGACAGGTGAAGTCTGTCTGCCCCTTTGAAATACGCGGTTTGAGAGTTTTTGAAAGGGACATGAATCAAAACAAGAAGAATGGACAGTGGGGAATTTGCCAGTCCATCTGTCTGGGAATATCACATGGAGGTGATTATAATGGCAATTGAAGCATTAAAATCTGCTGGGATTGCGGCATATCAGGGAAGTAGCCCCAAACCTAAAGTAAGTTCGGTTGAACCAGCAGCAAAGCCAGAGACTCCGCCAACGGTGGTGAAGAGCGAGCGGGCGGCAGAAAAAGTTGTTGATATAGCGGAAGTAAAGCCCAAAAAGAGGCTCTCGGAATCTATGGTGGACAATGGCAGGGCTCAGGGGAAGATGAACGCCGGTGAACCGGCAGAATCAGCAGCTCAGGATAACAGAGAAGCAGTAGAAGGAATGGCTTCCACAGAAGGATTGAAACGGGCAGTAGAAGAAATTAATAAGAAGGTTGTAAATTCAGAAGCTGTTTTTGGGGTTCATGATTCCACGAACCGGGTAACAATTAAGATTGTGGATAAGCAGACGAAAGAAGTGCTCAAGGAATATCCGCCGGAGAAAACCCTTGATATGATTGCGAAGGTATGGGAATTGGCAGGATTGTTGGTAGATGAGAAAGGTTAGGAGGAATTATTATGGCAATTAGAGTATCAGGTTTGGTATCTGGATTGGATACAGATTCTATTGTGCAGGAGCTGGTATCTGCTTACAGTACCAAGAAGGATAAATATGTGAAGGCGCAGACCAAGCTGGACTGGAAAATGGATGCCTGGAAAGAACTGAATAAAAAGGTTAACAGCCTTTATAAGAGGCTTGGCAATATGAAGCTGAGCTCATATTATAATAAGAAGTCAACTACTATTTCAGACCCCACCAAGGCAACTGTTATGGCAAGCAACAGTGCGCTGAACGGCACGCAGAAGCTGACGATTGACAAGGTTGCGTCTACTGGTTATATTACGGGAGGAGTTCTGAAAAGCGGAACCACATCCAAAACAACTCTGAAAGAGCTGGGAATGGTGGACGGCAAGGGAACCATTGCGGTTACCACGAAGGATGGAACTAAAAATATTGAAGTCAGCTCTGATATGACGGTAAATAGTTTTGTGAATAAGCTGAAAGAGGCAGGAGTTTCTGCTAATTATGATTCAGGCAATAACCGTGTCTATATTTCTGCAAAAGACAGTGGCGTAGAAAATGATTTTGCGTTAACTGCTACGGACGGCAACGGACTTTCTGCTCTAAAGAGCATGGGTGTATATGTAGATTCCGATGCCAATGACAAAGCATATGCAGCATGGGAGAAGTATGCAGTTTACCAGGCAGACGGCGTTACGTTGGATGATGCGGCAACCAGAGCTAATTTTCAAAGTATTTTAGATACCATTGGCACATACCAGGGCGACGCCAGCACCGCAGGCAGTATTGCGGAGTCTGAGGCGGCGATTGCTGCGGAAAAGACAAAACTCACCAACTTACAGGCAGACCGCAATTATGCGCTAGCGTATTCCTCTATGAAGAATACCCTGAGAGATGATGGCGGGACGGGAACTGCTAAACTGACACAGGCGGAACAGGATAAACTGGAAAGCTACCTGTGGCAGTCTGATGAAGAACTCAAAGAAGCTGGCAACTATGCTGAGTTTGAACAGTTAAAAAATAAACTGGATATCAGTGAAGATGATTTTGCCAAACTGAGATCCAATGGAAAGGCAGTGGCTGCTTATGAAGATTTTGCTTCCAATCCTGCCAGCAACGAGCAGACAGCAAATGAGGTGAAGGCTGCCTATGCAGCCGGGGCGGACGATCTGAATGCCTGGCTGGACGCAAAGAATTTCAGTATTGAGAGTACGAATAATAATATCAGGACAACACAGGAGGGGATTGCAGGTAAGAAAGAGTTCATTAACCAGCATGCTCTGCTGACAGGGGCAGCGCCGGCAGGAGACGGCATTACCACTGCCGACCGTGTCAATACGTTAATGGATAAACTGACCTTTGTACAGCAGGCGAAGACGGATACCGCTTACAGCCAGGGAGCTACAAGAATTAATGGATCAGATGCAGAAATAACCTTGAATGGAGCCAAGTATGTGTCTGCAAGCAATAATATTACAGTGAACGGCGTTACCATCACAGCGCTGCAGACAACAGCGCCTGGTGAGGAACTCAGTATTACTACTCAGGCGAATGTACAGGGCATTTATGACAGTATTAAGGATTTCCTGAAAGAGTACAATGCTCTTATCAAAGAGATGGATCAATTGTACAATGCGGATTCTGCCAAGGGATATGAGCCTCTGACAGATGAAGAGAAAGAGGCCATGTCCGATAAGGAAATTGAGAAATGGGAAGAGAAGATCAAGGGCTCTCTTCTGCGGAGAGACGATACGCTTTCTTCTGTTATGAGTCTTATGACCAGCAGTATGGCTCAGGGCTTTACTTTAAGCGATGGCAAGAAATACAGCCTTGCAAGTTTCGGCATCAAGACCCAGGGATATCTTGCGGCAGCCGAGAATGAAGGTTATCTCTTCCATATAGACGGGGACAGTGAAGATGAGATTTCTGCTGGATATAATGGCGGGAACAATTCCCTGATGAAAGCGATCCAGGATAATCCTGAGAGAGTACAGGAATTTTTCCAGAAGCTGAGTGATAATCTGTATGAAAAACTGGATAAAAAGATGCAGAGTACCACAATGAACAGCAAATTCAGCATTTATCATGATAAGAAGATGCAGAGAGACTATGATGATTATACCAAGACCATCAAGAAGTGGGAGGAGAAAGTCTCAGCCATGGAAGAAAAATACTATAAGAAATTTGCAGCCATGGAGAAGGCGCTTTCTTCTCTGCAGAGCAGTACCAGCGCATTAAGCGGCTTATTAGGTTCCTGATAAGCATGAACGGCTGTCCAGGGAATACCTGGACAGTTGTATAATTTATTTCAAGGAGGAAATAAACCATGATTGCAAACCAGGGTTATGCAGCTTACAACAAAAATAAGATTATGACGGCATCTCCGGGAGAATTGACATTGATGTTGTATGAAGGTGCGATTAAATTCTGTAATGTTGCCATAGTCGCTGTCGAACAGGGCAATGTTCAGAAAGCGCATGAGAATATTGTAAAGGTTGAAAACATCATTGAAGAATTCCGGGCGACCCTGAATCATAAATATCCGGTGTCTGAAGATTTTGAGAATGTCTATAAGTATCTTTATGACAGGCTGGTAGAGGCAAATGTCAAAAAAGACAAAAAGATATTGGAAGAGGTGTTAAAGCATCTGCGTACTATGCGTGATACTTGGAAAGAGGTCATGCAGAAAGCGAGATAAAAGTCGATGGCAGGAAGACTATTGCAATACTGCATTGCAGTAGTCTTCTTTTTTCTTCTATAGGAAAGACCTTGTCACACTAAAGCGTGAAAGTGTGTTTCCTATAAGAGAAATAGCAATTATGCGCAGTTCGCGGAGAAGAAGTTGCTGCTTCGCAGCCCGCTCACGCGCGGAGAATGCGTAAAATGCATTCTTTTTCAGAGGAGGATAACATGCAGGACAGAGAGTATATTACCATTTTGATTCAGAGTCTTGAGAAGAAAAAAGGCGTTCTGGATATGATTATAGAGAAAAATAAGGAACAAGGGATTCTGTTTACAGATGAAAATTCAGATCCGGACAGGCTGGATGAAAATATAGAGGAAAAGGGAACGCTGATCGAACAGTTAAATCAGCTGGACGAAGGATTTCAGCAGATATATGACAGAATTAAGCCGATTCTTCAACAGCAGAAGGAAGATTATAAAGAAGAAATCCGCATTATGAAACAGTTAATCACAGAGATTACGGACAGAAGCACGACAGTTCAGACACAAGAAGTAAGAAACCATGATCTTGCTGTAAAACGTTTTTCAGCCGTCAAAGGAAATATCCGTCAGGCACGCGCCAGCAATCAGGCAGCAAGCCAGTATTACAGGAGCATGTCCAAGCTCAATGTGGTGGATTCTCACTTTATGGACAAAAAGAAGTAGGCGAGAAAAATAAATTAGAAAAAAATAAAAAAAATTAAAATCGGGTGTTAAGTATCGAAAAAAGTCTCCGATATATGTTACAAGTAAATAAATTACATTACTTAAGATTTCAGTAATCGGACCGGATGGAGCGTACGGCCGGAAGGGAAGATTGCAATCCCAATTATTAAATGCAGCATGGAAGCTGCAGTACATTCAAGGAGGAATATATTATGGTAGTACAGCACAATCTTACAGCGATGAACGCAAACAGACAGTTAGGTATCACAACAAGCGCACAGGCTAAGTCAACTGAGAAGTTATCTTCTGGTTACAAAGTTAACCGTGCAGGCGATGACGCAGCAGGATTATCCATTTCTGAGAAAATGAGAAGCCAGATCCGCGGATTGAATAAAGCTTCTTCTAATGCTCAGGACGGTGTTTCCTTAATCCAGGTTGCTGAGGGTGCTCTGAATGAAGTTCACTCTATCTTACAGAGAATGAACGAGCTGGCAACTCAGGCAGCTAACGATACCAACACCACTGTAGACAGAAATGCTATCCAGAAAGAAATTGACCAGTTAGCATCTGAAATCACAAGAATCCAGTCTACTACACAGTTCAATACCATGAACCTGTTAGACGGAAGCTTTACAGGCAAGGGACTTCAGGTTGGTGCTCTGGCAAACCAGAAGATTTCCATCAGCATCAGCGACATGAGCGCTTCTGCTATTTCTGTAAACGAATTGAGCGTAAGCTCCTTCAGCACAGCTGGTTCTGCTATGACAAAGATTCAGGCAGCTATCGATATGGTATCAGAGCAGAGATCTTATCTTGGTGCATTACAGAACAGATTAGAGCATACCATCTCTAACTTGGATAATATTTCTGAGAATACTTCTGCTGCTGAGTCTCGTATCCGTGACGTTGATATGGCAGAAGAGATGGTTGAGTACAGCAAGAACAACATTCTTGCTCAGGCTGGACAGTCTATGCTGGCACAGGCTAATCAGTCTACACAGGGTGTATTGTCCTTACTTGGCTAATCAGATTAGTGACTATCATAAAACAAGACCGAATTTTTCGGTCTTGTTTTTTTCTATAGGAAAGACTATATTGCGCAAAAAGTAAAAGTATTTTTCCTATAAAGATTCGGTTGTCAAAAAGTAGTGAAATAAAATGAAGCTGGCAATTTGCACAAATAGGTACAAAAAGTTGTGGATTGTCCTGACAGTTAGAATTTCTTAGTGTTCGATTTAGAACCAGCAATTTCCAAACAGGATGTTTGAAAAAGGCTTATCTGAGCCAGGGATGGCGAATATAAGCTGGTTGCGTAAAATTTCAATATTTTTTGCTGGAACACTTAGAAATTTTTCTGTCTGAGACAGTTTCCACAACGTTTGTATTTATTTGTGCAAATTGCCAATAAGCATTTATAATACCACCTTCTGACACCTGAATCCTATGAAAGAAAAAATTATAGATTTGTGCAGAGGGTTATTGCTTTAAGGTTTCTAACATATTCTCAAAACATTTCTGAAAACTGTGATTTTCTTTTACTTTTTGATGTCCGTTTTGAGCAATCTCCTGCCGTTCCTTCTCATGGGAAAGATAATATTCGATTTTGTTCAGTAAATCGTCAGAATCATTATAATATACAAAGTCTTCGCCGGGAATAAAATAGTCCAGAAAATCAGCCTGAAAATTGGTGAGCAAAAATCCGCCGGCGCCCATAATGTCCATGGCGCGCAATGGGATGCCGGATTGAATACTTTTCAAGGTAATGTTGAGGTTAATTTTACTGTTGGCAAAGACATGGGGCATTTCATTAAAATAGTCTGCCGTACCCATATTCTGTACATGGGGAATATGAAGCTGCCGATTCAATGTAAATAGTTTTAACTTTTCAGGAAAACGCTCACCAATGGCAGTCAAAAGCCTGATACGTTCCAGAGAAGTAATTTTCCTGCCCAGATAATAGTTGGCATAGATATATGCTGGTGTTTCTACCCCATATTTGTCGTTAGAATAGGGAGATACCCGCAGTAGTTCCTGTATGATATCCTGGGTGAGTATTTCTTCCAGAAAATTGTAGCCATAAATTTTGAGCTGGGCTTCTATCACAGCGTCAAGGTAGCCTCTGGTGTAATCGTTGACGCCGGCAAGACGGTCGTAGAAATTATGTGCTTCATTGTAAAGGGCTCCAACAAATGAAATATCGCACGTACATTTCCTGCGGTCAAAGCGATTTTTTGCCAGTAAATCAATGGCAGAGGCGTTGACAGGAAGGGGAGAATAGTATACGGTGGGAATGCCTATATTCCGCAGTTTTAAATATTCCTGTTTATCGAAGAGAAATACATGGTTGGTAGGATAAATCATGGTATAAGAGTAGAGCGGAACATAAGGGCTGTCATATACCAGGGCGATATAAGGAATTTCATTTCGTTTACAACCCTCAGCAACCACAGGATAATAATTAAAAGAGAAGCAGAACTTAAATTTGTTGGTCTTGACGGCCTCGTCAAATGCCTGATTGAAATCAGGGCTGATACGTTCCTGATAGTCTTTGTGGAAGAACATTTTCAGCTGATATCCCATCTGCTCAAAAGCCAAAACAGCATCTGATTTGCCAAAACATGGCCAGTCTATAAATAAAATATGCATTTCAAAATCCTCCTCTTATTTGTTGTCTCCTGAAAATGCCATGGAGAGCATCTCTTCCAGGCGAATGGGATACGTATGGCATTTTTTTATCTTTTCAAAACCGTTTTCTGTAATTTCCCGGCGTTCTGTCTCGTGGCGGAGAAAATAGTCTGTTTTGTAAAGGAGATCTTCCATATTCTCATAACAGACCAAATCTTCCCCTACGGCAAACAATTCTGGAAGTTCCAGTTGGAAATTTGTGAGGGCAAAGCCGCCGCATCCCAGAATATCGAAAATACGAAGAGGAACGCCGCTCCGTATAGACTTGGAGGTAATATTCAGGTTAATTTTGCTGCAGTGAAAGATCACAGGCATTTCCTCCAGCGTTTTTGCACGTCCGCAGTTATTGATATGGGGGAGACAGGAAGTATCGCTGGCAGTGTAGAGATCTACGGAAAAATGATCTGAAAGCAGTTCCAGTGCCCGCAAACGTTCCATGGAAGAAATTTTGTTTCCGATATAAAACTGCGCCATAGTTTTTTTGTCTGTTAAATAAGAGGCAGAAGGATAGGTAAAAAAATCTGGCAGGTGTTTCTTAAATTCCTGTACGACTTCATCTGTCAGTAAGTCTTCAATAATAAATCCGCCATAAATTCGTATCTGCGCTTCCATAAGGCCCTTCAGATAGCCGGAAAGATATGCAGAAGGTTCTGTCAATTTGTCATAGGGACATTTTTCTGTATAAAGAGAACCTACAAAAGAAATATCAGAAGCAAATTTATGGTTCAGATCAGAAGAAGAAGCGTGTATCACTTGCTGTTTCTGCTGCACATTCACGGCAAGAGGGAGATGATATATATATTTGGGGTTATAGCAGGAAATTTCATCGTACTGTGCACGGTCAAAAAGAAAAACTCGATTCCAGGGATGAGAAATGGAGGTGGCAAAAAGCTCCATGACGGGAGAATCCACGGTCCAGCAGAGGTAGGGGAGATGGAAGATGTTGCATACTTCACTTAAAAAGGGATAAAAATTCATGCTGAATACAAAATCTACAGGTTGTTCAAATAATTTTTGGCTGACAATCTTGATTGCCTCCTGGGGCGCCAGGGATTTATTGGTGATTTCCTCTGCAATCTGAAATACGGTATGTCCCAATTCCTGGAAACCCTGGATAATATCTGGTTCGCAGATGCTTCCATAACGGTAGAATAAGAGTTTCATGTCAGTTCCTCCTTTACAATCTTAAGAATCTTCCCCAATTGATGTGGATAGGAAAAGTTTTCCCGAATTCGTTGGTAGCCATTGACGGAAATCCGAAGCCGTTCTTCTTCGTGAGAGAGATAATAGGCCGTTTTTTCTTTTAGCTCATCTAAATCATGAAAAACTTCTATGTCTCTCCCGATTACAAAATAGTCGTCTATTTCTTCTTGATAGTTGCTGAGACAGAATCCGCCAGAACCCATAATGTCTAAGATTCGCTGGGGAAGACCCGTCTCAATAGAGGGCTGTGAAATATTCAGGTTAATCCGGCTCAGATAGAAGACCTTGTTCATAGCAGAATAATAGCTGACAGAGGGATGGACCTGTACATTTTTCAGAAATCCGGTATCACTTGTGGTGTACAAATCTACCCGGAAATGTTCTGCAAGAGTGTTTAAAACAGTGATGCGATCCATTTCAGCCAGTTTTTTAGAGAGAAAGGTAATGCCAAGGAATAAGTCAAGATCCATATATCCGTGGTTTAAAACAGCGTCGCCGAAAGTTTGGCTGATATAATCCGATGTTCTTGAGGAGATTCTTGGCCAGGGTTTCTGCCTGCGCCAGTTACACAGATTTTCCAGAAGATAGAGTTTGAACTCTGTACTGACATCTGTCGGAAATTGATGGATAAATCGGTTATAGGAATTGTCAACATAGAGTTTTCCGATAAAGGAAATATCACAGCTATAAGCCGCCTCATCCTCGGCAGTGATATTTAAAGCTCCCGTTCGGGTGAGATTGACGCCTAAAGGAAGGTAGTACAGGTGAGGGATGCCCAGCGGTTTTATATGTTCATATTCTGCCCGGTCAAAAATAAACAGATAATTGCAGGGATTTTTAACGGAGGGATGGAACAGAGTGAATAGTGGAGAATCATAAATCCATCCAATATATGGCAGTCCTCTTTTTTGGCAGATATCAGAAATTTCCGGAACAAACAGATAGGAAATCAGGCAGTCAAAATGATGTTCAGACAGGAATGCATCCAGTTTATCATATTCTTCTGAAACAGGATAGACAGGATTAAATTCAGCGGCTTCATAAATTTTTACCCGTTCCCCCATTTCTGCCAATACCCATGAGAGATCCAGGGTGGAGTTTGCGATACGGATATATAAAAAATACATGGCATACCTCCGAAAAATAGTATATAATAGTAACTATATTGTATTATATCACGAATTGCAGAAAAGTGGTGAAAAGAAATATGGAAGATCTTGCAGAAGAGGGAAGGCGGAGCGCAGAACAAAAGAAACAGTTCAAAGAAGAATTTGTCGGATATTGTCAGGAAATAGATGACTTTCTTAAGAGCAAAGCATATGGGTGGTTCCGCATACTGATAAACCATGGTGTATCCATGACGATGGAATCCTGGATATGAGTGATTATTATGCGCAGAGAGAAATATTTCTGAAAGAATATAGATAAGGAGAACAAGAAATGTTGCAATTTGAAGAATCTTTTTTTAAAGAGGAAATCAGAGAGGGGTTTTGTGTTAAGTCAATGATGAAACGTGTCTGGGCAGCACAGATGGAAGTTTTGAAGAGATTTGATGAGATATGCCGCAAGAATGACATCCGCTATTTTGTAGACTGGGGAACTCTCTTAGGGGCGGTTCGGCATAAAGGTTTTATTCCATGGGATGATGATATTGATATTATGATGCTGCGCCAGGATTATGAGAAGTTCTGTAAAACTGGCATCAGCCAATTGCCGGATGGATACGATCTTGCCAATATCCGAACGTATGATGATTATGAGAATGCGATTGTACGGATTATCAACAACCGTATCATATCCTGCGAACCAGAACGCCTGCAGGAGTATCATGGTTGTCCGTACGTAGTAGGAATAGATATTGATATTATGGATTATAAATCACGCGATCCTCAAGAGGATAAACTGCAGCTGGAGCTGCTGAAGATTGTCATTCAGTCTGTGGGGGCTGTAAAGGGATATGAGGAGGGAAACTTTACCTTAGAGGAGCTGAAAGCTTTTCTGGGCCAGGTAGAGGGATTGTGCAATTATAAATTTGATTATGACAAATCTCTTCAACAGCAGCTTCGGGTGCTGGGGGATTATATCTGTATGCTCTATACAGATCAAGATGCTGATGAAGTCCAGGGACCTGTTTACCGGATTCATCATCGTCCCAATTATTTCATGCCCAAAGAATGGTTCAGCGACACTATTTATATGCCATTTGAAAACGTAATGGAAGTACCGGTTCCCATAGGGTACGACCCTTTTTTAAAATTGAAGTATGGAGACAACTACATGACGCCTACGGGCAAAACTACTTCGCATGGCTATCCTTTCTATTCGTATCAGGAAAAAATGCTGGCAGAGTTTTTAAAGAAAAATCATATGTCAGGAGAACCCTTTGACATAGACTTGGAACAATATGAGGTTGGCAAAGAAGAATGACGAAATTTTGCAGAGACAAACAGATACAAAAAACAGAGATAATACTGAAAAATATCCAGGTTTTCAGGGAGTGGAAGAAATCTCAAAACCTGGAACAGGCGGTAAAGATGCTGACAAAAATGCAGCAGGACGTGGTGGTGATCGGGACTGTCCTGGAGACGGAGAAAAAGGATTATCATCTCGTGGTTGCTGAGTTAGAGCGCTTGTGTGAAATCTTATATCAGATAAGTATTACACTAGAGAATGGCCAGCAGGTACGCAGCCTGGGGCTTGAAGCAGAAAAGATAATAAAGAATCTCCGAAAATGCCTGCGGGCAGTCATGCCTAGAAAGGAAATTGTTTTTCTTCCATATCAGGTATCTATGTGGGATTCGCTGGAAAGCGTATGGCTGGAGGCGGCAAAGGATAAGACGGTGGACACCTACGTGATTCCCATTCCTTATTATGACGTTTTGCCAGATGGTTCTCTGGGCATACTGCATGATCAGAGGGCAGATTATCCTGCAGATGTGCCTATTGCGCAATATGAAGACTACCTGATGGAGGAACGTCATCCAGACGTTGTTTTTTTCCATAACCCTTATGACGGATGCAATTCGGTTACAAGGGTGCCGGAGCAATATTATGCTTCCCGGTTAAAGAAATGTGCCGGGCAGCTGGTGTACATTCCTTATTTTGTAAGCGAGGAAGGTGGTCCTTCGGAGCATTTCTGTTATTTGCCCGGGGTGCTTTTTGCAGATAAAGTGGTAGTACAGCCAGGGTGTATTTATGAAAGATATTGCCAGATTTATACCCGGACATTGGAGGAGAACGGCTGGGGGGGGATATTGGCCCCGGCAGAGCAGAAGTTTTTGCCGCTGGATTCCCCAAAATTTGACAAAGTATTAAATACAAGATGTGAAATTAAAGATCTGCCAGAGGATTGGCAGACCGTGATACAGAGGCCAGATGGAAGCAGAAAAAAAATTGTTTTATATGATCTGACAATTTTAAATCTGCTGAATAATAATGAACAGATATTAAAAAAAGTTGAAAATGTATTCCGGCTGTACAGAGAAAAGCAGGAGGACGTTGTCTTATTATGGCGTCCCCATCCGTTGCTGCTGTCTACCATTGATTCTATGAGGCCGCAGCTTCGGGATGCGTATTTATCGCTTGTGCAGCAGCTTCAGCAGGAGGGCTGGGGAATCTTTGACCATACGCCGGACCCTAATCTGGCGATGGCGTTAGCGGATGCATATTATGGGGATTGCAGCAGCCTGCTGACAACGTTTCGGGTGACTGGAAAACCTATGAAAATGCAGGACGTATGGCTTGAGGATGAACAGGAATTTTTGGCGGAAGTGCTGAATGACAGCAACAGACCGCAGGAAAACACAGTAAGCAGCAGAGAGAACAAACAGATAGGAAGCATGATATATCACACGGTTATGTCAGGAAAACAGTAACTGTATAACCAGAAAGTGCGTGCATTTTAACAAAACACCAGCATGGAATAGTATGATGTTAAATTATCACAAGGATGTTTGATTACAGAAGAAGGAGAGAGAAATGAAAGCAATATTATTAGCGGCAGGGCGAGGAACACGGATAGCAAGGCATGTGGAGAAGGTACCAAAATCGACATTGCCGATTAACGGGGAGCCATTGATCAGAAGGTCTGTGAAACTTCTGCAGGCACAGGGGATAAAGTGTGTTGTTTGTACCGGATATGAAGAGCAACAGATACAGAAAGCTCTGTCCGGCATAGAAAATATTACCTATTACTATAATCCTTTTTTTGATGTCACAAACAGTATCGCCAGTTTGTGGTTTGCCAGAGAAGAGATGGATGAGGAACTGCTGGTAATGAACGCGGATGTATTTTTTTCTAAAGAAATTCTGGAACTGGTTATCAGTGATGAGAGAGATCCGGTTATGGCCATCGACTATTCCAGGATAAAAGAAGGAGATTATTTTTTCTATACGTCAATGGATGGCAGCATAGAGAAATATGGAAAAGAACTGCCTATTGAACAGAGGACTTGCGAATATGTGGGAATGGCTAAAATCGGCAAGGAATTCCTGCCCAAATTTATAGAACGAATGGAAGATATGATTCATCATCAAAAATATAATGCCTGGTGGGAAAATATTCTTTATTCTTTTACAGATGAAAATGAAGAGCTTATTTATACCGTGGATGTGGAAGGCAGATTTTGGGCAGAGATTGATTTTCTGGATGATTATGAGCGCATCATGGCATACATGTCTAAGATAAGCAAAAATTAGAGCCATTGGCAGAAAAAAGAAAAATCAGTGAAAAGAGAGATAGGTATGGATGCATATAATGCAATGATTAAACAGCTGGAAAGCGGAAATGTGAATGAACACTTCATTGAATATGCAGGTCTTGTGTATCATCGCGCCTTGGCAGAGAAGGAAGATGACAGAAACAAGATGGCAGAAGAAATACACACAGCTTTGTGTCAGGGAATGAATGATAAATTGGGGCTTGCGTTTCCGGTATATTCTTATATTTTGCATTTGGATGCAAAAGCGGTGTATATGGAGAATTTTCTGAAAATTATCCGCAGCCTTCAGCGCGAAGGGCAGATGGGATGGCAAAACGCATATTATCTTTTTCAACAATTGAATCTTTTCCGGCTTCGCCATATAAGCTGCGACACGGAAGCTGTTCGTGACTTGCTGATGGAACTGATACAGCATGCGTTGGCAAACTGCATGCTGCAGCTGAATATAAAAGAATATCCGGTACCATTTGAAAAACGAAATTCAGAACATATTGTGGTACTGACAGAAGAATTGTCTGAGACAAATGCCGACTGGATGAATGCTGTCCTCAAATGCTGTTATTTACTGCAGCATACACTGGGGAAGAAGGTGCTGCTTGTCAATACGGGGGAAGCATCTTCGAGAGCAGGGGAATTGAACTATTTTGCGCCAGAATATGGGGAGGAAAATCTAGCATGGCTTCAAAAGACAAAGCTGGAGTGGGAAGGCGAAGCGTTTGAATACTTACAGTGTTCTGCGGTATTGTCAAGCGTGACGGAGCTGGAAACGGCAGTAAAGAAAATACTGGCATATCGTCCGGGGACAGCGCTGCATCTGGGGGACAACAGTTTTGTAGCTGCAGTTTTGGATCAGTGGATTCCGGTGATGTGTATGGCGAAGACATATGGTGCAGCAGTCGTGTCAGGCTCGGAATTTCAGGTGGCATTTGATTCCAGAGAGGAAGCAGAACAGGAGTTTACAGGTGTGCTGGAGAACCATCAGCAGTTGATTCAGGATGAAAGGAATCTGAAAATGAGGCTGGTATTTCCTGCTGATTATTTTCAGGAAGAGGATGTTAAAATTCAATATTATGCTCCTGGAGATTCCGGTGAGTATGAATTGCAGGAAAGTTTCCATATAGAAAAAATGATGAAACGTGCCTGGGCTGCTTCCATAAAGATATTAAAAGAAATTGAATGTATCTGTAAGAGACATCAGATCACTTATTTTGCCGATTGGGGAACATTGCTTGGGGCAGTGAGGCATCAGGGATTTGTGCCTTGGGATGATGATATAGATATTGCCATAAAGCGTGAGGATTACAACCGTTTTCTTGCCATAGCGAGGAAAGAACTGCCGAAAAGTTACTGCATTGTAGATGCTGCTTATGATGAGGAATGGACTAATCTATATGCAAGAGTATTGAACGTTGAGGATTCTGTGAATGCGCATATCCAACTGCAGCCAGAGAAGCTGGAAGAATTTTATGGCTGCCCATATGTAGTGGGGATAGATATAGAGCCTCTGGATTATATTCCCAGAAACAGTGAGGAAGCTGATTTGCAGGTGGATATTTTGAAAAATGTGTATTCAGCAGCCTATACCTTGCTTCATAATGGCGGGCAGGTTACAGAAGCAGTTGAGAAAGCGCTGAAAATCATTGAGCAGGTCTGCAATTACCATTTTACAGAAGAAACTACAATGATTCATCAGCTGTTCCGGCTTGCAAGCGCTATTTCTCAGATGTACGGGAAGGAAGACGGAGACGAGATAACATATCTGTACTCTCATGCTAAGAGAAGAACTTATAAATTCAAAGAAGAATGGTATAAAGAGAGTGTGAAGCTGCCTTTTGAAACGACAACCATTGATGTTCCCAAAGAATATGTGAAGGCTCTGACAGTGACTTATGGAGATGAGTGGAATGTATGCTATATGGGAGCTTCCGCTCATGAGTATCCGTTCTACAGATCCCAGCAGGAGCAGCTTGAGAAGCTGGGAATCGTTTTAGATTAATAGGAGTGGGTATTTGGGGGTCAGGAGCAGTTAAAGCGTGGCTGTTGCACGAATCTTTGCGTGATATTAATGCTGGTGCAACAGCCCTTTACTTTAGGGAGAATCAATATGTCGGTTTTGAAATGTCTTTATTTCTTGGCGCAGACGTTGTACTAGGATTTGCTGGTCATGTTACTGGCGTTAAACAAATGTTCAAGCTTTTTCATATTTTGCAGTTTTGTTTCATCGGAAGGGTGTACATAACGGTTTAGCGTTACGTTGACGCTGGCATGTCCCAGAATTTCACTGAGGCTTTTCACATCAAAACCTGACTCCACACACCGGGTTGCGAATGTATGGCGCAGGGCATGAAAATTTAATTCTCTTATGTTAAGATCAGATAAAATCTTTCGGAATTTGTACTGTAGGGTGCGGGGTTCTATGAATTTTTCAGACGAACCCGTGAGAAGAAATTCATTTCCTTCTTTCGATAAAGGCTTTAAACTCGATAAAATAAATTCTGGTAGAGGTATGGTCCGGATGGAAGACAGGCTTTTGGGATTTGTGACAATAACTCTGGTTTTGCATGGAGTTTCCTCAGAATGATTCTGAATTCTCTGCATGGATTCCTCCACAGAAAGAAGACCATTTTTCAAATCGATTTTATTCCATCTCAATGCGCAGATTTCACCAATTCTGAGACCGGTAAACAGTGTAAGAAGAATCCCCATATCACTAGGAAGGCCAGAGTTAAGCAGATATGAAATTAATAGTTTTTGCTCTTGTTCTGAAAAAACTGTCAGCTTATTTTTAGGAGAGGGGATATACAGACTCTGAAAATTACATTTTAAGGTATACTCTTTGATCTCAGCAAAATCAAAAACTCTGCGTATAATCGAAAGAATATCATGTATCGTCTTTGGTGACAGTGCTTTATGCTGAAGATTATTGTCAGTGGTTATGACAGTGATATATTGCTGCATACATGCAGTATCAATTTCCATAATAGACTTTTCTCTGAAATATGGAATAATATTTTTATTTATCTGATTAAAGTATCTGCAGTACGAGGATTCCTTCAAATGGGGCCGGACGGTTGAGAGCCACTCTAATAGAATATTGGGGAACAAATCTTCATTTAAGGAAAAAGGATTGCCTGCCAGTTCTTTTTCCTGTTGTTTTATTCTTGATATGCGGAGTTTTTCTTTTGTTTCAAGATATGTTTTTCCATACACAGATTGATACCTTGCTTTTCCTCCTTCTATTCTGCCTGCGATATACCGTCCCTCCCAACGGCCATCTTTTCTCTTGTAAATATTTTCGCCTTTCCTTGACATAATAAGCTCCTTTCTTCTTTTGTAAAATTTTGACGAAAAAAGAGCCAGGCTGATATGCCTGACTCTTTTCCTGTCTGCTATTTCTTTGTGTATCTCGACGCATGGAGATCCTCTTAATTATATCAAAACCGCCCTAAAAATCAATTATTTCAAGCCATTTTATGAAGAATGTAACAGGCATAGAATCCATAATTGAATTTTCAGAAAAATAATGTTAAGATAAAAAGAGGTTGTTTATTCAGTATCTCGCAATCAACAGGAGTATATCAACCGTGATATCTATCATTTGATAGAACTTCGTCATAAAAAAGGAGAGATGAAATGGATTTGAATCTGCAGATCACAGATATGGCTGGAGCTTATATAGAGCATTCTATGGTTATAACAAATTTTTGTACAATTGTATCTCATCAATTGAAAAATAGTATGTGCAGAGTATTTCCAGATAATGTTCAATACAAATGGCAGTCAAAGGACGGCGAGGAAAAGGCTGTTATTCCCGATTCAACGATAAATTGCCAGATCAGATCAAGACGTGGAAATTCCTTCGTCAATGCACCTCAATTTGTAATGGAGGTTTTGTCAGATTCTACAGAAAAATATGATCGCGGAGAAAAGATGGATTTGTACAGAGAACAGGAAATAAATGAATATTGGATTGCAGACTGGAGAAATCGGCAGGTAGAAATATATCATCTTAATTATAATGAGAATGATGAGCCTGAATATCATTTATGGAAGACGGTTACAGATGATAATAAAGATGAATTGAGGATTATGCATTTTCCGCACGTAAGGATTGATTTTGATGAATTATTTTTAATAGAGTGGTAATACGATAACAAGTGCTGCAGTGCTTGATCGCGCTGTATGTTAATAGCACACCTATAATATTCAAAGGGCTGCTGTATGTTAGTTCGCAAATAGAGTTTACAGCAGCCCTTTTGTCTTATCCACAATGATTACTTTTCCCAGTCAGGTGAAAACGTTTCTCCTACCTGGATGAAGGATTCTTTCCGGTTCCAATTGCAGTGAGAGGACTGGTAGCATCTCTTACATGGAGCATCCATTTTCATCTGGTCATTTACCGTCTTTCGGTAATTCTGGTATTCTGGCGCATTCCATATCTCCATAAACGGCTTGTCCATATCGTAAGGGAAGAATTGTACCGGTGTTGACATGCAGGGGCGCACATATCCGTCAGAACCCAGGAAAAAATCTCTCCAGGAGACATAACAGTCTTTATGATACTGATCTTTCGCCACATCTTCTCCCACATAATGAGGAAGTTTTAAGACGATTCCAAGCTCCTCTCCAATACGGATGGCTTCTTCAAATACCTTATGTACCAGTTCCTCCTGTCCCCAGAGGGATTCATTCATCAGGTCATCCCCAAATACCGTTAAGTAAACAACCTTCACTTCCTCGATTCCGATTTCAGCCGCCAGACGCACCAAATCAGGAAGTTCTTCTATATTCGAGCGCATGGCGCAGAAAACAAAGTTAATCCACGGATATTTTAATCCGCGTTCTTTTTTCATCCGCACAATGTCTTTTAAATCGTCTGTGATCTGGTCGATCTTAGACCCTCTCCTGATGCGGCTGTTTGTCTTATCTGTCGCACCGTCCAGGCTTACGGCAAAGACGTCCACCTGGTAATCAAAAATAGCGTCTTTGATCTTTTTAAGATTCATTCCATTGGAACAAAAATATTTCCTGGCGCTGTGCTGGCTGATAATTTTCAGCATTTCATTAAAATCAGGATGGATCGTAGGTTCGCCCCATCCCATCAATGTCACTTCCTCTACGATATCCATCAACGGTTCAAAACTGCGGAAAACATCCATGTCAAACATGGTAGGCTTAAAGTCAGCGGCATTGCGCCCGCACATCACACAGTTTAAGTTGCAGGCATTGGTAAGCTCAAAGACCAGCCGCCTGGGATATGACTGAAGTATTTCCTTTCCCTGTTCCAGTTCTGCGATATTAAGGTCTGTGTTTTTCTGCTGTATTTCTGTTAATTCTCTGCCGCTGAATAATGTTTTTGTCTTTGCTCTTACTATCATATTTTTTCTCCTATTTTGGTTTTACCAGACTTTCCATGGAGCATGTCCACTTTTCCAATACTCCTGCAACACATTTCTGTCATATACAGTGTCCATCGGATGCCAGAATCCGTTATGCAAATATGCATTCATCTGTTGTTCTTCCACTAATTTTGAATATGGTTCTTTCTCCAATTGCTGATCTTCACAATCTAAATATTCAAAAAACTCATTTTCGAAAACAGCAAATCCCGAATTAACCCAAGACTGATCATTATGATTTTTCTCTCGAAAAGAAAGCACGCTTCCGTCGGTCTCGCTGATTTTTATTGTGCCCCATCTGCCAGCCGGTTTTGCGGCTGTAATGGTTGCAATTTTCCCGCTTTTGTTATGATAGTTTAAGACCTCGTTTAAATTGACGTTTGACACCCCATCGCCATACGTCAGCATGAAAGGTTCGCCCTCTATGTATTTCCTTATTCTCATTACCCGTCCTGCTGTATTGGTATTTAAACCAGTGTCTATTAAAGTTACTTTCCAGGGCTCTGTAATTTTTTCATGAATATTCACGCTGTTTTCTGATAAATCAACGGTAATGTCAGATGCCCGCATATAATAATTTAGAAAATATTCTTTGATCATTTCTCCTTTATACCCGCAGCAGATAATAAAGTCATGAAATCCGTATGAGGAATATATTTTCATAATGTGCCATAATATAGGCGCGGACCCGATTTCAATCATGGGCTTGGGTTTCAGTATCGTTTCTTCACTTAATCTTGAACCCCGGCCTCCTGCTAAAATTACAACTTTCATATTGTTTTCCTTCTGTTTCTGCATTTGTTAATCTTTGATACATTGCAAATATCCGTTAGGGGCGCAGCTTATCTGCAGTTTATGGTCAATGCCAGTATCTATCTGAAATCTGTCATTTTCTTTTAAGAATTCCTGCAGACCAGTCATCGCGTTATCGCCCAATTTCCAGGGCCGAACCAAATGATCTGGCAGTTCTTCGTTCGCTTCTTTCATTCTGCGGTATATCATCTCGCTGCAGGTATCCATTACTACCAGATAACTTCCTTGTTTTACCAACGGTGAGTATAATCTGCATTCTTCCAAAACATGGCTTCCTGTATGGCATGAGTCTAGAACAACCAATATCTTCTGATAATCCTTAGCAAATTCGAATACTTTCTGGATCATGTCTTTGTCAATGCTAGAACCTTCATACATCGTGATCTTGTCAAACATAGGATGATGTTCAATTTCTGTTCGGTTGTGTTCCCTTATATCGATATCTATTCCCAGAACGTGTCCATGGTTGCCCAGCAATGTTAAAAGAGACGCATAGAAAATCAAAGATCCTCCATGAGCAATTCCTGTTTCAATAATCAGATCCGGCTTAACGTCCCATATTATTTCCTGCATAGCCATAATATCCTGCGGATATTGGATGATCGGCCTGCCCATCCACCGGAAGTTATACGAATACTTATCATCCATAGATTTGCAGAACCATTGTTCTGATAATTCACGCAGCTGTGTATCTTCTCCCAGCTTTTCTATGTTTTGTTTTACTTCTTCCTTAAATTGTTCAATTGGGTTATTCATCATAATTCTCCTTTTTGGCAAAATGCTTTTTTTAATCCATCTTCCATTGTTATATTGCACTTCCATCCTGGTAATACTTTTCCTGTTCCTATCCTATCAGGATCGAATATTTCCTTTGGATGATACGTTCGTTCTCCCCAGCGAATATTTATCTTTTTCCCTGTGACCTGCAGAAACTTTTCTACAATATTCTTTAGACAAACTGCTTTTTCACCACGCAGAAAGAATTCTTCGTACGTTCCTCTCTCCATCTGCTCTAAATAAGTAATTGCCGTGAGAAAAGCAGAAACAATATCATCAACATGACAGAAAAACATTTTCTGTTCTCCTCCTGTCATGCCTATGGAGTCTCCGTCTTCTAACCGGGACAAAATGTTTAAGATCTTATTCCGGGGATCACCGTCTCCATAGGAATCAAATATTTTTAATGTCATCACCTTACATTCTTTTGAAAGGGCATAATACTGAAGTATCTTTTTCATAGCCTCTTTTGCGGCAGCATAATAGTTGACAGGATTATATTCTTCATTATCATAATTCTGCCAGTATGACCCGGCGTTGATGAACTTTTTACAGCCAGAATGATATGCAAACTCACATATTTTGGCAGGAAAAATAATGTTGCTGTTCAATAAGGCGTCAACATCGCCGGGATTATGTACGGATACAAATTTCCCTGCCAAATTTATCAGGACATCAGGAGCGACAGCGTCCAGGCGTTCTCCGGTCTTTTCATCAAATACAATAATATGGCTGTCCGGCAGAAACTGGCAGATGGAAGATATGTCGGACTCTTTCCTGACGATTACATACACATCGCAGCCGTTTTGCAGAAGCTCCTGACTGAGTTTTTGCCCGATATAGCCGGTTGCGCCTGTCAATAATATTTTTTCTTCACACATTTTTTAATTTTCTGTCCTTTTCTGAAATAATGAGCTGGTTCTGCAATGGCCAATCTATATTTAAATTAGGGGAAAAACAGTTTATGCCATCCTGAAAATCTGCGTTATATTTTTCTCCCATATAATATAATACGATGCAGTCATCTTCTAATGTTTGAAATCCATGAGCAAATCCTCTGGGAACATATATCATGTTATCCTCATTTTCAGATAATTTAACGCTATAGCAGTTTAAGTATGTAGGCTCATTTTGCCTCAAATCGACAATCACGTCATAAATACATCCTTTCAGGCACTGTACAACCTTTGACTCAGCATAAGGTTCTTTTTGAAAATGTAGCCCTCTCAGTGTGCCTTTTTTACAGTTGTAGGATAGATTTATTTGCGGAAATGTATCCGTTATCCCCATTTTTTTGAATTCATCCTCACAGAATATCCGTTCAAAATAGCCTCTTTCATCATTATGGCGGCTTTTTTTCAATACTTTTACTTCGCTAAATGGATTCGATATGATATTCAATTTCTATGCCCTTTCTCTTGCTTTTCGTTATAGGGTATCCCTCATGTTTACCAGACGGCCACTTCTGGAAGCAGTACCATAAACTTTCCGCCCCATGTTCTGACAAAAGCTAATTCGTTTTCTATTTCCTTCTTAAGATTCCAGGGGATGATAAGTATATATTCTGGCTTCGCTTTCTTGATCTCTTCTATTCCGTAGATTGGAATTTCACTGCCTGGAAGATACAGATTCTGTTTATGTGGATTTTTATCAACAACAAAATCCAGAAAATCTTTGTCGATGCCCACAAAATTAAAGAGCGTATTGCCTTTTGCCGCTGCACCATAGCCAACGATACTCTTGCCAGCGGATTTTAATTCTAATAGTTTTGATGCAATTTCAAATTTTGTCTGCCGGACCAGTCTACCAAAATCTTTATACAGATTGGTATCTGAGATGCCTGCGCTGGTTTCTGCTGCCAGCAGTTCTCCTACACTGTTATGTACGTCCAGCAATTGGTTTTCAACGTGTTTTGCATATATTCTAAGAGAACCGCCATGTGTCGGAAGCAATTCCACATCATATATTTCCAGACCGCATTCACGAAATGCGTGACACACAAAGTTAAAAGAAAGATAAGAAAAATGCTCGTGATAAATGGTGTCAAAATATTTATGCTTGATTAATTCCCATACACTTGGAAATTCCATTGTAATTGTGCCGTTATCAGCTAGCGCAAGTTTGAGTCCGCGGATAAAACCGCCGATATCCGGCACATGTGCCAGAACATTATTTCCGATAATTAAATCCGGCTTAACCTTTATATTCTTCTTGGCATACTCTTCGGTAAAGAAAGCTATTTCTGTCCGTATGCCTTTTTGTATGGCAATCTCCGCTACGGATTCCGAAGGTTCTATTCCCCAAACGGGAATATGGTATTTATTAAAGTACTGCAGCAGATATCCATCGTTAGAAGCGATTTCTAAGACGGTTGCGTCTGAATCAAGATGCAGGCGTTTTACAATCATATCTACATAATCCTGGCAGTGTTTCAGCCAGCTGCTGGAGTAAGAACTAAAATATTTGTAATTTTCATTAAAGATATTATCCGGTAATTCATAATCGATCACTTGAACTAAGCCGCACGTTTCACAAAAGCCCACCTTTAACGGAAGATGATATTGTCCTTTATTCAGGTTAGCAGCAGTTAAATAGTCATTTGCCAACGGCTGCTGGCCCAAATCAATAAATTCATATATTTCTTTTTTTCCGCAATAACGACACTTCATAATAACCCACCTACTTTTAATAATAATTTAAATATTCTTTGATGCTTTCTTCTGTCTGCAAGGAGCTGCACCAAACTACAGCCAGATATTTGCTCATTCTGTCCATAAAATGATAATTTTTGATGTTTTGTGCCTGTAATTTTCTGATAATGAAATCATTCCATAAACCGGGTATTAAAATTAATTCTGTTCCTGACAGGTTTTCCGGTTTCACTATGGGAGCGTCCTTACAATATTCCCTGGATTTTTCCTCTGTGACAATCAATCCTTTCATTTCAATATTCATTAAACTTAACATTCCCAGCAGTTTGCCGCTCTGATTTCCGACATCCCAAATATAAACTTGAGACTGGGCAATTTGTTTCAGAATGTTTTCCGCCTGCTCGATCAATAAAAGTTCATTATTTACGATGTCACGCACTCTTCCAGAAAAAAAGTAGAGTTTGTCAGCTTCTATTTTTTGAAAATACTGTTCCATTTGCTCCAAAAACATTTGGAACACTTTCTGATAGGACATAAAACCTGCCGTTCCAGAAGAATGGATCAGATAAGGATCATGGCAGCCCACAAGATACTCACAGAGCTGTCCAATCCGTCTGGACACTAATTTGTCCACAATTTTTATTTTCTGATCGCCACGCATGGTATATTGATTGATGATCTCTAATTCAGATTGCAGCTGTATAATCCGGCTCTGAGGCGCATAGTAACAGCCTTTTGTATTCCAGGAAGACAGATCTTCGTTATTGGCAAAAATTTCCGGCATCGTGTCGCTGTAACGATCAGACATATTATCAATCTGCCTGCCAAGATCCTGCTTTAAAAAGAACAAATCTCCACTATTTGCTACGCTTAATACCAGGCGGTTCTGCATGTATGTCTCATCCAGATCATAAAAGTCAGGTGTATGAATATAAGATTTATTTATTACAAACGGAATCAGGTTGCCGAGAAAGGGAAGAATATTTAAGGCTTCATATCCTTTTTGATATCTTCCTGATTCTATTTTAGAAAAAGCAGTATTTCCAAGATTTGTTCGTATTGTTCCCATTATTAACGCAAAGTCAGGAGAGTTTGAGATGATATCCATAATCTCATCAACAGCGTTTGGAAACAGCTCATCATCACTGCTCATCAGCAACACATAGTTTGAATCTGCTTTTTCAATTGCGCGTATCATATTGTTGGATCTTCCTATGTTGCATTCATTTTGATAGTAATGCAGGCGTTCATCTTCGATTGACATCATATAGTCTTTAATCTGTTTTCCGGAAGCGTCATTGTCAACGAGTACAATTTCTATATCATTCCTGTCAAATTTTAATAGCCGCTGAATATTTTCGACCACACTAACTGGATATCCAAATGTAGGGATTGCAATGCTTAATTTTTTCTCCATAAATATCCTCCTTTGCAGAAATTACAAATAAAATTTCTGCTGAGCCTGCCATATTGCGCTAATCATAAATAGCATTTTTAAGAACCCATCTGCCGAGAAAATCTTTTTCGAACAGCTCCGGATTATATAATTTATCCACAATGCTCCAGAATTCTGATTTTGTATATCCACAAAAATCACAGAAATCATCTACACACTTAGGATCAAGCGCATGATCCTTTTCTTTGATTATTTTAATGGCTTCATCTCTGTCCATCAGCCCGTATCTTATATATCTTGCAGTATAATCAGTAGCTGCCCCATGTCCAAATTTTGGATATTTCAGCCATGAATGGACCAAATATGCCCTGGAATCTATCTGGTCAAAATTCTCTGCATGATGTGTTCTGTTCCATTCGTGTGTCAGATCTTTAAATCCTCTTGCTTTGGCAAACTGATAATTGCGAACACTGTTCCATTCCAGGAAATAACTTAGATAGATCGGTTCCAGCCTCTCGAGATCTTCCTGACTTGGAGCTTCCGTCAGAGCAAGATCGTTCTCTGAGACGCCGAAGCTCAAGAGTTCATCTTTGTTAAAGCCGCTGGCAACGCCATTATTTATCTGATTACGGGCAGAATAAGATTCCTCATCTTCATTTCCTCCGTACTCGTAACTGACATTTTCACCGTAGACTAAGAGCATAGTATTCAATTTCAAAGCCATATGAAGCGGAAACGTATAGATATATCTGTCAATATACCAGGTCGGTTTTCCATATTTTTCAAACATTGCACGCATTAGTATCTTCTGTGCTTTAATATTGGGTTTATAACTGACAATGGGACATCCAAACTCTTCACTTATGTTTTTGAGATTTGAGATACCGGCCTCTGTCATTGGAAAATTGTCTTCAACGGAAAACAGAATAGGATTCATATGCATGACTTCTTTCATGATATAAACCTGAAAATGACTGTCTTTTCCTCCAGAGACCGCAATGGCGCAGTCATAATTACCAGCTCCATTGCATCCTCTGTATTTGTCACATAATTTTTCCAGTTCCTTCCAGCGCCCGTCCCAGTCAACATTCTTTCTGCTTTCATAATGGCGGCACGCACAGCAGACGCCTTTTTCGTCAAATACGATTCCTGGCCTTGTGTCGGGCATGGTACATTTCTTACAGTATCTCATTTCAAATTCCTCCTATTTAGCCTTGAAACAATGAATCAAACTCTACCTGTTCAAACACGTCCAGGCAGGTTTTTCTGGTTGCGTTGCAGATTCTGATGCCATGCTCACTGGCATATTCTTTTGCTTTTTGAAATGCCAGATATGAGATATCCTGAATTCTGTTCTGCTCATTCATTCCGTCATACTTTTCATCCGGCTCTGCCTGCCTGGTGAAATGGCTCTTTACATTTTTCTTATAGCTAAAGTCAAGCCCCAGCAGGTAGATTTCTTGAAATCCCATGTAAACAGCCAGCTGGATGCAGACATAGATAACGGTGCCTCCGTTATAGGCTTTTTGGGAAAAGTCATCGCTGAACTGCATGTTCCGTATAGAAAAACGGTCTAATATGGAATGGTACACGTACCAGCTGCCGTCTAACTGTGCGTAGTCAAAATATGGCTGGCAGTCTGCAATGAATTTGTAAGGGATATCTGCCAATTTAGGGAACTCGTCCTGCCACATTGAAATCCCCCCTGCATCCAGGACGGTGTAGCAGTC
The DNA here is from genome assembly GCA_910575075.1 of Lachnospiraceae bacterium. Lineage (GTDB taxonomy): Bacteria > Bacillota > Clostridia > Lachnospirales > Lachnospiraceae > Petralouisia. Next base: position 131,808 of record CAJTCY010000012.1, read on the forward strand.
AGGCCTCCAGCTTGTTTCCGGAAAACAGGTAAAAATAGAATTTATGCCGATGCAGAATTCCTGGTGGTTGTAAAGACACGCAAGGTCTTCGTAGGTCAGGCTGGGGCCGGTAGCGACGATAAAACATCGTTTACCGTGGTACTTGTCCTGAAAGGCTTCTATTTTAGGGTTCTGGTAGCCTGAAATAAATTTGCTCCAGTCTGCGATATCGGTCACTGAAGTGTTCTCCAATTCTGGTTCTAATTGACTGACTTTCTCCGTCAAAAGGAGAGTCTGTGCCTCTATCTCATCTGTCTGCGTAATGCGTATTTCTGGAAACATCTGGCAGAACAGGGCGCGGGCGTTCTCGTTCATGGAGGAGGGAAGAAAAACGGAAACGTCCTGATACTTTTCATCCAGCAGTTTTTCATATACCAAAACGGTATATAATGTGCCTCCATATAAAATGATATGGTCCGGGAATTCCAGTTTCTTTCCATGAAGGGCCCTTCGTGCGGTATTTAATCCATACCCCATGAATTCAGGCGGGCAGTCTTCCACGTCAAAGTAAAAAATCCCGTCTTTTTCCAGTAATTCCGTTACTCCTCCGCCGAAAACCATGGATACGATCACCGCATAGGATTTGTAGTTCTTCTTGTAAGTGCCATAATCAATGACAGGGCATTGGCCAAATGATGTCCCGACTTTTTCTGGATCTGAATCAATAAAAGCAATCACTTTCTCTTTTCCCAGCAGTTCATACAGTAGTTTTCCTCTGTGCCCCATGCCCCAAATCACAAATTTCATCATAGGTTCAGCCCCCTGTTTTAAATTCTTGTGCATCGTCAGATTTGGCTTGCTGCCATTTCATGATCCGCCGGTTGATGGAATCCGTTGAATCAAAATTTTCATAATCAAATGGCACGGCGTAATCTGCTGTCAGCGGCTCAATTTTTTTGTTTGTATTATAAATACAGTTGAAACATAAGGTGCCTTGTAAGTTATGGCTGATATGTGCGAGCCTTAACTTCTGCGCATATTGGTTATTCCAGGCATCTTTTAACGGTTCTTGATTCAAATCTGCCGCCACCAGGTAATTTTGAAAATCCGTGCAGCACATGGTTAAATATCCTTCCACAGATACGTAGAGGTTTTTAAAAAACATAGGACAGATATTATCAGCGGGGTGGTACCCTCCTCTGCCTCCGATTGCGAGGCGCTGATTAATTTCATACATATATCCGCCCTGGTTGACGCATTCCAAGAAAAACATATCATCCACAATATCTTTAAAAAGTAAATTCATTTCTTCTTTTATTTCCTGCGTAAAACTGGTTAAAATACATGAAAGGAATAAATTGACAGGTTTAGGGGCATGTCTGCGCACTTGATCAAATATGGTAATATTATTTAATATTTTGTCAAAATCGTCTTTTCCGTGGATCAGAAGATAATCGTTTGCATTAGATGCATTAATAGAGAATTTCACACTGTCTATGCCTGCTTCAATGAGTGATTCCGCCCTCTTTTGATCCAGCAGCGTCCCGTTGGTGGTAATGTAAACATACTCATAGCCTGTCTGCTTGGCATATGCTATGAATTTTTCCAGATCCATATTTACCAGAGGTTCCCCTGTTGCATAGAATCCAACTTCTCTGGTTCCATTTTCATATGCTTCCTTTAGTATTTTTTTTCCAAACTCCAAATCCATCATTTTCTTTTTTCTGCTCGATTTAGCATTTGCACAAAAAATACAGCAATTATTACAGACATTTGTAATCTCCAGCAGCATATTTTTGGGAAATGGAACCACAGGCAGATAATCATTTACTTTTTCATTATTTTCAATACGTTTGTTTAATTTTCCTTGCATCCTTTTCTCCCAATTTTGTTTCAGACAATCTTGTATGAATCTGTCCGTTTTTTGAGCGCGCCATATGCCTCGTGGTGAGAAAACAAATGGCCAGCGATAATCTCCATCAACTCTAAATCATGTTCGCAGTCGATGTCGAGAATTCCTGTGTCTTTCATAATCCACGCCAATGCCCTGCGGTCGTTTATCCGGCTGCTCAGCAGGTATTCTCTGCGGTATGCATAGATGGAAGCGTTCATGTCATAACACCCTGGCGCCTGCTGCCTGGCTACAAAATCTGAGGGGATCACGGTCGTGTAATAACCGTTTTCATCCTGGACCACCATGTTAAAATATGGCGAACGTCTGGCGTCCGTAACGGTGTATGCAATGTCTGCGTTTTTATCTCTCAGAAGCGTTTGAATGGTTCCGTCTATGTCTGCCGCTGTCCGCAGGGGCGATGTAAGATCCAGGTCCACCACGATCTCGTACCTTTTGCCCTCTGTGTCCTCCGCTTCTTCCAAAGTGTCTTTGATGACGTCTTTTTTTGCTGCCGTATCCCCTGCCAAGTCCGGTCTGCGCTTCACATGCAGGTACTCTAGACCTGTATGGTTTAATTGTTCCAACAGCAGATTGCTGTCCGTGTTGACGGCCAGGCTGGCCTGGACTGCCTGGCCATAGGACGTCAAGTATTCTTCAAATGCCGCGGCCGTATAATATGCAAGCGGTTTCCCGCACAAATACCGCGTGTTTTTCCCCCTTACTCCTTTGGAACCTGCCCTCGCGCATATGGTAAATAAAATATTCAACACTGACCCTCCATAATGAACTTCACCAGGGTGTTTGCCCTGCCGATCTCGTTAAAGCTTTTTTCTTCCTGCCAGACCGAACGGAAGAAGTATTCCATTTCTGACAGGTAACAGTCGTCTTCTCCAAAATCTGTCCACGTTTCCTCTCCGTCTTGCAGGGATACCGCATGGATGGTGTTATGGACTAAGTCAACCGTGTATTTCCTGCGGTCCCCAAACAGTTCCAGTACCCGTACGGTTTCCGCCCCGAAATAATCCAGGTGCAGTTCGGCTGTCTTATCCTGGTAGCCTGCGATATAAACTGCGATGTCATCCGTATCTGTTGCCAGTCCAGAAAGGTGCCCGGTAATTTTAAACATTTTTTCCGGCAGTCCGAACAGATATGTAAGGTAGTCCCACTCATGAATTAAATCCAGCTCCACCCCGCCGCCCAGCTCCTTTTTAGCGCTGTACGACTTGCGGTAGTCAGCCCCTTTTCTCCAGCCTGGCAGGTAGGACGAGGATATGGCACGGACAGAATAAAAATGTTCTCCCTGCCCGACCAGGTCTTTGACGTGCCGGACTGCCTTTTTATGCCGCAAGGGGCATGCCACATAATAAATGCCGTCCGTCCGCAGTTTTAGGCTCCCAATGTCTCTGTAACCGTCAAACACCGGTTTTTCAATAAACATATGCTGCGTCTTTTGAAGCAGATTTGACACGGCCTCGTAATGAAATGCTGTGGGGTTTGTAATAAAAATTACGTCATAACCGCCCGGCAGCTCTTCATAGGAATGGTATACCGTTGAAAGGAGGTCTTCCAAGCGGTTGTCCAGTTTCCTCCCCTGCACTCGCAGGGCGTCTATTGTGAAAGGCATTTCGTGCCTTGACAATACTTTGTTAATGTTCCAGGCATGGCGTTGTCCGATGGAGCCCAGCCCGACTATGCAGATTTTCATGGGTTTTCCTCAATGGTGTTAATTAAACGAATGATTTCTTGGTCCTGTGTAAAGCTGTATAAGGGTTTTTTCCCTTCCACAGCTGCAAAAAATTCTTCCAATTCTTTTACGTATGCCGCCTCATTGACAAATGCCCCATACCGTTCATCATGGATGTAGCTGCCCAAAACCACTGTGCGCTCTTCTCCACTTTCCATGTCTTTTTCCAGTAGGGAAGCGGGTGTTCCCTCCCAGGAGAGGTACATACTGTCATTGTATGCCTCAAACCTGCGTACGGCCTTGCGTGAAACTACGTCGATGATGATGATTCCCACTGTTCCGTCTGAATGGGACGCTTGTATAGCATAGGTGTCCGGAAAACTAAGCCCTAAATGTGAGAAATTTGCCTTTGTCACAGAAACGCTTTCTATTTTTCCAAAAGCTGCTGTAATCCAGGGCAGTTCTATAGCCAGTAGTTCACGGCAGCCGTTGGTGGCTTTCCTGCTGACGAAAAAATCGTCCAGATTGTCCCAGGGATGCCAGTCCGGGAGATACTGCCCCACATGGTAGATGTATATTTTTTTATCCCTGTTTTCCTGGGATTTTTGTATGATGTATTGGATCTCTTCTTTATATAGCGGCGTGGAGGAGAGAAACAATGTTTTACCCTGTGTTTGTGCCAGCTTCAGGTTTTCTTCATAACCTGTGTCAAGCAGGTTGATTTCGCTGAAGACATGGCAGCCATTTTGCAGGCATGTGGTAGTCAGCCCCGGGTGGGATTCCGGCGAGGTGCAGATGAATGCCGCATATATGGGAGGTTTGACATCAGAGATGCTGCTGCAAATGTCTATCCCGTATTCCTGCTTCGCTTGTTCCGCCCTTGTCTTATCCTTGTCAATGCCAATGATTGTGCATTCCGGGCGCAGCGCTTTCAGTATACGGATGCGCCTCTGGCCCATAGATCCTAAGCCTATTACAAGTATCGTTTTTTTCATTTTTTGTTCCATCCTGTCTGTTTTGAAAGCATGTGCCCAGCTTTTTACAAAGCGTAAATATCTGCCTTATAGCGCCCCATATTTTCCCGCATCCACGCAATGGTCTCTGCAATCCCCTGCTCAAAGGTGTAGCGCTGCTGCCAGTCTGTCAGCTCTTTAAGTCTGGCATTGCTCCCCAGCAGCCGGTTTACTTCGCTCTTTTCCGGGCGCAGCCGCTGTTCGTCGCAGATTATCCTGGCTTGGGGATTCACTTGACGGATGATGGTTTCCGCCAGTTTCCCGATGGAGATTTCCTGCCCTGTGGCAATGTTGATTTCCTGCCCCACAGTATGGGGAGATTCGGCAATGGCGAGAAAACCTGCCGCGGTGTCCTTCACATAGTTAAAATCTCTGGTAGGCGAAAGCGAACCCAGCCTGATTTCTTCTTTCCCGGCAAGAAGCTGTGAAATGATGGTAGGGATTACGGCTCTGGCAGACTGACGTGGTCCATAGGTGTTAAAAGGCCTGGCAATAGCAACGGGGAGCTCAAAACTTCTGTAGAAACTCTCTGCCAGACGGTCAGCCCCGATCTTGGACGCAGAATAGGGGGACTGCCCTTGGAATGGATGCTTTTCATCAATTGGGACATACTGTGCAGTCCCATATACTTCCGAAGTTGAGGTGACCATGACCTTTTCTGTGTCTAATCCTCTTGCTGCCTGCAATACGTTTAAGGTTCCCTTGATGTTTGTGTCCACATAGGAATCGGGAGAATGGTAACTGAAGGGGATGGCGATCAGCGCCGCCAGATGGAACACCTGGTCTGCTCCCTTCATAGCTTCCCGGACGCCGTTTGGATCTCTGATGTCCCCTGCAAAAATTTCAATGTGATTAAGTTTTTCTTTGGGCAGGGTGTCCAGCCACCCCCAGCTTCCGAAGGAGTTGTAGCACACAAACGCCCGGACCTCATATCCTTTTTCCAGTAAAGTTTCCACCAGGTGGCTTCCGATAAATCCGTCTGCCCCGGTAACTAATGCTTTTTTCATACGGCACCGCCTGTCTGATAAATTTCTTCTATCATGTCAAATTTATCAATAAATTTTTTCTTACTGTCTATCCCCTGGGATAGCATTTCTTTAACAGTATCTATTACATTTTTCGAGGTATCTTTTCCTTCATATGGATTATCATATTTGTTACATTGCACAGAAAAACCGTCACTAAGGGCGTATGTCAGAGCTTCTGTAATTTCTTCCTCAGAATTTCCGCAGGAAATAACGGTTTTTGAACATACTCTTCCTTTCTGCCTGTCTCCGATATTTACAGTGGGGATATGAAAAGACGGAGCCTCAACAATCCCGCTTGAGGAATTGCCCATGACACATCTGGCAAATTTCAAGGCACTTAAATATCCTCTCTGTCCCATAGAGCGAAATGCGCATGCATTCTCATGTTCTCTGACGTAACAATCAATCATCGAATTGATGGCATCGCCTTCTGCATCTGCATTGGCATAAGTAAAAATATAGTTATAATTCTTCTTCCTGGAAATCACTTGCAAAAGCTGCCTGAATTGCTGTTTTGCCGTGTTTTTTTCCAGTGTCACAGGATGGTAAGTAACCATGATATAAGGATTGCCAAACAAAGGGCTGAAGTCAGCGCATAGATCATCTCTGGTTAAATAATGTATTTTCTTTACATTTTCTACTCCCAGCGCCCCTACACAAAATATACGTTCCGGAGGCTCCCCCATCTGTTGCAGCCTTTTCGCATATATGTCTGTGCTGGTAAAATGGATGGCGCTCATTTTAGAGATGCTGTGCCTTATGGCATCGTCCATGGCGCCTTCTGTGATTTCCCCGCCATATAGATGTGCGATCGGAATCTGGAACATCATTGCTGCAATGGCGGCAATCAGGGTTTCATATCTGTCTCCTAACAAAAGCAGAAGGTCCAGACTTGCATGTTCAAAAGCATCTGCCAATCCTTCCAGTTCTCTGCCCATCGATTTGCAGATTCCTCTTGGTTTGTCTGAATTCAACTCCATTGGCACTTTAAAGGAAATAGGATTTCCATCCTCAATGATTTCCTGGCAGGTGCTGCCGAACCTTTCTTCCAAATGAGCGCCGGTAACGATAAGGCACAATTCAAACTCATTACTAGTGTGTATTTTTTCAATTAGCGGTTTTAACAGCCCATACTCTGCCCTTGTACCAGTAACTATGCCTATTTTATACATCTGTCTGCTCCCTCTGTATCAGTTCATCCGGCATGTAGTCCCTTGCAGCCTTTTTTCCCAATACCTCATGCCATTCCATAGGAGAAATTCCTGTCCCAGGCCTTTTTGCCGTTATATTGCCTTCTGTCAGTGTTTCCCCCGCCTTTATTCTCTTAGCTGCCACAATACTTTTCCTTACAATTTTTATATTATCTACTTCCGACGCAGTCCTTTTCTTTTTTCCGTCCCCCAAAGCAGTCTCTATATTCCGGATTGCTTTTACCATGGCTGAAAACCCTTCCGGTTCCAGGCTTGCTCTGTGGTCTGGTCCTTCCATGGCCCTGTCCAGCGTAAAATGCTTTTCAATAACTTTTGCGCCTAAAGCTGCTGCCGCAATGGGAACCTCTATGCCCTCCGTATGGTCAGAATACCCGACTGTTTTATGGAATGTGCTCCTTATCTGCCTCATGGCAAGCAGGTTAACGTCTATGAACGGCGTAGGATACCCTGTGTTGCAGTGGAGTATTGTGATATCGAAAGAACCGTTTTCCTCAAGGATATCCACCGCTGCGCGGATTTCATCTAATTCACTCATCCCCGTTGACAGGATTACTTTTTTTCTGGTGCGCCCAATTTTCTCCAAATATGGGAGGTTGGTGATCTCACCGGAAGGCACTTTCCAATAATCCATATCAAAAGAGCTCAGGAATTCTATGCTTTCCAAGTCAAACGGTGCAGACAGGAAGCCAATCCCAGACTGGTCACAATGTCTCTTCAATTCCACAAACGCTTCATTGGGCAACGCAAGGGTTCTTAACATGTCCAACTGGGAGCCATCCCCTGTTTGCCCCTTTTGGTATTGGGCTTTTTCTGCTTTGCACGTGGCCAACCCCTCCGGGACAAAGGTCTGGAATTTTATGTAGTCAGCGCCAGCTGCCTTAGCTTTTTCCACCATTTCTTTTGCAAGGTGCAGTTTCCCATTATGGTTGACCCCTGCTTCTGCGATAATGATGACTGGTTTCTTATTTTCCATAATATATCTGCCCCGATTCTATCCGATACCTTACGGTAGTGCCTGCCCCAACAATTACATTGCTGCCGACTTCAACCCCTTGGATTACTGTGGCGTTTGCCCCAACCAAGGTATTATCCCCGACTGTTACGTTTCCGCATAACACGCTGCCCACTGCTATATGAGAAAAATTGCCGACTACATTGTCATGTTCCACAATTGCACCTGTATTAATGATTGACATTTTGCCGACATGTGAATTTACATTGATAATGGCTCCTTTGGCAACATACGTTCCTTCCCCGATCTGGGCACCGTCTGCCAAGGTCGCTGAAGGGTCTATAATGTGGGGGAGCCTGTAGCCAATTTGCTTCAGCTTACCATATGCCCTTTCACGGGCATTGCCTTCCCCCAGATAGCCGATTGCAACAAAAGCAGTCCGGATACCCGAATCATAGATTGCCTTCAAATCGTCATCGGTCCCGATTATCGGGAAGCCCGCACCGTTTGTTTCCGCCGCTGCCCTCCCGACAAAGCCGGCAATTTCATATTGTCCCAGTTGTTTGATACTGTCTGTAACGCTTCCGGCATGACCGCCGTTACCCAAAAGAATAATCTTCTCCATAACCACTAAATCCTAAAATTGTTCTATTTTATACTTCATCTGCTCCAGTTCTTCCATCTGCCCCATATCCATCCACTGGCTGTCGTCAATTAAAAAGGTTCCGGCTCTTTTCGATTCCTTTATTGCCAGTTCAATCAGCTGCGGCAGATGGATGGTTTTATTTTCCGGTATGAGATTCAAAAATTCTGGCTCTATAATATAGACGCCGGTGTTGATGTTATATGCGATCTTTGGCTTTTCCTTCATAGATAATATTTGCTGCCGATCCCCAATTTCAATGGTCCCGTATGGAATTACCAGATTCTTTTTGGCGCATATCATGGTAATAATGTTCCCGTTATTCTTATGAGCCTCAAGCATTTGTGCGTAATTGCAGTCCAATAGAACGTCACAATTAGACATAAAAAAAGTGCCGTCTACCTTGCCTTTCAGGTATCTAAGCCCTCCGCCAGTGCCTAAGAAGGAGGTTTCTTCGATAAAGTGGATCGTCTGCTTTACTTCTTTCTCCTTGAAATATGACTTTATGAAATTCTTCATATAATTGACAATCATATATACTTCATCACAGCCATATCCGCTGAAACGGTTCATAATCTGTTCGGTGATGGTAATGCCGTCTATGGGAATCAGGGGCTTAGGCAGAATATTGGTATAGGGCCAAAGACGTGTGCCTTTCCCGCCGGCCATAATTACCAGCGGAATATGGATGTCTTCTTTCTTATGGTCATTCTTGCCCGGCCTGCTGAAAATAATATCCACAAGCTCATGCCTGTCATTGACGACCGGCATAACGGCAATTTCTTTCTCATCCATAATCGAATCTGCAAGATACCGCTCTTCCTCCCGCACAAAATAAGGCTCTCTGTTGACCGCTTTGCATATGGGTTCTTTGAGGGAGCCGCCTGCCAGCAGGTATCTGCGGATATCTCCGTCTGTGGCGGTGCCAAACAGTTTTGGGCCGTCGCAGACCAAGGCTGCTCCGACCGAATTAGCGTCGATCATTTTCATGGTTTCTTCCAGGCTGCACGATTTGTCAACAATAAATTTTTCCAGTTTATTCATGGTATCTGTAAATGCCAAAAGCCCCAGATGCCTGCCATGTCATGTCTTTGGCATTGTCTCCTGTCACTGATCATATACGTCCATCCCAGAGGTTGGCATTTTAAGGGATGGCGCCTTGTCGCAAAATATTTTAATCTGAGGCATTCCTCCCAGAACCCTTGATTTTGGCGGGTTTGGCAGGATTTGACCAGAACTCTGACGGTGAATAAATTAAGAAAAAATTTTGGCAGAGATGTTATTTTTGCCTGATTTAAGAGAAAAGGGAAGGTTATGGATGACGGTATTTCTGACGGAAAAAGAATATTAGAAATAAATAAACCTACCTTGTATCTTAACGAAACAGGTAGGTTTATTCTGTAAACTTAATTTTAGGGGGGTATAAAATTTATTTTTTTCTCAGCCAAAGGCTCGAACCTTCTAGTGTAGTGACATGATGATATTTAGTTTTACTACTACCTTTTAAGAGGCGGTAGTAAAACTGGGGTATAAAGATTTAAGTTTTATTCTGGCGTCACCTGTCCTAAAATGCCAGTTA
>CAJTCY010000013.1 GCA_910575075.1 Lachnospiraceae bacterium
TTGTTGTTTCTTTTACTTGCGAAATCTTCTTGTTTTGTGTAGAATTCATCTTGTAGATACCTTCCTTTTCTGTTCATTTGCTAACTGCCTGGTCAGCAATGACAGTATAGCGTAGGTATCTATTTTTTTAAATCCTTACTGAACTCTACACTTTGAATTATACAGGAAGCTTACTATTTAAGATTAGGGCTGCCGCACTGAATATATTTCGTGCAGCAGCCCTTTTCACCGTTATTTAATCTTAATCTTATATTTAGCGCTTCTGCCGCTTCCGTCTGTGGCTTTTGCCGTGATCGTAACTGTCCTGCCTTTTCCGGCTTTTTTCGCTGTTACTACTCCTTTAGCATTAACTGTGGCATATTTCTTATTGGAAACAGTCCATGCCAACGTCTTATTCGCAGTCTTTCCAGTAGTTTTAACAGTCGCTTTCATATTGGCTTTCTTGCCTGCTTTAACCGTCTTTGTCTTACATTGCAGAGTTATTTTCTTTACAGCATGTTTTACAATTTTAATTTTAACTTTCGCTGTCTTGCCGCTTCCGTCTGCAGCGGCTGCTGTAATAGTAACATTCTTGCCTGCTCCGGCTTTTTTGGCAGTCACCACTCCTTTGGCGTTCACTGTAGCGTATTTTTTATTTGAAGACGTCCATACTAATGTCTTATCCGCAGTCTTTCCGCTCGTGCTGACTGTTGCCTTCACTGTTATTTTTTTGCCTGCTGCAAGTCCTTTCGTTCCGCTCTTTAAGGAAATATTTGTCACTGTATCTGTTACCGTAACCTGATAACTTCCTGTTATGCCAGAACCATCGGCAGCTGCGGCCGTGATAACTGCTGTCCCGCTTCCTGTCCCAGTGACTACACCATTATTTACCGTTGCAACCTTTGCGTCAGAAGAAGCCCAATTGACTGTCCGGTTTGAGGCATTGGCAGGCAAGACGTCTGCCTTTAAAGCGGTACTCTTGCCGATAAGCAGACGTTTCACGTCTCCTGTAACTGTAATTTTAGAAACTTTCACCTCTGGCGCCTTGCTTAAATTCTCTATGGCTGTTTTGATAGCTGCAGCAGCCTGATCTACCTCTGACTGTGTAACATCAGCCCTGATCAGCACTTTCATTCCTTCAGCTACTGCCTGATCCACTGCCGCGAAGGCTTCCTCAGAATAATTTTCACGGTTTAGCACACCTGCCTGGTTGAGCTGTTCTTTTAAACTGCTGCGGTTTAAATTTGATTTCATCTGTATAGCAATCCAACTCAACACTGGCGCATCCAACTTCTGATTGTTTCTTTCCACTGACAATGTTACGTCATTGTTCTTATTCAAGGTTAAATCTTTTGTCACAGAAAAAGTCTTGGAATCTGAACTGCTCCCACAGGTTCCCAATTCCACAGTATCTTCTCCCACATAAGCTTTCAGATCCATAGGACGTTTCTCAAAGTTACCATACCACCAGTCATGGAATCCAAAGGTAACTGCATAATTTCCTGCTTCCATGGATAATTTATACTGAATCTTATCTTCCACCGGATCATACCAGCCAGAATTATTAGAATCAGCAGCATCATAACCGCTTGCTTTCATCAGATAGCCCCAGGAGCCTTCTTCATATTTCTTATCCGCCACCTCGTTCTTAAGCGAAGCCGCATTCTTCAATTCCGTAAATAATGTGGAATCCGCCCAGTTGCAGTCAATAAAATACTGGATATTCTCTGGTGCAATGTATACTGTCTGGCTGACCGCATATGTGACACCGTCAAATACTGCTGCGCCATTTACGGTAACGCTGCTGAACGCAGAGCCTTTGAAATCATCTGCCGTAACTTTTTCCCACGCAACTTTCTCTTCCCTGATAGAGCCGCCCAAAGTCCTGGCTTTGACGGTCTTAGGAAGCTGCGGAATCACTCCGTTCACGGTACTTCCCACTAACGGCAGAATCTCTGAAACAACATCCGGGTCATATTCAGATACCATAATATAACTGATCATTGGGTTATTGCCGCTGTTGCCAGAACTTTTTACAGCCTTTACACTGGCCGTTCCTGCCTCCTTCATAGACATCTTATAAATCTTAGATATCCCGTTTCCAGGCACCAGCCCTGTGTCCTTCGTCTCGCCATTGATGATGATGTCTGTATATCTTTGGCTATTATTCCATGGGTCCTTCATTGCCACCGTAACATTATACTCTCCGGCCGGAAGCTCAAACTGATACTCCATTCCCTCGGAACGCTCCCTGACACTGGTCCAGCGGTCTGCATCCGTATAGTATGCAGCGCTTTCTCCTACATAACCCCAGCTCTTGCCAGTAACAGGATCCTCACCATATGCCTGGTCCAACACGGTATGGTAACGGCCAAACTGCTCGTCAGACGCAGGGAAATAAATATTTTCCGTGCCTGCATCCACAAAATACAGCAGCTTTCCTTCTGGAGCCTGGGGGGTTCCGGTAACCAGATTGGATAAATTGCCGAATGAATCTTCCACCTGAATATAATAAGCCGTGCCGTTCGTAAGCCCTTTCAGGACAGCCAGGTTATCCGTGACTGTTACAAACTGATCCATATTAGCCTCTGAAGTTCCATATTTTACTTTATAGCTGCCGCTTCCGCTCACCTTGTCAAAGCTGATAGCAAGAGCTCCGTCATAAGCCGTTATTTTACGGATTACCGCCTTGCTCTCAAGAGAAACATTTCCCCAAATGAGTTCCGCACGGTCTATCGACAGCGAAGCATTTTCCAGCACCCCATTATCTGCTGAAACGGACTCGTCAATCGTTACCCGGATAGTATGTTTTCCCTCGGCTAATATTCCTGTATCACAGAGAATAAACTCTGGCATTTCCTGCTCGTGATAAAGATCTACCTGCACAGGCGCTCTATCATCCACGGCAATTTTCACCTTTGTTCCTTTCGGACCCTTGGCGCCGTACAACACCGCACGGCTTCCCTGGAATGTAAAGACTGCCGCCGCATTCTTATCTGCAGTCGTCTGATTATTCCAAGTTCCAGTATATGTAAATTTATTGATATCGGAAACGGCAACTCCAGATTCTGAGGGTTTTACGATGTCTGCTTCAACAATTTTCTTATAGCTGCCCATATCCACTTTTACTGGAATTACATAGGTAGAAACAGAATTGGCCGGAAGCGTTACGTTCAAAACACTGCCGTCAATCGTCTGGGTTCCTGCCAGCTGGCAATTCTCTGTATCAGACGTACGGTAAAGCTTTGCCTCTCCCACGTTCTGAAATGCGGATAAATCTACCGTCGTACTGCGGTCTCCAGAAAAATTCTGCGCTACAATCACCAGCTCTGACCCATCCGGCGAAACTGCCGCACACATATTGGAATCACCAATATCAATCATGGTATATCCGGCCTTTAAATACTTACTGTACTGCATCATGGTATAAAGCTGCTTTGTCACTGCCCAGTACCCTTTGCCTGGGAAATCTTTTAACTGATTTCCAGCTTCATCCACAAGATTTGTATGATAGCCTGGCACTGGCCCGTCTGATTCAAATACAGTGTGAATCAGTCCCCAGCTCTCATTATGATGCAGGCACTCATACTCACTGTCAGCCACCAGCCACGCGACCCATGCGGAAGGCTGCATATATTTCAGATCTGCCATAATGCCTTCACTCTGGCTTTTTGTCTGCGTATCAGCCATGGAATCATGACTGTGTCTGCCGCCGCCCTTGGTAATCTCGGACATCCACAAGTCCTTATCATAGGCTTTTGCCAGCTTGCGCAGCGTATGGCGTTCATCGTCATTGCCGCTGTAAGTATGAGCGCCAATGGTTGTCATGCTGTTTTTGGCCTCCGCTGACAATTTCTGAAACGAATTGATGGCATTCTTTAATGCCGTCTCATCTGTACTTGTAATTTCAACTCCGTTCAGTGAATCACCAAATTCCTCTGCCTTTAACGCCCGTTCCATGGCAAGCAGCATATCAGACTGTTCCGTGCCCGGCTTGAAGACACATCCCTCCTGCTTAGTGCTGCCATTTCCCCAGTAATTTGTATCCGGCTCATTCATCGGCTCAATGTAATCCACGCCCGTCCCAAATTTTTTCTGAAGATTATTATCAATCCATTTCGCCGCCCTCGCCATGTACATGGCAAAATTGTCATATTGGTCTGTTTTTAAATTTGACGCCGCATTTACCCCTCCTGTGGAGCTTCCGGATTTTGTCATATAATAAGGCGGAGAATTGGAAAATACTTCGTTGATGATATCGTTCTCCGTGCCGTTCAAAGCAGCAGCCTCTTTACGCCATTTATTGGCCTGTTCCAGCATCCAGAGCTGCCCTGCGTCGTTCATATCCTCTGTATTCTTACTATAAAAAGCGTCTGCGTTAAATTCCGCTGTACCGTCTGATTTGCCCGTCATATCCACAGTCCACCCTGGGACCAGGCCCTCCACACGTTTAATCGAAGTATCCGGCTTGTCGCCGCCTCCCACGTTGTAACGCACGATGTTCAGATTCAGATATTCCGGTGAAAAGGCAAGTTCTGCAATTTCCTCCCGGTCCGGCCTTCCGTTTCCATTAAAATCCTGATCCCCCCAGGAACCGATGATATTGCCCCACCAGCACATAGAAGTTCCCCAGCCCTCCAGAGTCTGATAATGAATCTGCGGATTGACAGCAATCTCCCCTGCCAGCACATTCGTCCCTGCCGCTTCCGCGACAGCTGCCGGAAGGTCTGCTCTGGCACTGCTAATCAGCATCGCTCCTGTCAGCATTCCTGCCAAAAAACGTTTTACAAATTTCTTTTTCATACAGTTCTCCCTTCTTATTATATTTATATTAGGCAATTGCGAAACTATCAAATTATCAAAATTTCATATACAATTGTACTAAAATATTTTATTCATACGAAACGCACAAAATGCAGGGCGCACCAAGCATTACAACGAACCACTTAATACGAAAATCATGTTCCGCAAAGGCTTCCATGATTTTTGTGTTTCGTTTCCATGGTGCTAGAATGCATTTCTTAGCGTTTCGTATGATAAAATATTTCTTCGTAAATTTTTTAAACTGTATATGAAATTCTCAAAACTATTGAGTTTCGCAATTATCTATATATTGCTATTACCCCAAAAGTTAAAAATATCTGATACAAGCATCTCTATGTATTAGCCATCTGGCAGAGCTCTTTTAACATTTTGGGTAATTCTGTCTCCATCGCTTCCTCTGTAAACTGGCAGGTTCCGACTTTCCTATGTCCGCCGCCGTTATATTTTAACATCAGACTGCCCACATTAACCTCACACGTTTTATTCAAAATACTGTAACCTACGGCCGCTGAACAGCCTTGTCCGCCGCGGCCGCTCACAATCCATGCAGAAATGTTCTGTTCCGGATACATGCTGTATATCATAAAACGGTTGCCTGTATAAATGGGATCTACACCTCTTAAATCAGAAATAATAACATTTCCTTCTACTCTGGTATATTTCTTAACCATTTCTTTAAATTTCTCTGCCTGCTCCCAATATACCTCAATTCGTTCCCTGACGTCCGGCAGCTTTAAAATCTCATCTGTAGTCTTCGTCCGGCACGCCTCCATCAATTCCTCCATCAACTGGTAATTGGGGATGGAAAACTGACGCCATCTTCCCAGTCCGGTCCGTGGATCCATCAAAAAGCCAATCAAAATCCATCCCGACGGATTCATCACCTCATCAATCGTCAGATTTCCGGAATCTACTTTATCCACTGCCTCCATCATCTCGCCAAACTGCGGAAACCGTTCCTGTCCCCCATAATATTCATAGATAATTCTTGCACAGGAAGGCGTAATCCGGCTCTCTCCTTTATATTTTCCTTCTAGTTCCAGTCTCTCATGCTCGCTGGAGTGATGGTCAAACCATAGACCGCACCCTTCCACAAAAGGGACGTTTGCAAGACAGTCATTTTCATTCACCTCTACCAGACCATCCTGCAGATCTTTGGGATGTGCAAATTTCCAACTGTCAATAATTCCTGCCTCTAAAAGAAGTGCGCCGCAAACCAGGCCATCAAAATCTGAACGGGTAACTAATCTCACTGTGATATCCTCCTCACCTTTGCTATTTATTATCTAATTTTGTATTTGGCAGCGCTCACTCAAAAATCATAGGCGCTGTCCATTATTTTCTTGAATATTATACCATACCAATGCCTGCTGCCGCAATCAATTTTCAGTATTTGAACTCACCCTTTTTTCACAACAACCGATATTTTCGTACCAAAAGGCCTTACTGCCTTTGGCGGCATTGACGTCTTACACAAAAAGTGCCTTTGAAACGTCTGCTGTTTTACACTTTCCGTTCCAAAGGCATCCTCTGCACTGTCTTATTCTTTTACAAATACTTCTTTTCCTAATCCGCACCACGGGCACACCCAGTCATCGGGAAGTTCTTCAAAAGGCGTTCCAGCCGGAATATCGTGGTCCGGGTCTCCCACATCAGGATCATACACATAACCACAAGGTTCACATAAATATCTGTCCATTTTAATACTCCTTTTTCTTTTTATAATAGGCAATTGCCTGTTTTTAGAAGTATACCCTGTAATATAAAAAATAGTCTTTAAAATTATCTGCCATTACTGTTGAGCGCCTGCCATCCCTTTCATTCTTAAGGGACGGTTCTCTCTATACGGCCGGAACAAAAGATATATAAATCCTGCTGCAAGCACAAGCGCCGCTGCGGTTCCAAAACCAAACACACCCGCTGTAACCCAGGTGCCAATCTGATAGATACACATCGCCGCCACATACGCAAGAAGACATTGATATCCGATCGCAAACCAGAACCACCTGATATTATTCATCTCTCTCTTGATTGCTCCCATCGCGGCAAAACAAGGAGCGCATAAGAGATTAAATACCAGGAAAGAATACGCTGCCACTGCTGTCATATGTCCTGCCAGCGTACCCCAGATTTCTGTTCCATCCTCTGCCACCTCTGCAAAACCAAACAGAATGCCAAAAGTACTGACCACGTTTTCTTTCGCAACTAAACCTGTGATGGCTGCCACTGCAGATTTCCAGTCTCCCCATCCAAGCGGTGCGAAAATCCAGGCAAATAAATTCCCAATAGAAGCCAGGATGCTGTGGTCAATCTCCATATCTTCCAACATACGGAACTGACCGTCTATCCAGCC
Source organism: Lachnospiraceae bacterium (assembly GCA_910575075.1). Taxonomy (GTDB): domain Bacteria; phylum Bacillota; class Clostridia; order Lachnospirales; family Lachnospiraceae; genus Petralouisia. The sequence continues at coordinate 7,157 of CAJTCY010000013.1, forward strand.
AAAATATGTGGTGAACCACACAAAAATTGTAGACAGCAATATAATCGTTCCAGCTTTTTTAATGAAGGACCAGCCGCGCTCCCACATACTGCGTGCCACATTACCAGCGGTAGGCATATGATAGGCTGGCAGCTCCATCACAAATGGCGCTGGCTCTCCTGCAAACATTTTTGTTTTCTTTAAGATAATTCCCGAACAGATGACGGCTGCAATTCCCACAAAAAAGGCGCTCCAGGAAACCCACCAGGCATTGCTGAAAAATGCTCCGGCAATCAAGGCGATAATCGGAAGTTTTGCCCCGCAGGGGATAAAGGTCGTCGTCATGATCGTCATTTTGCGGTCTCTGTCATTTTCAATCGTCCGGGAAGCCATAATTCCAGGCACCCCACATCCTGTGCCGATCAGCATAGGGATAAAAGATTTGCCGGACAAACCGAACTTACGGAAAATGCGGTCCATAATAAAGGCAACCCTCGCCATATAACCGCAGCTTTCCAGAAATGCGAGAAATAGAAACAGTACCAGCATCTGCGGCACAAAGCCCAGCACAGCGCCTACTCCCGCAACAATTCCATCAACCACTAATCCCTGCAGCCACGCCGCACATCCAATGGCATCAAGCCCATTGGAGATTATTTCCGGGACTGCCGGTACATGAAGACGCTCGATGCCAAACAAATTCCATCCTTCACCAAATACCCCGTCATTGACCCAGTCTGTAGCCCAGCTTCCCACTGTGGTAACCGAAACATAATAGACCAGCGCCATAACTGCCGCAAAAATTGGCAGTGCAAGCAATCGATTGGTGACAATTTTATCAATTTTATCTGATACGGTAACTCTCTCTCTTTTCTTTCTGGTACAGCAATCCCTGATAACAGAAGAAATATAGACATACCGCTCATTGGTAATGATACTCTCCGCATCATCATTCATCTCTTTTTCTATGGCTGTAATTTCGGCCGTCACATCCGGTACATGTCTCATCTGCGACATTATCTTGTCATCCTTTTCCAGCAGCTTGACAGCGAAGAAACGCTTTTGTTCCTCGGGTACGCTGGCATCGATTTTATCTTCAACAAGACTCAGCACACTCTCCAATTCAGGCGAGAACTTATGCACACAGTTTCCTGTCTCCTTCTTCTGCGCCAGGCTCACAGCCTCTTTGGCAGCCTCTCTCACTCCAAACCCTTTCAACGCTGAAATTTCTACCACTGGACAGCCTAATTTCTCACTTAGCTTGCCGATATGTATCTGATCGCCGCTCTTTGCCACCACATCCATCATATTCACAGCCATCACCATTGGGATTCCCAGCTCCATCAACTGTGTGGAAAGATACAGGTTGCGCTCAATATTCGTTCCATCGACAATATTTAAAATCACGTCCGGACGTTCTGTGATCAGATAATTTCGTGCCACTACCTCTTCTAACGTATAGGGTGACAAGGAATAAATTCCCGGCAGGTCCATGATGCTTACGTCTTTGTGCCCTTTTAACTTTCCTTCCTTTTTCTCTACCGTCACGCCCGGCCAGTTTCCCACAAACTGATTGGAACCTGTGAGCGCGTTGAATAATGTAGTCTTTCCACTGTTTGGATTTCCCGCTAACGCTATTTTTACCGACATTTCAAAACTCCTATCCGCCTTACAGCATTTTTGTTTATCATCACTTACTTTTATTAGTTCTATCTAACCATAGGTCAAAAAAATATATACGGCCAACCGTTATTCCACCTCAATCATTTCCGCATCTGCCTTTCGCAGAGACAATTCATATCCACGGACAGTCACCTCCACCGGATCTCCCAGAGGCGCCACCTTACGCACAAACACATCCACGCCTTTGGTAATGCCCATGTCCATGATGCGGCGTTTTACCGGTCCTTCTCCATGTAATTTTGCAACTCTCACTGTGTTCCCGCAGGAAATCTGTTTTAATGTTCTCATATTTGTTTCCTTTCTTAAATCATAATATGATTTGCCATATTTCTATCTATGGCGACTCTTGATTCCTTGACATTTACTATCATATTGCCGCTGATTTCAGAAATAACTGTCACGAGACCGCCGGCAACAAATCCCAGATTCTCCAGAAATCTTCTGGTTTCTTCTTTTCCTCCAACTTTTTTAATCATGTTGGCTTCCCCTGTTTTCGCCATGCTCAAAGGCATATAAATCATCCTCTCTTATTTGTTTTGTCTCTTGTTAAGGTTAGTATATTCTAACTTTCGTTTGTTGTCAATAACTTTCTGGTATTTTTTCATGAAAATTTATTTGTTTGAATTTCCCCATTTTTAACAAGAACCGATATTTTCGTACCAAAAGGTCTTGCACAAAAAGTGTTTCCATCACTTTGTGCTGGAAACCTTTTGGTACTATAAAATCAAAAAGGGGAAACTCAAAAATTTATTTGCTATTTTGCAGTTCTTTTTGTATACTAAAATAATGATATAAATTAAGGAGGAGCTGCCGTGAAAAGTACCGAATCTGCTGAAAATTACCTGGAAACCATTTTGATTTTAAGTCAGAGGCTTCCAGTAGTCCGTTCCATAGATATCGCTGTTGAGCTGGGATTCAAAAAATCCAGTGTCAGCGTCGCCATGAAGCATTTGCGTGAAAATAAACACATCGTAGTATCCAAGGCCGGATACATTACGCTTACAGAAACTGGAAAAGAAATTGCCGACATGATCTATGAGCGGCATCAGTTTCTCTCATCCTGGCTGACAAGCCTGGGCGTGGACGAGCAGACAGCTTCAGAAGATGCCTGCCGTATTGAGCATGTCATCAGCCCGGAAAGTTTTTCTGCCATCAAAAAAGCTGTACAAAAATAGAGAAAGAGTTTTTCCTGCTCTTTCTCTATTTTTAACGTTTTTTTGAGTTTTCCCATTTTTAACAACAACCGATATTTTCGTACCAAAAGGCCTTGCTGCCTTTGGCAGCATAGACATCTTGCATAAAAAGTGTCTGGAAAGCCAGCTTTCCATAACACTTTTATGTGCAAAGTGTTTCCATCACTTTGTGCTGGAAACCTTTTGGTACTATAAAATCAAAATATGGGGAAACTCAAATAACGTTTTTTGTTGAAATTTCTGAAAAATATAGTATAATTTTTAGGTAAAAACAGATTCTATTTTATAAAAACTATACGGAATGGAGCAAGACTATGAAAAAATTTATATGCATCATATTTGCCTGGCTCTTATGTATAATGGCAAGTATAGACACGTATGCGGCAGCCAGTAATCATTCAGCATACGTGCAGGAAAATCAGGCTCTGTCACCAGACAGCGGGCAAGTAACCCCAGACCTGGGCGAAAAAACTCCTTTACGGGTTCTGATTGTAGGAAACAGTTTTTCCAGATATAAGACGGGAAATGTTACTTACTCTATCGAACAGCCGCTGGAAGAACTTGCAAAAGCCAGCGGACACAATCTGGAAGTCACCACATTGGCTCATGGTTCTTCCCGAATGGTCTATTATGCTGGAATGAATGAAGCACATATTACTTATTACCGGGAACTGATGCAGCTTCTCAGCAGTGAGACGTGGGATTATATCATCCTTCAGGAACAGAGCACCAGCCCAATTGAACGTTTTGACAACGCTACTTATCCGGCGCTTGAGCGGTTGCTGCAATATATCAAGGATCTGCAGCCCCAGGCAAAGCCTCTGCTGTATATGACGCACAGCTTCAGCAACGGAACATCAATCAAAGTAAACGGCGTTTCCAAACAATTAACGATTGCGGAGATGGAACTTTACCTTGCCGCCGCATATAAGACGCTGGAAAACCGTCTCAATGTTGATGTGGTGCCGGCAGGAATGCATATGAACCGCGCCAATTATTTGTATCCTAAGATAAAGACACTTGGAAATGATTCCAAACATCCTGCTTACGCCGGCTATTATCTGATGGCATGCTGCTTTTATAATAAAATTTACGGAACTGTGCCAGAGCCTGAAAAAGCAGTTCTGACCAACTGTACGCTGACAACGCAGGAACTGAAAGCTCTGGCTTTGATGACAGCCGATTCACTTACCATGAATAAGCAGGAGCTGCGTCTAAACGAAAATAAAACGGCAACCCTGACCACAACGCCAAAACGCAGCGACCTGACCTTTAAAAGCCTGGACCCAAGTATCGCGTCTGTGAATGCTAAAACAGGGGTAGTCACAGCAAAACAGGGCGGATATACCCTGATTGTGGCGGAAGCTCCAGACGGTCTGCAGGCGCTCTGCGGCGTTACGGTAAACATTCCCCCTTCCTTTATCTGCCCTTATTACATGGCAGGAAAAGGTGAAACGATCCAGATACTGCCCCGGACCAATTACCCCAACTTGAAATGGTCCAGCAATAAGAAAAGTGTGGCATCTGTAGATAATGCTACCGGCGTCGTTACGGTAAACGCTTCTGGAAGAGCTGTCATAACCGTTACAAATACAGACAACACCTCCATGAAAGCATCTTATGTCCTGTACGTACCTTTTGATACGCCCCAGAACATGAAAGCAAGTTCCAATGGCAATCCAGCCGAAGCGGCTGCCTTTGGAAATATCAAGGTGTCCTGGAAAGCTTCCGCCGGAGCGCCCAGTTATGACATTTACCGCTCAACCAGTAAAAATGGAACCTATACCAAAATCGGAACCAGCAATAGTAATTCCTACATTGACAAAACCGCTGCTGTAAACAAGTACTACTACTACAAAGTGACAGCCAGAAATTCTTATGAACAGTGTACCAGCCCTTTAAGCAAGAGCGTAAGAGGCATCATCTTAAGAGCTTCCACGGTCAAAGCTAAACTGACCAAGGCGAAAAAAGTCCGGCTGACATGGAATAAAAACACACGGGCAAGCGGATACGTAATCTATCGTTCGACAAAGAAAAATTCAGGTTACAAACAGATTGCAAGAATAACCTCTGGCTCTAAAATCAGTTACATAGATAAAACGGTAAAGAACAATAAAACATACTATTACCGGATAAAAGCATTCAAAACACTTAATAACAGAAACTTTTATGGCGTAAAGTCTGTAAAAGTGAAAATAAAAGTAACTACTTAGAGCATTCAGACACGGTCTGGTGTACTAATTTCAGACAAGTAATCAGTCCCATTGTCAGTACACGATTTTACTGACACGCTGCAGAAAAGAGGAAACATTGTGATTAAAAGAATTTTTGTCCGAACAAGATCTTTAAAAGCAGGAATGAAAATAGATCAGGCAATTGTTGACCGGATGGGAAGAATTCTGATTGCCAGAGGAGCTGTACTGGACGAATACTTAATAGACTCCCTGTTAAGAATGGGGGTTACCAGCATTTATATCAGGGAAGGCGAAGAAGATCCCGAAGAAGAAAAAATATCTCTTCTGGCACAGAGTGTCATTGAAAAAACAAGAGTTGACGACCGCACGAAGGTCAAACTGTCTGAAAGTGTTAAAAAGCGCGTAGCTCAGGGCATTCAGTATCTATATAACAATACTGAGTCCCAGGATTTTACGGACGCTACCAATAATATTGCCAATGATTTGATGCAGGCCATCTCGGACAACGATGCCATCGCTGTCGATATCGGGGCACTTAAAATCAGCGATGAATACACATTTAAACACAGTGTGGACGTTGCCACTATGGCAATGATTGTTGCCAAGCAGCATGGACTGAATAAAAACCAGATCTATGAAATTGGCGTCACAGGGCTGCTTCATGATCTGGGAAAATCAAAAATTCCCAATGAAGTCCTGAACAAGCCGGCACGGTTAACTGATGAAGAATTTGAAATTATGAAGCAGCATTCTGTGTATGGCTACAATATCTTAAAGGAAAAAGAAAGTGTTTCTGATCAGGTACGCCTGGGCGTCCTGCAGCATCATGAGAAAGTAAATGGCAAAGGATACCCTATGGGAGTGTGCGCTGATAAAATGCATCCCTACGCAAAAATCCTTTCTGTCGTTGATATCTACGATGCTCTTGTAACTGCACGCCCTTATAAGAAAGCCTTTTCTCAAAGAGACGCTGTAGAAATGATTATGTCCATGACTAATGAGCTGGACTTAGGCGTCATGAAAAGTTTTCTTGGAAGTATGATTCTTTATCCTGTAGATTCCATTGTTCAGCTCAGCAATGGCGAAAAGGCAAAAGTAGTTGAAAACAATTCCGGTTACATATTAAGACCAAAAGTAGTGGGAATAGAATCAGGAAAAATATATGATTTGGGAAAAGATATGAGATGTAATAACATTATAATTTTATAATTATCTGGCCGGATGGTGCACTGAGTGAACTTTCCTCCATAACACAGACAGCATAAAAACCACAGGCTGGGAACATGTTTTTGAGTTTCCAGCCTGTGGTTTTTATGCTGCCCCTTCTGCTCTTGCGTCTTTCACTTCTTCAAATGGCGTCCTGCTTACTAAGACCGCATCAATACCTGATCTAAGGTATTAAACAATCTCTCAACTTCAATTGGCTTCGCCAGATGGCCATTCATTCCGCACGCCAACGCTTCTCTCTTGTCTTCTTCAAAAGCATTTGCCGTCATTGCAAAAATCGGAATAGAAGCCAGTTCCGGATCGTCAAGGCTGCGGATTGCCCTGGTTGCTTCATAGCCATTCATAATCGGCATACGCACATCCATAAGTATCAGCTGATAATATCCTGGTGCGGATTTTTTTAACATTTCCACTGCAACCTGCCCATTCTCTGCCACTTCTGCTGAAAATCCTGCGTCTTCCAGAATTGCTTTGGCAATTTCCTGATTCAGTTCATTGTCCTCAGCCAGAAGAATGCGGCCCGTATGACGCTTCGACATCTTATCTTCCCTGCTGTTATGTTCTTCCTCTTCTGTGCACATAATAGAATACAGGCACTTGTGCAGTTCTGAATAAAACAACGGTTTACTGCAAAATGCTGTAACCCCGGCTTCCTTTGCCTCTTCTTCTATATCCAGCCAATCATATGCCGTCAGAAGAATAATCGGCACATCTTCTCCCATTTCTTTCCTGATTCTGCGGGTCACTTCAATACCATTCATATCTGGCAGCATCCAGTCAATCACATATACTGTGTAATTGTCGCCTCTGGAAACTGCCTGATGGGTACGCAGCAATGCTTCTTTGCCGGACAAGGTCCATTCTGCACGCATCCCGACCTGAGTCAGCATGTAAGTGACACTGTCACAGGTATTGAAATCATCATCTATCACCAGCGCTCTGCAGTTTTTCAGTTTCGGTATATCCTCAGGCTCCTTTGCATCGGAATTCAAACGGAACGTAAAGCCGACATTTACTTCTGTGCCTGATCCTTGCTCGCTTTTGACTTCAATGGCTCCATTCATCATATCTACAATATTTTTTGTAATCGCCATTCCAAGCCCAGTTCCCTGAATTCCGCTGGTCGTACTGCTCTTTTCCCGCTCAAACGGCTCAAAAATATGTGATACAAATTCTTCACTCATACCAATTCCAGTATCTTTGATTATGAATTCATAATTGGCATATCCTACCGGCGCCCCAGCTTTCTGGATAATGCGCATAGTAACCATACCGCCTGCTGTAGTGTATTTAACAGCATTGCTCAAAAGATTCAGCAGCACCTGATTCAGCCTCAGCTTATCACAGTAAATTTCTTCATCTGTAATGTCTACCGCATCAATATATAAATCAAGATTTTTGGCATGAATGTCGGCCTGCAGAATATTTTTAAGACCATGAAGAATATCCGGCAGGCTGCAGGGTTTCTCATCGAGATGCATTTTGCCGCTCTCAATACGGCTCATATCCAGAACATCATTGATCAGGCTCAGCAGATGATTTCCTGACGTCATAATCTTCTTTAAGTATTCCTCCACCTGTTCTCTCTCTTCAACATGCGTAATGGCAAGGGCTGTAAAACCTACAATAGCATTCATAGGCGTACGGATGTCATGAGACATATTTGACAGAAACAAGCTCTTTGCCTTGCTCGCCCGGTTTGCCTGCATCAATGCATTTTCCAGCAATGTTTTCTTTTCCATCTCATTACGTGTTTCCTCATCCACACTTCGAAAACCTAAAACCACGCCATGCTTTCCGTTGCGGACAATTTTTAACTGAAAATACTTGGTCACTCCCCCCACAACAGCACGATAATTTACATAATGCTGTTTCTTTTCTTCCAATTTCCGTTTCAGACAGTCTCTGCAGACAGATGCCGCCATCATTTCTCTGTCATCTTCATGTACAAATTCCTGTATGTATTGTTTCATGCTTTCCTGAAAATTAATATTTCCATCAGCATCAGGGACAAAAGCAGTTCCTTTCTCCTGATTATTGCGAAGAGAAATGCCCATGCCCGTATCAAGGTCAAAACAGCAGACAATACTGTAATCAATACTTAATGCATGAATAAGTTCTGCATGACGTTTTTCCTTCTTCTCTTCCTGAAGCTTCTGCGCTGTACAATCCAGCAAGAATCTCTGGTAAAACAATTGTCCGTTTTCCTTTAGAAGCTTTACACTTCCCATGATATGCAGCACGTCGCCGTTTTTATGTTTGACGCGATATTCTGTGGCGGCTGTATCTCCTTCTTTTTCCAGGCTTTGGATACAATCCTTAAGATTTTCTCTGTCTTCTTCCATTACAGTTCCTGCTGTCATGTCAAATCCGTCGGCCATCAATTCTTCCTGAGAATCATATCCCAGAATATTCAATGCAGCCTTGTTAATACTCAGCACTTGGGTTCCATCTATGGTATGAAGTATAACCCCGCAGTCTATAGAGGTAAAAACCTTCTCCATTATCTGATTCTTCTGCAGAATTTCCTCTTCATACAACCGCTCCTGCGTCACGTCGATTGCCACTCCCACAGTTCCCATAACGCCGCCATCCAGATCATACAGCGGAGATTTATAAGTCATCAGCGTCCGCATACCTGCGCCAGTCTCAATAACTTCTTCTGAAACACAGGTCTTTCCGCTCTTCATAACCTCCTGCTCAGACTCAATACACGCCGGATCATCGTGCTCTACATCCCAGATATACGCATGTCCACGCCCTTCTGCCTGTTGTCTCGTTTTATTGACAGTTTTACAAAAACTATCATTCACTTTTTCATGGATACCATTCTTGTCTTTATACCAGATAAGGTTCGGAACATGGTTAATGGTTGCATCAAGAAAATGACTTGTCTGCCAAAAATCTTTGCTCATCTTACAAGTCTGCTGCCATCTGTAAAAACGGAATCGTATCTCTTCTTCTGAAATTGGATGCGTCCATATATCTGTGATCTCTGGCAGTTCATCTGTAAGAGCACTGACCTGTTCCTTATCAGCCAACAAAATAAGCTCCGCTTCCCGGGGCTTTGCCTGAATCAGTATCTGTACAGTATCTCTGGCATTCACTTCCTGTAAATCTGCCAAAATCACATCTGCTTTTACCGCCAAAGCTTTATCTGGTTCACTGCTCTCCATATACTCATGTGTAAAATGTTCAAGAGGCGACATTTCCTTTATTATCTCAAATATTCTGCGCTGCCGGCCCAGCAGATAAAAATGTACATGGCAATGGTACATACCGCTTCCTCCTTAAATGAATTAATAGCATAAATCATGTTGTTTCCCCCTGAAACTCCTTCTTATGGACACCCCATAAAGTTTTCCTGTTTAATAAGATTATACTTCACTCAAACAATAAAAACAAGTACCATAATTTGCAGACTTTTCCACCTTTTTTTGATAGATTTATCATCTACTTAGCAATGACCGCAAAATTTCCTAAAATGAAAACAGGAATGCGGCCAAAAACCGCACTCCTGAAATTTTTGATTATTCTATTACGTCAGCAATTATTTTACAACCTTAATGGTAATAGTTCCTTTCTTATTGCTTCCGTCTGTTGCTGTTGCAGTAACTTTAATCTTCAAGCCTTTCTTTGCTGTCTTTTTAACAGTTACTACACCCTTCTTGTTGACAGATGCAAACTTAGCGCTCTTCTTGTCAAGACTCCACTTCAAAGTCTTGTTTGCCTTCTTACCATTTGTCTTAACAGTTGCCTTTACCGTAATTTTCTTGCCTGCCTTGACAGTTTTCTTTGCCTTCAGGGAAACCTTGGTAACGGCATTCTTCATAATGGTGATGGTAATGGTTGCCTTCTTCTTGCTTCCATCTTTTGCTAAAGCAGTAACTTTAATTTTCTTGCCAGCTCCTGCTTTCTTAGTTGTTACAGTACTTCCTTTCAAGGTTGCATATTTCTTATCTTTGCTGGAAATACTCCAGGTTACAGCCTTGTTAGATGCATTCTTGGGTGCTACTGTAGCAGCCAGTTTTACCTTCTTGCCTGCTGCAATCTTAATTGATTTTCCATTGGTAATTGTTACTTTGGTAACCTTTACAAATGGAGCCGGTGCAGAAGCTTTTTTAACTGTCACAACTGCTGTATCCTTTTTGCTGGTATCTTTTTTAGATGTTGCTGTTACTGTCAAGCTAGCAGCAGTCTCATTCGCTGCTACTGTCAGCTTACCTGTTGCATCAATCGTACTCTTTCCACCGCTTACTGTCCAAGTTACTGCTTTGTCTGCTGCCGCAAGATCGGTACCCTGAACTGTTGCTGTAAACTGCTGTGTTTTTCCTACCTCTACGGTTGCTGTTTTCGGTGCTACAGTCACGCTTGTAACCTTAGCCACCGGTGTTACTGACGTAGATTTAACGGTTACGGTTGCTGTACCAGATTTCGCATCATCTGTCTTAGATGTAGCCGTTACTGTCAAAGTAGCTGCTGTCTCATCTGCTGCCACTGTCAGCTTACCTGTTGCATCAATCGTACTCTTTCCACCGCTTACTGTCCAAGTTACTTCCTTATCACTGTCAGCAAGATTGGTACCCTCAACTGTTGCTGTAAACTGCTGTGTTTTTCCTTTTTCTACTTCTGCTGTCTTTGGTGTTACCCCTACACCTGTAACCTCTGGCTGTTCTCCTGTAGACTGAACCGTTACAGTCGCTGTACCAGATTTCGTATCATCTGTTTTAGATGTAGCTGTTACTGTCAAAGTAGCTTCTGTCTCATCTTCTGCTACTGTCAGCTTACCTGTTGCATCAATATTACTCTTCGTACCGCTTACTGTCCAAGTTACTTCCTTATCACTATCAGCAAGATTGGTACCCTCAACTGTTGCTGTAAATTGCTGTGTTCCTTTTTTCGCTACTGTTACAGTTGCTGGTGCTACCGTTACGCCAGAAATCTCTGCCTCCTGGCTTATAACCGTTACAGTCGCTGTACCAGATTTCGTGGTATTTGTCTTAGATGTAGCCGTTACTGTCAAAGTCTCAGCAGTCTCATCTGCTGCTACCGTCAATTCACCAGTTGCACTAATCGTACTCTTTGTACTGCTTACTGCCCAAGTTACTTCCTTATCACCAGCAGCAAGATTTCGTCCTGTAACATTTGCCGTAAACTGTTGCTTACCACCTTTTCTCAAACTTGCTGAACCTGGTGTTACCTCTACCTTATCAACAACTTTTTCACTTCCATTGTCATCACTGACAACAACTTTCACTGCTTCCAATGCTCTAATTGCATCTCTTACCATTTTCTTAGTTACTGTTACATCTGGAGATACCTCAAAAGCGTTTACAACACCCTTTGCAGCCGCTATTGCAGTTTTCATCTCTTGCAAACCTGATGTAACCTTATTTTCATCTTTAATCTTTTTCTCTGCCTTAGCAATCGCCTGCTTTAATATTCCTATGTCCGCTGACACCACTGCTGCTCCATCGTCACCAGTTACCTGATCTGCATCGCTTGGGCTTACTGTCCCTACAGCCGTACCCTCATTTGCCGCATTCACCTCGAATACCCCGGCAAAGTTTATTCCTGAGACTGCAATTGCTACTGCCAGGAATAATGATAATAGTTTCTTTCCTCGTTTCATGCTTATCCTCCTTCTTTATTCGTGAAACCCTAACTTTTCTTGTTCCTCTATAACATTATACCAATATATTCCATATCCCTCTTACTTCATATATTGTGTATAGAAAAACCTTTTTTTCTCACTTCAAAAGTATATCCCTCTTTTTACTATTTTTCAATTGGCTAATTTATGAAAATAGTATTAAAATCAATTTTCTTTTTGTATATTTTAACCGAAGCTGTCTTGCTGAGCCAGCCATTCCTGCTCCTGGGAGGTAAGAACTGCCTTCTCCAGCAGGTCCGGCCTGCGTTCTCTGGTACGGAGAATTGCCTGCTGCCTGCGCCAAATTTCTATATTTTTATGGTGTCCTGACAGGAGTACCTGCGGCACCTTTTTTCCCCGCCATTCTTCTGGTCTGGAATATTGGGGGTATTCCAGCAGATTTCCCTCAAAGGACTCTGCTGAACCGGATTCCTGGTTGCCCAGCACCCCCGGCACCATTCTGGATACAGCGTCAATAATCACCATTGCCGGAAGTTCGCCGCCTGTCAGCACATAATCTCCAATCGAAATATAATCTGTCACAATTTCTTCCAGCACCCGCTCGTCAATACCTTCATAGTGTCCGCAAAGCAGAATCAGCTCATCCTCCACTGCCAGTTCTTTCGCCATCTGTTGGGTAAACGTCCTGCCCTGAGGCGTCACATACACACATCTGGGCTTCCTGCCAATCTGGGCCGTCACAGATTCCCATGCACGGTAAACAGGCTGCGCCTGCATCAGCATTCCCGCACCGCCTCCATAAGGATAATCATCTACATTATGGTGCTTATTTTCTGAATAATCCCGAATGTCAACAGCATTGACCTTTAGGAGCCCTGCCTGGGACGCCCGGCCGATAATGCTGGTATTCATACCCTGAATCACCATTTCAGGAAATAAAGTTAAAATATGAAAATTCATGTCAAACTTCCTCCAACAGCCCCGGCATCAAATGTACCTGCATACTCCGTTCCTCCATATCCACTCTGCGGATGCATTCATGGATTGCAGGAAGCAGCAGTTCTCTGTTTTTGCCCGGCACTCTGGCTGCATAAGGTGAATCCTGGGCTACTTCCACAATATAGACATCATTTGCGCCTGTCAAAAGCACATCTTTAACCTCTCCCAGCAACTGTCCCTCTTCCGTATTCACTTTCATGCCAATCAGATCAGCGATAAAGTATTCATCTTTTTCACATTTCACTGCCTGTTCTCTGGTTACAAAGAGGCCTTTTCCCTTATATTTCTCTATATCATTGATATTATCTATGCCTTTAAATTTCAGAATCACCATATTCTTAAAGAATTTTACCTGAAGGATCTCCATTTCCTGATATCCTTTCCCAATGTCGAGAAAAACCTTTTTCATTTTCTTGAAACGGTTTACATCATCTGTCATGGGAAATACTTTTACCTCTCCCCGTACTCCATGGGTCGTGGCAATGGCTCCCACCTGCAATAAATCTTCCATACCATGCTCCTTTATTTAAGAACTTTCTATAAAATTCCTCCTTCTTCTCCTGGCTGTTACTAAGATAACAAAAAGAAGAGGCTACAGATATGGAAAAACTGCTGCAAAACCGATCTCAATTCTGCAGCAGCTTCCTGCCCGATTTGTTACTGTACAATATCCACAATAACTTTCTTGTCACTTTTGGCCGCTGCTGCTTTCACAACAGCTCGGATGGCTTTTGCAATCCGGCCCTGCTTACCGATTACCTTCCCCATATCTGTCTGGGCAACATGCAGTTCCAAAACAATAGATTTATCATTTTCTGTCTCTGTAACCGCAACTTGTTCCGGATAATCTACAAGGGCTTTGGCAATTACCTCTACTAATTCTTTCATTACATCACCCCACGAAAATTATTTCTCGATGCCGGCTGCTTTGAAGATCTTTCCTACCATCTCTGTAGGCTGAGCGCCATTTGCCAGCCACTTCTTTGCTAATTCCTCATTTACATGAAATTCGCTGGGATCCTTGGTGGGATCATAGGTTCCAATCTCCTCGATGCATTTTCCGTCTCTGGGAGATCTGGAATCAGCAACCACGATTCTATAAAAAGGAGCTTTTTTCTGTCCCATTCTCTTTAATCTGATCTTTACCATTACCTTTCACCTCCTGGTTTTGTTCTATATATTTTGGTAATCAGGTATGTATGATACATTCCCTGTTACTTGCTTATAATCCAAAGGGCAGTTTAAATCCGCCCCGGCGCCTGCCTTTTGTCCCCATCATTCCAGGCATCTGCTTCATCATTTTTCTCGACTGCTCAAACTGCTTCACCAGACGGTTTACCTCGCTGATATCCACACCGGCGCCTTTGGCAATTCTGCGCTTTCTGCTTGGATTCAGAATAGAAGGATTCGCCCTCTCCCTGGGTGTCATGGAATAAATGATTCCCTCAATCCGCGCCATTTTTTTCTCATCCATGGCATTCTCAATCTCAGCAATCTGTGCTCCTCCAATTCCCGGCATCATCTTAAGCATACTGGAAATACCGCCCATCTTTTTCATCTGGTTCATGGACTCCAGATAATCGTCAAAGCCAAATTCGGCTTTCTTCATCTTCTGTTCCAGCTCTCTTGCTTTTTCTTCGTCGATATTCTCCTGAGCCTTTTCAATCAGTGTCAGTACATCGCCCATGCCGAGAATACGGTTCGCCATACGGTCTGGATAAAACTGCTCCAGATCCGATAATTTCTCTCCCATTCCTACATACAAGATAGGTTTTCCTGTCACGGCACGGATGGACAATGCCGCTCCGCCTCTGGTATCGCCGTCCAGCTTAGTCAAAATCACACCGTCAATGCCAATTCTCTCCTGAAAAGTATTTGCCACATTTACAGCATCCTGTCCAGTCATAGCATCCACTACCAATATGGTCTGGTGCACTTCTATCTGATTCTTTATCTCGCACAGTTCCTGCATCATCTCCTGATCAATGTGGAGACGTCCTGCAGTATCTAGTATGACCACATTCTGCTCTTTGGCTTTGGCATGCTCTAAAGCTGCCTTAGCAATATCCACCGGCTTATGGCTGTCTCCCATGGAAAATACTTCTACTCCCTGCTTCTCTCCGTTAATCTGAAGCTGCTGAATCGCTGCCGGACGATACACGTCACATGCTGCAAGCAATGGTTTCTTCCCTTTCTGCTTCAGCTTACCGGCTATCTTCGCCGTAGTAGTCGTCTTACCTGCTCCCTGCAGGCCTGCCATCATAATAACAGTAATCTCCGCACCTGGTTTTAACGCAATCTCTGTTGTCTCCGAACCCATCAGGGAAACCAGTTCTTCATTTACGATCTTAATGACCATCTGCCCCGGATTCAGGCCATTCATTACATCCTGCCCCACGGCACGTTCCTGAACAGACTTTACAAACTGCTTTACTACCTTAAAGTTTACGTCTGCTTCCAGCAAAGCAAGCTTGACTTCTTTCAGCGCCGCTTTCACATCATCTTCTGTGAGCAGCCCTTTGCTCCGCAGGGATTTGAAAACATTCTGTAGTTTTTCGGACAAACTGTCAAATGCCATACTATAACTCCTCTAATATCTCACTGGAAATAACTTCTATCTCAGCCATTGCCTGTGCTTCATTTCCACTCTGGTAATTCCTGGAAAGCGCCTGTATCCTCATAATTTTTTCTTTGTTCTTAAGGAAACGCGCCAGTAAATGCAGCTTCTGTTCGTAGCCTTCCAGAATTCTGTCACACCGTTTCACCAGGTCATAAACCCCCTGGCGGCTGATGCCTTCCACCTCTGCAATCTCACTCAGCGACAGGTCATCCAGCACAAATGCTTCGTATACATTACGCTGGTGCTCTGTCAGCAGATCTCCATAAAAATCATAAAGATAGGTCTGCATTACTTTCTTTTCCATTCTTATCACCTCAGGTATCATACAACAAAAAAAAGAGAGTGTCAAGTATTTTCTCTTTACGAACTATCGTTCACCCTCTTTACTGTCAAAACCGTATTCCCTTTGAAATCATTCACACAATTCTTTCTCGAAAACTCAAATCTTTATTAATTGCTATTCGCGCAAGATCTGCCTTTTAAATTCAGCCTGTTTTTTTACAATTTCACAAAAATCTTTCTTCACAGTCTCATATTTAGAAGGGTCTCGCAAAACAGCTGATGGATGAAATGTCGCAGTCAGCGCACAATTTTTACGGTATATCCATGTGCCGTGCTGCCTGGTGATTTTAAAGTCGGAGGAAATAATACGCTGTGCAGCTACGCGGCCAAGGCAAACAATGATTCTGGGTTTTAGAAGAAACGTCTCATATTTCAGATATGAAAAACATGCCTGCTTCTCTTCTTCCCTGGGATCACGGTTGCCAGGAGGATGGCATTTCAAAATATTGGTAATGTAAATCTCTTCTCTGCCCAAACCACAATCCCGTAGCAGACTGTCCAATATTTCCCCGGAACGCCCAACAAATGGCATCCCCTGCTGGTCTTCTTGTCCCCCAGGAGCTTCGGCAATCAGCATAATATCGGCCTGATGGCATCCACGTCCCATGACTGGCCGGTTTCGCGTCAGGCTCAATGAGCATTGGGTACAGGCAGCAACATGCTGTTCAATGTCATTCCATGTATATTGCATATAATCTCCTTTTTTCAAATGAATTCTAAAAGCATTCTTTACTTTCACGTAAAGAACGGTATATATTACGTCCAAATAAGAATCCTTCCGTCTCAGGCTCTTCATTTTCTGCAAGAAAGTAGCACAGTCTGATCGAAAATCAGACAAACTTATCGACTTCACTTTTGTATGCTGCCAGCGTTCTGTCATCAAACAGCACCCACTCAACCATATCAATCCTATCTGGGAACTGCTCAAAGAACCGATAGACTGCCGCAACCGCTTCTTTCGCTGCCTTATCCACGGGATATCCAAAAACCCCAGTTGAAATCGAAGGGAATGCCACGGTACGGATTCTGTTCTCCGCAGCGACCTTCAGAGAATTAAAATAGCAGGATGCGAGTTTCTCTGGCTCTCCGTTTGAGCCGCCATGCCAAACGGGCCCAACAGTATGGATTACATAATCGCATGGCAGATTATAACCGCCCGTCAATTTTGCTTCCCCCGTCTGGCAGCCATGGAGTGTCCGACATTCTTCTAAGAGCTGTGGTCCCGCCGCTCTGTGAATTGCACCGTCCACGCCGCCTCCTCCGAGAAGGCTCTTATTTGCCGCATTGACGATTGCCTGTACATCCGTAATTTTCGTTATGTCTCCTTTTACAATCTTTATCATTTCCGTTTATCCTCTCAAATAACAATCTTTGTTTTCCAAAAATGGCTTACTTTCCTTTCACAAATCCAACTGCGCTTTTCAGTTCACTATTTTTATCTTGTACATTTTTTATAAACTCTGTAAATTCATCGGTACCCCAAATTTCCCGAACTTCCTTTTCCGTATAAAGCATTCCTACATCATGCATATAAGCACACATCAAAATCAGAAATGTATCTATACCTGAAAGTTTCTTTATTCTTTTTCTTCCAAGTACAGATTCAATTGCCGATATAATATTAACAGAGTGAAAGACATCATGTGTGCTATAAGTAGGAAACGTAGTCATTACAGATGAAAGATATCTATTAAGCTTACGCTTTTGTAAATCGTAAACACTTTCTAAACTTTTACAATTATCATTTATGTTTCCTAATTTACATAGATGCTTTTCCAAAGTATATTGTTTATTTACCATAACTTATACTCCCTTCTTTCGCTGTAATTTTTTAGCTGACAATATCTACGTTGTCACTTGTATCCCTCATTCATAACATTTCCTGCTTTTTCCACCTTTATTATCTATCATAAATTAAGTTGACAAAAGGTGTTCAAAAATGACGTTGGCAATTTGCACAAATAGGTGCAAAAAGTTGTGACTTGTCCTGACGGTTAGAATTTCTTAGTGTTTGATCTCAGAACCAGCAATTTCCAAACAGGATGTTTGGAAATTGCTTATCTGAGCCAGGGATGGCGAATATAAGCCGGTTGCGTAAAGTTTCTATATTTTTTGCTGGAACACTTAGAAATTCTTCTGTCTGGGACAGTTGGAACAACGTTTGTATTTATTTGTGCAAATTACCAATGAGCATTTGTAAAACTACCATTTGATACCTTAATCCTATAATAGCATAATACTAAATATCTTTAAAGAGGAAACATCCATGCCGCAGCAAGAAATGTTCCCTCTTCTAAAACGTAAATATGCCTTCCCCCTACAAGTTGCCGATTTCTTGCATTGCCTGGTTAAGATTCCGGCATATCTTCGAACAACAGGGCAGTATCTCAGGTGAAGGCTCTATCAGGTCCGGCACCATAACGGTTATGCAGCCTGCCGCATATCCTGCCCTTATGCCATTTTCGCTATCTTCAAACACGAGGCACTCATTCGGTAAACATTCAATCCTTTCCGCTGCATATAAAAAGATATCTGGCGCTGGTTTTCCATTCTCTACTTCCGTTCCACTGATAATCGCATCAAAATATCCTCGCATATTTGCCCTTTTCAGATTTGCCTCAATCTGCTCCATAGAACTGCTGCTGGCAACAGCCGTGCGGATGCCTTTTTCTCTGAAAAATGCCAGTATTTCATACACCCCTTCTTTCACCGGGACATGAACGGACAGTTTTTTCCTGATTCGTTCCATGCATTCCGCCACGATGAAAGAACCGTCAGAAACATGGTAATACTCTTTAATCACCTGACACATATATGGCCCGTTTGTCCCGGAAATGGCCTTCAGAAATCCATCCCCCAGCCGTATGTTCCGTTCATCTGCTAATTCCTGCCACGTCTGCTGATATACGCGTTCTGTATCAAACATCAGCCCATCCATGTCAAAAATTGCACCTTTACATTTCATTTTGCAGTTTTCCTCTCCGTGCTTCCAGTTCCCTCGTCATTTCATCCCTGACGCTGTCCAGCTTATAAAAATAAGTCAGCACAGCGATCAGCGCACATAAAACAACCGGAATCCAGATAAAACAAATTTCTATATAAGAAAGCGCTTTTGCAGTCTGATCTGCATTGGCGACATAACCTCCGTTTTTCAGAAATGCTCCAATGACAAAGCTGGTCAGCCCCATTCCACCTTTTACAAAGAACCCCTGGAATGCCGCAATCAGCCCGGCTACACTGGCATTCTTTTTATACTCCGAATAGTCAATGACATCCGGCTGCATGGCAAATGTGATCCCAAAAATCCCATATATCCCAAGACCAGTAATCACAAGCCCCCCTAAAAGACAGGCTGCAGAATTCTTGCCTATGAATATGAGAAGATCTCCTGCTATGTACAAAATAACGCTGAAAAACATCAGGCTCCTTTTGCTGTATCTCTTTTCAAGCGCCGGGAGGACCAGCAGCATCGGAAGCCCTGACAGGATTCCCAAAATCCCCACCAACGACAGCCAGTCTGTCCGGCCAAGATTGTATTTAAAGTAATAAATAACCGTTGTGCTCCTTACCACATAAAGTGAAAAACAGAACAAGTTCAGCAGAAACAGAATCCATGCCTGGCCGGTCAGCCCCTTAAAGTCTTCCTTTAATGACGAATGCTGCTGGTTTACCGTCGGCGGAACAACCTCTTTCGTACTGGCAAACGTCACAAAAAAGATACACATTGCCGCAATTCCATAAACCGTCATCGTAACGAGGTAGCCTTTCGCCTCATTTCCCTGTCCAAAAAACTGTACCAGAGGGGCTGTAATGGACATAACAACCGCAGTACCTATCATGGCACAGACCATTCTTGTAGAAACCAGGATATCTCTTTCATGTATATCAGATGTAAGTCTCGGCACTATCGTATTCAACGGAATATTGACCACCGTATACGCCGTACATAACAGGCAGTATGTCACATATGCCCATATCAGCTTGCCGCTGCTCCCTAAATTTGGTATGTAAAATGTCATAAAAGTGAATATTGCAAAGGGAACCGCACCAAACAAAAAATATGGTCTCCCCTGCCCCCATTTGGAATGAGTCCTGTCTACGATCAAACCCATACCTGTATCTGTAAAAGCATCAATGAATTTTGTCACCAGCATCATGGTTCCGGCTGCTGCTGCAGTGATCCCAAACACATCCGTATAAAAAACCATAAGGTAGGACGCCATGGTACTGAAAACCAGATTACACCCAAGGTCTCCGATACCGTATCCAATACGCTTTCCCCATTTTCCCATATCTTTCTCCTTTCTCTTTACCTGTCCAACGCTTCAATTGCCGGCCCTTCCATGTTAAGCTTTCGCTGGTTCACTCCCTTTTACTGTTTAGAAACAGGTAAATGCACCATCAATGATAAAATCAGATCCCGTAGTGAAATCGCTTGTATCTCCTGCCAAATATACGCAGATTGCCTGCAGCTCTTCCGGCTTCCCCATCCTCCCCAGAGGAGCCATCTCATTCCATTTTTCAATCAGCGGTATCAGGGTCGGAGAATTCAAGGTCAGTTCTGTACCGATATACCCCGGACTGATGCTGTTCACGCGGACACCGCGCTTTGCCCATTCGATTGCCAGCGACTTCGTAAGCTGAATGACGCCTGCCTTGGAAGCGTTGTACGCGCACTGGGGCTGCGGTACATTGACAATATGCGCCGACATGGAAGCCGTATTGATGATAGAACCGCCGCCATGCTCCAGCATATATTTACCAGCTGCTATGTCAGTAAGGAAAATACCGTTGAGGTTAATGTTGATCACCTTATTCCATTGCTCATATGTCATTTCTTCAGCCGGTGCATTGATGCAGATCCCTGCGTTGTTATGGCAGAAATGAAGCCCTCCCAGTTCTTCCACTACTTGCTGCACCATTGCATCTACCTGTTCCTTATCCGTGCAGTCTGTCTTGACTGCAATCACTTTCCTGCCGGTCTCTTCTGCAAGCTCTGCCGCTGTCTTTTTCGCTTCATCATAATCCATGTCAACAATTGCCACATCCGCGCCTGCTTCTGCAAATGCTGTGGCTGTGCTTTTGCCAATGCCTCTAGCTCCTCCTGTCACAAAACCTTTTTTTCCGTCTAGTCTCATTTTTTCAATAATTCCCATAGTAGTTCTCCTTTCTTTCAAGTTATTTTGTAAAATGATTTAATAAATTGTAGTTACATAATAAACCTTGTGCAATTTTTCGTCAATCCATAATTTTAACCAACTTTTTATATTAAATTTATACAAAATATCTAATAGATTTTCCTTATTATTGTATGTTATAATTATATTTTGCAAATTGATTTTACAAATTAGAAGGTGATATTATGGAAAAGAGCATTACTCCTGATCAGATCAAAAAAAACAACCGCAGCTTGATTTATCATTACATTTATAAAAACCGGAAAGTATCCCAGCAGGATATTTCCTATGACCTGCGTCTAAGCCGCCCTACTGTTACTTCAAATCTCTCTGCCTTGGAAAAAGACGGCCTGGTCCAAAAAAACGGACAAATTGATACAGAATTCGTCGGCAGAAAAGCGGCTGCCTATTCCATCGTTCCTGATTTCCGTATTGGCATTGGGGTTGAGATTCTGCAAAAAGAAGTGAAAATGATTGCCGTTAATTTATATGGTGAAAAAATTAATCGCATTATATTTAAAATTTTTTTTGAAAATAAAGATTCCTATTTTAAGAATGTATGTGATAAAATACTTGAATTTAAAGATGCAATCGGCATTCCGGACAGCCGCATCCTCGGAATTGGTTTTGCCATGCAGGGGCTGGTATCCCCGGATAAACAGAAAATGATATACGGTAAAATCCTTTCTTGCACAGGACTCTCCACAGCGTCATTTAGGAAGCATCTACCCTATCCCTGTTCTTTTATACATGATGCTGAAAGCGCTGCCATTTCAGAATTATGGGTTTCGCCAGAACTCAGTGATGCTTTTTACCTTTCTATAAGCAAACACTTAGGCGCCGCCATTATCTCCAAAGGTGAAATACTTGCAGGAAAGCACGGCCACAGCTCTACCATAGAACACATAAAGATGCAGCAAGGCGGTACTTTATGCTACTGCGGAAAATCCGGATGCATGGAAACACTCTGTTCCCTGACAGCACTCCTTTCTGAAAATGAATCCATGGATGATTTTTTTGAGAACCTGCGGAACGGGGAATCATCTTGCGCAAAAAGATGGGATATTTTTCTTACAAACTTGGCCAAATCAATAAATATGCTCCATCTGGTTTATGATACAGACTTTATCCTTGGGGGCTATCTTGCACCATATTTATGTGACGACGACCTTAATCTGCTGCATGAAAAAATAAAACTGGCAACACCTTTCGATGAACCAGCAGACTTTCTATTGATAAGCAAAATGCCAGAACATAATATTACAATCGGAGCTGCGTTGCCGTATATTCAGGCATTTCTAAATACGGTAACGGATTCTTGACAAAATGTTTTCCACAGTGGCCAGCAGAAAATTTTTTATCTTTTGTACCCATATCCCCTACTAATATCCTCTGCTCCAACGCGGGTCTGTTCCATAAGGATTGTTTTGCCTGGGCTCATTGTAAATTGCAAATCAACTGATATCCCGTTTCCAGTATACCTTTACCGCAATCCTGAATGAGACGAAAAACCAGATAACCGAAAATGCAAGTACAATGTTGAAAGCCAGAAGGATATTTTCTTTCAACCCCCCCCATTTCACCCCGGCAAGCTATCCCTCAGACACAGTACCCCCCAGCCAATCTGCGGATTGGGATACTCCGGCAGAATCGGCAGGTGCCTTGCACCCCGCAGGAGATATGCCTTCACTTTCTCCCCATAAAGATACGGATCATTCCCCTCCACAATTCCCCACTGCATCAAAAGCGCCGCGCTGCCTGTGACAAAAGGCGTTGCCATAGAAGTACCGCTTCTCACTGCATATCCGCCTCCTGGCGCGGCAGAACGGATTGCCACGCCGGGTGCGGCAAGATCCGGCTTCACCTGATTGGTCTGCCTGGTAAAACCCCTGCCCGAAAATTCCGCAAGCTGGTCATATCTTGCATCATATGCTCCCACCGAAACCACCTTCTCTGCCGTAGAAGGAATCGTCAATGTGGTTTCTTCCACCGGATATAGAAATCCCGTCCCCTGATTCAGCACTGTCTGTCCTGGCAGCCAGAGATCATAATTCCCCCTGACAATCCGTTCCGGCACCAGCACAATCCGCCATACACCTGCGTCAATATATGACTGTGCCGGCAGAAAATCTATATACAATTCCTGATAAAGATTATAAGGACTGGGATCTCCATAATAAAGAAGAATTTCTGTACGTCCCAGCACAAACCTTTGCGGTCCCTGAAGCTGGCGGATAGGCCCGATTCTGCTCCCAGAAGGATGTATCAGCAGAATATCATACTGATCTACATAAGATTTCCAAATCTGAAGACTCAGAGCCGCCTCATAATTTCCAACTCCCAGTTCAATTTCCTGCTCCTGCCCCTCCCTCAGAATCCCAGAAGTATGGCCTCTTGCCGCCCCTTCATTTCCAGTCCCCACAGAAATCAGAATTTTCCAGTAATTTGACATGTCATTAATATAACTTTCCAACAGCGCTGTACCACTGTGAGATCCATAATTATTGCCAAAGCTGATATTTACCGCCATAGGCATACGATATTCCAATGCCTTCTTTACAACATAATCCACCCCCCGCATAAGCTGCGTCGTCCTGGGAAATCCATTTGGCTCCGCGGTTCCCAGCTTTACGATCAGCAGAGAACTCTCATACGCAACTCCCCTGTTTACACCGCCAGAAGCCCTTCCATTACCAGCAGCAATACCAGCTACATGGGTACCATGTCCAGAAGTATCTCTGCTGGGCACAATTCGAAAACGCTCCTGTTCATCTGGCTCCTTCAATGCCCGATTAATTTCTTCTGAAGTAAATTCTCGGTCCAGCGTCTCATCATACAAGGCAAGAATACGAGTGCTCCCATCCTCATTGCGAAAATCAGGGTGGCTGTAATCAATTCCAGAATCCAGAATTGCTACTATCACCCCTTTTCCTGTCAAATTATAACGAGCATCCTGTAATGGCATGATACAAGACGCCCGTTTTCCCTCCCTGACCGCAAAATACAGACGTTTAGGCTTTTCCACATATTCTACTTCAACTGCATCTGACACTTGATTTATCGCTGATTCCGGCACATTTAAAATCGCATACTCATTGCTAAGTTCTTCTACACGGATTTCTGGATTTTCCTGTGACAGACGCATAATATTTCCTGAGTATTTCACAATAAGTTCCCAGCGATTTTCTTCTGGTTCATAGCCCACTCCCAAATTCAGTGACTTTTCCCGCTCCCGCTCTGTGGCGTCTAATGCAAGGTTTAACAGGTTTTCAAATTTTTCACTTTCCATTTTATTGATTCATTTCTTTTTTTACATTATATAGAACTGCACATATCTATATGCTCAACAGATTTTTCTGAATTTTCTTCGCAATAAAAAACATTGCTATTGCTGTGAAACTGTACCATCATCCGAAATATTTATGCCGCCAGAAATACTTTCCAGATACCGGTACAGCTCTTTTGCCTGTTCGCCGCTCATTTCCTGGGTTTTAGCGCCAGAAGCACTGGCAGGTATCAACTGCAGTATGGTCTGATTGTCTGGCGTTACCCGTACTTTCAGTAATACGGTAGAAGAAATTTCCTGGTTAAAAATAAAATTACCCAGACTATATACAATTGGTTTTCCTTGATAGTACTCTATTCCCTGCAGTACATGCGGATGTGCGCCAATCACCAGATCAGCGCCTGCATCAATATAGCTCTGTGCAAGCTCTCTCTGATAGTCTTCAGGCACATCGGATTTCTCCACACCCCAATGAACATACACGGTGAGAAAGTCACAGCTCTTTCTGGTCTCCTTAATCGCTTTGCGCAGCAGTTTACTGTCGTAAGTACATAACATACCTGGCTGCTGGTTCTCCACATTCCAATCAGTCACAGGAATCACTCTGGATGCTGCCAGAAATCCATAACTGCGCTGTCCAGCCTGAATAATAAACGGCTGCATGGCACGTTCTAAGTCTGCCCCTGCCCCTACATAAGAAATGCCCGCCGCGTCCAAAGCTTCAAATGTATCTGTCAGCGCTTCTGTCCCATAATCCAGCGCATGATTATTGGCAAGCGTCACCGTATCTATTCCCATCTCTGTCAAGATGGAAGTATAGAGCGGATCTACGCGGAAGGTAAACTGCTTGTCCGGTGCTCTGGTTCCTTCCAGTGAAAATGGAAATTCCTGATTCGCCATGGTGATATCTGCTTGTGTCATTTCCGCCAGAAGCTGTTCAGAAATCACGCCCATAATTCCTGCATTTTTATAATTTTCTTCCACATAAGGACTAATATAAATATCACCTGCAAATGCAATCACTGCCTCTTCTGGCCGCTGAGTTTTGCTGTTGTCATTCTCAATCTCGCTCTTATCGCCCTCAAGTTTTATTTCATCTGTCTGCGAAGTTTGGTCTGATAAATTATTTATCTGTTCCTGTTCCTGCCCCTCCACCATATTCTCTGATGATTCCGTCTTTGCCGCCTCTGCTTTTTTGGTTTCTTCTTCTACAAGCTGTTCCCATGTTTTTATGTCTTCCCTGGAGGCCTTCCCGCCGAACTTTGGATAATTTGCCCAAAAAAGCAAACTTAATCCGATTAAAATCAACACTGATACTGAAATCAGCATACCTCCCATTCGTCTTTTCATGCATCTTCCTCCCTTACATTGCCTGGATATGATTGTTCCTTCCATTCTCAGGAGCACGATTGGATACTCATGCTCAGTCATGCCTAATTATATCATTGATTTTTTTAGGGAGCAATGATATAATACTGGCAGATATTGCGCACGTAAAATTTATTACTGTTCCTTCATTCTCAGCAGAATCTCACAGTACAGCAGAGAATGAAGAATAACGGAACGTGTGCTGCTTGTAGGAAAAGGAGGTTTTTTTGTGACAACATGGCAGATCGTATTAATCGTAATAGCTGTTGTGCTGCTGGCAGCAGTCATTGCGCTTTACATACTTGGTAAAAGGGCTCAGAAGAAAAAAGAAGAGCAGGACGCACAGATTGCTGCTGCTGCACAGACTATATTCATGCTGATTATTGATAAAAAGCATATGAAACTAGCAGACGCAGGTCTTCCTGCCGCTATCCTGGAACAGACACCCAAATTGATGCGCCGTTCCAAAATGCCCATTGTAAAAGCAAAGGTAGGACCAAAAATCATGACTTTTATCTGTGAAGCGGCGATTTTTGACAGTATTCCAACCAAAAAAGAAGTAAAAGCAGTCGTCAGCGGCCTCTATATCACCAGTGTCAAAGGACTGCGGGGCGGAAATGAACCGGTTCCCCAGAAAAAATCCAAATTCTGGGCAAAATTCGATGAAATAAAAAGAAAACGCGGAATGAAATAGCAGCAAGAAGCTGCCGCCTGCACGAATAAAAATTCGTCAAGCGGCAGCTTCTTTTTTACTGCTTTTCTATCAAAATCTAAAAATGGCATGTCTTTTCCTACGCACTTTATTCCTGCATTTTCTCCTTCAGCCATCCTTCAAAATCACCCTCTGGATTCCAAACATAATATGCTAGTACAACGAAAATTAAGTAATTAACATCTTCACTTGCCTAATTGTCCAGCTACTATGTCAGAAAACCTAGCCGTAGCCACCGCTACGCCGTCGTTTTTCTTCCTTGTATCTGAAACAATTATCCTGTGTGAATATATCAAAGACTTAATTTTCGTTGTACTAGTTTAATATTTTCACAAACAATTTTTGTATCGGGATGATCCGCTCCAAATCTATGAACCAAAATTTTATATGCTTTAAGATAATATGCTACTGCCATTTCGTATTCTTCCTGGCTCTCATACACCCTTCCCAGATTATGATAGACCATAGCTGTAGACGGATGTTCCTCTCCCAGGACCTTTTCATTGATATGCAGGCTCTTTCTGTACAGCTCTTCCGCTTCTGCGTACTTCCCCTGGCTCTCATACACACCTCCCAGATTATGATAGCTCGCAGCTGTAGACGGATGTTCCTCTCCCAAGATCTTTTTCCTTATCCTCAGGCTCTTTTTATACAGCTCTTCCGCTTCTGCGTACTTCCCCCGGTTCGCATATACACCTGCCAGTTCATGATCAATCCCTGCTATTTCCAAATGCTCTGTTCCCAGCAATTTTACTTTGATTTCCCGTGCTTTCAACAACAGCTTTTCACTCTCATAATAATGAGCCTTATCACTCTCATCTTTGGCCTGTTCAAGTAAAGCATATGTCTCTGCCAGCTTTTGTTTTAATTCCTCTGGTTTCCACCCGCTTTCTTTCACTGACTCATCTGCCATAGAAAGTAACTTCTCCTCTTTTTCATACTTTATGATATAATTGTGAAAGGTAATCCGAAGTTTTACAAACGAGTAAAAATCACATGCTTTGACTGCCAATCTGTCATCTCCGTATGGTGTGACCAGAAAGATGAAATTTTTTCCCATTCCATCCAGCATATCTCTGCTGAAATTTAAACGCTTCAAACTTTCCTCATCCTGCACAGCAAGCTGAAAATTTGCAATCATAAAAACCTTTGTTTCCGGCAATTCAGCAGCCAATTCCTGCAAATGCTGAAAAGCATATGCTCCCGGATGCCGTTTATAATCATAAATTTTCACCGCCCCATTCCTATAAATATTGACAATTTCTTCCTGTACAGTTTCATCAGCCACTACCAAAAACAAACCTTGTTCTGATTGATTCACAATCCATCCCAAAGTCTGGTACCCTTCCTGATTACTCTCTGACACTTTCGGTCAACCCCTGTTCTGTAAAAAATTTAACGACTAAAGGATGGACATTATGCCACCTCTTCCCGTTATACTCAAGTACTACCGAAGCCTGCAGCATTTTCAGCAGCATCTCCTTATCTTCTATTAACTCCTTATTACCCTTATAAATATTCAATAAAAAATCATAATCTTTTTTCTCGATCCGTCTTGTCAAGGATGTCTTCAATTCCTCCAGGGCACGTTCTGCATCCTCCATAGAAATCGTTTCACTCTCTCTGCGCTCCGCCCTCTTTGCCGATGAATTAATAGCATGAAATAAGTCTCTCAGGGAACCTCCCGTGTACTGAATCAATTTTTTTAGCACATCTTCTTCAAATAAGGCCGAACTTGCTCGTTTTTGCACAATCTTGTCAATGATATCAATACCTTCTGGAAAAGGCTCGCTGTTTATTTTTTCAATCTTGATCATCGGAAGTGTTTTTGTTATAAAATAACTTTCCATAGCAGAAAATCTTACGTCATAGGAAAGCCCGATCGGGAAAGTATATATTACCGGAAACATCATTCCTGAAAGAATTGCTGCATAATTATAAAATACGTTCCATGCATCCTCAGGGTTCAGTTTATCTAAATCCTCAAAAATAATAATCGGGCGTTTTCCATCTGTATTCTCAGTAATTTCTTCTGCCACCTCCCCTAATATGCCAATCCATTCACTAGAACGGACACTTATTTTTCTCCGATATTCTTTCCGTGTTTCTTCATTCAACTTCAAATCCGTTTTTATCTTAGCGAAAATATTCAAAATGCCAGCAAGCAACCCCTTTGTCTCAACTGACATCCCACTCTCTGCTGAAGCTGCTTCTACTTCCTGGGATATCGTTGTTTCTATACCTTCCCCCCAAAAATTCTTAATATTTTCAATAACTTTATCCTTTATTTTACACCCTGATTCTTCTGCAATCTCCAACAAAGCCTCTCCCATCAATATAAAAAGATCAGAATATACAATATTGAATAAATCCAAATCCATTCCACACTTTATTGTTCTCACATGATATCCATCATCCGCCAATTCCTGAGTCATCCTGTTCAACTCTGTACTCTTTCCATATCCTCTGTGTCCCAACAGCAAACACGCACTGTATTCCTTCGCACTGCGGCAAATATCAGCAATATCTTTAATTGGAGAATCGTACTTATCACTTGTACGATATTCCATCGTATCCTCACAATAAAACTCCGCCATCTGGTCTATTTGCAAGGGCGCTGGTGAAAAAGCATTTATGATTTCAGAAACCTGATTCGCATATTTCATAAGCCAAATTCCTTTCCCATTTTAATTCTCATTATATATCTAAAATAATAAAACATATGATCGGCATCAACCACACAAGCCTCCTAAAAAACCGCCTTAGCCAAATGGCTCCTGGTTATATGCCTGTCTAAATCTATGGTATGACCGCACTTGCCAGCCATGCTTTTACCTATGACATAGTTTTTCTTTATTATAATTATACACATTCTCTCTCGTTTCGCAAATTCTATTTTTGATCACCTTTTGACACTGGAATCTGTTTATTTAAAAAATAATGAGATATGAAAGAAAAATATTAATTTTTTATACTTTTTTCTTCACAAACACATCTTGTAATCATCGAGAAAAAACAATAAAATAGACTTATAGTGAAATCAAAAAAGCAAAAGAGGAGAATTTTATTTATGAGCAGAAAAAAAAAGATATCCATGCATTCAAAAAAACGAATTGCAGATGAAATTATGCTCCAGATCGGCAAAAGCGTTTTAGCTGTATTTGTCATTGTGGCTTTCATCTCTATATTCATGGTTCGAGGGGCGATTATGTCCTCTAAAGAGACAGAACTGACACTGGATTCCGAAGCGGCATCCCAAGAGTTGGCGGGATTTTTTCAGCAATATATAAAATCTACGGAACAATTAGCTGTCAATCCAGAACTTCGCAGTTTATTACAAGAAACAAAACCAGGAGACCGTATCCTAGAATCAGAACATATGGACACTGTTCATCATAATTTAGTGAACATTGTGGCTACCGATCCCGATAACATCCTTGCCACATGGATCGCAGACCTGGATACCAGCACACTGACACAATCAGACGGCTATACTTCTGGAGAAGACTGGGTGTTCACAGAACGTGTATGGTATCCCTGCATCGACGCAAAAGCGACGGTATTGACAGAACCGTATTTAGATCCCAGTACCGGCAAATTTATCCTAAGCACCGTAACACCTGTATATGACGAGGCTAACGGAGATGCTCTGGGTGTAGTAGGAATGGATCTCGCATTAGACCATGTAACGGATGTTATGAGCCAGTATAAAGTCGGCAAAAACGGATATATCATATTATTATCTGGCGATGGAACCATTATCTATCATCCACAAGAGGATATGATACAGCAAAACATTGCGGATATAGATGTTTCACAGAATGTTAAAGACACTGTAACAGAAGGAAAGAAAGAATTCCTGAGATATAAAGCGGGCGGCACAACAAAATACGGTGTAGTAGAACCTGCCGGAGATACGGGTTATACCGTAATCAGTAATCTGCCTTTCACAGAATATTATTCCATGATTTTCCTAATGGTCTTTGCTTTGATTGCCATCTTTGTAGTAGGTATTTTAGCCATTATAATCAGTATAAAGAGAAGCGCTGCCAATTTAACTAAGCCTATCCTCGAACTAAATCATACGGCACAACAGCTTGCAGCCGGAGATTTAGATGTACAGCTTGCCATAACTGCAGAAGATGAAATCGGCGAATTGGGACAGTCTATTGGAGATACGGTAAGCCGATTAAAAGAATATATTGTATACATAGACGAAATTGCAGCTGTTCTGGCACAAATGGCAGATGGTAAATTGAGTATTGATCTGCAGAATGACTATGTTGGAGAATTCCAAAAGCTAAAAACTGCCCTGCTCAATATTTCGTCCTCTATGAATGAAGTTATGCTTGGCATCAGCAATACTGCAGAACAGGTATCTGTCGGAGCTACCGAACTTGCGAATGCTTCCCAGGTACTGGCAAATGGAGCGGAAACTCAGGCTGCATCTGTGCAAGAACTTGTAGCAACGACAACAACAATTAATGAACAGGTGCAGGAAAGTAAAAAAGACGCCGAGCTGTCAGCGGAAGCAACGGATCAGGTTACTCAAATGATGGGGAATAATCAGAAAAAGATGCAAATGATGATGGACGCTGTGAATACAATACAGGAAACCTCACAGCAAGTCGTACAGATCATCCAGACAATAGAAGAAATTGCAGATCAAACAAATCTTTTGTCATTAAACGCTTCTATAGAAGCTGCTCGTGCAGGTGAAGCTGGAAAAGGATTCGCGGTTGTGGCCGATGAGATAGGAAATCTTGCATCCGAAAGTTCTAAAGCTGCAAATATGACCAGAGAATTAATTGGTGTATCTATGGAAGAAATAGAGAAAGGAAATTCTATCGCCAAAGATGTAATGAATTCTCTGGAAGATTCTGTCAAAGCTGTAGACCGTGTGAATGGCATGATCAAGAAAACAGCTGATAATGCAGTGGTACAGGCGCAAAATATAGACCAAATCCGTTTAGGAGTAGAGGAGATTGCCCAAGGCGTACAAGACAACTCTGCTACAGCCGAAGAAACATCAGCCACTTCAGAAGAACTTGCATCACAGGCTGCTATACTGCATGAGATGGTTCAGAAATTTGAAATTCACGAATAGTTAACAACCTTACTGCAGATAAATAACAAAGGACTGGCGCACGAATATATTGCTCGTGCGCCAGTTCCTCGTTTTTTCTGTCATTTATTTTATCTCTGCTTTCCAAAGCCCATGCAGATTACAATACTCATATGCCGCCAGCGGCTTATCTCCAGGATTCAGCATAAATTCTGCTTCTGGTTTATCTCCAGGTGAAAGCACTCTTAAGTGTCCTCCCTGCTGAGTCTCTAAATAGATCCACATAATATAGTGTTCCTCCAGCATAGGATGCTCCAGTTCTCCCACTTTTATCTGAATTCTGCCGCTGTTTTGAACAACTGCAGGAACATGTTTCTCTCCTGAAGCATCTGTGGTATTCGCCTGCAATTCCTGAAATGTTTTTTCTCCAGCATGTTTTCCCGGAACAATTTCCATAGCTATGCTCAGACATTCACTGCACTTATAAAATTTCATGATATCTGCCTCCTTTTGCAAATATACAGTATTTAATTACAACTGTCAGTGAAAGTATGCCCAATATCTTCCAAACATATCACAAGATTTCCCGCAAAAATGTATTCTGCTTTGCACCTCTTTGACCACATCTGTTCAAGGAAGAATCTTTTTAATTTAATTCAGCAATTCTGGTGACTCCTACATAGATCTCTGATATTTTATACCAGGTGGCATAATCAACCACTCCTGTCTGGGGCAGCCCGAACACGGACTGGAATTTTTTCACTGCCTCCTGTGTCGCCGGACCAAAAGAACCGTCAGCGCTGATTCTGGGAATTGATGTATATACCTGTGCAATCCTGTTCAACTGCTCCTGCATCTGTCTTACCTTGCTCCCGCTGGAACCGACAGAAAGATTTTCTCTGGGCCAGGATGCTGGGATGCCAGAAATTTCTTCTGCTTCGTTGATGTACATATCGCTACCGTAATAATACCGCAGTATTTCAATCGCAGAATAATTCTGATCACCCAGGTATTTAGACCCCCATTGGCTCAGCCAGTTCGGGCAGGTTACACGCTGTCCGTCACAATACTGTGTCAAAATAGGCTGACGCACATTTGGTCTTGACAGATAATTTCCAAACATTTCATCTACCACCTGAGAAATGCTTCGGAAATAATTTCTGCCGTACACCCATTTATGATCATATGCGGTGGATGATGTGATAGTAAAATCATAGCCCTTATTCCGGTACCACTCTGTATACACACGGTTCAATGTAAAAGACATAATTGCAAGAATATTTGCCCGAATGGTACTTTCTGGCCAGGTAGCATAGATTTCACTGGATGCTACATTTTTGATATAATCTTTATATCTCACATAGTAATCATTTGCGGTAGAATCTCCCGGCGTACCATCATGAACCACCACATATTCAGGTACTACCACCCTGCTCAAGACAATCTCTCCACTCTCATCTACCGGTTTAATTTCTGCCTCTGCTATTTTGGGAGGAAAATTGCCGAACAGCGTATTTGCCGGAATTACAATATTTTTATTCTCTTCCGAAACTTCTACTGGTTCCATCCTTACATTCTGCAAAGACAGCTCCCCTGAAAATACATCTATCCCTTCAATGCTCACCGGCCGATAGCCTTCCGCCTCGACTTCCAATGTATATTCTGCATACGGCTGTGTCGTCTGTTCTGGTTCCATGCTGTATTCCAGAGGCGGGGCCGCCAGCGTCAAAACATCAGATTGTCCTTCAGCATTGGTAGAGAGCTGTTCTAATGTATTTTCCGGATCTCCCGTGTAAGAGACCCTCACCCTTGCATTTTCTACTGGGATTAACCCCACGGCAGAGGTCACCTGTATGAGCATCGTTCCATTATCTACATGATTTACCTGCGCTCCTCGCAAATTCTTTTTCTGCATAAACACCTCTTAATTTCTACACTTATTGATAGTTTATGCTTTTGCCGCAAAAATGTACTGAAAAAAGCAAAGTGGGCAAGCCTACTTCAACCTCCTTCCCCCATTTTTGGGGAAAATAGCTTGCACGCTTTAGCGTAAAAGTGTCTTCCTATAAGATAAAAAGAATCCTGTCGAACAGGATTCTCAGACAAGCTCAGATTGACAGACCGGGTTATGATTCAAACTGACATACCTCTGTTCCATCATCAACTTTCGTGCGCATAAGGTACCGCTGATACACACTGCAAGTACAGCTACCGCAAACACTACCATGCCGCTTCGTTTTTTATCTCCATTAATATCCGCAAATTCATCCTTTTTTCTGCTCATATTACTCACTCTTTTCTTTCTTGATAACTGGATTCTATCATTAGTCTATAAAAAAATCTTTAATTTCATTCTATTTCTTTCTTAAAAATTTATAAAAAATTTAATCTGCATTAT
Organism: Lachnospiraceae bacterium; assembly: GCA_910575075.1. GTDB lineage: Bacteria > Bacillota > Clostridia > Lachnospirales > Lachnospiraceae > Petralouisia. The sequence continues at coordinate 41,015 of CAJTCY010000013.1, forward strand.
TTCTGAACAGAACTAAATCATCCATGTATCTTTCTTTATAGCATTTCACAAAAGCAATCAACGCAGCCGCACACTATCTATCCGAATATAATTAAAATACTTTCTAAAATTCTTTGTGCTTCATAATAGAGATACTGGCTTTTAAGGATAGCAGTAAAATAATGACTAAAATAACGAGTACCATTGCCGTCACAGCGCTCTTACTTATCATCGGCAAATGATTGACAAAATTCGCTGTATCAATCTTAAGCATTTTTGCAGCTTTTACCAGAACAATACTGATCATAAACAGCGCTCCCAGCGCCCCAAGAAGAGCAATCCTTCCTTTTTCAGCGCCAAATTTAAGCTGAAACGGAATCATTATTGCCTGTATCACGATCACTGCGGGTAAAACTGCCATAGCAGTCACCATTGTCTCAGAAACATCTGCTTTTACATTTAGCAAACCTAAGACAAGGGCTAAAAATATTGTAAAAATCCATACACTGCATCCAATCAGGAAAGCAAAACAATATTTTTCAATAACATAACCAGCCCTGCTAACTGGCAAAGTAAACAAAAATGCATTACCATTATCAAATTCATCATAACTTATCGTGTTTAATGTAAACAGCGACAGAACCAACGGCAGACCCAACAGAAACGATGAATCATCTGAAATAGCTGCGATACCAATTGCTATGGCAATGATTATGAAATAGAAATTTTTTTGCCCTTTCATCAGTCTAAAATCTTTCACCAGTAAACCTTTCATGATTCCTGCCCCCTTATCATCATTGTAATCACTTCATCTATCGTTCCTTTTTCAATTGCGATTCTGGGATAGTTCTCAGCATAATATCGTTTCTGATTTGTAAGACAGCTATATCCATAATTCTCCTTCTTTGAACGCAATACGAATTGCTTATCCAGCTTTTTAAACTGTTCTTCATCAATTTTCAGCAAAGCATAGTCACTCAGAAGAACATCCGTATCCTCGTGTAAAATTACTTTCCCCTCGTGTATCATGTAGATATCATCACATATCGTTTCCAGATCGCTGGAAATATGCGAACTGATGAGAATCGAACGTTCTTCGTCCCGTTCCATAAACTCCCTTAAAATTTCCAATAATTCATCTCTGGCAATGACGTCTAAACCTGCGGTTGGCTCATCAAGAATTAACAGTTTTGCTTTGTGCGAAATCGCAACAAGAACTTTCAGTTTCGCTTTCATGCCCGTTGAAAAGTCTTTGATTTTCTTATCAAACGGCAGTTGAAATCTGCGTGTCTGCTCTGTAAAAAACGAATAGTCGAAATTCCTATACAGGTTTTTTAAAATAGGAATAATATCCTTGACTGTTAAATATCCGCTAAATCCGGAATCAGAAAGGGCAACTCCTATATTTTCTCTATCTTCCGAAACGAATTCCTGTAAATCCTTTCCGAAAATCCTGACACTTCCGCCGTCAGCTGAAATCAACCCTAACACTGCTTTAAATGTTGTGCTTTTTCCAGCGCCATTCTGCCCGATCAGCCCTGTTACACAACCATGATGCACTTCCAAAGAACAATTCAGCGAGAAATTATCATAATTCTTTTTGAGATGTTCAATTTTAAGCATATACATCAACCCTCCAAAATCAATTCAAATAAACTCTTTATATCTTCGTCACTAATTCCAAAGCGCCGGCCTTTTTGAATTGCCTGCTCTAAATCTGCTTCCAGCTCCTTTTTCTGTTCTTCCAATAAAAGCTCTGTATTGATTGCCGCCACGTAAGTTCCTTTTCCATGTACAGTTACCGTATAGCCCTCACTTTCCAAATTGTCATATGCTTTCTTGACTGTTAATGCGCTGATTTTCAGCTCTTTTGACAGTGTGCGGACAGAAGGAAGATTATCATTTTCCTTTAGCTCCCCGTTGCGTATGAGTGTTTTAATTTGGTCTGTAATCTGTTCATATATAGGAACCATTAAGGAAGTGTTAATAATCAATTTCATATTTATCGTTTCCTCCCTTGTATATAAACAGTATATAACAGTTTATATCTGTTGTCAAGTGTTATATACTGTTTGCATCGTTCTGAATTGCTATTTGTTCTTTCCTATGAAAAAATAAAAAAACATCATGTCAAGAATATCTTTCCTTTTCATATTCTGAACATGATGCTTTTTATAAATATCCATTCACAATCAGCTGTCTTTTACAAAGAATATCCCTATTTTACTTCTCTGGTCCAGCCATATTTGTCTTCAACGTCTCCCCATTGAATTCCTGTCAGATAATCATACAATTTCTGTGTCAGCGTTCCAATCTTGAAATCATTTACTGTCACCACATCATCCTTATACATAAACTCTCCCACTGGAGAAATAACTGCTGCGGTTCCTGTTCCAAACGCCTCTTCCAGGCTTCCGTCGTGACCGGCTTTCATCAAATCATCTACAGACAAGTGCGTCTCATTTACTTGATAACCCCAGTCTTTGAGAATATGAATGATGGAATCTCTGGTAACGCCGGGAAGTACGGTTCCTTCCGTAGGAGCCGTATAAATTTCACCATTTATTTTGAACATGATATTCATAGTGCCTACTTCTTCCACATACTTCCTGTGTACACCGTCTAACCAGAGCACCTGTGTGCAGCCCTTCTCTTCTGCCCTCACCTGTCCTAAAATAGAAGCTGCATAATTACCGCCGCATTTGGTGTCCCCGGTTCCGCCCTTAACGGCACGAACCAGCTCGTCCTCTACCAGAATCTTAACCGGATTGATACCTTCTGGATAATACGCGCCAACCGGACAGCAGATTATCATAAATTTATAAGAAACCGCCATATGAACGCCCAGGGCTGACTCAGTCGCAAATACAAAAGGACGGATATACAGAGAAGTCCCCGGCTCAGAAGGAATCCAGTCCTTCTCTATCTTCACCAGCTCTTCCACTGCTTCTACAAACATCTCTTCTGGAAATCCCGGCATACACAGTCTGGCATTGGAATTAATCATTCTCCTTGCGTTCATTTCCGGACGGAAGAGCAGTATCTTGTCTTCCTTGGTACGATACGCTTTCATTCCTTCAAAAGTTTCCTGAGCATAATGCAGTGTCACACAGGAGGGACTGATTTCCACTGGTCCATAAGGTTCAATCCTGGCATCATGCCAGCCTATGTCTTTGTCCCAGTCCATCACAAACATATAATCCGTCATATACTTGCCGAATCCCAGATTACTCTGGTCTGGTTTTTCTTTTAATACATCTCTTTTTACAAACTTGATATCCATAATCGCTCCTCCATCCTGTTTTTTCTCTCATTGTTTTTATCAATTATTATACTTTTTTGGAAAGCTGTCAAGATTATTCTTAAGGCTTATGTTCTTCATAACTTTTTTTCATAATCCGGTAGGCAAATTCCATAAAATGTTGTATACTTTACCTAAATATTCAGCAAAGGAGAATTGTTATGCATCAATTTCAACCATACCCTGTGAATTTGTTAGAACTCAATCCATTTACCAAGATATCAGAAGAATGGATGCTGATTGCTGCCGGCAATCAGGAAAAAACCAACGCTATGACTGCAAGCTGGGGCGGCATGGGCGTTCTCTGGGGCAAAAATGTTGCTTTCATCTTTGTCCGGGAAAACAGATATACCAAAGAATTTATAGAGAAAGAAACATATTTTTCCTGTAACTTCTTTGACAAAAAATATAAAAATGATCTGAAATATTTTGGCGTAGTCTCTGGCAGACAGGAAGATAAATTCAAAGTCTCCGGACTCAATATTAATTTTAAAGACGATATTCCTTTCGTGGACGAGGGAAATTTCATCTGCCTTTGCCGGAAAATGGCTGCCGTTCCTATAAACGAAGCTCATTTCCTTGATCCGGAAATTAAAGAGAAATGGTATTCTGGCAAGGACGAGGGAAACTTTCATACTTTGTACGTTGGTGAAATTGTTGAATTTCTGGCTAGATAGACGCCGCTTTTTTAATGTTTCAGGGGCTGTCTCACCACTATCTTATCCGTCCGCAAGCCTTACATTGCTCTGCAATGAAAGGCTTTCAGACGAATCTATGCTTTGTAAGTTACGTTAGCGTTGCAATTCCACACCCGGCTTTTTCTGAATGTTTCTCACGGACTCTCGTTCTATCAGTTCCACACCCAGCACCATATTCTCTGCTGGAACATCCTGATTCCTGATATGTTTCATCAACAGCTGGCAGACAACATCTGCTTTTCGTTTAATATCCTGACGTATTGTGGTCAAAGGAGGCGTCAGATACCTGCTGATTCTGACATCGTCAAATCCAATTACTGAAAGATCATCTGGAATGCGCAGCCTTGCCTGATATGCGGCAGCATAGACACGGCTGGCACAAAAATCAGAAGTGGTAAAAATTCCTGTTACCGGGTCGTCTCCTCTGCAAATTTTCGCAAGCGTCTGTTCCATGTTTTCCGCTCCAGAATCAATGATGTGTTCTGGCGGTATCGATATGCCGTTATCACGCAGACAGGCACAAAATCCCTGCAGACGGTGCATAATAACACCATTGCTCACTGCTGCCGGACCGATAAATGCAAGATTCCTGTGACCATGTTCCAACAGATATTCTGCTGCCATCTCACCGCCCTGGTAATCGTCTATTCCTACATTCGTTATACTGCGCACAGAACTGTAGCTGTCTGTAAAAATCAGCGGAATCGTATTGTCTTTCTGTATCTTTTTTATATTTTCATCAAACATCCCTATAAACACTGCCCCTGCAACGTTCCAGGATTTCAGGCTGTAATTGATGCTGGTATAATCTTTTACATAATGAAGCATCAAATCATATCCCTCTTTCTGAATCTGGCGGGAAAGTTCTCCAAAAAAGCTGCTGTTGTAACTGTCTTCTAAAGGCGTAGTTTCCTCATCATAGTCTGACAACAGCGCTGCAATCAGCCGGGACGCGCTGGAGGCAAGGGCACGGGCAGAAGAATTGGGCACATATCCCATCTCTTCTGCAATTTTTTTGATTCTCTGAGAAGTCTTCTTTGAAACATCCTTTGTATTTCCATTCATAACACGGGATACTGTCATACTGCTGACACCCGCCCTCTGTGCAATGTCTTTCAATGTAACCATTCATATTCTCCTGTTTCTGCCAATTAAATGTTATCGTTAACGTTATTATACCAGATTATTATAAAAATTCAACTATATGTATCCTATAAATTTCCAAAAAATATATTGACATCTTCATTTTCCTATACTATAATCAAGAAAACGTTAGCGTTAACGTAAATTTCACATTGTTACGAACAAAATTATCTAACTGGAGGTGCCATATGAAAAAAATGCTGACGCTCTGCCTGACGGCCGCCATGATATTTTCTCTGGCAGGCTGCAGCCAGCAAAACAACAGAGAGACTGCCGGAATCACAGATACGCAGGAAGACAAAGGACTCGACGTTATGGGAAATCATGTCACTTATGACCCCAACCACCTGGTAAATAACGGCAATCCGGTCTCTATAGACTGGTGGATCTGGTCGTCAGAAGAACTTTTCCAAAACATTGCAGATGCATATGAAGAGATTCATCCCAATGTCACTATCAACCTGATCAACAATCCCTGGGACGGATATTTTACAAAGCTGCCGCTCTCTCTGCAGAAAGGCGCGGACGGACCCACACTGTTTAATATCCATAACAGCTACGAAAACCTCTTAATGAACTACATAGAACCATATGAGATTGATACGCAGCAGCTTATCGCTGATTACCCTTCCGCTGCATCTCATCTGAAAGATGGTAAGATTTATTACACAGATTATGGTCTCTCCACCGGAATGGTATATTACAATAAGAGACTTTGGGAACAAGCCAAACTTACAGATCAAGATATCCCTGTTACCTGGAAGGAATTCATTGAAATAGCAGAAAAATTAACTGTATTTGATAAAAACGGCGCCATGACTCAGGCAGGATTTAACTACAACAATCAATTTCAGGCCATTGCGCTGGGACTGAATTATCAATTTGGAGAAAACCTGTTTACCGAAGACGGAAAGGTCTCACAGACAGCCGGAAAAGGCATGACGCAGGCCGTTTCACTGCTGACAGATTTATATGAATCATATCACGTAGGTGATAAAGATTTCGGAACAGACTGTGAACAAAGCTTTTTTCAGGAACAGAGTGCCATGGTATTTGTCTGGGGATTCTTTGTGGATAAGTTAAAGACGAATTATCCGGATCTGGAATACGGCACTTTTGAGATTCCTACGCCAGACAGAAAGACGCCTTACGCCTACTACCGTTACAACGGTGAATCCACACCAGGCATCAATAAAAACGCTTCCAGCGAACAGAAAGAAACTGCCCAGGATTTCATGCGGTTTTTCTTTGCCAATGATGAGATTCAGATCATGCTGAGCCGGGACGGCGGCCTGATTCCTGCCAAGTCAGCGCTGATGGATTCTGAGGAATTAAGGGACACTCCCCTTGTCAGGACTGTCGGTCCTCATATTGACCGTTATATCTGGCCAGGTTCCATGCCCTCCACGCTGGAGAACAATATAAAAATCGCTGGGGAAGATATTCTGTATAATGGAAAATCCATGGAAAAAGCCTTGAAAAATGCTGCCAAGATCATTGACGTAGATCTGGCAAACGCAGATTTTACAGCAAGCGAAAGTCTGTATGAATTTTATCATCAATAGAGGAGGAAGGAAGCATGTTTAAACGAAGACCCCTTCAAAGCAAAAGTGAAATATGGATGAGAAATATTGTCATGAGCATTCTGGTAATCTATATGGTAATATTTCTGATTGTTCCAGTGGTTATGGTTCTTATGGGAAGTTTACATCAGTGGAATCCGCTAAATGGCACTTACAAGTGGATCGGAATTGAGAATTATACACGTATGTTCTCCTACCCTACTTTCTGGCAATCCATGTTTAACACCGTCATTTTCTGCATATTTGTAGTGTTTTTCCGTGTAATTCTCGGTCTGGGCATCGCTTATGCAGTAAACTCAAAAATGACACGGTTCAAAACGTTCTTCCGTACCGTGTTCTACATGCCGACGGTCACGCCACTGGTTGCTGTCGCATATGTGTGGAAAATTATGTACAATCCTCAATTCGGCCTGATTGACAAAATCTTCGGCCTGGACATCAATTGGCTGTATGACAGCGCCTTTGCTCTTCCTGCATTGATGCTCATGACTGTCTGGAAAGATTTTGGCTATGCGGTAATTCTGTTTCTGTCAGGCCTGCTCTCACTGCCCTCTGACTGCTATGAATCCGCCAGCATAGACGGTGCAAATGCCTGGCAGACATTCCGCCACATTACGCTGCCTCTTTTAAAGCCGACCATGCTGTTTGTGGTGGTAACCTCCATCATCTCCTATCTCCAGGCATATGTGCCTGTACTGGTCATGACAAAAGGCGGTCCTGGAACCTCCACCTATTTAAGCTCTTATCTTGTTTTTGATCAGGCGTTCAAACAATATAATTTTGGATATGCATCGGCAATTTCACTGTTCATCCTTGTTCTGACTGCAATATTCACTGTGATCTCATTCAAGGCTGCAGGCAGCAAAGAAAATTAGGAGGAGGGATACTTATGAAACAGAGAGTATTAAAAATTACATTATTTGTTATACTTTGCCTTGCAGGAGCCGCAACGGTACTGCCCTTTTTATGGATGCTTCTGTCTTCCTTTAAAACAAACGCAGAAATTGAAGCCCTGGAACAAAGTTTTCTGCCCAGACACCCTACATTGGAAAATTACATAAATCTTCAAAATAATTTTGATTTTCTGCGGTACTTCGCAAACAGTATTCTCATTGCCCTTGTGGTTACCATTCTTGTAATCTATACAAGCTGCATCTGCGGCTACGTACTGGGAAAATATAAATTTAAGGGAAAAAATCTGATTTTCGGAGTGGTAATGATGACCATGATGGTCCCCTGGTCTGTCACCATTATCCCCAGATACACCATGTTTGTGAAAGCCGGGCTGCTGGACAGCTATCTCTCGCTTATCCTGCCTTTCATGTTCAGCGGATTTGGTATTTTCATGATGAAACAGAACATGGAAAATGTCCCCAATGAATTGCTTGAAGCAGCACGGCTTGACGGCGCAAATGAATTTCAGATATTTCACAAACTGGTATTTCCACTCTGCAAAAACGGCATCTCAGCCATTGCTATTTTTCAGTTTCTGTGGGTGTGGGAAGATTATCTCTGGCCATATCTGATGATGGACAGTGAACAAAAACAGCTCCTTGCTGTGGGACTGACTCAATTTAATGGACGCTATGCTACTGATTACGGCGGACTTTTTGCTGCCACAACCATCTCCATCCTTCCTGTAATCATTGTATACGTTATTTTCCAGAAACGTTTTATTGCAGGAGTCGCTGCCGGAGCCGTGAAAGGGTAAACAGAAAATGAAGATAATTATTTTTTAATACTGGAGGTAAAAAATGAGAGAAGAATTACGTGCACAGGTATATCCAAAAACAAATCCCCAAAATATTGTTATGGGAAACCATTACCGGATTTCCATTCTGACAGAAGGGCTTTTCCGCCTGGAATACAATCAAAACGGAAAATTTGAAGACCATGCCACACAGACCGTATGGAACCGGAATTTCCCGGAAACACCCTATCAACTGCTGGACAGACCAGACGGACTGGAAATCATTACCGCAAAAGCACACCTGATCTATGATAAAAAAGAATTTTCTGCAAACGGATTATCCATTGAGGCAGTTGGTGATTACAGCGCCTATGACAGCATCTGGCATTATGGTGAAAGTTTTGAGAGTCTGGGCGGAACGGCAAGAACACTGGACCTGGCAGACGGAAGCATCCCCCTGGAGCATGGAATTATCGGAAGGAACGGATTTTCTGTGCTGGATGACAGCAAATCACTGATTTTACTGGAAGATGGCTGGATTCGTCCGCGTGAAGATGAGGAGGTCGATATCTATTTCTGGGCATATGGGCATGACTATCTCGGCGCCCTGCGGGATTTCTGCTATTTATGCGGAAAAAGCCCTATGGTGCCCAGATACGCACTCGGAAACTGGTGGAGCCGTTTTTACAAATATACGCAAGAGTCGTACAAAACGCTGATGGAACGTTTTGCCGCAGAAAACATTCCTTTTTCTGTGGCAGTTCTGGACATGGACTGGCATCTGACTGAAATTGATAAGAAATACGGCAGCGGCTGGACTGGATATACCTGGAACAAGGATATGTTTCCCGACCCGGAAGCATTTCTGCTCTGGCTTCATGAACATCATATGCGGGTAACACTGAATATTCATCCCGCCGGAGGCATACAAGCCCACGAAGAAGTATACCCTCAGATAGCCGAAACCATGGGCGTAAACACAGAAATTGAACAGCCTGTTGTCTTCGACGCTGCAGATCCGAAATATCTGGAAGCATGCTTTCAGCATATTTTTCACCCCCTGGAGGATGATGGGGTAGATTTCTGGTGGCTGGACTGGCAGTCTGGAGGTCTCTGCAAAGTAGAAGGCCTGGACCCTCTGTGGGTGCTCAACCATTATCACTATCTGGACAGTGGAAGAGACAAGAAACGCCCCATGACATTTTCAAGATATGCTGGCCCTGGAAGCCACCGCTATCCTATTGGTTTTTCGGGCGATACCCTGATCACCTGGAATTCCCTGGATTTCCAGCCATATTTTACCGCGGCCGCTTCCAACATTGGATATGGCATGTGGAGCCATGATATCGGAGGCCATATGCTTGGGGAGCGAGATGATGAGATGGCTGGAAGATGGCTGCAGTTTGGCGTATTTTCTCCTGTTATGCGGCTCCACTCCAGCAACAGCGAATTTACCGGCAAGGAACCCTGGAACTATAAGCCTGAAGTAGAACATATGATGAAACGATTTCTCCGTCTGAGACATGAACTGATTCCCTATCTCTACACCATGAACCATCGCGCTTATGAGGAGGATATTCCCCTGATACTGCCTATGTATTATCACTATCCAGAATGCAGCCAGGCGTATGAAGTCCCAAATCAATATGAATTCGGCAGCCAGCTGATGGCAGCGCCGATTACTTCTCCCCGGATTCCGAAGCTCAATATGGCAAAAGTAAACGTATGGCTTCCGGAAGACCTTTATTTTGATTTCTTCACTGGACAAAAATACCAAGGCGGACGGATGATGGCCATGTACCGGGATATTAACTCCATACCTGTACTGGCAAAAGCCGGGGCGATTGTGCCCCTGACCAATGAAATCGAGAATGTGGAAGCAAATCCTTCTTCCTTCTGCATTCATGTGTTTGCCGGAGCCGATGGCAATTTTACCCTTTACGAAGACGACGGCGTTTCTGTCGCCTATGAAACAGGAATCTGTGCCACTACAAATATGCATTTTTCCTGGGGTGAACATGCAGAGTTTTTCATAGAAGCTGCGGAAGGCTCCCTGGAATTGATTCCTGGGATTCGGGACTATACCATTCAATTTCACGGCATCTTGCCCTGCAGCAGCAAAATTCTCGTAAATAACGAGAACAAAGAAGCCAGTCAAACCTATAACGAGAAACTTCACGTCCTCACCTGCGGCGTCAGAGATGTCTCCGTTACTGACAGGCTGAGTATTCATTTATCTGGCCTCAGGCTTGCAGAAAACAATATCATTGACCAGGTATTTACATGTTTAAATCAGGCTGAAATCTCCTTCCCCTTGAAGGATGCTTTATATCAGCTTATCAAGACAACACACAATCCGGCCATCTTATTATCGCAGCTACAGTCTATGGAGCTGGACCGCGATTTACAGGGAGCGCTTATAGAAATCATAACTGCTTAAGATACAACATATGCTGCTGAGCTGTGAATCATTTTGACCTCACAACTACAGCAGCATATTTCTTTACACTATCTCTATCTGGCACATCTTCATCGTCAGCAAAGCTGCCTGATGTGACTCAGGGCTGACTCCGGCGCAGCAGCCTGCGTCTACCTTCACAGGATTCTCAGGCATGGCAGCTTTTAATAACAGGGCGTTGCTCACCACACAGATATCGGTGCAGAGCCCGACAAGCTCTATCTCCAATGGCTCCTTCTTATTTTCCTCACGTAACAGCTCCATCAATTCCATAGAACCAAAAGAGGGCTTGTCAACGATATGAGAATGCTCTGTGAGCTTCTCAACTTCCGGATGCAGCCTCCACCCTTCTGTATTTCTGACACAGTGAACTACAGGAAGCTTCCTGCCCTCAGCGGTCTCCAGATAATTTTCCTCGTGTGTATCTCTGGTAACATAAATATCTGGCTTATCATAAGTTTCCATCTTCTCAATCACCGGATTTACAATCGCCTGCGCCTCTGCTGTTCCCAAAGCGCCGTCAATAAAATCCTTCTGCATATCCACCACAATTAAAATCCTGCGCATACCATGCCTCCTCACACAATTTTACTTTCGGAAATACTCTGACCTGCCCGCACAGGAAGTGCTGATGGACTCAATTGCCACACCTCCGCCGCGCACAATTTCTATATGCTGAAATTTACTTTTTAAAAGGTCGATCAATTCATTATTCCGTCTCTCTGTCATCTTACATTCCAGGAGAATGCTGTCTGTCCCGATATCGGACACTTCCACCTGGAATACCTGCGCGATCTGGAACAGCTCCGCCTTATCCGCCACCGTACATTCCCTGACCTTCGCAAACAATATCTCCTTCATGTGGATTGGTTTATCTGTAAAATCCATCACCTTAATCACTTCCACCATCCGGTTTAACTGCTTTTTGATCTGCTCAAAGGTGATATCATCACTGGTCACACATATGGTCATCCTCGATACCGATTCATCCTCTGTGGTTCCCACTGTCAGGCTCTGCATATTATAAGACTTTCCAGAAAAAAGACCGGAAATCTTAGCCAGGACACCCACCTGGTTTTCCACATACAATGCAATCCATCTGTTCTTCGTCATGATTCCTGTCCCCTTTCTATTTTAAAATCATCTCTGTCATAGGATTTCCGCCCTTTACCATAGGAAGCACAATCTCATCTGTAGCAATCATAAATTCAATGAGTACAGGCGTACGGCACTGTTTTGCCTGTTCCAGCGCAGGCGCAATCTCTTCCTCGCTGGTTACACGAATGCCGCAGGCTCCATAACTTTCTGCCAGTTTCACAAAATCAGGTTCATAAGGCGGACAGCCTGCATTGGGACCCTTGCAGTCCTCCGGACAGCCCTTTTTCCTCCGCAGACAGGTAGCCTCATAACGTTTTCCGTAAAAAAGCTGCTGCATCTGGCGTACCATACCCAGGTAATAATTATTAAAAATACACACAATGACATTGGCCTCCTGCGCCATTGCTGTGGCAAGCTCCTGAATATTCATCTGCATGCCGCCGTCGCCGCTGATACAGATGACTGTCTTGTCAGGACATCCGATTTTCGCTCCAATTGCCGCCGGAAAGCCAAAGCCCATAGTTCCCAGCCCTCCAGAGGTAATAAACTGTTTGTCCGCATTCAGCTCTATGTACTGAGTCGCCCACATCTGGTGCTGGCCAACATCTGTCACAATAATTCCCTCCTGGAACTGCCTGTTAATTTCTTCTATAATCATCTGAGGCGTCATACCGCGGTCACGGCGCATTTCCAAAGGATTTTCCCGATCCCACTCCTCGATCTGCTTCCTCCATTCTTCCGTTTCCTGAGGTTCCGCCCACTCTAACAGCTTCTCCAGCGCGAGATTCGCATCTGCCACAATCGGCACATCCACCACTACATTTCTGGATATGGAAGCTGTATCAATGTCAACATGGACAATCTGTGCCTTGGGTGCAAATTCATTCAGATCCCCGGTAATCCGGTCATTGAATCTGGTCCCAATGGAAAACAGCACATCACATTCACCTACAGCCATATTCGCTGCATACCGTCCATGCATACCACTGTTTCCAACATAACAGGGATGGTCTGTGGGAACAGCGCCTTTGCCCATCACCGTGGTAACCACTGGAACTCTGGTTTTTTCCGCCAGTTCCAGCATTTTCTCATTAGCTCTGGCAATATTGATGCCTCCGCCAATTAAGAACAAAGGTTTCTTTGCTGACTTCAACAGCTTGTATCCCTTTTTCAACTGTCCGATGTGAACACTTTCATTGGGCTTATATCCCCGGATAGACACTTGATCAGGGTATTCTCCCGGTCCCATTGCCGTCTGGATATCTTTCGGCAGATCAATCAACACCGGACCAGGCCTTCCGGTTCTGGCAATATGAAATGCCATTTTTAATATTTTGCCCAGATCTCTGCGGTCACGGACTGTCACGCCATACTTTGTAATACTTCTGGTCATACCAACAATATCTACTTCCTGAAACGCGTCATTTCCAATCAGGTTCAAAGGCACCTGTCCAGTAATGCACACCAGGGGAATACTGTCATAATGAGCGTCTGCCAGCCCTGTGATTATGTTGGTTGCCCCCGGACCGCTGGTTACAATACAGACCCCTGTTTTTCCCGTGGCGCGGGCATATCCCTCTGCTTCATGGATTAATCCTTGTTCATGGCGGGGCAGAACCAGTTCAATTTCTTCATGCTTATATAATTCATCCATAATATCGGTTACCATGCCGCCCGGATAACCAAATACTGTATCAACATCTTCTTCAAGAAGCGCTTTTACAAAGAGTTTTCTTCCTGTTATATCCATTGCCATTTCTATCACCTCAATAAAATGTTTTCCTGTTATTGTAACAGATAAATACGGATTGTGGAAGTCCCATTTTAGATATATCCCACCGTTCTCAGCAGGAAAATCCACCCTGTCAGAGTGAAAGAGGCAAGAAGTGTCGTCATAACCACAATGCTCGCCGTTAAAGTTCCGTCATTCTTCATATTTTTTGCCATAATATAACAGCTGGGTGTCGTGGGACTTGCCAGCATAATCAATATCCCGATCATTTTCTCCCCAGTAAATCCCATAACCGCTGCCACCGGAACGAAAAGCGCGGGCTGTACCACCAGTTTGATAAAAGCTGCCGCGAAAGTGGGTTTTATTTTTGCAAGTGCTTTCCTTCCCTCATACCCGGCTCCCAGAGAAATCAAAGCCAGCGGGGTTGCCATCTGTGCGACATTCGCTATTGTTTTATCCGCAATTACTGGAAAATCAATCTGGAAAAACGAAGCCAGTAATCCCAGGAAGATGCTGATAATAATAGGGTTTTTCAAAATATTCAAAAACGCTTTGCGTATTTTAGCCAAAGGAGCTGCTTTTTCCTCCGCAGCTCCTTCAAAAGTGAGTACGATGACAGAATAAATATTGTAAAGAGGAACTGCTCCGACAATCATCAGAGGTCCCATCGCTGACTGGCCATACAAATTCTGAATAAAAGCAAGCCCCATCACTGCAGCGCTGCTTCGAAACGATGCCTGCACAAAAGCCCCTGTCATATATTTGTCCTTTAAACATAACTTTGTCCCTCCCCAGATCAGCCAAAAACAGGCAGAGCTGGCAGCAGCACAGAACAGCACATAGTTCAGGTCAAACACCGCTCTGATATCCACAGAAGAAATATCCCGAAATAACAGAACAGGCAGCGTCACATTAAAATTAAATTTATTTGCTGCCGCGACAAAGTTATCATTGAGCATACCCGTCTGCCTTAAGCCCCATCCCAGCGCCATCACCAAAAAAATCGGAATCGTCACATTGAGGCTGAATATAAAATTTTCCATCTTATCTGCGCTTCCTCTCATATCTTTGGAAATAGTATTCCAAATCAAAATACGTCTGCTCATCACTCTCGTCTGAGAGCACCCATTCTTCCATTTGATCGAGATCGGGAAACCAGGCGTCTGCTTGATATTCATAATTAATTTTAGTGATCAGCGCCGTATCACACTGTGCCAAAAGCTGCCGGTAAATACTCTCCCCGCCAATAATATATATCCTTTCACTGTCATATTTCCCCAATTCATCTGTGAGTTCTTCCATACTGTGAACACAGAACGCGCCCTTCACCTGATAGTCTCTGTCCGCAGTCACTACTATATTGGTGCGGTCTTTCAATGGCTGTCCTCCTGGAAAGCTCTCCAATGTTCTGCGCCCCATCACCACCACATTTCCTGTAGTAATCTGCCGGAAACGTTTCATATCTTCTGGAATCTGCACCAATAACGCATTATTGAGCCCGATTCCCCAGTTTCTATCCACTGCTGCAATTAGATTCATAGCTGCCTCCTGATTTCAAATCATGGCGGGAATATCCCGCATCTGCGAGTCTTTCAATCATTGTCCAGCCTCGCAGTTTCCTCCATAATATCACATGTCACACAATTGTTTCTCTGCGCTATTTTAGCATACTCTCCAAAACCTTACAATGTATGTTTTAACTTAAGTTTCCGTATTTTTATTTTATCAATAATTTTATTGCCAAAGGCAACAGAGACAACTTGCAGCATAAAATTTTTATTTTTAAAAAAAATTCAAGACTTTTTCACAAAATTGGTGTATACTGATAGCAGAATAAATTTGAACTAAGGAGAATTATCATATGAGTCAGGCAAAAGTAGACCGCTATAAAGAAGAAAAAGCGAACCGCAAAAAAATAATGAAAAAGCAAAAAATGAAAAGCGCCATCGCCGCTGCCTGCGGCACAGTAGTATGCGTTGCCGTAGTAGGCTGGATTGGCTATTCTGCTTACGGATATTTCCGCACTCAAGATGAAAAAAGCCCCCAGACACAGACAGAAGTAAATATGGATGCTCTCAGCGAATATATGACTGCTTTACCAACTTCAGACAGTACAGCGGAATAATTACCAGCCATCTTTTTTTCTTTTAAAGATTCGGGTGTCAAAAGGTAGTGAAATAAAATGATGTTGGCAATTTACACAAATAGGTGCAAACAGTTGTGACTTGTCCTGACGGTTAGAATTTCTTAGTGTTCGATCTTAGAACCAGCAATTTCCAAACAGGATGTTTGGAAAAGGCTTATCTGAGCCAGGGATGGCGAATATAAGCCGATTGCGTAAAGTTTCCATATTTTTTGCTGGAACACTTAGAAATTCTTCTGTCTAGGACAGTTGGAACAACGTTTGTATTTATTTGTGCAAATTGCCAATAAGCATTTGTAAAACTACCTTTTGACACCCGAATCTTTTAAAGTGAAAAATTCCAGAGGCCGTTGTGACTCAACCAGTCACAACGGCCCCTGATTAGGACTATCTATTCCCCGACAGGCATTTCTCTTCTGCCTCCTACCAACCGTGCAATCTGTGCCGTCCCAAATCTTACGGCGCAAACATGGAGTCTGGCGGATTCTCATCCTCAAATTCAAACACACACCGCTCATAGGCATTGATAACATGAGTATCCCGGTATTTATCATACCGCTTATGCCCTCTTCCATATGCCAGGTGCACATGTCCATGAAGGAAAAATTTAGGATGATATTTCTCTATCAATGTCCGAAATATCTGAAATCCCTGATGCGGAAGATCACGTCCATCATTCAATTCATAAGCCGGAGCATGTGTGACCAGAATATCAAAACCATGTCTTCGGAACAACTGCAGGCGAAGTTTTGCCGCTCTCTGCTTCATCTGCCATTCCGTATACTGATATTTTCCCGAGCTGTAACGCATGGAACCTCCCAGCCCCAGAATCCGCACTCCCTTATGCACATAGATTTTGTCTTCAATGCAGATGCATCCCTCTGGCGGAGAAATGTCATATTTTTCATCATGATTCCCATGAACATACAATACAGGCGCCGAAGAAAGCGTCACCAAAAAAGAGAGGTACTCAGGCGCCAAGTCTCCGCAGGAAATAATCAGATCAATATCTTTAAGCTTATTTTTATCAAAATATTCCCATAAATATTTCGATTCTTCATCTGAAATTGCCAGTATTTTCATGGTAAGGTCAGCCTTCCTTTTTCTTTACTCCCTGCTGCTTGATCACAGGTTCTGCCTGCTCTTTCAATTCTCGCTTGTGCGGTATAGTTCCCACAACGTTTTCCGCAAGCCAGTCCATAGTCATGATTTCTTCCGGCGGCAGGCTTCTGTCTGGATCATTCAGCACCACCCCCGTCTGAGAGTATAAAATTCCAGCAAAGGGATTAAAAGCTTCTGAGCTGATAGAAGTCTTAAGCAATCCTGCCAGCCGTTTCAGTCCAATTGGCAGATATTTGGAAAAAACCACATCCACCACCCCTTCTGACATTCCCCACCAGTAATTGATTGCCTTTTTTACAGAAGGATCGTCATCATATTTCCAGGTGCCATCCATAATCGCCCAGATCAAACGTTCATAAAATTTTCCCCAATGCCACAGCGGCATGGCAAAATTTCTGGGACGCCCTTCGTCTATATGATAAATGCCGAAAAACCGGGATGCCTCTTCTGGAATCGCCATATCTTTTCCAGAAACACAGGAGGAACCGATTTCTTTTATTCTTTCTTCAATATCCATCTCTTTCTTGGTAGACCACTCCAGATATACTTTCGCACGGGGATTAATCATCTTGGCTCCCAAAGCAAACGCGTTGATATTAGCAATCGATCCATAAATCGGATAATCTGCAATATACGTCAGCCTGTTATTTTCCGCCATTGCCCCGGCAATCGCTCCCATTAAGAATTTTGCCTCATACATGCGTGAATAGTACGTACGAATATAGCGATGAGAGGTATTTAAGGAACAATTTAGTATTCGAACCTTAGGATTGGCAATGGCTGCTTTGACGCTTGACTGTGCAAAGGGCGGCGTCGTGGTAAAAATCAAATCACAGCCCGCTTTTACGGCGTCTTCCAATAAAGAATCAATATTCTCCTGGGTGCCGTTTTCATAACTAATCGTATGTACTTCTTCCGGAAATGTCTGCTCTAAATGAAGTCTTCCCAGTTCATGGGCATACGTCCAGGCAGAAGTTCCCGGCGTTTTCTCATAAATAAATGCAATCCTCAGCTTGCGTGTACCGGGAGCGTGAAGATGCAGAATACTGAACAGAGATTTTTTCTTCTGATTGGGCTTCATCTTTAAATCAATTTCCGATTCCTGTCCCAGAAGCACAAACTCCTCCCAGCTCTTTGCAATCAATTCCTGCATCTCACTGGTGGTCTTTTTATCAATGACATCGTATCCATATAAAGTAATAAATGCCAAAAATGCATCTCCAGGCGCAATATTCAATTTACTTCCACCCTTTGCCCGATACTCAGAAGTAAAACGGGCATAAATAGAGCTAAACTTCAGCAGTTCTTCCTCTGTCCACAGTTCTTCCGGCTCTTTTCCCACTGCTTCCTGCAGTTTTGCATATCCGCCTTCCTGGGTAAACCAAATATAATTTATTGGCGCCACACGGTAAAAATCCAGGAATTCATAGTACATCTTATTTTCTTTTTCCTGGGTGCGCTTGGGGATGATACGGGTAACATTTCCCAGAATGGAAACAGCGCCGGAATACTTCATGACACTGACCCTTTTATTTCCTTCTACCACATAAAATTTATGCATATATTCATACGCCTTGACTGGTTCCCTGATTCCCTCTTCCACATGAGAATCCAGCAGGTTTTCCCATTTCACGGCAAATTCTGTATCTTCCCGCAGTATAGGCATAAAATTTCCTGCAAAAGAACTGCTTCTTGCAAAGGTTTTTGTTCCCGCAATCTGTTCAATAGGAATCTGTACCAGGCCAATGGGGGTCTCAGCGTAAGAGCTCCTGTCAGGCAGAATATCATCCAATACCTGCAGAATCGGCTTTTCTCCCCGAAGCAGCCGCATCTGATAATCTTTTTTTCCTAATTTCAATGCCTTCCTGTACTCTTCTTTGCCCATACTGTCCTCCTAATTCTTTCAATGTATTCTCGGTGTCTCACCGTGCCTGATTTTGTGAGATGATTTTTTGTCAGATGTGCACAAATTTATGAGGCGTACGTGGAACGTACGTTGATTAAATTTGAGTGCATCTGGCGGAAAATCAGCCACAAAGGCAGGTGCGGCGAGATTCCGAGAGTACATTTCATATTTCCGCTTATCAAAAGTACTCCTGTAAATAATATTATTTTAACATATTCCCTCGTGCGTTACAATGCAAACGATATGCAAAATACCATTGTCATTTTTCCTTTCATACCTTATAATTATATGATACAGAGGGGGGAGCTGAGCCTGACTGACACACTCAGTGCCATAATACATGAAAGGAGTTTATATATGGGGTATATATCTCATGGAATTATTCTGACACAACTCGCACAGAACCAGTCTATCCAAATCCAATTTAACATTTTATCATTATCCATAAAAATAACGAACTGCAGCGCGAAAATACCATATTGTCCGGGACATGCTATGGGGAAAAGAGGCTGCATATGAAGATAAGAATAGCTTTGGCAGGAGAACTACCGGCAAACCAGCAAATATTCAGCCATATTGATCTGCTGATAGAACAGATCGGCGATTATCTGAACAATGACTGCACAAAATCCGATATACAAATATTAATCAGCCCTTCTTACAGCGGTAAGGAATGGCTGCACTGGAGTGAAAAACGTGATTTCCCTGTATGTGCCTGCTGTCTGGCAGATGATCCATACGATACGAATCCGTACCAGCAGATTCTCTGGGCAGACACCCCGCTGAGGAACTTATTAGGAGAAGCAATATGCAGGAAAGCTGACGCATTGATTGTAACCTGGAATGAAAATACAGCAGAACTGTCCGGCGCCACATGGGAACTTATAAAAAACGCCTATGACAGAAAAATCCCCTGTATCTGGATTTCCACAAAATCACAGCAGACGTACTGCCTTTTGGACTCCTATTATAAAAAATACAGCGAAGAATATTTATATCAATTCTGTACCCCGCTGCCAGCAGAAGAACTGCACACTGCGCCAATTGATGTAAAAAAGAACTGGCTGTTTTCTTTCTGGGAAAAACGCCGCACAAATTATCTGAAAAAACACAAAGCAGATACTGCCATACATCCGATCCGGGAAGATAATCTTATGAAACCTGATTTTGAAATGGAACCGGAAGCTTCTCAGGGTGAACCTGTCCGCAAAATTCTGCTGGATAAATTCAATCAGTTTAACAGAGCTGCCATCCAGTTAAACGCAAGTTTTCAGACCATGCTTTACCAGAGAAGTGTTCTGCCTATTATTGCATCCGTCTTTTTGGCAGTAGGTTTTTATACAGAAACCCTGTTGGGAAAAACATTATCAATTATGATTCCCGATTTTGATAAATCTATCACAATAACAGCGTGCCTTCTTGCCGGTATAGGGTTTTTCATTCATGGATTCCTGAATCTCTATGTTTACCGCCTTTCTAAAAGCAGACAGATAAAACATCTGCAGAAGGAATTTTTAAATAACCGGCATACAGCAGAAGCACTGCGGATTCTGATCCATTTAGCGCCTTACGGCGTGGATCTGGACCTTCGGCATTTTTTTACAAAAAATTCTCAACTGTATATGAACATCCGACACCTAACAGATCACGTTGAAGCGAAAGAACAGCATTTGAATAAAAAAACTGCATCTTATATACTTCAGCACATAGAAGAGATGCTGAATGACCAGATCAATTACCACAAATCCTCTGTCCTCAGATATGAAAGCATTGTTTCATCTCTTGAAAAATTGGGAAATACTATTTTCTATATAGGCTTTGGAGTCGTTTTAGCACGGGGAATCCTGCAGTTTATACTTATCCTGTTTCCTGTTATCACCCAAACCAGCGGAACAGACATAAACAGTATACTGCGCTCCTTTTTAAACATGGCTGCGCTGCTGCTCCCCGCCTGGGCCGGATATTACTCCACGAAACTGCAGCAGAATAATTTCAGTTATAATCTGGCAAACCACAGGCATATGCTCTCACGCCTTAACGTTATATATGGAAGAGTTGTCAATGCTGAGAAACAAGAAGAACTGTCTATAGAAATGTTTTTCAACGTCATCGATGAACTTACCGAAACCATGCTGGTGCAAGATACACTGGAATGGCGGCAGCAATATGAAAATTCTATGATAAAACCACTATAATTCAAGGAGGAATGGTATGAATGATTATAAACCAAAACCCATTGACACATCTCATGTCCGTCTGCCAGACGATATCCTCAAACTTTCTGAACTTCTGGCCCAAAACACACATGACATATGGGCAAAAAAGAGAATAGATGAAGGATGGACTTATGGAGAGAAACGAGACGATACCCAAAAAACCAATCCCTGCCTGGTACCATATGCAGATTTACCAGCCAGGGAAAAGGAATATGACCGCTGTACCAGCCGCCAGGTGCTGGAAATTCTGTACGCTCTGGGGTATCAACTGGTAAAACAATAGGTAATTGCGAAACTATCAAATTATCGAAATTTCATATACAATTTATATAATTGTACTAAAATATTTTATTCATACGAAACGCACAAAATGCAGGGCGCACCAAGCATTACAACGAACCACTTAATACGAAAATCATGTTCCGCAAAGGCTTCCATGATTTTTGTGTTTTTTCCTTAAGTAATGTCAGTTTTTTGACATAGAGGGATGCTCTGGAGTACGTTTCCATGGTGCTAGAATGCATTTCTTAGCGTTTCGTATGCTAAAATATTTCTTCTTAAATTTTTTGAATTGTATATGAAATTCAAAAAATTACTGAGTTTCGCAATTACCTAAGTAAAACAATAATGAAAGGGGAGCTTATTTTTGAACGAGAAATACGATATATTTATCTCATACCGCAGAAATGGAGGGGACTCTACGGCTAAGATTCTGCACGACAAGCTTCAAACACTGGGATACCACGTATTTTTTGATATCGAATCACTGCGTTCTGGTGATTTTAACAAGGCTCTGTACTCCGTCATCGATGAATGCAGAGACTTTATATTAGTTCTTTCACCTGGTTGTCTTGACCGCTGTGAGGACGAAAATGATTGGGTGAGGCTTGAGATTGAGTATGCTCTCGCAAAAAATCTTAATATTATACCTATTATCCTCAGAGGCTTCTGTTTTCCAGAGCAGCTGCCTCAGTCTATCGATGCTCTCCGCTATAAAAACGGCATCGAATCCAACTACCAGTTTTTTGATGCTTTTATCAAAAAACTGCAGGACTTCCTGGTATCCAGCCCCTCTTCTCCTCCGCCCAGAAAACGCATAGCGCTATCCATGATGACCATTGTGCTGCTTTTGATACTGATCCCTGTCATACTTCTCATTGTTTCAGGGAACAGGAATTATCCTCGGACGAACAAAGAACAAAATGTAACCCGTAATCTGCTTTATTACGTACAAACCAATCTGCAGCAGCTAGAACAGGCATCTGAATATCTGGACAAATCTTATCAGGCATGTGAAGAATACCTGGCACATATCGGTACGGCCAGCCATTCTTCTCTCCTGGCAGAGCTCGATCAAAACAAACAGACGCTGGAAGAGATCGATACCGACAACAGCCTTATGTCTGACGACCTGCAGGCAGAATTAAAAAACTCACCTTTCAATGCTGCTGACGCCGCTGCCATGCATGATTATCTGAATACTTTCATAGAAAGCTGCATCGACAATATCAATTACATAGAATTTATTACTGAGGACTCTTCTGTTATTGACACGAAAAACACGGAAAAAATCCTAGGGTATTATCGGGACATACTCTCTGAAGAATTAAATTATATATCCTGTAACACCAATCAGCTTCTGCTGGCAATTGAGAACGAACATGCACTTGAGACATTCAAATTTACGTTTCTTCCAGAGCTTTACTACATTCCTCTTAAGGCCTCCGACTGGCGCTATGATGAAAAATCTTTGGAAAGTGACGAAGATAAATGCTGGAATGCTATAGAGAAGATTCAAAACAAAATAAATTCTCTGACAGGAGATCATAATCTGGCATTAATGCAGATCAAATGGCAATTAATACAAAGTTTAACAGATAAAGGCGCTTCTTCCCAAGAGGCAGAACAGATGGTGGAAAGCCTGAGCGGTAAAATCCAGCTTGTAGCACAGGAAGAGCTTGCAGTAGAAGAACTGAAAAAAGAGTTAGACGAAAAGTATGACGAAGCGCGGAAAAAGTTTGCCCCTTCTAAAGATGATGATCTGGGAATACTTTGGGGAAAAATGCTGCGTTTCCTGAATTTATCCCTCAACGATGAAGCTATCAAATGTATTGATATTTATCGCGAGAAAGCACGAAGTGAAGATGAATATGCAGTTGAATACTGTGCAGCCGCCGTGCGATTTATCAAAAACATCAGTAAAACGGGCATTAACTATGGACTAATGGTGGTGGGCTATGAGCCTGACGCCTTGCATCATGAACAGTATCAAATTGGAGATATCATTATTGCTGTCAACGGCAATCCCTGCCACAACTACGAAGAATACAAAAAAATCAAAGATGGGATTCCCTCCGACCAAAACTTTTCAGTTATAGTCTTGAGAGAAAGTGATGAAAAAAATGGAAATCTGGAGCAAATAGAACTTGTAATTCCTGCCAGCGCTTCCAAAGTCCTGCTCTCAGAGATGACAGAAAAAACTTATGAATAATATAATAAAAGGAGATCTTATTATGGATAACAAAAGATACGATATTTTCATCTCATACCGCCGGGAAAGCAGTGAAGCCACAGCCAAACTGCTCTACGACAAACTGACTGAATTAAAATATCACGTATTCTATGATTGGGAAACACTCGGAGCAGGCAATTTTAACACTGCTCTGTACACAGAAATTGAAAACTGCAAGGACTTCCTGCTGATTCTCTCTCCTAACACCCTTGACCGCTGTTGGAACGAAAATGACTGGGTAAGGCTTGAGATTGAATATGCGCTGAAAAATAATCTCAACATTATTCCTATATTCCTCAAAGACTTTTTGTTTCCAGAAGAACTGCCTGACAGCATAGAAAATATTCGTTATAAAAACGGCAGCACGCTCACCTATGAATATTTTAATGCCTTCCTTGATAAACTTCGTACCCGTTTTTTAATATCTAAACCTTCTACAAAAGAAACAGCAGCAGACATCCACAAGCCTGAATCTGATTCTCCTGCCCCCGCTGTCCATAATGAAACGGCAAAAAGCGTTGAATTTTTCGAAAATCCACTGATGGAAGATAAGATTTCATTTAAAAACGAAAGCAAAAAGCTGGTATTGGGAAACCAGGAACTGGAACGTTCTTCCGTTGTTTCAATTACTTTTCTTAACAGCCTGAAAAATAAACCGAAGAATGCCTGGGACGTTTCAGCAGGAAAAAACGGTTTCGTTATGGCATGGACAGTTCCAGGAAAAAGCACCCGGCAGGGCACTCAGGGATACGAGTTGTACATAGCATCCAATGGCGTCATAACCGCAAGTTCCTGCCATGCGCTGTTTGCATGTTATGACAATTTGGAAAAAATCAACTTTAATAATTGCTTTCTAACAGATCGGGCAGAAAATATGGATTTTATGTTCTATAGATGCCAAAGCCTGCGCAGTATTGACTTGACCGGCTTTGATACCAGCAAAGTTACCTCTATGTATTATATGTTTGTAGACTGCAGCAGTTTAAAAAGTATTGATGTAAGCAATTTCAACACGGAAAAAGTAATAAACATGGAAAATATGTTTGGCGGATGCAGCAATCTGGAAAGCCTTGACCTCAGCTGTTTTGATACCAGCAAGGTCACTAATATGCGTTATATGTTTAACATTTGTACTTGCTTAAAAGAAATTAACTTAAGCAGTTTTGATACCAGCAAGGTCACTGATATGTCCTGCATGTTTAGTAACTGCAATAGCCTGAGAAGCCTCAATTTAAGCAATTTTAATACCAGTCTGGTCACTGATATGAGCTACATGTTTTTTAAATGCCAAAGCCTGCGCAGCATTGACTTGAGCGGCTTTGATACCAGCAAAGTTACCTCTATGTATTATATGTTTGTAGACTGCAGCAGTTTAAAAAGTATTGATGTAAGCAATTTCAACACGGAAAAAGTAATAAACATGGAAAATATGTTTGGCGGATGCAGCAATCTGGAAAGCCTTGACCTCAGCTGTTTTGATACCAGCAAGGTCACTGATATGTCCTGCATGTTTAGTAACTGCAATAGCCTGAGAAGCCTCAATTTAAGCAATTTTAATACCAGTCTGGTCACTGATATGAGCTACATGTTTTTTAAATGCCAAAGCCTGCGCAGCATTGACTTGAGCGGCTTTGATACCAGCAAGGTTGTAAAAATGGAATATATATTATACTGTGCAGGCATTAATTTTTGTGATTCAGGGCTTTCTGCAGTTAACACCTAATCTCCTCACACGAACTGCGCATAATTGCTCTTGTGCGAGTGCAGATTTATCCTAAAGGGTACCATGCTTGCACGGGGGATTTCCCAGGATGGTTAGGATTTGTCCTAAGGGGTACCGTGCTTGCACGGGGGATTCCTTAGGACGGTTAAGTTCCATTTCTTTTTCTTATAGGAAAATGCTTTCACACTTTAACGTGACATTTTTCCCTATAAGAATTCAGGTGTCAAAAGGTGGTATTATAAATGCTTATTGGCAATTTGCACAAATAAATACAAACGTTGTGGAAACTGTCCCAGACAGAAGAATTTCTAAGTGTTCCAGCAAAATCTAACTGTCAGGACAATCCACCACTTTTTGTACCTATTTGTTCAAATTGCCAGCTTCATTTTATTTCACTACCTTTTGACACCCGAATCCTATAAGCTAAAGAAACCGTAAACTCTTGATTTCTCTAGGAAATCTTCAAGTTTACGGTTCTTATCCACGAGAGCGATAGACGGGGCTCGAACCCGCGGTCTCGACCTTGGCAAGGTCGCGCGTTACCAACTACGCCACTATCGCAAATTATGTATCTCTTAAACACAAATAGAATTCTACTACATTTTTATTATTTTGTCAATAGCATATTTCCTTGAGTTTCCGTATTTTTATTTTATCAGCATTTTTATTACCAAAAGGTCTTGTTGCCAAAGGCAACAGAGACAACTTGCACAAAAAGCGTTTGGAAAGCTAGCTTTCCATAACACTTTTCTGTGCAAAGTGTTCACATCATAAAATGATGTGAACCTTTTGGTAATATAAAACTGCAATTTGCGGAAACTCAAAGATATTTCTTGAGTTTCCCAATTTTTGGTACTAAAATATCAGTTGTTGTTAAAAATGGAGAAACTCAAACATATTTCTTCTTTTTTTTTCATATAGTAAATCAAAGAGAAATTAAGGAGGAGTTCTGTGAGTTCCAAGACAAAAATCGTTGTTCTGCATTTAAAAGAACTGATCTATACAGCAATCTTTGCAGTACTGGGAATTCTGCTGATTATACTGCTGATTTTTATGTTCCTGCCAGACAACAAAGACAAGACCACAAAAGAAACCATGAAATATACGGCGGGAGTATACACTTCCTCCATACAGCTAAATGACAATGCCATCGATGTAGAAGTGATGGTGGACAGCACTCATATCAACTCCATCAGCCTGGTAAACCTGGACGAAACCACTGCCGCCATGTACCCGCTGATGCAGCCTGCACTGGATAATATCAGCCAGCAGATCTATGAAAAGCAATCACTGGAAAACATTGCTTATGAAGATGATAACCAGTATACTTCTATGGTACTGTTACAGGCAATCCAGGCGGCTCTGGACAAAGCTGCTTATACAGAAGATTAAAATACATAGCCGTTTTTTCATTGATTATCATGGCAGCCTTACACTGCCATGATAATTCCTCCATCACTGGCATACATACTGCTGATTCCTGCTGTATCCAAAATAAAAACTTCTTTGAATTTTCCCGTTTTCCTCACTTTTTCTGCTGCTTCTTTCGCTCTTTTGGGCGCATTACAGTGAGAAATAGCAAAAATTTTATCCTGAGGATTCCTGGTTTTCTCCACCAGATCTGTTATCATCTTATCTATGGCACGCACCATGCCTCTGGCCTGGCTCAGCTGGCAGATTGTGCCTTCCGGCGTTGCTCCCATTACCGGCTTAATATTCAGAGCGCTTGCCACAAATGCTTTCATATTGCTGAGCCTTCCATTTTTACGGAGCGTCTCCAATGTTTCAAGAACAAAAGAAGTATTCATCTCTTCTATAAATAATTCAACTTTTGAGACAATCTCTTCAAACGCAAGACCTTCTTCCTCGTACTCCTGAATCTTCATAGCAATCAGTGTCTGGCCCACAGACGCAGATTTCGAGTTAAATATGTGTATCTGTTTTTCTCCCTTTTCCTCCAGATACAATTTTCTGCCAAGCTGCGCACTGTTGCAAGAACCACTGAGCTGGGCGGAAAGGGTCACCGCATATACGTGATCCGCACTGCAGTCATATGCCTCCAGATACCGTTCTGGAGACGGACAGGTAGATTTCGGACAATTAGGACTCTCCCGCACCCGGCGCAAAAACTCCGCCTGATCAAAACTCTCGTCATCCGTAATATGATACTCATCCACAAATATTTCCAGCGGAACAGATTCAAAATGTCTGTCCTTTTTTAACTTTTCCGGTAATTCTCCACAGCTGTCCACTATAATCTTATAACTCATATTTTTCCTCCTGAATATTTCTGCAATAGATATTCTGATATATTTCTGTCATTATCGGTATCTATAATATAGTATTCTTCTTTGGTATATTTGATTTTTAAAATAGCCTGGTAAATCATCAGTAATCTCGTATGTAGTTTTTAATACCACTTAATACTAGCATAAATATTCAAGTTTGAAAAGTCCTTTTTTAACTCTGGTTAAAACAAAAACTTATTTCTTGCCAGAGACTGTCTTCAATATAGTTAATCTGTGTAATCCCGCTGCAATAATCTGCAAGATGTCCCTCCTGAACAAAATAGCGAAATACCTGATCCTTTAAGACACCATCAGAAAAGCGCAGAGTGATCACCTGTTGATTTTCCCAGGCATCAGAAAGCTTGCTGCCTATCAGATCCGGTTCCCATTCCTCCACATAGTTTCCTTCTTTTCTGTAATAATTATTCAGCACCGCTGTACACTGCGGCAGTTTTATCTCCGAATCCGGCTGATGATCCATCTGCATTTCTGCAGTAGTCATTGCCATATAATTGTAATCGGTAAAAGAAGTTTCCTTTCCTTCTTTGTTTCTGTAACCATTGTTTCCCCAGGTAGCGTCCATATAATAGTAATCCCCATCCAGACGTATGAGATTCCAGGCGTGAGGTTCTCCACGTGCTGTTCCAGAAACAATAGCACTCTCAATGCCAAGCTGATCAAAAAGATACTGTACCGCACACGCATATCCCTGGCAGACAGTCTGCTGAAGCAAAAATACACTGAGAATATTCTGACTGTTTGCAACATCTTCTGCGTATTCCGTATTCAGCGCCAACAGTTCATAGACATATTTGGCTTTGTCATAATCCGAATCATTGATCGAAATTCCGGCAAGCCACGCTTCTACAATTCCGTCAATCTGCCGCTGAAGCTGCCGCCGCTCCTTTTTTGCCATCGTATATTTCGGGGAAAATTCCAGGCTTACCAGCTCTTCTCCTCTGGTATACCTGGTAAATACATATCCATCCACCCAGAATAGTCCGCCATAATCACTGCATACCGCTTTATATGCACGCTGCATTACTTCTGTATCAGTCGTAGAAAGCTGTACCCCCACCTCCTGTTTTAAAATTGCAGAAAGCATTTCATCATAAACCGCCTGTTCTGTACGATCCAACTGCTGATATGCATATTTTTCCAGGGAAATCCGCTCGGGGGGAATTACAGTCTTCCTCTGTGCTTTCAATTCTTCTGCTTTCTGTTGATTCTGATGATCTGGAATTTCTTCTGACTGTCTTTGCTGCTGCAGATATTTAGATATATCCGTTTGAGAACAGCCTGCAATGCCGCCAAACGATATGACGGCAGCCATCAATATTGCCGCCCTTCTCCGTATATTTCTCATGCGTGTCATTTCCCTCCTCTTTCTCTTGGCCAGAACTCATCTACGGCTCACCTTTCAAATCCGAAAATAGGCACAGATCAAATCTGTCAGTGCCTGTATGTCTCTGGCACCCATAGTTTCCACCGCAGAATGCATGGCAAGCAGCGGAATCCCAACATCTACCGTCTTTACAGGAAGAAAACTAGACGCAATGGAACCTAATGTTCCGCCTCCCAAAAGATCTGAACGGTTTACAAATTTTTGATACGGAATGTTTTCTTTTCGGCAGATCTGCTCTATCACTGCCACTGCTTCACAGTCTGTAGCATATGACTGAGAGCTTGATTCTTTAATACAAAGTCCTTTTCCCAATACTGGTTTATTTGTAATATCCATCTTTCCCATCTTATTGGGATGCAGCCCATGCGCAACATCTACTGACAGCAAGAAAGAATGATACAGGCACTCTGTCCACTGCGCCGGTGTTTTTCCAAAGCATTCTAATATCCTTTGGAGCAAATTCAGCAGCAGCATGGAGCCTGCCCCCTGCTTGGTACGGCTGCCAATTTCCTCATGGTCAAACAATGCAATTACATTGATCCCTTTCTGTCTGCTGCTTTCTGTCATTCCTGTCAATAACGCCTGTACAGAAGTAAGGTTATCAAGCCTGGGGGAAAGAATCAATTCCTCATCCATCCCCACATACCGAGGCTGTTCCTGACAGTATACCCACAACTCATAATCCAGAATATCTTCTACTTCTCTTCCAAGCTCTTTTGCCAAAAACTTTAGAAATGGCTGCTCTTGTCCCTGACTGGCAAACCCCAAAACAGGGAGGAGATCTGTCTGTTTATTTAATTCTATCCCTTTATTCACATCACGATTCATATGAATTGCAAGATTGGGAATCACTCCCAGTGTCCGTTCCACTGAAATCATCCGTACTTCCGGATGCAGCACGTCTTCTCCTGCCAGTGCCACACGTCCTGAAATACTTAATGGA
Source organism: Lachnospiraceae bacterium (assembly GCA_910575075.1). Taxonomy (GTDB): domain Bacteria; phylum Bacillota; class Clostridia; order Lachnospirales; family Lachnospiraceae; genus Petralouisia. Next base: position 70,955 of record CAJTCY010000013.1, read on the forward strand.
CGGTCAAGCCAGGTATTTAAAATTGCCCCTCCGTATACTTCCACGTTTACCTGGGCATACCCTCCCACCTCCAGATCTGGGCATGGTTTTACCCGAAGACAGGGAAAATCTGTATGAGCAGCTGCAATTCTTATATCGTCTGTCCCAGCCTGTTTCCCAATAGTGAACGCAAACAATGAGGTATCATGAAAAATGACATAATATTTCCCCCCCTCATAGAGCTTCCAGGACTGTCCATATGCCAATTCCTCAAATCCCGCCGCCTGAAGCTGCGCTTGGGCTTCTCTCACCACCATTACCGCGCTGGTTCCCTTCTCCAGTAAATGAAATAATGCTTCTTCCGACCGTTTCATTTGCTGCCTCCTGTATTTCTTCCTATTATTGATTTTTAATCATTATCACACTTATTATCCCTCATAACTATACTACAAATGCAGAAGTTTTTCCAGCAGTTATACACGGCCGGCAAAAATGGAATTGAATCCTGTACAGGAATCTGATAAAATTATTATCATACATCTGCTGAAATATTTTTACATTTTCACTGCTGAAAATCAGGAGGTATTTATGACAGCGTTATCTATTTTAAATGTAAAAGAATTTATGAATATATTACTGCGTACAGACACCTTTGACAGTTTTCTTCTGTCAGAAGGTTCCATCACTACCTACATGACCTTTCTTCTGGACGGACATTCTCATGCAGATTTTTTCAGCCCCGAAGATGAGATTTATCCCAAAATCAGACAGGAAGATTATGTTCCCTTTTCTCTGGTACGCCCTGCATGTTTTAACCTGATTAAAGGAAAACGTACGCCATCCGCCTTCAAACTTGTATTTCAGCTCTCCAGAGAGAATCTTGTGCGCACCCTGGCCTCTGCCAGCCACTCTCTTGCCCTGGAAGATATTTCCGGTCTTTATCTGAATCTGATTTACCAGAACCAGCAGCTCACCTGCACCACTGGTGTTTCCCGACGCACATTTTCCATGGATAAATCGCTTGATCATACATGGGATGAGTTAGTAAAACGTTTTTTGAAAAAGCATAAAATACCTTTCGAGCCGCTTGTATGACAAATATTTCCAGCTTTTAATTCCCCGAAGCAAGCGATTTTTACAAAATTCACAAATTTTCCTTTGAATATTCCTTTACTTTTGGAGAATAATGTGCTATCCTAAACTTATGTCATAAGAAAGACATAGATTATATATTGGAGGTACTGACATGCAAGGTACAGTAAAATGGTTTAATAACCAAAAAGGATATGGCTTCATTTCTGATGAATCTGGAAACGACGTATTTGTTCACTACTCTGGATTAAATATGGAAGGTTTCAAATCCTTAGAAGAAGGCGCTACTGTTGAATTTGACGTAACAGAAGGTTCTAAAGGACCTCAGGCTGTTAATGTAACTGTAGTTCGCTAATTTCATCAGGTTCTCAATGTACCTTTGTCTGAATATAGAATTTCGGTTTTTTATTAAGATATAAGATATTGATGAAACACAGGTGATTGCAAAAAGCTGCCATTGGCAGCTTTTTGTTATGTTCTCATACAAGAAATCCTCTCTTACATTTCAGCATCACCATGATTCCACCCAGAAAAATACACAAATCTGATATATTAAAAATGATCCGGTCCAACCATTTCCATGAGGTATGAAAACTGAAATAATCTACCACATATCCTCTGAAAATTCTGTCATAGTAATTGCTCGCACCTCCGCCCAGCAGCAGGCTTAAGCCCAGCATAATCCCGAAATTGTCTTTTTTCCTCATAAGAAGAAACCAAACTGCTCCCAAAATCAGCAGCATACCACCGCAGATCACCTTCAATGTTTTCTGGCACTTATTCAAAATATTCAAAGCTGCACCAGAATTATGATATCTGCGCAGCAGAATCCTGCCCTTGCAAATCCCTTTCTCTTCTCCCCATTTCAAATGTTTCTCCATATAATTTTTCAGAAAAAAATCTCCTCCAAATATCGTAAAAATCAATGCCGCAAATTTCATTTTCTGCCTCCTCCTACGTATATCCTCATCTTATTGCATCTCCAATTTTATCACATTTATACTATATGGTAAATGCTTTCCCCCTTTTTGATTTTCCCCTTGAGTCCCTGTATTTTATTTGACATTTTTACAATACCAAGAGGGAAAACAGTTTTTAATTAAATTACCGAATCCGTATCTCTTCAAATGTCCGGTACAGATTCAGTCTTCCCCAGCCATATGCCCTGTCTGGATAAACGCGCTTGGGGTCCCGCTCGGCGCTGCGGATCAGCATATTTTTTATGTCGATACCTGAAATTGCAGAATAGTTTCCCCTGACAATCCCCCATTCCATCATAAGCGCTACTGCTCCCGCAGTGACTGCCGAGGCTGCGCTGGTGCCGCTTCTTGTGACAAACATATCTCGTGGCGCCGCGCCGAACACTTCCACTCCTGGCGCCACAAAATTAGGTTTTATGGTGCCGTTAGCTGCAAATCCTCTGCCTGACCTGAGATAAATGCTGTTATCTCTGACATCATAGGCGCCTACGCTCATAGGCACTACTGCCCCCGAAGGCACCGTAATGGTAGTGTCTGGATTAGATCGAACAAAAAAGACCTCTCCTGTTAAAAATTCCTCCAGCGGCAGCCACATATGGAAAAATTTTCCGATTTCTCCCTCCTGATACACCCGGATATTCCATAACCCCTGGGTGGGCTTGGAAAAACGGATATAAATAACCTGAGAGCCGTCCAGAATTCCCAAAATACGGTAATCAACGGACACTTTCGTATCTTCAAACAGAAAACTATACTCCCGTCCTCCAGACAATATATACTCACTGGGCATCCGCTCCCCGGTAGGAGAAATAATATCTACCAAAAAACGCTGCGGCGCCTGCGCCCACATTTCTACATAAAAACCCTGTACACCTGCGCCCACATTAATTTCCACATTTTGAACCGTTTCATCTTCCGCCAGCTCTCCCAGATAATGATGGCGGGAATTCCCTTCATTTCCCACAGCTATCACCACCGCTTGTTCTCTTTGCAGCGCCGCAAAATTCAGCATGGTAGACAAAGGGCTGGTTCCGGTATGTCCGCCCAAATCCGTTCCTAAACCAACACAGATAACAAGGGGCATATGCCGTTCCTGAGCAAGAAGGCTTAAGTATTTGACTCCCGCCATGATATCATTTTCCTGATAGGCCGTGGCGTCTGGATTTATAAAATAAAAGTCCCGAAGATACTCTTTTGCAGGTTTTAACTTTACCATTGCAATCTTGGCATAGGGCGCCGCGCCTGAAAAATTTTTCTCTGGAATTTCGCTTCCCGCCGCCACACTTGCCACATAAGTTCCATGTCCCTCTTCGTCTGTAACAGGCACTACTTCCCTGGGGTTTTCACAGTTTAGGGCACGGTTAATCTTCTCATCCTGATATTCGCTGCCATAAATGAACCCGCCAGGAGGCGTCCCGCTGCGGTCCGTCTGATCCCAGATCGCAGCAATTCTGGTACTGCCGTCACTGTTGCGGAATACCTGGTTTTCATAATCAATTCCAGAATCCAGAAATCCAATCAACACCCCCTGCCCTTTCAACCCCAGAGTCGGCTGGTTCTGCAGCCTCAAAATCCCGCTTACTTCCAGAGCGCTTTCGTCCATTGGCGCATAACATGCCGGAATGGCATTATAACTGTAATTTTTAATGTTTAAAGGCGGATTTCCCTCCCGTGGAATATAAATAATATCATAATTCTCATCTAATTTTTGAACACATGAATTTACAGGCGTTCCTCTGGGTTCTAAAATATATTCCATTATAAAATCGTAATAATCATTTGAATAGACAGCTTCTTCACAATCCATGTTACTGTCCTTTCTTTTTTTATCAGCATATGCAGAAAAAGAGGATTCCATGAACGGAATCCCCTTTCAAATTTCTACTGGTAAGAGAACTGTGCTATTTTACCGTAATCTTAACTTTTTTCGTCTTTTTATTAAAGGTTTTTACCGTAATAACCGCCGTCCCCTTTTTCTTTGCCTTTACCACACCCTTGGAACTAACCGTTGCCACTTTCTTCTTGGAAGAAGTAAAGGTAATTTTATTACTTGCCGTTCCTTTGGGCAGTGTTACTTTCAGTTTACAGGTTTTTCCTTTCTTCAATGTTTTTTTTGCCGGAACCACCTTCGTAATCTTTTTCGGCGCCTTTTTTATCGTAATAGAATATTTCGTCACTTCCCCGCCATTTTTATTAACGGCGCTTATTGTAACCTTTCCCACCTTTTTCGTGGTTACTGTTCCTTTACTGTTCACCACCGCTATATTCTTATTAGAAGTCGTGTACGTACAATTCTCAGTCTTTACAGAAAATTTCTCTTTAAATCCTATTTCGGCCTTCTTATTTATAATCTTGATTTTCACAAGATTCTGAATCGCAGACTGTAAATTTCTGTCTGCCTGGTCCACCTGCTCCTGCGTGGCATTTGGATCACCGGCCACTTTTTTCGCCGCGTCTAACGCTGATAAGAATACGTTCCAGCTCTGCTGCGTATACTGCCCTTCCTGTCGGTAATTCTTCTCTGCGGCGCCTACTGCAGAATTCAGCTTTGCAACGGACTCTGAGGAAGCCGGAGGATTGACGGTTTCCGTCTGGGGATTGTAATTTACTTTTACCACGGTCAGTGACATTGCCGGAACTTCATAGATCAGTTTTCCGCCGCTGACAGCAGCCTTGGTGGTAACTGGTGCAATCTTTTTCTGGTCTGAAATGGTATTCATATCCATGGCATTTCCAGACAGACAGATCAACTCGACCTCTGCCCCCTCTTTTACACTCGGATAATTCAGCGTAATTTCTTTGGAATAATCCGCATGATTTACCAATTTCGTATAAATACAATTCTCATCTTCCGAAGAAACATAATACAATTCTGTCTGGTGCCCTTTCTTCTCATGATACGAAGCGGAAGCATCATTGTATTTCTCCAGCGTGGTGTTGATAATATGTTTGCCATAATTGTTAGAATACATCGTCTGCACATAATAGCTGGGTGTTCCATAGCTGCTGTAAGCGTCAAATTTAATGAGGTTATAATCCCAGTCCCTGCAGCCTTCCCGCTCAAAAAGCGGCGCATAGGAAGCATGGCGGACAATATCACCATTGCGCTCAATTCCAGTCATATAGGCTGCCTCGCTGATTGCCGTGTCCAGCACGTTCTCAGGCGTGCCCGTGTTATGCCCTGCATACTCACCGATAAATACATTACTGCCGCCTTCATTCAAGCGTTTGTAGCTGTCATACAGATAGTCTTCATTCAAAAGAGTATTAGAACCGTCTCCTGCATAATTAATATAGTAATGTTCGTCTACCAGTGTTTCTCCCGGCATATCCCGGTTAATCCACCGCCATGCATCCGTATCCTGGCTTCCCTGGTAGTAGGGTCCTGTGGAAGAAATGAGCGTAATTTTCCGGTCTGGATAATGCTCTTTCACATAGTCTTCCACATAATTTTTAATCCACGTAAAATTAGCATAATACGGAGCTTTTTCTGTATTCCAGTTCTCGTTTCCGATACCCAGATAGTTGAGTTCAAAAGGCGCTTCATGTCCATTCTGCACACGCTTGGAGGCCCAGAATTTCTGTGTGGCGTCGGAACTTGCAGGACTGCCCCAGCAATAATCAATAAGATTGGTAGCATGTTCTGCAAATGGCTTCAAATCATTGCCTGTGACAGCCTCTGCTGTATTGCGGAACTGGCAGAATATGCCTGCGCTTAAGATCGGAAATGGCTGCGCACCCAAATCTTCACAGAGCGTGAGAATCTCATGATAGCCAAACTGATAGGACATCATATAGCCATATCCCTCTGGCAGATAGCCGACCGGATGTCCTTCTGTTCCCCAATAACTTCCGATCGCTCTTCTCTCTTCCAGAGGCCCAACGGAATCTTCCCAATTATAGTAACCATCGGTTCCATAACTGCCTTCTACTACACAGCCGCCTGGAAAACGGATAAAACTAGGATTTAATTCCTGCAGTTTCTCGACCAGATCTTTCCGCAGACCCTTGCCATAGGAGTAATTCTTATTGCCATAACCATAGCTGTCTGTGGGAATCAGAGAAACCATGTCAATGTACATGGCGTCAGAACTGACTGCTCCTTCAAATGTCAGAACGAGCGTTCCAAGTTTTGTAGCAGTTCCTTTCAGCGAAGCGGAAATTTTCTCCCACTTTCCGCTTTTTTTCAGCTCTAACGCTGCTTCATTAGTCACTGCCTGACCTGCATCATCTACTACCTTTACCTTCACAGCGCCAGCATATGAGCCGTCCGCTTTCATCCACATAGAAAAATCATAATTTTTCTCTGCAGTAATTGCCATTGCTGACTTGTCCAGCTCTGCCTTTTTTACAAATCCATGATTAGACAATGTCTGGTTTCCTGTAATTTTAGCATAATTCTTATTCTTATCATTTAATCCTGCTTCTCTCTCTACTACAAAACCTGCCGCATTGCTGCTGTCCCAGTGCAGCTTCCAGGAATCCTGATCACCTTTCACTTCTGGTGCAGTCGGCGAATCCAGATTCCTGTAATTCTCAAAAGAATTATTTTTTACCAGTTCCGCAGCAAGACCTCCGTCCGCCGAACTGTTGATATCTTCATAGAATACGCCGAATAATTCCTGGCTGATATCTACGCCCTTATTTTTCTGGTCGATTGTCATGGCATACTCTGTAACTTTATCAGACAGCACCATAACTTCCATCTTTTTCTCTTTTTTGACGCTTTCATTTGCTGCCAGCGCACATGTGGCCGTCAAGGTAACTCTGGTATCCTGGGCGGGAGGCGTAATTTTCCCCTCATCAGAAATCACAGAGGGATTGCCGCTCTTCCAGGAAACATTTACCTTATTATTCATTGCTTTTGCCGGCAGTGTCAGCTGCCTGCAGATACGGCTGGCCACCCTGCCCTCTTTTATTTCTGGTATTTCCAGAGAGTTTGCCGCCGCCGATACCACAAACGCATCACCGACATTTGAATACACTTTCCAGCGGTATACGCCGCAGGCCGTTCCAGTAACAGTCATATACATGCGAATACATTTCGTGGTAATCTCTCCAATGGTAATCTGATTATATTGGTTAAATTTGGAGAAATTCTTGCTGTTGGAGATTAATTCTGCCTGCTTCCAGCTTCCATCCGCCCCCTTATATTCAAATCTCACGTTAGACGGAACCTTCATTCCTCCCTCGTCGCCATACCAGTACACCTGAAATGTCTTTGTGGTTACAGCTTCCTCCCAGTCATACTGAATCCAGCATTCTGTTCCCACATTCTGGGGCCAGTTCCCCCAGCCCAGCCCGTTTCCTATGGAAGATCCTGTGGGTTCAAACTCCGGATTATTGATACCGTTTACGTTCTCCCAGTCTGAAGTATAGTGGGCGCTGGGCGAAGCATATACTGCTGCATCCGGAAGTTTCAGATCTTCACTGGGTTCTTCTGGCGGAACCGGCTCAGGTTTGGGAAAATCCTCCGGTATCTCACCCAGGAGTTTCCAGTCATATACGGCAACCGGCATCTTCGTGGTTCCAGACAATGCATGTTCCATCGTGACACGTATCTGAGAAGCCGTCACTGGTTCAAATTCGTATGTCTTTTCCACATTTCCGGCAAACTCCCAGGTTCCTGTTCTGGTAACCTCCTCCCAGGTTCCATCCTCTTTTGTATATTCCACCGTAATATTTGTGGGCGTCACAACTCCTTCCACATTATCGAAAAATTTTATGGTCATACCCGATATCTCAGCTTTTCGCTCCCCAAAATCGTATTTCATCCACTGAGGACGTTGATTGAGCTTATCGTCACTGTGTCCGTTCCAAAAAGAATCCATATCGCCGTCAGCAAAATTATCCGGACCTGCTCCCCATCCCACAAAATTAACAGAAGGCGTTGCATAATCCCGAAGCGTAGGCTGATCCACATTCTCCCATCTGTCGGCTGTTCCTTTTATTTCTTCTTCCCCGGCTGCTTCTGCTGGCAGAGACGCCGCCGGCAGAGAAGTAAAAATCATAGCTCCCGCCAGCAGCAAACTTGCCGCTCTAAATAATCTCTTAAATTTCATATTTCGTCCCCTTTCATTGCATAACAGGGGCGGAATATCCGCCCCTGTCCTCAAGATTACTGTCAAAAACAACTATTTTACAGTAATCTTAACCTTCTTGGTTTTCTTATTAAAGGTCTTTGCTGTTATGGTGGCAGTTCCCTTTTTCTTGGCCTTTACCACGCCTTGTGCGCTTACCGTTGCTACTTTCTTATTGGAAGAAGTAAAGGTAATCTTGTTGCTTGCTGTGCCTTTTGGTAATACTACTTTCAGCTTACAGCTCTTGCCCTTCTTTAAGGTCTTCTTCGCAGGAGTTATCTTGGTAATCTTTGTGGGCGCCTTCTTAATGGTAATCTTATATTCAGTCACTTCCTTACCATTTTTGTTGACTGCCTGGATGGTAACGGTTCCTTTTTTCTTAGTAGTAACCGCACCCTTGCTGTTTACCGTGGCAACCTTATTGTTAGAGGTTGTATAGGTACAGTTCTTCGTCTTTACAGAATATTTCTCTTTCAAGCCAACGACTGCCTTTTTCTTGATCACTTTCACTTTCTCAAGCTTACTGATGGCAGCCTTCAGATTGGCGTCTGCTGCGTCGATCTGCGCCTGGCTTGCATCCTTATTATTCAGAACATTCTGCGCCGCGCTTAAGGCTTCTGTAAACGCTTTCCAGCTTGCACTGGTATAACCTGCCGGCTTGTAGGCATTCGCTGTATTCACGGTAGCTGTCAGCTTTGTTTTATCCGTGACAGGCGTGTTATCACCACCTGGCTGTTTCTTCACAAGCCCGCTGATAGCGCCATCCAGCATACGCTGTACTGCGTCGATCATATCCTGGCTTGTAGCTCCGCTGCTCAAAGTTCTCTTTGCAGTCTCTAACATCTGACTGAACTGCGCCCAGCTCTCCGGCGTATAATCAGATTCTTTATAATTCTTGCCGGCATTCTCAATGGCTGCATTCAATTTCGCAGATGATTCGCTGCTTGCTGTCTTCGTAAGCTTTAAGCTTGCCGTCTCCAGGGAAATCTTGGCAGCGCTTACCATTTTCTCACCAGGGTCTTCGTTATTTGCTATTTCTTCTACTTCTTTCAATACATATTCAAATTTCTTCCAGCTCTCCGCTGTATACTGCTCCTGGGTGTAAGAAGCTATCGCTGCCTTCAAATCTGCTACTGCCGCAGCGTCCGCCTTTTTGTCCAGCTTCGGCACCACTGCCTCTAATCCGCTCTTTGCCGCATCTACTTCTTTCTGTCCCGGACCATCAATCTTTGCAACCCGGTCTGCTTCCGTATATGCCGTCTCAAACTTCGCCCAGCTTGCCGCAGTATATTCTGGCTCTTTTCCGTTATAAGCATTTACAAGACTCTTCAAATCATTGATAGAAGCTGTATCTGCCTTAAGGTCTAATTTTGCCGCTTCCTCTGTTAACGCTTTCTTAGCGGCAGTAATTTCACTCTTTCCAACACCATCCATCAGCACAGATTCTGCTGCTGTTAATGCCTTCTTAAATTCATTCCAGCTTGCTGTTGAATAATCTGCTTCGGCTGCTTTATATCCATTGATTAAATCCTGTAAGCCTTGAATAAACGCACTGTCAGCCTTTTTATCCAGACTCTGGTATGCATCTGCAATTGCTTTCTGAGAGGCGGTAATTTCATTAATCAAGCCAGCGTCCGCTTTGTCTGCCACTGCCTTTGCCGCTGTAATCGCATTCTGCAGAGCGGTCCATTTCTCCGTAACATAATCTTCTGCATTCAAGCCTGCCAGAATAGTTTCCACATTTGTGATCAGATCAGACAAACCTTGCTTCTCTTCTGCTGTTGCTGCAAAATCACCTGCCAGTTTCCAGTCATAGACAGCTACCGCAACTTTGCTGCCACCTACTTTCATATGATCCATAGTAACCCGGATTTTAGAAGTCTCTACCTCTTCAAAGGAGCAGTTAATCGTCCAGGTCACTTCGTTGGTCTGTTCAAACTCCCATTCTCCCATCTTGGTAATATCAGCCCAGTTTCCATCTGCCGCCTGATACTGGATTGTGACGCCGTTGGGAACACGCACTCCACCACCGTCATCATAGAAACTGATGGTTGAACCGTTCAGTTTTACCTTCTTGTCACCGAAATCATACTGCATCCACTGATCTGAAGTCTCAAGATCCGGATCGGAATGTCCGTTCCAGAATGTGCTCATACTATCGTCTGCAAACCTGTCAGCTCCTGCTCCCCATCCTACATAATTTACAGAAGGCTCTGCATAACTGCGAAGCTGCGGTACATTTACCGTAGGAATACTGGGCATTCCATCGTCTGGCGTCACATCTGAATCAGATCCTGATTCTGGATCAGCAGCATTCGTCCAGATCAGCATTTTCGAAGATTCATTCTTAGGACTGTCTTGCCCTGGAGTAAACGTAGCTTCATCTCCACGGTTATTCCATGCATAATAAGGCACTGCCTGCAGTTTTGCGTCTACCACGCCAGTTGCGCCGGCATATTTTACATCTCCGGTAATCTCTACCACGCCATTTAACAGATCCTTGTTATAATTTGCTGTCAATTCAGCGTCTCTTGGAATTACAAAATTCAGCGGGTCAAAATTACTGATACCTGGATTTAACTGCGCATTGCCTGCTTTTTCCATACAGTACACAACCGGACCTCTCTGCAGTGCAATCTGTCCCTTTGTTGCTTCTACCATTGGATGTGACTCTGTCTTGCGGATTTCCATAGGCATATCAATATCCACTACGTCATTTGCCTTCCAGGTTCTATTAATTGTAACATAGCCTTTTTCTGCCACAGCAGGTACAGGCGTATTATTCACTTTTATAGTTACGTTCTTATTCTCCTGCTCATTTACCCATCCCGGAATACGGATTTTCATGGTAAATGCCTTGGATTCCTTGGGATTAACTGTCAATTTTACAGCTCCCTCCCATGGATATTTGGTTTCTTGTTTCAGTCCAACTTGTGTGCCGCCTACGTTTGCGTTTCCGTCGCTCCCCACATACATATTTACAAACAATGTATCGTTATGTACGGTATACATATATCCGCTCAAAGCTGCAATTGTTCTCATCAGGTTTGGCGGGCAGCATGCACATGCAAACCATTCAGAACGGCGGTTTCCACCGTTTACACGCAGTCTTGTGCTGTAATAGAAACGGTTGCCGTCTAAGTTCGTTCCTACTAAAATGGAATTATAGAGATTTTTCTCTACCATATCCACATACTTTCCATCCTCATGCACCAGGTTCATTCTCTGATTCCAGTTCGCTGCCGCAATCGCTGCACAAATCTCTGCATAAGACTGGTCTGGCGGCAGATCGTAATCTTTGCCGTAACCTTCGGAATCACTTCCGGGCGTCGTAGTACCGATCGCTCCTGTAATATATGTTTTCTTGTTTGAAACAGAATCCCAGATGGTATCCAGGCTATCAAGATAAGCTTCTCTGTCTCCATTTCCATCCGGCAGAAGTGTTGCAATATCGGTAATTCCAGTATAGAAATAGTTCGCACGCACTGCGTGGCCTACTGCATTTGTCTCTTCTTTGAATGGCGTCTGATCCTGAGAATACGTTCCTGCCCAATATCCGCTCTCACGCAATTCACTGTCTTCTCCGCGTCGGTTGATCAGGACTTTTACTGTATCGTAGTAGTCTTGTGCGGAGCCCTGTCCTTCGTACTCCTCCAGAAGTTTTCCGAATTTCACCATGCCAAGCTCGATCTCTTCATGCCCTGGCACTTCATGGCGTGTCCCGTAAGGTCCAAACAGAGAAACAATCTCATCTGCAAAACGTTTGCCAGTTACATACAGTCTGTAATCTGGTTTGCCGATGCCTTCACGGTAACGGGTATAAGCAACCACACTCTCCAAGAAATGCCCTGCATTGTACATTTCATGGTTCGAGAAATTCAGCCAGCGATGGGTTCCCGGAGCGCCGCCGCCGCTGGAACTCTGGCTTCTCAATGTAAAGAATGTTCCAATATAACCATCTGCATACTGTACTTTTTCAATTTTCTGAATCCATCTCTCCAGTGTATCTTCTAAAAACTTCCTTGTCTCTGCCATTTCTGGATCTGTATCATTCTGAGTTGCAGAAAGGGTATAGGAAATCGCTTCTATACTCTTATAGATATCAGAATCCTGAAATACATATCCGCTGAAAGCATCATAATCTGTCTCGCCGTTCAGTTTCTTAATTGCATTGTCAAAATTGGGTTCTCCACCGGAAGCCTTGCCAATCTCTGAAATAGCTTTCTTTAAAGAAGACTTTGCATTAATCTCCTGCTTAGGCGCCCAGAAAATATCATTTAACTGAACATTTTCAAAAGTAACGCTGCTGTTGGATTCCGGCGCTGCAACTGCCTCTTTCACCGATACCAGCGCTGTTGCCGCATAATTTTTGTCTTTGTAAGAAACTGTTCCTTTTACCACAAAGGACGTTCCTTCCTTACCTTTGGCATAATTTGCCGGATTCACTTCTTCCCATTTTACAGGAACCAGCTTAGAGTTAAATTCTTCAGCAAAATCGAATTCAGGTTTGGTCTCACTCTTTAAGGAAGGGGTAGGATCGTCAAATTCCAAACCATTAGCCACTACCGAATCTGGCAGTATAGGCGCTTTTCCCGCTGCAGTGGTAGTTTTGTAGATATCAATGCTCTGTATCTGATCCTCACGTACTCTAAGATTGAACTCCGCTTCTTTTGTCACACCGTCCTGGGTAGCTCTCAGCAGTAACACGGCCTCGCCTTCTGCCAGTCCCTGTACCGATACTTCTTTGGAATTAGCAGATCCTGAAATAGCCGCCACATTGGAAGGGCTTACAGACCATTCAAAGCTTGCCGTAGAAGAAAATTCTTCCGGCACTGTCTTTGCCAGGTATTTCTCTGTCTCCCCCTTGACAATCCTGCCGCTTCCCAGTATATCTACCTGGTTGAGCTGTTCTTTAATTTTACTTCCGTACACTTCCCACTCGCTGATACCGACGCCGCTTGTACCTGTGGCATTTCTGCCTACCCGCATACGAAGCGCTGTGGTAGTCACCGTCTCGTCAAAGTTTACAACATTCCAAATGCCGTTCTCACCATTAAATCCACCGTGTTCTGTACCTGCTTCTGCAATTTCTTTCCATTCCTCTCCGTCCAGATACTCTACTTTCGCATTGGAAGGCCAGATTACACCGCCGCCGTCTGACCACCACATCACGCGCATAGAAGCAATCTGCTGAGGGGAATCCCATGTAAGATTGATCGGTATCGGATAATCTGCTTCTGGTGCATTCCAGCAGTTCCAGCTTGTAGCAGGATCACCTGTTGCCAGCACACCGTCATTGATCGCCTCTGGCTGTGTATTGTTATGTCCTGCACTTGCTGTCGCAGTACGCGCCAGATTGGTTCCCAGGTCTTCACCTTCTGCCTTCACTGACGGCGCCGGCAGCATGGTGAATACCATAGCCAGGCTCAATATCCCAGCTAAAAGTCTTCGTTTCATACTCTTTCCTCCTCTTTATCGAACATATTGTAAAATCATTGTATCAGTCCGAGAAAGAATAGGAAATGAAACTTTTTTAAGTTTATAGTAAAAATTTAAGGTGTTCTTAGTAAAAATTTAAGGTGTTCTCCACACTGGAAAACACCTTGCAAAATCATATGCACTTCGTTTCGGTCCATTTTATAAAAAAGAATCCTGCTACGCAGGATTCACCGTCTGCGGCGGGTCGCTTTAGCGACATATTCCTTTCCGCCGCAGTGCGATTATTGTTATTTCTCTTATAGGAAAGATACTTTCACGCTTTAGCGTGACAAGGTCTTTCCTATAGAAAAATAAACACCCCAGGAATATCGTTATCAGATTCCCGCTGCTTTTTCTTCCAAAGCCAGGCACCCACGCATACTGATCACAGGACCTCCTTTATTTTCAATATAATCCTCTGTAATCGTCACTTTACCGATATTGTCATCCTTAGGAATCTCATACATAATATCCAGCATAAATTCCTCAATAATGGCCCGCAAAGCCCTTGCACCCACATCCTTCTTCTTCGCCTTTCTTGCGATGGCACGCAGCGCATTTTCTTCAAAATCCAGTTTTACCTCGTCTATGGAAAGCAGCTTCTGATACTGCTTGACAATCGCGCTTCTTGGCTCCGTGAGAATCCGCACCAGCATATCTTCTGTCAACGCATCCAATGCAAAAATCACTGGCAGACGCCCCAAAAATTCCGGTATCATGCCGTATTTACGAATATCTTCCACCTCTACCCGCTGAAGAAGATTTTCTTCTCCATCATACTTATCCTTCAAATCTGCATGAAAGCCCATGGCAGACTGTTTATTCAAACGTTCTTTGATAATATCCTCCAGGTCTGGAAAAGCACCTCCGCATATAAAGAGGATATCCTTCGTATTAACCGTGGCAAGAGGCACCATGGCATTCTTGCTGTTGGCTCCTACCGGAACCTCAATTTCAGCTCCTTCTAAAAGTTTCAGCATTCCCTGCTGCACACTCTCACCGCTGACATCACGCTGGTTGGTGGTCTTTTTCTTAGCTATTTTATCAATCTCATCAATAAAGATAATTCCATGCTCGGCACGTTCCACATCATTATCCGCCGCCGCAAGAAGCTTTGACACAACGCTTTCAATATCATCTCCAATATATCCTGCCTCCGTCAATGAAGTGGCATCCGCAATTGCAAGGGGAACATCCAGAAGCCTTGCCAGCGTTCTTACCATATAAGTCTTGCCGCTTCCAGTAGGGCCTAACATCAGCATATTAGATTTTTCAATATCAATACCGTCCAAATCATCGCATGTGACCCGCTTGTAATGATTATATACCGCTACTGACATTACCTTCTTGGCATGCTCCTGACCCACTACATACTCATCCAGGCTCGCCTTAATTTTGTGGGGAGCCGGAATTGATTTGATATCCAATACCGGCTGTTTTTTCTCTTTATCCTCTTTTGCCTTCTTCTTTTTCAGTTTCTGTGCCTTAGGCATCATATTCATATTCTGCAGATCTGATAAATTGATCATGCTGATATTGGGCATATTGCCAAAATTCCCTATGTCACCCATAGAAAATCCTGAATGGTTCATGGTATCAAAGGTTTTCTGCATGCAGTCCGCACAAATGCAAATATTGTTGGGAATCCGAATCATTTTCCCTGCCTTGCTCTCCGGCCTGCGGCAGATATAACAGATATCTTCATACCCGTCCTCTTCATGTTCTGCTTGCGCTTCCACATCCTGCTGATCCTTTTGTAAGTCTGTATCTTCAAAGATTTCTTTATCACTCATTCTGAATTCTCCTTTTTCTGGTTCAGTCTCTGCACCTGAAACCTGCTATTATTATAATTCAAGCCCCACGATAGCACAACCGCTTTTTGAAAGAGTTTCGAAAAAATTAATATTCATAAAAATAATTATAGCCGCAGAATCTTTGATTCATAGGATCATAATAAATGCCAATGGTGACATCCCCCTGTGCCAAGAGCAGGATCATATCTTTCAATTCCACCACCTGATAAGAATAATGCGGATCATAATCCGTTCCATTCTCGTCGGCAATCGCAGTCTTATCCGTTTCCCAGGTTTCCCGCAGCGCCTTCATTTCCTCCACCAGAGCGCTCTGATCTCCTTCCCGCTTCATAATATAATCCAAAAGACGCAAACCACCCAGATACTCATTCTCACAATTTCCAACGTCGTCTACGAAAAAAGAAAGATCTGGCATATATTCTACCCTCGTCATAAATGTAACATAATCTGCCAGTTCATCCTCGAAACGCTCCAGCGCCGATACCAGTTCCTGTTTCCCCTCTTTCCATTTCTTCTGTTCCCGCTGGTTTTTGGGGTTATATTCCGCACAGCAGAAGCTTATGACGCTCCAGTCACCGCAGGCAATCCGCACCTGATATTTTTTTCCTCCTAAATTTAAAATATCCTGATAAAAATAAATATTCCCATAAGACGTATCTTTTTCCATCACCATATTATAATAAATATGTTTCCCGCTGTTCTCATACCAGTTCAGGACTTCTTCTATCTGAGCACCCGTCTCATAAGCAATAATCTGCCCAAAATACCAGTTTGTGGCATAAACTATCTGCTCATTTTCCAATCCCGCTTCCTCTGTCTTCGCCTCTACACTGTACTTGCTTTCGTCCACATACTTCAGATCTCTCAAAAAATCCGGCACACCTGTGCCTAACTCATTGCTGTTTTCCACATAATAATTCCAGGGAAATATCTCAATATCATCTTCTATTTTTCCATAAAATATATTGGAACCCACATTTTCATACTCTGCCTGCTCTGGAATGCTCTCCCTCCGCAAAACTTCTTTTCCGCTCTCTACAATTCCCAGATATCCGATTCCTAAAATAACCGCAGCACAGATAAGCGTCAGCAGCATGGATTTAATCTTACGCATCTGCCCTTCCTCCCTTCATCCGGATTAAGACACGTGTTCCTTCTCCCAGCTGGCTTTCAAACCGCATAATTCCCCGATGCGTAGACACGATCTCTGCGCAGAGAGCCAGTCCCAGCCCTGCGCCTCCGCTGGCTCGGCTCCTGACTTTATCCACCATATAAAATGCCTGGGTAATTTTATCCATTTCTTCTTTGGGAATTCCCACCCCTTCATCTTTTACTTCTATACAGAACTGTCCATGTTCAAATTGTCCCAGCACCTCAATTTTTCCACCTTCCTGGGATGCCTTGACTGCGTTATCCACCAGATTGTAGAGCAGAGATTTAAATAATTCCCGGTCCACCCATAGCAATCCTTCCTCACCTTCGCACAGCAGCTGCATCTTATGGCTGTCTGCAACAACCTTAAGAGAAGCCCCAATCTCATCAAAAAGCTTTTTCATATCTTCCTGCTGCCATTCCAGCTTGGCTTCTCCTACCGTAATCAATTCCATAAGCTTTCCTGACAGTGTCCGCATCCTTGTAGCTTCTTCCTTGATGATTCCTGCATATTCAATCCTGCTCTCATCTGAGATTTCCTTCTTGATTTGAAGCAGATCGGAAAATCCCAGGATAGACGTCAGCGGTGTCTTCATTTCATGGGAAAGATTGTCAATAAAATGCTTGCGGTCCTCTGCGACATCCTCCAGAGCACGGACATTGATTTCCACTGATTCCGCCATAATATTCATATTGTGTGCCAATTCTGACAGCTCGTCATGTCCTCTTTCATCAATCCGCTTCTGATAATTTCCCTGTGCGATTTCTCTGGTCCCTTCATTGACTCTTTTCAGCGGGTTCAGCAGTAATTTCACTACTGCCATCAGAATCAGAGATATCCCCATAGCGCAGGACATGGTGATCACCTGAATCTGGTACAGCATATTTTCATGCGTCTCTATCACGTCACGAATATTATTTTCTGTAATCACATAATAATTCTTTCCTTCTATGCTCTCCCCAGACGCCGTATAGAGCTGGTAGTCCTCAATCTGCATGTGAGGGCTGCCGCTGTTTTTTACTTTGTCAATCAATGCTTTTGGAATTCTCATTTTCCGGTTTGCGTAAATCTGCTGCGTGTCACTGTTAAAAAATGCCACTCCATTTTTGCTCTTTCCAAAAGTGTCCGCCATAAATCCCCGAAGTGTCTGTTCATCCAGTACAACCGCATTTGCCCGCAGCCGTTCTGTCAGCATCAGGCTCTTAAAACTTGTAATTAAAAATTCATGTTCACTGTACACACTCTGTTTCCGCTGTTCCAGCGCCAGAGAAAAGCTGTTTTTTAACAGCAAAATACTGGTGAGGCTTACTGCAAGCATCACCAGTACCATGGTATATAAAAATATTTTCTGCCAAAGCTTCATTGCTACTCCTTTGCGCTCTCCAGACGATATCCCAGTTTGGGAATCGTTACCAGTTTATCCTTCAGATTCAATTTCTTGCGCAGCTGCTGAATATGAATATCAATGGTTCTGCTCTCACCCTCGTATTCAAAACCCCACACGGCTGCCAGCAGACGGTCTCTGGAGATTGCCACATCCTTATGCTGAATAAAAAATACCAGCACCTCAAATTCTTTCGGCGTCAAATAAACCTCTTCTTCTCCGCATTTACAGGTATGTTCTTCCACATTGACAAGGATATTCCCGTATCGGTACGCACACTCTGTCCGCTTGACTCTGCGCAGGATTACCTCAATTCTTGCCAGCAGTTCCATCGCCTCAAAAGGTTTGACAATATAATCCTCCGCTCCCAGCCGCAACCCCCGCACTTTATCTGTCAGCTCCTGCTTGGCCGTGATAAAAATCACTGGCGACTCCGTATTGGTACGCTTGCGCATAATCTCAAAACCGCTCATATCCGGCAGCATCACATCCAATAGAATCAGGTCATAATTCTCATGTTCAATTTTCTCGAAGGCCTCTGCGCCATTGCCGCATACCTCGCTGCTGTAACCGCCAATTGCAACCGTTGCCTCCATCAGCTTGGCGATATTGGGGTCATCCTCCACAATCAGAATCTTTATCATCTCCGTGCATCCCTCCGCTGTCTCTTATGTTATCATTTTGTTATCATGCAATCTGCAGGAAAATGTAAAAAATATGTAAGGAACTGTCTCACTGATTAACATCAAACATATTTATCTATAGCGCCCACTGTCTGCAGCAGCTCATCCATACGCTGCTGTACCTGCTGTGCCTGCTGGCTGGTGTCTTCTCCCAGCTCCACCGCCTGCTGGGTGTTGGCCGATACCTGCTGGCTCACTGCAGAAATCTCATTGATACTGTCTACAATGGAATTATTAGATTCCAGAATTTCTTCAATTTTCTGATAAATCTCTGCCACATTCCGGTTTAATTCACCCATCCTGCCGTCAATGCCTGCAAACTGTTCATCAGCGCTGCGGATCAATTCATGTTCCCTTCTGGATGCTTCCATCACATTGTCTACAGTGCTCTTTGCCACATCTGCATTCTGGCGCAGCTCCTGCACAATATTCTGTATATTTTCTGTCAGCTTTCTTGTTTCATCTGCCAGCTGCCGGATTTCCTCTGCTACCACTGCAAAGCCCCGTCCAGCTTCTCCTGCTCTGGCGCTCTCAATGGACGCATTTAAAGCCAGCAGATTCGTCTGGCTGGAAATCGCAAAAATCTGTTCCGTGATCTCATCCACCGTCCTTGCATTTTCAATCAGGCTTGTAACTGAAGCAGCCACCTGCTCATTTGCTTTCTGCATGTTATCAGACTGTTCCTGCAGGTCATTCATGGATTTCTGGCCTCCCTCCACCGCTTCCTTAGACTGCCTCGCCAGCATCAGCATATCATCTGACATCTCTTTGGTGTGCTGTATCATCCCCTGAATATGCTCTGTCATCACCGTCTGTTTTTCAATGCTTTCTGCATTGTTGGAATTACCGTCTGAAATCCCGGAGAGCGCCTGGGCTGTAGAATCCACATCCTGTCCCAGAATACGGATATATTCCCCTGCCTGCGCAGAGTTTTTCTTCACTGCCTGCACCACCTTTAATACGTCTTCCAGAAGCCTTGCGCTATGCTCCTTTTCTTCACTCAGGCTTGCAATCCGCATATCATTATTTCTATTAGAAATCTTCGTCGTTCCGCAAAGCACGATCAGATACACAATAACAGTAGCTCCCTGAACCAGAAGAGACGTGCTGTTTAACTCGGCGCCGGAGGGCAGATGCTTTAATACTGCCGCAAGATAGACAAGATCTACCACGGTAATCAGACTATATACCACAGCAATTCTTAAAATCAACTTATAATCAAAATATAATATATAAATTACCGTCAAAGGAAATACGATCGCAAATACCAGATCGTTCTGTGCCCCCAGCAATGCAATCGCATAGACAACCATATATCCCGTCACAGATACATGCTTAAAATTTCTGCTGTCTTTCTGATGCAGAAACACTGCATAATCTGCAATCATGGATACCAAAACCGTCAGCTCCACTGCCATCAGAAATCCCAGCCCGATATTGCCTTTGCTGTAATCGCTGAAATATCCAAAAAACAAAAATAAATCCATAATTGTAATGATAATGAGTAGAAACTGGTTTACCGATTTCTCTCTGTTGTAAGCCTTTTCATCCATTTTTGTTCTCCTTTGCAATATATGTAATTTAGGTAATTTTCTAAACTATGCTATCACATTTCTTTTCATTTTTCAATCATGCTGATTTACTGTTTTTGGTCAATCCCACCAGAAATACCATACCTCTGATCCTACCAATCCTGCTGCCAGTTCCGAAATATGATAAGTTCTGGTTCCCTGGTCCACCCGGTCCGGGCAGAACGCATAATGCTCTTTTGCAGCCTCCAAACTGTCTGCCCCATTTAATTGTAAAGGTGCGTAAAATTCCACCACATCATGGGTAAATACTGCCGGAACCGCCTGGTATTTTTCATACCAGTATTTGCATACAGCAATCATTTCCTCCGGGGAAGGACATTCATTCCATCCCCCCATAGGCAGATACCCTATGATTTCCCATGGATTTTTCACCGGAATCTCTAAAAGCAGTGTGTCCGCTTCCAGCATTCCATCTTCAAAAGACAGATATCCGATAAACTCATGCAGTTCCTCCCCCTCTGTCTCTTCCCCTATCATCTCTTTCACTTCCTCTTGCTCGTATTCTTCTGTATACTCTGCAAACCGCTCCTCTAAAATTTCTCTGCCGTTATCCTGACAGCCGGCAATTATCTCCTCTCTGCTGTACTCTTCTTTTACCACACTCTCCAGCCATTCCACCGCACATTCATCCAAACAGATCATTGCCGGCCAAAAACCGCCTGATTTTCCGGCTTCCAAAGCTTCATGGTATGCCTGTTCTGCCAGCTTTGGATCGGTCCCCTTCTCAAACACTGTGTATTTACAATCAAAATCTTCCGCTATTCTGCGGGTTGATTCATCCATTCTTATTTCCTCCTTCATTAAGCGCAGTCCCAGGAATATAATACATCCCGGAAATCTTCATTTGCCAGATCCTCTTCACTGATGAAAAAATTCGCCACGCCGGCGTCTCCCCACATCACATAATCATCGTCTTCATTATAGTCAGAATCCATCTGAAAAAGCTGCACCGAATAGTTTTTCTTTGGACCGCAGCCTTCCCGCGGGTCGTACTGAGTAAAATAGGGATGCCCCAGCATCCAGTGACCGCAAGGCTCCAGCTCTTCAAAAAGAGCGTCTGTTCCTTCTTCTGAAAAAGCATGGTAATATCCAGTTTTTTGTTCTTTTACTTCCTTCCAGCCTGCTGCTTCTGCCGCCTGTTGGAAATATTCTTCAAATTGATAATCTTCCACTCCTATGTACGTCTCTTTTAACTTCATATCAAGCCCGTACTCACCCCAGACCGGCGATTCCTCAAACTCTTCCTGAGCACTGTCTGGCATTCCCAGAGTCTTGATTTCTTCCACAGAAACTGCATAGTCAATGTTCTTATGATACACAACCCGGAAATTTTTCTGCTCCAGCCTGCCTCTATTGTCCGCCGTATAATCAAAGTCCATGCCGTATGCATCATCCAAATTAATAAAAAACTGCAGCATACCGCTTTGGGGAAGCTTATTTCCTGCATTTTTTCCATCCTTGTTCAACTCATCCAAATTAATCTGCGCCAGCAGCATCAATAAGCTGCCGTCCTCTGCTTTGGGATAATCCATGCTCATATCCCAGTACGGTATACCGCCAAATTTACTGTCTGTAATCTGCGGTTTCTTCCTCGGGTTAATCTCAATACTCACCGCCTGTCTGGCAGAAATTCTTTTCAGTTCTTCAATAGTCCTCCGTTCCACTTCTGGCAAATTGTCCATATGTTTTCTCCTTTTTCTTGATTATAGTCTATTAGGATTAAGTTGACAAAAGGTAGTTTTACAAATGCTTATTGCCAATCTGCACAAATAAATACAAACATTGTTCCAACTGTCCCAGACAGAAGAATTTCTAAGTGTTCTAACAAAAAATATTACAAGTCACAACTTTTTGCACCTATTTGTACAGATTTCCAACATCATTTTTGACCACCTTTTGTCAACTTAATCATAATAGGTAATCTTTAAACAATAAAATCCATACAATTCCTCTCTGCTGTAAATGGCCTGACCTTCTCGTCTGCCACTGCCACATGTGCTGGATGATCTGCATAAAGTTTCAATGCTTCTTCATCTTCAAAAGAAGAATCCAGCATCAGATCTGCATTAGAACTTGCAAGTCCTTCTGTAATCACCTTGATGTCTGTCAGCCCTGGGATCTTCCCCTTGAGACCTTCCAGATTTTCTTTGATATCCAGTTTAATGCTCTCGATCTGTTCCCTGGAATATTCGTCTTTCAGTTTCCATAATATAATATGCTTTACCATATGCCGCCCCTTTCCGCTGTGTTGATGTATCTGCGTT
Source organism: Lachnospiraceae bacterium (assembly GCA_910575075.1). Lineage (GTDB taxonomy): Bacteria > Bacillota > Clostridia > Lachnospirales > Lachnospiraceae > Petralouisia. Next base: position 93,454 of record CAJTCY010000013.1, read on the forward strand.
CTACCAGTCGCGCTCACCTAAAGCATCCTCGACATCTAAATCAATGCCAAACCACTTTAGAATATAGTCCACCGTTTCACCAATACTTTCTCTTGCTCCTGTCTCTAACTCACTGTCATTTTCCTCAAACTCTTGCTGCAGATCATTGATCGCCCGCGTCATACCATCAAATTTTTGCTGAATGATTCCCACATCTTTTTCTCCCTCCTCCAGAAAGACGATCACTTCCTGCACCAGGGATTTTATTTTGTCCACCAAAAAATCCGGGAAATACCCATCCTCATACATTTCCTCCAGCAGCCGGTAATCTGAATCAAATTTCTTCATGTCAACCTCCATAATACGCTTCTTGCCGTTACGCCAGCTTATCTGCAGACATTATAACATACTCCAACTGACAATGATACTGTTTTTTACCTGCTTCAATGTTAAGACAAAACGAACAAGTTCGCATATTCTTTCCTACTATGATTAAGATGTCAAAAGGTAATTTTACAAATGCTTACTGCCAATTTGCACAAATAAATACAAACGTTGTTCCAAACTGTCCTGAACAGAAGAATTTCTAAGTGTTCCAGCAAAAAAATTTAAAACTTTACGCAGCCGGCTTATATTCGCCATCCCTGGCTCAGATAAGCCTTTTCCAAACATCCTGTTTGGAAACTGCTGGTTCTAAAATCGAACACTAAAAAATTCTAACCGTCAGGACAAGTCACAACTTTTCGTACCTATTTTGTGCAAATTGCCAACATCATTTTTGAACACCTTTTGACACCTTAAGCCTACTATCATAAAAAATGCAACAAAAACGTATAGTCAGGACTCTTTATATATGATACTATAAAATCATAATATTGAAGGTATGTTTCTTGCGAAATCTCAACATCTAAAAGCCAGGGGCCAGATATTTTTAGGTAATTGCAAAACTCAATCGTTGTGAGAATTTCATATACAATTCAAAATATTTGAGAATAATTGTATGAATTGTATATGAAATTTCGATAATTTGATAGTTTCGCAATTGCCTAAGATATCTTCACTGAAAGGAGTACTCCTTATGAAAAAGAAAACCTTTGCTCTTTTATTCTGCAGCATCCTATTATATTTCATGCTTCCTTTTACTGCCTCCGCTGACACTGGGCCAAAACCTTCGGTAATTATAACTTTTGAGAATATGGGCGATGAATTATGCTATGGCACTCTGCTGTCAGAAACAGATTCTACAGGACCATTCTCCGCCTGGAATGGTGAAGAGCGCCTGATCGAAAATTATGATCTGGATTTGAATATCTGGAGAGCCTTTGCAGAATATCAGGACAGTGACGGCTATTTTTTCCTGCAGCAGGGATGGCTCTGCAGTGAAAGTAAAAAGCTGGAATGGACCTACTATCCACCCAGCCGTTTCAAAATTCTTCTTTACTATCCAGAATCAAATACCTTCGCCGTCAGCGGAATTTATGAGAGGTATGCCTTTGACAGTTATTATAAAGTCAATATGGAAGGTATTAGTACAAATCCCTCTGAGAAAACGATTCCCCTGCTCACTGCTGAAAAAAATTATAATCTTACCTGGGAGCTGATTTCTCTTTTCTGCCGTATCATTATCACAATTCTTCTTGAATTAGGCGCTGCTTTTCTGTTTGGTATGGGAAAGAAGAATTTTCTTATATGGATTGGCATCATCAATATCATCACCCAGGTCCTTTTGAATTTGACGCTGAATTTTACACTGCATTTCAGAGGCAGTATGTCTTTTATCTTAAGTTATCTGCTGCTGGAATGCCTTGTATTTATCATAGAATCTGCCCTGTACCTTGTTTTGTTCCCTAAAATCAGCCAAAAGCATATCCCGCAATGGAAAATTATCCTTTACACCTTCTGCGCCAACACACTTTCTCTTGCAGGGGGCATGATAGTTGCAAAATGCATGCCTGTTATTTTTTAATGGGGCTATGTCATGAACTTAATAACATCGATTCGTTCATGACAGCATTTCCTTCAATATCTGGTTGACCAGCCCTGGGTTTGCCTTGCCCTTCATGGCTTTCATGGTCTGCCCCACCAGAAATCCTATGGCTTTCTCTTTCCCGCCTCGATAATCCTCCACAGACTTAGGATTATCCTGTATTACTTTAGCAATGGCGCTGCGAAGAGCATCTTCGTCGTCAACCGTTTTTAGGCCGTGCGTTTCCACATACTGTTCCGGGTCGAGATCTTTATCAAAGATCTGTTCGAAAACCTCCTTTGCCACCGTGCCGTTAATCGTTCCCGCTTCTGTAAGGGCGATTAATTTGGCAAGATTTGCGGGAGAAAATGCCAGATCTTCCGGGTCCATGTCACGTTCTTTCATCAGGCGCATCGTCTCTCCCATCAGCCAGTTGGAAACCTTTTTTGCCTTGCCGCACAGTTTTGTGGCAGCTTCAAAGAGATCTGCAAGCTTTTTCACTGAGGTAAGAATCTGCGCATCATATTCCGGCAATTCAAACTCTGAGATATAGCGGGCAAGCTTCTCATCACGAAGCTCCGGCTGGCTGTCTCTGAGCCGCTGCAGATACGCGTCGCTGATAACAAGGGGAACCAGGTCCGGTTCTGGAAAATAGCGGTAATCCTGGGCGTCTTCCTTGGAACGCATGGCATAGGAATATCCTTGCTCATCATTCCATCTTCTCGTTTCCTGCACCACCGGCTGCCCGGCTTCTATCAGGTCAATCTGCCGGGCTGTCTCTGCTTCAATCGCTCTGGCAATCGCTTTAAAAGAACCGATATTTTTCATCTCTGTCCTTGTGCCGAAGGCTTTGGCTCCTTTTTCCCTGACAGACAGATTTACATCCGCACGCATGGAACCCTCCTGCATTTTGCAGTCGGAAGCTCCCAGATACTGAATGATCGTGCGCAGTTTCTCCAGATAGGCAATGACCTCTTCGGCTGACCGCATATCTGGTTCTGAGACAATTTCAATCAGAGGCACGCCGGAACGGTTGTAATCCACAAAAGATACCTCTTCCCAGTCGTCATGCACCAGCTTTCCGGCATCTTCCTCCATATGGATTTCGTGAATGCCGACGGTCTTGCTTCCGGACTCTGTCTCGATTTCAATGCCGCCGTCGTAACAAAGGGGCAGGTAAAGCTGGGAAATCTGATAATTTTGCGGATTATCCGGGTAAAAGTAATTTTTGCGGTCAAATTTACTGTACTGGTTGATCTTGCAGCCTGTGGCAAGTCCCACGGCGAGGGCGTATTCCACCACTTTTTTATTCAGCACGGGAAGGGAACCTGGCATTCCGGTACAAACCGGACAGGTATGGGTATTGGGCGCGCTTCCAAACGCGGTGGAACAGGAGCAGAAGATTTTCGTTTTCGTTGCCAGCTCCACATGGACCTCCAGCCCAATGACAGTTTCATATTCTTTGCTCATAATCTTCTCTCCTCTCTACTGCTCTGCCAGGGGGCTCTGCTGATAAGTCCTGGTCTGCTCGTACGCATATGCCGCGCGGATCATCTTCTTCTCCTGAAAACAATCCCCGATCATCTGCAGGCCAATGGGAAGACCATTTTTATCCAGACCGCAGGGGAGGCTGATGCCTGGAAGCCCAGCAAGATTCACAGAAACGGTATAGACGTCGCCCAGATACATTTTCAACGGATCACTTAAAGACTCTCCCAGCCTGGGCGCCGTGGTAGGCGCAGCCGGCCCCAGAATCACATCATAGTTTGCAAACGCCCGGTCAAACGCCTGCTTAATCAGCGCCTTGGTGCGCAGCGCTTTCAGATAATAGGCATCATAGTACCCGGAACTTAAGACGAAGGAACCCAGCATAATCCGGCGTTTCACCTCGGCCCCGAAACCTTGGGAACGGGATTTTTTATACATGTCATGAAGCCCTTCATAGTCCTTGGCACGGTAACCGTATTTTACCCCGTCAAACCGCTCCAGATTAGAACTTGCCTCTGCAGCGGCGATCACATAGTAAGCTGGGATGGCATATTCCACCAGGCTTAAATCAAACTCCTCTACAACCGCTCCCTTTTCTTCTAATACTTTTGCGGCTGCCAGAACTGCCTCTTTCACCTCTGAATCCAGCCCTTCTTTCAGATAATCTCTGGGAATGCCGATTTTCATCCCCTTCACATCATCCACCAGCGCAGAGGTAAAATCGGCGTCCTTTCGCTGAATGGAAGTAGAATCTTTCTTGTCATATGAAGTAATTGCTTCCAGAATCGCCGCACAGTCGGTCACATCTTTGGCAACAGGACCAATCTGGTCCAGAGAGGAACCATAGGCAATCAGTCCAAAACGCGAAACCGTTCCGTACGTGGGCTTGATGCCGGTGACCCCGCAGAAGGCACTTGGCTGACGGATCGAACCGCCGGTATCAGAACCCAGCGCATAAGGCACTTCTTCGGCAGCCACCGCCGCACAGCTTCCCCCGGAAGACCCTCCCGGCACATAATCTGTATTCCAGGGATTTTTAGTTACTCCAAAGGCAGACGTCTCTGTCGTGCTTCCCATGGCAAATTCATCCATATTTGTTTTTCCAATAATAACAGCGCCTGCTTTCTCCAGATTCAGCACAGCTTCTGCCGTGTAAGTGGGAATAAAATTATTCAGCATTTTCGAGCTGCAGGTGGTCAGCATCCCCTTTGTACACAGATTATCCTTGATCGCCACCGGAACTCCGGCGAGCGGACCAGTCAACATTCCTGCTTCTATTTTCTTCTGGACTTCTCTGGCGCGAAAGAGCGCCCCTTCCTGGTCTATGGTCACAAAGCTGTGAATCTGCTCTTCTTTTTGCTGAATGGCTTCCAAGGACGCCTGAACTGCCTCTTGTGCCGTCACTTCACCTGCCCTGATTTTTTTCCCCAGCGCAACGGCTGTCAATGATAATAGCTTCATCCTTTCCCTCCTTACTGGTCTACGGTCTTTGGCACCACAAAGGCGCGTTCCCTCCTCTGCGGCGCATTGGCAAGAGTTTCTTCCCCGCCGTCCCTGTCCTCCACAAGATCTTCTCGAAATACATTGTTTATGGAAAACACGTGAGACATTGGCTCTGCCTTTGAAGTGTCCAGTTCGTTTAATTTATCTATATAATCCAGCATACGTTCCATGTCCTTTTTGGCTTCCTGCTTCTCCTGGCCAGACAATTCCAGTTTGGCAAGAATCCCCACATATTCCATGGTCTCATCTGAAATGACATGTCTGCCTGCCTGTTCTGCGGCCTGATTTGATTGTGACTGTTTCAAATTTAGTCCTCCTTCCGTTTCCAAAAATCATTCCTTTATTTTCTCTGACAAAAGAATTATCTTATCTTCATGTGCACTTCCCGCAGCTGCTGCTCTGTCACTTGCCCGGGCGCGCCGCACATAAGATCCTGTGCATTTCCGTTCATCGGAAACGCGATAACTTCCCGGATATTTTCTTCTCCCCGAAGCAGCATAATCATACGGTCTATGCCCGGCGCCATGCCTGCATGAGGCGGCGCGCCAAACTGAAACGCCTGGTACAAGGCGCCAAATTTATGTTTCAGTGCTTCTCTGTCATAGCCTGCAATCTCGAATGATTTTTCCATAATCTGCATATCGTGGTTACGCACTGCGCCGGAGGATAATTCTACGCCATTGCACACAATGTCATACTGATAAGCAAGAATTTCCAACGGGTCCTGCGTATTAAGAGCTTCCAGCCCGCCCTGCGGCATAGAAAAGGGGTTGTGCGTAAACCCTGCCTGTTTTGTCTGCGGATCACGTTCAAACATCGGAAAATCATTGATATAGCAGAAACGGTAGGCATTTTTTTCCAACAGATCCAATTTTTCTCCCAATTCTGTGCGGATCATGCCTGCATAATAGGACGCCTTCGCCTCCTGGTCAGCCATAAAAAAAATCGTGTCTCCTGTCTTAAGTCCCGTAAGCGCGCGAAACTCTTCCTTTAATTCTGCGGGAATAAATTTATCTATGGGGCCCTTATAACTGCCGTCTTCCATCACTTCCAGATATCCAAGCCCTCCCATGCCCAGATCTGTAGCAAATTTCAATAATTTTTCGTGAAAACCTTTGGACATTTCCGCATGTACCCGGATCGCCCGGACCGTCTTGCCTAGAAATGGCTGGAAGGTACATTTCTGGAAAAATTCCGTGAGATCGATAATGCGTAAGGGATTTCTAAGATCGGGTTTATCTGTGCCAAATCTAAGCATCGCCTGCTGGTAGCTGATAATTGGGAAAGGAGTTTTTGTCACACTGCTTCCCTCCGGAGCAAATTTCTCAAATACTTCTGCCAGTACCTCCTCGCCTACCTGAAATACATCCTCCTGCGTGGCGAAACTCATCTCGAAATCAAGCTGGTAAAATTCTCCCGGAGAGCGGTCTGCCCTGGCGTCCTCATCTCTGAAACAGGGGGCAATCTGAAAATACTTGTCGAAGCCAGACACCATCAGAAGCTGCTTATATTGCTGGGGAGCCTGAGGCAATGCGTAAAACTGGCCTTTATATTTTCTGGACGGAACGATGTAATCTCTGGCTCCCTCCGGAGAAGAAGCGCACAGAATCGGCGTCTGGATTTCCACAAATCCCATCTCCGTCATTTTCTGCCTCAAAAACGCAATCACCTGGGAGCGGAACAGAATCGTCTCTTTTACTTTCTGATTTCTGAGATCCAGATAGCGGTATTTGAGACGGACGTCTTCCCGAACCTCTTTACTCGTCATCACTTCAAATGGAAGCGTTGTATAGACCTCACCTAAAATATCAATTTCCTTTGCTTCCAGTTCTATGGTGCCTGTGGGGATTTTGGGATTGTAGGTCTCTTCGTCTCTCTTCTCTATAATTCCCTGAATGGACAACGCCTGCTCTTTGCGGATTCCGTTCAATAATTTTCCATCCCGGATTACCACCTGCATCACAGCATACATATCTCTCAAATCAACAAAAGACACGCCGCCGTGATCCCGGATGTTTTCTACCCATCCTGCAATACGGATGGTCCTGCCAATGTCTGCCTCGTTTACCTTGTCTAATGTGGTGTCTCTGTAAATACTGCTCATAATGGTCACTCCTTTTCCTGAACTGGTATTCCGGAAGTACAAAATCTTTCCTGATGAAACAAAAAACCCCGGAATACGTTAATTGTATTCCGGGGCGAATAAACGATATCCGCGGTACCACCCGCTTTGAGAAAGAAATGCCTGGCAAAAAACATCTGCCGATCCTTTCCCCACTCTTATGCGTAACGTGCATGAACGTACTGGCCTACCTTCTGCCCGGTCTGAACAATTGGCAGAGATTCAACCAGTCTGCTCCAGAGTGTTCCCTTTATTTTCTCCTCCAAACGGCGCTCTCAGTCGGTGACGCCGTATTCCTGTCGGTCTCTGAAAACAAGAGTCTCCTTCAACGCTTTACCTTGCTAATGTTTTGTTGTTAAATCATAGCACTATTTTATTGATTTGGCAAGAACTTTTTTTTATTTTTTTGTCTGCCAGCTCAAATGTACATAATCTGCACACACCGCACCGTCTATGATTTCCATTTTGTATATAATAAACTTTCACTGTCAATTTGATCTCCGTGTGCGGAACCGTTTTACAAGGCTCTCAAGCAGCATAGACTGGCTGGACAGCTCCTCGCTGGCGGCAGCGCTCTCCTGAGCAGTCGCAGCATTTGTCTGAACAACGGAAGAGATCTGGTCGATCCCAAGTGTAACCTGCTGGAGTTCCTCTGCCTGCATATCGGACGCCTCTGTGATATGCGCCATACTGCTCTCGATCTGCTGTGTGCTTGCCATCACAGCCAGTAAAGACTTCTGTGTACCCTCCGCAATCTTGTTTCCCTCAATCACAGCAATACGGGTATTGCCAATTAATTCGTTCGTATCATTGGCTGCCTCCGCGCTCCGCGAAGCAAGACTCCTTACCTCATCCGCCACAACAGCAAAACCTTTGCCGGCCTCTCCAGCCCGAGCGGCTTCCACTGACGCATTCAACGCAAGAATATTCGTCTGGAATGCAATATCTTCAATTACCTTAATAATCTTTTCTATGTCATTTGAACAGCTGTTGATCTTCGTCATGGCTTCCATCATGGCTTCCATCTTAACGTTACTGTCATTTACCTCTTGAGCAGTCTCCAAAATCAGCCTATTAATATCCTGCGATTTTCCGGCAGTCTGAGTGACCTGTTCCGACAGAGTATTTAAGGTAACAACCAGCTCTTCTACAGAATTTGCTTGTTCTGTAGCGCCTTCACTCAACACCTGCGCACCGCTGGATACTTGGCCAGAACTGCTTGACACCTGTTCAGCAGCCATATGCATCTGTCCGAAAGTATCATTGAGAGTCTCGATAATCTGAGTTCCAGAGCGCTTAATAGATTCAAATTCCCCAAGATAATCCATATCCATCTTTACAGTCAGGTCACCAGTTGACAGAGAATCCAGCCTAGAACAAATGTGAGAAATATACCCAGCTAAAGTTTTAAGCACAAAGCGAAGATTCTCCGCCAACATGCCGAGTTCATCCTTGGACTTGTATGTAACTTCTGAGTGCATGTTGCCTTCTGCCATTTTCTTTACAGCATTTTCGATCTCGGCAATCGGACGCGTAATGCCGAGGATAATACTGATAGAAAGAATGAGCGTAAGTATAATACTAATAACGGAAAGAACGCACAGGGTAACTGAACAGCGCTGGTTTATTAAACTGCCAGTTGTGTAGTATTCATCTGCTTTCATCTGGCTGTCGTCGATAATATCCTGCAACGCGTCCTGCAGTGATAAAGCTGCTTCGCCATATTCCCCGGTTAACATGGCGCCAGCGTTGGCTATATCATTGTTTTTAAGATAGTCAATTGCCTTCTGCCTCGCATTACCTGTCTGCTGTGCGGCAGTCTGCACAGACTGGAGCAGTGGGGAGTCTGCGTCGTAATACTCTGTCAGGGCGTCCAGGGCTGCGTTCAGATCAGAAACATTCTGCTCGATCTGAGACAAGTAAGACTGTACCGCTGCCTTATCATCCGCAGAGGCGCTGGCACGGAAGATATTCAGCTGGGTCTGTCTTGTCGTAGACTGCGCTTGTAAAGCGGACTTGACCATCGGATATGGAACTTGATAGAAATTCTCCAACTCTCCGAATACACTCCTAATTCCAATCAACGCTGCAATAATTGAAATAATATAGAGGATAATTACAATACCAAATGAAAAAAAGAGTTTATTTTTCACCTTTAAATTTTTCAACATGCTATAAACCTCCTATTTTATTCTCTTTACAAAAGATAATACATTGGATTTTAAGTTTTGTAAATAGCTTGTGTAAATTTTCAGCTGCCAATCACATTTCTGCAGGCAGTTTATTCATTTTAAAAGAGTATTTTAAATGCTGTCCTATAAAATATGCTCCTCCTTACAGTGACAGTTTTATTATTTTATCCGTCTACTATAAGGGGAGCATATCCGTCAGTAATTATATCGATTATTATAATAACCACTAAAAATTATATTTTTTCTACTGTCTGCTTGACAGGGAGCGATTCATTCCATGAAAAGAACGTCCGCTGATCTTATTCTATAAAAAGCGCCGTGGAATAGTATCTGTCTCCACTGTCCGGAAGCAGCGCCACAATCGTTTTTCCTTCATTTTCTGAACGTTTTGCCAGCTCTATTGCCGCATATAATGCTGCGCCTGAAGAAATGCCTACCAGCACGCCTTCTGTTCTGGCAATCTCCTTTCCCATCTGGAATGCAGCTTCATTCTCCACTGGAAAAATCTCATCATATACCTTTACATTTAAAGTGTCTGGCACAAATCCTGCACCAATTCCCTGAATCTTATGTGCTCCGCCCTTCCCCTGTGAAAGCACCGGGGATGCTGCCGGTTCCACTGCCACCACCTGAATTTCCGGGTTCTGGGATTTCAGGTATTCTCCCACCCCTGTGATTGTTCCTCCGGTTCCCACGCCTGCCACAAAAATATCTACGTTTCCATCGGTATCTTTCCATATTTCTGGACCGGTAGTTTTCCTGTGAATATCCGGATTAGACGGATTTACGAACTGTCCTGGAATAAAACTTCCAGGAATTTCTTTTACCAGTTCTTCTGCCTTGGCTATGGCGCCTTTCATTCCCTGTGCTCCTTCTGTAAGCACCAGCTCTGCACCATAAGCCTTTAAAATGTTTCTGCGCTCTACGCTCATCGTCTCTGGCATAGTTAAAATCAGACGGTACCCTTTTACTGCCGCAATGGCAGCAAGACCGATACCAGTATTTCCAGACGTCGGCTCGATAATTACGGAGCCTTCTCTTAAAATTCCCTTTTCCTCCGCATCTTCAAGCATTGCTCTGGCAATGCGGTCTTTTACACTTCCTGCTGGATTAAAATACTCAAGCTTCACCAAAACTCTGGCTTTCAAATCATATTTTCGTTCTAAATTCTGCACCTCCACCAATGGTGTATTTCCAATCAGCTCCAATGTTCCCTGATATATTTCAGACATTCTGTCCGCCTCCTTATTTATCACAGTCTCAGGCTGCTATTTACTTTACTGCCTGGAATGCCTCTTGCAAATCCTCAATAATATCGTCTATATGTTCTGTCCCAATCGACAAACGGATCGTATTCCTGTAGATTCCCTGCTCTTGTGCCTCTTGCTCATTCAACTGAGAATGTGTAGTGGACGCTGGATGAATCGCGAGAGATTTCACATCTGCCACATTTGCCAGCAGCGAAAAAATCTCAAGATGATCAATAAAATCTTTTGCGGTCCGGTCATCTCCTTTAATTTCAAAAGTAAAAATAGAACCTCCTCCATGAGGAAAATATTTCTGGTACAATTCCTGCTGCCTGGGATCTGTACTGAGAGATGGATGATGCACCTTCTCCACCTGAGGATGATGATTTAAATATTCTGCCACTTTTAAAGCATTTTCTACATGACGCTCCACTCTCAGTGACAAAGTTTCCAATCCTTGCAAGAATAAAAACGCATGGAAGGGAGAAAGTGTTGCCCCAGTATCTCTCAGCAAAACAGCACGGATTTTGGTAACAAAAGCTGCCCGACCTGCTGCTTTGACAAAGCTGATTCCGTGATAACTTGCATTTGGTTCTGTAAGCGCTGGGAATTTTCCGGACGCCTCCCAATCAAAATTTCCACTATCTACAATCACTCCGCCAATCACTGTGCCATGCCCGCCGATAAATTTTGTCGCAGAATGCACCACAATATCTGCACCATACTCTATAGGCCTTACCAGAAACGGCGTTGCAAAAGTATTGTCTACTACTAGAGGAATGTTATGTTCATGCGCAATCTTTGCAACAGCCTCCAAATCAATGACGTCTGAATTAGGATTTCCCAATGTCTCTACAAAAACCGCCCTGGTATTATCCTGAATCGCTTTTTCAAAATTATTCACATCTGAAGAATCGACAAAAGATGCAGCAATCCCATAATCCGGAAGGGTATGCCGCAGCAGGTTATAACTGCCGCCATATATATTGTTAGCCGCCACAATATGCTCTCCGCTTTTTGCCAGGTTCTGAATGGTATAAGTGACGGCTGCTGCTCCAGAAGATACTGCAAGGGCTGCTGCTCCTCCTTCCAGCGCCGCAATTCTCTGTTCAAAAATATCCTGCGTGGGATTGGTAAGCCTTCCGTATATATTTCCCGCATCCTTCAAACCAAATCTTGCCGCCGCATGGTCAGAATTATGAAATACATAAGAGGATGTAGCATAAATAGGCACTGCCCTTGCATCCGTAACCGGATCTGCATTTTCCTGTCCAACATGCAGCTGTAAGGTCTCGAATCTTAAATTTCTGTCTTTGTATGTCTTTTTTCCCATTGGTTTCTCCTTTTCCTATTATTCCTACCGGATTAGTATGTTATTAGTTTAGATATACTATAAACTTTTTCTTTTCGTATGTCAACAGGAATTGCCACAAGTTTTTTGTAATCTGTCACTTTTTTTCAACATACATCCTCCTGCCAGCATCAATATTGGAAAAATTACTGCTGCCAAAATTCCCATATGCAGGTCGCTCCCAGCCGCTGAAGAAACCATGCCTGCAAAAGTCGGTCCACCGGAACAGCCGATATCTCCCCCCAATGCCAGCAGGGCATAGAGCATGGTTCCTCCACGTGGAATCACCTGAGATGCAATACTGAAAGAACCTGGCCAGAGAATCCCCACAGACAGACCGCAGATTCCACATCCCAGAAGACTTAAAACCGGAGAGGGAGAAAGCGAAATCAGCAGATAGCTGAATATGCAGAGCCCGGAACTTAATTTCATAAATTTATTCAAATCTATCTTCTCTCCATATTTTCCATAAAACAAACGAGACGTTCCCATTAAAATGGCAAAAAACATAGGACCCGTCAGATCTCCCACTGTTTTAGACACCTTTAATCCTGATTCTGCAAAGGTAGACGCCCATTGGCTCACCGCCTGCTCACTTGCCCCTGCACATATCATTAAAAGCATAATAAGCCAGAATTCTTTTATGGACAACAGCGCTTTTATGGACAATCCCTTCTCCCCTTGTTCCAGCAGAGAATATATCGGCACTTTCAGAAACAGAACGGCATTTACTGCTGGAACCACCGCCCACAGAACTGCCAGCGCCTTCCAGTTTTCCACCCCAAACACTGTGAAAAACAGGGTAGACAAAAGAACAACTCCCACATGCCCCCAGCAGTAAAACGAATGCAGCAGGCTCATTGCTGTTTCTTTATTATCCGTGGGGCATGCTTCCACGATCGGACTTACCAGAACCTCCAGCAATCCGCCCCCTACTGCATAAACCATAACAGCAGCCAGCAGCCCCGCAAACGCGTCTGGCAGCATATCAGGCAGAACGGCAAGCAGCACAAGCCCCAGGGCAGACAGAACATGCGCCAGGACAATCGACGCCCGGTAACCAATCTTATCAATAAATCCAGCGCTGAGCAAATCTACGCTTAACTGAATGAAAAAATTAAACGTGATCAGTAATGTAATCTTTGACAAAGGAATCTGGTAAGAAGACTGAAAAACCAGAAACAGCAGCGGGACAAAATTATTGACAATCGCCTGTACGATATATCCAATAAAACATGCCTTGACTGTAGAGCCATAATGAATTTTTTTCTTGTTATTCTGCATTTTAATCACCTCAAATATTTTATCCTCTCTTTTTACAAATGACTTTCTGCAAATTGCAGTTTTATATTACCAAGACCTTTGGGTAATACAATTATTGATAGAATAAAAATACGAAAACTCAAGACAAATGACAATAGCATTTCTTCTCAAATTATGATACAATTTTCCCAAATATCTTGAAAGGATAAAAAGCGATGGAATTATGGGAGTTTCCTTTAAATGAAAATATGCGTGAATTAACCCGCCATGGGTCTTCTTCATTTCCAATTCAATATTATGTGGATGAACCATCTCATTTTTCCAATTGCACCATCCCTCTGCACTGGCATCCAGAGCTAGAATTCTGGGTGGCATATGGCGGAACGGCGATGATCCAGGTCGGCAAAACTTCTATCAGCCTGGAAGAAGGATCTGGAATTTTTATCAATGCAAATGTGCTCCACAGCTTCCAGCAGCCAGACCCTGAACAAAAACTTCAATGTCCCAACATAGTATTTTTAGATGAATTGATCGCACCTGTAACAAGCCGGATCTATCAAAAATATATTCGGCCAATCACAACAAACTGCCAGTTTCCATATATCCTTCTGGCTCCTGGCTGTGCGTGGCAAAATGATATCCTCCTGCTCCTTCACAGTATTTTTTCATTATTTCAAACATATGGATTGGGAGAAAATGACAGAAAAATCGCGGTTCTGAAATTTATGAATCCTGTTCATGATTGCTCAAGTTATGAAATGGCTGTGCAGAACAGCCTTAATAAGATATGGCAGATTTTATTTTCACATATCAGAGAAATTCCTCTGATCTCTTCTCAGAAAAATGAACAATTGCTGCAGATACGTACTCAAAAAATGCTGAGCAAAATACAAAGCAGTTATTCTCAGCAGATCACCCTGACGGAAATTGCCGCCTCCGCCGGAATCAGCAAAAGTGAAGCGTCCCGCTGCTTTCAGTCTTATTTGCATACATCCCCTGTCAATTACCTTTTATCCTATCGTATCGAACGGGCAAAATGGGCCCTTCAAAACAGCATGGATACCATTGAACAAATCAGCGAACACTGCGGATTTCAGTCCACCAGCTATTTCGGCAGAATTTTCCGCAGACAGACTGGCATGAGCCCCAGCCAGTACCGAAAACAACCTTTTTCGTAACAGAAGGGCGGCACGCTTCTATACGATCAGCAACGTCTCTTCTTTCATTTCCATCTCCTGCCACATAAACACTTTTAATACCGGCTCCTTCTCCGACAATGACGCAATCAGGTAACGAAGCCCTCTGTCAAAAGCCAGCCGTCTGTCCTCCATAGAAGGAGACGCCTGTGATATGGGATGAGAATGAAAATTTCCCAGCAGTTCCATGTTTCTTTCACGCATATTTTTAAGCGCTGCAAACTGCTCCCTGGGGTCCATAGAAAAATGCTCTTCACTGTGGTCCATATTGGTGAGCAAATATACCATTTCTACCTGACAGTTCTCACCGTCTTTTCTGCCCGCCAGCAGCCCGCATGCCTCTTGGGGCAGTTGTTTCCTGCAGTGTGCCAAAATTTTGTGATAATCTTGTCTCTGTAAGTATAACATTCTTTTCCGCCCACCTAATTGCCAACATGCCTAGACACCAATTTCCCACAAGCGGCGCAGTCTGGCACATGTCTGGGAAGTTTCACCGTGCGAAACTGCATTTTTAACGCATCATAAGTCAATAATTTTCCCGTAAGAAGTTCTCCTGCCCCCAGGAGATATTTGAGCGCTTCCATTGCCTGCAGGCTGCCGATCACGCCTGCCATCGCACCGATGATCCCTACCTGCCTGCAGTCTTGCACCGCGCCCTCAGAAGGAGGCTCTTTAAAAATGCACCGATAGCAGGGACCTCTCCCTGGCACATAAGTCATAAGCTGACCCTGAAACCCCAAAATACCGGCGTGGCAGAACGGCTTTTCTGACCTGACGCATGCATCATTGATCAGAAATTTGGCCGTAAAATTATCAGTTGCGTCTATGATAAAATCATAGTTTTCCAATAGATATAAAATATTTTCTTCTTCTGCAAACTCTTGATAGGTATGTACTGCAACATCGGGATTCATTTTGTTGATAGTTTCTTTGACTGATTCCACTTTTGCCTTTCCGATATCTTCTGTCCCATGGGCAATCTGGCGCTGAAGATTTGACAAATCTACTGAATCTGCATCCACAATGCCAAGAGTCCCCACTCCTGCTGCCGCAAGATACATTGCTGCCGGAGAACCCAAACCACCAGCGCCGATAATCAGCACTCTGCCTGCTAAAAGTTTCTTCTGACCCTCTTCTCCAGCTTCCTGAAGTACGAGGTGCCTTGCATAACGCTCTTTTTGTTTACTTGTCAGTTTTTCCATATTTTCATCCTTCTCGTCCTTCACCTTCAAGACACGCCCTAATAGAAATCCAGAAAATGACGGCGTTCCCCATCTTTCTTGTAGGCGATGATCGTACTTAAATTCACATTCTCCACGCTCTTAAAGATATTTCCCTCCACAAAAGGATTGATTTTCTTCATCTCTGCGATCAACTGCTTGATTTCCATACGCTTTGACAGGTTTTTATCTTCTGTTCCTATGACAGCACATTCTTCTGTAAACCGGCAGGCACATTGAAGGAACTGCAGCTTGTTGTAATCACGCCAATGTTTAATATCATCTTCCCGAATATAATACAAGGGGCGGATCAATTCCATTCCTGCAAAATTTGTACTGTGCAGTTTCGGCATCATGGTCTGCACCTGACCGCCATAGAGCATTCCCATCAAAATTGTCTCTATCACATCATCATAGTGATGGCCTAACGCAATTTTATTACATGCCATTTCCTTTGCCTGACTATACAAATAACCTCTCCGCATTCTGGCACATAGATAACATGGCGATTTTTCAATCCCATATACAGCATCAAAAATTTCCGTCTCAAATATTGTAATCGGAATTTCAAGCCTTCGTGCATTCTCTTCTATCAGTTTGCGGTTTCCGGGCAGATATCCTGGGTCCATCACCAGAAATTCCAACTCAAAATTTACTTTGCGATGCTTTTGCAGCTCCTGAAATAACTTCGCCATCACCATAGAGTCTTTTCCGCCGGAAATGCAGACGGCAATTCTGTCTCCTTCCTGCACAAGCTGATAATCCCGGACTGCTTTGGCAAACCGGGAAAACAGCTGTTTATGAAATTTTTTACGAATACTTTTTTCAATATCGCCAGAAGATGGCTCTCCTGCCCTCTCCAATTCATAGCCTTTCATTTCTGTTCCTTGTAAATTATGCTCCATTACTGTTTCTCCTCTTTTGCATATTATACGAATCCAGATGAGAAATAGCAAGCAGATTCACCATATTTCTGACGAAACTGTATTCCAGGCAACCGCTCAGGGCTCGGATGAACTGTGCAGAATGAATTTTCAATCTGCTCAATTCGTCCAATGCCAAGCGTTCAGCACATCAATACCGATATACGCGAAGGATTTCTTTTATCAAAACAGTATTTTGATTAAACTCTGCCAGCTCCCAATCACGAGTTTCTTCTGAGACTCTGTCGATCAAGCTTTCCTCTGCGGAGTTCTCTTTCGTCTGTTCAGACTCATCATCTGACTGCAGCTCTTTTAAATATTTCTCTGCTGCCTTATTCTTATCAAGGGGTAACTCGAATAATGCGTTTACACCCTGATAGGAATCATTTCTGCTGATAGTTCCGTCTTTTTCATCATACAGGTAGGCCTCATTGTTATAGAAGGTTCTATCACTGACACTCAGATATACTTTACGGTCTGCAAATTTTTCCACATTATCACATTCTGCAATCCGATACTGTACGCCCTCTTTCACTATCTCAAAATAACTGCCGTTCATAGTTACGATATTAAATTGCACTGGATTCAAACCCTCTATCAGCGGCGATGCAAAATATTCCGTTCATAATATCCTCCAACATCACATGTAATGCGCTTTTTCTCTGCCCTTCACCTCTACATTGTAATAACTTTCTTTTGGGTTCAAAAAATGCATACCAATTTAAAAAATTATAAATATTACTCTTAGTCTATCAATTATCTTTTTATCATTGTATAATAAGTTTAATTTACAGAATAATAGAAATAACATGGCGATCATGCGGGAGGAATTATGAAAAACCTAACGGCAAATCAAAACATACGCTATGAAATGCGAAATGAGATAGAAACGATCATAAAAAAACACGAGATTGACAGAAAAAAATTTCATGAAGCTGGAAAAAACGATTATGAAAAAATCATCCGCAAGTTATATTTTACATTCTGTGACTACGAAAAGTATCCAAAAGTTCAAATTCCATATATGTGGACGCGATTTCGCGATAACTTAAACCAGACGCCGCTTATCCGAACATCCTGGGATAACTGGGAACAATATATAGACAGGATCGACAGCCTCATACCAGAAAAAATTTCCAGGCCACCATATTATCTGATTGTTGACGGTGGATGGCTGTACGAGGGTATGTTAAATGAAACTAGATTATCCAGATTCAATGGAAGATTTTTATCTGTTTCCACGAGATTATAAATGGCTGATAAACCATTGTGATGACGGTGATTGTATGTATCGAATATGGAAGCCATAACGATTTAAAAAGACCCGTTGAGTGTCTGGTGGGAACTGCATTTCGTGTGTTTATCTGAAAAAATATTGAAACAAAATTTTATGGAATATATATAAAATGACTTGTCCTGACGGTTAAAATTTCTTAGTGTTCTATATTAGAACCATCTGCTTTCAAACAGGATGTTTGGAAAAGGCTTATCTGAGCCAGGGATGGCGAATATAAGCCGGCTGTGTAAAGTTTCAATATTTTTTGTCAGAACACTTAGAAATCCTTCTGTCTGGGACAGTTGGAACAACGTTTGTATTTATTTGTACAAATTGGCAATAAGCATTTGTAAAACTACCTTTTGATACCCGAATCCTAAATAATTATTAAATGAAAGGAATTCTGTTATGCATACTTTAAAAAACCCTCAAATTGCTGAAAACGTCTTTATTGCCCCTGGCGCAATCGTCTGTGGGAAGGTTACTCTGATGGAACACGTAAATATCTGGTTCCACGCTGTCGTTCGAGCTGAAACCGGCTCGATCATAATCGGCAAAGGCAGCAACGTTCAGGATGGCTGTGTGATCCACGTAGACCAAGGCGCCGACGTTATCATAGGAGATCAGGTAACGATCGGACACAATGCCACCATTCACGGCTGCTCCATCGGCGACAACACACTTATCGGTATGGGAGCGATCATCATGAACCATGCTGTCATCGGAAAAAACTGCATCGTGGCTGCCGGAGCGCTGGTGCCTCAAAATATGATTATCCCCGATAATTCCTTAATTATTGGCAGTCCCGCCAAAATCAAACGTTCTGTTACATCAGAAGAAATTTTTCATAATCAGCAAAACGCTGTCCACTATATTGAGCAGGCGGCTGTTTACGCAGAGACGGTTTGATTTTTCTTTCCTGCTCATCAGGGCGTCAAAAGGTTCTCTTCGCTGCAAAAAAATCTGATCCTTTGACGCCCAATTTGTTATGAAATTTTTCCCTGCTGACGCAGATATGCCAGAAATCCCTGACATCCTGCCAGCACATCTTCATAGGTTTTTTCAAAATCTCCAGTATACCATGGATCTGCCACATCTCTGGGATGGTCGGTGTAATCCAGTAAAAGACTAATCTTCTGTTCTTTATCCTTGCCTGCAATCCTAAGCATATTCCGGTAATTCCAACTATCCATTCCTATAATATAATCATATTCCTGATAATCGCTACGCTTCATCTGTACTGCATATTTTCCAGCAGTAGAAATTCCAACCTGTGCAAGCTTATTTCTTGTACCATAATGTACCGGATTACCGATCTCTTCGGTACTTGTCGCAGCACTGGCAATATAAAACTGGTCATTCATGTTCTCTTTCTTTACGATATCTTTCATAACAAATTCTGCCATTGGAGAACGGCAGATGTTGCCGTGGCAGACGAAAAGTATTTTAATCATAATAAAAATTCCTCCTAAAATGCGTTGATTTGCCGTGTTTTGGCACGTTTTGCGAGATTTATTTTTTCAAAGATAATTGTTAAAAAAATCACAGAATGAGCAAAACGGGGCAAAATGTGGCAAGTTGAAGTCGTCAATCGTAGTAAAAACGTAGTAAGAATTGGGGGTTTTTACTACTCCTCATGGTTCACCATCTTTATTTTGCTTGAACCACACACAGGACAAAATTGGGGCATCTGCATAACCGCTGCATCATGATCTTGCATCAAACATTCTTCACAAAACAAATATTCTCTACTAAACAATGCTTTTCTTTTAGCATAAAGTTGTCGCATGATTTCCCATCTCCCTGGATTGTCCCCTATTATAAAATCTGGTGTTAAAAACAAAGATGTTTTTATTTTTAGGAAAGTATCATCAACTTCAACTTCCTTATAGTCATAGTCCTCATAAAGAAAAATTACATACCTTCTTTCCTTTTCTTCATGCCACTCATAATCCTTTACTGATAAAATCCAATATTGAAGAATCTCCTGCAAAAATTGCTTTTTCTCTGAATCACTCATAGCAAACATATTTATAACATCAAATAGATATTCTAATTCTTTCTTTGCTTCCGTTTCATCGTATAATACATCAAATGCAATAACTTGAGAAATATAAGGACGTTCTATCGTATCTGGCAGATCATCATCTGCATCATTCCTTTTCTTCAATTTCATTATTCCGATAGGGGCTATCAAATCTACTATTCTGTCATTCTTGTATCCATATAAACATTGCCCATAATCCTTTTGCATTTCATTACTATTTATCGCTTTACTAAAGCAAGATACATAATACGTTCTCGTTGCCGTAAAATCAATATCTTTTATCCAATCGTATTTAACCCAAGAAGTATCCTGAAAAAGCTCTGGAATAACTTTCTGCTCTCTTTTATCATTTAATAATTCGGTTTTTTTCATCCAAATTTGATGATTGGTTACACTTTCCTTTGCAACATTTTTAGGCAAATACTTGCATATATAATCTTCATTATAATTGTGTCGTGACTTTAAAATAAAATTGCTTATCTGCATAATCAATACTCCTTTAGTAGGACGCATAATAGGTGATTGATTATTCATTTTTAATATTTTAGCTTCCAACTTAAATAATTCTAATAGTTCTTCTCTTGTAAACTCCCAAATACGCTCTTTCTTACTTCCATGCATATTACTTATGTCATGTAATAAAGCTGAATATGCATATGCTATAGAATCTACTTCATCTTCTGTTGTGCTTACTTGCAACACCCCATTAACCACAGAAAGCAATTGCTCCGCAAAAGAAAATTCTTTTTCAATCGTGTATTTTTGATATGCAAAATGATACAGTTTCAAAGGAAGCATCAGTCCTTTCTCATATGTAATAATTCTTGCTGCTTCCTCGTCATTAACACCCAACACTGGGTTGCACCATGACATTATTTTTTGCAAACGCGTGGTTTCAGTTATTAAGTCATAAAGATATACTTTTAATGAATTTATCTGGTGTGCTGCCCCAATCATATAAAGATAATTTATAGTTGCGACCTCATATTCCGTTACTCTCATTAATCCAATTCCTGTAGACTGATTTAAGTCATGATTGCAAACTAATGATAACAACACTTCTCTTGTCTTATATGACGGATTTTTCCTAAACTCTTCTACTTTTTCACATACTGCTTCAAGAGCCATCTCTCTTGCATTCATTGGCCAATCCTTTGGTTTCTCGGCCATTTTTTCTTCTATTTCCATATTTTTATTTCCTTTTTTACAGATTTGATGCATATAATAGTATAGCATATTTCAGTTTCATTTCAAAGCAAAAAACGCCCCGCCGAAGCAGAGCGCCTTACCATCTCCTTATCAAATTGCCCGGAACATTTTCTGCGACACCGGCTTTTCACCCTTCGCCTTTTCCAGCTCCTTCCTCGCTACCTCCAAATCCTCCATCCGCTTCAGTTCATCCGCAGCATCCTCCAGTCCGAGGTGCGTGTATGTATTCAGCGTCACTCCGATATCGCTATGCCCCATCAGATACTGGAGCGTCTTTGGGTTCATGCCCGACTTGGCCATGTTGCTGCAGTAGGTATGGCGGCAGACGTGGGGCGTGATGTTCGGCATCTGCACCCGGTAGATATCGTTGTACCTCTTGACCATATGGTTGAAACGGTGTTCCCAGTGCATCGCCACCAGCGGGTTGCAGTCCTTATCCACAAAAAGGAATCCGCTGTACCCGTCAATCACCTTTTCAAATCTCGGCGGCTCCCTGTCCTCAATGATGCCCCGGAAGCATTCGACAACATCCTCCGTCATGGGCAGTTTCCTCGTCCCCGCATTTGTCTTCGTGGATTCAATCACCAGCTTCATATTCGCAGTCCGCTGGAGCTGGTGGTCAATGTTGAGGATTTTGTTTTCTAGGTCAACATCTCGCAAAGTCAGCCCGCAGAACTCTGAAATCCGCAGCCCCGTGTGGAAAAGGATATAGACCACTTCATAATATTTGCAGTAAACATTGTCATCATGGACGAACTTGAGGAATTTCCTCATCTGCTCCCTGGTGATCGCCTCCCTCGTCACGCTGTCATTTACCACCACTGTAGCCAGTTCGAAACCAAAAGGATTCTTATGCAGAACATCATCATCCACCGCCATCTGGAATGCCGGCCGGAGGACTCCACGCACCGTTTTGATGGTGCTATATCCTTTCCCGTCCTGCTGTAGCTTTATTAAAAATAACTTTGCATCCGATGTCTTAATATGGGAAATCTTTTTCTCGCTGAATGTTTCCTTTTTCAAGAGGTTCTGCACGAAATTGTAATTGGCGAGCGTGTTCGGCTTGACCCCTGTCTTGGTGCATAAATACCGCTCCACCAGTTCCCCGACAGTTATATTTTTCCCCATCGGGTCTGAAAGCGTGTCAAGGTCATACCCGATCTGCTTCTCCAGTTCTCGTAACGAAAGGCATGGCTTTTTCCCCACCGGCAGCTTATCCGTCGGCTCCAGCCTCCAACTGTAGACAAAATGCGGTTTGCCGTTTATGTGGTACTTAAACTGGTATTTTCCGTCCGCCCGGATGGATTCTCCACGGCGCAGGACACGGTGCTTGGAATCACGGCGTGTCTTTGTTCTTCCTGCTGGCATTCTTAAGTCCCTCCTTTATTTCCGGATTCGCATCCAAATACTTTTCAAACTCTCCTCTGATGATCAGCCTGCGGCTGCCGTAAAGAGCTATAAACCCAAGCTGCTTTCCTTCCTTTATCAACCGGTAAAACTTTCTCCTGCTGAGACTGAACAGTTCAATTGCCTCCTCCGGATTTAAAAAATCCTTTTCCGCAAGCGCTGGTTTTCTCATCTTGCTGCTCCCTCCTGTCCTAAAATCTGCGGCCTTTCCAGGTCATGACATATATCACTCTAAAGCCCCGGAAAGTCAACTACTTGTGGCAAATAAAAAGGTTCTATATCGCAGAGGATTCATCAACAAACTTTTCAAATTTCGTGCGTATGATAAGATAGCGGTTTCCGCTGTAGACTGCAAACCTTCCAAGGTTATCTTCTGCCAGCCGCCTCATCTTTTTTGTCCCTATGCTGAAATATTCCGCAGCTTCCTTAATGGTCAGCATATACTTTTCACTGACTGATACACTTGTCTTTCCATTTTCTGTAGTGATATGGTTATTTTTCTGTTCATCTACCATTTGAGCCACCTCCTCACTATACGGAGATTTAAAGGCTGTTTTGAGGGGGATAAAAACAAAAAATTTGCAAATTCTTTAAACACATAAAACGAAAAAACAGCCCGCAGCATCGTTTGAAATGCCGCGGGCTGTCCTGCTGTCTTCAAATATTCAGTTACACTCTTTTGCCATAATCCAGCGAAATCCAGCCGTTTCTCTTTTCACGGTAGGACTTCAACAGTCCCCACTTGGATGCACCTTCGCCGTCTGCCTCCTCCACAATCGTGAAAAAGTTTAAAAATCCTTAAAACGCAAAACAGGCCCGCAGCAGTCTGTGAAAAAACTGCCGCGGGCCTGCTACTGTCTTATGGTATTCAGTTATACTCTTTCTGCAAAATCCAGACTTATCCATCCATTACGGTTCTTCTGGTAGGATTTCAGCAGCCCCCACTTGGATGCACCCTTACCGTCTGCTTCCTCCACAATCGTGAAAGTGCCGATGCCCGTATATTTCCCGGTCTTGGCATGATCGGTTCCCGGTCCTTTCCGGATGTTCAGGTCGGGGATGGATACCCGCACCAGATACGGCTTGAACGCTGCCACCCTGGTGTACACAGCTTTCCCGGATTCATCAAATACGGAATATCCCGGATTCTCATCCGCACATTTCTTCGCATTGGAAAGCGACATGAACGCCCCCTTCTGCAACTTGGCATCCGCCCAGGTCTTACGGACACGGTACCAGCTCCCGGTTTCTGCAGGAGCGGAAACAACCCCTCCAACCGTGCCGAGGATGCCTTTCAGGATGGCGAGGATTTTCTCCCCATAGTCGGCTCCCGCCGCCCACCCTTTCCCAGCAGGGTTCTCCTTCTGCCCAAGCCACTCCACATATTCCGCACAGCCCCTCGTGACATATTTGAAACGGGGATCAATGCAGGCGTTCTTCAGCGCATCTGCGGAAGCATAGGCTTTCAGGTGCTGCACCTGCGCCCGGATGCCGAGCTGCGGCGTGTCAAAGGAATTTCCCTTGTGTAACTTTGCGACGGCGTATATATTCTGCCAATGACACACCAGAAACATAAGAAAAAATACGCTGAATAATAAGGGGAACAGCACGCAATACGGGCTGCTTCATCATATGAGATTTCCTTATCCAGATTATCTTCTATGTAATCAATGGCTGCTCCAAGTTTTTTCAACCATTCCATCCTTTCACCTCCTCGCAAATAAGAATAGCCCACTCTGATTTATATTTCCTCTCTTTTTCTGCTATCTTTTGTAAACATGGATATAATGTATAGGAATAAAAATTTGATTTCAACCGTATCACCATATTATCAACTTGCAAGGATTTATCTGAATCCAAATATAAGGTCTTAAAGAAAAAACCGACAAACCGTGAGGGTTTTTCTCACAAATTCATCGGCTCTGTGTCTTTGCATCTGGCTCTGTAATGATGGTTATTTGTAAATTTTTTGCCTTAATCAGACTTTCCCGCCTGCACTTCGGGCAATAAAGGGGATAATTTATCAAAACCGTATCGCCCCTAATTCTATTGCGGGTTTTCCCACCGCAGACAGGGCATAATATCCATTCTGTTTTAATCATCGTGCTATTTATTTACCTTTCCTTTGAAATGAAATCTTTATTACTTATTTCTTTTCCAATCCATTCACACAAGATATTCAACTGCCGTTCTGTATGAAACCAATGCTCACATTTTTCTGCAACTGTAAGACTACATTCAAACTTTCCCGCAAATTGTTCTACACATTCACCGTCAATTAAATTATCACTTTCCCCATATAATATTTTAGTCGGAAAATTCCACTGACGGATTGGATGTTCTAAAACATATCTCCAATATTCCCACGAGAGACTCTGTCCAAAATCAGTTGGAATAAAAAGCTGCTGTTTCAGTTGGGCTTGCGATACATTTGCCCAATCCATCATCTTTAACATAAGCTGTTTCATATCCAAAACAGGAGAAACAAACAGACAATTTTCTAATCGCTCATCTCCAAAACTTAACAGACCAAACCAAGCACCAATACTGCTTGCATATAAGGAAATCTGTTTCCATCTGCATTTGGCAAATTCCATAATTCCAGATAATTCTGGCACAATATTCCACGGTTCAAAAGTTACCGCTTCATTTATCCTTTCTCCATGCTTAGGCAAATCCATACTGAGAACCTGCCAGCCAGAACGGAAGGCTATATCAGCAAATGCTTCTGCTTCTTCTTTGCATCCGCCTTGTCCATGTATATATAAATACACTTTTCTTGATGGTACACCCCAAAGAACAACAGGTATTTCATTGATATAAAATTTTGCATTTGTCATTTCATCTATACCTCTCAAACACTATTTTTAATAGCAAAAACACTAATATCATTAGTATTTTATATGATTATACCTAGTTTGTCAACATTCCAAAAGAAGAAATCTAATCACAATATTGACTTTGCTAATTTAATTAGTTAAAATAAATAGAAAATATCTTTATGAGAGGTAATCCCATGCGTGTAACAAAAGCAGATGTAATCCAAACCGCTTCGGATATGGCGGACAAAAACGGGCTAAGCAATGTTTCCCTAAAAGCTGTTGCAGAAAGCCTTCATATCCGTACCCCCTCGTTATACAACCATATAGACAGCCTTGAATCCCTGCTTAGGGAAGTCGCCCATAAGGGTATGAAAGCCATGAATGAACGGATGGTACAGGCGGCTATCGGAAAAATTGGAGATACCGCAATAAAAGGTGTTGGCATTGAGTATCTTAGCTACATGATTGAACACCCTGGGATTTATGAAACAATCCAATGGGCAACTTGGCATGGCACTGAGCAAACAGGGGAAATATTTCGTAATTACCTTTCACTTTTAAAAACCCTTATCCTTTCATGTGATTTCAAGCAAACAGATATAGATGAAATCCTGAACCTGTTGACAGGCGTTCTTCACGGTTACACAACCTTACAATTAAGATATGCGTTTCACAAACCAGAGGAAGTGAAAGCAGCCCTAGCAGATGCTCTTGACACTGTGCTGTTAGGATTACATCAAAAATACGACCAATAAATTTTAACAATCGTTCTAGGGAGTGAAAAACCTATGGCAACAAACAATATCCGCTATTTATACGGTACAGAAACAGGCATTGAACTGATTTTCTGCGATAATTCAACCATATCCTATCCGCTGCATAACCATGTTTCCGTGCTGACAGTCGGCATCATACTGGATGGCTCTGTTATCCTTACCACAAATCAAGAAACAAAGGTTTATAAGCAAAATGAAACTTTCGCCATATTCCCATACGTGCCGCATAGCATTTCAGTACATGACAGTTATACTTTGCTCAGCCTGTGCATTGATAAGAACATGATAAACAACATAGATATTACCACCATACAAAAACATATTACACTTCTTCTGATGCAGGCTCTGAACATGGAAAAACTCAATCAGTATCAGATATTACGGCTATTAAACTGTCTGGATGAAATTGCAGGTTCTTCCAAATTGCAGTTAAAAAAGCACACCTCATATATCCACGACTTAAAAAAGCAGTTGGAATTATACCCAGAATGCAAACTTACTGTCGATGAAATGGCACAAAATGCTTTCATCAGCAAATACCACTTTATCAGAAGTTTTAAGGCAGAGGTCGGGCTTACGCCGCATCAGTTCCAAATACAGAACCGCATCCGAAAAGCACAACGCTTAATCCACAAGACCGAAACAATAACAGAAGTAGCCCTGACCACGGGTTTCTGTGACCAAAGCCACTTCATAAAGCAATTTGAAAAATATGTAGGATTGCCGCCATTAACGTATAAAACATCTTCTGGCACTATCTGACCAGAGGAAATTGATTAGCAAAGGGCAGGCATAAATTTTGCAAACAGGTAAAGCCCGTCATCCCCTGCAATGACTTCATGCGGTACTCCTATGGGGAAAATAGAGATTACACCTGCTTCATAAGGCAATGTAACGCCATCGTTTACACATTCTCCCGCACCAGAGATTACCTCATGGGTTTCCAGTTGCTTCTCGTGGATATGACTGCCAATCTTTTTATTGGGAGCTATCCTTACGAGATGATAGCTGAATTGTCCTCCTGTCTTTTCGGATGTGATGATATGCTTTAGCTCCACACCCTCAAATGCAGGATGCTTAGACCACGGAATTGCATGAAAGGCAACCTCTGTATCTGGCAAAAGCAGCTTACCCTCTCCATCAAATTTTTCAAACAGATTCTTATAATCCATTTTCAACACTTCCTTTCAGATTTTATTGGCATTGTTCCTGCCTGCTTACATCCTATCAGAAAGCATAAAATCTGAATTGTAAAAAATTGCGGAATGAAAAACAGAGCCGATGAACTGTAATGTATCTCACAAATTCATCGGCTCTGCGTCTTTGCGTCTGGCTCTCTGATAACTGACATATTCATTTGTTGGACATTGATAAGTGTTTCCTGTCTGCACTTCGGGCAAAATAAAGGAAAATTTTCAAGCACCGTATCTTCACGCAATTTTAATCTCGTTTTGTTTCCGCATACAGGACATAATAACCATTTTTCCTGCTTCATGCTGATACCTCCTGTTGTTCTTTTTCCATATCTTTAAAAAATCCCATTGCAGACAATCCGACAACACATATAATTACGCCAGTCGGGAGTAAACATAAGTAGATTGCATCACAAAATCTGTCAAACAAAAAGCCGTACACAATCTGTCCTATGGGCTGGACACATAATGTAAATCTCGTCAATGAAGATAAACGTATTCCTGCCTTTCGCCCTGTTCATCGTGATACGGTTCAAAATGCTGTCGAGGACAACAAGCATACCGATAGGCTGTAACTGCTTGCCCAAGCTCTCCCTTTAAGCCCTGTTCGTCCATCTCCTCATATTCTCTTGGGAGATTGTCAAAGTTAAATCCCTTTGTGTCCACGCCGTAGCGGGAGCTTACCATATAGGCGACGCAGAACGACTTGAACTCGGATTCATCACGGCTCTCCTTATGCTTGCAGTCAAAGACCGCCGCCGACACTTCCTTTGCCATGCTGACAAAGAGCTGTTCCTCATTTAATCTCGTGCAGATGAAGATTGTCTGCTGCGAGCTGTCGTAGAACGCAGGCAGCTCAAGGTCATCGACTGGCACAAAGGAAACGGGGCTTGCGTCAATCATCGCCGACACAAGCTCCCGCATGGTTTTCTGCTCCTGCGGCTGCTGCCTGTCCTTTGCCGAGGTCTGGGAAATGTCGTAAACTACTTTGGCGTTGTAGCCGACCGCCTTTGAGCCGTCCTCACGCTGGTACTCTTTCCCCGGCTCAAGGATGGTGATTTTCTGTGCGTCCTTATCCACATAGACACGGCTCTGTTTCCAGCTTGCGTAATCCTTAAGCTGCGTGGCTTCGGGCATCTGTGCGGACACTAAGATTGCGTTGTTGACGGAGTAGCGGTCAAAATGCCCCTGCACGTCGAGGTATCTCTGGAACATCCCGCCGTCCGCCGCAATCTCGGCACACGTATTGTCTATCAGCTCATAGGCTTCCCGCCGTTGCTCCTGCTTGGCAGCAGCCCATTCCTCCTTGTTGAAGGCTCTGCCGCCCCCGCTGAATACGTCGTAAATGCTCATGCTTATCTCGCTCCTTTCGATTTTGGTTTCCGTTTCCGCTTCTGGGGCTGCTTATGCTCCGTCTTTCCTGCGGGCGGTTTCTTTGTGGGAGATTTCTCTTTCGCAGGGTTCGGGGAAACTGGACTTATGTCAATATCTTGGACACAAAAAGTTGAAAGTTTATGCTACTTTTTTTAATTCCTCATCCTCCTTTTGCTGGGGTGTCATATAACCGATGGCACTGTGTATTCTTTTACGGTTATACCAGCCTTCTATGTACTCAAAGATCGCCCTGCGGGCTTCTGCTTCATCCTGATAGGTATGGAGATGGATTTTTTCTTTCTTCAGCACGGAATGGAATGACTCCATACAGGCATTGTCATAGGGATTCCCCTTACGGCTAAAAGAATGCAGGATTCCCTTGCTGGACAGGTGCTTTTCAAACAGCTGGCTCGTGTATTGGCTCCCAAGGTCACTATGCAGGATGATCCCCTCTGTATCCCTGACATTCAGGCATGCATTCTTTACCGCCTGAACTGCCAGTTCTGCTGTCATGGATGTCCCATAGGCATATCCGATGATCTTACGGCTGCACAGATCCATAACAGACGCCAGATAGGTCCATCCTTCTTTCTCCACATAAATATAAGTAATGTCGGTACACCATTTTTGGTTGATGGTTTCCGTTCCGAAATCACGTTTTAGGATATTCACCTTGTTATCCGGGATACTGCCGTGATTGGAATGATGGTTGTACTTCTTTGCTACAACAGAGCGCATCCCTTGCCCTGCCATATGCCTCTGGACCCGTTTGACGCTGCAGGCTGTACCATTATCATTCAGTACACGGCATATTTTGACAGCCCCATACCTCTGTTTTGAGCCTTCGTATGCCTGTTTCACTTTCCTGCCAAATTCCTCATACTCTTTGCGCCTATTTGAAGGTGCGCTAGGTCAATTTCTTTCGGGGTTATATCTATCTTCCCATTCTGGTTGCAAGCGGAATATCCAGAAAAATCTACGGTCAAATCACCATGTTTCCATATATTCGGCTCATCCTTTACCCCTGCCCGACGCAGCAATGCCGTGATACGTTTCCCAAGCACAACCATCGAAAACGGCTTTGTCATATAATCATCTGCCAGACAATCAAAGCTCGATACCTGCGTATATTCATCCTCTAATGCGGTAAGCATGATAACGGGTATAGGGTCTGTTGCTTCTCAATAAATAACATCGCCTTTCTTTCCCAGACAAAATCTTTTCCGTCTTAACCATATAGGACTTAAAATCAGCGATGGTCTGGCGTAAATCTTCCATGTGGGAATCGTCCTTTTCAAGCCAATCCTCATAAATATCCTGCAAAAGATTCGGGGACTTCATAAGGGCTTTTGCCGCCTGCGGGGAATAATCCGCTTCGGAAAAACACTCTGCAATATCATTCTTTAGGATGATTTGATATGCGGCATCGTAAATCTCCTGCGGACTTCTGCTTAGAATATCCTCACGGAAATCATCAAGCTCACGCTGTACTTTTTCAGCCAGTTTTTGGTTAAGGGACTGTCTGTACTCTTGGTAATCCAATCTCACACCTTGAAAATAAAATAAGCCGAGGGATTTTCGTTAATGAAAACCTCTCGGCTATGTAAAAATTTTTACTTCCACTCAAAATTAAATGAAAACTTTTTCTGAATTTCTTTAATTAGATAAAACTTCCGCATATAAAAATATATCACTTTTCTTTTCTGCTATTTCTATATAAGCCTATAAAAACTAAAGCAAAAACTAATGGTATACAAGTATATCCTGCATTAACCGTTCCGTGATTTATAAGAACAAAAACTGCACCAATAAATGTAAGAACAGAAAATATGATTGATAAAACCAAAAAAAGCCAATCCATCTTTTTCATTTATACACCTCACAAATACTATTTTAGTTTTAATAACATTATATTTATATGAAAAATCAGATGTGGCAATCAGACTGTTTTTTCTTTATCTGGATTATGTCAATACGGACTCTTTGATATAAAGCAGGAAACCCACAAAAATTTTTCCAGACCTCATCATCTGCTTTCAATGCGTGCAAAATATCATTATCTATGATAAATCCAGACGGCGACATATCTGGAAGCATTGCCCGTCCTGCATCTGTCATACGCCCTAATTTTTCCATTCTTCTGCATCGCTCCTTATTCCATTCAGACCAAAGAGAGCATTTTTTTCTTGGGGCTAATCTTTCTGTTTCTGATTTATGAGTTTCTGTAACCATTCCCGAAGCTCATTCCTTTTTTGAACATCCAATAAATTTTGTATTTCCATAGAGTAACTTCTCCCATATTTTATCTTCTAGCCAATGTTCTAAGCATATCTTCAAACCTCTTTGTCTGATTGTCAATATCATCTTGAGTAACACCATAATATTTATAGACATCAAGGAATATTCTGTCATATTTTTTCATTGCTTTATTAGATTCTCCTGATGCTGACCCTCCAATATATCCGTAATTCTTTTCAAAAATTAGTGTCGAGTGAAAATCCTTTCTATTTACTTGCAGAATGTGTAAATCAATATCAAACAATTCCGTTGGAATATCTTCTGCTGCTTTTTGCCTTTGATTTATTAACATCATAAAATGCTTAATGCTTTCTTCATCCCGTCCCTCCAGTTCTGGGTAATCTTTGAGCTTTCCCAACAATTCGGGCTTATATTGTAAGATAAACGAAGCACGCATCTGGTTGTATTCCGTTTTATATTCTTCCGATTCTTTACTAATGTCAGTATAACCCCATTTACTTTTAGCGTATTCTATCACTTGTTCCATAGTATGTGGATTTGCTTTCAATAATTTTGCAATACGCTTTTTTCTTAATGCGAAAAGTTTCTTTTGAATCTCCTGTTTTAAAGTTCTCTTTGAGCCTTTTCCGCCAATTAAGAAAAATGATGTTGGTCCATCGTTTGTTTCAATAACGCTTACTTCACTTACTTCTTTCTTGCCCATGATTTTTCTCAACTACCTTTCTGATTTGTTTTATGACATTAAGGAAAAGCTCATTTATGGCATATATTATACTTTATAAATATGAATTTTTCAATCTGCACCGCCATCATACAGACCCATTCAACTATGTAAAAACGGCATCAGCTCCATGCCAACACCGTCTTTTCTTCGGCCAGTCCGTTATAAAGGCTGTCAAAAATTTATATCTTGCTTATTGTTCTGCGAATCCTAAAATATATTGGTATGCAAATTCGATTCCATTACAAGTCAGATTTTCGCACATATGTGGCGGGTCATTCTCTAAAAAACCCGTAGGACGCAATTCAGAACACCTTAACGAACCAAACCTTTTATCAAAAGCGGATGCAAAATTATAACAGGCAGATACAATCTCATCCTCTGCTTTACCTTTCATATGAAGATAAATTCCTATAAACATAAGCGTACCTTCAACTAAACCGCATTGTGCCCTGTACCCGCCTGCACCATGCAGTCCAACCGCAGACCAGATTGTTTGCGGTTCGATGTCAACTTTAAATAATTCACTCAAACAGATAAGAGTTGTCCTTGCACAATTTATATCATCTTTCCAGTACAATTCATGCACCCGTTTTTTTACATATTCTTTCATTAATACACTACCTCCAATAATGCCAAGTTATAGTTCTAAGCATATCTTCACCATCAAATAATTCTTCTTTATAAATTTTATTCTTCCATAGACGGTTCACAATCTTTTAAGAAAAACCGTAACGACATTGCGGCAGCAGCAATCTTATACTTTGTTTCCGCATCGACCTCAACAGGGGGACTGCACAACATTTTTTCAATATCACCTACTTCAACATTTGCCATTTTTGCAATCGTTATCTTGGAAAGATGGTGGTAAGATATAAGCACTTCTAAAAAAGCACTCGTTTTTAGATCAGCTTCCTCAATGGTAATAACATAAAGAAACATGATTTTATCTATTACCGTTTTTCACTTTCTCTGATATATTCTCTATTACAGCCATATCACTTTCTCCCGTCTGATGTCAAAACCAATTCGCCTGTCCATCTTTAAATTGTGGGGCATTGCCATTCTGGTATGGATTATAGTTATCCCGATTACAGCCAAATTCTTTCAAGGTCTTTATCCTGTTTTTTTCTGTCCATTCTATCAGCGGCATTCATTTTTATCCCGTCGCCCAATCCCATTCCTGTAATCTTTCAGACGTTGTTTATAGCTCTGGGCAATCAGACTTTTTTCAGTGACAATGCCATCTTCACCGATAATACTGCCGCCCTCATTCGTCCAAGCCTCAACTGCTATATCCATCAACGGTTCTACAATTCTCATTGGCAG
The DNA here is from genome assembly GCA_910575075.1 of Lachnospiraceae bacterium. Taxonomy (GTDB): domain Bacteria; phylum Bacillota; class Clostridia; order Lachnospirales; family Lachnospiraceae; genus Petralouisia. The sequence continues at coordinate 126,317 of CAJTCY010000013.1, forward strand.
TTCATCAAGATTATCAATCGCAAGCCACGGAAATGCCCGAAACATTTTATCATCTCCGATAAGGAACATATAACCTATCAATTCCTTATCTCTGAAAACAAAATAAAACTGCGGAATTTTTTCGCCAACTGACTTTTCCATTATCCTCTTCATTGTTTTTACTTTTCCGTATGCAGAATAAAAGCCTATGGAACTTAAAGAATTTAAAGCTGATTCCCGCTGTTCGGGAAACATATCTTGATAATTTAAAATCTTTTCCATTTACTACTGCTCCTCTCAAACAAATTTACATTTGCCCAGCCTGTTAAACCAGAAGTTTCGCTACTCTTTATAACCAATAACAGCAATGATATTTTCGTCTTTTAAAATGTATGCAACATTATTTCCATCTTTCAACAATTCGTCTTTACAAGTTAAAATATCCTCTGCCACATTACTTGGGGGTTCAGATAAAACAACATATTCTTTATAATAAGAACCTGCTTTATAATCAGTAAAAATTTGCTCTAATTGTTCTAAGCTGATTTCTTTTTCTGGCAGCCATGAAAAGATATTCAATACTTTCATTCCACCTTCCTCCTCCATGAATACGGATTTACTTTTCTATTATACTCGTGAAATATGAATAATTCAATATTGATGAGCTGCCATATAGCTGTCAAAAAGAGATTATACTTCTTTTCAGCTATATAAAAGACAGCATCAGCTCCACGCCAACACCGCCTTTTCCCCGGTCAGTCCGTTATAAAATCCCTGCCTTTTTCAGATAGCTCACGCTGTCATAGCAGCCACGGAAGTAAACTACCTGCATCTACATATCCGTGAGTTTATTCCTACGCTCCATCACTTCAATGAGTGCCGCACGTTCTTCCTCGGTCAATCCTGCCGCTGTTTCCGTGTCAAACACGCCTAAGACTTTCGGATATTTCCCATAAATGCTCTCAATCTCGGCTCTCACGGCACGGTATTCCTCATTCTCTTTTGGCAGTTTCGCTATGACAGAGCCAAGATATTGATATAAGTCCATTTAATAAAGCATACACATCTGCAACACTGCTGAGGTTGTTTTCCGAAATAATCTGTCGAATCTGTTCTTTTGCTACTGGCATAAAAATACTCCTTTTCGATAAGAATTTACATATCCAAATTCTTACCAAAAAGGAGCCATTTATTTCCAAAAACACAAACTTATTTACACTACCTTAATATTCGTTGTACTAGCTCCTTTATTTGCTAACTTTGTCAGGTAACGTGTTACAAAATCATGCACTTTATCAAGTCCCACATAATCATCCTTCTTATGTTTATCTATGAATTGTGAGGCAAGCCCTTCGTTCAGATACAATTCTTCCAAAATACTTTTTACAAACAGCCTCTCTGTTTCATCAAAAAACACATGGTTATTATTATCTTTTAAATAATCAAGACTACCACCACAAGAACAAATCAGCTTTCTCAAATCTTCTTTGTAATGTTCTTACTGACATTAAATCCCCTTCTCTAACCACTTCTTCACATATAGATGTTAATGATATTTTCATGACTTATAACCTCCTTAAATTTTATAAACTGATTATACCAAACAGTTTCAACAAATAGTTGACACGATTTTACTCCTTTTTGTCAGCTACGGTCTTTTCTTCCCATAAACCATCTGTAATTTTCCTCATAGAGTAAACAACATTCCACACCACAAATAATGCAAATAAACATACCCTATACTATCTGCTCTACGGCTTGTAACTCTAACACACTGCTTTATTATCTGTAAGTCCATCTTCCCTAGAACGGAATGACATACCTTTATATCCTATTATTCACATTTTTCCTTCCGTTTGACAAAAAGTGAAACATCAATTACTATAAAAGTATAAACGGTTCTCATATTTCACAATTTTATGCAAATTATTTTAACTTTTCAATAATATTTATTTATAACGGCGAAAATAGTTTTCGCTTTTTCGAGGCAAAACATAAAATTTTGAGATAAGATTAAAGCGTTAAGGAAGAATAAAAACCTTACACAAGAAGCGTTAGGAAACATGATAGGCGTTTCCAAGCGTACCATTATAAATTACGAAAAAGGGACTGCAAGAAACGTGGCAGATGGTGGCTGATACAGTAAGGCCAACACAAGCCAATAAAAAACTTATGCGGCTTTCAGCGGACACAATACAATGGATCTTTCATATCTCAATCCTTCCAGCCGGTCTTCTGACTGGCTCTTTTTATTTCTGTATTCTTTTTTGCTAAAAGTAAACCCTCCTTTCAACCGGAAAATCCGGTTAAATATAGAAAGGAGATGCAACATGAAAGTAAATTTTACACAGATTGGTAAGAGGATTGCTGAAATACGAAAGGCACGACACATATCCCAGATGGAACTTGCTGAAATGACAGACTTATCCATATCCTACATAAGCCACATCGAAACTGCCAAGAAGAAACCCAGCATTGAGACCCTGATTAAGATTGTAAATGCCCTGAACATCACAATGGATGAACTATTATGTGGCAATCAGCTTTACGATCCAAACACATATCAGACTGACATTGATCTTCTGATGGCAGACTGTACCATTGCAGAAAGATATTTCTTATATAAGATGCTTCAATCTGCAAAAGAAATCCTACGTGATTCCCAATGGAGTACACCTGATAAAAAACAATAAGCAAAATCTTTTCATCTGAAACATTCTTTCAATAGGCTATGGGTATAAAGGTATCCCCATAGTCTATTTCTTATTTTTATGAAAAATCTATAATAACATTTATTCCACGTAAGAAAGGCAGGCACTGTTCATGAAAATATCCGAAGAAAGAGCTGGAAAAATCATCTCCCAAAAACAGAAAATCAGGGAACGGTATAAAGGAATCAATGCAGAAATGCTTGATGTGATTCCTGCCCTGCCACAGGAAGATGTATATAATACATCCAAAAAATTACGTGTGGGGGTATATGCCAGAGTATCCACAGACGATCCCAGACAGACTTCATCCTATGAGCTTCAGAAGAACCACTATGAAGATGTGGTAAATCGTCATGAAAACTGGATATTAGTAAAAATATATGCGGATGAGGGAATTTCTGGTACTTCCCTTCAGCATAGAGATGCTTTTCTTGAAATGATTGCAGACTGCAAAGCCGGGAAACTGGATTTAATTATCACAAAAACCGTAGCCCGATTTGCAAGAAACGTCATAGACTGTATTGGTATTGCCAGAGAATTATCAGCTATGAATCCACCCATAGGCATTATCTTTGAAACAGAAAATATCTACACCCTTAACAGAAATAGTGAGATGAGCTTATCACTTATTGCCACCCTTGCGCAGGAAGAAAGCCATACGAAAAGCGAAATCATGAATGCATCCATTGAAATGCGTTTCCGCAGAGGCATCTTCCTGACGCCTCCTCTACTGGGATATGACCATGACGAAGACGGAAACCTTGTTATCAATGAAGAAGAGGCAAAAACAGTACGTCTAATATTTTTCTTGTATCTGTATGGATATTCTACACAGAAAATTGCAGATATACTGACTGAACTGGGAAGACGTACAAAACCGGGGAACACAAAATGGTCTGCCGGTACAGTGCTAAATATCTTACAAAATGAGCGTTCTTGTGGGGATGTTCTGGCACGTAAAACTTTTACTCCCAACTACTTAGATCATAAATCAAAGAAAAACCGTCAGTACAGAAACCAATACCGACAGAAAGACCATCATGAGCCAATCGTGACAAGGGATGATTTCTTAGCAGTACAGCAGATGATTTATAATGCCAAATACGGTAACAAAAGCATTCTGCCAAAGCTACACGTAATTGATAATGGGGTATTGTATGGTTATGTTATCATCAACCCCCGATGGTCTGGATTCCATGCAGAGGATTATGCCAATGCCTCTGTTTATGTTCCTGCAACAGAAAACAGTCCTGCTGATGCCTCCATAAAGATTGAAACCCATTCTGGGGAATTTGATTTGCGTGGATATGAAGTGGCAAGAGGTCAGTATTTTTCACACACTGGTAAAGCAACTGTCACTTTTACGAAACATACTATCAAATTCAATACAGAAAGCATTAAGAAGTTCCCCCAGTGTTCCTATGTAGAAATGCTAGTGCATCCGGACAAAAAAATATTTTCCATACGCTCCACTACAAAAGAAAACCGTAACGGTGTGCAATGGGCTAAATTACATGAGGATGTTTTCCTTCCTCGCACCATCAGTGGAAAAGCCTTTCTTCCCACCCTTTTTACATTGTTTGAATGGAATACTGCATACCGCTACCGTCTAACCGGGCATCTGCTGCAAAACAATACCGAAAGCATCCTGATTTACAATTTGTGTGATACAGAAATATTTATATCCTCTGACAATATGAATGAAGATGCCCTGCCCAGTTCCACCACGCCTTTTACCACCGGTGTTAAAAAGGAAATTGTTGCCTACCCAGCTGAATGGGCTGCCAATTTTGGCGAAAATTATTATGCACAGTCAAAGGCATCTGAAATCACAGAATTTTTAGGACATCCTAACTGGAACATTCTGGCCAATGGTACTGCTGTTGTAAAAGAGGATGATTTAGCCGTAACAAATCCAACGGTCATAAGTGACAGCATAAAAAAAAATAATAAATGAAATGATACAGGAGAGACAAAATGAATGACACTATGGCAAAGGATACTGTTACTGATGCATCCCTATCAGGTACATCAGATGAAACTTTAGAAGATGATACTTTCAGCTATGAGGGCTACCAAGTAGTACACGGAGAATTTTTCTCACATATCCTTGAACCCGTATTTACCTTTAATGACTATAAGGTATCTGTAAATACAGCCTGCATCCGAAAAGTGCCGGATACAGATTTTATACAGATACTTATAAACCCAGAGGAAAAGAAACTTACCGTCAAGCCCTGCTGTGAAAATACAAAAGATTCTTTCCGTTGGTGTAGTAACACAAGCAAAAGAAGTCCGAAACAGATTATCTGCCCTATTTTTTTTGCAAAGGTAATTGCCCTAATGGGATGGAATCCTGACTACCGTTACAGACTCTTAGGAAAATTATTAAAATCAGGGAATGATCTGCTATTCGTATTCGACCTTACCTCGCCGGAAATTTATACAAAAGTCCGTGCATCTGGGGACAACGGAAAAATATCACGTATTCCAATCTATCCTTCTGACTGGAAGAATCAGTTTGGTCTTCCAGCAGAAGAACACCATAATGCAGTTCAGGTTCATTTATTTAACGGATATACTGTGTTTGGAATACAAAAAAATGCAGAACCACTGACTGCTGCATCTTCTGGTAAAATCCTTACTATAACAGAAGCAGAACAAAAGAAAGATTTAGAGGATAAACAATCCACACGTATAGAAAGTAGCACAAACAGCAGACCACAGGAAGAAACTGCACATTCAACACCTGATCTGTAATAAAGTCTGCCTTTCCATAACTAACATTATTTTAATGACCATACACAGGAGTTACATATGCAACAAATACATAATGCCATAAAAACAGATAATGAGTTCCAGCGAATCAAACTCCCACTATCAGAACAGGATTATACGGCTCTCGAAGAAAACCTTTTTGACAACGGATGCTCTGCACCTATTCTGGTATGGAATGACATCATCATAGACGGATATAAACGGTTTGAAATCTGCACCAACTGGCAGCTTCCTTTTTCCACAAAAAATATTAACTTTAAAAGCCGGGATGATGCCATAGTATATATCTGTACTGACCAGCTGAAACGCTGTGACCTTCCCCAAAAAGCTGTAAGCTACCTGATCGGGAAACGCTTTGAAGCTGAAAAATCAGTCAATGCACGTATCGCAATGGAACAATACCAGTCAGAAAAAAATACCGGTATCCCCCATACTGCCGGGAGACATACCAATTACAGCTATCAAACTGCCATTAAACTGGGAAAAGAATATGGTATCTCCCATAATACCGTATATAAATACGGAATCTATGCCCGAAGTATTGATATAGTATGGGAAAAAGAGGCAGACATCATACGGAAAATCTTTTCCGGTAAATTGAAAATTTCACATCAGAATGTGGTGGAACTGTCCCGCCTCCCAAAGACACATATCCATACCCTCAATGAACAGCTTTCCAATGACGGCATTGAGCATATAGGATATTCTGATATGAGGCATGAATTACAATGGAAAAGGGTATCCGTTACCACAAACCCGCCGCAAAAAAGGGCCGCTGCACCAAATCATGAATTTCAAATAAAAAAGCAGCCTGCATATGATCCCAATGCGGAAATTGCAAGCCTGTCCCTGACAATTCCATCATGGAACGGCACAATACAAAGAGTAACGCAAAATACAGACTTTACCAAAACATCCAAAGAGGCAAGGCAGAAGCTCCTAAGACAGCTTTACAATTTATATAGTACTGTCACGCCACTAATAGACCATCTAAGAGAGGAAAAGCAAAATGAATGATTTAAGCATCTTTGTACCGAATGTACATTTTGAGCAGATCCCCATTAAAAATCTTGTATCCGACCAAGAATATCAGCGTAATCTATCAACCAAACATGTACAGAAAGCAGCCGAAAATTTCGATCCCTATCAGATAAATCCAGTCAAGGTCAGCCGCAGGGACGGCATCAACTATGTATTCAACGGTCAGCACACCATTGAAATCATTGCTATGGTCTCCGGCTCACGTGAAACCCCTGTGTGGTGCATGATTTATGATGATTTGGAGTATTCCCATGAGGCAGATATTTTTGCTAACCAGATGAAATATGTCAAGCCACTGCTCCCTTATGAAATTTTCATTGCCAATATCGAAGCCGGAAGTGATAAGCACTTGCTTATCCGTGACCTTGTAGAAAAATACAACCTTAGAATTTCCTCATCCTCTGCTCCGGGATGCATCTGTGCAGTATCCACACTGGAAAAGATTTATGATAAATACGGCTTTCATACTTTAGACCATGTACTCCGCCTTTGTATCGGTACATGGGAGGGTGCGGCCAATTCCTTTTCCTCCAATATCATGAACGGCATTGCAAGACTCATCAATGCCTATGGGGACAGCCTGAAAGATGATATTTTCAAGGATAAGGTGGGAAGTGTGACCATCAAAGAACTTAGCCGTACTGCCAAAGAGCGTAAAGGCGGGGCTATGGGATTTGCTGAAGCAATGCTCATAGAATACAACAAACGTGCCAGAGGGACTGCCTTACGCTTTGACATCCTGCACAGCCACCGTGCATCCAAGCATCTGTTCCCCAGCGAAGGCACTCATGAGGAACAGACCGTAAGGGAAAACCAGCAGCAGTCTGAACCATTCCAAACACATCCCGAATAGCAGAAAACGCCCCACTATTGAGGCGTTTATTTGGCTTCCTTTTTATGTCTTTCCACTTTTTCTAACAAGTATATCTGATGATTTCATTCTCCAAAGATACTGCATTCCATCTCATTCTACCCCTAACGCCTTAAAAACTGCATCCTCAACACTGTTATAGAAAATCAGATTAAAACAGCCTATCTTTTTTGCTGTTCCTTAACCCTACGCCTCGTTTCCAATGCAAAACGCTGGATTTCTTCTATGTCCTCACGATCAAACTCCCGCTCTGCCTCGTCCAGATAATACTTGCATGGTTGTATTTGCTTCCATGCAGCAACATTTAGTGCTATGCATATTCAGTTGAATTTTCAAGCAAATACTGTTTTTGAATTGCCGCATTTGACACTTGATTTGAAAATAATTGTATCAATCAGCTTATATGAACTTTCATACTCCTTACATTCCAAACCTATTGTCGCCATTATTTCCATAAATATTTCCGAATTAAGATTTGAGTTTGTTTTTATTATACCCTCAACTGGTATATTAAATTTAACGTCACGGCTTATTGATCATCATTTTGACTTACAAAGATAGAAGGAATCGGGATATTAAGCATAATTGATTCAATCAATTTTGTTTTCTGATATTCATTCCATCTAAACACACGTTGAAATTCAGGATGAATATCCATTTCTCCGTCTCGGTACAAGTTTATCAATTCACCGATGGACATCTGATACGATTCACGATATATCTTACTTGCACGAGCAGTTATTTCCTCTTGTAAAGCCATAAATTATTACCTCCTTGTATAATAATGGTGTAGTTAATCAAGGCTACACAGTTAATAAATTTCTAAATATATCTTAGATGACAGAAGAAGGAGTTCTTCCTTCATCAGATGTCATCCGT
>CAJTCY010000014.1 GCA_910575075.1 Lachnospiraceae bacterium
GATTTGAGTTCCTTGAATTCATCTTCTGTAAGGCTGATTATATATTTTCTGGGTCTTGCCATTGGAATCACCGCCGTTTTTTTCTTAAGTATACATCAAAACGGCTGTTTCTACCAGTATAATTTGGATATATATCAACATGTCAGTACACTAGTGTAACTTGGATCGTATATTAGCCAGTGATATTATACCACAAAAATAAAAAACCGTCACATTTTTTCCATTTTGGCATATGATATAAATAACTGTAATTTTGTGGTGAATGTCATTCTTGGCAGGATTGATACGCATTGCAAGAACAGCAGCATTATTATTGGAACTGCCCGGCTTCTAAATCCCCTGCTCTGCTTTATGTTTCCCAATATTCCCAAAAATCATAAGGTAAATGAATACAATTGATTTATAATAAGATTAAAGAAAGAGCTTCTAAACTATGAAGGCTTTATTTAATCTTATTTTTTCATGTCTGCAGGTTTTTTACACCTGATTATAAAATAGGTAACAATATCTTGCCTGGAGTAAATACGGATGATAAAATTAAAAAATATGGAGGTGGTGCAATGGAGATTAGAGTGCTTCGGTATTTCCTTACCGTGGTGCGGGAAGGGGGAATCAACCGAGCCGCAGAGATTCTGCATATTACGCAGCCAACTTTGAGCCGTCAGTTGGCACAGTTGGAAGAAGAAGTCGGCGTGAAACTATTTCATAGAGGGTCAAGGAAAATTACACTTACCAATGAGGGGATATTGCTCCGCCGCCGTGCGGAGGAGATTCTATCATTGGTTGATAAGACAGAAAAAGAACTGATTGAGCAGGAAGATTTTGTGGATGGGAAGATCGTAATTGGCTGCGGCGAGTTGGCCGCTGTGCAGATGCTCCCTGATTTATTTGAGACATTCAGTAAAAAATATCCGCTTGTCACCTATGATATTTATACGGCAAATGCCGACTTGGTAAAAGAGCAGATGGAAAAAGGACTGGTTGATATTGGCATCCTGTTAGAACCAATCGACATTGGAAAATTTGATTTTATCCGGTTAAATAAAAAAGAACGGTGGGTAGTCCTGATGACACCTGATGACCCATTAGCAGAAAAGGAAGCGGTTGTGGCAAGTGATTTTGAAGACCGGCCGATCATTCTGCCACGCCGTATAAATGTGCAGAATGAACTGGCAAATTGGTTTGGGGATTCTTTTAAGCATCTTCGGATTTTATTTACGAGCAATTTAAGCACAAACAGCGCAATTATGGTGCGGAAGGGATTAGGATACTCCTTTGTCATTGAAGGGGCCGTGCCCTTTTGGGATAAAAATGAAATTATTTACCGCCCGCTGTCCCCGGAACTATCTGCCAATAGTGTGATCGCATGGGAAAAGCAGCAGCCATTCAGTCTGGCTGTGACTAAATTCATAGAACACACGAAAACAACATATGCTTTTAAGGCATAAGTATTTGATATAAAACAAGTATTTGATATAAGATATCAAAATCGTTACAATATGAGTGTAAAAGGAAAGGCAATAGCTGCCTGGACTTAGCACTCATATTTTTTATGGCACCAGAAGTTCGTGCGTGTACGCTCTGGTATAGGGAGGATGCCTATGACGCTGGAAGACGCAAGCCGCAGATACGGAATCACAATGGAAAAACTAAAGTTTTATGTAAGCAAAGGATTTTTGACCAGGACAACGGCAAAGGATGGCGGTCCCGATTATAAAGAGGAAGATTTTATAAGGATCGGGCAGATCCATATGCTTATGGAGGGAGGGATGAAGCCAGAAGATTTAAAATCATATCTGAGTCTGCCGGAAGACAATTCTGCAGACCGTTCAAAGAAAACCCTTATCTTAAGAAAATGCAGGGGCGATCTCCTTGAAGAGATCCATCGGAAACAGCAGATTTTAGACCGGATTGATTATTGTATTTATGAATTAAAAACGGAGGAATGAATATGAGAAAAAAGCTGTTTACATTTTTATGCTCTTTGATTTTTATGCTGACGCTGTCTGTTTTTGCAACAGGACAGCCAGTAGAGGCTGCAAGCAAAAATACAGTAAGATCAGTTGCAGTCCGTATAGACAATAAGAAAGCCACAAAAAAGACATACACACTTGATGTAGGCAAAAGCAAAAATTTAAAAGTTACTGTTTCACCCAAAAAGGCAATGAAATCCATTCGTTATAAATCAAGCAACCTCAAAATTGTGTCGGTAAGTAAAAAAGGAAAAATAACGGCAAAGAAAAAAGGGACTGCAAAAATCCAGATCACGGTTACCGGAAAAGACAGGAAAAAGAAATCTACCTGGGTAAAAGTAAAAGCTGTTAACCCAAAGATACAATCGATATCTGTCCGCATAGATAATAAAAATGTTGCAGGGACAGTTTATTCTTTGGAAAGGGGCGGCTGGAAGGACCTTAAAGTGGATGTGATGCCAGCGAAATCACTAAAGAGCATCCAATATGTATCAGGCAATGCGAGCGTGGCTAACGTAGATCAAAAGGGAACGGTGATTGCAAGAAACACGGGAACAGCACGGATAACGGTTACGGCTTTAAATAAAGATAATAAGAAAAAATCTGTATGGGTTGACATCAGGGTGACAGAACGCAGCCAAGAACCGACACCAACACCAGAACCTACACCGGAACCTACACCCGTGACGCCAGGGAACAGCAAAATCCTGGTTGCTTATTTCTCCGCGACGAATACAACGGAAAAAATTGCCGGGTACATAGCGGATGGGCTTCCGGCGGATTTATATGAAATCGATCCGGCAGTCCCATACACTTCTGCGGATTTGAATTATAGCGATGCAGACAGCAGGAGCAGCATTGAAATGAACGACCCGAATGCGCGTCCGGCCATATCTACCATCATTGAAAATATGGATCAGTATGATACTGTGTTCCTTGGTTATCCGATCTGGTGGGGGCAGGCGCCAAGGATCATCAGTACTTTTTTGGAAAGTTATAATTTTTCAGGCAAGAAAATCATCCCGTTCTGCACATCGGGAAGCAGCGGAATCGGTTTATCCGCTACGAATCTGCATAGTCTGGCAAGCGGGGCAGAATGGATGCAGGGACAACGCTTTAGTGGCAGCGCATCCCATGACAGTGTCACAGAATGGGTAAACAGTCTTGGGTTGGTAGAAAAGCCAGAGCCGGAACCAGAGCCGACGCCAGATCCAGAACCAGGAACATCAAATATTTTAATCACATATTTTTCACTTTCGGAGAATACAGAGAATGCTGCGAATGTTGACGCGACTACTTCTGCCAGCGTTGTTGTAGATGATATGGGAAAATATGGCACAACAGAATATGTTGCTCAAATGATTCAGAAAAAAGTTGGCGGTGACTTACATTCGATTCAGACAAAGCAGAAATATCCGGATGATTTTGACGCAGTGGTAGACCAGAACCATCAGGAAATGCAGGACGGCGTATTGCCGGAACTTGTGCAAAGCAATTTGGATATTTCCAGATATGATACCGTTTTTATCGGTTATCCGGTATGGGCAACAAACGCTCCGCAGGCAGTCCTGTCCTTTTTGAAGCAATACGATATGTCGGGAAAAAAGGTGGTACCATTCTGTACGCATGACGGTTACGGGGCTGGCAGCAGCTACCGGACAATAAGCAATGCCTGCCCGCAGGCAGAGGTTCTTTCCGGGATTGCAATCGCGGCAAAGGATGTGTCTGCAGCCGAAAGCACGTTGGACGGCTGGCTTGCAGACATTGGGATTACAGGACAAGATCCAGATCCTGAGCCGACTCCTGACCCGGAGCCGGAGGGGACGCCAATTAAAATCACGGTTGGAAATACGGCTTTGGACGGTGTGATTTATGACACGGCCCTGGCTGAGGAAATCAAGGAGCATTTCCCACTAACAGTTTCCATGAGCGGCTATGGCGGAAGGGAATATTATGGGGGCTTAAGTTTCACGCCAGGGACTTCCCAAAACGGACAGTTAAATTTTGAAAATGGAGATATCACATATTGCAGGACAAATAACACAATGGCAATTTTTTATGCACAGACAGACCGCCCCAATTTAACGATGGAGGTTGTGCCGATTGGAAGGGTGACTTCTGACTTATCTGTTTTCAGCAGCCTTGGCAGCCGGGAGGATGTCACGTTTTCGCTGGCGGACGCCGGAACAGATGATGATTCTGACGAAAAGGATGATGCCGATAAAAATAAGGTTTTAGTCGCTTATTTTTCAGCTACAAACACGACGGAAAAACTGGCGGAGTATCTTTCGTACGGTCTGGAAGCAGAGCTCTACGAGATTGTACCTGCAGTTCCTTATACGTCTGCTGATTTAAATTATGGAGATTCAAGCAGCCGTACCAGTATGGAAATGAACGACGTAAATGCGCGTCCTGAAATTTCCGGATCAGTAGCGGACATGGGACAGTATGATACCGTCTTCCTTGGTTATCCAATCTGGTGGGGGCAGGCTCCAAGAATTATCAGTACGTTCTTAGAAAGCTATGATCTATCTGGAAAAACGATCATCCCATTCTGCACATCGGGAAGCAGCGGTATCGGTTCTTCTGCTACAAACCTGCACAGCCTGGCAAGCGGAGCAAATTGGCTTTCCGGACGGCGTTTTAGCAGCAACGCATCCCAGAATGACATGATACAGTGGGCAGAAAGCCTGGGCCTGGAGGCTACTAAATAGAAAGAAGCTTTGTGAAAACAATAGCGCAGTTTCCCGAAAGCGTGTCTGAGGAGAGCTGCGCTGTTCGTTTCTAACGCAAACATATCAACTACGGGAGGGCAGCGAATCATATGTTTAAAATTAACAGACAAAAATGAAAGCGGTATTGCTGCTTGCTGGTATGGCATTTATCTTGTCTGCCTGTTCCGGCGCAAAGGAAAATGAAGGAGCTGAGCGGACATTTTTTGCTATGGATACCTATATTACATTGAATGCTTACGGAAAAAATGCTGACGCTGCCTTGGATATGGCAGAAGACAGAATGATAGAATTGGAACATCTGTAGTCTGTTACGGACGAAAAAAGCGAGACAGGAAAGAGGTTATTATATGAGACAGTTAATGGAAAACAGACAATTTGACGAAGAAAGGGCGCTGTACCATTTGCAGGAGTGCGACATAAGAAACTGTATTTTTGCAGGCCCCGCAGATGGGGAGTCAGCATTAAAGGAATCCAGGGACGTTGCTTTATGGGATTGCTGCTTTTCTCTCCGCTATCCTTTATGGCATATAAAAGGATTCCGTATGGAGCGTGTCCAGATGGATGAAAAAACAAGGGCTGCAATCTGGTATGCGGATCATGGCGTAATCAGGGACTGTACGTTAGAAGGGATTAAGGCCATCCGTGAATGCAGCCATATCCTGGTTGAAAACAGCAGGATTGTTTCGCCTGAGTTTGGATGGAAAAGCAGCAGCATCACATTAAAGGATGTGGACATCACATCAGAATACATTTTCATGGACAGCAGGGATGTGAAATTAGACCATGTTTCCATGAAAGGAAAATATTCTTTCCAATATATGGAAAATCTTGAAATTGCAGATTCTGTCCTTGACACAAAAGATGCATTCTGGCATAGCAGGAATGTGACGGTAAGGGACAGCGTTATAAAAGGGGAGTATCTGGCATGGTTCTCCGACGGACTGACATTGATAAATTGTAAAATCATCGGTACGCAGCCATTGTGTTATTGTACCCATCTAAAATTGGTGGACTGTACGATGGAGGGTACGGATTTATCCTTTGAATATTCGGATGTGGAGGCAGATGTAAAGGGACATATTATTTCCGTGAAGAATCCCAGGAGCGGCACCATCATGGCAGACAATGTGGGGGAAGTTATCCTGGAAAATTCAGTCATGGCTTGTAACGGTAAAGTGGTGGAGAGGGCTTAGATCGTATAAAATGAAATCATTTATGCTTTTTGAGCATAAGTAACCTATAAAAAACAAGTATTTGATATATCACAGGGCTGACTGTACAATGAGGAAGAAGGCAAATGCGAAGCATTTTTTAAATTCCTTCTGACGACACAGCAGGTGACGCGAAGAGGCGCGTGCCGCTATCTTAGTGATATAAGAAAAATATAGACAATGATAAGGAGCGGGATTCAAGTTGAAAGCAAGAAAATTATTTTTTACAGTGTTATCCTTTGGGCTTGTTTTTTCCTTTTCTGGATGTGGGAGTGTCGGATGGATGGAGATACCTACGGAACGACAGAATATGTGGCCCGTATGATTCAGGAAATAACGGGCGGAGACATCCATCTGATCCAAACACAGGAAATGTATCCGGCTGATTTACGGATATGGCGCAGGTGCAAGCTATCAAACGATTGAGGATGCCAGTAATGCGGAAGAACTGTTGGATGGTCTTGCTATCCTTGCGGAAGATGTCCCCGCATCCCATGATGTTGTTTCGGAATGGCTGGGAACAATCGGCGTAACTGAAAAAGGCGGCGGACAGCTTCATTTTGACAATGGAGACATTACCTATTGCAGTACAAATAACACAATGGCCATCTTTTATGCGCAGACTGACCATCCCAATTTGACAATGGAAGTGATTCCCGTAGGGAAAGTAACTTCAGATTTATCTGTTTTTGATACTTTTGACGGCCAGGAAGAAATCACTTTTTCACTGGCAGAGTAGATTGGAGGACACTATGAAAAAAATTGCAGCTATTTTATTAACAATTTTAATGACCGCATCCCTTGCGGCCTGCGGAAACAGCGGGCAGGAAAAGAATGATGCTTCTTCAGCAAAAACGGAGGAGAAAACAAAGATTTCCGAACAGGAATCAGAGGATTCCAAAACAGAGGAACTGGCTTCTGGCACAGAAACCGCCGACGTTACAGATGAGACGGAAAACCCCAATGATGCTGGAGGAAATGAGGATGCGGGTGGGACAAATGTTTTAGTAGCTTACTTTTCCGCGACGAATACAACGAAAGGCGTAGCTGAGCATATATCTGACAGCTTGGGCGCCGATCTTTATGAGATTGTGCCACAGGAACCTTATACGGATGATGATTTAGATTATAACGATGACAACAGCCGCAGCACGGTTGAAATGAACGATCCGGCTGCTCGTCCGGCAATTTCCGGTTCTGTGGATAACATGGATCAGTATGACATTGTGTTTATTGGTTATCCGATCTGGTGGGGAGATGCACCAAGGATTGTCAGCACTTTTGTGGAAAGCTATGAGTTTACCGGGAAAACGGTAGTGCCGTTTTGTACTTCTGGCGGCAGCGGCATGGGTTCTTCCGCTTCCAATTTGGAAAAACTGACAGACGGGGCAAACTGGCTTTCCGGAGACCGGCTGGATGGCGGCAGTTCCCGTGAAGAAATCGTAGATTGGGTAAACGGCTTGGGATTGGATGTCACTGCAAAGTAAAACCTGCGCATTTCGGAGGAAAACGGCATGAAAGTAAACATGAAGATAAAGATATTCATCGACATTTTGATGACGGCATTCCTGCTCATGCTGATGGCTGTCCAGGTTACAGGAGAACTGCTTCATGAATGGGCTGGAACTGGGATGCTCCTGCTGTTTACCGCCCATAACCTTTTGAATATCCGATGGTATGCAAATTTGGGGAAAGGCAAATACAATGCCTTACACATACCGCAAGTTGAACGGTGTGTGTTATAATACTGCACTTGGGAAGCAAATCATGAAAAAGTTCCCATTGAAAGTGACGATGGATGAATTTGGGGGCAGGGAATATTACGGAGACGTGGCAAAAAAAGACAGGCCGACCAAAAAGAGCAAAGGCAAACTGGGATTTGTGAATGGCGACATTACTTATTGCTTTGAAAACGATACGATGGCCATTTTCTATAACCAGTCCGACCAACCGGATTTATCCATGCGGTTAAGCTCCATTGGAAGGGTAACTTCGGGCCTGTCAGTTTTTGATAAGCTGGATGACAGCGTGGAAATTGTATTCGACTATAAAAAGGAGGAAGGCAAATGCAAAGCATTTCTTAGAAATGCCTTCCGACGATATGGCAGGTGACGCAATGCGGCGCGTGCCGATACCAGAAAGGAGAACAATTATGGGAAAAATAGTAAAAAGATTCATGGTATTTGCGGTATCTCTTGCATTAGTACTGTCTTTCACAACGAATTTTGATATGACAGTTATGGCGGCAAGCACACCGAGCAGCATCACATTAAACAAAAAAAATGTCACGATGACAGAAGGAAGCAAGGTTACATTGAAAGTAAAGTCTGTGAAACCAAAGGCAGCGTCTAAAAAAGTCACATGGAAATCTTCGAACAAAATTGTGGCGACTGTCAGTTCCAAAGGCGTTGTGACCGCCAAAAAAGCCGGAACTGCCACTATTACAGCAAAGGCAGCAAAAGGGAAAGCTGCCTCTAAGTGTAAGATCAAAGTGAACAAGGCTTCCAAAGGAAAGGTGTTGGTAGCGTATTTCTCGGCAACAGGAACAACAGAGGGAGTGGCAAAGAAAGTGGCAAAGGCCTCCGGAGGAAAGCTGTATGAGATCGTGCCGCAAAAAGCATATACAAGCACAGATCTGAATTACAACAATGACAACTGCCGTGCAAACAAAGAAATGGAAAATGAAAATGCAAGGCCGGCGATCAAAGGCAGCGTTAAGAACATGGCAAGCTACGATGTCATTTATATTGGATTCCCAATTTGGTGGGAGACAGCTCCCCGTATCATAGATACATTTGTAGAAAGTTATGATTTCAGCGGCAAGACGATCATCCCATTCTGCACTTCTGGCAGCAGCGGAATCAGTACAGCATCTTCCGATTTGAAGAAATTGTGCAACGGAGATCCGGCATGGAAGAAGGGCAGGCGGTTTGAAGGCAGCGCATCCCAGAGCACAGTAAACAAATGGGTTGACGGTCTGAGGTTAAAATAAAACATTTTTCCCTATTGTTCGCGGAAAATGAGGTGAATAAAATGGATAAACAAGCGGAACTTTTTTCCAACCGGGAATTAAAGAAAATGGTTATCCCGCTGTTTTTGGAACAGCTTTTAGTTATGCTTGTAGGGCTTTGTGATACGCTTATCATCAGCTATACCGGGGAGGATGCGGTATCTGGCGTATCACTGGTAAATCAGTTTAATACCATATTCATCTACCTGTTTACCGCCCTGGCCTCCGGCGGTGCGGTTGTGATCAGCCAGTATATTGGCCGGAAGGAAATGGAACATGCCGGGGAAGCCGCAAGCCAGCTTCTGTCTTTTTCCACGATATTCTCAGTAATAATTGGAGCAGCGGTGCTGATTGGGAACAAGGTTCTGCTTTCTCTGCTGTTCGGCAAGGTTGAGGATTCCGTTATGGAAGCATGTATCACTTACTTGAAAATATCGGCTTATTCCTATCCGGCATTGGCTGTTTATAATTCCGGCGCAGCCGTTTACCGGAGCCTTGGAAAAACAGACGTAACCATGTATATATCGGTTTTTTCTAACATGATCAATGTGCTTGGCAACGTAATCGGTGTATTTGTGCTGAATGCCGGAGTGGCCGGAGTGGCATGGCCGTCTTTCCTTGCCCGGACATTTTCAGCAGCGGTCATTACGGTGTTGTGCTTTCAGAAGAAAAGCGAAGTTTCCTACCGTTTCCGCTGGATTTTTAAATGGAATGGCAGCCTGATGAAAAGCATTTTAAATATTGCGGTTCCAAATGGTGCGGAGAACGGGATTTTTCAGTTAGTCAAGGTAGCTCTTTCAAGCATCGTTGCCCTTTTTGGAACGTATCAGATTGCGGCAAACGGGGTGGCTCAGAGCATATGGTCTTTGGCTGCGCTGGCCGGGGTTGCGATGGGGCCGGCATTTATCACGGTGATCGGGCAGTGCATGGGAAACAGAAACACAGAGGCGGCGGAATATTATTTTCGGAAACTCACGAAAATGACGGTGCTGATTTCCTCTGTATGGAATCTTTTGATTTTTCTGCTGACGCCGCTTTTCCTTAAATTTTACTCATTGTCCCCGGAAACAAAACAGCTCGTGATCTGGCTGGTCCTGATCCATAATGTGTTTAACGCCATTGCGTTTCCATTCTCCGGCGCCCTCTCCAATGGGCTTAGGGCTGCAGGGGATGTAAAGTTTACCATGTTTGTTTCCATTTTGTCCACGATTGCTGTCCGCCTGCTCCTGTCATACCTTTTGGGAATTGTATGGAATCTGGGTGTGATAGGGATCGCGGTGGCAATGGTATGTGACTGGCTCTTGCGGGCGGTTGTTTTTGCATGGCGGGAAAAAGCAGGGAAATGGAAAGAATTTCAAGTGATTTCCACATAAGTATGGAAGAAATATTTAAGAAGGGAGCGTGCGAATTATGAGAAGAATGTGTGCGGTACTGCTTGCGGGCGTTATGTTTTTTTCCGCCTTATTTTGTGGGATGCCATTTGGCGCAGAGGATGTCCTTGCAAAATCTGCCACAAAAGTATCAGATGGATTTGTAAAGATAAAGGGCGGTAAATTTACAATGGGAAGCCCGAAAAAAGAAGCTGAGCGGGAAAACGACGAGGTGCAGCACAGCGTAAAGGTAAAAACTTTTTATATGTCCCCCACGGAGGTGACGCAAAAAGAGTATAAGTCTGTGATGGGAAAAAATCCCAGTGAGCAAAAAGGAAACAATCTGCCGGTTACAAATGTCTCTTGGTATGACGCCGTCAGATACTGTAACAAATTAAGCAAGTCAGAGGGGCTTTAGGCGGCTTATTCCATAAAAGGGAAAAAGGTTACATGGAACAAAGCCGCAAATGGCTACCGCCTGCCTACAGAAGCGGAATGGGAGTATGCCGCAAGGGGAAAAAGCAAAACGCCTTTCTCCTTTGGGAACTATGTCCATGATAAGGATGCGAACTGTTATAATGCGTATGGGTATAACAATAACGCTTCCGGCGACTGGGTGAACGGTTACCTTGGGAAGACGGTCAAGGTGAAAAGCTATGCAAAGAATTTAAACGGTTTATATCAAATGCATGGCAATGCTGCCGAATGGGTATGGGACTGGTACGGCAGTTATGGCAAAAAGGCGGTAAGCAACCCAACCGGCCCGAAGAAGGGCAGATACAAGGTGGCAAGGGGCGGCGCATGGAATGATTTCCCAAAGCATATCCGGTCCGCCTACCGCAGCGCAAATGCGCCGGACGTTGCGACATATGGAATTGGGATCAGGCTTGTGCGAGGCGCTGTCGGTAAAGGGAAGGCCACAAGCACATTCTCAGAAGTAAAACAAAAAGCGGACAAAAAAGTGTTGATCGTCTATTTTTCACAGACGGGGAATACAAAAGGGCTGACGGACATCATTGCTGACATGACGGGGGCTGATGTGTTTTGTCTCAGACGCAAAAAAGATTATTCGGCAGACTATAACTCACAAGGGCTTTATGCGGAGGCTTTGAAGGAGCTTAGGGACTCCGCCGTCCCGGCGTTGAAAGAATCCCTTGAGGATGCGGGATATCATATCAATGATTATGACACAATCCTTTTGGGTTATTGCAACTGGTGGGCATCCATTCCGGCCCCAGTACGCAGTTTTCTGAAACAATACGATTTAAGCGGCAAGACAATCATCCCGTACTGTTCTATGGGCGGAGGACGGTTCGGGCAGACAACGAGCGCCATTGCAAAGCTTGCGCCAAAAAGCAATATGGGGGCAGGGCTTGATACGGAGTATGACGATTACAATAAAAGCAGGATAAGGAAATGGCTTTCTAAAAATGGAATATGATAGGTGAGATGGTTTTGAAAAAGACAATTTATTTCTTGTTCGCTTTATTTTTGACGGTTTATCTTGCAGCCTGCGGAAAAATTGAAGAAAACGATCTTTCGGATAAACAGGTTTATTTGTTCTGTTCCCACGGCACAGGCGGACTGGCCCGGAGCGTACAGGATATTAGCGAAGTATTGCCGGAATCGGTAAAAGTTTCGGAAAATGTTTTTGATGTATATGAGGATGACACAGCCTCGGCAAAGGAAGGTTTGTTAAACTGGCTGGGAGAATTACAATAAAAATGATGAAGACAGGAGGGTTTCGCTATGAAAACAAGAAAGCTGAACACCATTGAGGTATCAGAAATAGGAATGGGCTGTATGGGATTCTCGCATGGTTATGGTAAAGTGCCAGAGGAGGCGTACAGCATAGAAGCTATTCAGAAGGCACATGATTTCGGATGTACTTTTTTTGATACTGCCGAGAGTTATGGGCAGGAAATGTTTTTTGCAGGGCATAACGAACAGCTTGTAGGAAAGGCTGTTGAATCGTTTCGCTATGATGTTGTGCTGGCTACTAAATTCCATTTGCACAATGATGATTTTGAGAATGGGGCAAACCTCTATGATTCTATCTGCAGGCATTTGGATCAGTCCCTTAAAAATCTGCGTACCGATTATGTGGATTTGTATTATCTTCATAGAATCAATGAACAGGTTCCGATTGAGGATATTGCGGAGGTAATGGGCAGATTGATTAAGGAAGGTGTCATCAGAGGATGGGGGCTTTCACAAGTGTCCGTAGATACGCTTGGGAAAGCGCAGAAAATCACACCTCTTTCTGCTGTTCAAAATCTGTACTCCATGTTAGAGCGTGATTGTGAAAAAGAAATTTTCCCATATTGCATTGAAAAAAACATCGGTGTAGTGCCGTTTTCACCGATTGCAAGCGGCTTTCTTTCTGGGAAAGTTACAATTGATACCAAGTTTGAGGGGGATGATGTGAGAAAGTTTGTTCCTCAGCTTTCACAGGAAAATATCAAAAGCAACCAGCCAATTTTGGATATACTTTCCAGATTTTCTAGGGAAAAAAATGCTACAAACTCACAAATTTCCCTGGCATGGATGCTCCACAAATATCCAAATGCTGTTCCGATCCCAGGATCGAAGAACCAGGAAAGAATCCTTGAAAACCTGGGTGCATGGAATGTTGCATTGACAGATGATGAATTTCATGATTTGGAAACAGCGCTTGACGGATGTACTGTCTATGGGCATAGAGGTTATGTTGAATCGGAACAATCGTCATTTGGCAATCATTGGGCAAAGAAGTAGGAGGGATTATTATGTCGATAAAACAAACAGCAGGAAGGAATCAGCTAGGGGAATTTGCCCCTAAATTTGCACAGTTGAATGATGATGTGCTATTTGGCGAGGTATGGAGCAGGGAGGATAAGCTGTCTATGCGTGACCGCAGCATCGTGACCGTGGTTTCTTTAATGGCACAGGGGCTGACGGATGAATCTTTCCGTTACCACTTAATAAGCGCAAAAGCAAACGGTGTCACAAAAGAGGAAATTGCGGAGATTGTCACCCATGCGGGATTTTACTGTGGATGGCCGAAAGCGTGGGCCGTTTTCAGGATGGCAAAAGAAGTATGGAAGGAAGAAACGCCTGCGGCAGATGCTAAGGCTTTTCATGCCCAATCTATGGTATTTCCGATTGGCGAGCCAAATGATGCGTTTGCACCGTATTTTATCGGTCAAAGTTACCTTGCGCCATTGTCAACGGAGCAAGTGGGGATTTTCAACGTGACCTTTGAACCTGGATGCCGTAACAACTGGCATATCCATCATGCCGACAAGGGCGGCGGCCAGATTTTAGTCTGCGTGGCAGGCAGGGGCTATTACCAGGAATGGGGAAAGGAGCCGCAGCTTTGTGTTCCTGGAACGGTTGTCAATATTCCCGCAGGTGTAAAGCATTGGCATGGAGCGGCGCCGGATAGCTGGTTTTCTCATTTGGCAGTTGAGGTCCCCGGCGAAAATGGCAGTAATGAATGGCTGGAGCCGGTGGATGATGAACAGTATGGTAAATGTAAATGACAGCAAAATAATGTAGGAGCGAAATAGTTATGATTATGGATGAAAGTTATCATATGGCAAATGGTGTTGAGATACCTTGGGAGTAAAGACAATATGGTATTTGCACATCCATTTTGTATGTGACATGCTGTTTGTCTTGTTAGCTATAAAAATCACCTTTCCTTTCGTTATGTAGTAGCTTGAACAACTCTATCATAACGGAGAAACTCAATATTTTTTGAATTTATAAAAAACCTGCACATCTTTTCTTTCCCTGCATATGATATAAACAACTGTAATTTTGGAGTAGTGATATTATGCTGAATTACTTATGGGGCTTTATGATTGTAATCGGTATCCTCTACGCTGCACTTACCGGAAATCTTCCTGCTGTCACAAACGCCGCGCTGGACTCTTCCAAAGAGGCCGTCACCCTCTGCATTACCATGCTGGGCGTCATGTCATTCTGGGTAGGATTGATGCGCATTGCAGAAAACAGCGGCATTATCACGGGAACTGCCCGGCTTCTAAATCCCCTGCTCCGCTTTATGTTTCCCAATATTCCCAGAAATCATAAGGCAAATGAATACATTTCCACAAATATTATTGCCAATGTATTCGGACTTGGATGGGCAGCAACACCTGCAGGTTTAAAAGCAATGGAATCCATGGGGGAACTGAATCATCACAGCAGAGTAGCAAGCCCGGAAATGTGTACCTTTTTGATATTGAATGTCTCATCCTTCCAGTTAATTCCGGTAAACATGATCGCCTACCGCAGCCAGTACGGGTCTGCAAATCCTACCGCTATTTTAGGTCCTGCCATTATTGCTACCTTTATTTCCACTTTGGCAGGAATTGTTTTTGCTAAAATTATGGGCTGCCTGCCGGGAAATTCTCAGACTACATATAAGAAAAAAGGAGGGAAACTATGAATATCCTCCTTTTTCTCTCAGATGCTGTTATTCCAATATTGATATTTTCCATTGTAGGTTATGGTCTGCTCACTCATCATAACATATACGATGATTTTATCAAAGGCGCAAAAGACGGATTTCAGACAGTGATCAGTATCATGCCAACCTTGATCGGACTGATGGTTGGAGTTGGAATTTTACGCGCTTCAGGATTTTTGGATCTGCTTTCTTCCATACTGGGGGTAATCACTGAACCGCTGAAATTTCCAGCAGAACTTGTTCCTGTCTCGATTGTAAAGATGTTTTCCTCCTCTGCTGCCACGGGACTGGTTCTCGACATTTTCAAAGAATTCGGACCAGACTCATACTATGGCATCATCACTTCCATCATGATGAGCTGTACAGAAACCATCTTTTACACTATGAGTATTTATTTTATGACAGCAAAAGTCCAGAAAACACGCTATACACTTCCTGGAGCTCTGCTTACCACACTTGCCGGTACCGTGGCAAGCGTGATCCTGGCACAACTTATGTAACTATAGTTTACAATAATCCGCTGTCTATTTTCTGAAGATATTTTCTGGTCTCTGTTACCACAACACTGCTTAAGGCTACAATTGCAATCAGGTTGGGGATAGCCATGAGGCCATTGAAAATATCGGCAATGGTCCACACCGCAGATACCGTCATAAATGGCCCGATAAATACACAGACAATATATAACCACTGATAAATTTTTAATACACCCTGCCGTCCTCCAGTAAGATACTCCAGACATCTGCCGCTGTAATAATTCCAACCCAGAATCGTAGTGAATGCAAAAAATACAAGGCAGACCATCAGGATAAAAGAGGACACCTGAGGTTCAAAAGGCAATCCCATCTGAAATGCCCTAGTGGTTACGTCCACACCATCTAATCCCACATTCCAGCTTCCAGTAATCACAATGGTAAGCCCTGTCATCGTACAGATGATTACCGTGTCGATAACGGTTCCCAGCATGGATACCAGTCCCTGTGCCGCCGGTTCATCAGTCTGTACCGCTGCCGCTGCAATAGGAGCGCTTCCTAATCCTGCTTCATTGGAAAAGATTCCCCTTGCCACACCTTTCTGCATGGCAACCATCATGGCTCCTAAGGCGCCGCCTGCTGCTGCTTTCAACCCGAAAGCGCTTTCAATGATAATCATAAAAGCTGCCGGTATTTGCGTAATATGGGTAATCAATATCATCATAGCCGCTAAGATATAAGTCCCCGCCATAAAAGGCACAATCACCTGCGCCACATTGGAAATACGCTTGATCCCTCCAATTAAAACCAACGCCACACATACTGTCAGTAAAATACCAGCAATGATAACACTCCAGGAATACTCTCTGCCAAACAGCTTCGTGCTCCATTGATTCTGCGGATCAAAAAATTGTTTACGGCACTGGTAATTCCATTAATCTGGGTAAAAGTTCCAATCCCCATAAGACCTGCGCCTACGCCAAAAAAAGCAAACAGCTTTCCAAGCCACTTCCAGCTCTTTCCCATACCACGCTCAATATAATAAAATGGACCTCCTACGATATGTCCGTCATCCGCCACAACACGATATTTAATTGCCAGCAGACATTCCGCATATTTTGTTACTGTACCCACAATAGCTGCCACTACCATCCAGAACAGAGCTCCCGGCCCACCTGCCACCAACGCCGTAGCAACTCCTACAATGTTTCCTGTTCCAATAGTGGCGGACAATGCCGTACACAACGCTGCAAAACTCGACATCTCTCCACTTTCACCTTTTTTCTCATTTGCGAATAGGTTACGTATCGCAAGAGGAAGACGTTTTACCTGAAGCCCCTTCAGTCGAATCGTCAAAAAAATTCCCACCGCCAAAATCAGCACAATCAGAGGGATCCCCCATACCAGGCTGTCAATCTGATTCAGAAAATTGTTCATCGTCTTTAGTGTCATAAATTTCCTCCTTTTTTAATCCAGATACCTGCTTAACTGAGGCATCCAATCACCAAGAAATATTTCATCTTTTAATACTCCTTCAAAAATAGGCCTGAAAAACGCCGACAACAGCGTTATAACCTGTTCCCATTGCGGATAATGCCCTCTGCAGCGTCTGCTCTGGCTTTTCCACCGCTTTTTCATATAACCATAATTTTTATAACTTTCTATGGTTTCCATCCTTTTTTCCACTGAGGGAATTGGATGTTCTGAGAGTAAATGACGTAATCCCTCCCATACTTTACGTCCCTCCAAAGGCTCTCTGTTAAGAATCTCATAAACTTCTTTATACCATGACAGATCATTTAAGAGCTCCAGACCGTTTAGAATTTCATAAAATGCAAGGACCAGATACTCTTCCGGAGGAAATGTATAATAGGTAAAATTCTCCTGGTTCGATAAAGACTTTCTTGTTTTCTCTCTGGGATAAATATCATCTCTGGAATAAGGGAACAATTGAATTTCAAAAGGAATGCGATAGGGATTCTTATGAATCTCCAGAAATAAATTATTTACACTTCCCTTTTTATCCCCTAATTCTTGCTGTCTTTCATCTATCAGAATCTGAATATTCTCTTCCGTACGAATTGATTTTTCCTGTTGTTCAGAAATAAATAATGATTCCAGCTCTTTTACAGTGTTCTCTAAGTCCCGTTCAGGAGTAAAAAACTCCATTCGTTCTGTCAGCGTGTCATGCTTTTTCTCTTTCTCAAAAAAACCATCATTTTTTAACAAAAGTTTTTCCTTTTTAGGAAATAATTGTATTTTTTTAAGTATTTCTTCCGCTCCTAACACTGATACTGTGTAAATAGACGGAATTTGATCTGAATTTTTTTCTCTCTCCATTTACAACCACACTCCAATTCGATTTTGTACCTTCTGTGTAACCCTCCTGATTCTGGCATATTCCATTAGTTTCTGAATATCCTTCTGAGGTTCTTCAATATACTGGCGGAGTAATTGTTTCAAAACTCCTCGTTCCAGCTTCTCTTCAAATTTCAGGCAGTCACAGACCAGCCGTTCAATATTATATACATACATATTCCCATCACCCATAGAAATTTTCTCTGCCCCAAGCATTAGAATATCTGGTTCCAGATAATATGGCTTTACGGGAGGGTAATTCATTTTAAACCTGGATTTTGAGGTATTCTTATCTACTGCAATCTGCCAGAATACTGGTCTGTTCTTACAATATCCTCTATAAAACAACGCTGTTTCCAGGCATAGCACACCATCTGAAAATAATTCGCTGACCATAGTCTGCTCTGATTTCTGGGAAAATCCCATTCCATAATAACCGCTTTTAATTCTCTCTAAAATGCCTTCCTCTACAAACTGCTGTATTTTCCGATAATCCATAGGAAGTTCATAAAGCTGGGAGGTTCTCATCAATCCACCGTTGACCTCCATTTCCTGAGAAAGCTTTTGTATTAACGCCTCTTTCTTTTCCTGCACTTTTCCCATATCTACCTCCTATGGCGTTTATTATCATGATTTGTAACAGTCTATGATATAGCCTTACGGTCTTTTAATGTTTAATATCTGGCAATACATTCAAATACAAATTAATTCAATCTTTTTCCGCTCATATTTCTTACAGGTGGCTCTTTTATTATATTCCTATTGTAAAATCCTGTCAATTTTTAGTTTTTTTAACAAGTGTCAACCGTAGGGTACGCTTGTCTCTTCTTTTATTGTATTCAAATTTAAGAAAATCTTTACAAATTTTTTTTTATCATGTAAACTATTAATCTGTAACCTAAAAACACATTAATATAGAAGTAACGGAGAAAGAAAATGGAAACTCAAGAGAACAAGATGGGTATCATGCCCATAGGAAAATTACTGATTAGTATGTCTCTGCCTATGATGATTTCCATGCTGGTACAGGCATTGTATAACATCGTAGACAGCATTTTTGTGGCACAGGTGGGTGAATACGCAGTGCGTGCCGTATCACTGGCATTCCCCGCACAAAGCTTAATGATTGCGGTTGCTGTGGGAACTGCAGTAGGTATCAATGCTCTTCTGTCCCGTACTTTAGGAGAAAAAGAATTTGACAAAGCGGATAAAGTAGCTGCAAATGGCGTATTCATCTCTGTACTCTGCTATATTCTGTCGGCCCTGGCTGGAGCTTTCGCTGCAAAAGCCTTTATTTACAGCCAGACAGACGTAGAGCAGGTGCGCAGTTACGGCGTCTCATATCTCACAATCTGTACGGTATTCTCTCTGGGAATTTTTCTGCAGATTTGTTTTGAACGTTTACTGCAGTCCACTGGAAAAACCATATTTACCATGATCACACAGGGTACTGGAGCAATCATCAACATCATTCTGGATCCAATTTTGATTTTTGGTTTATTCGGCGCTCCCAGGCTGGAAGCTGCAGGAGCTGCTATTGCAACTGTTTCCGGTCAGATTATTGCTGCTTTTTTAGCTGTTTTTTTCAATCTGAAATACAATGACGAAGTTCATCTCCACTTAAAAAAATTCCGCCCGGATTTTCGTCTGATTGGACAGATTTATGCCGTTGGCGCCCCCTCTATTGTGGTGCAGGCCATCGGATCTGTGATGACTTATGGCATGAATCTGATTCTTTCTTCCTATGGAATCGCTCAAACTGTATTTGGCCTGTACTTCAAACTGCAAAGCTTTGTATTTATGCCAATTTTCGGCCTGAACAACGGAATGGTGCCTATTATCGCATACAATTACGGCGCCGGCAAACGCAGCCGGGTTATTAAAACCATTAAAACCAGCATTTACTATGCTGTGGGCATTATGTTTGTAGGACTTATCATTATGGAACTGTTCCCTGCACAGTTGTTAAGTATGTTTAATGCAACACCAGATTTGATAGCTGTAGGTGTTCCAGCTCTGCGCATTATCTGCCTGAGCTTTCTGTTTGCAGGTTTTTGTATTGTGGTTGGAAGTTCCTTCCAGGCTTTGGGAAACGGCGTCTACAGTATGATAGTTTCCATTGCCAGACAATTGGTGGTTCTTCTGCCTGCCGCCTATCTGCTCTCACTTACAGGAAATGTAACAAATATCTGGTTTGCGTTTCCTATTGCAGAACTTATGTCTGTGGCGATGAGCAGTTATTTTCTCTGGCGCATTAACCAGAAAGTCATCCGGCAAATCGGTCAATAACCAAACGCAAAGTCAAATATCCATGCAAGCATGGC
Source organism: Lachnospiraceae bacterium (assembly GCA_910575075.1). Taxonomy (GTDB): domain Bacteria; phylum Bacillota; class Clostridia; order Lachnospirales; family Lachnospiraceae; genus Petralouisia. The sequence continues at coordinate 19,914 of CAJTCY010000014.1, forward strand.
TATTTTCCTAAGTGCCCTGTGGGTGCATTACTCGCGGGAATAAAGTCTTTCCTGCAGACAAAAGGAGCTGTTACAGAAATCTGTAACAAGCTCCTTTTATAACTCCTGACGCTACCTCCTGCGCCGATGCTTTTTCACTTTAATTTCCTTAAAACTTCTCTTCATCATCTTCCTGCTCTCAAGCTTATACCTGATCAAATAAAAATTATCGGCTAAATGGTAAATTCCAAATCCAATTCCAACCAGTAAAATTGCAGCAACAATTCCTATTATAATATATTTCACATTGATATTGACTACCTTTCCTTCTGGAATTTCTGCCTGTTCTTTTTCTTTCTGGAATTTAAATTCAGGAATCTTTACACTGGTTACTTCAATATCTGTTCCGCCTACTTTTCTGCCAGCATACGTATATTGAATATGCCCTATCACATTACTGTCATTTTTAGACTTCTTAATCTTAGGCTTAGCATCTTCAAAAGCAACTGCTTTTGGAAGCACCACATACCCTTCTTTATTTAGCTCCGCAAAAGAATTATCTCCCTCAAAAATCTTACTCTCTGATACATCTTTCTCAAAGCTTTTCTCATTCTCTGATATGTTCCAGAGTTGAAAATTTTCAAAGCAGTAATCAAACAATGCACGGGTGTCTGTATAATGATTCGGGCTTGTCTCCCGCATAACCACGCAGATCAGTGTCATACCGTCCTTTTCTGCAAAAGTGGCAAGTGTGCTGCCAGCCACACTGGTATAACCTGTCTTTCCTCCAATACAATATTCGTACAGATACTGCTCGTCTCCCTTATAATTATTGCGCATTTTATGGTGATTGCTGAGATAAGTTTCTTCCTCATGCTTGTTAGTTGGCGGAATGCTGTGTCTTCTGGTATTCACAATCATGCGAAACACGTCATTCTTTAATGCTTCCCTGGAAATCAACGCCATATCATATGCACTTGTCTTATGGTCTTCATCTGGCAGTCCGTGCGGATTATTAAAATGCGTATCTTTACAGCCAAGTCTTTTCGCTTCATCGTTCATCATTTTAACAAAATCGTCATAATTTCCGCCAGTATGTTCTGCAATGGCATAGCCGCATTCATTTGCCGATTCCAGCATCAATCCGTACAGACATTCCCGCATGGTCATTACTTCACCCACGTCACGTGAAATTCCAGAACCCTCTGTCTTATACACAGCATCTTTGGAAAATGTCACTTCCTCGTCCAAACTGGAATTCTTTACCGCAAGCATACTTGTCATAATCTTGGTGATACTCGCCGGATAACACTGTTCATGAGAGTTTTTCTCAAAGAGCACCGTTCCGGTAGATGCTTCCATAACAATTGCTGACTCCCCTGCAATCTGAGGTCCTTCCGGCCAGTATTCTTCTGCCTCAACCGGAAGAATCTGAGTGTGAAGCAGACATGTCATCCCTAACAGCAAAGTCCACCATCTCTTTCTGTTCTTCATGAAATTTTCTCCTTATGTTAGATATTCCAAATATTATCAAATTTTTACAAAAATATTACATTTTCTATAGTATAGCATATCCAAACAAGCAACGCAACTTTCAGAAAGAGGTTCTTTTTATAAAAGATACTTTTTTTTCTGGTAAATTTATAGTATGATGAGATGAACCTGTCACATTATATTTTAACTACAACTTGTTTGTGCCGGAAAACGCACAGAATGGAGGAAACTATGAGATTGAGAAATATTCCAGGTTCTCGTGAAGCTATTGCCGACAACTGTTGGTGTATACAGGAAACACAAAAAACCAAAGGAACATGGAACATTATTTTCGGAAATACAAATCCTGTTCATATAGAAATTGGAATGGGAAAAGGAAAATTCATTATGGAACTTGCCCGGCAGAATCCTCAGATCAACTATGTGGGTATTGAAAAATATTCCAGTGTGCTTCTGCGCGGTCTTCAGAAGATGGAAGAGGAACCTTTGGAAAATATCCGTTTTATCCGCATGGATGCAGAAAATATCTGTGATATGTTTGACAAAAATGAAGTAGATAAAATTTATCTGAATTTTTCTGATCCCTGGCCCAAAGACCGGCATGCCAAACGCCGTCTTACCTCCCGGCAGTTTTTTGACCGTTATCATCAAATTCTCAAACAAGATGGTGTAGTAGAATTTAAGACAGATAATACAGACCTCTTTGATTTCTCGTTGAATGAAGTATCAGAAGCCGGATGGCACTTGGATCAGTTTACCAGAGATCTTCATCAAGACAAACAGATGAATCAGGGAAATGTAATGACTGAATATGAAGAACGGTTTTCTTCCATAGGAAACCCTATATACAAGCTGATTGCATCCAGGTAAATATTACACTTGAAAAAGCTGCCGCAGAAAAGACAAATACTAACTACATAAGTCTTTCAAGCGGCGGCTCTTTTTCATATCTCTATAATTCTATCATTATTGCATTTATTTAATCTCAGTAACCTTTGCCGGTTCATCTTCTTCGGTATATGAAATCCTGATAGTATCCCCTGGCTGGTATTTTACAATATCCAGAAGATCGCTGTTCGTCATATCCACATCAAATACTTCTTCATTTCCTTCCAGTGCAAAATAAATATGTGTATTTCCTTCAATATTTACCGGAAACATGTTCTTAATTTTACCAGAAGCATTCTTATTATCCGATCCTGCCGCACCCGAAATACCATTATTTTTTAACAGTTTATTATAAGCTTTCTCACATTCCTTAATAGTATTCCCAGTTGCCACCCACTGATACTTCTGAATATTTACCATACCATACATTTTTACCAGACCTGCATCATCCTTTAATGCCATAAAATAAGTTGGTTCTCCTGAAATATTCAGCAGAAGAGGAAATGTCGCATGATAGCCAAGATTCTGTACCTGACCCTCTGCTGAAGACATCGCAGATTCTTCTGTAGCCCCTTCTATTTTATAGAAACGCGTTTCCATCGTACGCTGATTCATCAGTACAAAACCTACATTAGACTGATCTCCGCTGACGCTTGTAACACCAGAATATACCCATACATCATCGTCCAGAGCAATATAATTATAACCGTTAGTGGTTTCCAGGCAATCTTTCTGTCCCAGAACGCTGTTAAAAAATCCATGTTTTAAAGTTCCGCTGTAATCATAGAGATCCATCAATAACTCAGCCTGATACACTTTATCAACCCATTGAGGCACGTCTTTAATATCATAATCTTTGCACTCTCCGGTAACAGCGTTGCAGATTACCACTCTTCCAATTGTCTCTCCGCCAAACAGACCAACATTAAATTTTTTCACTGGACAGATCCAAAAAGGAGTTCCTTCTTCATCTATTTCAAAAAAAATCTGTTCTGTAAAAATATAAGTCGGATAACGAAAACGCAGATGCCTGTAAATATTTCTATTTAAATATTCTCCTTTGGAATACTTGATACCCTGTTTCAGTTTTACACATTCTGTATCCTGGGTAGCCATATCAATCTTAATATATGCCGGAATACCATTGCTCTGATTGGTCAGCCACTTGATCGGGCTTGCATAAACCAAAGGTGTTACACGTACAGGTTTGTTGTTCACGTTAATCTGGCTGTAATCTCCTGATACTTCAAACTGAGATACCATATCAACCATACTTCCCATTTTCCGGTTGCCCAGCAAAGCTGCTGATTCTTTATCCAGAATCGGTATTGTATTATAATCTACCTGAGAAATATCTTTTGTAAAATCACGTTCTTGCACTTCCATTAGCTTCTGATATTTTTTTGCATTGATGATAGGGGAAGACAATAAAGCTCCGATTGCCAGAATTACCAAAAGAACCGCTGCAATGCAGAATCCTGCCTTGGTTATCATACCAGGATGTATTTCTAACCCCATATTTCCCTTCTTTATTTCAAATTTCTGATTTTCCCGGAACATTTTCCGTGCTAAAGCCAAAATACTTATCACTACAACGGCTCCAATTACAAACCACCAGGTTCCCACTGAATGAATATTAAATGCCGGAATTGTGACATAGTAATAAATAAAGGCCACTGCTAATATAATAACAGCAATAAAAATATTTTTTCCTGCTTTTTTCATCTCTTTCTCCTTTCTCATCTGTATTATTTATATAGTACAATATTACTCTTTTCTAATTCTTATGTCAATCTTTGTCTAACCGTAAATAATTTTTTTTAATTTTCTTAAAAAAAATAAAAAAAGTTCTTGCATTTCTTAAAACTTTATTATATAATATTTTTTGTCTTAAGGAATAAGACAAGCGCCTCTAGCTCAGCTGGAAGAGCACCTGACTCTTAATCAGGGTGTCCAGGGTTCGAGCCCCTGGAGGCGCACTGCGAGAACTTGTTGTGAAGATAACGCTCTCATGACGGGTTCTTTTTTTTGTTGTAATACACTTTTACCCTTTATCATTCAATAACTTCTTTACTTCCTGAAATGACTTTTCTATGGTATTAATCCTTTTTTCTAATCCTGGATTCTTATAACTTATTTCTGCAAGCCTTTGTTTCATAGACCTTTTTCGTTTCATTATTTCCTCCATTCTGTGCAATTTTTGGCACAAACAGGCAGCGTGAAAGAATTTACATATTTTTTCACACTCTTTTCCTTCTCTTTTTATATTATATGACGAAAACCCTTTTTGATACTAATGCAAAATTAGTGTGTAATGAAAATAATACATTTTACGCATTCTACGCACGTGAGCGGCATATTCCTTTCCACTGCAGTGCGATTATTGTTTTTTCTGTTATAGGAAAGATACTTTCACGCTTTAGCGTGGCAAGGTCTTTCCTAATAAGAGAAAAAATCAGAGTATCAAAAATAATATCTGACACTCTGATTAATTAAAATATTCTTTACATATTCGCAATTAATGCCGCTATATCTTCTGGACTCATAGGACGATTGGGATCTGACATATCCGGCATAGGAGGTTTCTCTTCCTCCTCATATTTCTCAGTTGTCTCTGGAAGATCTTCAGACTCCGTCTTCGCAATCAAAGCCGCTATATCCTCCGGACTCATAGCGCTGTTAGGATCTGGCATTGAAGAATCTGACGCCTGACTTACTGCAGGCTGTTCTTCCACTACAATTGGTTCTGGCACTGGAAGTTCATCCACTGCAGAAGCCTGTTCTTCTTCTGCAATTGGTTCTGACATTAGCTGTGCTTCTGCCGCCTGCTGACTGTCTATTGCTGTTTCTTCTACCTGATTTGTTATTGCAGGCTCTTCTGCCTGTTCTTCTTCTGCTTCCTGATTTGTTATTGCAGGCTCTTCTGCCTGTTTTTCTTCTGCCTCCTGATCTGTTATTGCAGGCTCTTCTGCCTGTTTTTCTTCTGCTTCCTGACTTTCCATTGCAGGTTCTTCTGCTGGCTCTTCTTCTGCTGAAGGCAGATATTCTTCTGCTTGATCTGTTCCATTTGTCTCTTCTGATGACGTTCTATCTGTCATAGAGCCCGTTTCAGAAGTCATGATCTTTGACTCTGCTGCCTCTATCGCACTGTTATACGATTCCTCCAGAGACTGTTTGGAAGTAAGAATATTTTCCGAAATCTCATCTGCCTCTTTTTCCAGCAAATCTTTTAATTCTGTAATCCTCTTAAAGATCTCGTCGGTACTATTATCAAGTTTCCTGGCTTCCTCATCACGTATTTCTCCCTGCTGGGTAAGAAGCTGCTCCTGCATACCTGCAATAGAATTACGGAATTCTTCCATCTGAAGTAATAACTTATCGTTTGAATTCATCAATGCATCTGCATTTTCTTTACTGCGGCTGATCGTAATTTTAGCAATTTTTTTCTGATCTTCTACAATACTATCCAGCATAGTTGCTATTTTCTTCTGATTCACATCCCCAGCTTTTTCCAAAGGCATAATTTTCTGCCCTATAAAATTAAGTTTCTCATCTAAATCCTGTACTTTCTTTTGAATAATCACATAAGAACTCTTCTGTACATTCATAATATCAGAATACTGCTCTCTGCGGTTCTGTTCCTCCAGATCCTTCCACTTAAACCAACTGTTCAGGGTGAGGATAGAACATACAAGAGTTATGAGCGTTGAGACTGCCAAAATTGTATAATCCTCAGGAATATTAATAATTATGTAGATATCAATTAAACACATTAATAACGTAATAACTGACGTGGTTCGTACCCTTTTCTTTGGTTTTTTCTCATTTTCCATAAATATTCCTCCAGGCTGTAAATTATTAAGAATTCTTTTTCTTAATGATAGCATAACTCTTTAAAGTTTGCAATGAATTTGACTTTTGAGTTTCCCTATTTGACACTGTTGACAAGCAGAAAAAAATCGGAAAATTCAAACTCTTATGTTACCAGTGGCAAATAATACACATAATCTCTATCGTTTTGCTTTCCGGTAACCCGCATTTTCTGCCTCCTGCTCTGAGCTGAAAATCACCAAATACTTAGAATCCTCCATCTCCTCATAAGCAGCCTGCCCAGGACAGTGATAAATCTTTGACCGGGAATTTCCGCGAATCTCCACTTGTTCATCTGCCAAACTGCTCTTATTAAAATCCTGCTTGTCAAGACTGCTTTCGCCTGTTGCATAATCTATACTAATTCCTGGCTGTACATTATAAATAAACACATGAAAGAATACTCCCTGCCCCTTATCTTCTACAGACATCGCCTCCATCTGCACTCCTTTTGCAAGCAGATCATCTCCCTCAAAAACTGGAGTTACTCTGTACAGTACATGGTTTCCTGTTTCCTTTACGTAATCGGCTACCATATTTTCAAATGGAAGCATACCATCTACATTCATATACCGCGTTCCGGTAATCAAATTTTTTTCATTCGCATTTTCCCCTGAAAGCTGATAACCAATCAAATGACAACGGTTATATAAATATTTTCCATCCACATTGTCGTATTTAACCGTATGCCATCCGCTAGGCTTTATCTTCCCGATACTTCCCCTTTCCTCTACAGGCATAAGATCTGTCCCTACATTTGCATAGGCGGTGCCGCATCTGTCTAATTGATCCAGATCACTGTAAATCTCAAAGGATTCTTCCGTAAAATCAGATTCAGAAAATTCCGGCTTGTTTCCGTTTAGTTCAACATAAGGCTCTCCCATATAATCGGGAATATCTTCAAGATTAATCAGTTCCTGCTCCTTTTGCGTCTTTTCTTTCGAAACAAAATCCGTACATCCTGTTAAGAACATACAGCAAACAATCAAGACCAGAAATTTTATTTTTTTATCGCTCATTTTATTTTTTTATAAACCTCCCTGGTAATTTTATCATGCGAAGAACCTGTAAATATTTCGCTTGTTTCCCGTTTCCAATTTCCATCTGTCACATCTATATTAAAATAAGTATCTGCCGGATACCGGCGGTTCCAATGATACAGAATAATTTTATTAATATCCACAAGATAGCCAGAAATCTCCTGGTTTTCCACAAAACAATAATCATTTTCTCCAGCCTGGTTTAAAAAATCTTCTGCGGCAATTATAACTGCATCGGTGCATTCTCCAAACATGGAAAAGGAATATTCATTCATATATAATTTTCCATTTCTGCATTGGTTGATCATATCTTCCCGCAAAATTTTATCCTGACTTTGACGGCGTTGATTGAACATCATCCCTTTTCTGTCGTCTATACATACTATAAGAATCATTTTAAATCTCCATTCACAAATCTATAACATCAAATAATACCAAGAGTACTTCCACGCCCCAGCGTGGCAAGTTCTAACCTATACAATAAAAACACACCGTCTGCAAAAAAAACGGTGCATTTATCTCTTTTGTTACCATGTCTCAGGATATTTGTCTGACAATCTGTCCACAGACGACGTACTAAGTACTTTTATGATTATTCAACGCCAGTCTCCATACTATTTTTATCCTTCTATATCTTGAAAAAATACAGGTAATTTTTGTTTCATTACTTCCAATATCAATTTTGATACTTCCCTCATCTGCGGATGTGCGCCGTTGTCAATCCTTAATTTAAAGAAATGCCTCCACTCTCTCAGATTCATTGTCATCACTATCTCAGTCTTTAGAGAATTTGGTAAAACAGCTCTTGCTTCCTGTGGTGACGCACCTGCTTCAATCATTTGAAAATAATATTTCTCTGCACATTCCATAGATTCCTGCCATATCTTATATTTTTTGCAGTCAACAGGATTATTCATATCATATGCAAAACCTGTTGATATATCAATAACTGATATCTGATTTTGAAATTTATCTTTTGAGTAATTACAATAGCGTGTACTCTCTTGACTATAACTGGCAACTCTATGTCTTACAATCTCATGTGTGACTCCTCGGTCACATATCACTTTTACTGTTACACTCTCATGTTCAATGACTGATTCATGGCCTCTTTTGATGATTGCTGCAATAAATTTCTCAGCCGAATCACTGTCTATTCTATCTTCACTTTTATAGCATACACGCCCTATTTTTTCTATTTTTTTTAAAATTTCCGTATATTCTGCCATGTCAACAATTTCTATCTTTGGTTTGACTATTATCATATTTTTCACCTCTAGTATTCTTCCATTAATTTCTCTTTTTTAAATATTTTTGTTGTTTTTCTTATTTTTCATTTATTCTACCTTATTTTATACTTGCAGACAACAAAACTACTTCATATTTTCATTTTAATTCATGCCCAACACTTCTCTATCTCCGTATTTTCCTGCAGGCTGCCATTCCCGCGTCACCATTTACAAAAGTAACTGCTATCCATGGTAATAGCAACATAATCACCATAGAAACGATGAACCAGAAAATAAAATTATTTTTCATAGTAGTATGTACATCTCCCAATAATGAAAATATGCCGCTTAGTTACAAAATCAGTATTTCTTAAATTTTTGTTTATTTTAACACATACTTATGATTTTTTCTACTATTGCCTTTCTTTCGTTTGCACATTTTTATGCCGTTTTTCAATGTCAGTAGGTCTTGCCGCTAAATTTTCTGAAATATATCCTTTATTTGCAAGGGCAAGTGGTTCGTCATGACCACTTGCCATGCCGGTGCTTAATCCATTAATATCCATTGCTCTCAATGTTCCAAGCTTCCATACCTCTCTGTTTTTAATTTCTCCACCGAAGCAATCATCTACAGGTTTTCATAATGAACTAACTCATTCAAAGGAATACGCTGTGCAGTATGACGTTCTGGGTCGGCAGGGCTTCCATCCGCATATCCTATTGCTAAAATATTGATTGGCTCAAGGGTATCTGGAAGTTTAAACTCCTGCCTGATAACATCGGGCTTAAAATAGCATATCCAGACAGACCCTAATCCCAGCTCAGTGGCTTCCATCATCATATGGTCTGTGAGGATTGACGCATCTATATCGACAGTCTTTTTGTTATCAAATGGGCGGGTCCATGCTTTCGTATGCTCGGAACAAACGATGATTGCCAGAGGCGCTCCATAAAGATTTGCCGCTTTTCCTACTTTGTTCAATCCCTCATCTTCCTGCACAACAATAAGGCGGACGGGCTGCAAATTCGCTGCTGTAGGCGCTGCATGTGCAGCTAATAATATTTTTTCCAACTTTTCTGGTTCTACCTTTTTGCTCTTGTAATCACGGACAGAATAACGTGATTTTGCAATTTCTAAAAAATCCATAAATATTCCTCCTGTTATAAAACTTGTATTTCATGTTTCATTGCACTATAATTATATCGTAAACATATCTAAAGACAAGAATACACTTTTTAGGTATATACTACCCAAAAAGTAAGTTAGGAGAATTTCTATGAGCATAAATTGCAAAAACAGCGGCTCTGAATATTGTTTTTCAAAACCGCCGTAAAAAATATGCTGACCAATTATTTTTAACCAAAGGCTTTACTTCCTAGGCAATTTCTGTAATTATAAATTGTATAATACTTTCCTGCTTTAAGCAATTTCCAGTGCAATTTCCATCATTGTGTGGAATGTTGTCTGTCTTTCAGCTGAGGTTGTCTCTTCGCCAGTTACCATACTGTCGGAAATTGTACAGATGGCAAGTGCATTTTTCCCTGCTCTGGCAGCCGTCATATAAAGTCCTGCAGTCTCCATTTCCACCGCCAAAACTCCCATTTTAGACCATGCCATTGTTGAACCGGATTCATCATAAAAAGCATCATGAGAATACACATTTCCCACCATAAAGTGGAGTTCATCCCTTTTTTCAGCCTCTTTCACTGCTTTACTTAAAAGTTCAAAAGACGCTGTTGGAGCAAAGGTTCCAGGCAGAAGGAACTGGTTTGCAAAGTTGCTATCCGTACATGCTCCTATAGCAATTACGATATCTTTTACATTTAATTTTTCAGACATAGAACATGCTGTGCCAATACGGATAATATTTTCTACATCATATCCATGAAACAATTCATAAGAATAGATCCCCATAGAAGGCATCCCCATTCCACTGGCCATCACGGACACTTCTTTTCCTTTATAGGTTCCAGTAAATCCATATATGCCACGCACCTGATTGACCATACGGACATTTTCAAGATAAGTATCTGCAATAAATTTTGCGCGGAGCGGATCGCCTGGCATAAGGACTGTCTTTGCAAAATCTCCTTTTTTTGCTTCAATATGCGGAGTAGGAATTATCAAACTCATTTTTCATCACCTTTTATCTTTCTTTTATAATTTTTTGTGGTACAATATCAGTATTGCTGGTTACAGTTCACACAATTTTTTCCATGTTGTATGCTGCAGGATGAGCTGCAACTATCGTTCTCACCAAGGAGGTGTACAGTTGGAAAATACAAATATATATTATCCCAAACTCTATAGCTGGCTTGCCGGTATCCCAGTATCTGAAATCGACAAACTTGTAATAAGACAATTTGAAGCCGGTGATATGATTATTTACAAAAACCATCTTTTTAAGTATGTTTCTATCGTGCTGGATGGAATTTGCAATGTAATCAATCAGCTTGACAACGGCACTGAGGTTATTACTCTGCGTCTATCCAGCGGGAATTTGATTGGTGTCTCAGAAAGTGTTCTGGGCAGTATGCGCAATATCGCTTCCATAAAAGCCTGCACCAGAATTGTCACTGCTGAATTAGACCTTCAGACTTTTTGGCACTGGCTTGATAGCTATCCCTGTTTTGCAAAATTTGTACTCAAAGATCTTGTAACCCGCCTTCATTACACTGCTGATTTTTCTGCTAATTGCCAGTCAAGCGCTTCAAAAATCAATCTGGCAAAGTATTTTATGGATCGCTATAATTTCGAAGCTTCTTCTGCTCCTCCTGACAGTAAAATTTCTGTCAAGATTCAGGAAACCCATGAAATAATCAGCAACTTTCTCGGAGTCAACACACGTACTGTTGAAAGACATATCCATGCGTTGAAAAAGGATGGTCTTATCAGCACATCCAAAGGAAAGGTTTACATTTCTTCTTCTCAATATCAAGAGCTGTTGCACTATGTAACTTCAAATTTATAAAAATTATATCGAAAGTGCTGGCAAATAAATACGACATTTGGCGGAAACTTTTTCTCTTTTTTCCAAAAATCCAGTCTCATTTTTGTATTTTTTTCACAAAAATAATTTGATAGTATAGATTGTTCAACTTTTTCTGTCCACATTTATATACTAACACCAAAATCCTCTCATTTCTTATGCTGCTAACTTGTATTTATTCGGCTGACCGTATATAATTATAGCTAATAGAGCTTTGAGAAAGGGTGAATGAAAATGTTAGAGTATATTTCTGCCCCGGAAGCAGCGAAAAAATGGGGCATTTCAGAAAGACGGGTACAGAAGCTATGCGAGGAAAACCGTATACCAGGCGTGGCAAAATTTAGTCGTATGTGGCTGATACCAAAGGATGCAGAAAAGCCCGCTGATGGACGACGTAAAGAATTTTCTAAAAGAAAGGAATGAGTATGTATGGCTATTATTCTAATTGCAGAAGATGAAAAAAACATGCAGGATATTATTGTGGAATACATGAAGCATGGTGGTCATTCTTGCATGACGGCTGACGACGGCATAGATGCTGTTACAATTTTAAAGAATAATCCTGTTGATTTAGCCATTTTAGATATTATGATGCCACACTTAGACGGTTTTTCTGTTTGTAAGATAGCAAGAGAAATGTATAATCTCCCCATTATCTTTCTTACTGCAAGAGAGGGCGAGGACGACAAACTAAAGGGATATGACATAGGTGCAGATGATTATATGACAAAGCCATTCAGCCCAAAGGTGCTATTAGCAAAGGTCAACGCTTTACTGCGCCGTTCTTCGCCAGAAAATACACAGGAAACTCTTACTGTTGGTAATCTGATTTTAGTACCAGCTTCACACAGCGTTATAGTAGATGGCAATGATATTGATTTAACTTATAAGGAATTTGAGTTATTGCGTTTATTTATGCAGAACAAAAATCAAGTATTTTCACGTGAACAGTTATTAAACAGAATTTGGGGCTATGATTTTGAAGGAAACACTCGGACAGTAGATACCCACATCAAAACCCTGCGGCAAAAACTCGGTACAGAGGGACGCTATATTGTTACACTGATACGTTCCGGTTACAAATTTGAGGTGTGATTATGAAAAAGATAAATGATTGGCTTTGTCTGAATACAGTCAGAAAGAAAGTGTTTTTGCTTTCAAAATTGGCAGGCGCAATTATCGTTTTATTTTATGTGTTCACATCAGAATTACCAACCAATCGAAACATATCTTTTGCAATTTGGTTTGCCTTATTGATAGCTGTTATTATGGGCGTGGATGTCATGCTTGGCCGTTTCATTTCAAAGCCTCTTGGTGAAATCAACCGCACCGCAGGACAAATGGCGAAGTTGGATTTTTCAGCTCATTGCAGCATTCACACAAATGATGAATTTGGAGAGCTTTCACAAAACCTAAATACTATGTTTTCCAACTTACAAGATATCCTTGAAAAATTGGAAGCAGCAAACAAACAGCTTGAAAAAGACGTGGCACAAGAGCATTTGATATTGACACAAAGAAAAGAATTGGTTGATAGTTTATCTCATGAAATGAAAACACCGCTTGGTATTGTCCGCGCCTATGTTGAGGGACTGAAAGAAGAAACGGACGAAACGAAAAAGCAGCATTATATGGACGTTATATTATCTGCAACAGACCATATGAACACTATGATAGTGTCTTTGCTTGATTTGTCCGCATTGGAAGCAGGAGCCGTAAAACTATCAGAAGAACGATTTGACTTTATTGAGTTGGTTGAAACAGTTGCCGGACGTTTGCTGATTGACACCCCAAATACAAATTACCACTTTACCTATGAACTGCCAGAGGTCAAAGTATTTATTCGTGCGGATAAATACCGCATAGAACAAGTCCTTAATAATCTGATATTGAACGCAAAAAACCATGTCAGTGATGACGGTGAAATCCATTTGTCTGTTATTTACCGTAAAAACAAACTACAATTCAAAATTTACAATCAAGGGAAACAAATACCGCCGCAGGATATAGAAAAAGTCTGGCAAAAGTTCTATCGTGGAGAAAATCCACAGAATGATAAGCATTATAGCTCTGGTCTTGGACTTTCTATCGTTGCTCAAATTCTTTCCATGTACAACACGGAGTACAATGTACGTAACCTGCCGAATGGCGTTGAATTTTATTTTTATTTTCCTACAATAGCATAAGGCCCAAATGGAAACGCCTTACTTCTATAAACGGAGTAGAGCGTTTTTTTTCACTTCGATTTCACAGCAACCACACTTCAATTTCACTGTATTTTTATAAACTGACCTCATCAAATTAGGAGGTAACGATTATGTTTTTAGGTTTGGAATGGTATTGGTGGCTTGTTATCCTGGTAATTCTGATGATTTCGATTCCTTTCAAAATCAGGTTTATGAAATGGTGGAACAAACGCCAACAGGAAAAGAAACACGATCAACGCGAAAAGTGGGGTGATGATGAATGATTGAGGTAAAGGATTTGACCTTTTCTTATGGGAGGGATAAACAGGTGCTGCATAGTCTGAATTTCACCGTAGGAAATGGTGAGATTTTTGGTTTTCTGGGACCGAATGGTTCGGGGAAGTCCACAACACAAAAGATACTGACCGGAATATTAAAAGGGTATGGCGGTATAGTATCTTTGTTCGGTCAAGACATAAAAGACGCACATACACAGGAGTTTTTTCTGAAAATCGGTGTACTGTTTGAGTTTCCCTATCTGTACTCAAATTTAAGCGCCCTTGACAATCTGCATTACTTTGCTTCGTTCTATCCAAAAGAACAAGTACGGAATGCGGAGGAAGTACTTGACGAATTGGAGTTTAAGAGGGATTTTCTGAAAAAGCCCGTTTCCTCTTACTCAAAAGGAATGCGTCAACGGGTGAGCATGGCGAGAGCTTTAATCAGCAATCCCAAACTCCTGTTTTTAGACGAGCCGACCAGCGGTCTTGACCCTGCCGGAGCCGTTTTGTTCCGCAATATCATAGAGAAAGAACGGAAAAAAGGGACGACCATATTTTTGACCACACACAATATGTTGGACGCAGATTTTCTTTGTAACCGGGTAGCCTTTATTGCTAACGGTGAAATTAAAGTAATTGACACTCCAAAGAAGCTAAAGGAAAAAAACAGTAATCATCAAGTCGAAATTGATTATCTGTATCAAGGAAAACGCGATATTACAATCATTGAAATATCGGAGCTAAAGGCGGGGATTCCGTTCCCATACGACGAGATTATCAGCATTCATTCCAAAGAGCCGACGCTTGAAGATATGTTTATCCAATATACCGGGAGGGGGTTGACGTAATGTGGAGAAGTTTCCTTTCTTTGCTGAAAAAGGACTTTAAAATGATGTTATCAAGCAAGTTTTTAGTTCTTGCGTTTGGTTCTCTTGTTCTTTACTCATGCTACATCAATTTTGTCTATGTGGGTATAGACCAGGAGATTTACCCAGTGTATCTTTATGACCCTTTTCATACGTTACAAGAAATGTCTGCTGATATAGTCAAGGTAGACAGTTTTGAAGAATTGAAAACAAAAATTGGCAACGGTTACGCTGTTGGAATTGATGTGTCAAGCAGAACGCCGGAAGTTACTATGGTATCATCAGGCATACGGCATACCGACAATTGTCGTGCTGCCTACGCATTATCTTTGCTGTCGCCTGTCAATTTCACCAAAACAGAGATAATAGGCACAGACAACAAGGAAATGAAAAGCCGTCGGGAAATCACTTGTGAATTTCTGTTTTTTGAATTGGCGGCAGTCGGTTTTTTAGGAATTGCTTCTATGTTGTTTAAAGAAAAGCAAATGGGCATTATCCGTGTTCATGGGGTGCTGCCTGTAAGCAAAACCGCCTTTATCCTTTCAAAACTCTGCTTGTTTCTATTGTCTGACCTTGTGTTTTCTATCCTTTTGACAGTTATAAATTTAGGCATTTCAGAGGGATTGTCTGTATTGCCGCGCGTTTGTCTGCAAACGGGTATTTTATCCCTGCTTATGGCTTTGATTGGCTTTTTCTGCTCGGTATTATTGCAGGACTTCAAGCAATTTTCTTTGCTGTATCTCGTGTTGGCAGTTTTCATTACAACACCTGTTTTCCTTGTGGGGCAAATTGGGATTGTCTGGGATTGGATAAAGTATCACCCTATGTATCATCTATTTATGGCAATGAAAAATGCATATTGGGGTGTATCATATGCAAATGGCATTTATTACATAATCTGCGGATTGACAATCGTACTGTTATTCCTGCTTGTACGCCGGGCGCTAATCCGTGAAATGGCAAAGGAGGGATAGTATGAAAGGATTAAAATATCAACTTAAAAATATTTGCCGTGACAAAATGTGTATACTATCCTTTTTGCTGCCTGTTCTTGTCGGATTAGCAATCAACTTGCTTTCAGGGGTAAGTTTTTCGTCTTTGAGCGAACCTGTATTTTATATTATAGAAAATGACATTTCATTTGACACGATAGAATGGCTGCAAACAAATGGAAGCGTTACAGCCTTTTCTGATATTTCTTCTTTGAAGAATGCCGTCAATGATCCTGCGACACAGGGGATTGGCGTATTGGAAGACGGGGACGGAATTAAAACTCTGCTATCAGGTGACGAATTACAAATAAACACGGTGATTGGAAACACACTCCCACATCTTTACGCCCAGAGAGATAACGCCGCATTATCTCAAATAACCGTTATCCCTGCTACGGATAACAGTGATAGCCTTAAGTCCCTGCTCATTGTTATAACATTAGTTACGGCGATGTTTATGGGGTGTACATTTAATGCCATGAATATGATTGTTGAAAAAGAAGATGGCATTTTGCTTATCAACCAAGTTTTACCTATGACAAAAAGATATTATATCGTTCAAAAAGTCTCTTTGGGATTTGTGGGCGGTATTCTATCTGCTGTCTTAACGGCTTGCATTTGTATGAAAATTACTGCTAGTGGGGTTTTGTCGTTGCTTTTGCTAATTGTTTTATCTGCTTTCATGGCTTCCTTAGTTGGGTTGTTTATAGGTTGCTTTTCGAGTGGTCTTATGGCAGGCATTATGTATATCAAAATTGTAATGATTTTGTTTCTCGCCCCGCCCATTTTATTTTATTTGATTGTCCCCTCAGACAGCGTACTATACTCTCTGTCCTACCTGCTCCCGTCCAGTGCAACTTTTTATGGGCTGATGAACCTGATAAATGGGCACAGCGAAGGGATAGGAATAAATCTTGTTGTTCTCATGGTTCATTGCATTATATGGTTACTGCTGTTTTTTGTAATAAAGTATGGCAAAAACAAAAAAGTGTTTACGTAATATCACATAAAGCTGTTGCCTGCGGTTGAACTTATAGCAGCAACAATGCGAGGGCAGTCCTAATTTGGATTGCCCTCTAATTTATGGGTGCATGGATAACCTTAAAAATAAGCTCGTTGATTCAGCCATTCATCTGGCGTTAAAGAGCCTGAATCTGGAAACTCCTCCAAACGTTCTATTACGTTCAATATATGATCGCTTACTTTCAAAGCTGTTTCTACTCCAAACTGTACTAGTTTAATATAAAAAAATACCGAAAACCCTGGAACCCCAGTATTTCCGGCATTTCCTACAGCGTCGCTAAGAGGATTTGAACCTCCGGCCTACCGCTTAGGAGGCGGTCGCTCTATCCAGCTGAGCTATAGCGACAATTATCTAATCTATATTATTTTACCTATTATCTAAAATTATGTCAAATAAAATCTTATATACCATAATTAATATGACCCTGCATCCAGATTACTCCCTTAAATCTGCGTCCTGGTGCAGGTTCTCCCAGCAAATCTGTTTGATTAATACACACATCAAAAATCATCTGATTGCTGTTTATTGTCAATACATAGCATTTTTCTCTGGTAATGGAATTTTCCACAGTATAAGAATCAAGAATTTCCCCCATAACACTATACTGGTCACTCTCAATTCCATATGGCATAAAATAACTTTCCACAATAGAAAGAATATCCTCTCTCATAATCCTTCTGGAAATCATAGAATAAGTATCAATATCTTCCAGAGTCAGGCTTTCTATAGCTTCTTCATCACCTTCTCTGGCCGCCTCCATAAGATGAGAACGGTTGTTGCTTAATTTTTCACTGGTTTTGATCTGAGATTCATTCTTATATATAGGCAAAATAACCTTTCCATCAGTCGAAAGTGCTGAAATTGTAGCATTTACAGGAAATTTTCTGCCATTCTTAGTTCGAGATTCCTGAAGATACTCTATCACATTCTGAAGATAAAATATCAATGTTACACCAATTCTCATTTCATCACAAATCCCAGCATACGCTTCTCTGTCCGTACGCTTTTCAATTTCTATTCTTTCTTCCGTGGTTACTCCGCTGCCAACAAAATAAGGATAGTAATAATCTGCCTGAAAATCTGAGTCATCCACATATTGTCCCCGAACTGCAATTCCCATATACTGTCCAAATTCTTTGCTTAATTCTGCAAAAACATTTCCATAATCATCCTCAGTGACCATTTTTTTATCAGGATTATTTATTATATCATCAATTAAACAATCCATTTCTCGTTTATTTGTAATATTCTTAAATCCAATACTTCTCAGATAATTATGCATTCTTTCCTCCCTATGGAGCATCTATTGCTCCATAAAACCAGAGATGAATGTACTTCCCTCTCCTTACAATAAGCCGGTGTATTATAAATTCCAATTACCCTGGAATAAACTCAGGAATTTTCTTCAAATCATATTATATAATAAAACTTACTCTTTTGCAATTTTTTCTTTTATTTTTCTGAAAAATTTTTCATAGAGTGGACTTTTGAGAAACTTAAAAGCTTTGATGCACTGAATGTAAATTTCATAGCAATAAAATACCTTTTGTGTAATTGCTGGTTGTTCTTTCATAGGAAATACACTTTCACGATTTAGCGTGACAATGTCTTTCTTATAGAAGAACAAAAAAGGGAGCTGCCGCTCCAGCAGATCATTAATCTACCAGTACAACAGCTCTCTTTTTATTTCATTATTTTTTAATTTTAACTTTTACTTTCACACTCTTATTCGTGCCGTCAGTAGATTTAACAGTAATAGTTACCGTTTTCTTAACACCTGCTTTCTTAGCAGAAACAACTCCTTTACTGTTGACTGTAGCAAATTTTTCATTGGAAGAAGTATACTCCAGCTTCTTATTTACCTTCTTTCCATTTGTCTTGACAACAGCTTTAATGCTGATCTTCTTTCCTGCTTTAACGGTAAGTGATTTCTTCTTTACAGTAATTTTGGTAACAGCATTTTTCATAATTTTGATTTTTACTGTTGCTTTTTTACCACTTCCGTCAGCAGCCTGTGCTGTAACAGTTACTGTCTTTCCTGCACCTTTTTTCTTTGTAGTAACCACACCATTTTTGACAGTTGCATACTTACTGTATTTCTTTGCAATTGACCATGTCAATGTTTTATTTTTGGCGTCTTTTGGAAGAACCGTAACAACTTTCTTTAAATCTATTTTCTTTCCTGCCGCAATACTGTAAGTTTTCGCAGCAAATTTAACAGATGTTACCTTCTTATCTACAGCAGCTTTCTTCGTAAGTTTTCCAAATGCGGTTTCTAATGCAGCCTGTGCAGCTTTTATCTGAGCAGAAGTAGCATTGGCATCTTTTAATATTTCCTGTGCAGCCTTAAGAGCATTTTGATATGCAGTCCAGCTCTCTGGCGTATAATCCGCCTGGGTTCCCTGAGGTTTTTTGGTATTTATTACTGTATTCAAGGATGCAGATGCCTCTGCTTTGGCTGCTTCTTCCTTTTCAGCTTCAATTTCTGCATTGGTTTTTAATTGGTTAAATGCTTCTTCCAATGCCTCTCTGGCTTCTTTTATCTGAGCAGAAGTAGCATCCGGATTATTAAGAATTTCCTGTGCAGCTGTAAGAGCGCTTTGGTATGCAGCCCATCTGTCTGCTGGATATTCCGCCTCTTCTTTCTGCGGCTTCTTCGTATCAATTACATCCTTTAGAATATTTTCTTCTTCTGCTTTGGCCGCTTCTTCTTCCTCAGCTTCAATTTCTGCAATTGTCTTAAAGTTTTTCAAAGCCGTTTCCAATTCAGATTTTGCTTCTTCCATCAAATCAGCGTCTCCGCTTGCTGCTGCCTGCTCTGCTTTTTCAATTGCATCCTTTAATGCCTGCCATACACCTTCTGGATAATCCTCTTCTTTTGTGCCTTCTATCTTTTCATTTGCAGTACCAATTGCCGTCTCCAGTTCTTCTTTTACAGTTTCATCTCCGCCTCCGGCACCTTTTACTGTCACCTGGCATTGTGCATATTTTCCGCCTACGGCAGCGGCCTTGATGGTTGCAGTTCCAGCTTTTTTACCTGTCACTACACCATTTGAAACACTGGCTACCTCATCATCACTGGAAGTCCATGTGATGCTCTTATCCGTAGCATTATCAGGTTTCACAGTCGCTTGTAAGGTTTCAGTTCCATTTATTTCCAGTACAAGCTCTTGTTTGTTTAATGTTACACTTGTAACAGCAATTCCTGTTACGGTTACTTGACATTCTGCTTTCTTTCCATTACTGGTCTTTGCTGTAATAGTCGCAGTTCCTGGCATAAGCGCTTTTAATTCTCCATTATTAACTGTTACAACATTAGAATTACTGGAAACCCATTCTAACTCTTTGTGTGTTGCATTTGCCGGCAATACTGTCGCCGTCAATGTATCTGTATCTCCTACCTGCATCTGAAGTGCAGTCTTATTAAAACTTACACTTTCTACTGGTACAGAAATTTGACTTCCGCCCTCTCCAACATTAATTGTCAGAGAAACGGTAGCATATTCGTCAATCAATTCATCTTCATAGGTCATTCTTAAAACAGGTGTGCCATCGGCTGCCCAATGTACACGTTTGAGACGTGCGTGACGGCAGGGATCATTTAAAGGTTCTGCATTGTAGCTTGAATTTGTTCCATTCCATCCGCAGCGCTGGCTGTTATGTGACGTTGGCCTTGCATGATATACGAATATAACATTTCCATCTTCATCTACTGTAAAGGAATTATGTCCTGGTCCCTCTTCACCGTTAACATCTCTGGAAGTCAGCAGCGGATAAGGATTCTTCGTCCAGTTATTCTTATCCAGCAAATCAGCACCCTGTTCTGCGCTTAACATACCGATCGCATACTCAGAACCCGTGCCAGAAGCTGAATAGCACATAAAGATTTTACCATTTTTCTGTACTACTGTAGCTCCTTCATTTACACAGTAACGAACACGTTCCCAACCATAATCTGCCTTTGTCAGACGCACGGCCTCAGACGTAATAATCCATGGCTGTGTTTCGTCTACCGTTGCGATAAATAAATCTGTATTACCGCCCTGGAAAGCTTCTGTCGGCTTACCTGCCCAAATAACATAAGATTTTCCATTCTTCTCATCTTTAAAATAAGTCATATCCAGACAGAATGATAATGAAAATGGATCATTTTCCACAGAAGAACTCCGCATCATTTTATAATCCTTCCATTCAGATTCCTGGTCTGAAGTTTTAAGAGCAGTTTCATAGGGATCTTTCGTTCCATCTAATACCAAAACATGACTGTAAATATTAAATAAATTATTAGCATCATGACTTTCCGTAAAGTAAACTACCCAATAATCTCCTACTCTGTGAATCTCCGGTGCCCATATATAACGATAACCGCTGGCTACTTCATTTCCATTATCCATAAATCCCTGATTGCCAACCTTCCAGATGGTTACCTGATTTTCTCTCTTCTGCAGATCTTCCAGGGTTTTACCTTTTCTCAATACTACACGGTCATACTGCTCTGTAGTTTCACCTTCCATAGCGTCGCCATCTTCTGGGAAATAGGAACCCGTCATATAATAAGTTTGAGTAGTCTCATCCCAATAAATGCAGGGATCTGCCATACCTTCTACAAATTTTGTGGCGTCATAATATACTTTCCCTGTTTC
This sequence comes from Lachnospiraceae bacterium, assembly GCA_910575075.1. Classification (GTDB taxonomy): domain Bacteria; phylum Bacillota; class Clostridia; order Lachnospirales; family Lachnospiraceae; genus Petralouisia. The sequence continues at coordinate 41,396 of CAJTCY010000014.1, forward strand.
CGGATCATAGTTATCTGGGAAATCTGTCCCTACATTTTCTGGATCATCTTCCGGCAGGGCGCTTCCATTCAGTTCCTTCAAATTATTTAAATATCTCTTCTGCAGAACTTTTCCTGTTACTGTTTTCTCACCTTCTTGTGTAAGATCTACATTGTTCAGGGCACCCGTCCAGTCAATTTTAAAATTCTGAATCGAATTGTCACTGTAAGTTGCATTTACACTGGGATACATATCCTGTAATACTGCTTCTGTTATATTATCAGTAGGCTTAACTTTCAATTCCTCTAACTCTTCCAAACCGGTATTGGTTACTCTTCCCAATTTGTAAATAAAATGATTGTATTCTGCCTCTGTCAGTTCAAGAGCATTTCCCAGAGTAATGGTTTCATCAGAATCAAGAATATTCTCTTCATTTAACAATAACTTAAAGCTGGATTTTTTCAATGGATGAACTGTCAACTCTTTGCTTTCCACAATTGTATCATCATAGTAAGCAATTCCGTCTTCAGAGGTAAATACATGGAATCCCTTGGAAGCATTTGCATCTTGCGCTACAACTGTAAACTTATTATCATTTTCTGCATCTTTATATACCCTTGGAGCTGTAATCTGCAGTGATCCATTTGTATTGCTGGAGAATATCACTCCTCCTCCGTTGTTCAATACCTGGAAATTCTTTCCGTCATTGCTGACCGCCATATAGACACTTCTGGTCTCCTGCGCCAGATTTCCTGCGCTTGCGTAGAAAGGTTTCTGTGTGGAGTATACGGTCAAATAATATTTTCCTGACTCTAAAGTTTTTACCAGCCCAATATCATTTACAGTTATTTCAAAAGGTTCAGACTGAATTCCTGCGACAGTTGCCGTAACAGTTGTCTTACCAGGTTTTAACCCTTTTACTTTACCATTTTGGTCTATGCTTACCACTGTTTCATCCGCAGATTTCCATGTTACTGCCTTGTCTACTGTAGTATCTTCCGGCGTCAGAGCGACGGACAACTGAATTACAGAATCCTCGTCTACTGTATTCTTTCCCGTAACAGCGACACTCTCTAAGCCAACAATACGATGTGTTGTCTCTTCAAACAGAGTCGCAATTTCTTTTGCTGACAATGCTTTGCCATAAAAAGATACTTCGTCCATCAAAGCTCCTGCACAACTCCAATAAGTAGCGAGACTCGCACCAAGACGAACATTTGTCTTTGCAGGATCATCACAGATACCGCTGGTGCCTGCCAAATCTTTTATTATCTGCTCATAATCTGGTGATCCACTGATACTATGTTCCGTCTTCACTCCATCAAAATAAAATGCCAACCCTTTGTCAGTAACAGTCATTGTTACCATACGCCAGCCTTTTTCTTTTGGCAGATTATTACCTATATTAAAATCTGTAAATTTACTGTTCTGATCTGTGGTATTCCAATATGTCATCTGCTGATTCACCGCAAATGTTCCGGCTCTTTTATCAGCAGCAGGAGCTACTTCAAAGTCTATCAGGCATTTTCCTCCTCCTGAGGTTCCCGTTGTCTTCGTCCAGAAATTCAAAGTAAATCCGTTTTCCACCGCTTTATTGGCAAAAGGATTTGACGGAAGAAGAGCAAAACCTCTATTTTTATATTCCTGTTCTGTCAGTGACAATACCTGACCTCTGTCATCATCCTGCACTAATTCCGGCTTTTTTCCATTTCCTACTTTTTCAAGAGTTACAACGGTCTCGCCATTAGCTAAATTTCCATCAGAATTTGCTGAATACTGTGCAAAATCATAAGTTACAATCGCTGTGTTTGATACCGTCAGGTTACGGCGTACAGCGACGTCAAATGTTTTCGTCTCTGTTAATGTTTTCGTACCAGTATACGTAATTTCCGCTGTCAATCTTACTACTTGATTTTTGTCATCTGCAGGCGTTACTTTTGCTGTGATTGTATTTTCAGTTTTTTCAATTGTAATTGCAGAAGGATTACTGCTGCTCCATTCTACAGAAGTATTTTCCCCGATGCTGCTGTCTAATTCAAAATCTTCTGTAACGATCTTTTCCTGCAAATCAAAATTTTTCAACAACTGATTAAATGCTGCCTTATCGGAATCTATAACTTCTATTTCAAATGGAACAGAAGTTATTCCGGCAACTGTCGCAGTAACCGTCGTCTTGCCTTCTTTGACGCCCGTGGCAACACCTGCGTTATCTACTGTTAATATTTGCGAATCTGCCGATGCCCATGTCACAGTATTATCTGCTAAGGCAACATTTTTTGGACGGAGGATCGTACTTAAGTTAGTAGTTTTTCCAACCTCGACCATATTCTCTCCGTCTACAGCAACTGCCGCCAAAGCCGGAGATTTCGTCTCATTATAGAGTGCCGTAACTTCTTCTGCCGTCAAAGCTTTTCCATAAAAAGAAACATCATCCATCAAAGATGCCGCGGACGGCCAATGACTGACAAATGTACCTCCAAGACGTATCTTTGTCTTTTTTCCTGTCTCAGGATCTGCCGCACCCACGCCAGCGCCTGTCCCGATCAAATCTTTCATCATTTCTTCAAAATCAGTTTTATAAGTATCTACGCCAGCCCCTAAATTCGTGAGAGTAATTTCCTGTGCATCCGCATAGAATTTAAACGCATTCTTTGTAACTGTCACTGTCACCATTTTCCAGGCAGCAGTTGTATTCAAACCTAAATTTGTAATCTTAGCATCCAAATATCTCTGAGCTCCACCCTGAGAGGTAGTGTTCCAGCGCAGCCAGCCTTGCGTAATATCAAAGGCAGAAGACATTGCCTCTCCATTTTTTGGCGCTGTCTCTATCGAAATCAGACAACTATTTTCATTATAACTTGTTGTCTTCGTCCAAAAATTGAGAGTCAGCCCTTGTTCCAATGCCTGCCCTTCGAACGGATTGTCAAATACCGCAGTACCCTTGTTGGCAAGTCCAGAATTAAGAAATGTTGTAGACAAGACCATTCCTCTGTCGTCATCTTCCACCAATTCCGGCGCTTTTCCCGTTCCAACAGATTCCAATTTTACAACAGAATCTCCCTTTACCAGATTACCGTCGGTAAGACTATAGCCCTCAAAATCATAATTTGCCAGCGCCGTATCAAGAATAGAACCATCTCTTTCCATTCCTTCTGCCCTCACCTCGGCTGCTGTTGGTGACGGCAACATCGATAATGTCATTGCTAATGACATTCCTGCTGCCAGACACCGTTTCCAAAATCGCCTCATATGAATCCCTCCTTTTTATTATGTAAAATCTGCATAGTATTTCTGCCATATCTTTCCTTATTATTAAGAAATATTTACAAAGGATGCAGAAGCTATATCAATATTTTACAAAATATTATTATAAAAATCAACCAAATTTTTTATTGATTTAAATATATATTTTATTACTATTTTTTATAATTAAATGGAGAAATTCTTTTTAATTAAAATTTAGATAATTTTGACAAGATCTTTCCTATAAAATAAAAAAAGAACTGCACACTAATTCTTAGTACGCAGCCCCAATAATAAAATTATTCATCTTCTTCTTTCTTTTTATCAGTTCCCATAGCCATTCCCAGAGCTTCTTTTTCCTCTTCAGCCAAAACAATAATAGAATTTCCATTGACAATTTCTTTGATATAAGTATAACATCCTTCTCTGCTATGCATGGCATTAATTATAAATCCATCATTCTTCTGATCCAGCAGAGCAAGAGAAAAACTTAATTTTCCTCCCATCTCATGAAAGGCGTCATATTTTACCATTCCTACTTTCTGGAAAGTATTTTTTAAAGCATCAGATATCACCTGGATATTTTCTCTGTTCTTCTTTTCATTTTCCAAAAGATCTTCTACTTGCTGAATTCTTGTTATTAAAGTATCTTCTAATGATTCTGCGTTTTTTCCAATCATAAATGCATCATACTTTTTCCGAATTTTTCTAGTCTTTCCCATATTAACCAAGAGCATAATAAATAAAATTAGCATAATCCCTGCCATAACAGCAATGGTCAAAAGAAAATCATCTACTGTAAAATATAAACCTATTAAATCTGATTTCATTGCTTCCCTCCATTTTAAAAAACGTATGTTTTAGTTTTCTATCTGATGAATTGATTGAAATAATTCTATGATTCTTTCTAATTCTTCTGAAGAATAGTATTCAATTTCAATTTTTCCTCTATCCTTATCTTTCTGATTTATCAATACTTTAGTTCCCATAATACTTTTTAATTTTTCTTCCATATCCTCATAAAATACTGACATCTTATGATCATCCTGCTTTTTGGAAACTTCTGATTTTTGTTTCTGCAATTTTTTTATAAGTTTCTCTGTTTCTCTTACGCTCAATTTTTCATCAAAAATCTGTTGTGCTAAATTATACTGTTTTTCCTGATCTGCAATAGCAAGAAGTGCCCGGGCATGTCCTGTTGATATAAGATCATCAATCACCATTTGCTGTACTCTGTCATCCAGTTTTAATAATCTCATAGAATTTGTCACTGCTGTTCTCGACTTTGAAACACGCTCAGCCAGCTCGTCCTGTTTTAATTGAAATTCATTCAATAACCTCTTATATGCCAGTGCTTCTTCAATTGGATTTAAATTCTCTCTTTGTATATTCTCAATCAAAGAAATTTCAACCATTTCCTGATCAGTAAGTTTCTTAATAATTACAGGAATTTCTTTTAGACCTGCAAGTTTTGCTGCTCTCCATCTTCGCTCTCCTGCAATAATTTCATAATAATCTTTTTTATCCTGTACCAGCAAAGGTTGTAATATACCATACTGCTTCAGTGATTCTGACAATTCTAATAAAGCATCTTCATCAAAATTTTTTCTTGGCTGTTCTTTATTAGGCTCTACCTTTCCTATTTTTACATATACAACATCTTTTCCTATTTCCGGTTTCTTTTTCCCTTCCGTATTAGCTGAACTACCAATTTTATCAGGTAGCATTATATCTAATCCTTTTCCCAGTCCCCGTGCTGCCGCCATCTATTATATATCCTCTCTTTCTATTACTTCTTTTGCCAATAAACGATAACTTTCTGCGCCCGCTGATTTTCCATCATAGAGATTGATTGGAAGACCATAACTGGGAGCTTCTGCTAATCTAATATTTCTTGGAATAATAGTTTTATATATTTTAGTATCTAAATTACTTTTAACATTCTCTACTACCTGTAAAGATAAATTTGTTCTGGCATCATACATAGTAAATACTACCCCTTCCATTTGAAGGTTCGGATTTAATCTGTTCTGTACTAAATTAATAGTATGTACTAATTGACTTAATCCTTCTAATGCATAATACTCACATTGAATTGGAACCAGTATGGTATCTGCTGTTGTCATAGCATTGATTGTCAGCATGTTCAAAGAAGGCGGACAGTCAATTACTACAAAATCAAAATCATCTCTAATATAATCTACTTCATTTTTTAATATATATTCTTTTTCATTTATATCCAGCAATTCAATTTCTGCTCCAGCAAGGTTTATATCCGATGGAATCAAATATAAATTATCAACTTTTGTATTGCGTGTACTTTCTCGAATAGTACACTGTCCAATCATAAGTTCATACACTGTATTTTCTAGTTCTTCTTTTTCAACTCCTAAACCACTTGTTGTATTTCCCTGAGGATCTAAATCAATTGTTAATACTTTTTTTCCGGTTTCTGCAAGACATGCTGATAAATTAATTGCTGTAGTAGTCTTTCCTACACCGCCTTTCTGATTAGCGATTGCGATTATTCTTCCCATGTATATTTACCTCCAATAATGCATTTTTCTGCATGTTCATCTATGGATATGTTTCTAATCTTTTTTGTTGACCTTATTATTATAACACTTTTTAATTCTAAATACTACCGTTATCTTTCCTGAGTTCTTTATTTTATAATTCTAATATTCCAAAAACCTTCAGAATATTTTGTTTTTTGATTACTTTATATGTAACACTATATAAATGTTTCACGTGAAACATTTTTTAAATAACTTGACTTTATATGCAAAATAAACTTTCATTCTGCAAGATATATTTTCAACGGCGTAGGGGTAACTATTATCATAAGGAGGGGCACGTTTGCAAAAAGATACATTATAATGTACGTCTTAAAAAACTAACATAGCAGATGTAAAATTAGGGAAATAATAAAGTCGAAAATAATTTATAGACGTTACACTAGCTTGAATTTCCATCTGCTATGTTAGTTTTCAAGACGCAATGATGAGAAACAGATAGTTTACAAGCATATTGTTATAATATTTAAGGAATGTTTCACGTGAAACATTCCTTGTTTTTAAGAAATATAATCTATAATCTTACAATATTATTCTTGAAGCGGCATAGATAAATATATTATTTTTAACTCACTTCTATATCTATATAATAATTAAAATATATTAACTAAATTATTTTTAATTGCAAATACAGCTGCTTGTGTCCTATCTGTTACATCTATTTTTCTAAAAATATTAGAGACATGGTTTTTAACTGTTCTCTCTGATATATTCAATTTTTCTCCTATCTCTTTATTATATAAACCAATAGATAATAGTTTTAAAATTTCCAACTCTCTTTTTGTTAATTTCTCAATTTTTATTTCATCTTTATCTCTTTCCAAAATTCTGGATTTTAGTAACGGAATTAAACTTGGCTGTATATAAGTTTCACCATCTATCACTTGAAAAATAGCTTTTCTTAATTCTGATGATTCAGAATCTTTTATCATGTACCCATCTATTCCAATATTAACAGCTTTAATTAAATATTCTATTTCATTATGAACAGTAAGTATAATAACCTTTACTTCAATTTTCTTCTCCTTTATTTTTTGCAAAACCTCCAAACCATTCATTTTTGGCATATCAATATCCAATAATACGACCTGAGGAACTACTTTTTCTAAAAAATCCAGACATTCCAAACCATCATTTGCTTCTCCAATTACTTCTATATCACCATCAAACTCCAGTAATTTTTTTAATCCTTCTCTCACCATAGAATGGTTGTCTACAATCATAACTTTTGCTTTCAACTACTTTACCTCCTTATCAATTGGTATATCCATCATAACATCTGTCCCTTCCCCTGGTTTAGAATTTATTTCTATTTTTCCTCCTAACAAATAAACTCGTTCCTGTACCATGGAAATTCCAAACCCATAATTTTCCGATTTGTTGCAATGTAATACTTCATCTACGTCAAATCCTACTCCATCATCATTTATATTAATTTTCAATAACTTATTTTTATATTTCATTGTCACTTTTAAATTTTCTGCCTGAGCATGTTTTAATATATTATTACACAATTCTCTTATAACCCTAAAAATCGTTAAAGAAATTGTAGAAGAAATATTTTCAGAAATCCTTTCAAGTTTATAAGAGACATTTATAACACCGTAATTGCGAATCTTTAATAATTCTCTTTCTACTGCTTCAATCAATCCTACGTCTTCCATGGACATTGGTCGAAGATCATATATTACTTCACGTATTTCTTGTATAATATCCCTGACTATTTTTGTCATTTCTCTTAGTTCAAGTTTACCGCGTACAGGATCAACTTCTCCTATTTTTGAACATAACTCCATTCTATGTACCAGACTGGTAAGACTTTGTACAACAGAATCATGCATATCACTTGCTATTCGCTGCCTTTCTATCTCCTGAACCTCTAAAATATTTTTCTTAAGAAAATATTCCTCATTTGTTCTCGCATTTTCATATATATAAAATTTTTCTTTATTACGTGCATTTTTTATTACATTTTCTAATTCAGAAATCTTGATCCCAAGATCAAGAATTTCTATCTTTATTTTTCTTATATTTTCCTCTAATTCCCTTTGCTCTTGTAAAAGAGACTCTATTTTCATATGGTTTTCTTCATCCACTTTACGAGGAGAAAAAGATTCATAATTTTCATCTAAATTTTTTTCCAAAGTACTTACAAACTTAATATTATTCTTTAATAAAATTTCCTTTTTTTGATTTTCGCTTTCTAAATTCAATTTTTTCTCATATAATTCATGATAAAGCTTTTCTAAATATTCAATAACCATCTTAACCTCTTTATAGAACATTTGTTCTGTATACGTCTCAATAAAAATTTTTCAATATAATTTGATAACTCTACAAATCAACAAGTTATCTGCACATTTTTATAAAATTCTGATAATTACATTTTATATCAAAATTATGAAGATGAAAAGTCATAATTTATATTTTTTATTTTTAATCAGATTTTATTTGTATATCCCGTTTAATTCGTCTATAATAGTAATAGAAGATTCGCCTCGCTATGGCGAAAATAATATACCCCCAAATTTAAGAAGGGAGAGTGTTATAATGAAAAAACATGTACGCAATTTACTGCTGCTTACGACTCTGACAGGTATCAGTATTTATGGAATTAACAAAACTATCAGTATATCTTCTTCCATGAAAAACTTGTTAAGAACTGATCGAGGAAAATTTTTTAACTGGAGATATGGTAATATTTTTTATACCAAACAAGGAAAAGGTTCTCCTATACTTCTGATTCATGATTTAAATCCTGCCTCTTCTTCCTTTGAATGGGAAAAAGTTTCAAAACATCTTGCAAAACATTACACTGTTTATACCTTGGACTTACTTGGCTGCGGAAGAAGTGACAAACCAAATATGACGTATAGTAATTTCCTGTATGTTCAGTTAATTACTGACTTTATAAAAAATATTATCGGTTCAAAAACAAATATAATTGTAACCGGAGAATCTTCATCCTTTACTTTAATGGCATGCAACATGGATTCTGAATATTTTGATAAAATAATGATTATCAATCCTTCTGATTTATCAGACCTCTGCAGAACACCAAACAAAAGAAAAAATGCACTTAAATTTTTTATTGATCTTCCTATTATCGGGACTTTAGTATATAATCTGGTGTATTTAAAGAAAAACGTAGAAAAACTATTTTATAAAGATTACTTTTACAAAGACTACATGGTTCCAACAAAAGTTTTGGACAGTTATTATGAATCTTCTCATCTTGGAAACAGCCATGGAAAATATTTATTATCCAGTATCAAAGCGAACTACACGAATATCAATATCATACATGCATTAAGGAAAATAAATAACAGCATCTATTTAATTGTAAGCAAAGAAAAGGAAGGAAACGAAGAAATAGTAAATAGTTACATTTCCTGCAATCCTTCCATAGAAGCTTCTTATATTTCATCCAGCAAATATCTTCCTCAATTAGAAGTACCAAATAATCTGCTGGATATCTTAAATCTATATCTTGAATCAAAATAATATTTATTGAATTGGATTTTTTGCGGGCGTACCTGCTTTTCTCGGATAAGCATTGGGCGTCCGCTGCTTTTTTCTTATTTTTATAAAAGATCTTGAAAAATCTGTTCCAGTAAGAATAAATTTATCGACATCCACAATTTCTCCTCCTAATAAATGTACTGCCTTCTCCGCCTGTTTTATTTCTTCCTCAATTTCACCAGATTTATAAGAAATAAACATTCCTCCCTGTTTAACAAAAGGAATGCAATATTCACTCAAAGAAGAAAGATTTGCCACAGCGCGGGAAAGGCAAAAATCGAATTGTTCACGATATTCTTTCTTTCTTGCCATTTCCTCTGCTCTTCCATGAACAGCCTTAATCTTATCAAGATTTAATTCTGAAATCACTTCTTGTAAAAATACAATTCGCTTATTTAATGAATCCATTAAAACTAATTCCAGTTCAGGAAATGCAATTTTCAAAGGAATACCTGGGAATCCTGCACCTGTTCCCAAGTCTAATACTTTAAATTTCTGATTTAAATCAGCACTTCCTGCCAAGCTCAGTGAATCAAGAAAATGCTTCTCCACAACATCCTGAAATTCTGTGATTGCAGTAAGATTCATAACCTTATTTTTCTCAATTAACATTTCATAAAAAGTTAAAAATTTTTTTAATTTATTTTCTGATAGCTGAATATTTAATTTTTCCAATCCATATTGAAATTTATCCAATTGATATTCCATACATTTTCCTCATCAAACAGTTATTTCTGACTACGATTTCTCTGTTCCAAATAAATCAACAGCACTGAAATATCAGCAGGAGAAACACCAGAAATTCTGGAAGCCTGTCCTACATTTACAGGTTGATACTGATTTAACTTCTGTTTTGCTTCAATACGCAGACTATTAATCTGATCATAATCAAAATCTTCAGGAAGCTTTTTATTTTCCAGTTTCTTAAATTCTTTGACCTGTTTTAACTGCCGCTTAATATATCCATCATATTTTACATTAATATTAACCTGTTCAATGACTTCAGGAGCTAATTTTTCCCTTTCAGGATCTATTTCTGCCAAATCTTCATAACAAAGTTCTGGGCGCCTGATCAGCTCTGCTAAAGTTGTTCCTGTTTTTAAAGGAGCGCTCCCATGCTGCTCCAATAATTTTTGTACAACAGCATTAGCTCCAATACTCACATGTTCTATTCTCTCAATTTCCTGAGTAATGAGTTTTTCTTTCTCTTCTACCCAACGATATCGTTCTTGACTGATTAATCCTATTTCATATCCTTTTTTTGACAATCTTAAATCTGCATTATCCTGTCTTAAAAGTAAACGATATTCCGCTCTTGAAGTCATCATCCGGTAAGGTTCATTATTTTCTTTTGTCACAAGATCGTCAATCAACACTCCAATATAAGATTCTGATCGATCCAACACCAAAGGCTCTCTCCCCAGCACATACATTGCTGCATTAATGCCTGCTACCAATCCCTGAGCCGCCGCTTCCTCATATCCAGAACTCCCATTAAACTGTCCTCCTGAAAAAAGACCCTTGATATTCTTAAACTCCAACGTAGGATAAAGCTGTCGCGGATTAATGCAATCGTATTCAATGGCATAAGCATTTCTTACAATTTTTGCTTCTTCTAAACCTGGAACTGTATGATACATTTGATACTGAACATCTTCTGGGAGAGAACTGGACATTCCTCCCACATACATTTCATTTGTATCTAATCCTTCTGGTTCAATAAATACCTGATGCCTTTCTTTATCCGCAAACTTTACCACTTTATCTTCAATAGATGGACAATAACGCGGTCCTGTTCCCTCAATCATTCCAGAATAAAGAGGCGAACGATCCAAATTATCCCGAATAATATTATGAGTATTTTCATTCGTATACGTAAGCCAGCAGGAAGCCTGATCGATCTGTACCTCTTCTGGATCTGTCGTAAATGAAAACGGTACGACTCTCTGATCTCCTTTCTGTTCCTGCATTTTACTGAAATCAATGGAACGGCTGTCTATTCTTGCAGGAGTTCCCGTCTTAAAGCGGAATATTTCTACAGAATTATCCTTTAAGGACTGTGACAAATGATTTGCCGGCTGCAGTCCATTAGGTCCTGTATAATTTATAACATCTCCATAAAGACACCTTGCTTTTAGATAAGTACCAGTACAAAGTATCACTGCTTTACTATGATAAGATGCTCCAGAAAAAGTTTTTACTCCTAAAATTATACCATCTTCTACAATAAGATCTGTAACTTCTGCCTGGCGAACCGTAAGATGATCCGTATTTTCTAAAGTCCTGCGCATTTCTTTGCTATATTCTGCTTTATCTGCCTGTGCCCGAAGAGAATGAACTGCCGGACCTTTAGAAATATTTAACATTTTCGATTGTATAAAAGTTTTATCTATATTGATTCCCATCTGCCCGCCCAGAGCATCAATTTCACGTACTAAATGTCCTTTAGAGCTTCCGCCAATATTAGGATTGCATGGCATCAATGCGATACTTTCAATACTAACCGTAAATACAATCGTATTTAAACCTAATCTTGCACAGGCAAGCGCCGCTTCACATCCTGCATGTCCTGCACCAACCACACAGACATCATAATTTTCTGTCATACAAGGCATAGAAAGTCCTCCCTCTAAAAAATTAAATATAAATATTATTTTCCCATACAGAATTTAGAAAATATCTCATTTACCAGATCTTCCCCTACTGTCTCTCCTGTAATATTTCCTAACTCCTCATAAGCACTCATCAAATCAATTGAATAGAAATCCTCCGGCATCTGATTTTCGATGCTATGCTGTACTAAATGCAAACTTTTCAATGCAGATTGAAGCGAAGCTTTTTGTCTCACATTAGAAATAAATATTTCATCATTAAATATTAACTCTCCTGAAAAAAACATGTTTTTAATTATTTTCTGCAGTTGCTCAATTCCAATATGTTCTTTTACAGATATGGATACAACAGGAGATGATAGATTTTTTTCTGTCAGTTTTTTCTTCATATCTTCTTCGGTAATTTTCTGTTCTAAATCACATTTATTTAATAAAACAATGGCTTTCCTATCTGTCAGGTATCTTAAAATATCTTCATCGTTTTCATTTAGTTTTCGTGAAGAATCTGCTATATAAATAATTAAATCAGCATTAGATAAATATTTTTTTGTTCTGTCAACACCTAATTTTTCTACTAGATCTTTCGTATCTCGAATACCTGCTGTATCTACAATATTTAAAGTAATCCCATCCAGATTAATCTGCTCTTCCACAGCATCCCTTGTAGTTCCTTCAATATCAGTAACAATAGATCTTTCCTTTCCTACAAGCACATTCATAAGAGAAGATTTACCCGCATTTGGTTTTCCTACAATTACGGTATTGATACCCTCCTTCAGCAATTCTCCATTCTCTGATCTTTGCAAAATAGTTTCAATCTGTGAAGAAATATTCATTATAATTTTATTTAACTTATTTTCATATCCTTCGATAGAAATATTCTCCGGATCATCCAGTGCAGATTCTATAAAAGCAATCTCATGAATAATCTCCTTTCTCATTTTTTTTACGGCATCTTTCATTCTTCCCTGAAGGTGATTAATAGAAGAATCTAATGCAAAATTATTTTTTGCATTTATAAGGTCCATTACGGATTCTGCCTGAGATAAATCAATCCTTCCATTTAAAAAAGCGCGTTTTGTAAATTCTCCCGGCTCTGCCGGTCTTGCTCCATACTTTATTACTGTCTCTAAAATACGTTTCATAACCAGGGTTCCGCCATGACAGTCTATCTCCACCGTATCTTCCGCAGTATAACTGCCAGGAGCTTTCATAAGCAATACAATTACCTCATCTATCACCTGATCCCCATCTAATATATATCCATAATGCAGTGTATTTGCCGGCATTTTTGACAACGTCTTTTTTCCATTTTTTGAACGATAAATTCGATCAATAACAGCGAATGATTCTTCCCCGCTTATTCTCACAATTCCAATCCCAGAATTTGTCATTGCCGTAGCTATTGCTGCAATGGTATCTCCTTTCAATCTGCATACCTCCTAACCTGAAAGGTAAAACAAGGCTTCCTCATAGCAGTTTGCATTTTGAGAAAGCCTTGTTATTTATAAATTTAATTCTTCTTTAAAGTAACCACCACGTGTCTGTAAGGTTCTTCCCCTTCGCTATGGGTACTCACATATTTATCATTTTGAAGAGCAGAATGAATCACACGTCTTTCAAATGGATTCATTGGTTCTAAGGATACCGGACGCTTTGTTCTCTTAACCTTATAAGCAATATTTTTTGCAAGGTTTTCCAAAGTATCTTTCCTTCTTTTTCTGTAGTCCTCCGTATCTATTTTAACTTTTACAAATTCATTTACCTGTTTTCCCAACGCAAGATTTGTAAGATATTGTAATGAATCCAGGGTTTGTCCGCGTTTTCCAATCAAAACACCCATATCATCACCCTTCAATTCTACATCAACGTTTTTCTCATCTTCACTCACTTTAACGCTGATCTCCACATCCATTTTCATTGCCTGAAATACATCATTCAGAAAATGAAAAACAAAATCTTTTATCGTAAATTTTTTCCATATTCTAACAACAGCGGGTTTACTACCGATTCCTAAAAATCCAGTACTTCCCTTCTCAATTATCTCTGTCTCGATTTTATCACTGGTAGTTCCAAGCTTAATCAGGCCTTCTGTAATGGCATCATCTACCGTTTTTGCTGTTACTTCAATATAATCCATTCCAATTCCCCCTGTTCCTGTTACTTGTTATTTCGTTCGTTAAATTCCTTTACCATATTTGCCTTCTCCAAAAGACTTCCTTTTTTTGCGGTTTTTGCAAATTCAGCAGCTTTCTGAAGTTTCTCTTCCTTTTCTTTGGAGCTGACATATTCTGTTTTTCTGGTATTAATCCTGGCAGCATTGGAAATCTGATTTTCTCTAATACCCTGTTTTTCCTTCTTCTTTTTTGCCTTTTCTTTATTTTTCTCTATAATAGCTTCCAAATCCATATTTTTCATATGACGGTTTAGAACTACCTGCTGAATAGAACGAATTACAGAACCTGCAATCCAGTAAATACCTGCACCTACCGGAACAGAAAATACCATCACCAGAGAAAACAAAGGCATCATGGTATTCATAGTTTTCATCTGTTTTGCCATGGCATCATTTTCACCCACGGCATTATTATTAGACATTAACTTAATATTTAGAACCTGCGTCAGATAAGAAATCAAAGGAACCAGAAGCGCACCTATAATAAGAATGAAATCCTTCTCGTTCCAACCGCTGGATATCAAATTTACTGGAGAGTTTGCAATATTAATTCCAAATAAATTATTCAAATGTGAAACAGTCGCTTCGGTTGAACTAATGATATCTGACAGACCGCCGAAATTATCACGCAGCACATCCCATCCATGACTGGGCATAGCGTAAAGTACATCTATAATAGAATTTGAAGTTGCTGCTGCTGAATCAAAATTTAATTTAATACCGCCTGTTCCGGAATCTTTCAGCACGGTTTCCATAATTTTCTGGAAACCATCTACATTTATAATTTTATCAACCAAAGGTGTATATACTGCCTTTACACTACTTACATATGCAGGAACATTACGTACAACCTGGTACATGGCAATAAAAATCGGAAAATTAATCAAAAGCTGCAGACAGCTTCCCATGGTTGAAACCCCATATTTTTCATAAACCATCTGCGTTTCTTCATTCATTTTCTGCATAGACGCCTGGTCTTTTTTATCTTTATATTTTTCTCTGATTACATTGATTTCCGGCTGCATTTCCTGCTGAAGCCTGGAAAACTTCTGCTGTTTATAAGTCAATGGCGTCATCAAAATATATATAATGATAGTAAATAATACAATGCATAACGCAATATTCTGAATGCCAAATACATCATTCAAAAACATATACAGGCTATTCATAATATAGCCGATAAGCCTGGCAATAGGCCCTACGATCCTGCCTGAATACTGTGTCAAAATAATTCCTGTCAATTTGATAAACCTCCTAAATTATGGAACCGGATCATATCCACCTTTTGAAAATGGATTACATCTCAAAATCCGCCATCCTGCTAACAGAGATCCTTTCAATGCCCCATACTTCTCGATTGCCTCCAGCCCGTATGTGGAACAGGTAGGATAATAAGGACATTTCGTCGTCTTATAAGGTGACAAATATTTTCTATACAGCTTAATAAAAGCAATTAATATTCTTTTCAAAACATTCCATCTTCTTTACTTATTCTAATTTCATGTAACTTTGTTTTTCAAAATATGATGAAGATTCCCAAGATGCAGGATTGCTTTCTCTGTATCATGATAAGAGACATTTTTTGCTGAAACTCTTGCTATCACTACAATATCCAAACCACTATTGAACATTTCTTCCTGCAGTCTGTATGATTCTCTTACTAATCTGGTTATATGATGTCTTATAACGCTGTTTCCTACTTTTTTACTGACTGATATTCCTAATCTGTTTCTTCCCAGATTGTTTTTCAGAACGTACATAACAAAAAAACGGTTTGCATAAGACTTACCGTTCTTATATACGTTCTGAAAATAACTATTTTTCTTCAACGATTCTGAAAATCTCATATAAACTTTTCCTATACGCCTTCATAATAACTGAATCTTAAGAAGAAAGACCACAAATCCTGTGGCCTAAGCTGATAATTTTTTTCTTCCTTTTAATCTTCTTGCAGCTAAAACTTTTCTTCCACCTTTGCTGCTCATTCTCTTTCTGAATCCGTGAACTTTGGATCTCGATCTTTTTTTTGGCTGAAATGTCATTTTCATGGGTATCCACCTCCTCTGCGCTAAAAAACATCATGTTTTATTATACCAAAAAATCAAGTTAAGTCAAGCTTTTTGCCATATTTTTAATAATGAAAGCTCTATTCCACCCTTTTTCACAGAAAATCCACATCCATTTCCACAATGTTGATATTTTCTTGATAAAAAAATTTCGGATTTTCTTATTATTTTTACTTTCCACACAATTCACAAAACTATATATTAATAAGGAAGAAACAAAACTTTTCCACAAGTTATCCACATTATCCACTATTGAATAAAGTTATCAAGATAATGTGGATAACTTGTGGAAAAGTTTTTAATATTTATACCTCAATCACCCTGGTTCGTTTAAAATTCATGATAATCTCAGTAAATTTTATATTGTAGATATGTTTATAACATATTTCTCTAAAAAATCCACAATTATAAAAATTTATTGATTATTTAAAGGATTTGCGTTATTATAGATTATGGAAGACTATGAATAACATAGGAAGTTATACCTTATCAACGGACAAAAGGCATTTTACTTGGAGAAACATATGGAACTTATTTTAAAAAAATGGGAAGAAATACTCAGAACTGTAAAAGAAGAACACGAACTTACAGACGTTTCTTTTAATACCTGGCTGAAACCATTAAGCGTATATAATGTGGAAAATTCAAAGCTTTATATCATGGTTCCATCTGAACATCAGATGGCATTAAATTATATTGCTAAAAAATATGCAATTCCTATTAGGGTAGCAATTGCAGAAATCACAGGTGAAGACTACGAAATTGAATTTATTCTTCAGGAACAGACAGAGAAATTTAAACCTTTTAAAAGTAAAAATCCTGAATTTATGGCAGGTTCCGAGAATACAAATTTAAACCCTAACTACACCTTTGATACATTTGTAGTAGGCAAAAATAATAAATTTGCCCATGCTGCCAGCCTTGCTGTTTCAGAGTCACCGGGAGAGGTATACAATCCTCTTTATATTTATGGAGGCCCAGGATTAGGAAAAACCCATTTAATGCAGTCCATAGGACACTTTATTCTTCAACAGAAACCAGATAAAAAAGTTCTGTATGTCACCTCTGAAGAATTTACCAATGAAGTCATTGACTCGATCCGTAACGGTAATGCTTCCGCCATGACAAAACTCAGGGAAAAATATCGTACTGTAGATGTTCTTATGATTGATGACGTACAGTTTATTATTGGTAAAGAAAGTACACAGGAGGAATTTTTCCATACATTTAACGTACTTCATTCTGCCGGAAAACAGATCATTCTTTCTTCTGATAAACCGCCAAAAGAAATGGAAACATTAGAAGAACGCATTCGTTCTCGTTTTGAATGGGGGCTGCTCGCAGATGTAGGTTACCCTGATTATGAAACTCGAATGGCTATTCTGCGCCGTAAAGAAGAAATGGATGGATTCCAGCTGGATGATGAAATATTAGATTATATTGCAACAAATATAAAATCTAACATCCGTGAACTGGAAGGCGCTCTAAATAAACTGCTTGCCTTTTCTAATCTTGAACATACGGAAATTACCATGGATGTGGCCGTGCAAGAACTTCAAAATATAATTTCACCAGACAAGCCCAGGGAAATTACACCACAGCTTGTTATAGAAATCGTTGCGGAACATTTCAATATTTCCACAGATCAGATGATCTCTAAAACCAGAAGCAATGATATAGCAAAACCGCGGCAGATCGCTATGTATCTATGTAAGAATATGACATCTACGCCTCTTGATACAATCGGCGCACTGCTGGGAGGAAGAGATCACTCCACGATTATTTATGGTATCCGAAAAGTCACCTCAGAATATGACAAAGACGAAAACTTCCATTATCTGATCGAAACGATTAAAAAGAAGATTAACCCTAATTAAACCAGGCTGAAGTTATTCACAGTCTGTCCCGTAAATTTCAAGATGAAATCCACATGGTTATACATAAGCATAAAGAAGCCAAAACCACACAGATTAAGGCTTTCAGGACTTATTCACATATAAACATGCCCTATGATGACGAATATGAATCTCTTATCATTAATATTTGTTTAAGCTCAGGAAGGAGACAGTTACAGCATGAAAATCATATGCCAGAAATCGGATCTTTTGCACGGAGTAAATATTGTGTCAAAAGCAGTACCCTCCAGAACCACCATGGCGATCCTGGAGTGTATCTTAATTGATGCCTCAGATGCATCTACAAAAGATGAACTTAAACTAACAGCAAATGACATGGAACTGGGAATTGAAACCAGAATAGAAGGAACAATTATCGAACGAGGAAGTATTGCATTAGATGCAAAGATCTTTTCTGAAATAGTAAGAAAACTTCCCGACAGTGATGTAACGATTGAAACAGATGAATCTTTTAAAACAGTCATCACATGTGAAAAAGCAAAATTCAATATTATTGGAAAATCTGGAGAAGATTTCTCTTATCTTCCTTATATTGAAAGAAATCAGCCTGTTGTACTCTCACAGTTTACATTAAAGGAAGTAATCAGACAGACAATTTTTTCTATATCAGACAGTGATAACAATAAACTGATGACAGGAGAGTTATTTGAAATTAATGAAAATAAATTAAAAGTAGTTTCTCTGGATGGTCATCGTATTTCTATACGTAATATAGAATTAAAAGAAGTATATGAGGATCAAAAAGTTGTGGTCCCCGGAAAGACACTTCAGGAAGTAAGCAAAATTCTGCCTGGAGATGCCAATGAATTTGTTGACATGTTTTTTACAGATAATCATATTGTATTTGAATTTGAAAGAACGACGGTGGTTTCCCGTCTGATAGAAGGAGAATATTTTAAGATTGAACAGATGCTGTCTTCTGATTATGAGACCAAAATAAAAATCAATAAAAGAGAATTGCTGGACTGTATTGACCGTGCCACTCTTCTGGTAAAAGAAGGGGAAAAGAAACCGATTATTATGAATGTAACAGAAGGAAATATGGAACTGAAGATTAATTCTTTTATTGGTTCTATGAATGAGGATATTGATATTCAAAAAGAAGGCAAGGATATCATGATTGGATTCAACCCCAAATTTTTTATTGACGCACTGCGTGTTATTGATGAAGAAGAAGTGGTATTGTATATGGTTAATCCCAAAGCGCCTTGTTTTATCAAGGATGACGATGAGAAATTTATTTATCTCATTCTTCCCGTAAATTTTAATGCAGCAACAAATTAATTTCATCATAGATGTATTCGGGAGAGGTGTGGACTTTGCAGGAAATTAAACTGAAAGATGAATATATTAAGCTTGGTCAGGCTTTGAAAGCAGCTAATTTAGTTGAATCTGGAGTTATGGCTAAAATGGTGATTAAAGATGGGCTTGTGAAAGTCAACAGCAGAGTGGAAACTCAGCGAGGTAAAAAATTAGTAGATGGAGATGTTGTTTCCTTTGATGGGGAGACAATTATAATCATTAAATGATTCTGAAATCTGTTGCCCTTAAAAATTTCCGTAATTACAATGATTTGAGATTGGAATTTGACAGAGGAACTAATATTTTATATGGAGATAATGCTCAAGGAAAGACAAATGTCCTGGAGTCTGTATATGTAAGCGCTACTACCAGGTCTCATAAAGGAAGCAAAGACAAAGAGATTATTCAGTTTGGGCAGGAGGAATCTCATATAAGAACTGTTGTAGAAAAGGGTGGTCTGGACTACCAGATTGACATGCATTTAAAGAAAAACCGTTCCAAGGGAATTGCTGTAAATAAGATTCCAATTAAAAAAGCATCGGAATTGTTTGGCATTTTGAATATCGTTTTTTTTTCCCCGGAAGATCTCAATATTATAAAAAATGGTCCTTCCGAACGCCGTCGTTTTTTGGATGCAGAGCTTTGTCAGTTAGATAAAATATATCTCTTTTATCTAACAAAATATAATAAAATATTGAGCCAGAGAAATAAACTGCTGAAAGATATTAATTTCAGGCCGGAGCTTAAGGAAACGCTTTCGGTTTGGAATATGCAGATGGCAGAATACGGAAGAAATATCATTAAAATACGCAAAAAATTTGTAGAAGAGCTGAACGAAATAGTATTTGAGATACACAAAAGTATTTCAGGTAATCGGGAGGAGCTGCTGCTTCGCTATGAACCGAATGTATCGGAAGAATTGCTGGAGCAGGAAATTTTAAGAAGTCAGGAGAAAGATCTTAAATTCGGCATGACTTCTGTAGGTCCCCATAGAGATGATATGTGTTTTCTCATACAGGATGTTGACATTCGCAGATATGGTTCTCAGGGTCAGCAGAGAAGCTGTGTATTGTCGTTAAAGCTCTCTGAAATTCAACTGGTAAAAAAATCAGCAAAAGAAATGCCGGTATTGTTTTTAGATGATGTTCTGTCAGAATTAGACAGCAGAAGGCAGAATTTTCTTTTAAACAGTATTCACGATATTCAGACAGTCATTACCTGTACAGGCTTAGATGAATTTGTTAAAAACCGATTTGAGATAGATAAGATATTCAAAGTTGTAAATGGAACTGTAACATTGGAAAACAGTTTTTAGAAATTGGAGGAATTACATGAGTACAAGTACAAATACGAATGCGGAATATGGAGCAGACCAGATTCAGATTCTGGAAGGACTCGAAGCAGTCCGGAAACGTCCTGGTATGTATATCGGAAGTACTTCTCTGCGGGGGCTTCACCATCTTGTCTATGAGATTGTAGACAATTCAGTGGATGAGGCTCTTGCAGGGTATTGTGATACCATAGATGTACGTATTATGAAAGACAACAGCGTCCGTGTCACTGATAATGGACGTGGAATTCCAGTGGGAATCAATCATAAAGCAGGACTTCCAGCCGTAGAAGTTGTATTTACAGTACTTCATGCAGGAGGCAAGTTTGGAGGCGGGGGCTATAAAGTATCCGGGGGGCTTCATGGCGTGGGAGCTTCTGTGGTTAATGCGCTTTCCAATTGGCTGGAGGTAGAGATTTTTCATGAAGGAAAAATCTACAAACAGCGCTACGAACGGGGAAACAGCATGTATCCTCTGAAAATTGTGGGAGATTGCGAACCCGATAAAACAGGAACACAAGTCACTTTTTCACCAGACGGAAGTATTTTTGATGATACAGTATTTGATTATGATACTTTGAAGCAGCGTTTGAGGGAAATGGCGTTTCTCACCAAAGGCATTAAAATTCGTCTTATTGATGAGAGAGAAGGCATAGAACAGGAAAAAGAATTTCATTATGAGGGCGGAATCAAAGAATTTGTGATATATCTGAACCGCAGCAAAGAGGCTCTGTACAATAACGTGATTTATTGTGAAGGTGAAAAAGACGGGGTCTATGTGGAGGTTGCGCTGCAGCATAACGATTCCTATAATGATGCCACTTATAGTTTTGTAAATAATATTACTACCCCAGAGGGAGGTACACATTTGGCAGGTTTTCGGAACGCATTGACTAAGACGTTTAATGCGTATGCCAAGGCAAATAAAATATTAAAGGAAAATGAAACAGCGCTTTCCGGTGATGATATCAGGGAAGGTATGACGGCAGTTATCAGTGTCAAAATAGCAGAACCACAGTTTGAGGGGCAAACCAAGCAAAAATTGGGAAACAGTGAGGCAAGAGGAGCTGTTGACAATGTGGTAAGTGAACAGCTCACTTATTTTCTGGAACAAAATCCGGCGATTGCCAAAGCAATCTGTGAAAAGTCACTTTTAGCCCAGCGGGCAAGGGAAGCAGCGAGAAAGGCAAGAGATCTTACCAGAAGAAAAACAGCGCTGGAGGGAAATTCTCTTCCAGGAAAACTTGCCGACTGTTCAGATAAAGATCCCAAGAACTGCGAGATTTTTATTGTGGAGGGCGACTCAGCAGGAGGTTCTGCGAAAACAGCAAGGAGCCGTGCTACCCAGGCTATCCTCCCTCTGCGGGGGAAGATTCTCAATGTAGAGAAGGCGAGACTGGATAAAATTTATGGAAATGCAGAGATTAAGGCGATGATTACTGCATTTGGAACTGGTATTCACGAAGATTTTGATATCAGTAAATTGAGATACCATAAGATTATCATTATGACAGACGCAGATGTGGACGGCGCTCATATCAGCACATTGATGCTTACTTTTATGTATCGGTTTATGCCGGAGCTGATACGGCAGGGGTATGTATATCTGGCAAAACCACCGCTTTTTAAGATAGAGAAGAATAAAAAAGTCTGGTATGCCTATGATGAGCCAGAATTAAATAAGATTTTAGTAGAAATTGGGAGAGATGGAAATAACAAGATTCAGCGTTACAAAGGGTTGGGAGAAATGGATCCAGAACAGCTTTGGGAGACTACCATGGACCCGGAAACCAGAATTCTGGAGAGAGTCACCATTGATGATGCCACGGCGGCTGAGGTAGATCTTACTTTTACTACTTTGATGGGTGACAAGGTGGAACCGAGACGGGAATTTATCGAGGCAAACGCCCGTTTTGTACAGAATCTGGACGTTTAGGAGGGAAATAGATGGATGACAGAATTTTTGACAGGATTGATGACGTTGATCTGAAGAAAACAATGGAGAGATCTTATATTGATTATGCGATGAGTGTAATAGCTTCCAGAGCTCTTCCAGATGTAAGAGACGGCTTAAAGCCTGTGCAGCGTCGGATTCTCTATGCTATGATTGAGCTGAATAATGGACCTGATAAACCTCACCGTAAATGTGCCCGTATCGTGGGTGATACCATGGGTAAATATCATCCTCACGGAGACAGTTCTATCTATGGAGCTCTGGTAAATATGGCTCAGGAATGGTCTACCCGTTACATGCTGGTGGATGGTCATGGAAATTTTGGTTCTGTGGACGGCGACGGTGCGGCTGCCATGAGGTATACGGAGGCACGGTTAAGCAAGATTTCCATGGAAATGCTTGCAGATATCAATAAAGATACCGTTGATTTTGGGCCCAACTTCGATGAGACAGAGAAAGAACCCCTGGTTCTGCCATCACGTTTTCCAAATCTTTTAGTAAATGGAACTACTGGAATCGCAGTGGGAATGGCGACAAATATACCGCCTCACAATCTAAGAGAAGTAATCGGGGCTGTGGTTAAGATCATTGATAACCGAATTCTTGAGGATCGTGATACAGAGATTGAGGAGATTTTAAAGATAGTCAAGGGGCCTGATTTTCCAACTGGAGGCATGATTCTTGGAACCTCCGGCATTGACCAGGCATACCGTACGGGCAGGGGCAAAGTAAAAGTGCGTGCTGTTACGGACATTGAGCCAATGGCAAACGGTAAGAACCGTATCGTGGTCACGGAACTCCCCTATATGGTAAATAAGGCGAGGCTGATTGAGAAGATTGCAGATATGGTCCGGGATAAGAGAGTGGATGGCATCACAGAAATCCGGGATGAATCCAACCGGGAAGGAATGCGTATCTGTATTGAGCTTCGGCGGGATGTAAATCCTAATGTGATTCTAAATCAGCTCTATAAACATACACAGCTTCAAGATACTTTCGGAGTAATTATGCTTTCCCTGGTGAATAATGAGCCTAAGGTATTAAATCTCAAGGATATGCTGGGCTATTATTTAAAACATCAGGAAGAGGTTGTCACCAGAAGGACGAAATACGAGCTGAATAAGGCGGAAGAGCGTGCGCATATCTTACAGGGATTGCTGATTGCTCTTGATAATATTGATGAAGTGATCAGCATTATTCGGGGCAGTGAAAATGTTCAGCTTGCAAAATCACGTTTGATGGAACGTTTTGCTCTTTCTGATGCTCAGGCACAGGCAATTGTAGATATGCGTCTCCGTGCGCTTACCGGTTTGGAACGCAGCAAGCTGGAAGCTGAATATAATCAATTGATGGATTTGATTGCTGAATTAAAGGCAATTCTTGCAGATGAGAAGAAGCTGCTTGGTGTTATCAGGGAAGAGATCATGGAGATCTCTGATAAATATGGCGATGATAGAAGAAGTTGCATCGGATTTGATGAATATGATATTTCCATGGAGGATTTGATCCCGGTTTCCAATACGGTAATTACCATGACAAAGCTTGGATACATCAAGAGGATGAGCGTGGACAATTTCCGCAGCCAAAATCGCGGCGGAAAGGGAATCAAAGGCATGGAAACTATTGATGACGATTATATTGAAGAACTTCTGATGACTACTACCCACCATTATTTGATGTTTTTTACGAATACAGGCAAGGTATACCGCATTAAGGCATATGAGATCCCGGAGGCTGGCAGAACTGCGAGAGGAACAGCTATCATCAATATACTGCAGCTTTCGCCCGGAGAAAAAATTACGGCAGTGATTCCTCTTCGGGAGTATAAGGATGATCATTATCTGTTTATGGCGACCAAAAATGGAATAGTCAAGAAAACTCCTGTGACAGATTATGCGAATGTCAGGAAAAAGGGACTTGCCGCAATCAATCTTCGGGAAGAAGATGAATTGATTGAGGTTAAATTTACAGATAATACGAAAGATATCCTGATGGTGACAAAATATGGGCAATGTATTCGGTTCCATGAGACGGATGTGAGAAGTACTGGAAGAACTTCTATGGGTGTAATTGGAATGAATTTGTCTGACAGGGATGAAATTGTAGGAATGCAGATGGATACCCAGGGTGAATATCTCTTGATAGCTTCTGAAAAAGGGCTTGGAAAGCTTACCAGAATGGAAGAGTTTACACCTCAGAACCGCGGCGGAAAAGGAGTAAAATGTTATAAAATCACAGATAAAACAGGAAATATTATCGGTGTGAAGGCTGTTAATCAGGAAAATGAAATTTTGATGATTACGACAGAAGGAATTATTATCCGCATGAAAGTGGAAGGAATCTCAGTACTGGGCCGTGTCACTTCCGGTGTGAAATTGATGAATCTTGATGATGACATTACAGTGGCAAGTATTGCTAAGGTCAGAGAAGATAAATCTCTTATGGAGAATGCCGAAGAAAGTGAACTTATCACAGAAGAAGAAGCGGAGAAAAGCGCAAAAATGGCAGAAGAAGCTGCGCGCAGAATGAACAGTCCTGTGGAAGAAACAAATGAAGCATTGATGAAAGAATTAATCGAAAGAGCTGAATCTGATAGAAAAGATCAGGAAGATCAGTGATTTTATATGTGCATTAGAACAGAGAGGTATGTTATGATCGAGAATCATATAAAAAATGAAAAATATATATACCAAAGAGCTGTGATCATGGGAACAGGCACGCTGGCGTTGTTGTGTGCCTCTGTTCTCGTAGAAAAATACCAAATTCCCTGTGAAATTTTCGATACAGGGGAGGAAGCTTCTAAGACTTTAGAACGTCAGGCAAAAGGAAAAGACTTGAAATATCAATACATTTCAAGGAAAGAACTGGCTGATTATCTTGCAGGTATCAATGAACCTGCTTTGCTGATCAGCGCCATCAATCCTTGGATTATTCCGGGGAGAGTCCTGGCAAACAACAATCTTCTGGCAGTAAACTGCCATCAGGCATTGCTTCCAGAGCATCCGGGAAGAAATGCTGAGATGTGGGCGATTTACGAACAGGATGAGAAGACAGGAATTACTTGGCATATCATCAGACCTCAGGTGGACGGAGGAGAGATCTTGATACAAAAAGAAATTCCCATAACAAAAAAGGACACTTCTTTTCAAATTTTCAGAAAACAGATAAAACTTGCCGAGGAAGCTTTTCTGGAAATATTAGAAGAACTGCTGAATGGTACAGTGAAAGGATATGCCCAATCTGGAGAACAGCCTCAAATTCGCTATTCCTGGGAAACTCCGGAAGAAGGAAGGCTGAATACAGAATGGCCGTTTGATAAGATCAGCGCTTTTTTACGTGCCCTGGATTACGGCGGGCTTGAGGTTGTTAAAAAACCATATATAGAAAAGGGTGCAAAAAATATTTTCTGGAAAAGCTATAAGATTATAGAAGAACCTCAGGGACGAGAAGAAATTTGTTTTTCCCAGGATGAAATTTGTATACTTCGAAAAGAAGGAAAGATTTTATTAAAAGGTATTTTTGAATAGTAAATGATATTATAAACTCCGCATCAATTCTGAAAGTAAAGAATTTGATGCGGAGTTTTGGGAGGACGGTTTAATATTTAAAATAATTATAACTGCGGATCAGTGCATAGTAGTCTTCTGCTTGTTGATCCCAGGTTTGATAAATATCTTTTCCCTGATGATTTTCCAGATCAAATGTTTCCATCAAATATTGTCCATATACTTTTGTAAACTTGAAAGATCCATTAATATTTGTATGATTGATATTCTCGAAATCATTGTTTTCCTCAAAATTAAACTTTTCATATAATTCTATGTCGTTAAAATTCAAAAAATCCATTCCATATTCTTTTATAATATCTCCCACACGATTATAACCGCTTAAATTTTTTTTCCAAAGTACTGGAGGAGCTATAAATTGAATTTTAATATCTTGCTGCTGTGTGCACCATTCCAGCAAATCTCTGAGAGCAGCTTCATTTCCGCTTCCAATATCAGTTCTTTCATCCGAATAAGGATGCTTTTTGTCTTTGTCAAGTCCATGAGATAAAAATCCTTTCTGATAAGTAGAATTTAAATAAGAAGGACGTGTCTGTACAAAATCATCTTCACTTAATTCTTTCCATCTGGAGTGAAACTGCATGATAGGGAAATAATATTGCAGCTTATCCATGCCGGTGATCTCAGAATATCTGCAGTAATTTTCAATCATATCGATACGGTTCAAAGAAAATTTCATATTGTCCAGCACAAGATAAAATTTTTTATCTTCCTTATTTGTCTGAGCAAAGGCAGTTGCGTCGATCACCAATACTTTAGGTTTTTGAGTTTTTAATGCCTCTATGGCAACGTTTTTCATGACATAGCTTGGCATGATCGAAGTTGAAATTTCCATGGACGCCATTCCAAGCTCCTTCCAGGCAAAAGCAGGCTGCCAATATTTATAAGTATGGCTGTTGCCGACAAATACTGCATCAACTGTATTTGGTTTAAGATTATAATATCCCTCGAACATCATTTCAGCATCTTCTGCATTTGGTCCTAATATGCTGTTGATTCCGGAAAAGATAAATATTCCTGTCAGAAAAAAAGCAATTGTTTTTATAAATTTTTTGATCATGTCTATACTCCTTAAAATTGCTGATAAATAAAATCAGTGCTGTTGTATGCAGGTCCATAAATCCCGAAAATAATAATAAGGAAAAATGCTGTCCAATAAATCAGCCATCGGAAAATAATTCCCTGGGATGCAATGCTTTCACGGATTTGAATGCCTCTCTCATGGGCAAAATCTACCAACAAAAGTAAAACTGACATTACAAAAGCAACGGTCAGGTCTTTTCCATCCAGCCCCAGATTAAATAATGTTCCATCTACTAACTGCCATGGCATGGGACAGAGAAATATGTTTTGTATCATGATAAAAGCCATAGTGCAGGAAGCTGATTTTGAAAAAAATCTTCCGATAGAACAGAGTATAAAGGTGCGCAGCGTCTGAAACAGCTTCCAGCCCAAAGATGTCTCTTTTACATGAAACAGAGAGATTCCCTTTTTGTATAACGGCTGCAGTAAAATTCCAGCCGCAATAATAGTTCCGTTCCATATGCCATATGCTGCATATTTCCAATTGGGGCCATGCCAGAATCCTACCAGAAAATATACCAAAAACATCGCAAGAAATGGAGGAAGACGTTTTCCTATGTAATTTCCAAATATTTTTCTTGCTTTTTTTCCAAGAACCGCAAATTTCTTAGAAAGAGATAAGGGATAGAAAATATAATCCTTCATCCATCCGCCGAGGGTAATATGCCATCTGCGCCAAAATTCTTCAATTGATTTTGAAAAATAAGGCTGCCTGAAATTTACTTCCAGATCTATTCCAAATATCTGGGAGATACCTGTCGCGATATCCATCCCTCCTGAAAAATCTGCGTAAATCTGCAATCCGTAACAAATTCCTGATATTAATAAAATCATTCCGCCGTAGTCAGTATAGTTATTGAAGACGGTGTTGACAACTGTTCCGATACGGTCAGCCAGAATTAATTTTTTCATAAATCCCCATAAAATTAACTGACATCCAAATTTTAGTTTTGTTGAATCAAAGGCATGTCCTTCCTTAAATTGGACAGCTAATTTATCATATCTGGCAATGGGTCCCTGTACAATCTGCGGAAAATAAGACATAAAAAGAGCAAACTTCAAAAAATTCCGGTCAGCTTTGTATTTTTCCCAGTATATATCTGCCATGTAGCTGATTGCCTGTAAGGTATAAAAAGAAATTCCCAGCGGTATCAATAGATCAAGCTGAAGATTTTTTATTTTGATGCCAAAAATTTGAAACAATGATGAAGCATTTCCAATAAAAAAATTGGAATATTTAAAAAATAGTAAAACGCCAAGATCAATTATAATTCCCAGAAACAGAATCAGTTTTTTCTTTCTGGAAACAGAAAGTTTATATTTTTTACGTTCAGATGAAGTCATATGACCGCTGTGAATTTTTAAATAATATACTTTCTTCAGATTTTGTCTTTCAAGAAATAGTCCGGTCAGCCAGGTTATCACAGTCATTCCTGCAAGTACAAAAACAAGATAAGCGCTGTTCCACCAATAGAAAAGATAGCTGGCGGCAAGCAGAACAATCCAGCGGTGTTTTATTGGAAAGGAAAAATAAGCAATACAAACTACTGCTATAAATATTAAAAAAATTGCAGATGTAAAAGACATTTTTGCAGTTCCTCCTAGCAATTAATTTCTAAAACACTAATAATTATTTAAATATTATTTAGAAATTATGATATAAATTTGATAAAAGTATAATCTCAATGGAATGAAATTTTTTATTGATAAATATTAATATCAAACTTGTATCACAATTTAGGATTATTTTGAAGTTGCATAACAAAAAAAATTATGGAGGGAATATATGAAAAAATGTATAAAATGCGGACTTCCTGAACATTATCAGGGAATTATATTAAATAAAAATCAGGTATGTAATTATTGTGAATTTTATGAAACCCATAAAGATGTATTTTCAGATTATAAAGCTCTGGAAAAAACATTTGAAGATGAGATAGAAAAAGCAAAGAAAAAAGCGGCAGAAACTGGGGCAAAATATGATTGTATTACCGGTTTAAGCGGAGGAAAAGACGGTGCCTATATTACTTATCAGCTTCAGCATAAATATGGGCTGCGGGTATTGACTTATACTTTGGATAATGGATTTTCTACAGAATTTGGAAGAAAGAATATTGAGATTCTTCTGGATAAGCTGGATGTGGAACATATCTGGGTAAATGTAAAAGATTCTACACTCCGTCAGTTTTATTCTGCCAGTATGAGGCTGATAAAAAATTTTTGCAGCGTATGTTTTCATTTCTGCCATTATTACAGTCATCTTCTGGCGTCACAATATGGTATTCCCCTGATTGTGAATGGACGTACCAGAAGCCAGATTCTTCAGTCAGCAGACAGTATGAAAGGAATTGAACCTTTTGAGATATCAAGGGATTTAAAATCATTTGAATACCAGATGTTTAAAAGGCTGATCGATAAACTGGAAAACAACAGCTGTATTGATTTTATGCCAGATCATGAGATAACATCTCTTTCTTATTTTATGTATCATGATATCAGTGATGATGAAAAAATAAAATTTCTGGAAGAAAATCTTGGATGGATGAAACCAAAGAGCAGTGTTCCTCATGCTGATTGCTGGGCTCATCCTGTTGCAGAATACTATAGTATTGTAAAACATGGTTATCCAGTCCGTACAGGGGAACTGGCGGAAATGGTGAGAGAGGGGAAGATGCAATTATCCCAGGCAGAAAAGGAATGCAGAGAAGACTGGAACATGTATCAGGTTCTTGAGCCAGAGATTGAGGAGAGATTTATGAGAAGAATTTGCATTAAGAACAGATTAGAGTGTCAAGGCTGATGAAATAAAAAAGAATGGAATAATTTGAAAGCTTGCATTTTGAATTATTCCATTTTTTTTCAGATGGAGAAATCACCTTATAGTCAGAGTATCAGCAAGTAGATTTTTAACACCTGAATTTTTTTGTAAAAAATCATGCTATATACTTCACAATTAACAATTTTTTTGTTAATATTTTACTATATATGGTCTTGTAAGATAGAAAAAGTGAAGGATGGTGTTACATGACACACATAGAAAAGGCAGAAAAGCTTCTTCATCAGCAATACCATTGTTCTCAGGCATTGTTTGGGGCATTCGCAGAAGATTTTGGCTTAGACTTAAAGTCAGCGTTTAAAATAAGCACATGTTTTGGAGGAGGAATGCGCCAGGGGGGAATCTGCGGCTGTATCACGGCTTCTTTGCTCGTCCTGGGAATGGGGCTCGGATTCTATGATTCCCAGGACAGAGAACAGGAGGTATATGGGAATAAGAAAACAGATGAATTTATGAAACGTTTTACCGCGGGTATGCAAGGGGCGGTAAACTGCCGTGATATTTTGGGAAAAGATATTTCAAAACCAAAAGAAATGGCGCAGATACGCAGAGAAGGATTGATTTTACAGAAATGTCCAAGAGCAATGAGTATCAGTATTGAAATACTGGAAGATATTTTAAAAGAATATTTTGACAAGATAGAAGAGAGAAACTTCAGCCTGGAAGATATTCCGGAAAACGATAAGATGCAGGCTGTAATGGAGAATATGAATAGACTTTATCAATTTCGAAGGAATGTCAATGATCTTTTATTTTCTTCTTCCAAAGAGATTGGTTTTATTCAGTTTGATATCCGAAAGTTTAAGATTGTCAATGATTTATATGGAGAAAAATTTGGGGATGAAGTATTAGAATTTATAAAAAAACAGTTAGATAAAATTTGCCAGAGAAACCAGTATTTTATAAATCTGCGCAGTGATGTTTTTATGGTTGTAACAGAATATGGCAGAGAGGAGGAATTGATAGAATTTATAGAAAGGCTTGACTCCAGAATTAAAAATTACAAAAACATTAAGATTCAGATTACGTATGGTGTCTATACGGTAGAAGATAAAGAAATGGAATTAAGGCAGATGGAGGACAGAGCGGCAATGGCAAGAAGAGCCGCAAAAAATAATGTGCTTGCAAATATATTATTTTATAAGGAGCAGTTCAAGGAATCCTTATACAATCGGAAATTTATAGAAGAAAATATGCAGGCAGCTATTGCAGAACGGCAGTTTATGATGTATCTTCAGCCAAAATACAGCATTTCCAGAAATGAAATAATCGGTGCGGAGGCTTTGGTCAGATGGAAGAACCCGGAACGTGGAATGATTTATCCTAATGAATTTATTCCTGTGATTGAAGAAAATGGATTTATAAAAAAGGTTGATTATTATATCTGGGAAGAAGCATGCCGTTTTATCAAAAAATGTGAAAATGCAGGAATTCATCTATGCCCGATATCCGTGAATGTTTCAAGAATTCATCTACAGGATAATGAATGTATTCAGGTTCTTTCTGATTTGATCAGGAGGAGCGGCATTCCTAAAAATTGTCTGGAACTGGAAATTACAGAGACAGCAGACGACCAGCAGGTCAGTGCAAAAGCATTGCAGCTTAAGGAAGAAGGATATACACTGCTGATGGATGACTTTGGAAGCGGTTATTCTTCCCTGAATATTTTGCTGGAAACTCCTTTCGATGTGATAAAACTTGATAAAAAATTTATTGAAAATATGATGTTGTCTGAAAAAGGAAGGCTGATTTTGGAACAGGTGGTCCTGATGGCAGAGAAACTGGAACTGGGACTTCTGGCAGAGGGCGTTGAAACCAGGGAACAGGTAGATCTGTTGAAAAGTATTGGATGTGATCAGGTACAAGGTTATTATTATGCACAACCTATGCCGGAGGAAGAGTTTTTTGATCTTTTAAAGAGCAGTAAGAAAGAGAGATAAGGAAGGGAAAGGAGATGTAAATGTGATGAAAAAGAGAAACTTAAAAAGAATTACCGCGCTGATTCTTACAGCGCTGATGTTGGCAGGACTGACGCCCACAGCAGGAAAAGCCATAGCAGAAAGTGACTTGTTGGCAGGAACAGAACTGCTGGCACATTATGAATTTATGGATGGAGGAAAAGACTCTTCTGGCAACGGTAACGATGCAGTAATTGGAGATGGTGTTGCAGTTGAAAATGGAATTGCCTCCCTGCCTGGAGGAGAAGCAGATGGATCTGCTTTTATTACATTGCCGGAAGGCATGTTTGACAAACAGGATACGCTGACTATTACCATGTGGCTGAAAGACAATGATCCAAGAAAAAGCTGGCTGGCTGCTTTTTTCTTTGGCAGTAAGAAGAACAGCAATAACGTGCCGGCGAATTATTATTACTTTGTTCCATGTGAGAAGGATCATAATACATTAAAGCTTGTAATGACAGATTCCGTTAACGAAAAAGAACCTAACAAAACCGAAAAAGGTCTCAGGGAGAGTGTTCAGACAGAGGAATTTCATGGTGTGTGGACGCATTATGCCATTGTCATCCGTCCGGATTCTGTGAGCTGCTATATTGACGGAGATTCTGTTGGTACACAAAGTGTATCCAGGACAGTCAGTGATTTTGGAACAGATCTTCAGTCCTATATTGGTAAATCCAATTATTCGGACCCGCTGTATCAGGGAGATTTTAAGGATTTCCGTGTGTATAAGAATGCATTAAGTGAAGAACAGGTAAAGCAGATTGCGGGAATTAAAGATAATCTTGCGCAGTATTCCATGGATATTGACGGAAATAACGTGACTAAGACATTGAGTGATAATCTTTATGGGCTTTTCTATGAAGATATTAACAGTGCGGCAGACGGTGGCTTGTATCCTGAAATGGTGAAAAACTATTCTTTTGAGAATGCGTATATGCAGAAAGGAAGCGACAATAATTATTTCAAACAAAATGGCTATGAGACAATTCCGCATTATAAGCTTCACTGGACCGCAGACCCGGAGGGAAATTTTGATGTTGAAGGAAAAGACAGTTTAAATGAGACAAACCCCAATTACGCTGTTCTTACTGGAAATGTTACACTTCAGAACGGCGGATTTGCTCCTCAGAGCGATCCAAATGGAGCGGCAATGCCTGTCAAACCTGTAAATACAGCAAAGAAGACAGGTACGTATACATTTTCTGCGTTTACAAAGGCAGAACAGGGATATCAGGGAAAATTAAAAGTGAAACTAGTGGATGCAAGTGGAAATCCTATTACAAATGAACAGGAGATTCCTCTGGATGCAGATGGGACATGGAAAAAGGTTACAGGAGACCTGACTTCTACTGTATCAGCGAACACGAAAGGAAAACTGATGCTTGCTGTGGAAGGAGCAGGCAGCAGTGAAAAACTGATGCTTGATATGGTTTCTGTGGTGCCACATAATAGTTATGGCTATGGAAATAAAAATTATGCATATGGCGTAGGAATCCGTCAGGATCTTCTGGATCTGATGATGGATTTGAATCCGAAATTTATGCGTTTTCCGGGAGGATGTATTGTCGAAGGATTTAATTGGGAAGGGCTTTACGACTGGAGAGATTCCATTGGACCTTTGGAGAAGAGAAAGAGCGCTACCAACCGCTGGGAAAACTGGAATAATAAAAACCGTACCTGGGGATATATGCAGTCTTATGGATTTGGTTATCATGAATTGTTGTCTCTGTGTGAAGATTTTGGAATGGAGCCATTTCCGATTATGAGCGCCGGTGTTCTCTGCCAGTATGAGACGAAAGATGTAAATGCAAAGACAGGTAAGGAACTGCAGAGGTTTATTGATATGTCCACAGATCTTCTGGATTATTGCTGGGGTGATGCTTCTACCAATGAATGGGCAAAAAAGAGAGCTGAGAACGGTCATCCGCAGCCATTTAACCTGAAATATCTGGGCATCGGAAATGAAAATCTTCAGGCGAAATATTTTGATAATTTTGATGTCATTAAAGAAGCTGTAGAAACATATGCAAATGAAAATTATCCGGAGCATGAGCTGAATATTATTTCAAGTGCAGGACCTACTTCCACCGGAAATGATTTAGAATATGCTTATGACCGTCTGGCACAGACTATGCCGGGAGAAACTCTTGTAGATGAACATTATTATGAGTCAGAATCTTTTATGTATAACCAGTCAGACCGCTATGACTATTATCAGCGTACCAATCAGGGCGGCAGCAATGTATTTGTAGGCGAGTATGCTGTAAGAGGGAAAAATATGTATCATACGGCCCTGGCAGAAGCCTGCTTTATCACTGGGCTGGAACGGAATGCAGATGTGGTGGCAAATATTTCTTATGCACCTTTGCTGTATAAGGTGGGAAGCTTAAGCTGGGATCATGATTTAATTTATTTTGATGAATTCAATACTGCAAAGTCAACCAACTATTATGTTCAGCAAATGTTTGCCAATAATTATGGTAAAAACCTGATAGGAACGGAATTAAAATCAGAGGAAAAAGATTACAGCAATTATGGAAGTCCAATTCTGGGAACCAGTTCTGCAGAAGGATATATTGAAAAAGTAACTATCTATGATGAAAACGGAAAAGTTCTTCTGGAGGATGATTTTAATGATAATGCTAACGGCTGGGCAGCATTTGGCAGTCAAGGAAATGGGAACAGCTTTTCCGTGAAAGACGGAAGGCTTACATTTTCCGGAACTGGGGGCGTCAATGCCGTATATCTTCCAAAAGCATTGAATGAAAAATGGAAAAATTACAGGATAGAGGTTAAAGGTGCCGTAAAGACTGCAGGAACCAGCGGATTTGTGATCGGCGCCGGGCATGAAAATCAATATTATTGGTATCATATGGGCAAAGACGGCGCAGGAACCTGCATGGAGGTAACCAGGCCTGAGCGAGGCAGTACAGAGCTAACCACGAAGATTCTTGGAAATAATTATGCAAACAAGCATTATGGAAAAGATAAATTGACCGTTATTCAGACAAATGATTCGATGAATGTAACCTTTAATTTTGGAATTGAAGGAAAACTGGAAGCTAATTATACAAGTACAGAAATTGGAAGCTCATATACCAGCAAATATAATTTCTCAAGTGATTTGAATCAGTACCAGACAGATATCTATCAGGTTGTAAATAAAGATGATAAGAATGTCTATGTGAAGCTTGTAAATCCAGATAGGAAGAAAAAAGCAATTCAATTGAATTTAAAGAATCTCAATGCACAAGCACAAGCACAGGTGACAGTTCTCACAGGCGGACTGAATGATGCCAATGCGATTGGCAAAGAAGTGATTGAACCGTCAACAAGTACACAGGAAATAAGCAACAACCAGATAATTTATACGCTTCCGGCATATTCTGTGAATGTAATAAAAATACCTTTCATGGATAAGCAGGTACAGGAACCGGAAAAGCCGCAGCCAGACCCACAGCCGGGAAAACAGCCGGGACAGGAGCAGAGACAGCCCAACAGCGTGAAGCTGAATGTAGGAAAATCCATTCAGATCGGCCAAAACGAAACGGTTGCTCTTAAAGCAACAGTACGCCCGGCAGGTGTTTCTCAAAAAGTAACCTGGAATTCGAGCAGAAAATCATATGTTACTGTAAAAAATGGCAAAATTACGGGTAAGAAGCCTGGAAGATCTGTGATTACAGCAAAGACCTCGAATGGAAAGCTGGCAAAATGTACTGTTATCGTAAAGAAGAAACCTGGAAAAATTACATTAAATGCCAGAACTAAAAATCTCAAAAAAGGAAAAACTTTCCACATTAAGGCAAAGTTCCCCAAAAATGCCTATAGTTATAAGTTGAAATATACTTCTAATAAAAAGAAAATTGCGGAAGTAAATGATAAAGGAATTGTGAAGGCCAAGAAAAAGGGAACGGCTGTGATAACAGTAAAGACGTATAACGGCAAGAAAGCAAAAGTTACAATTAAAGTGAGCTGATAGTAAAGTCAGAAATATTTGAATTGATATCTTATAGGAAGAGTCATCTACAATTTGAAGTAACATGATTCTTCCTATACAAGACAAAATGAAAAAGAAGGGGAAATCGGATAATGCCGATTTCCCCTTTTGGTACTAAAATATCGCTTGTTGTTAAAAATATGGAAACTTAAAAGAAAATTATTTGAGTTTCCGCAAATTGCAGTTTTATATTACCAAAAGGTTCACATCATTTTATGATGTGAACACTTTGCACAGAAAAGTGTTATGGAAAGCTAGCTTTCCAAACGCTTTTTGTGCAAGTTGTCTCTGTTGCCTTTGGCAACAAGACCTTTTGGTAATAAAAATGTTGATAAAATAAAAATACGGAAACTCAAGTAAAAGAAAATTAAGGTTGTGTGAGGGGAAAAATAAGACTATAATGAAAATAAGATTGCCATGGTATTTATTGGTATATTGGTAAAGGTAGACAATATAAAACTGGCAGTTAAAATACATAAGTTTTACTTGTCTGAATTTTTATTTGCCGGAGCAATACAGTAGGAAGAAAGATATATAAATGCAGGAATTGATAGGTTGCAGATGATGGTGTTAAAGTAGGAAGTTCATTGGATTTAGTACAGTGAAGGAAGGGTGGAAGGTATGCAAAAAAAACAGGACGTAGCTTTTAGGGTATCTAGGAAACGCAAGAAACATCCCATCAGTCAAAGGCTGGTAGCAGGGCTGCTTTGTATCTGCCTCTGCCTGATGTCATTATCTATAGACGGCTATGACAGCCTGGCTGCTGCGGTCCAGGGCAGGGAAATTACAGTGTTTTTGGCGCTGCCCAAGGAAACCAGTGTGCAGGAGGTGAAGTTGGGTGTCCCAAAGGAAGGGCTGGACTTACCTGATACATTGTCAGTAGTCTGCCAGGCGGCTGGTGCAGGAACCCCAGGAGAAATAGGTATGGCAGGGGGCAGCTATACAGGGTCCCTTAATGAAGGTGCTGTGCAGGAAGCTGCAGAAAGTCCTATACAGGAGGCGGAAAGCCAAATAGAAAGCTCCAGTCCCCAGGAGGGGCTGGAACCTTCTGAGGCGTTACCGGAGGAAACCGGGAGCTTATCAGAACCAGTGAATCCGGAAGAACCAGGGAATCCATCAGAGTCCGGAGAGCCAACAGAGCCAGTGAATCCGGAAGAGCCAGGAGAGCCAACAGAGCCAGTGAATCCGGAAGAGCCAGGGAATTCATCGGAGCTAGATCCGGCAGAAGGCATTACGATGCCGGGACAGGGGCAGACGGAGACTGTCACCCTAGAGGACATTACCTGGTTCAGTGAGCCTGAATACGACAGCGGGACGGAAGGGACTTATACCTTTACCCCGGCGCTTCCGGCAGGCTATACGCTGGCAGAAGGGACAGATCTGCCGAAGATATTGGTGACAGTAGAAGGGGACGAAGAGTCAGGGGGCTGGCAAGGGGAAAAAACAGGGAAAGAAGTGGGGAAAGAGCCAGAGGAAAAAGAGATACAGATACAGGGGGAGGAGCTTGAAGCGGGGCTGAAAGGCCGTGCGGTACAGGCAGCCCCTGGGTGCGGGGTTATCAGCCGGAATACAGTCTGGAACCAGGAAGGTACGTTAGCGGATGGGGAACTGATTGTAGAGCAAGGGGTTACTTTGACGCTTAGCAGGAAAGTGACGGTTAACGGGGATGTTACGGTAAAAGGCGGGGGGACCATTAACCGGAATGATAATCTTGCATATATTTCAGTGGAGGATGGTAAAACATTAATACTTGAGGATATTACCCTGGATGATAGTAATAGGGTAGTTTCTGAAAATTCATTTGTGACTATAAGTCCTGGGGGAAAGTTGGTATTGAACTCAGGGAGCATCATCCAGAATTGCAAAGCCGCCAATTACGGAGGGGCGATATATAATAATAATGGTAAAGTGGAAATGAATGAGGGAAGTATTATCCAGAATTGCAACAGTGAGAATGGGAGTGGGGATGGGGGAGCGATATATAATTACAGTGGCACTGTAGAGATGGGTGAGGGGAGCATCATCCAGAATTGCAAAGCGGGTAATTCTGGAGGGGCGATATCTAATAATGCTCGTGGCACTGTAGAGATGGGTGAGGGGAGCATCATCCAAAATTGTAAAACAACTTTGAATCGGTTAGTAAGTAAGGGAGGAGGGGCGATACATAATAGTGGTACCTTAAAAATGGGGAAAGGGAGCATCATTCAGAACTGTGAATCTATGGGGCAATATGGAGGAGGGGGAGGAGGAGCAATATATAATTATGGCACTGTAGAGATGAATGAAGAAAGTAAGATTTTGGATTGTCACGCAACGGAAGCAGGAGCAATTTTTAATTGGGGTACTGTTCAGATGAATCCTGGTAGTACTATTCAGGACTGTATTGCAACGGAAGTAGGAGGAGCAATTATGTGTGGGGGTAAAAGTAAAGTTTTTCTTAATGATGCAAGGATAGAAAACTGTACTGCCGGTAAAATTGGTGGTGGGATTTATTTGTATGGCGGAAATATAATAATCAATAATGGAACATATAAGAATAATAAAACCACTTTGAGTGGGGAGGATTTGTGGTATGGGGGAGGTTTTATTTATAACTTAGGTGGGACGCTAACCATTAACGGTGGGGATTTCATTGGAAATACCACTATTACAAAAGGGAGCTGTATTTTACATCGTGAAGAAGAGGGAACAACTACTTACCTGAACGGGGGAAATTTCCAGGGCAACCAATGCACCAATGGGAAATATAAAGGTAGCGGCGCGCTTTATTATGCCGTTTCTGAAAAAGAAACCAATGCGCCCGTGATAGTGTCAAGCGATGTGCAGTTCTGCGGGGATGGGGATTTAGGGTCAGGCACAGATGGTATATACCTGGATTCCAATGAGACTGTCCGCAGGAAAATCCTAGTCAGCAGTGCCTTAACTTACCCTGTGCCTCTGTAGCTGGAAGCACAGGAGGGGTACGTCCTTGCGGAAGGCACTTCTGGCTATCGCCTGCAAATGCAAGACCTGGAAATGGTTAAATTTGTGGATGTAGGCACTTCTGGTCAGGAATGGTATGCTGTGCTGGAAAAAGTAGAGAACCAGATCTATTTATCGGGTACTAAGCCGGATTATGGGTATTCTGTGAATTATTACTCCAACGGAGCGCAGGGGAGCGTCATCGACGGTAATAGCTACCAGGCAGGGGACGTGGTGCAGGTAAAATCTGCAGAAGGGCTGGCATATGAAGGGCATAATTTCAAAGAGTGGAACACAAAAGCGGACGGCTCAGGGGACGGTTATCAGCCTGGGAATGAACTGGAAATCACGGGAGATGTGGACCTGTTTGCCATTTTCAGGGAGAAGAAAACCCTGTCGGCCAATTTTTACTCCGGCGGTGCGGGTCAGAAGGAAATCCAGACGGTGGATGCCACGGGACCGGGGGAAAGCGGGACTGTGACAGCGATGCAGCTACAGCCCATGGAAGGCTGGGAGCCTGTGGGATGGGATGTCTCCAAAGACAGTTACCTGGGTGATATTAAAGCAGGCACAGAACTGACGCTTACAGAAGATAAGGACTACTATGGTGTTTACGAAAAAGAAGTAATCCTGTCTTATATAGCAGAGGGCGTGCCAGAAGCAGAATTGCCAGGGGATGCAAAAGGGAAAAGTTATGCCAATGTACATGAAGAGGTTGCCAGGAAACCAGCGGAATTCAGGGCAGCCCAGGCAGTACCCCGCCCAGGTTACATATTTGAAGGGTGGACTACAAAGGCGGATGGCTCAGGAGAGCTGTACCTGGCGGGGGAATCGCTGGAATCAGGGGAAGACCTGACGTTGTATGCCAAGTTCCGCAGTACGCCAAAGAAAACGCTGACCGCCAGTTTTTATTCTGGTAAGGCAGGGCAGAAAGAGGATAAGTCCGTAGAAATAGAACAGACGGAAAGCGCCGGTAGGCTGGCAGCGCCGCAGCTAAAGCCTATGGAAGGCTGGGAATCAGTGGGCTGGGACAGTGTTCCCAGCAGTTATGTGGGGGATATCAAGGCGGGAGCAGAGATTACGCTTACAGAAGACCAGGATTATTATGGGGTCTATAAAAAGGACATTACTTTATCCTATACATTGGCAGAGCAAAGTAGCGTCAGGCTGCCAGCGCCGCAGAAAAGCCCCAGTTACGCGAATGTACATATGCAGGTAACGCAGCTTGCGGCAGAGTTCACAGTGGCCGCAGGACCGAAGCGTGATGGTTATGCATTTAAGGAGTGGAATACAAAAGCGGACGGCACAGGGAATAGTTACCAGGGCGGTGACACTTTGGAATCAGGTAAGGACATAACTCTCTATGCAATTTATGGGAGAACCCTGTCAGCTGTTTTTTATTCCGGCAGCGCAGGGTACAAAGAGATGAAATCAGTGTCCCTTGTGGATGGTGCCACCAGCGGAAGAGTAACAGCGCCGCAGCTAAAGCCTATGGAAGGCTGGGAATCAGTGGGCTGGGACAGTTCTCCTTCCAGTTACCAGGGCGGCATAGAGGCGGGGGAAGAGCTTACCTTAACAGAAGACACAAGCTTTTATGGCATATATAAGAAGGGGGTTACCCTTTCGTACCAGGCAAAGGGTGTGGAAGGGATCCCGCAAGGGGAAACAGCAGACTGTTGCCTGAATGTGCATGAAGAAACCTCGGTGGCTCAGGCAAGGTTTTCAGTGTCTGCGGCGCCTAAACGCCCTGGGTGTGCCTTTACAGGTTGGAACACCAGGCCAGACGGTACCGGGGAAACTTACCAGGAAGGGCAGTTCATTGAAACAGAAACAGACGTAACCCTTTATGCAGTATACCAAAAGACCCTGACCGCTGATTTCTATTCCGGGGGCGCAGGGCGCAAAGAAAGCAAGTCCGTGTCCATTGGGGCAGACGCTGCAAGTGGGAACATAAAGGTTCCAGAGCTTGCAGTGATGGAAGGCTGGGAGCCAGTCGGCTGGGAACTGTCGGAAGACAGCTATGATGGGGAAACCCTGGCCGGGGCAGAGGTTACATTGGAAAGAGACACTAGCTACTATGGCGTGTACCGAAAGAGCGTCGCCGTGTCCTACGACTGCAGGGGCGTCATAAAAGACCCGGAAGGGGAGGAAAAGGTGTGCCGTGCCAACGTGCACCAGGAGGCTAGCTATGCCATGCCAGGTTTTACCCTGGCCAAGGCGCCTGCCATGCCAGGCTACCAGTTCAAGGGCTGGAACACAGAGGCGGACGGGTCTGGAAAATCCTTTCAGCCAGGCAGCACCCAGAAGTTTTTAGAAGACACCACCTTGTATGCGGTCTGGGAGCCACTGGAAGTTGCCTATACGGTTGAACATTACAGACAGGACCTAGAAGGAGAGGGATATACGCTTGCGGAGGAGGATACGCAGACGCTCCTTGCATTGGCAGGCACTACGGTAAGCGCCCAGCCGAAAACATATGTAGGGTTCGCGGAGAACACTGGTCATGCCTTACGCCGCAGCACAGGGAAAGTGGAAGCGGACGGGAGCCTTGTACTGAAACTGTTTTACGACAGGGATGTCTACCATGTAGGCTTTCATTTAAATGGTGGGGAAGGCGACGCCCCGAGAAGCCAGTCTGTACGGTATGGAGGGTACCTACAGCGCCCAGATGACCCAAGGCGTGCAGGGTACAACTTTAAAGGGTGGTGCCTGGATGAAACAGGGGAGAGTTCCTGGGATTTTACGAAGGGCGTGGAAGAGAACACAGACACCCGGGAAGTAACTCTTTATGCAAAATGGAAAGATGAGACAGCGCCTGTGCTTAGGGAGGCATCCTTTGGGGAAGGGTATAAAGACTTTCTGCATTGGCTGGTTGACCGGAAAGACATGGCCGTTACAGTCCCTATTTTAGAAGAAGGGAGCGGGGTAGAACGGGCAGAGTATATGCTGCTCCCTGTGGGAGGTACACAAGGAGAGGAAACCCCAAAGGCAGGTGGCCTGCCTTTGGGGGATTATGCCGTATCCGGCCAGGACATTGCATTGGACGGAATGGATGCAGGTGGAAGGGTGGAGCAAGCCAAGGTCCGAAAAGAAGATGGTATGTTTACCGCAGAATTTACAGTAAGCAAGGACTTTATAGGGAAGATTGCCATGGTTTGCACAGACCGTGCAGGAAATGTATCATCCGTTAAGGTGCTCACGGCGGAAGACGGGGGAATTATCCTAGAAGACCATGCGCCGGAAATCCAGTTTACGCTGGCTGGCCAGGAATCTGGCAGCAGCAGAGCATCCATAGCGGTACAGGTGTCAGATTATAAAAATGGGCTAGTCTCAGGCGGGATTGCCGGGGTTTCCTATCAGGCGGACCATGAAGAAAAGATAACATTGCCTGAAGAAGAATTCCAGGAAAAAATTACTGAGGAATATAGTTTTATTGTAAACTTCCAGGGGGAGGGGACACATACCCTGAAGGTGTGGGCAGAGGATAATGCCGGGAACCGCAGCAGCAAAAAAACGGAAGTAGTGGTTGCCCTTGGGCAGCCAGCCGCCCTTGCAAAGCCAGCCCCCCTGCCAGGTCAGAGCGCCAGCGGGGGTGAGCCCCAGACCGGAGAAAGAACCCATGTGGAAATCTATGCCACGGCTTCGATGGTTGCGGGGTTCACCTACCTCCTGCTGTACTTTAAGGCGAAGGGGCATGGCATGACGGAGGAAAAGAAGGAAGAGCTGGTGTCCCGGCTGGTAGCCTGGGCAAAAGGCGCAGGGGGATTTAAGCGTGCCCTGGCGCTGGCAGCGGTTTTCCTACTGCTCGCTTATTACCACAGCATAGGGAAAAACGTGCCTGAGGATTGGAAGGAGGCACAGGGGCAATAATAGATGCTGAAATATAGGATATGGAAATTAAATCTTTCTGCCGAAGAGCAGAGTCAGAAAACAAGCAGTGAAACGCCCATCTATGAGAGCTGTACAGGATGGGCAGTTTCCTGGCTTTGTGATGCTGCGAATATTGCCAGGGTAAAGCGGGGAATATATGTGATTACGGAAAGAGGAGGGGCAAACCGTTGGGTAAGAAGAATGTCTATGAAAGGGCGCCAGGAGGTTCTTTTTTTGAAAGGATTATAACAGACTTATATGGTTGTAAAAAGTGAATGGCTAGAAAAAACATTCCCACAAAAAAGCAATGTTCTTAGAACACTGATTTTTGTGGGAATATTTCCGCCAGGGGCTAAGATGGTCCAAATATGGCATATCCGACAGCCCCCTGCTTAATGTAATTGGTCAGAAATTAGCCCTGCTCAATAGCGCCTGTAGGACATGCACCTGCACATGTTCCACAATCGATACAGGTATCTGCAGCGATTTCATATTTTCCGTCACCAGCGGAGATAGCACCTACTGGACATTCTCCTTCACATGTTCCACAGCTTACACAAGCGTCTGTAATTACGTATGCCATACTTAAATCCTCCTTATAAAATGAATATTCATCTAAGTTACCTATGTGGTAGCTTTAGACTATATTTTAATACAAACAGTCGTTGATTACAAGTAAAATTTCTATTAAGAACATCATTTTGCATTTAAAATATAAAAGTGGTAAAATATACTATCGGATCAGTCTCATAGATCAGTCATCCGATTATGAAAATATTAGATGGATATATAGGCAATTGCGAAACTACCAATTTATCGAAATTTCATATACAATTTATACGATTGTGCTAAAATATTTCTTCTTTAATTTTTTGAATTGAATATGAAATTCTCAAAACTATGGAGTTTCACAATTGCCTAAATAGATAAAATTAAAAAGGAGAAAAAATGGAAAAATTGAAACCTTATTATCATACAGTACAATA
Source organism: Lachnospiraceae bacterium (assembly GCA_910575075.1). Taxonomy (GTDB): domain Bacteria; phylum Bacillota; class Clostridia; order Lachnospirales; family Lachnospiraceae; genus Petralouisia. The sequence goes on from CAJTCY010000014.1 coordinate 85,332, forward strand.
TTATGAAACTGACGCAATGGCAGTGGTGCATCATTCTAATTATATCCGATGGTTTGAGGAAGCGAGATTAGACTATCTGGATCAGTCAGGTTTTCCATATGATGGGATTGAACAGAGAGGGTTAATGATTCCGGTGCTGTCTGCGTCCTGTGAATATCGTCAGGCAGTGCGTTTTGGGGAAACAGTGATTATTGATACAAAAATTGTGGAATTTAAAGGATTGAAATTTAAGGTGGCCTATGAAGTTTATGATGAAGAAAGAAAATTGCTTCATGCCAGAGGCAATACAGAGCATTGTTTCTTAAATCAAAATTTTAAGCCTGTATCCATAAAAAAGCTGGCGCCGGATTTATACGAATTCTTTAAAAATACAGACTAAACAGTAAAAACAAGATCTTTTGCATTATAAAAACCGATGTATAAAAATAAGGAAATACAAGGAATAAAAGATTGCATAATAGGTAAAATGGTATTATAATAATTGGCATGTGTATGATCATACAGGCTATGGAGCACAGTAAAGTGTAAGGAGGAATGTAAAATGGCACAGGTGACAAAGGAGACTATGATTGGAGAACTGCTTCAGATCGATGAGAATGTGGCGCCAATTCTGTTAGAAATCGGAATGCATTGTCTTGGCTGCCCTTCATCCCAGATGGAGACAATTGCAGAGGCAGCAATGGTACACGGCCTTGATCCAGATGCATTAGTAAATAAAATTAATGAATTTCTGGCAAAATAGTCAGGCAAAGTAAATGTCGTATTTTATGATTTGAAATAGGGACTGTCGTAAAGCAGCAGACAGGTATAATGCATAATATTCCGAAATGGAAAGTTAGCTGTATATTGTATCTGTCGCTGTTCTTGCAGCAGCCCCTTTTCTTTTGCGAATATTTAATCAGCCATGTAAATTCAAAATTGATTCGTGAATAAGAATTCTCATCTTGTTTTCATTATAATATTAATCGAATAGAGAGATTCCCTCCTTTCTTATTCTTCATGATGATGAAGATTATTTGTGATATATTTTTAGAAGTACGATTTGTTTCAAAACTCCGGATTTTGAAACCAGCAGGTCCAAGGGAAGATTCCAGATTCTTTTTTCTTTCCCAAATACGAAATAAACTTGTTCGCAATTGCCAGCACTTATTTTTTTAATGTAAATTATGGAATCTTTCCGATTATTTTCCTTTGGCAAATATTTGACCGATATACTGTCAAAATAGAAATGGACGCTGCCAGCGGATTTGACCGCATAAATACTGATCTTCTGTCAGAGGTGCATCTGTTTCGTGTGCAAAACAATAAGGAATGGAAGCAGGTTGTTTCAAATTCTTTCAGGGTAAAATGGTTGAGATTCTCATATACTATTAGCTGTGAGAAGTGTTATTAAAATGACTGGGTATTACGTAATACCATCTCAAGGATATGAAATGAAAGAAAATCATAGAAGATCATAAAATATAATAGTTCTTTCCGACAAGCCGCAGAAGAACGTAAAATGACGAATAATGAAAGTTCCGGAGAAAATTGTCACTTTTTCAATTCTGCAAAGATGTAAAGGGTTACTTTTCTGAAACAAAAGTGATATAATATAGATAAGAAAAGTATTGCAGATATTTTGATGTTTTGGCTCCTTTCTACCTGAACCATACCCGCATCTCTGAATCATTTATAACATACAAATATTTCCATTGCAATATTATTTTGGAAATGTTTAGAGATTTCACAGAATTTTTAGAAAATCAGGCTTACTATGTCTTGACGGGGCATGAGTAGATGTAATATACTTTGAGTACCTTCAATAAGGCGTATGAATTGATGTTTAAAGGGCTGAAAACTTATTTGACAGCTTGTGCGGCAAAAAATGTGAAAGTATATAAGTTCCTGATACAGAAGTGATGAAGAAGGAAGTGATAATATGAAGATTGAAAAAGTAAATGAGAATCAGATTCGCTGTACACTGACCAGAGAAGATTTGGCAGATCGTCAGCTTAAGCTGAGTGAGCTGGCGTATGGTACCGAGAAGGCAAAAATGCTTTTCCGAGATATGATGCAGCAGGCGGCTTATGAATGTGGATTTGAAGCAGAAGATATACCGCTGATGATTGAGGCTATCCCATTATCAGCAGATACGATTATATTGATTATTACGAAAGTAGAATATCCGGAAGAGCTGGATACACGTTTTTCTCAATTTGCCCCTGGAGAACCAGAGGATGAGGTAAAAGATGAACTGTCAGGCAATGACAATGAGAAAGTATTTGAAACTGCCGGAGCAGATGATATTTTAGATTTTTTCCGTAAGATACAAGATGAGAACAGGCAGACTGCCGGGGATGAAAAAAAGGAAAAGGATTTCATACCTTTAGAAAAGGCAATACGCCGTGAAATTGAGAAAAAAGAACAGGTACTTGTAGATATAACCAAGCTGTTTGTGTTTGATGAACTGGACGAAGTCAATCGTCTGGCACGAGTTCTTAAAGGATTTTATAACGGATGCAATGTGCTGTATAAGAATCGGCTTAACCGGAAATATTATCTGGTACTCAGTAAAAGCCAGCATACGCCAGAGGAATTTAACAAGGTATGCAACATTTTGGCAGAATATGCGCATCAGGAAAAATATTCTTCTGCAATCAGAGCATATTTTGATGAGCATTATGATGTCATTTTGAAGAAGGATGCTTTGCAGATATTAAGCAGAATTTAAAAGAAAGACTGCGGCGCTTGTAAAATATTTTGCCGCGGTCTTTTTGTAATTAGGGTGTTTATGAAAACATTCTGAGGAATTTGTCAATATTTGCCTGATACTTCTTTAGGATAAAAGCTGCGGACTTGTCCGCCTGAGATTTACATAGGAGGAAATTATGTCAGAAACAGAAAGAGACAGGGTAAGGAGAAGAAAAAAACGGCCGAGAGTAAATAAAATGCCGATATTTATTGCCATTGCCTTTATAATAATTGTACTTTTTGCAGTAATGCTGAGCATAATAATTAAAAAATACAGTCCGTCTAAAGAACGTGCAAATCTGCAGGAATATTACCATCTTCAGGCAGAAGATGACATGGCATTGATTTTAGACCAGCAGCTTATAGAGGAAACAGCAAAATGGTGGGATGGCCAGGCTTATTTAAAGTATGAAACGGTTCAGCAATACCTGAATCAGCGTTTCTACTGGGATTTCAATGAGAATATTCTGCGCTATACAACAGATTCTGATGTGATATCTGTGAATGCAGGAGAAAATTCTTATCTGGAAGGAAAGAAAAATAACACGGAACCATATACCATTGTAAGAGTGGACGGAGAAGAAGTTTATCTGGCGTTAGAATTTGTTCAGAAGTATACAAATCTGGATTTTGTACAGTATGCAGAACCAAACAGAGCAGTGATCACAGTTACATGGGGAGAGATTTCTAAAGCTGAGGTAAAGAAAAATACACAGATCCGTGTAAGGGGAGGGATTAAGAGCCCTATTGTGTCAGATGTAAAGAAAGGCAGCAGTGTAATTGTAATTGAAAGCGGTGATAAATGGAGCAAAGTGTGCACAGAGGATGGAATGGTGGGGTATGTGACAAATAAGAGACTGAGCGAGGTAAAACAGGAAGTAATCTCCAGAGAATTTGATGAGCCTCAGTTTGCACATTTGCTGAAAGATGGACCTATAAGCCTTGGCTGGCATCAGGTTACCAGCCAGGAAGCAAATCAAAGGGTTGCAAATGTACTGCAGTCTACCAAGGGCATAAATGTTATTTCACCTACCTGGTTTTATTTAAATGACAATCAAGGTAATATTTATTCTCTGGCCAGCAGAGATTATGTAGACTACTGCCATCAGCAGAATGTGGAAGTCTGGGGGCTGGTGAGCAACCTGGAAAATCCGGATGCAGATTCCAATTATGTATTAACGCATACATCTACCCGGGATTATCTCACAAATCAGATAATTGCTGCGGCAATTGAATATAATCTGGATGGAATTAATCTCGATTTTGAGGCTCTCAGAGATGTTGGGGACGCTTATATACAGTTTATACGGGAATTATCCATTAAATGTGAAAATAATGATCTTGTGCTGTCTGTGGATAATTATGTTCCTTCATCCTACACTGCATTTTATAATCGAAGCGAGCAGGCAGTATTTGCTGATTATGTGATTATTATGGCGTATGATGAACATTACAGTGGTTCTGAAGATATTGGGTCAGTATCGTCTATTGGTTTTGTGAAAAAAGGGGTTGCAGATACCTTGGAGGAAGTTCCGGCAGAACAGACGATACTGGGAGTGCCGTTTTATTCCAGAGTATGGGAACTGACACCGAAAGAGGGCGCCGGAGAAGATACAGCTTCTGCTTCTGAGGGATATGTTCCTTATACATTTACCTGTACAGAAGAAGGAATGCAGACCATAGAAGACCGATATACAGCAAATGGTGCGCAGGCAGTCTGGTCTCAAGAAGATGGACAGTATGTGGCACAATATGAGAGTGAAGGCAAGACTTATAAAATGTGGATTGAAAATGAGACTTCTCTGGAAGAAAAATTAAAAGTTATGAAGGAACATGGGCTTGCAGGCGCTGCTTATTGGAAATTAGGATTAGAGCGTCCGTCGGCATGGGATACCATTATTAAATATGTGAATTGAGAAAATGCTTCTCCTGTATGATATGATGTCAGGGGAAGCATTTTTTTATTCTATAGGAAATACCTTGTCGCGCTAAAGCGTGAAAGTATCTTCCTATAGAAAAAAAAACAGTATGTGCAGTTTGCGGAGAAGAAATTGCTGCTTCGCAGCCCGCTCACGCGCGGAGAATGCGTAAAACGCATTCTGTTTTATGTTTCTCCTAAGTAATTTTACCATCCTGTTTTTGCAACTTACCTATCTGGTGATTGCATTTTTCATGTTATCTGGTAGAGTAAGGTTGAAAAATAAGGGAGGTAAAGAAATGGAAACAGCAATTACCGTAAAACATTTAAAAAAGTATTATCAGAATGTGAAAGCAGTGGATAACATTAGTTTTTCAGTGGCAAAGGGTGAATTTTTTGGTTTTTTAGGAGTAAATGGAGCAGGAAAATCCACTACGATCAATATGTTGTGTACTCTGCAGAAACCAACATCAGGAGAAGCATGGGTGAGTGGCTATAAACTTGGAAAGGAAAATGAGGCCATCAAAAATCATATCGGTGTGGTTTACCAGACTAATTGTCTGGATAAACGTTTGACTGTATTAGAAAATCTTATGATATGGGGCAGTTTATATGAATCAGATAGCAGAAAATTAAAAAAGAATCTTGGATATGTCATAGAAATTTTAAATTTAAAAGATGTTTTGAAGCGTCCTTTTGGAAAATTATCTGGAGGTCAGAAAAGAAGATGTGAAATTGGACGGGCATTGATGCATATGCCTGACATATTGTTTTTAGATGAACCTACTACTGGACTTGATCCTGCTGCCAGAAAAAGTGTGTGGGAAACCGTAACTATGCTGCAGAAGGAAATGAACATGACGGTGTTTCTGACTACTCATTATATGGAGGAAGCTGCAAAGGCAGATCACATTGGCATTATGAGTGAAGGACATTTTGTGGAATATGGGACGCCTTTTTCATTAAAAGAGACTTATGCCAGAGATAAATTGTATTTGATTCCGGCTGAGGGCCAAAGAAAGAGGGTACAGGAGGAATTAAAGAAGCATCAGATAGAATTTACGGAAAAAGAGGAATGTTTATTAACTAAGATAGAAAATACTCTGGATGCATTGCCGCTGCTGAATGATATTCAGGGGTTGCTGCAGGGGTTTGAAGTGATTCAGGGAACCATGGACGATGTATTTTTAAATGTGACAAAGGAGAACGGAAATGAAAAAGTTTATTAATCTGACAAAACGGAATTGCCTTGTGTTTTTAAGAGACCGGGCGGCAGTATTTTTTTCTCTGCTGGCTATGCTTATTGTACTGATGCTGATGGGTGTATTTCTTGGGAATATGAATGAAGAAAATGTAGTGAATCTTTTAAAAGAATATGGCGGGTCCAGAAACATGAAGCTGGATCAAGAGCACGCCAGGGAACTGGTACAGTATTGGACGCTTGCAGGAATTCTTGTAGTGAATGCCGTTACGGTTACTTTGGCTGTTATTGGGAACAGGGTTACAGATGTTTCAGAAGGAAAGCTGCCGGCTTTATATTCTGCACCGGTAAGCAGAAATATTATAGCCCTTTCTTATATAATGTCAGCAGTATTGATCGGTATTGTGATGTGCGTGATCACGCTTGGAGTATCCCTTGGTTATATTGTGGCAACAGGAGGAGAATTACCAGACGCCTGGGCATTGGGCAGAATCTTTCTGTTGATTGTCTTGAATGTATGTATTTTTTCTATTATCATGTATTTCTGTGCTCTGTTTATCAAAAGCAGCAGTGCCTGGTCTGGGATAGCGACAGTTGTGGGAACTCTGGTAGGATTTGTAGGGGGAATATATCTTCCTATGGGAAATCTTCCAGATGGAGTTGCAGCAGTATTAAAATACATTCCAATTCTTCATGGGACTTCTCTAATGCGAAAGGTGTGCTGTGAGAAAGCGCTGGAGAAAACATTTACAGAAGTTCCCATGCAGTTAATTTCTGATTACAGAGAATATATGGGAATCAATATAACAATGGGTGATGGTCTGGTTTCTTCTGTATTTCAGATATTGTTTATTGCTGGATGTGGTCTGACGGCATTTGCAGTTATTATGATCGTACAGAAGAAAAATATTATTGACCGGTAGGATAGGGGCTGTATTATGAAAGTAACAATTATTGATATTGGTCCAGGAGAAGAAGAGGAAATGATCCTTAAGTGCAGTTCTTTGGATGAAAAAATGGTGAAATTTATCAATTATATGAAACAGGGTGTGGAAAAGCTTACGGTGTACAGAGATGGAGGAATGTTCTTTTTGGAACCGGGAGAGGTATTTTATTTTGAATCAGTAGAACAGAAAGTATTTGCATATTGCAGAACGGAAGTTTATCAAACAAAAAACAGGTTGTATGAACTGCAGGATGAATTGTCAGGCTTGAATTTTATACGTGTTTCTAAGTCTGTTATCTTGAATTTAGATAAAATTAAGAGTTTGATACCAGCTTTTGGAGGCAGATATGAGGCATTATTGAAAAACGGGGAGAAGGTTATAATCTCCAGGCAGTATGTAAATGACTTAAAAGAAAAGCTGGGTGTATAGGAGGTGTGAAAAATGAAACGTTTAAAATCCATGGCAGTTTTCTTTGAAAGAATTACAACAGGTGTTTTATTTGTGACAGCCATATATATTCCTGTATTTTATGGATGGGATGAAGTAATCTATGTAAAAATATTATGGCAGATCCTGTTTCTGTCAGGAATTTGTACCCTTGGCAGTGTTATCATGCCGTTGGATGGGGAAAAAGAAGTTTCCAGATTATCCATGTTAGTCCGGCATTGTTTATATTACATTTATATTAATGCAGTGGTGTTAGTATTGGGATATGTCTTTGGCTGGTTTTCTTTTCATCATTTAGAACAGGTAATAGGTATGGTGGCAGCTATAGCATTTGTATATTTTGTAATTGTTCTGGTCTGCTATTGGATTCAGTACAGGGAAGCGGAGAAGATGAACCGGAAATTGAAAGAAAGAAATTAGAGCTTCATCCAACCAGAAATTAGCTTATGCAGACATGACAATTTTCAATTTGACATAAGAAATCCCCCGGCGCCGTTTTTCTTCGGCTCCGGGGGAAATGCAGTTTCACTTTTCAGACAGAAAAGATCTATCAAGGTTCAGTTATTTTAATCTTATGATTCAACCCGCAGTTGTCCATCACGCATTCGAAATGCTACGTCAGCTGCGTCTGCAACTTCCATGTCATGTGTAACAATGATAATGCAGTAGCCTTTTTCATGAGCAAGGCTGCACAGGATATCAATAATATTCTGAGTGTTTGCTCCATCAAGGTTTCCGGTTGGTTCATCGCCCAAAATAATTTTTGCATTGCTTGCAAGGCTTCTTGCGATTGCCACACGCTGCCGTTCTCCGCCAGAGAGTTTTGATGGAAACCGTCCCATTTGTTCTTTTGTAATTCCTACGCCCTCCAGCAATGTTTCTGCCTGAGGTTTGGCATCTTTGGGCGTTATTCCGCACAATTCCATGGGAAAGCAGACATTTTCCATGACTGTCATCAGAGGAAAGAGATGAAATGCCTGAAATATCATAGATATACTTTCACGGCGGTAGCGGTCGAGGTTCAATTCTCTCAGATTATCGCCATCGAAGGTAATCTTCCCTTCTGTAGGAAGATCAAGTCCTGCCAGCAGAGAGAGCAGCGTGGATTTTCCTGAGCCGGAAGGACCTACGATCGCATAGACATTGCCCTCTTCAAAGGTGCAGGAAATTTGGGAGACAGCGGCTCTCTGTGAATTTTTATATTTGTATGTTACGTTTTCTAAAGATAATACTGACATAGTTTCACTCCTTTACCTGTAATAATTCTAATATTTTGTATCTGGTTACTTGTATTGCCGCCGTAAGAGATCCACAGATGTAGGACGGATTTTGCGGACATTCAAAATAAAAAAGAATGTGGAGGTAACAGACAATGGCAAAGACAATTTTTGAGGAAATGGGCGGCAAATACGAAAGGCAAGGCGATTATTTAATACCGTGCTTAACTGTACCCGCCGAAGAAGAACAGCCGATAGGCATCTGGGGACAGCGGCATTTGGATTATCTGAAGCATCACTGCAAAGTTACATACACCAATCTTCTTACAAGCGGCAGACTTAACGCTTACCTTGCCGACATTGACAGACAGGCACAGGAACGCTTTGAAAGGCTCATAGAGGGTATGAAACAGGCACAGGGCATAACGGAACAGCTAAAGGCAGAAAACGCCTTAGAATGGACAGGATGCCTCAATAACATAAGGGCTTGTGCGAGGGAGATTGTGGAAAAGGAAATTATTTTTGCATAAACAGATGATTAGTGGCAGGGGGAAATCCTGCCGCTTTTTCTGCTTTAGTTTGTCAGCTTGACAAATAAAGGGTTAAGGAATATAATTAGATTCAGTATTATACAAGGAGTTAATAAATATGCGGCAAGGTATTCTTAAATAAACTGTCAATTTGATAGTGGGAACAAAAAGTAGCAGTCCCGTTTCACTTTTAATATGGGGCTTAGTTTTTTGTACCCAGTTTAAGAATACTTTTATCATGTAATTTTATATGCCCGAAAACATATAAGTGTTTTGGGGCTATTGGAGTTATTTACCCAGTGATAGGAGTATTTATCACTGGGTATTTTTATGCCCTTTTTTGGGTGTTGATAGGAGGAAAATCACATGAAAATAATTAACTTAGGCATTCTGGCTCACGTTGACGCAGGAAAGACAACATTAACGGAGAGTTTATTGTATACCAGTGGTGCAATTGCAGAACCAGGGAGCGTAGATAAAGGCACAACAAGGACAGATACAATGAATTTGGAGCGTCAAAGGGGAATCACTATCCAGACAGCAGTGACATCTTTTCAGTGGGAGGATGTAAAAGTCAACATTATAGATACGCCAGGCCATATGGATTTTTTGGCGGAAGTATACCGTTCTTTATCCGTATTAGACGGAGCAGTATTATTAGTTTCTGCAAAGGATGGCATACAGGCACAGACCCGTATACTGTTTCATGCACTACAGACAATGAAGATTCCGACAATTTTTTTCATCAATAAAATTGACCAAGAGGGGATTGATTTGCCAATGGTATATCAAGAAATGAAAGCAAAGCTTTCTTCGGAAATTATAGTGAAGCAAAAGGTTGGGCAGCATCCCCATATAAATGTAACGGACAATGACGATATGGAACAGTGGGATGCGGTAATTATGGGAAACGATGAACTATTAGAGAAATATATGTCAGGGAAACCGTTTAAAATGTCAGAACTGGAACAGGAAGAAAACAGGAGATTCCAAAACGGAACGTTATTTCCCGTTTATCACGGAAGTGCTAAAAACAATCTGGGGATTCGGCAGCTTATAGAAGTGATTGCCAGTAAGTTTTATTCATCAACGCCTGAAGGTCAATCTGAACTATGCGGGCAGGTTTTTAAGATTGAATATTCAGAGAAAAGGCGGCGTTTTGTTTATGTGCGTATATATAGCGGAACATTGCATTTGAGGGATGTTATTAAAATATCTGAAAAAGAGAAAATAAAAATCACAGAGATGTGTGTTCCGACAAACGGTGAATTATATTCATCCGATACAGCCTGCTCTGGTGATATTGTAATTTTACCAAATGATGTTTTGCAGCTAAACAGTATTTTGGGGAACGAAATGCTGTTGCCGCAGAGAAAATTTATTGAAAATCCTCTCCCTATGCTCCAAACAACGATTGCAGTAAAGAAATCTGAACAGCGGGAAATATTGCTTGGGGCACTTACAGAAATTTCAGATGGCGACCCTCTTTTAAAATATTATGTGGATACTACAACGCATGAGATTATACTTTCTTTTTTGGGGAATGTGCAGATGGAAGTCATTTGTGCCATCCTTGAGGAAAAATACCATGTGGAGGCAGAAATAAAAGAGCCTACTGTTATATATATGGAAAGACCGCTTAGAAAAGCAGAATATACCATCCACATAGAAGTCCCGCCAAATCCTTTCTGGGCTTCTGTCGGGTTGTCCATAGAGCCGCTCCCTATTGGAAGCGGAGTGCAGTATGAAAGCAGAGTTTCACTTGGATATTTAAACCAATCGTTCCAAAATGCGGTTATGGAGGGGGTTCTTTATGGCTGCGAGCAGGGGCTGTATGGATGGAAAGTGACAGACTGTAAAATCTGTTTTGAATATGGATTGTATTATAGTCCTGTAAGTACCCCCGCAGACTTTCGGCTGCTTTCCCCTATCGTATTGGAGCAGGCTTTAAAAAAAGCAGGGACAGAACTATTAGAGCCATATCTCCACTTTGAAATTTATGCACCGCAGGAATATCTCTCACGGGCGTATCATGATGCCCCAAGGTATTGTGCAGATATTGTAAGTACTCAGGTAAAGAATGACGAGGTCATTCTGAAAGGAGAAATCCCTGCCAGATGTATTCAAGAATACAGGAACGATTTAACTTATTTCACAAATGGGCAGGGAGTCTGCTTGACAGAGTTAAAAGGATACCAGCCAGCTATTGGTAAATTTATTTGCCAACCCCGCCGCCCGAATAGCCGTATAGATAAGGTTCGGCATATGTTCCACAAGTTAGCTTAACAGCTTGCAAAAGTCATATAAAATGAGATTTGAAAGGATTAGAGACTAATTATGATGAAATGCGAATGGATATTGTGTCCTGTTTGTGGGAGCAAAACCCGTAATAAAATTAGGAAGGACACTGTTTTGGAGAATTATCCCCTTTATTGTCCAAAATGCAGACAAGAAAGCTTGATTAAAGTTGACAACTTGAAGATAACTGTCATCAAAGAGCCAGACGCTTAAGACGCAGAGCCGATGAAATTGTGGAACAATTCACGAATCATCGGCTCTTTTTGTTTCGTATTTGAAAGAACAAACTCACCAAATAAAAAAAACGATATTCGGGTGGGTTATTTTGTTATACCCTAAATTACCCTCTGAATTTGTTTTTAAATTTGGAGGGATTTTTTTATGTTCTTTTTTCGGGCGGTTATTCATCTGCTCATACGAAGTAAAATTTATCAATACATAGCATATCAGAGAATGGCAGGAAACCAGTTAAAAAAATTTCTGCCAGTGCAGCGGTACTTCTCACCTTGAAAGTGGAAGTACAATCTCCATACAACAGAATTTGTATTTCCCATAACCGTGAAGGTCACAGAGCCTTTGCGGTTTTTCTTTTGTCGTTTTTTGTTGGAAAGTGCCGCAGGGCTGTTTCTGGTGTGCGTTGCCGCTCCCCGCCTCTCCATCTGGATTTTTACATTTCAAAAATTCAGATTGGAGGTATTAGCGGTGAAATACGCACCAAGAAAAGTATATATCAAAGAAAGCGGCGGCTATGTGGAACTGTCCTATACGGATTTCTGCCGCCGCAGGCAAGCCGACAAGGGATATATGGACAAGCTGTTTATCCCCGTCCAAGGTTGTCTGCTTGAAGTCGTAAGGGAGCAATATGCGGACTTCTACCGTGACAGGGAGCGGTGGCGTTACCTGCAAAAATTAGATGCGAGGAACAGCCTGCTATCTCTGGACGGATTTACGGACAGCGAGGGGAATCCTCTGGACTTTATCGCTGATGAAGCGGCGGACATTGCGGAAACCGTTGTCAATGCTGTTATGGTGGACAGGCTGAAAGCCGCCCTGCCTTTGTTGTCGGATAGTGAGCAGGAGTTGATACAGGCAATCTTTTTTGACGGACTTTCCGAGCGTGAAGTCGGGGCGAGGTTAGGCATAACCCAGAGCGTTGTGAACAAACGCAAAGCCAGAATCCTAAGAAAACTAAGAAAGATAATAGAAAATTAAAATTTAAGGCGTTCAGCCCCCTTGTTTTTTCCTTTGGGAAAATGAGGGGGCTTTTCTCTGCCCTCTCAATCAATTCTGATTGGAGGAAGAAAGAATGGCATACAACCACGGACGGGAGGACAGGAAATGGCGTATCTGGAAAGAAGCGGAGGAAAAGCTGCTGCGTGAGTGCGGCGTTGATGAAGTGACCATTGAGCAGATACGCATAGCGGACAGGGCAGACTTCAATTCCAACAGGCGGTTTTACCGATGGACGAATGACGTTGCGGAATACCTTGAGGACATGGCAGACAGGGAGCGGCAAGCGGAGGTGAATACAGTTGCGGAGTTACTGGACGAGATTGAGAGCGAAAATCTCTATCAAGTATTAGTCACGGTGGACGGGCGTACCTTGAAAATCGTCCTGCTGAAAATGCAGGGGTATTCCACAAAGGAGATTGCCCCACTTGTGCATTTGACGACTGGTGCCATCTATGCGAGGTTAGACCATCTGCGGAAGAAGCTTCGGAAAATTTTGTAAGCGTCTAATACATCCCATTATTCTGCGGGCTACTGGGTGGGGAGTGGAATCTCCCCGCTTATTTTTGGCAGGAGGAAAACGGGATGGCATATAAAGCTAAGGCGTACACGCTTCGGGAGGAATCCACGGAAAGCGGTATAAGGTATTTTATCAGTTTTAAGGACGGGCAGGGGGAACACCACGAACTGGAAGTATCCGAGCAGTTATTCTTTGAATTTCGGCAGATGGAACGCAGGAACAGGAATCTTCTCCAATGGGACGAGCGGCACAGGGAGTTTTCGGAAGTATGGGACGAAACGCTGAACAGGCGGGCGTTAAAGCTGCCTAAGAGCATTGAGGAACAAATGATTGAAGCAGAACGGGCGGAACTGCTCTGTAAGGCGGTTGACAGACTGCCAGAGATACAAAGGCGACGTTTCCTGCTCTACTACGAGTATGAGTTCAATTTTTACCAAATCGCCGCTATGGAGCATTGCACCGCTTCTGCAATACAGAAATCCGTTGCTGTTGCAAAGAAGAAAGTAAAAGCGGAAATGAGGAAATATCTCCAACCATGACCGACACCGCCCGAAAAAGAAATCTGTTTTTTATTTGTGTGGGATTGGCGGTATTACATACTCTCACTTTTTTCGTGGGAGTAAATCTATTTTTAAGGAGGTCAACGCCTATGTGCAACAAAAACAAGATAACTGCCCGAAAGGAGGAAACCCATGCAGAAGTTACAGACAGTCAACGCCGAAACGCTCCTTTATGAGCCGCTTGAGAAGCCGTCCTTTGTGGTGGACAGCCTTATCCCCACAGGCTTGTCGCTGTTCTGCGGCTCACAGAAGATAGGCAAGAGCTGGCTCATGCTGAAGCTGTGCTTATGCGTGTCGCAGGGAATCCCCTTATGGGACATGACGACAATGGAGGGCGATGTGCTTTACCTCTGCCTTGAGGACACGTTCTGCCGCATACAGGACAGGCTGTTCCGTTTGACGGACGAAGCGAGCGGGCGGCTTCATTTTGCCGTGGCAAGCTGCAAGCTGTCAGACGGTCTTATCGTGCAGCTTGAGGATTATCTGAAAGACTATCCAGACAGCAGGCTCATTGTCATTGATACCTTGCAGAAAGTCCGTACAGCTTCAAAAGACAACGCCTATGCAAGCGACTATGGGGACATCTCCCTAATCAAAGATTTTGCCGACAGGCACTCTCTGGCGGTCATTGTCGTACACCACATCCGAAAGCAGAATGACAGCGATGTGTTCAACAAGGTGTCTGGGACGACAGGCTTAACGGGGAGTGCGGACGCTACCTTTGTTCTGGAAAAGGAGAAACGGGCATCTGACACCGCCAAGCTGTATGTAACGGGCAGGGACACGCCCTATCAGGAATACACGCTCCGTTTCCGTGATTGCAGTTGGGAACTTGTGGAGAGGAAAACGCAGGAGCAGCTTGCGAAAGAAACGATACCAGATGTCCTTTTTCGGTTGGTGGATTTTATGAGGGATAAGGAAGAATGGGCAGGCACGGCAACGGAGCTGTTAGCCGCTATGGGGGAAACGGAAACCATACCCACGGTGATTACGAAATGGCTGAATGAATATCACACCACATTTTTAAGCGAGAACCGTATCTGCTACCAGTACAGCCGCAGGAAAGACGGCAGGCAGATTGCCCTTGCAAGGAGGGCGGGTGACAGCGGTGACGGCGGTGACAGCGATATTGGGATACCCCCTGTTACTGTCATTGACGCTTAAAGCCATGTAAAGTTGGCGGCTCTGCCCTGCGGGTGACAGCGGTGACGGCAGTGACAGTGATTTTAGGATACCCTGCCGCTGTCATCCCTACGGGAGAACACCCCGCAAACGCAAAATGCAGGCGTGGGATTCACCCGCCCTTTTCGGGCGTGTAAAATCACCCCTGCGGTCAGAAAAATCTCTCCGATTTTTCCGACTGCGTTTACAGGGTGTAACACACTACACTTTGCCCTGCAAAGAGCCGTGTGCCAGACGTTCCCTCTGGACTCCCTTATGGCAGGTCTTACGCCCTGCTATCCTACGCCTTGCGGCTTCGGATAAAAGAACGGCGGCATGACGGTTACAGCTCTTGCGAGGGAGTATCCCAAAAACACCGTCACCATCGTCATGACCGTCATGCAGGGGATAAGGGTGACAGTTACGGCAATCGGCAGGGGGCATCCCAAAACTGCCGTCACCACCGTCACCGCTGTCACCCAAAGGGCAGTTACCCGCCGAAGAAAGGAAGATGATGGATTATGCCCTATGCAATCCTGCGTTTCCAGAAACGCAAAGCGGGCGGCGTTGCGGCTTGCGAACGCCACAACGAGCGGAAGAAAGAAGCCTACAAAAGCAACCCAGATATCGACATGGAACGCTCTAAAAATAACTATCATCTTGTCGCACCGCCAAAGTACACCTATAAGAAAGAGATTAACCGAAAGGTAGCCGAAGCAGGGTGCAGGACAAGGAAAGACAGCGTGATGATGGTGGAAACGCTCATCACGGCTTCACCAGAATTTATGAACCAGTTACCGCCCGAAGAACAGAAAGCGTATTTTACGATGGCTCTGGATTTCATTTCGGAGCGTGTCGGGGAGCAGAATATCCTCTCCGCAGTCGTCCACATGGACGAGAGAACGCCCCATATGCACCTCTGCTTTGTGCCGATTACACCAGACAATAAGCTGTCCGCCAAAACAATTTTAGGCAATCAAAAGAGCCTGTCGGAGTGGCAGACCGCCTACCATGAGCGGATGTCCTCACGTTGGAATCAGCTTGAGAGAGGTCAATCTTCGATGGAAACCAAGCGGAAACACGTCCCCACATGGCTCTATAAGTTGGGCGGCAGGCTTGATAAGCAGTATGGGGAAATCGTGTCTGCCCTGTCCGACATCAACGCCTTTAACGCAGGGAAAAAGCGTGACAAGGCTCTGGAACTGGTTGCCGCATGGCTGCCCGAAGTGGAGAAATTCTCTAAGGAAATCGGCAGACAGCAGGCGTATATCGACAGCTTAAAGGAGCAAATCGGGCAGGAAGCCGACTATGCAGGGCGTATGCGTGATGAAAAGTACGAGCAGGAATTAAAGGTGCAGAAAGCCAACCAGAGGATATTTGAATTGCAGAGAACCAACGAGCAGATGGGGCGGCTGCTCTCAAAGATACCGCCAGAAGTGTTGGAAGAATTACAGAGAACAGGCAGAAACAAATCAAGAGAAAGGTAAAAAGTGAATGAAGAAACAGGATTTTAAGGTGTTAAAGACCAAAGATTTATACCCGTTTCCCGACAATCCGTTTCATGTTGTGGAGGATGAAACGCTGTCAGAGTTAGCGGAAAGCATCAAGGAATTTGGCATTGTCACGCCGATAATCACACGCCCGAAAGAGGACGGGAACGGTTATGAAGTGATTGCGGGGCAGCGGCGTGTCCGTGCGTCCGAACTTGCAGGTATAAATACCGTGCCTGCATTTGTCCTGCCCTTAGACCGTGACCGAGCCATCATCACCCTTGTAGACAGTAATTTACAGCGTGAAAATATCCTGCCATCGGAGCGGGCGTTTGCCTACAGGATGAAATCCGAAGCCATGAAGCGGCAGGGTTTCCGCACAGACTTAACCTCGTCACAAGTTGTGACGAAGTTGCGGACGGACGACAAAGTGGCACAGGGCTTCGGCGTGGGCAGGATGACCGTCCAGCGTTTTATCCGCCTGACGGAACTGATACCGCCGATTTTGCAGATGGTGGACGAGGGGAAAATCGCCCTCACACCTGCGGTGGAACTGTCCTTTTTGAAGAAAGACGAGCAGGAAAATCTCTTTGCCACGATGGAGAGCGAAGAAGCAACGCCCTCACTCTCACAGGCACAGCGGATGAAAAGCATGAGCCAGAGCGGGCAGCTTGACATGGATATGATATTTTCCATTATGACGGAGGAAAAGGGAAACCAGAAAGAAACCTTGAAAATCAACACAAGCAAACTGAAAAAATACTTTCCGAAGGACACAACGCCGAAGCAGATGGAGGAAACCATCATCCGACTTCTGGAACGTGAGTTGCAGAGAAAACGGAGCAGGGACAGCCGCTAACCTTCTTTTTTCGGGAAGTAAATGCAGGAATTTGGAACAGAAGAAAGACAGAATTTTAAGGAGAATGAGGTAAGGAATGAAAGAAATCCAGTATGAGATTGTAAAGGAAATCGCCGTATTGTCTGCGAGTGACAGCGGCTACACAAAGGAAATCAATCTTATTTCATGGAACGGGAGAGAGCCGAAATATGACATCCGCAGCTTTTCCCCGAACCGTGAGAAGTGCGGAAAGGGTATCACGTTGAACGCTGATGAAGCAGCGGCACTCCTTGAAGCATTACAGAAAGAAGTAAACAGCGGGGATTGATGGTATCTGATTGACAGGGCGGGGCGTTTCCAGACGTTCTCCTGCCCTGTCTGGAAAGGAAGATTTAAGTATGGGCGAGGATAGGAAAACAACTGGAAGAAGAAAGCGTATTGTGCCAAAAGGGCAAGTACAAATGATTATCAGTCGAGAATATATCGGCACACAGACCGTTGCAGAAGCGTTTGTCCCGATTATCTCCGAGGATATTCGGAAGAAGATTGCCGAGGGCGACACCTTCGACAATGAGGGGCTGTCCGCTTAGAATGTACGCAATGGAACATGAAAACGTTAGGACAGATATGGAGGTTTTACAGTATGGCAGGAATAAGAACGGAGAACAAGATTTATGAAGTCGGCATTTACTGCCGCTTATCAAAGGACGATGGCACGGATAACGAGAGTGCGAGCATTGCGACACAAAAATCCATCCTCACGGATTATGTGAAAAGGCAGGGATGGCATTTAGCAAAAACGTATGTTGACGATGGCTACTCTGGAACAAATTTCCAAAGACCAAGTTTCCAGAATATGATTAAGGACATTGAAAACGGGCTGATAAACTGCGTGATTACAAAAGATTTATCCCGTCTGGGGAGGAACTATCTTGATTGTGGGTTATATCTGGAAGTCTTTTTCCCAGAGCATAACGTGAGGTATATAGCGGTCAATGACGGCGTGGACACCTTAAACAAATCCGCTATGGACATCACGCCTTTCCGCAACATCCTAAACGAAATGTATTCTGCCGATGTGTCAGTCAAGATAAAATCGGCGTACCGTGCGAGGTTTCAGCAGGGGAAATTCATGGGAACAACAGCCCCTTATGGCTATGTCAAAGACCCTGCCGACCACAACCATCTGCTGATAGATGACAAAGTTGCCCATGTGGTAAGGGAGATATTCGACCTTGCGTTAGCGGGCAACGGCATCGCCAAAATCCGCAAGCACATCAACAAACAGCATATCCTACGCCCTGCCGCTTATGCGGTGGAGCAAGGGGCAACAGGCTATGAGCGGTACTTTGAGGATAACGAGGAAAACCGTTATATTTGGAGCGAGAACAGCGTGAGGGGCATTTTAAGAAGCCCGATATATGCGGGCAACCTTGCAGGCTACAAGCGGATTGCAGCCAACATGAAAAGCAAGAAACGCCCCTCTAAGCTGCCCGAAGAATGGGAAGTGATACCAGACACCCATGAGGGGATAGTCACGCAGGAGGAATTTGACACCGTACAGCAGCTTATGACGAGCCGCAGGCGGGAGCAGAACGCAGGGGGATTTGAGAATATCTTTTCGGGCGTTATCAA
Organism: Lachnospiraceae bacterium; assembly: GCA_910575075.1. Taxonomy (GTDB): domain Bacteria; phylum Bacillota; class Clostridia; order Lachnospirales; family Lachnospiraceae; genus Petralouisia. Next base: position 104,057 of record CAJTCY010000014.1, read on the forward strand.
GTGTGCGGACTGCGGCTATGCGATGCGGGCGGCGAGTGCCAACAGGAGGAAACGCCCCGACATCATCGACTGCGTACAATACACCTGCAATAATTATGGCAGATATGGCAATGTTATGTGTACCGCACACAGCATTGAAGCGAGGGACTTATTCAATGCCGTCCTTGCCGACATCAACCGCTTTGCGGATATGGCGGTCAATGATGAAAAGGCGGTCAGAGCCATAGAAAGGCGGCTCACGGAAACAGACCAGAGCAGGGCGAAATCATTAGAGAAAGAAAAGAAGAAGCTGAACAAACGCCTTGCGGAGCTTGACAGGCTGTTTTCCTCTCTCTATGAGGACAAGGTAATGGAGCGTATCACGGAGCGGAATTTTGAGATGATGTCGGGGAAATACCAGAAAGAGCAGCTTGAAATTGAAGCACGGCTGAAAGAGGTAACGGAAACGCTCAATGACAGCTATGAGAAATCGCAGGGCGTGAGGGACTTTCTATCCCTAATCCGCAACTATCAGGGGCTGAAAGAGTTGGACGCAACCATCATAAACGCACTCATAGACAAGATACTTGTTTCGGAACGTGAGAAACTTGCGGACGGGACAGTAAGGCAGGAAATCAAGATTTACTATAAATTCATCGGCTTTGTCGGTGAATTACATATCACACCCACAAAGCGGTGGACGGCGTTAAAGCCTAAAAATTGTACGGTGTGCGGTGTTGAATACGTCCCCAGCTCTGGAATATCAAAGTATTGTCCCGCTTGTGCTAAGAGGATACAGAGGGAGAAATCAAACGAGAGCAAACGCAGGAGTAGGGAGAGGAACCGAAGGGCATGTATTGAACTGTCCGCAAAAAATGACCGACTGATACAGCCCAGGAAATACAATGTCCAGCAGAAGGAAAGTGTATCTATGCTTCTCAAAAAGAGTCCTGAACTGAATATTGCAAGAATTCCGGCTACAAGTACGATTCCGGCAATACACAAGGTAATCTGTTCAAACAGCATAATACTTCGGGCGCGTCTCTTTGTTACGCCAAGGATTCGCAGAAATGCGGCTTCCTGTGCTGACTGTATGATAATCAGACCAGGTCCAAACACTCCAATCAGCACAGCTGCAGCTACGGCAATGGGGAACAGAGATTCCAGCAGGTTGCGGATACGTTTTGTGTTTTCATATAAATCTGAATCAATATGGAATGACGCCGTATTAGAATATTGAACTCCTTTTGTTTTCTGTTCATCTAACAGGTTGTTTAATTCCATAATTCTTTCATTGTCCGCTACCGTAAATTCACAATAGTCGACCGGGAAAGGCTGACTGTAGAGATTTTCTGCCGCATCATTTACAACAGAGAAAATACCGGCATTTACATCTGCGTCTTCGGATTCCAGAATACCTGCCACTTGATATGGTTTTCCCGCCCGTTCTATGGCAAATTCAAGTTCATCCTCTTCATATATTTGCGGCATAAAAGAATACAAGTCTTCGGACATCAAGGTTATTGTATCACCTGGACGGACGCCGAGGGTTTCTGCAAGTGTCTTTCCCACCAAGCATACCGGACCTGTGCCTTCAAAGACAGAAAGGTCATACCCTTCGGCAAAAGTGACGTTATAATCATCGGTCAGATAACGGTCAAAGTCATTTGTAAAGGTCATGGGGCTTAAGACGCCGACTCCATTCACACGCACGCTATAAAGATTATAGTAATAAAAATCTTTTATCATATCTGAGTTTGACATATCCATGATATAAGTTGAGACAAACTTCATTGTCCTGCCTTTTACATCCATTTCACGGTAAGCTTCTTGATATGCAAGTCTTGCAAGTGCAAATGTTCCAATTCCGCCTGCCAATACAATGGTAAGGATAAGTGAAACGACAGTTTTTCCGAGGCCCCGCTGCATATGTTGAAAAATGTAGGCGCATACCTGCCGGGGTGCATTGTATGTTCCATGTCTTGTATCAAGTGATTTATGGTCTAAGACATCGGAAAGTTTTGCGATATCAAGTCCGTCAGGAATAGGGGCTGTATCCGTTATCTCAGTCTTATGCTTTGCGGATAGAAAATGATTTTTTAAAATTCCTGTCCTTTTTGCTGTAATTGCATTCTCCTGCAGTAGTTCCAGAGGAGATGTTTTCTTCATTTTCTGTAGGAAAAACATCATTACAAAGAAAATAAATAACAGCTCAAAGATCAGACAGGAAATTACCACGCCGACAGGAATTGCTCCATCCAGAATATAGACGTACCCTTCAGGGGCGCTGGTATCTGACATGTTGGCAAGTGTTTTTGCCGCTGTGTAGGATGCATACAAGAGTCCGGTCGTACCGCCGATCAATATGCCGAGAATTGACACCACACCTAAAGGAAGCGTGATTAGAAATCCTGCTTTTTTCCCAGTGACGCCTAATGTGCGCATAATGGCGTACGATTGTTTATTCCTGCCGACGTAGAGATATACTGCCAGGAGCAATGCCAGTGCCGACCCAAATACATAAAGTATGGCAGCCAGGAGAGATGCCAGAGAGCCTGTCTCAATATTGTCTTTCATGCCAAACCATCCGCTGTCTGAAAAACGAAGTCCCAAACCCATCTCTGCAGCCATCGGTTCTGCAGCTTCACGAAATGTTTTTAAGTCGTCAGCATCTTCAATAAAGACACTGAAATCACCCATTAAGATTTCATAGTCTTTGGGGACCTCCACCGGTAGAAGAGTAGAGGGAACAAAAATTGTCGCCGGGCCATAGCTCCAGGAATTTTCATTCAGCCGTTCAATCCATTCATTGCTGAATTCATAGGCTCCAATGATTTCAAGATCGGCAGAAGCAATAAAATTTGACATCATGTCTACGGTTCGATGGCGAGAGCCAAATTCTCCTTGTCCTGGTAATAATTTGTCTCCGAGTTCTATATGAAGCTTATCACCGATTGACAGACCATACGTCTCTAAAAAATAATTGCTTACCACACAGGAATCGGTGTCTTCTGCTGTCAGAGGGCGTCCCTTGGCAATAACCATTTTGCGTTCATTCACATACGGGATTGCACGCATATCTGCGGTATATACAATGTCGTATACGGAGGTGCTCTGATTGATTACATCAATCATTTCTTTGTAGTCGGCAAATTCCTCTGTCTCCAGATAATCCTTTTCCAATCCGTCTATCTCTTGTATAAATTCTTTGTTAATTTTTTCCATAAACCATTCTTCACCCGTGTAGTACCAGAGGAACCCAAGTTCTAAAGCAGATCCTGATTTTTCACTATAAGTACCAAGGATAAGGTATCTGCTTCCTTTTTTCATATCATAAAAAAATTCTCTGGAATATGAATGTTTGTAGGCGTTGTCTGGATTTTCAGCGTTTATTTTCAGTGGCCTGTCAGGATTAAAATCGAGTTCACCGGCATATACTTTAATATCATGAAATGATATATACAAAGAGCCAGAATCATATTCTTCCAGTCCGTCGTAAGTACCTTCCAGAACAAATGAATTTTCTTCAAAAGAAGATTCCTGTTCTATGACGCGTTTATAATTTTCTACCATTCCATCGGTTGTATACCTTGTATCTGCCAGAGTGACGCCAGGCAACGATGAAAATTCTTCAATCTGTTCATTTGTCGGCCAGGGATTAGGCTCAGGTGTATAGTAACCGATCATTGGTGAACTGTTATCTAGACCAGCAACGCCATGATAGAAACTTTCAGCCTTCGCTGATTCCCGTGTGGTAATCGCATAATCCGTGATTCGGGAAAATAAGGCAAAGGTTGCTGCTCCTATCAGGAGGAAAGTCAATATCGTCTTTACCGGAGCACGTAAGAGTGTTTTTAGAGCAATAGATTTTCTCATGATATTATTTCTCCTTTCAAATTTGTCTCATTGATTGCGGAAATGTACATAATAAGTATCATCCACACATTCTATCGTATAAGCGGTGCCTGTCGAAGACCCTGGTATTTCTTCTTTTGTTCCGATTTCATCCATTGAAGTTCTGTAATCTGGCCGGACGACAAAGGAATAAGAAAGGAAAATAATCATGGAAAATATTAAAAACCAGGAACCTGTAAACAAAATATTTTTCTTTTTATAATTATAGCTGGCGGATACAAGCTTGAATCTTTCAATAATTTCCGACTGATAGTTTTTTGATACCAGGGCTGTTGTCCCGTAAAATGCTGTTTCTTTTCTCTTGGCGCCTGCATTTTTCAGCATGGCGACAATCGTCGTTAAGTACTGAACCTTATTTTGGTTTGCCATGCGATTGGTTACGTCTAAGTCGCATTTTATTTCCAGAATTTGCGCTAGATCTTTTTTCAGCAGGTATATTGCCGGATTCCACCAGAATATACATGAATAAATATGTATCAATACTTTGATCAGCAAGTCCCTGTTTTGAAAATGTGTATATTCATGCCGCAGGATATAATATAATTCGGAATCACTATATTCTTCTTCGGGCAAAAGAATATAGCGATTCCGAAAGATGCCCATACCCATAGGAATATTGATATCAGAGTTGCTTCGGATATCAATATTCAATTGAATTCTGCTTACGTTTAGTACCCGGTTAAATATGCGTTTGCATTGTTCATCTTTACGTATTCTGTATGTGGAAAATTTTTTCATGGATGTTGTATATTGGAAAACAAAGCGTGCAATTAATACAACAGATACGGTTATCCACACCGTGACAAAAACAGACTGAAGAGATATCTGCGTTGTTTGCGGGCTACTTGTATAAATTTTCTCATAGAATTCATGAAACGTTTCCGAAGGAGCTATCACCCTGGTAAATGAGAACTCATAAGGGACAATCAGCCGAATCATAGAGAACAGATATAAGAACAGTATATTGGTAACTCCTAACTGTCGGATAAAAAAGTGCTTTTTTCGGCAGAAATGATTAAATACTGCCAATGCGCTGCTCCATATGACCGACATAAATAAAGAAAAAAACGTAATCTGCATACTCATTTCTCCTTTGTTTCCTTATTTTTCAATTCTTCGATAATTTCTTCTAACTGTTTTACCAATCCCTCTTCATCTGCCTCATTTACTTCATTTACCATTGCTACAGTCACCGCCGCAATGGAATTTTTTTCAATCCCTTTTGAGACTACGAGTTTGGCAGCATATTGTTCCTTTGTGATCACGGGAATAAACTGTCTTGCATACTGTGTGCCGCACTGTACAGTTCCGCAAACCTCTATCATGCCTTTTTTCAGCAATGAGCGCAGCATCATATGTATATAATTCCCATTCCAAGAACGGTCGGCGGAAATATCCAGGATATCAACACTGGTCAGGGGTTTCTTCCTTTCCCAAAATATTTCCATTAAATCTTCTTCACTGTTTGTCAAATGTTTTGCTTTTTTAAAAATCTTCATTATTTATTACGCATCCTTTTCATTTACTATTAACATTTTTTGTTACTGTTTAAGAATAGTATATATTAATATGTGAATAAAGTCAATAAAAACATGAAAACATGTTAAAAAGCTGCTTGTTAAAAAGAGCAGTTTCTGCAGTGGTCTCCGCAAATAAAGAAGACAGAAATTTAATATTCTAGTTTTTGTATTATCTTCATATTTTATTTATAAAGATAGTAAGGTGGTAACATATGAAAAAAAGAATAGAAGTAATCATGGCAGTACTGTTGCTTTTAGGTGCGTGCTTTTTTGCACGGGAAGGAGTCTCCGTTGTGGATAACCTGAAGGTACAGACAGGGCAGGTGTGTATTGTCATTGATGCCGGACATGGAGGATGACGGCTGCGCAAATGAGAAAGATAAAATACGTAAAGTTAAAAATTTCAGATGAGAATAAGGCTGTTTTATCCAAGAGATTTTAGAAAGTATTGAGTAAAAGAATGATATGAAACAGTGTTAAGATATTTCGGCGGGTCAGCGATGGCTCGTCTTTTTTTCTTATAGGAAAGACCTTGTCACGCTAAAGCGTGAAAGTTTGTTTCCTATAAGGATTCAGGTGTCAAAAGGTGGTATTATAAATGCTTATTGGCAATTTGCACAAATAAATACAAACGTTGTGGAAACTGTCCCAGACAGAAGAATTTCTAAGTGTTCCAGCAAAAAAATATTGAAATTTTACGCAACCAGCTTATATTCGCCATCCCTGGCTCAGATAAGCCTTTTCCAAACATCCTGTTTGGAAATTGCTGGTTCTAAATCGAACACTAAGAAATTCTACCTGTCAGGACAATCCACAACTTTTTGTACCTATTTGTGCAAATTGCCAGCTTCATTTTATTTCACTACCTTTTGACACCCGAATCCTATAAGAAAAATAACAATTATGCGCAGTTCGCGGAGAAGAAGTTGCTGCTTCACAGCCCGCTCACGCGCGGAGAATGCGTAAAAAGCATTCTTTTTTATATAATAAAGAGAGCCCCATCCTGCCATTTGGCGTGTTATAGTATTTAATGAGTGTTTTACTTCGTGAAAAAAGGTTGCTTCGTGAAATATTACTAAAAAAATAAAGCAATCAATCCGAAAAAAATATTACTACGTTGTAATGATTGTTACTTTAGTACATATGATTTAGCAAGTTTACGTCATAATGAAGAAAGTTATCTGGAAGGAGTCATAGATTCCAGCCAGGATGTGGATTATTATTCTTTTTCTTACCAAGAAAAAAAAATTATATGCTAAGATGGGGATTTCTTCGGAAGTAACTATTATGTTAGAGTGTCCAAATAGCAACTGCAATTTGATATTGTATGATTCTTATGGAAATCAGATTGGAATGGCAGAAGATGATGGAAATGGCAATAAAAAACTAACAATACCAGATTGGGATTGTGTTACATCACAATATACTATTAAAGTAGAAAGTACAGATCATGCACCAAATTTGGAAGAAAGCTCTTATCGTATAAGGATAATGGAAACAAAAAGCAAAGATGGTCAAAGTAATAGTGTACATCATGCTTGGGAAATGGGAAACGCTGGCAATGCTGAAAATCGGGACGAAATAAGAAAGAAATACGAAGGATTATATAAAGAACAGCTTGATAGATTGCATAAAATGCAGTTTGAAGCATTACCAGACAGCGAAAAATATCGGGGAACTGCTACTGTTGAAGAATTATTATGCAAAATGAAAAATGGTGAGCAGTTGGATCATAAAGAGATGCTTAAGGACTATGAAAGCAAATATGGACTGGACAACATTATAAATTTTAATATTAAGTATCAGGTCTCTGATTCCGAATTAATTGTCATAGATCCAATTGTTAGTATAAAATAGGCAAACAGCATCGGATATTATAATAAACATAAATTTTGGTTATCACAAAACATCAAACGTAAGAGCTGAGGAGGCAGGTTATGGGACAGATAGAATTTCGATATGCCCAAGAGAAAGACGTATCTTTGATATTGTTTTTTATTAAAGAACTGGCAGAATATGAAAAAATGCAGGATCAAGTAACAGCGACAGAAGAATTACTGCGTGAGTGGATTTTCCGCAGAAATAGAGCAGAGGTTGTTTTTGCCGTTAAGGATGGCAAGGAGGTCGGATTCGCTTTATTTTTTCACAATTTCTCAACCTTCCTTGGAAGAGCTGGAATATATCTGGAAGATTTATATGTCAGACCTGAATTCCGTGGCAAGGGATATGGAAAAGCTCTTTTGAAAAAGCTTGCGCAAATTGCGGTTGCACGTGGCTGCGGAAGACTGGAATGGTCTTGTCTGGACTGGAACGAACCAAGTATTGGATTTTACCGTTCTTTAGGGGCAGGGTCAATGGATGAATGGACAGTTTACCGTATGGATGGCAATTTACTGGAAGACTTCGGAAAGGAATAGACTTAAGGTTATTTAACGGTATAATACAAATTTTAATAACATTTCTTACTCATATCTCAATTTTATGTAATCGGTCAAATCAATTGCATTATAAAATCAACTATTTTCCCTTGTTTTCGTCCTTATCAGACCGAAACAAGGGAAAAGCTTTTTAATTACCCACAATCTTATACAAAATCCTTTCGGAAGCTTGTTTCGCTTCTCTGGCGGCATAGCGTAAACATTCGCAGCGCATGAAGGGGTACAGTATACGTTACAAGTGTTTATAAACTATGGAACATTTAAGGAAGAGGTGGATAAAAAGGGGGATGGAGAAGATGCCGAATGATCCGTCATGGATTTATCGTCATAGCAGGACATGTTCCAGTCATTGAAAGATTAACATAGAATTAACATACACGTACTTTTAGAATTAACATGGATGAATCTATACTGTATTCGTACAAAAAAATAATTCAAAGGAGTGCGTTATTATGAAGAAATTTATTACATTTGCAGCTGCATTAGCATTGCTTGCAGGAGTTATGACAGGATGCGGTACAGACAATTCATCCAGTAAATCAGATATGGGCGGCAAAAAAGCAGAAAGTTCACAGACCGTATCTACAGACGGTTCTACCTCGATGGAAAAAGTCATCGGTTTCCTGAGTGAGGCATACATGGAAGAAAAAGAGAACATTAAGGTTACTTATAATCCCACAGGTTCCAGTGCAGGTATTCAGGCGGTATCAGAGGGAAGATGTGATATCGGGCTGGCAAGCCGGGATTTGAAAGAGGAGGAACAGTCAGACCTAACTGCTACAGTGGTTGCCATTGATGGAATTGGAATTGTCATAAATCCGGACAATCCGGTTACTGATTTGAGCGTGGAACAGGTTGGCAGGATTTATACAGGAGAGATTAGTAACTGGAAAGAGGTTGGCGGGAAAGACGCGCCCATTGTCTGCATTGGGCGTGAGGCAGCCTCCGGAACAAGGGACGGTTTTGAGGAAGTTACCGGTACAAAGGATAAATGCAAATATTCTCAGGAGCTTACATCAACTGGAGATGTGGTACAGACGGTAGCCGGCAATCCGAACGCCATTGGCTATGCCTCTGTTGCCTCTGTAAACGATAGTGTCAGGGCAGTCAGTATTGAAGGCATAGAACCAACGACAGAGACAATTCAGAACGGGCAGTATAAAATTCAGAGAAACTTTGTGCTGGTCACAAAAAAAGATGCCTCTCTTTCTGAGGCGGCACAGGAGTTTTTTGATTTTGCCACAAGTGAGCAGGCAGATGATCTGATTACACAGGCTGGAGCAGTGCCAATCAAACGATAGGAGGCTGTTATGAATGTTATGAATAAGATAAAAAAGACGGCGGGACTGATAGAAAAAGCAATGAATCTGCTATTCCTGATGTGTGGTATGCTTACCATTCTATTTGTCTTACTCATTACAGTATTTCTTGTAACAAGCGGGATTCCGGCAATACAGAAAATTGGGCTTTCTGATTTCCTTTTTGGAAAGTCATGGGCATCCACTGCTGTTCCTCCTTCTTATGGTATCCTGCCTTTTATACTGACATCGGTGTATGGAACCTGCGGAGCAATACTTATTGGAGTACCGATCGGGCTTTTGTGTGCCATTTTTCTGGCGAAAATGTCTCCGCAGGGAATTGGCAGCATTGTGAGGAATGTGGTGGATCTGCTGGCGGGAATCCCTTCTGTTGTTTATGGATTGGTGGGAATGATACTGATCGTGCCGTCTGTCAGGGAACTCTTTCATCTTCCCGATGGGGCAAATCTGTTTTCGGCTGTCCTTGTCCTTGCTATCATGATTCTTCCTTCGGTCATATCCGTTTCGGAGACAGCGATTAAGGCAGTGCCGAAAGAATATGAGGAGGCATCTCTTGCATTGGGGGCAACTAAGACGGAAACAGTATTTAAGGTAGTAGTACCGGCAGCAAAAAGCGGCATTATTACAGCCGTCGTGCTGGGAATCGGCAGGGCAATCGGCGAGGCAATGGCTGTGATGATGGTAGCAGGAAATGTCGCCAACATGCCCAAACTATTTGGCAGTGTGCGATTTCTGACAACAGCCGTAGCAAGTGAGATGTCTTATTCCTCCGGATTGCAGCGGCAGGCGCTTTTTTCCATTGCCCTTGTGTTGTTCCTGTTTATTATGGCTATCAATGTTGTCCTAAATCTGATTGTGAAAGGAAGAAGACAAAATGGCTGATACAATTTCCAAGACAAGAAAAATGAAAGGATTACTTTGGAATATACTAATGTATCTGGCAGCAGGGTTGATTTGCGTTCTTCTGCTGGGATTGATCGGGTACATCCTTTATCGTGGAATCCCCTATATTTCATGGGAACTTATCTCCACGAAACCCAGTCTCCTGAAGGGAACGGTTGGGATCCTTCCTAATATTCTGAATACGGTATATATTATCATCCTGACACTTATCATTGTATTGCCGCTTGGGGCAGGTGCAGCTATTTATCTGAATGAGTATGCAAAGAACAGAAAACTTGTGAGGGTAATTGAGCTGGCAACGGAAACACTTGCAGGAATCCCATCTATCATATATGGACTGGTTGGTATGCTGGTGTTTGTACAGTTTTTTTCATTGGGAACAAGTTTGCTTGCAGGATCGCTTACGCTTGTGGTTATGACACTGCCGACGATTATCCGCACCACACAGGAAAGCCTGAAAACCGTGCCTGCGTCATATCGGGAAGGTTCATTGGGGCTGGGCGCAGGAAAATGGTACATGATTCGTACCGTTGTCCTGCCCTGTGTGATTGACGGTGTTGTGACAGGATGCATTTTGTCCATAGGCAGAGTGGTAGGAGAAAGTGCGGCACTTTTGTTTACTGCTGGAATGGCAAATGAAATGTTAAGTGCGGTAGGGGCTGTGCAGCCGGGAAATGCCGGTTCTTCCCTGACTGTCGCCCTCTATATGTATGCAAAGGAACGGGGGCAGTTTGACATCGCCTTTGCGATTGCTGTGATACTGCTGTTACTGACATTCCTCATCAATATGTCAGCGAAACTGGCAGCAAAAAAACTAAGGAGAGAGTAAGATATGAATGATATGATTACAACGAAAGATTTGAATTTATGGTATGGCTTGAACCATGCCCTGAAAAATATCAATCTGTCTCTGCCGGAAAAGGAAATTACGGCTCTGATCGGACCCTCCGGATGTGGCAAATCTACTTACTTAAAAACCCTTAACCGTATGAATGACTTAGTAGAGAATTGCCGGATCGAGGGTGAGATAAAACTGTCAGGAACAGATATTTACCGGGAAATGGATGTCAATATTTTGCGCAAACGTGTGGGAATGGTGTTTCAGAAACCAAATCCATTTCCTATGAGTATTTATGACAACATTGCCTATGGACCGAGAATACATGGAGTTAAGTCGAGAGTGAAACTGGATGAAATCGTGGAGCGAACACTTAAACAGGCCGCTATCTGGGAAGAATGTAAAGACAGGCTGAAAAAAAGTGCATTGGGAATGAGCGGCGGACAGCAGCAGAGACTCTGTATTGCGAGGGCACTTGCCGTTGAACCGGAGGTTCTTCTGATGGATGAGCCCACATCAGCGCTTGATCCGATTTCCACTTCCAAGATTGAAGATTTGGTAATGGAATTAAAGGAAAATTACACGATTATTATGGTAACGCACAATATGCAGCAGGCGGTGCGGATTGCGGATAAAACGGCTTTCTTTTTGTTAGGAGATGTCGTCGAATTTGACAGTACGGAAAAGATGTTCTCCTCTCCTTCCGACAAGAGGACAGAGGATTATATTACAGGGAGGTTTGGATAATGCGGAATAAATTTGACAGACAGTTATCACAGCTTAATGCAGAACTGATTACAATGGGAGCATTGTGTGAGGAGGCAATTGCCAATGCAGTAAAATATCTGACAGACAGTGATGAGGACAGCAGGGATGCCTGCCTTGCAGCCGACAGCCAGATTGATGAAAAGGAGAGGGATATTGAAACACTCTGTATGAAACTGATTTTGCAGCAGCAGCCGGTGGCCGGGGATTTACGGGTAGTTTCCTCAGCTCTGAAAATGATTTCCGACATGGAACGGATCGGAGACCAGGCGTCGGATATCGTGGAAATAGCGCCCTATGTGGCAGAAAGCGGTATTGAGGACAGCACACATATCCGGGATATGGCAGACGCTGTCATCAAGATGGTTTCGGAAAGTGTGGAATCCTTTGTGAAGATGGATATGGATATTGCTTATCAGGCAATAGAACATGATAATCTGGTGGATGAATTGTTTGACAAGGTAAAGGACGAGTTGATAAAATCTATAACAGAGAGCGGCCGCAATGCGGAAGCGCTGATTGATTTGCTGATGATTGCAAAATATTTTGAACGCATTGGCGATCATGCGGAAAATATTGCCGAGTGGGTAGTGTATTCCATTACGGGAAAACATAAAAATCAGTCCCACCATCGGGAACAGGACACAAGGAGGGATCCCCATGATTTATCTGGTGGAAGATGATGACAATATCAGAAAACTTGTAAAGTATGCTCTGGCAAAAGAGGGATTTGAGGTGACAGGTTTCTCTGTTCCAACGGAATTTTGGGAACATATGCGTACTGTTATGCCGCAGCTTGTCATACTGGACATTATGCTTCCGGAAGAAGATGGCCTGTCTATCCTGAAAAGACTGAAAGAGAACAATAAAACAGAGCAGATTCCCGTCATGATGCTTACTGCAAAAGACAGTGAATTTGACAAGGTCACAGGTCTTGACATGGGAGCAGATGATTATATCGCGAAACCTTTCGGGACAATGGAACTGATTTCAAGAGTACGGGCAGTCATCCGCCGCTATGACAAGACGAGATCGAAGAACATATTTCAGATTGGAGAACTGTATGTAGAGCCTGCAAAGCACATTATTTCAGTTTCCGGCCAGGAAATAGAGCTTTCCTATAAGGAGTATCTGCTGCTGATTGTTCTTCTGGAAGCAGAAGGCAGCGTAGTAGACCGTAACACCCTGCTTACCAGAGTGTGGGGGGAATATTATACTGAGTCAAGAACCTTGGACGTCCATATCCGCAAGCTGCGGGTAAAGCTGGGTGAGGCGGGCAGTCTGATTCAGACAGTAAAGGGCATTGGTTATAAAATAGGGGGTGGCAGCTATGCATAAAAAAATATTTCAATCGTCCTTTTTGACAGCCTTTCTTGTTTTGATTACAACCATTGCCCTGATTATGGGGGTTTTATTTCATTTTTTTGAGGAACAGATCCAGAAAGAGCTTGAGAATGAAGCAGTCTATCTTTCACAGACAGTTGAAAAAACAGGCGTCCGTTTTTTTGACGGATTTGAGAAACAGACGAATCGGGTTACTTTGATTGATGCAGATGGAAAGGTACTGTTTGACAGCGATGCAGAGGCGGAAAAACTGGATAACCATGCAGACAGAGAAGAAATCAATGCAGCAATGAAGAACGGGACGGGAAAGAGTATCCGCTATTCTCAGACTTTAACGGAAAAAACTGTAAATTATGCGGTAAGGCTTTCTGATGGCAGTGTCTTGAGGGTTTCCACTACACAGTATACAGTGATTACGGTTCTGCTTGGAATGCTCCAGCCGCTTCTGATTGTGCTGGCAGCTGCAGTAATTCTGACATTTGTGCTTTCACTAAGAGTATCGAAAGCAATTATAGAACCGATAAACGAACTTGATTTGGAATCTCCGGAAAACAACGTGGCATATGAGGAATTGACGCCGCTTCTGAAAAAACTGGCAGAACAGAACAGAACCATTGAGGAACAGCTTGCAGATGCCCATAAGAAACAGGTGGAGTTTCATCTGATTACGGAAAATATGAGCGAAGGTTTTCTGGTAATTGACAAAGATACCAGCCTTCTGACCTATAATTCTGCCGCGTTGGAATTATTTGGCATTACCCCGCCGGTCAGCGGTAATGTGCTTGCGTTCTGCCGGGCAAAAGATTTCAGAGATACCGTTTCAAAGGCACTTGCGGGAGAGAAAGCAGAGAATACCATGGTGCGGCAGGAACGCTGCTACAGCATGATAGCTAATCCGGTTTTTGAGGAAAAAGAGGTAATCGGTGCAGTTATTATTATTTTAGATATTACGGAGAGGGAAAAAAGGGAAGCACTCCGCCGGGAATTTACCGCCAATGTTTCCCATGAATTAAAAACACCTCTCACCTCTATTTCAGGGTTTGCAGAGCTGATGAAAGAGGGAGACGTTTCCCAGGATACAGTGGTTGATTTCTCTGCATCCATTTATGAGGAGGCACAGAGACTGATTACACTGGTAACGGATATTATAAAAATATCGGAACTGGATGGAAAAAGCATACCCTTTCAAAGTGAAACCGTTGATTTGTATGAACTGTCAGAGGAGATTATCAGCCGTCTGAAAGGCCAGGCAGAAAAAAGAAACATTGCCCTGAACCTTATTGGCGGTAAAACAGAGATAACCGGGGTATACAAAATTCTGGAGGAAATGTTTTACAACCTCCTGGATAATGCGATTAAGTATAATAAAGAAAACGGGACCGTTGATTTTATTATCAATACAACGGAAAGCGGTGTCACAGTATTGGTAAGGGATACGGGAATCGGTATTCCTGCCGTTCACCAAAGCAGGGTGTTTGAACGCTTTTACAGGGTGGATAAGAGCCATTCCAAACAGGTTGGAGGCACAGGGTTAGGACTTGCCATTGTAAAGCATGGCGCAATTTACCATCATGCAAAAATCAGACTTGAGAGCACCGAGGGGAAGGGAACGACGGTTGCGGTTCAATTTGGGAAGGACAGTTTTGCCGGAGGTGAACAATGAAAAAAAAGACGAAAAAGAAGAAACAGATGAAAAGTTTGAAACAGAAAAATACAATCCTGTTGGAAGAAAAACGATTACTGGAAGAAAAAGTATTACAGGCAGAGAATGCGAATAAAACAAAAACGGCTTTTCTTTCCCATATGTCCCATGATATACGTACGCCTATGAACGGTATTATTGGGATGACAGGCATTGCCATTAAGAATTTTGATGATAAAGACAGGGTAATGGATTGTCTGAAAAAAATTGACCGTTCCTCTGAACATCTTATTTCCCTGCTGAATGATATTTTGGACATGAGCCGGATTGAAAGCGGCAAGGTGGCACTTAACCATGAAGTGATGGATATTCGAGAAGTGGTTGAACATTGTACATTGATTACAGAGAGTCTGTTAGTACACCGGAAGATAGAACTGGTCAGAGAAATTGCCGCCTTTAAGAATCCCATGCTGCTGGGCGATGAATTACATCTGCGCCAGATATTGATTAACATTTTGGGGAATGCGGTAAAATTCACTCCGGATGGAGGTAAAATATATTTTCAGGTACGAGAGATTTCTGAGGGAAATGGAAAAGCAGTGTATCATTTTGAGATAGAAGATACAGGAATTGGGATGAAACAGTCTTTTGTTGAGAAAATATGGGAATCTTTCTCTCAGGAAAACACTGGAAACTATAGTAATCAAAAAGGCACCGGGCTCGGAATGGCGATTACCAAAAAATTGGTCGATTTGATGCAAGGGACGATAACAGTGGAAAGTGAGCAGGGGGTCGGCAGCAGATTTGTTATAGAGATAAGTTTCGATCTTGTTTCTAATTATTATAAACAACCAAAAACAGTGCAGCAATCCGATATTGACCTAAAGGGATGGAAGATTCTTCTGGTTGAAGATAACGAAATAAATATGGAGATTGCGAAAATAATGCTTGAAGATGAATATATTGATGTTACAACAGCAGAAAACGGACAGCTTGCTGTCAACATATTCAATAATTCTCCACAAAATATGTTTGATGCTATTTTAATGGATATCAGGATGCCGGTCATGGACGGTCTGTCTGCAACGAAAACAATTCGTGCATTACCAAGAAGAGATGCTGCAACGGTTCCCATTATTGCCATGACCGCCAATGCATATGCTGAGGATATACGCAGGACACGGAAAGCAGGCATGACTGCACATTTGACAAAACCTATCAGACAGAATGAGTTATATGAAACTTTGAGAAATTTTAGTGTTTGAAAGAAGAATTTTCATCTTGTCCTATATTTAATTGATACTATAGTTTTTAATTTCCCTCATTTTCCCTTATCAGTCTCTGTAATTATAAGGGAAATGATATGAATGATGTAATTAATAGAATTGACAGTAATTTTTACGACAGCCTATAATAATTTTTAAATATCTTCAAATGTGAAAATTAACAATATAAATTTTAATAACCAGATGGTTTTCAGAGAATGAAATTCATCTGGTTATTTTCATAATCTGAATATTCAGAAAAAGGCAAGTGAAGTGGCTAAATATACATATAGGAAAAGCTTATCCGCATATGATGAAAAAGAAATGATGAAAGACAGGAGGATCATATAATTTGAAAAAACAAGAATCAGTTACATATAAAGTGGAAAGAAGCTTTTTATCGAAATTTTCAGTAGAAGAATTACTTAGCCGCATTATCAAAGCCCATCTTGACCAGAATATAGTAAAGAACAACTCAGTAAAATGAAGCAAGGAGAGTAATCTATTATGTCAGACAGGTGAGAGTATGAAGAAATCAGAGTTAATGAATACGGCTGTATATATCAGATTATCAAGGGAAGACGGAGATAAGGAGGAAAGTGACAGTGTAGGAAACCAAAGGAAACTCTTGACAGAATTTGTCTCAAAGATGGAAAGTCTTGTTGTTTATGATATTTACATTGATGACGGTTATACAGGTACAAATTTTGACCGTCCGAGTTTTAGGAGGATGATTTCTGATATAGAGGAAGGAAAGGTAAATTGTGTCGTCGTAAAAGATTTGTCCAGATTTGGACGTGATTACATTGACACAGGTCGTTATCTGGAGAGAGTATTTCCAGAATTAGGTGTGCGTTTTATCTCCGTGTCGGACGGTATTGACAGTATCCGGCAGGCTTATGATATGCTTCTGCCTATCAAGAATATTTTTAATGAACAGTATGCAAGAGATATTTCCAAAAAAATTCAGGCGACTGTAAGATCAAAACAAAAAGCAGGGGAATTTATAGGTTCTTTTGCCAGTTATGGCTATAAGAAATCACATTCAGACAAAAATAAGCTGATCATTGATGAATATGCTGCAGAAGTGGTAAAGAAGATATTTCGCTTATATGTGGGGGGAATGGGAAAATTAAGCATTGCGAAGCTCTTAAACGCAGAAGGTATTCTCTGCCCATCTGAATACAAGACAGCGAACGGTGAGAATTACAGGAACTGCAATCGTCTGGAAAGTACTTCTTATTGGACGTATTCAACCATTAACTTAATGTTGAAAAATGAAATATATGCGGGAAATATGGTACAAGGCAAAAAGCATCAGCAAATGAGAAGCAGACAAAAACCTGTAAAGAGAGAAAACTGGATTGTTGTCAAAGGCACACATGAGGCAATCATTGACCCGGAAACATGGGAAAAGGCGCAGAAGCTATTAAAACAAAAGCACAGAGATATGGATTTGGAAACAAATAAAAATATATTTGCCGGATTTATCATCTGCGGAGACTGCAAAAGAGCTATGATGAAAAATAGCTGGAAACGGGCAGATGGGAGCAGAATGTATTCTTTTTATTGCGGTACCTATAAGCGGCAGGGCAAAGGATACTGTACACCGCATACTTTGCCGCTTCATGTTTTGGAAGATATTATTTTGGAAGATTTAAGAGTTATGATTCGAAATGTTCAGGATTTGCAGAAAATTGTAAAGAACCAGTCGTTTCCTTATTATTCCAGAACTGAAGAACTTGCAAAGCAGGAAATGATCAAAGCAAAAGTTGAACTGGAGAGGATTCAGAAGTTAAAGAAATCAGTTTATGAAGATTATAAAGAAGGATTAATCTCCAAAGAAGAATATCTTTCTTATCGTGAGGATTATCTGAAAAAGGAAGCGCTGTATATAAAACAGATAAAAGCCTTAGAGACAGAGAAAAAAAGTCATGCAGTTCAGGATGTATTTGACACGCCATGGCTGAAAAGACTGTTAGAATGGCAGGATATTGAGGCATTGGACAGAGAAATTGTGGTGGAGATGATAGATCAGATTATTATATATGAAAATCACAAGATAAAAATATGCTACAATTTTGGAAATGAATTAGAAAATTTGTTTACCAATATATATCTGGAGAAAAAATTTGCGTCTGTTTGATCCTGTTCACGGGGGACATTAGCTGCGCAAGTAAAAAAGATAAAATACAAAAGAAAGATGGCCGCTGTACTTGTATAAAATATATGTGAGAGGACAAGCCTTACCTTAGGTAAGCTGGAATTAATGTTGCCGAAAGCTGTTACAGAAGTTATAATAAAGATAAGCCTATGACAAGAAAAAAGAGTGATTTGTTGAAATAGAATTGAGAGATTTAGGCGGGTCAGCGATGGCTCGTCTTTTTTGTATAAATAGTTTTACAATACATAGCCATTCCCTACAAAGGAGTGGCCTTTGGCAGAATTCTAGCTGGAACCGGAAGTCGGGTAATTGCGCGGGTGTATATGGAAGAGTTAAAAAAATCCTGTCAGATGATATATATTACCTTCTTGTAAAAAATATGTGGAAGGATATTCCGTGGAAGAACTGGCAAAGCAGCTTAATATTACAGACAGAACCTGCAAAATGAGATTAAAGAGGGCAAAAAGGAAGCCAGAAAGAAAATAAAAATTTTAATTTTGGCGTTACTTTTTTCCATTTTTAACGATTATATATAATAGGAGGTCCTCAATAGCAGAAAAAAATAAAAATAACCATATCCTAATATAAATTCAATACATTAGGATATGGTTAAAGATACCTTATTAAGCAATAGGATAGATTTTTACCAAGATGCTTAAAAAGGGGTAAATATCAAATAAGGTGGTGATGCCTATGAGACAATAAAAATCCATATAAATCAAAGGCTGGCAACCTGTCTGCAAATGACATTAGATTCATATGGATACATAAAATTATAGACTTTTTTTCAGAGAAAAGCAATAAAAACTTATTGTATTACAAAAGATCTAAATTACATTTTGTACTAAAAATAAAACAGAAAGAAGCTCCTATATGACGAAAGAGGTATATTTGCGAAATAATTCCACTTTGGCGTTATGTCAAGTAGCTCATACAATGGAATCAGAGGTGATTTTGTTTCAATAAAAATGGAGGGAGATCAAAGATTATGCATATGAATAAAGCAAAGAAGAAATATATTTTGGCTTTCTGCTACTTAATGTCTTTATTGCCGATTTTTTTGCCGTGGTGCTATTTTGATGAAGAAATTGATGGAATAAAATATGGGACAGATATTGTCAATCATGTGATAATGATTGTTCTGGCGGTAGTTACGTTTTTTTGTATTATATTTGATAAAAATCAAAGAGTGAAAATGATAACAACCATACTTTTACTCATACATCCTGTTATATATCTTGTGTATGGTCTGTGTTGGTATGTTCCGTTATTGACAGATTTCAATTTACTTTTGTCATTAGAAGCGATACATTATGGATTTTATTTATCATTGTTATGTAGCAGTTTGATGTATTGGGTTTGGAGTAAAATGGAAAGAAAGGACGATATTGATGAAAAAAATAAGTAAATTATTAGGGATATTTGGGATAATGCTAGTTTTAAGTATAGTATTTGTCAATAACACAGTATATGCACATTCAAATAACGATTACACAATGGATGAAGTAAAACACATGTTAGACGACTATCTTCAGGAATATCATCCAGAAATTAAATTTGGAACTGAAAAATATAACGAATATTTGGTTGAACAATTAACGGAGGGAACAGATAGTAATTTTAAAGCCAATCCTAATGCGGAACTGATGTTAGACTATGCGAGTATTTATCTGTATGAAATGGAGGAGGAACAGGCAGGAGGTTACAGGATTTATAATGGCAATAATTATGAAACATTTGGAAATAAAACAATAGGGGAGCTTGTTGAAGAAATTGCGGAAGATGAAAAAAATATGGAATTGATTCCAATGCCATTTGCTTCTATTAGTCCAATAAAAACATATAATATTTCTAATGCAACAGCATATGCAAGAAAATGGGCAAATGGATTTAATCCGAAGTATAAGAAACAAAAAAGTGATTGTACGAATTTTGTTTCACAAATCCTTGAAGCTGGAGGTTTGTATGGAGTCCTTCCCCAGCACGGTTTACCATCAGAGATGACATCAGATACGAGGTATTGGTATTATCTTAATAGTAAGCAAATGAGCACATCATTTATTAGGGTGAAAGACTTTTATAAATTTTATTCATCGAGAGTACTTAAGACTGACACTAACATCAGATCGACAGCACAAAAGAAAGTAAAAAGAGGTGATGTAGTACTTTTAAAGAGGGCTTCGACTGGTGCGAGATATCATGCTATTTTTATTTCTAAGAAATCCAAAGGAAAAGCATATTATTGTGGGCATACATCACCACGTAAAGATAAGGAATTTGATTATATAGATGATGCAAAGAATAATTATACCATTTTGAAATTTCATTTATATCAAAATAATTAATTGTGAATTTTTTTGGATAACAGAAATTTATATATTTTTCAAGGCATTTTTTTGCCTAAGCAAGTACAAAATTCAAAGCATGTTATGTGAGGAAACAGATGAGAAGGGAAATTTTCCCAACTTATCTGTTTCCTTTTATTTTTGAAATGGAACGAACCTTGACAATTATTTTACACGGCTGTTTATATCAGGTTATCAAGAGAAAATGGCGATAAAGAAGAAAGTGAAAGCGTGGGCAATCAAAGAAAACTGCTGACAGAATATGTTTCAAAAACGGAAAATCTTATTGTTTATGACGTCTATGTAGAAATGTAAACCGCTTATTTGATACAAAGGATAAAAATAGAATATCAGAGAAAAAGTTGAAGTCAAGGCTTTTGACATGTTTAATGTGACCTAAAGTCTTGATTATTTTATGGGTTGTAAACAGGTGATGAATAGGAGCGTGTTAAGAATTGAATCCCAATTTGTTGATTTAAACTCTCACAGTATGTCCAATTTGAACCCCTTAAGGCAAAATCAAAGAATTTCTATTTACAGCAAATCTATTGTAGCTTTTAATGAGTGAGAAGTTATGATATAGTGTAAAAAATAAATGTAGCAATAGCGTATTTTTACTGTGTTAAAGAGAAGATAACAGGTTTAAAATTATAACAATTTCAATAAGGAAAGTAGATTGATGATAGTTTAGGGGATAAGGAACCAATTAAAAAAGTGTGCCAATAAAAAAGGCATTTTGGTTATCTTTTCTTGAAGAGCATAAATGGATTCCAAAGGCAAAGATTAAACTAGTACAATGAATATTAAGTAATTAACATCTTCACTTGCCTAATTGTCCAGCTACTATGTCAGAAAACCTAGCCGTAGCCACCGCTACGCCGTCGTTTTTCTTCCTTGTATCTGAAACAATTATCCTGCGTGAATATATCAAAGACTTAATTTTCGTTGTACTAGAAAATATTTTATTATAAGAATTGAGGAATATATCAATGGCTAGTATAGATAAAATAAAGAAAAAAATCAAATACAATTATGAAATGGCAGATATGATTATTAAACAGTGGTATGAAAATGAACACTGTCTTGACACAGGGTGCGTTGATGTTGGAACAACAGAAAAAATCTTGAAATTTATTCACAAGGAAGAATTATTTTGTCGGCAACTGGTGCAGTCTTTACCAGGCATACAAGCTATTGAAATTTGTATGACAATTTACGGGGAGACTACTTACGGAAAGTATAAAAAATATCACAAAGAAGGATTTCTTCATATACATGTAGCTGAAGCTATTAGAATTTTGTTATATGGGATAAGTTTTGAACGTGAATATCTAATGTTATTTCCCTCTTTGTTATTTGAATTATTAGAACATATAGAACTTATAGCCCAAGCTAAGGAACTTGCTCAAATGATAGAGGTTGGTATTTTGTGTGATACTGAAAATCTAAAATTAGCTCAGGGATATTTTAGTTTTGGTGAACGGGATTTTCATATTATAGAACAATATAAGCAACACTATAGTGGAAAAGGGTTGCGTTTGAGAATGGCTAGAAATACTGAGAAATTATTGTATAGAGATTTAGAAGAAAGTGATGTCTTAAAAAGTAATTTTGTAGAATCGATTCAAAAATTACTTTCAGAACCTGTTAGTGGACAAGACATTTTATTTTTTAAAGGAACTTATTATGAATTTTTTCCAGCAATTAATGAATGCGACCATACATATAAAGAATTTTTAGAGATTCTTTTAGAAAAAATAGATTTTTTAACAAAATTGGAAATGCTATTGTTACGTCAATATTGTTCTTTTTTTCCGCAAAAAAAATATATAGCGACTGAAATGGCTTTAATTGTTGGACATCCGTTTATTATTCCAGAAAAAATAGTAAAAGAATGCATGGTTTTTATTCCTGAATGGAAACGGTGGAATGTGATGGAAAAGAATAAAATAAAACTTTTGGATATGCCTATTATAAGAAATTATGATGGAAGATGTATGACGTCATTTCCATTGTGTGCAGATGCCATAAATGCTTGGTTAGAAAATTCCATTTATAGCGGAAGTGAAAATGTCAGGTGGAAGAAAAAAATATGTCAGAAAATTGAAGCTTATTTTGAAAACGAGGTTACGGATTATATGCGTAAGCATAAGTTTACAGCAGGGAGAGTAGAGCAAAATGGAATGTGGCATATAGATAGTAAAGATGAAGTAAAAGATTTGGAGTTATTGCTTCCGGGGGAAGTAGATGTCTTAGCTGTAAGTCATTATAAAAAAATAGTATATTTGATTGAATGCAAATGTATTCATGATGTCTTAACAACTTCAGGAAATGGTTATCAAAAATTTAAAAATATAAAAAAGAATTTGAGTGGGAAGTATGTACAAAAATTTAAGAAAAAAAGAGAAATTATTAAACAATATGTTGATAGTCATTTTTTAGATTATCAATTAGTGACAGTTATTTTGACAGATATAGATTTTCCTGTGTACTTATCAGGAGATAGAATAAATGCTTGGGAAGAAAATATTTCTATTTGTGATTTCAACACATTAAAAAAAGCTGTAGTTAAAAATACATCTCCTGAATCTTGTGTGCAACATATATGAAAAAATATTTTCAATAGTAATATTGTAAGAAATAAAGTTAAGTAATGTTTTTATCAGCTATAAGGATTTAATTTGAATAGGAATAATGCGTTAAATATTACCGGAAAAAGAATATTGTAGGATATTGGAGCGGAAAATTAGTTACTCAAACTTCCCACATTAAAAATGTGACTCGCACCTTGAAAAATCAATACTTTAGCTCACAAATTAGCATTCTGTTAGATGTTTTATGCGCAGCACAATGCCTGTTGCATATATTTTGG